>NZ_JAVDSP010000001.1:0-1770092 GCF_031455335.1 Herbaspirillum sp. 1173 | reverse complement strand
TGGGATATCAAGGGTCGTACGACCGTGTGGCCGCCTTTGGTAGACGATGGAAGGTGGGTCAAATGGAGAGGGTCAAATCTGCGAGCAAATCAACATCCGAATAAAAGGGGGGGGAGAAGTCATGTTGACGCTACCCCCATTATTGGTGATGTGATCCCGTCAAAAAAAGCCCCGCACGAGGCGGGGTGAATTGCCAGTGGTATGTCAGCACTGGCAAGGGGTTCTGTACGGTGCTTCTCTATCGGGGCATTCCTGCTGGATGCGGAGTGATATCCACACTGTTGCGTACCAGAGTGGCAACCGCCGCGGTGGCGTGGCGCACGTCATTGCCGCTGAGTTTGAAGATGCCGACGGTCTCCTGCAGGCGGCTGGATTGTTCCTGCAATGATTGGGCGGCAGCGGCGGCTTCTTCTACCAATGCTGCGTTCTGCTGCGTTACTTCGTCCATCTGCACGATGGCCTGATTGATCTGCTCGATGCCATCACTCTGTTCTCCGCTGGCAGCGGTGATTTCGGCGACGACATCGGTGACGCGTTTGACGCTGGCGACCACCTCGTGCATAGTCGCCCCCGCCTGTTCCACCAGCCGGCTGCCGTTTTCCACACGCTCGACCGAGGTATCGATCAAAGCCTTGATTTCCTTGGCGGCTGCAGCACTGCGTTGCGCCAAGGTACGTACTTCGGAAGCCACCACGGCAAAGCCACGTCCCTGTTCTCCAGCTCGTGCTGCTTCCACTGCAGCATTCAGGGCCAGGATATTGGTCTGGAAAGCGATGCCATCGATAACCGTGATGATGTCTACGATCTTGCGTGAGGCATCATTGATCTGGCTCATGGTCTGAACTACCTCACCCACCACGCTGCCACCTTGCACGGCGACCTGCGAGGCGCTCGCGGCCAGGGTGTTGGCCTGACGGGCATTGTCGGCATTCTGCTTGACGGTAGAGGTGAGTTCTTCCATCGCCGAGGCGGTCTCTTCCAGTGCACCGGCTTGCTGTTCGGTCCGCGAGGACAGATCGAGGTTGCCGGTAGCAATCTGGCCCGACGCGGTGGCAATCGTGTCGGTACCCTGGCGAACCTCGGTGACGATACGATGTAGGTTCTCGTTCATGGTTTTGAGTGACGACAGCAGCGCGCCCGTTTCATCCCGGGAGGTGGCGGCGATCTGCACAGTGAGGTCACCCGCCGCCACCGCGCTGGCCACCCCAACGGCTTCATTGAGGGGACGAATGATGGAGCGCGTGATCAGGATGGCGCAGGCCGTCGAGAGCACAATGGCGATGCAAGAGAGCACAACCATCAGATTGATGGCATCGGCCGATGCGGCATCACTTTTGGCCACGCTCTTGTCCATCAGCGACACCTGAAAAGCCGACATTTCCTTCATTGCAGCGAAGAACTTGTCTTGCGCGGGAATGACTTCCTTGAAAAGGTAGTCGGCGGCCTCAGCCCTTTTCTGTAGCCGGATCATTTCAAGCACGTTATCCCGTGGCTTGGCATATTCTGCACGCGCGTCCCTGATGCGCTTGAATAACTCGCTGCCCTTCGGCGTATTGATGCGTTTTTCAAGATCAGCCAGGTGCTGTGTCACTTCGCTGGTATTGCTGACGGCACGCTCCAGGTACTTGTCGATCGTCGCCTGGTCCGGGGCAATGATCGCATTGCGAATCGCTCGAGCTGCAATGTTGACTTTCTCAGTGGCCTGATTGACCAGCGCGACTTTGACATAACGATCATTGACGATTTCATTTGTCGCATCGCTGATGGTCCACAGATTCTTCACACCAACGCCTGCAATCACGCACGTCACCAGGATCAGCGTAGCGAAGCAGATGCAAAGTCTCACGCTAATTTTGATATCGGTCATCTTCATAATGCCCCCTTAAATTGCCTCTTTCACGAGGCCTGATTAGACATGCGCATCTGATTCAGATGCATCGTCGTTGATCGAACAGGGAAACTATACGACAAAAAACTATTTAAATCATTTTATTTGTGTTTCTTGTTGGATTTCTGTATTGCGTCAACTAAATGCTTGCTTGGCAAGAAACATTTTATTGGGAGAAAGAACATGATAACCAGATAATGCTGCATACTTGGCAAATGTTAGCCAATTTTCACATCCCCTTGCCAGACAACGAGGTGGTTTGTAATAGCAGCTGCTCGCGGTGGTTTCCAATAAGAAAAACGGCTGTTGTTATGCTTTTAAAATATTAAATTTGATTTATTTGTTTTTTGATTCATATCGGGATTAAAGCCGATTTCGAGACCAGGACGGGTGCTATTGGTAAGGTTGTCCAGACGGTGCATGCGATTGGGAACAGCCGTTTTGCTTTACGTGACTTCCGATTCACTTTTTTGCCGTTGACCCTCAGTGAAGTTTTTTTCTCCTCGGCAGGTTCTTTTTCGTTTCTTGAAAATGCCTGTGTCAGTCGTTTCCCCGCCTCGGTCTGAAACCTGGAGTCGCTTCCGCCGCCGCCGTCAAAGAGAAGGGCCCTGGTGCACCCGAATCGCCTCTCGGCTGTGAGCAGTCCTCTTCGTGATAGCATCCGACACATTATTCACACCAAGGAAAGCCGCCCATGTCAGAACTGGAACAAGATCCCTGGATCGTCCGTGCCGAAGAGTTGAAGACGCAGATGGAATCGCTTCTCATCGCCCAGCTGGAAGAATATGAAAAGATGACCGCCAAGCTCGAACAGTGGAAGCAGAATCCCGGCGGCTCCTGGCTCACCGAGGCGGATTACCAGCCTTGGCAGGAAGCCCTCAAGAAGCTCGAAGCCGCGCAGCGCGAATTCGATGGCCACATCAGTACGCGCGTGAAGAAATAAGCATCACCTCGCCCGTCCATCGCGCGGGCACAAGAACAACGCCGTGAGCACTGAAGCACACGGCGTTTTTTCTTTCCGCTCAGGATGTTCCCGCTTCTCCGTCCGCCTCCCCTGTGCCTGCACTTGCATTGGAAGTCGACGCTGAAGCTGAACGCCTGCGCCGCCGCTTGCTCCAGCGCCGCGCACGGTCTAGTACCACCTCCATGAACTGCTGGGCCGTCTCGGGTTTGAGCAGATATTCCACGGCTCCGGCTTCCAGCAAGGCAGGCATCTCCGGCGGATAGTCACTGTCCGGAAATACCACGATCGGCACCGCACGCGTGTCGCGGCCCGCCTTCATGGCCTGGATGAAGTCCAGGCCGTTGTTTTCCATCATGCCCGGGTCCAGAAAGATCATGCCCGGCAGCTGCATCTCGCCATCCGCACGACGCTGCAACAGTCCCTCGATGGCCGCGTCTGCTTCGTCAACCCACTGCAATACACAGTGAAAATTGTTGCGCCAGAGCGCAAAGCGCGCCAGCTCTACTGCTTCGCCGTTCGACTCAATCATCAGTATGATCGGCGGTTTCATGGTCTTGTCCTTCTCTTGTAGTGACCCTGATCACCATTCCTGTGCCGCGGGAATCCATGCTGGCCTCTGCGGGCGCTTCTCCGGGCACAAAACTTCATCTGCAGTCTGACAAAAATGCGAAAAAGCTCCTAGCAGGAATTTCCTGATAAGCGCTGTTGTCACTGTCTACAAGGCGGTTGAGCGAGTTCCAATTGGCTCTGAAGGCAAATCCTTGCCGGCCGGCATCCAGGCCTCTGCCGTCAAGATCCTTCATCTCCCCAACCCCTATCTGCATTGCGGTGTAAGCTAAACCTTCATTTGCACGCCAGCGAACCCGCTTGAATTATGCAATTCCCGTCAGGTGAGATTGTGAAAATCGGGGAATTGATCAGCGCGGGCACCGTTTGCCTTGACCGGCCGCTATGCCAGCATGCGCCCGCCGTGGCACGCCGCTTGCTGCACTTCTGAGGGAACATGCAGCCTGCTGTCCTGTTGACCGCTGGCCCGCCGTTCCGGATTTGAACAGGCACACCATCATCATGAATGCACCACTGACATCAGCCGCCGCGCAACCGACCGAGGCGACGCTGGACATCCTCAAGACCCTCATCGGTTTCAACACCATCAGCCGCGAATCCAACCTGGACCTCATCGAATGGGTCCGCGATCTTCTCGAACGCCACGGTGCCACCACCCGCCTGACCTACGACGCCGAACGGCGCAAGGCCAATCTCTTTGCCACCCTGGGCGATGCCGGTCCCGGCCGCTTCGGTACGGTCTTCTCCGGACATACCGATGTGGTGCCGGTCAAGGGACAGAACTGGGATACCGACCCCTTCGTGGCGCATGTGGCCGATGGCAAATTGTTCGGCCGCGGCGCTTGCGACATGAAAGGTTTCATCGCGGTCTGTCTGGCGCGCCTGCCGGCCATCGCGCAGGATCGCCTGCACACACCACTGCACTTTTCGTTCTCTTACGATGAAGAAGTGGGCTGTCTGGGGGTGCGCGAGCTGCTGGCTGACCTGCAGCGTAACGACATCAAGCCCACCGGCGTCATCATCGGCGAGCCCACCATGATGCAGCCCGTGATCGCGCACAAGGGCAAGCGCTCCTATCGCTGCTCGGTGCATGGCCATGCGGCGCACTCGTCGTGTCCGCACCTGGGCATCAACAGCATCGACTATGCGGCCATGATGCAGCTGAAGATCCGCGAGATCGCGCTGCGCGTGCGCCATTCGGAAGCGCAGGATTACGACTTCGACGTGCCGTATTCCTCCATCGTCACCACGCTCTCCAATGGCGGCAACGCGCCCAACATCATTCCGGACAAGGCCGAGTTCGTCTTCGAACACCGCTTCCTGCCCGGTATCGACCCGGCCGAGGTATTCGACGAAGTGAAGCGTTATGCAGAACAGGAAGTGCTGCCGCAGATGCAGATTGAAGGTGCGCAAGGACGCATCGAATTCGAAACGCTGACGGCCTATCCGGGCATGAGCACGTCGCCCGATGATCCGCTGGTGAGTTCGGCACTGCGCATCCTGGGTAGTGAACGCGCGCGCAAGGTCGGCTTCGGCACCGAAGGCGGGCTGTTCGGTCAGGCCGGCATGCCGGCGGTGATCTGCGGGCCGGGCGACATTATCCATGCGCACAAGCCCAACGAGTTCGTGACACTGGAGCAATTGGCCCGATGTGAAAGTTTCTTCGACAACTTCGTCGCTTCGGCGCATCTGAAGGCGGTTTGATCGCTTCAGCATCTTCGCCGGAATGAACAAAGGCGCTTGCCCGTGAGGGTCAAGCGCCTTTTTTCCGGAGCGGGGAAGAGTCAGGCCGGAGCGCGAACGCGCTTGTCCAGCGAGGCCGAGACGGCCACCGTGACCAGGCCCAGCAGGGCGAAGACCGAGCCGATCAGGGGCAGGTCGGTCAGCGGCAGGCCGGCCGAGATCGCCAGTCCACCGACCCAGGCGCCAGTGGCATTGCCGAGGTTGAAGGCCCCCTGGTTGAGGGTCGAGGCGAGGTTGGGCGCGCCGCGTGCGGTGTCGAGCACGCGGATCTGCGCACCGGGCACCACCGCAAAGGCGAAGGCCCCCCAGGCGAACATCGTTGCCAGCGTCGGCCACTTGTAATGGCTGGTGAAGGAAAACAGTCCCAGCACGATGGCAATGCACAGGAACACGCCGCACATCACCGGCATCAGTTTCCAGTCCGCCAGCTTGCCGCCGACCAGGCCCCCCACGGTGATGCCCGCACCGAAGAGCAGCAGCACCCAGCTTTCTTCACGGGCGCTGAAGCCGGTCACGTCCAGCAGGATGTAGGCGATGTAGGTGATCACGCTGAACATGCTGATCGAGGCCAGCGTCGAGGTCAGCAGTGACAGCTGCACGCGGGTATCGATGATGGAGCGGAACTCCTGGAAGATATTGCCGGCCTGCATGGGGATCTTCTTGGGCAGCATGGTCCACAGCATGACGGCGGCCAGCAGGCCGATGCCGGTCACCACGCCGAAGGTGGAGCGCCAGCCCGCCGCATGGCCGAAGGCGGTGCCCAGCGGCACGCCCAGGATGTTGGCGACGGTCAGGCCGGTGAACATCAGCGCCACTGCCTGCGCGCGCTTCTGCGGCGTCACGAGTTCTGCTGCCACCACCGAGCCGATGCCGAAGAAGGCGGCATGGCAGAAGGCGGTGACCACCCGCGCCACCATCAGGAACGGGTAATTGGGGGCCAGCGCGCACAGCACATTGCCGAGGATGAACAGGCACATCAGCCCTACCAGCGCCTGCTTGCGCGGCCACTTGGCAGTAAGGATGGCGAGGATGGGCGCACCGGCGGCCACGCCCAGGGCATAGCCCGAGACCAGCATGCCGGCGGCCGGAGCCGTGACACCCAGATCAAGCGCAACGTCGGGCAGCAGGCCCATGATGACGAATTCAGTGGTGCCGATGCCGAAGGCGGCAACGGCGAGGGCAAACAGGGGCCAGTTCATGCGCAGTCCAGGTGGAGGGTGGAGAGGAGGAGGGCGCGGCCAGGGCAGACCGCGCAAAGCCGCAAGTTTACCGTTGGATGGAAATCGCTGCAGGACTCAAGCCGGATCGGCCGCCAAGGGGCGGCCAAACCAGCTCTTCAGGAAGGACATCAGCGCGCCATACGCCGGCAGGAAGAACAGCAGGCTGATGGCGATCTTGAAGCCATAATCGACCAGCGCGATCTCCACCCAGTGCTCGGCCATGAAGGGATCGCTGCTGCGCCAGAAGGCGATGGAGAAGAAGGCGATGGTGTCGCTGGCATTGCCGAAGATCATCGATACCGACGGTGCCAGCCACCAGTGGCGCGAAGCCCGCAGGCGATTGAACACTTGCACGTCCAGCACCTGCCCCAGCACATAGGCCATGAAGCTGGCCGCCGCGATGCGCGCCACGAAGACATTGAAATGCGCCAGCGCGCCGAAGCCCTGCCATTGGCCCATGTAGAAGAGAGCCGAGATGCCGTAGGAGATGAACAGGGCCGGCAGCATCACCGCGAAGATGATGCGGCGGGCCAGTGGCGCACCGAAGAAGCGCACCGTCAGATCGGTCGCCAGGAAGATGAAAGGAAAGCTGAAGGCGCCCCAGGTGGTATGCAGCCCGAAGATCGAAACGGGCAATTGCACCAGGTAGTTGCTGGAAGTGATCACCAGAAGGTGAAACAGCGAAAGCCAGGTCAGCAGCGCGGCATGGCGGCGCAGGTCGAGTGTTGTCATATGAACCTTTTTGATGAATGGGGGCGAGGGAACCCATGGAACACGTCCGGCCGCCGCGCGGGCAATGGCCGCCGAAGACCGGACAGAAGGGGCAGGATTTTATCACAAGGCCCGGTCCCGGCCCTTGAGGTAAACTCTTGCGCTTTTGGGCAGGTGCAATGAACAGCAAGAAGGCAACCCTGATCGGTTTGAGCGCCGTGGTCTTGTGGAGCGCCATCGTTGGCCTGATCCGCGGCGTGAGCGAACATCTCGGTGCCACCGGCGGCGCGGCAGCCATCTATACGGTGGCCTCGCTGATCCTGATGGTGTCGGTCGGTTTCCCGCGCCTGTCCAGCTTCCCGCGCAGGTATCTGGTGTGGGGCAGCGTGCTGTTCGTGGCGTATGAACTGTGCCTGTCGCTCTCGATCGGCTACGCCCATACCGGCCGCCAGGCCATCGAAGTGGGCATGGTCAACTACCTGTGGCCGACCTTCACGCTGGTGGCGGCGATTCTCTTCGGCGGGCAGCGCGCGACGCTGCTGGTGGTGCCGGGCTTCATCCTGTCCATGCTGGGCATCTGCTGGGTGCTGGGCGGCAATCAGGGCCTGGACCTGCCGGTCATGCTGGCCAACATTCAGGACAATCCCCTGAGCTATGGCCTGGCCTTCATCGGTGCCCTGATCTGGGCGGCCTACTGCACCGTGACCACCCGCATCGCCGAGGGCAGGAACGGTGTGACGCCTTTCTTCATGCTGGTGGCCTTGGCCTTGTGGGTGAAGGTCCTGCTGGGCGGTCATGCCGCTGAACTTTCCTTCAGCGTGCCCGCGCTGGTCTATCTGCTGCTGGCGGCTGCCGCCATGGGGCTGGGTTATGCGGCCTGGAATGTGGGCATCCTGCACGGGAACGTGACGGTGCTGGCGGGGGCATCGTATTTCATCCCGGTGTTGTCCTCGGCACTGTCGGCCGCGCTGCTGCGTGCGCCGCTGCCGCCGTCGTTCTGGGTCGGCGCGGCGCTGGTGTGCGCCGGATCGATCCTCTGCTGGCGTGCCACCTCCGCAGGACACAGAGAGGCGTGATCTCCCGATCTGATCCGCAGAGTTCACTGCCCCGGCATGCTGCCAACAAATTTTTACATCTCGCGGGGCTTTCCTGACGCCGTTGTCATCGATGCGTAACGGCGAGGTCATCTTGACTGCCTAGACTCCTGCTTTTTTCAGAGCAAGGCCGCGCGATGCGGCGAGAGTCATGCTGTCATCCCTCCCTCTTTCTCCACAGCGCACGGTTCACGGTGCAGCCATGTTGCGCAGTGCGCAGCCGGCGCTGCTGGTGCTGGCTGCGCATCTGGGCTTGCTGTGGCTGGCCACGCAGATGCACGCCTTGCCAGCGTCCACCGCCAAGCCACCGGTACCGCCCACCGTGATGCTGGCGCTCCTCGAGTCCGCACCGCAGCCGCCCTTGCCTGCGACATCACCGCATCCTGCAGCCCCCGTGCGCACTGTGCCATTGCGGCCGACACCCGTGCCGCACACCCGTCAGGCCGTGGCACCCGCGCCGACCATGGTCACTTCTGCCGATACGTCGTCTGCGCCATCCGCGCCATCCGCGCCATCCGCGCCATCTGCTCCTTCCTCGCCAGCTGCTCCAGCGTCTGCGCCCGAGGCCGCCGCTGCCCCGGTGACGCCGGCCGCCCCGATGATCCGCCCGCCCGTCATTACCAGCGGCGTTCAGTACCTTACTGCACCGCAGCCGGTCTATCCCGCTGCGGCCCGCCGTCGCGGCGATGAAGGCGAGGTGCTGCTGCGCGTGCTGATCGATGCCCAGGGCGGGGTGGAGCAGATTGCACTGGAACGTTCTTCCGGCATCGCCAGCCTCGACCAGGCCGCGCGCGAGGCCGTCCGGCGCGCGCGCTTCCAGCCCTATGTGGAGCAGGGCAGGGCGCTGCCTGCCTATGTGGTCGTACCGATCAAATTTCAATTGACGCAGTAACCCCGAACGAAAGGAATCAGCAATGGATGCAAGTCCCTACGGCCTCACGGCCCTGTGGTCGCAAGGCGATGTCGTCACCAAGGCGGTGGCGCTTCTGCTGACGATGATGTCGATGGCCTCGTGGTATGTGATCGTGACCAAGGCCCTGCAATTGTGGCGCTACCGTACTCCGGCGCACGCCGCAGGCCACGCGTTCTGGGAGGCCGGCAACGTCGCCGCCGGCATCACCCTGCTGGGCCGTGACAATCCCTTTGCCGCGCTTGCCAGCGCCGGCCAGGGCGCAGTCGATCATCACACCACGCACCAAGGGCAGTTGCAGGATCGTCTGCCGGTCAGCGAGTGGGTCACGCTGTCGCTGCGCCAGGCCATCGATGAAGCCTCGGCCAGCCTGCAGTCGGGCATGGCGGTGCTGGCCTCGGTCGGTTCGACGGCTCCCTTCGTGGGCTTGTTCGGCACGGTCTGGGGCATCTACCACGCCCTGGTTTCCATCGGCAGCAGCGGCCAGGCCAGCATCGACAAGGTCGCCGGTCCGGTCGGCGAAGCGTTGATCATGACGGCGCTCGGGCTGGCAGTGGCCATTCCCGCCACCTTTGGCTACAACGCGCTCCTGCGCGGCAACAAGAGCATCATCGCGCGACTGAACAAGTTCGGTTTCGAACTGCATGCGCTGTTCGTCACCGGGGCGCGCGCCGACTCCGCCTCTGCCGCGCCGGAACAGGCCCCGGCCCTGCGCCTGCGCACGCGGGGAGCTGCATGATGGGCATGGGTTCCCTCTCCGATTCGGACGATGACTTCAATCCCGAAATCAACACCACACCGCTGGTGGACGTGATGCTGGTGCTGTTGATCATCTTCATCATCACGGTCCCGGTCATGAACAACGCCGTCAAGATCGACCTGCCGCGCGCCACCGCCCAACCCGATACGCTCAAGCCGGACAGCATCAACCTCGCCATCGATGCCGACGGCAAGACCTTCTGGAATGACGAACCGGTCGATCAGTCGCAACTGCAGGCTCGCATCGGCAAGGCAGCCTCTGCACCGCAGCCGCCGGAACTGCATCTGCGAGCAGCCCTCACCACGCCCTACGAAAAAGTGGCACAGGTGATGGCCATGGCACAGGCAGGCGGGCTGGCCAAGATCGGCTTCGTGACTGATCCGCGGCCATGAACACGAAAACGACCCAATAAAAAAGAGAAGACTGACCGGCATTGCCCGGTCGGTCCATTGCATAGCCAAATCAACTCCCTCTCTCTCCACATCCACTGCGAGTCCGACATGATTTCCACACGCATTGCCCGTTTCCGTCCGTCCACCATGCGCCGTGCCCTGCTCGGCGCCGGCCTCCTGCTGGGCAGCGCTGGTCCGCTGATGGCGCAGGCCGATGACAGCGTCCTGCCCCAGATCACCGTCACCGACAGCGCCGACAAGAAGAAATTGGCCGAGAAGGTCAGCAGCGGTGCCCTCGGTGATCGCTCCGAACTGGAGACGCCGTTCTCCACGCGCGCGGTCAAGAGCGACGAGATCGAAGATCGCCAGGCCACCTCGCTGGCCGAGGTGCTGAAGTACGACGCCAGCGTCAGCAACAACAGTCCGGTCAATGGCACGCACCCGGCCACCATCTCGGTGCGCGGCCTGCGCCTGGATGACCTGAACGGCTACAAGATCGATGGCCTGGCCAACATCAACCGCGGTACCGAAATGCCGCTGGAGATGTTCGATCAGGTGGAAGTGCTCAAGGGCTTGTCCGGCTTCATGTATGGTTTCGGCTCGCCGGGCGGGATCATCAATTACGTCACCAAGCGTCCGACCGATGACACCTTCTTCGCCACCGATCTCGGCTATGCCAGCGGCGGTACCTGGAAGGAACATGTCGATGCCGGTGGGCGCTTTGGCGAGGACCAGCGCTTCGGTTACCGCGTCAACCTGGTCAACGAAAGCGGCGATACCGAGGCCGATCACGGCAGCATCAACCGCCAGTCCATCGGCGCATCCTTTGATGCCCGCCTCACCAGCGACCTGACCGTGCGGCTGGATGCCATCTACCAGCGCCGCATCGCCACCGGCGGCACCGATGTCATCGTCAGCGGATTCAGAATTCCTTCGCCGCTGGATGGCACGACCCGGCTCTACAGCAATGGCTCCTTCACCGATGTCGATTACCGCCTGGTGACGCTGAGCGCCGACTACCGTCTTTCGGATGACTGGAAGGCCAGCGTCGCCGTGCGTCACTCCGAATCGGTACGCATCTACAAGAAGGACCAGTACTACATCACCAGCAACAGCGGCAATTACCGTGATCGTGTGACCTCGGAATACCACGGTTATGAATTCAACGAGGCGCAAGCCATGGTGCAGGGCAAGGTGCGCACCGGATTCCTCCAGCATGAGCTGGTGTTCGGTGCAATGGCGCAGAACCTGCTCTCGACCTCCTCGGTCAATACCCCCAAGCCCTACATCGGCACCGGCAACCTGTATGCCCCGACGATCTACTCGGCCGACAGCGTCAACTACAGCGGCGGCACTTATCGCGATGAAAAGACCACCCAGACCGCGCTGTTCGCCAGCGACACGATGAAGTTCGACGACCGCTGGTCGGTACTGGCCGGTGTGCGCTATACCAACTATATCGATGCCGCCTACAGCACTGCCAACACCACCAGCGCGCGCTTCACCGCCAATCCGCTGAGCCCGACGGCAGCCGTGATGTACAAGCCGCGCGCTGACACCACGGTCTACGTCAGCTATGCCGAAGCACTGGAGCAGAGTGCCTCCGCCCCGACCACTACCGTCAATGCCAACCAGACCTTCGCGCCGATCAAGAGCAAACAGGCTGAAGTCGGTGTCAAGACCGAGCACGATGGCTGGAACGGCAGCCTGGCACTGTTCCGCATCGAGCGCGGCTCGCAGTACATCAACAGCGCCAACGTCTACGTGGCCGATGGCCAGAGCGTGTATCGCGGCGTGGAAGCCAATGGCTCGCTGCAGCTCACGCGTGATTTGAGCCTGGATGGCAGCGTGATGGTCATGGGCTCGGAGATCACTCATGCGGCGGCCGCGGTCAACGGCAAGCGTGCCGTCGGTGCGGCCGATATGCAGGCCGGGGCGCAACTGAGCTATCGCGTGGCGGCCTTGCCGGGCTTGCAATTGCATGCCGGCGCGCAGTATGTCGGCACCATGGCGCTGGATTCGGCCAATGCCAACATGCTCTCGCCGTACAGCCTGTTTGATGCCGGGCTGAACTATCGCACCCGCATCGGTGGCCACATGACGACCTGGAGCGCCAACATCACCAACCTGGCCAATCGCAAGTACTGGACCTACTATCAGGAAACCTACCTGAACGTGGGTGCGCCACGTACCCTGAACCTGAACGTGCGCGCAGACTTCTGAGTGCCAAGGTTTTCCTGATTCGGAAAGGATGAAACAACATGATCGGTGGCCTGTTCTCCCATCAGCCCGCGAGGGCCTCTGTCTGGCTGAGTGGCATGCTGCTGGCCGCCAGCCTGGCGCAGGCCGCCGATCGTGATGATCGCCAGACCAAGACCCCCTACGCACCACGCCAGACGATGGCCAGCCTGGAGCCGGTTCCGCCTGGATATGAACCGGTGTTCACGCAACTGCTGGCGCGCCATGGATCACGCGGCCTGACGGGGATGAAATCCGATCTGGCCTTGTATCACCTGTGGCAGCAAGCCGAACAGGAGGATGCGCTGACCCCGCTGGGCCGCGAACTGGGACCGGCCTTGCAGGCCATGCTGCGCGCCAACCTCCTGCTGGGGGCCGGGGTTCCAGGCATCAGCCAGCCCGGCTATGGCAACGAGACCCGGACCGGCTTGCAGGAGCATGCCGATCTGGCGCACCGGATGGTGCAGCGCCTGCCCGGCCTGTTCGATCAGGCCGGCAGCGCCGGGCGCGCGGTGGTCGTGGTCAGTTCCGGCAAGGATCGCGCAGTGGACAGTGCCGAGGCCTTCACCCGGGCGCTGCTGGTGGTCCGCCCTGGTCTGCGCGACCAGGTGCAGGGGCCGTCCAGCGATGCCTATCTGCTGTATTTCCACCGTTTGCCCAAGACTCCCCCGGCAGAGACCTCCGGCGCGGATCCTCTGCAGGCGCTGCGCCTGCAGACCTGGCGCGACAGCCAGGCCTACCAGGCTTATGCCCGCAGTCCGGCCTTACAGGCGCAACTGGCCCGCATCCGGCAGGATCCGCGCTTGCAGGAGGCGGCCGATGTGGTCCTGGCACGGCTGTTCAAGCCGGATTTTCTGAGCCGGCTGGCGCAGGGGAGCTACCGTTTCAGCAACAGCGGCACGCTGAAATTTTCCAGCGCCGATGGCCGTTACACCAGCACGCTGACCGGCGATGGCCGCAGCGTGATCGTCAACGGCTTGCAGGCCGCCTGGGCGCTGTATGACCTTTATGCCATCAGTGCCGGCATGCGCAGCGAACTGGAGCAGGCTGGCAGCGATGTGAAGGAGTTTGAACGATTCATGCCACCGTTGGCGGCGCAGCGTTACGCCGAGGCTGAAGATGCTGAAGACTTCTACAGCAAGGGGCCGGGCATGGTGGAGCAGGGCGATGTGACCTGGCGCATGGCGCGCATCCTGCTGCAGGATTTTTTTGATGAGGCCGATGCCATTGAACGCGGGCAGCGTCGCCATCTGGCCAAGCTGCGGTTCGCCCACGCCGAGATCGTGATCCCGCTGGCTGCGCTGCTGGGCCTGCCCGGCGCATCGCAGCAGGTGACCGAGCGCGAACCCTATGCCCCGGCCAGCAACGGCTGGCGTGGCGCGCTGATCGCGCCGATGGCCGCCAACCTGCAATGGGACATGTTCGCCAATGCCGCAGGACGCACCGTGGTGCGCCTGCTGTACAACGAAGCGGAGATGGATTTCAAGCCGGACTGCGATGCTGCGCGGCTTTCGCCGGGCAGCCATTACTACGACTATCGCGCCTTGCGGGCCTGTTACGGATCGGCCCGCAAGGCCGAAGAGCACAATCAGAACTGATAGCTCACGCCCACCCGCAGCACCGGATACAGGTTGTAGCCATGCACCTTGTCGCTGAGCTGGGCGTTTTCGGCCGCCACGTCGGTGGCCAGGCGCGCGCAGATTGCGGCGGGGGCGTTGCAGCCGGAGTTGCTGACCGAGGTCGAGGGATTGCCCTGGAACATCACGCCCAGGTCGGCCGTGAAGCCCCAGCCCGGCTTTGCCGGGGCGACTGCGTTGCCCCAGCCCAGGCCCACGTAGGGTGCGAACTTCTTGAAATCGATGCGGCCATCGACCTGGCCTGCCTGTGAAGCGGTATAGACGTTGCCATTGATGGTATAGATGCCGTTGGCCTTGGGTTTGCCGGTGGCGTCGATCTTGTTGCCGTTGTAGACCACGCCGCCGGAGAGACGGAAGCCGTTGTCGAACGGGAACCAGTCCAGCAGCGCATCGAAGGTGCGCAGCTTGGCTTTGGCATCGTAGTTCATATCATTGGTGCTGGAGTTGAAGGAATAATCAAAATAGTTGACCCCGAAGCGGGCATTGAGCTGTTGCGCCAGCGGCACGCTCAGGTGGACGCCCACGCCGGTAGTGCCGAGTTCGCCACTGAGGCCGAGATTGGCGGCCTGGGCGGTGCTGCCAAGGGCAGCCAGGCTGATGAGACAAGCGCAGGAAAGTTGGAAACGGTGCACGAAGAAATCCCCCGGGATTGAAGATGAAAGACGGTCAGATGCCGTCCATCGCAGCCTAGGGTTTGGCGCATCGCTCTGTAAAGCGCGACAATACCGAAATGCAATCAAAAAGCGGCAGGACGAAGACGCCGCGTGACATTGGCACCACAGACGGCGGTTTCAGGCTTGCTGTAGATGCCGCTCCGGCAACAGGTCCTGACCCTTTGATGCACATCAATGCGGTCCTGCAGTGATCTGTCTATTCTGCAAGCTCCAGTCAATACCAGCTCGCCCGGTGGGCTCGCGGCCCAGCGCATGTGCGCGCCGCGTCAGTCCGGCGTGGCAGCCGGCCAGGAGCATCGCATGCAAGTCGCCCATCCGTCCATCCTGCATCCATCCGCCAGTCTCGCCGGCATGAACAAGGCCGTCCTGCGCAAAATGGACCAGCGTGGTCCGCGTTACACGTCCTATCCCACGGCAGATCGCTTTTCGAGTGACTTCGCCGTCACCGACTACCTGCATGCGGTCTCCGACCGCCGCAACATGAGCGCCTGGCGGGCGCTGTCGCTGTATCTGCACATCCCGTTCTGCGACACCATCTGCTATTACTGCGCCTGCAACAAGATCGTCACCAAGAACCGCGCCAAGGCCGCGCTCTACCTGAGCTACCTCAAGCGCGAGATCAGCATGCAGGGCTCGCTCTTCTCCGGCATGAACCAGGTCGAGCAGCTGCACTTCGGTGGCGGTACGCCGACTTATCTCTCGGACGAGCAGATGTCGGACCTGATGAATCATATCCGCCACAGCTTCACGCTGGCGCCGGATCACGTGGGTGAATATTCGATCGAAATCGATCCGCGCACGGTGTCGGTGGCGCGTGTCCACAAGCTGCGCGAGCAGGGCTTCAACCGCATCAGCCTGGGCGTGCAGGATTTCGATCCGGAAGTCCAGCTGGCGGTCAATCGCGTGCAATCCGAAGAACAGACCCTGCAGATCATCGCTGCCGCGCGTGAAGCCGGCTTCCGCTCGGTCAGCATCGACCTGATCTACGGGCTGCCCAAGCAGAACGTGATGTCGATGTCGCGCACGCTGGCCAAGGTCATCGCCGCCAGCCCGGACCGCATCGCCGTCTACAACTATGCGCACATGCCGGCGCTGTTCAAGACCCAGCGCCAGATCAAGGAAGAAGACCTGCCCAGCGCCGACAGCAAGCTGGACATGCTCTCGCTGTGCATCCGCCAGCTGACCGGCGCCGGTTACGTCTACATCGGCATGGATCACTTCGCCAAGCCCACTGACGATCTCGCCATCGCCCAGCAGCAGGGCCGCCTGCATCGCAATTTCCAGGGCTACTCCACCCATTCCGAGACCGACCTGGTCGCGTGCGGCGTCTCGGCCATCAGCGCCGTGGGCGGCAGCTACAGCCAGAATGAAAAGACCCTGGATGGCTATTACGCTCGCCTGGAAAATTCCACGCTGCCCATCGCCCGCGGCATTCAGCTGGGCATGGATGACGTGCTGCGCCGTCTGATCATCCAGCGGCTGATGTGCAATTTCGAGCTGTCGATCAATTCGCTGGAGATTGCCTATCCCATCGTCTTCCGCGAATACTTCGCACCGGAGATGGAAAAGCTGAAGCAACTGGAAGAGGACGGCCTCATCAATATCGAACCCGAATGGATCACGGTCGAGCCCAAGGGCCGTCTGCTGATCCGCAATATCTGCATGGTGTTTGACCGCTACCTGAACCAGGACCGCGAAAAAGCCGCAAGCCAGAACAAGGACACACCACAGCGTTATTCGCAGACCGTGTGAGCGGGGCGCGTCGATGAACCTGCTGCCGATCTTCCTGGTAGGCCTGATGGGCAGCGTCCATTGCATCGGCATGTGCGGCGGCATCATCGGTGCGCTCAGTTCAGCCGCGCCGCCGCGCGCCCCGGCCGTCGCCGCCCAGGTGCTGGCCATGGCCGCAGCGCCGGGGCGTGCGGCGCATCGCATCATTCCCCTTCATGTCGCCGGCTCCGCCCAGGTCCAGGCCTTCGGGCAGGATCTGGTGCGCGTGCTGGGCTACAACCTCGGTCGCCTGTCCAGCTACGCGCTGGCCGGCGCACTGGCCGGGGGCATCGCCGCCGGCCTGCTGCGCGGTGCCGACGTGCTGGGCTGGCTGGCACCGGCGCAGACGGTGGCCTATGTCATCACCAATCTTGTCCTGATCCTGCTGGGGCTGTACCTCACCCAGTGGTGGAGCGGCCTGTCCCGCATGGAGCAATGGGGTAGCGGTCTTTGGTCCCGACTGCGTCCCCATGCAGCGCGGCTGGTCCCAGTGGATACGCCGGTCAAGGCGCTGCTGCTGGGCAGCCTGTGGGGCTGGCTGCCGTGCGGGATGGTCTACAGCGCCTTGCTCACCGCCCTCATGGCCGGCAGCGCCGTGCAAGGCGCGCTGACCATGCTGGCCTTCGGGGCGGGCACCTTGCCGGTGCTGCTGGTGGCCGGCATGTCCGGTGCACGCTTGCGCCAGTTGGCTGCGCGCCCTTGGGTGCGGCGCAGCGCCGGCGTGATCGTCTTGGCCTTCGGGTTGTTGGGTTTGCTGCGTGCCGCCGAGATTGGCGGCCTGGGCATTGCGCGCGGCTGGATCGACGTGTTCTGTGTCAGTCCGGTGCACGGAGGATGAGCATGCACAACGACGGGAGTGATGCGGCGAACCTGTGTTTCCATTGCGGCCAGACGGTGCCGGCGGGGGAGTCCTGGACGCTGGACATTGGTGGGCTCAACCGGACCCTGTGCTGCGTGGGCTGCCAGAGCGTGGCCCGGCTCATCGTCGAGAGCGGATGTGAAGATTTCTACCTGCGGCGGACCGTTCCCTCTGCCCGCATCGATCCAGAACAGTTGCTGCCGCCAGAGCTGGCCCTGGTGGATCTGCCCGTGCAGACAGCCGATAGTGAAGTTTCTGACGCAGGGGACCACGCGCAGGAACTGGTGCTTTCCATCGATGGCTTGCGCTGTGCCGCCTGCGTCTGGCTGATCGAGAAATACCTGGCCCGGATGCCCGGCATCGACATGGCCGAACTCAACGTGGCCAGTGCGCGCCTGCATATCCGCCGCGATCCTGCGCGCTGTTCTACTTCCACCATCCTGCGCGGCCTGCACGGCCTGGGTTATACGGCCTATCCCTTCGATCCGCTGCGCCAGGGCGAGCAGGCGCGCCGCGCCGGCCGCCGCCTGTTCCGCCAGTTGTTCATCGCCGGGCTGTCGATGATGCAGGTGATGATGTATGCCATCCCGGTCTACATGACGCATGAAGGCATCGATCCCGACATGATGGCGCTGATGCGCTGGGCCAGTCTGTTCCTGACCATTCCGGCGGTGTTCTATTCGGCCTTGCCGTTCTTTACCGGTGCCTGGGCGGGGCTGCGGGCGCGTGCGCCGGGCATGGACCTGCCGGTGGCGATCGGCATTGCTGCGGCCTTCACCGGCAGCGCCATTGCCACCTGGCGCGGCGAGGGTGAGATCTGGTTCGACAGCGTGAGCATGTTCATTTTCCTGCTGCTGGCCAGCCGCTACCTTGAGACTGCCGCGCGTCGCAAATCGGCGGCCGCGCTGGAGCGCATGCAACAGGCTTTCCCGGCGTCGGCGCTGGTACTGCGCGGGTATCCGCTGCAACGTGAGACGACGCTGGTGGCCGCCAGCCAATTGCAGGCCGGTGACGTGATCTTGGCTCGCCCCGGTGACACCATCGCCGCCGACGCCTGTCTGCTCGAAGGCGTGGCTGAACTGGACCTGGCGCTGCTGTCAGGCGAAAGCCGTCCGCAAGCTTTCCAGCCCGGTCAGGAAGCGCCCGGCGGCGCGGTCAACCTGAGCCAGCCGGTGCTGCTGCGCGTGGTGCGCACCACGCGCGAGAGTACGCTCGCGGCCATTACCCGTCTGGCGGAGCAGGCCGGACAGGGCAAGCCGGCACTGGCGCAGTGGGCCGACATCGTGGCCTCGCGCTTCGTGGTGGCCTTGCTGCTGCTGGCGGCGATCACTTTCATTGCCTGGCATCTGATCGATCCGGCGCGCGCCTGGGCTACCGCGATTGCGGTGCTGGTGGTGTCCTGCCCTTGCGCGCTGTCGCTGGCGACGCCATCGGCCCTGGCTGCCGCCACCGACCGCCTGCTGCGGGAAGGCACGCTGGTCGTGCGCGGCAACGTGCTGGAATCCTTGCAGCGTGCCGATACCATCCTTTTCGACAAGACCGGCACGCTCACGCAAGGCCGGCCGCAGATGACGGCGTTGTGGAGCTGCATTCCCCAGGCGCAGGCCCTGTCGGTCGCCGCCGCCATGGAGCGCGGCAGTCTGCATCCGCTGGCCAAGGCGCTGGTGGAGGAGGCCGACCGTCGCGGCAGTGCAGCTTGCGACGTCGCCGAGCTCGGCTCCGTCACGGGCGCGGGCATGCATTGTGTCATCGATGGCGTGCCGCATCGCCTGGGCGCGCGCCGCTTCGTGGCCGAGATCGCAGGACAATCCGTGCCTGCCGAACTGAACCAGCCCGCTGCGGCAGCGGCCGGTTCGGTCTACCTGGGCAACAGCCAAGGTTGGCTGGCGCGCTTCGACCTGGCCGATGCATTGCGTGCGGATGCCGTGGATACCGTGGCTGCGTTCCGTGCGCAGGGTTTGCGGGTGATCCTCCTGAGCGGTGACCAGCCCGAGGTCTGCGCCGAGGTAGCAGCGGTCGTCGGTATCGACGAAGTGATCGCCGGCTGCACGCCGCAACGCAAGCTGGAGGTGGTGCGCCAATTGCAGCAGGGCGGGGCGGTGCTGGCCATCGTCGGCGATGGTATCAATGACGCCGCCATGCTGCGCGCAGGCGATGTCTCCTTCGCGATGGGCAAAGGTGCGGCTCTGGCCCAGGTCAGTGCGGATGCCGTCATCATGAGTGATCGCCTGTCGGCCGTCGCGCAATGTGCGCAGATGGCCCGCCGGACCATGCGCATCGTGCGTCAGAACCTGGTGTGGGCCAGCGTCTACAACTTCCTCGCCATTCCGGCAGCGGCCTTCGGGCTGCTTGATCCGTGGATGTCGGCGGTGGGCATGTCGGCCAGTTCGCTGCTGGTGGTCGGCAATGCGCTGCGCCTGAGCCGTGCCACGCGCGCGGCACGGCAGGTGCCGGCAGGTGTTCCAGCGGTCCAGCCAGCGCTGGCGGGAGGGGCCTGATGGAAGCGCTCTATCTCCTCATTCCACTCAGTACCTTGCTGGTCTTCCTGGCGATCTGGGTGTTCTTCCGCGCCTCCGACAGCGGTCAGTTCGATGATCTCGAAGGACCGGCCATGCGCATCCTCCACGACGACGACATTCCCCCGCAGCAGGACCGGCACGATCCCGCCTGAGCTGCTCTCACGCCTGCCCGTTCGTGCAAATAACGCCGCAATTGCCTGCATTTTTCTTTGGCTCTCTTTCCACTTGATACACGTCAATGCCCCCCGGAGGCTTGCCCCGTAAGCTCGCATTGAACAGTACTCAACAAAGTGGGGAGAGTTTCGTGAGCAAAGAAAATAGCTACAACTACACGGTTGTGCGCCAATTCACCGTGGCGACCATCCTGTGGGGCGTAGTCGGTATGCTGGTCGGCGTGATCATCGCCGCCCAGCTGGCATGGCCCGAATTGAACATGGGGATTCCCTGGCTGAGCTTCGGCCGGCTACGTCCCTTGCATACCAACGCAGTGATCTTTGCCTTCGGCGGCTGTGCGCTGATGGCAACCTCGTATTACGTCGTGCAGCGCACCTGCCAGGTGCGGCTGTTCTCCGACTTCCTGGCGGCCTTCACCTTCTGGGGCTGGCAGCTGGTCATCGTCGGTGCGGCCATCACGCTGCCACTGGGGCTGACCCGCGGCAAGGAATACGCCGAGCTGGAATGGCCCATCACCATCCTGATCGCCGTCGTCTGGGTGGCCTACGCCGTGGTGTTCTTCGGCACCCTCGTCAAGCGCAAGGTCAAGCACATCTACGTGGCCAACTGGTTCTACGGTGCCTTCATCATCGCCGTGGCCATCCTGCACATCGTCAACGGCATGACCATGCCGGCCACGCTGACCAAGTCGTACTCGATGTACAGCGGCGCACAGGATGCCATGATCCAGTGGTGGTACGGTCACAACGCGGTGGGCTTCTTCCTGACCGCCGGCTTCCTGGGCATGATGTATTACTTCATCCCCAAGCAGGTCAACCGTCCGGTCTATTCCTACCGCCTGTCGATCGTGCACTTCTGGGCTCTGATCTTCACCTACATGTGGGCCGGTCCGCACCATCTGCACTACACCGCATTGCCTGACTGGACCCAGTCGCTGGGCATGGTGTTCTCGCTGATCCTGCTGGCACCGTCCTGGGGCGGCATGATCAACGGCATGATGACGCTGTCGGGCGCCTGGCACCAGCTGCGTACCGATCCCATCCTGAAGTTCCTGGTGGTGTCGCTGTCCTTCTACGGCATGTCCACCTTCGAAGGTCCGATGATGGCCATCAAGACCGTCAACGCCTTGTCCCACTACACCGACTGGACCATCGGCCACGTGCACTCCGGTGCCCTGGGCTGGGTCGGCTTCGTCACCATGGGGGCGATGTATTACCTGATCCCGCGCCTGTCCGGAAAGACCGAGATGTGGAGCAAGGACCTGATCGAGATCCACTTCTGGGTCGCCACCATCGGCATCGTGCTCTACATCGCCGCCATGTGGATCGCCGGCGTCATGCAAGGCCTGATGTGGCGTGCGGTCAACGCCGACGGCACCCTGACCTACAGCTTCGTCGAAGGGGTCAAGGCAACCTACCCGTATTACATCATTCGTCTGATGGGCGGCCTGATGTACCTGTCCGGCATGCTGGTGATGGCCTACAACACCTGGCGCACCATGCGCGGCACCGAACTGGCTGTCGCACCGATTCCTGCCGTGACCAACGCTGCGCACTGATTGGGGGAAAGTATGAAGTTTTCGCATGAATGGATTGAGAAGAACCCCTGGCTGCTCATTGGCCTGGTGCTGCTGGTGGTCAGTGTGGGTGGCCTGGCCGAGATCGTGCCGCTGTTCTTCCAGAAATCGACCACCGAACCGATCGCCGGCCTCAAGCCTTATTCGGCCCTGCGCCTGGCTGGCCGCGACGTGTACATCCGCGAGGGCTGCTACAACTGCCACTCGCAGATGATCCGTCCGCTGCGCGCCGAGACCGAGCGTTATGGCCACTACTCGGTGGCCGGCGAGTCGGTCTATGACCACCCCTTCCAGTGGGGTTCCAAGCGCACCGGCCCGGACCTGGCCCGCGTCGGTGCCCGCTACAGCGATGAATGGCATCGCGCCCACCTGCACAACCCGCGTGACGTGGTACCGGAGTCCAACATGCCGGCCTACCCGTGGCTGGAGCAGGCCAAGCTGGACAACTACGACATCGTCTCGCGCATGAAGGCATTGAAGCGCATCGGCGACCCGTACACCGAAGAAGACATCAAGAATGCCCCGGCCGAACTGGCCGGCAAGACTGAACAGGATGCGCTGATCGCCTACCTGCAAGGCCTGGGCATCCTGATCAAGGCGGAGAGATAAGACCATGATTGAAATGTTGACCGACCCACGCAGCCTGATCACGCTGATCAGCTTCATCACCTTTGCCGGCATCCTGTGGTGGACCTATGTCGGCCACAAGCCCGCTGATTTCAAGCAAGCCGAGATGATCCCCTTTGCCGATGGCGACATCGGCCAGCCCGCCGCCGACAGCAGCGACAAGGAGGTGCGCCATGGCTGATTTCACCAGTGGTTTCTGGAACATCTGGATCATCGTCCTGACCGTGCTGGGCATCGCCGGTTGCGCGCTGCTGCTGTGGCAGCAGTCGAGTTGGAAGGTCAAGAAGGGCGACCAGCCGGTTGCCGGTTCGACCACCGGCCACGTCTGGGACGACGACCTGACCGAACTGAACAACCCGCTGCCGCGCTGGTGGATGTGGCTGTTCTACCTCACCATCATCTTCTCGGTGGGCTACCTGATCGCCTATCCGGGCCTGGGCAACCTGCCCGGTACCCTGGGCTGGCGTTCGACCGGCGAGCATGATGCCGACGTCAAGCAGGCCGAAGCCAAGTACGGACCGCTCTTCGACAGCTACCTCAAGAAGGACCTGAAGGTGGTGGCCGCCGATCCGCAAGCCCATGCCATTGGCGAGCGCCTGTTCCTGACCTACTGCGCGCAGTGCCACGGTTCGGACGCGCGCGGCAACAAGGGCTTCCCCAACCTGACCGACAACGACTGGCTGCATGGCGGCACGCCCGAGATCATCAAGGAAACCATCCTCAAGGGCCGTCACGGCGTCATGCCGCCCATGGCTGCGGCGGTGGGTACCGACAAGGATGTCGACAACGTCGCCAACTATGTGCTGAGCCTGTCCAATTCGGCCCATGATCCGATCAAGGCCGAACTGGGCAAGTCCAAGTTTGCCGCCTGCATGGCTTGCCACGGCCCTGGCGGTGTGGGCAACCAGGCACTGGGCGCGCCCAACCTGTCGGACAAGATCTGGCTCTATGGCGGCAGCATCGACACCATCAAGGAGACCATCAACAAGGGCCGCGACAACACCATGCCGGCGTTTGGCGAATTCCTCGGTGAACCCAAGGTGCACGTACTGGCGGCCTATGTCTGGAGCTTGTCCAACAAGCCCAGCAATGCAGAGGCCAAGTAGGCCCCGATGAGCAGTTGAACCCGCGCCGGGGCCGACGCAGACACAGAGCTGCGCGGCCCCGGCGTTCTTCGTGATGGCCATATCGGCCGCGCGCCCGGCCAAGGGGCGCATGACAGAGAGCGAAAGCAGAGCAGGCAAGACCATGAACAAGGCCGCAATGACACCCAGGCAGAGCAAGGAAGGGGACCCGCCACCCGAGGCAGGAACGCAGCAGGAGGCGCCAAAGAAGGAAGGCAAGAACGGCAAGGATGAATACGCCGTCATCCGCATGTATGCCGCGCGTGAACAGATCTACCCGCGCGAGATCCAGGGACGTTTTGCCAGCCTGCGCTGGCTGTGCGTATTCCTGACGCAGCTGGTGTTCTACGGCCTGCCGTGGATCAACTGGAACGAGCGCCAGGCCGTGCTGTTCGACCTGGCATCACGCAAGTTTTACCTGTTCGGCCTGGTACTGTGGCCGCAAGACTTCATCTGGCTGGCCGCGCTGCTGATCATCTGCGCCTTCAGCCTGTTTCTCTTCACGGCCATCGCCGGCCGCGTCTGGTGCGGCTACGCCTGTCCGCAGACGGTCTACACCGAGATCTTCCTGTGGATCGAACGCCGCATCGAAGGCAACCGCAGTGCCCGCATGCGCCTGGACCGCCAGCCCTGGTCGTTCGACAAGCTCTGGCGCAAGTCCGCCAAGCACCTGGCCTGGGGTAGCGTGGCCCTGTGGACCGGCATCAGCTTCGTCGGCTACTTCTCGCCGATGCGCGAGTTGTTGCCGGAAATCGGCCAGTTCGCACTGGGCCCGTGGGAGAGCTTCTGGATCGCCTTCTACGCCTTCGCCACCTACGGCAATGCCGGCTGGATGCGCGAGCAGGTCTGCAAGTACATGTGCCCCTATGCCCGTTTCCAGAGCGCCATGTTCGACCGCGACTCCCTGGTCATCACCTATGACAACGCCCGTGGCGAGCCGCGCATGCCTGCGGCCAAGGCAGCCAAGCTGCAGGAGGGACGCAAGGCGGGCGATTGCATCGACTGCACCATGTGCGTCCAGGTCTGCCCGACCGGCATCGATATCCGCCAGGGCCTGCAATACATGTGCATCGGCTGCGCGGCCTGCGTGGACGCCTGTGACAGCGTGATGGACAAGATCGACCGTCCGCGCGGCCTGATCCGCTATTCCACCGAGAACGCCATCGAGCAGGGCTTCTCGACGCCGGAAATCCGCCGCCGCCTGTTCCGTCCGCGCATCCTGATCTACACCGCCATCCTGGGTGCGGTGATCGCGCTGTTCCTGGGCTCGCTGGTGGTGCGCACGCCGCTGAAGCTCGATGTGATCCGTGATCGCGGTTCCATGGGCCGTGAGGTGGAGGACGGCATCATCGAAAACGTCTACCGCTTGCAAGTCATCAACACCGATGAGCGCGGCCATCGCTATCGCATCAGTGCGAGCGGCATCGAAGGACTGACCGTCGATCCGGCCGGCCCCATCGAACTGGCCGCCACCCAGACCCTGATGGTGCCGGTGCGGGTGAGGGCGCCGCATGGAGCGGGTGAGTCCGGCTCCAACAAGATTCATATCGAATTGCAGGCAGAGGACCAGCCGGCGCTGCATGTCAGCGAGAAGGCCGTGTTCCTGGTGCCGCGCCGCTGAGTGCGGCAAGCGTTGCAACACACGTGAACCAAACTTCATATCGAGAGGAAACCATGACCACCATCTCCCCCAAGCTTGGCAACACCGCTCCCTGGTACCGCCACCGCTGGCCCTGGCTGCTGATGTCCGGCCCGGCCGTAGTGGTGGTAGCGGGGATCTTTACCGCCTGGCTGGCCATCTCGCGGGCCGATGCCCTGGTGGCCGACGATTACTACAAGCAGGGCAAGGCCATCAACAAGGACCTGCGCCGCGATCATGAGGCGCAAAGGCTGGGCGCGGCCATCGGCATCGCCTATGACCCGGCCGCTGCCGTGCTGCGCGGCCGCCTGCAGCTGCGCCAGGTGCCTGCCGTCGGCGAAGAGGGCCAGACCCTGGTGCTGAACCTGGTGCACCCGGCCCAGCCGGCCAAGGACCGCACGCTGCTGGTGCGTCCGGCCGCCGATGGCAGCTTCTCGGTACCGCTGGCAGAGATGGAGCAGGCACGCTGGCGCCTGGTGGCCGAGGACGGCAGCCATCGCTGGCGCCTGCACGGTACCTGGTTGTGGCCGCAACAGCGCAGCATCGAAATGAATGCGGAGGCCTACGCACCGGCCGAATAATGCGCTAAGCTGGAGTGAAGCCGGCTTCAAGACCGGCCATCTTCGGATGAAACTTCATGCGTCAAGGAGACAGCCATGCGCAAACAGCAACGCAATCTCGCCATCGTGGTCTGGGTGGCTTTCCTGATGGCCATCGCGGCCGAGGGCGTGTTCTTTTCCCTGTTCAATCCCGAGGAACTGGCCATGGCGTCCGGCCATGAATGGGAAGCGCTGGGCGCCTACACCGTAGGGTTCTTCTGTTTCTGGGGAAGTTTCGCCGTCTGCGGCCTGCTGGCCGTGAGGCTGACACGCGCCCTGCCGAGAGAGCGCTTGCGTCATTACGTCCAGGGCTGAACGCCTTGGAGCGCTTCAATCAACTTTGAACAGTCTGGGGTTGGCTCGAAGCCGGTGCTGCTACCGGTTTCAAGCCTGTCAGCCCTTAGCCTTAGCTGGCTGCTCGTGCGGTAGCTGCTGCCGCCGGTGCCGGTGTGCAGGCATCGACGCCGGCAGCCAGGCGCTTGAGCGCGGCCAGGTCCACCACTTCCACATCGCGTTGTTCCACCGCCAGCAGGCCCTGCTTGCGGAACTTGGAAATCAGGCGGCTGATGCTTTCGATGGTCAGGCCCAGATAGTTGCCGACGTCCTGACGCGTCATGCGCAGCTGGAAGCGCGTCGAGGAATAGCCGCGTGCGGCATAACGTGAAGACAAATTCACCAGGAAGGCAGCAAAGCGCTGCTCCGCACGCATGTTCCCCAGCAGCATGATGACGTTCTGTTCGCTGGTGATCTCGTGGCTCATCATGCGGTGGAAGTGGCGCAGCAGATGGGGAATCTGGCCGAACAGCTGTTCCAGGCGCGCAAACGGGATTTCGCAGACTTCGCTGTCCTGCAGGGCCACTGCATCGCATTGATGCTGCTCGGTGCTGATGGCATCCATGCCCAGCAGTTCGCCAGGCATCTGGAAACCGGTGATCTGGCGGTCGCCGTCGAGGTTTTCCTGATAGGTCTTGAAATGGCCCACACGCACGGCGTAGAGCGCGGTGAAGCGGTCGCCGATGCGGTACAGGAAGTCATCGCGGGCGACCTTGCGGCGGCCGATGATCTTGTCCAGGCGTTTCATGTCGGATTCATCCAGGCCCATGGGCAGGCACAGCTGGTGCATGCCGCAGGCGGTGCAGCTGCGCAGCGCAGAGCTGGCGGCGGCTTCGCGCGCGGCGGTCAGCGGCGAGCATTGGGTCAGGGGCGCGGCGGCGTTGTTGGCAGCGGCGAGCGAAGTGGAGTGGCAAGGCTGGTTCATACAATGTTCCCGGCGGACTTGTGGCAATCGAATGACTCGATTTTAAGTGCGCGGAACGTGATAGGCAGCACAGTATTCCCGAATCAGACGGCATTTCTTGTCCCAGATCAAACTTGGTCCAAGTAAGCGCCCGAAAGGGCGGGCAGGCTTACCGTGTGATGGCGGATTTCACCTAAAAACATCAGAGCTGACGGAAAATGACGACGGCTGACAGTGCGTGGAAGAGAAGCGGCCTTGATGGGGGAAAGTGGGCGGTATCGCGGGGTTACCGGGGACCCGCGAATGCCCTTCCATGCGACCGTCTTGTTATTGAAACTTCAGAACTTTCGTGGCTTCCTGAATGGGGCTGCCTTGGCTCCCGTTCAAACTTCTGCCGTAGGTTTGCTCATGTCCGGCAATGGCAGCGGAGTACTGGTCGGGCGGCCACGATAGTCGGTCCAGCACAGGCGCTTGAAGTCATACAGCTTGCAGCGGCGCGCCGTGTCGAAGTACCAGCGCCAGGAGAAGCGCTGGATCACGATACGGCCGGGCAGCATGGTTTCCAGTTTCTTCTGCGCCTGCTTCAGGCGATACAGCGGCACGCTCATGTCCACGTGGTGCGCGGTGTGTTCCATGATGTGATGCAGCAGCGATCCCCAGTAGCGGCCAAAGGTCAGGTGCACGGTGGTGGAAACGAAGGGCTGCGCAGCGGCCCAGGTGATCTTGTCTTCATACCAGGCCACCGAGGTATGCGTATGGTGCACATACACCACGAAGCCGATCATGGCCTTCCAGAACAGCAGCGGAATCGCAAAGCCGGTCACCAGCAAGATCCAGAAGGATTGTTCAGTCGCCTGCGCGGCCCAGGCCAGGCCGGTGATCCAGACGACGGCGACGGCGGTCACCAGTACGCCATCCCACATGAATTCAGCACGGCGGGTCGGCATCTGCTTCTTCGAGGGGAAGTACATGCGCTTCCACCACATGTCGATCATGTAGTACAGGCCGGGACCGAAGCCGCTGCGGTAGATGCGCTCCAGGCGCTGACGCCAGCGCGGCAGGGCGCGGAATTCTTCCAGCGAGCGCGGCTGCCAGACGAAATCAAAACCCTTCAGGTTGGTGTAGCCGTGGTGCACCACATTGTGACCGACTGCCCACAGGCTATAGGGCGTGAGCGAGGGCATGAACAACAGGCGGCCCAGCCAGGTATTGAGCTTGCGGCTGGGTGTGAAAGCCTGGTGGCAGGCATCGTGGCCGAGGATGAACAGGCGGCCGATGATGAAGCCATTGACCACGCCCAGCGCGATCTTGGCCAGCAGCCACGGGGCCCAGACGATGGCCGCCAGGCTGGCACCGAACAGGCAGAAATCCAGCACCGACAGTGCCAGGGCGATGGCCGTGCTGCGCTGGCTGATGGGGATCACCCAGGAGCGGATGATCTTGCGATGGGGCATCGGTGCGCCGGGCGCGACCGGGGTATTGGGGTGCGAAGTCGTCGACATCGTAATTACCTCTTCCTACTATCAAACGGTGGACGGGCGGAGCATGCCGCAGAGACTGCTCCAGCTAACGCTGCAAGGGGGATGGCATTGCAAGAAATGGCGGCCGGAAAACCGGTGGCGGGGACGTTAGCGCGGATCCCAAAAAACAACGCGACCGGTCATCATCGATGACGGATCGCGCCGTTTGGGTGCGGCAAGAATACCTTAGAAACGGTAGCCCACGCCAACGCCGATCAGCCACGGGTCGATCTTGACGCTGGAAATCTTGGTGCCGGAAGCGGTCTTGACGTCGCTGGAGATCTGCACCTTCTTGATATCGAAGTTGATCAGCCAGTTCTTGTTGATCTTGTAGTCGGCACCGATCTGCAGGGCACCGCCGACGCTGTTGCTGTCCAGTTGCAGGCCGTTGGCCAGATCCACGCCGGAGATGCGGGTGTAGTTGATACCGGCACCGACGTAGGGGCTGAAGACTGCTTCAGGCATGAAGTGGTATTGCAGCAGCAGGGTTGGCGGCAGGTGCTTGAAGGTACCGATCTTGTTGCCGTCCAGGCGCACGTCCTGCTTTTGCGGATAGGTCAGCACCAGTTCGGCGGCGATGTTCGGGGTGAAGAAGTAGCTGATGTCGAGTTCCGGAATCACCTTCTCGTTGAAGGTGATGCGGTCCGAGGCGCCGGTGCCGCCGACCGGGTCGGACTTGTTTTCCGGGCTCAGATCAACGGCACGCACGCGCACCAGCCACGGGCTTTGCGCTTCTTGCGCGAACACGGGAGCAGCGGCGAAGGAGGAAGCCAGGGCGGCAACGGCGGCGGTGATGGTGACGATTTTTTTCACGGTGTTTTACCTGTCGAGTGAGGATGTCCGAAAGGTACGCGTGAAGCTTTCTGCAGGCTTTGATGCCGATCAAGCGCGTGGATACATCGGGCAAAAATGCCCTCGCCGGCGGGAACTTGCCACGCAAAAACGACACAAGCCCCGCCTGCATGAACAGGCTGGGGCTTGGTGTGCAGCGTGGCGGATATCCGTATCGCTATCAGGATATCCGCCTGTGCGCGGGGATTCCGCTTACTCCTTGTAACGCGCTTCGCGGGCCAGTTTGGTCAGGTTTTCCGGATCTTCGAAGGCCTTGTAATAAGCGTTCAGTGCCGGGGCACCGCCAAGGTGGGCATACAGCACGCGCTGGCCCTTGAAATGGCCCTTCTTGGCCATGTCGATCAAGCCATCGATGGATTTTCCTTCATACACCGGATCGGTCAGCATGGCTTCCATTTCGGCGGCGGTGCGGATGGCGGCGATGGTCTGCTCGCTCGGCAGGCCGTAGGCCGGGCCACTGTAGTCGGGGATGATCTCGATGTCGGCATCGCGCACCACCACGCGCTGGCCACCCTTGGCGGCGATCAGTTCGCTGGTGTCGTTGGCGATCTTGGTGACGGCGCGGCGGGTCATGGCTTCATCGTCGGCGGTGTCGATGCCGATCACGCGGCGGCGCTTCTCCTGGGCGGCGAAACCGACCACCATGCCGGCCTGGGTGGAACCGGTACAGGTCGCCACCACGATGTTGTCGAAGAAGATGCCCAGCTGCTGTTCCTGCATCGCCACTTCGTCGGCGAAGTTGGCATAGCCCAGGCCGCCCAGCGGGTGGTCCGATGCGCCGGCCGGAATCGCATAGGGCTTGCCGCCCTTGGCGCGCACTTCTTCCAGGGCACGGGCCCAGGTGTCCTTCTCGGTGGTGGAGTAGCCATAGCCGCCCATGATCGGGTTGCCGCCCATGATGCGGGTCAGCAGGATGTTGCCGACCTTGTCGTAGACCGGATCATCCCATTCCAGCCAGGTTTCCTGCACGGTATAGGACTTCATGCCCACGGCGGCAGCGGCCGCGCAGACCTGGCGCGTGTGGTTGGACTGGATGTTGCCGATCGAGACCAGGGTGTCGCAGCCCTTGGCCAGGGCATCGGCCACCAGCCATTCCAGCTTGCGGATCTTGTTGCCGCCGAAGGCCAGGCCCGAGGAGACGTCATCGCGCTTGGCCCACACTTCCACGCCCAGCATGGCGGACAAGCGTTCCAGCTTGTGGATGGGGGAGGGGAAGAAGCCCAGGGTCTTGCGAGGGAAGAGTTTGTCGAGTGCCAGCATGGAGTGCTCCGGTTCAGTTGGATGGTCGAAAGGGGTCCGAATCTGGTTCGATTCATGGTGAATCGCCGGGATCAACTTTACGCCGGAGGATTAAAATGGTGCTTCCGAATTTATGGCATGATTCGTGATGAAAAAGCGATGTAAATTATTTAATGCAAAGAAAATTGTGATAAACAATATTTAAGAGAAAGATTCATCATGTCACTGGACCGCATGGACAAGCGCATCCTCAAGGCGCTGCAGAAGGACGGCCGCATCGGCAATGCCGAGCTGGCCAAGAAGCTGGGCATGAGCGCCACCGCCTGCTGGAACCACACCAAGCGGCTGATGGATGAGGGCTATGTGAAGGAAGTGCGCGCCATCCTCGACCCCGAGAAACTGGGCCTGCCGGTGCTGGTTACCGTGGGCGTGGTGCTGGACCGTTCCACTCCCGAAAGCTTTGCCGAGTTCGAGAAAGCGGTGCGCGAGATCGCCGCCGTGCAGGAGTGCCTGCTGCTGGCCGGGGAATTTGACTACTGGATCAAGCTGCGCGTGAAGGACCTGCAGGCCTTCAACCGCCTGCACGCCAATACGCTGCTGCGGCTGCCGGGCGTGCGGCAATTGCGTTCATTCTTCGTGCTCAACGAAGTGAAGAACAATCCGGAACTCGTGGTGGAATGAGGACTCTGCGTTCCTTTCACGCACACCCTATACTGCATCTTTTGTCTTCACCCTCAAGGATCTGCTGATGACCACTTCTGCTCCTGCCACCCTGCGCGGCCTCTATCCTCCCATCGAACCGCATGACCACGGCCTGCTCGACGTCGGTGATGGTCACCAGGTCTACTGGGAAGTCTGCGGCAACCCCAAGGGCAAGCCGGTGGTATTCCTGCACGGTGGCCCCGGTGGCGGTTGCGGTCCTTCGCATCGCCGTCTCTTCAACCCGGAGAAATACCGCATCGTCCTGTTCGACCAGCGCGGCTGTGGCCGCTCGCTGCCGCATGCCAACCTCGATGCCAACACCACCTGGGATCTGGTGGCCGACATCGAACGCCTGCGCGAACTGCTAGGCATCGAGCGCTGGCAGGTCTTCGGCGGCTCCTGGGGCAGCACGCTGGCGCTGGCCTACGCGCAGACCCATCCGCAGCGCGTGACCGAACTGGTCCTGCGCGGCATCTTCCTGCTGCGCCAGGCCGAGCTGGATTGGTACTACCAGGAGGGTGCTTCGTGGATGGTGCCGGATCGCTGGGACGAATTCCTGGCCCCGATCCCTGCCGCCGAGCGCGGCAACCTGGTGCATGCCTATCGCAAGCGCCTCACCGGCGACGACGAAGCGGCCAAGCTGCAGGCCGCGCGTGCCTGGAGCCGCTGGGAAGCCAGCACCATCACGCTGGTGGCCGATGAACGCCTGATCGATTCCTTCAACGATGCGCAATTCGCGCTGGCCTTTGCGCGCATCGAGAACCACTACTTCTTCAACAAGGGATTCATGGAGGAGGGGCAGTTGCTGGCCAATGCCTCGCGCCTGGAAGGCATTCCCGGCGTGATCGTGCAGGGCCGCTATGATCTGGCCACCCCGGCCAAGTCGGCGTGGGACCTGCACCAGGCCTGGCCCGGTTCGCAATTGCACCTGATCGACAGCGCCGGTCATGCCTACAACGAGCCCGGCATCCTTGATCAGCTGATCGCGGCCACTGATCGCTTCGCCGATTTGTGACGCATGGCGGTGAACGCGGCCAGCGATCTGGCCGCGCAGTCTGTCTGACGCTCCCCTTTGCGGGAGCGTTTTTTTTACCTGTTCGTTCGTTTCAGCTTTTCTTGCGGCTGCGTTTGGCGGGTAGCTCATCCGTTGCTGCGGCTGGCACAGGGGCGTTCGAGGAATACACCTCTTCCAATTCAGCCAGCCGATGGTTGAGTTTGCCCAATACAGTGGTCAGCGCCCCGATTTCCTCTTCACTCAGGGCAGCGAACAGTCCGTCGATGAAGGTTTTTTTCACCGGCTCCGAGGCCCGCAGCACTTCTTTTCCCGACGCTGTCAAAGCGATGTATTTGACCCGGCGGTCAGTGGTGTCGCCATTGCGCTGGACCAGTCCGTCGCGCTCCAGGGCATCGATGGCCTCGGTGATGGTGCGCGGCGCGAAGCCAAAGGCCGTGGCCAGGTCGGCCGCGCGCACCGGGCTGTTGCGTTCGATGTGGCCGAGCATCTTGTTGCGCGCCAATGAGGCTCCTTCGCCGGCCATGAGCTTGTCCAGCGTGCGGTGCGAGCGGATGTAGAAGTCGCGCAGCGCCTCGGCGGCACTGCTGCTGTCATCGTTTGTAAAGCCTGTAGACATGATTTTTCCAGATACCATATCATATGGTACCTCATTAATTTCCCCGTTCGGTTGGGGAAAGCTGTATTGACCCCGTATTGCCACTGTATTGGTGCTGGTGCGTGAAGTGTATTGCTCCGTATCAATACAGTGTTGCCCAGTGTATTGATTCAGTTAGCAGCCCTCCGCGCCCAGATATTAGGATAAAAAAGATGACCGACGCCACACCCAGCAACACACCGAGCAATACAGAAGCCAGTCCCTCCCGGCCGGATGCCTCCACCAACGGCAGCAACAAGAACAACGCTCCCAAGAAACGCATGAGTCCGCGCGCCCGCTTCATCCTGCGTACGCTGGGCTTGCTGGTGCTGGTGATCGTGGCGGCCTGGGTGCTGTACTACCAGTTCCGCGGCAAGTATCTGGAGAGCACCAACGATGCCTTCGTCCAGGCCGACAGCGTGACGGTGTCCTCCAAGGTGACCGGCTATGTCGACCAGGTGCTGGTGGCGGACAACCAGATCGTCAAGGCTGGCCAGCCGCTGGTGCGCATCGATGCGCGCGATTATTCGGCGCAAGCCGCCCAGGCCAAGGCCCAGATCGACGCCGCCAGCGCCAGCGAGGAAGCCGCCCATGCCCAATTGGCCGAGCAACAGGCCGCCATTGCGCAGGCCAAGGCCCAGCTTGCCTCAGCCGATGAAGATGCTCGCTTCGCCAGCGCCGAAGTGGAGCGCTACACGCCCTTGGCGGCTTCCGGTGCCGAAACGCGTGAACGCCTGACCACCCTGCGCAACCAGCAGGCCCAGGCCCGCAGTACGGTCGCCGCCCGTCGTGCCGCGCTGGATGCGGCGCAGCTGCGGGTACGCTCGCTGCAGGCCCAGGTGCGCCAGGCGCAGGCCCAGGGCGAGACGGCCAAGGCGCAATACGATGCTGCCAGCGTCAACCTCGGCTATACCGAGATCCGCGCCGCCGTCGATGGCCGCATCGGTGACAAGCAGGTCCGCGTCGGCCAGTTCGTCTCGCCCGGTACGCGCATGATGACCGTGGTGCCGACCCGCTTCTACGTCTCGGCCAATTTCAAGGAAACCCAGATCGGCATCATGCGCATCGGCCAGCCTGCCATCATCAAGGTCGATGCCTTGCCGGGCGTGGAATTCCACGGCCATGTGGAAAGCCTCTCGCCGGGTACCGGCGCCCAGTTCTCGCTGCTGCCGCCGCAGAATGCCACCGGCAACTTCACCAAGATCGTCCAGCGCGTGCCCGTGCGCGTGGCCGTCGATGCCACGCCGGAAGAAACCCGTGCCTTCGTGGCCGGCCTGTCGGTGACGGTGGAAGTCAACACCATCGCGGCCAAAGATGAATTGCGTGAACTGCGCGAACGCAACAGCGAGACCAACGCCACCCGCAAGGAGTCGCAGTGAGCGGCGCGGCCCCCGCCCAGCCCATCGGGCAGGGCGCCCAGCCGGAGAAAGCCGATGCCTCCGCCTGGCTGGCGGTTGCGGCCGGCACGCTGGGTGCGCTGATGGCCACGCTGGATATCTCCATCGTCAATTCCTCGCTGCCCACCATCCAGGGTGAAATCGGAGCTTCAGGCACTGAAGGCACCTGGATCGCCACCGCCTACCTGGTGGCCGAGATCGTCATCATCCCCATGTCAGCCTGGCTGGAACGGCTGCTGGGATTGCGCGTGCTGCTGCTGACGGCGGCCAGTCTCTTCACCTTGTTCTCGGTGCTGTGCGGCCTCTCGACCACACTGCCGATGATGATCGTGGGCCGGGTCGGACAGGGTTTCACCGGTGGCGCGCTCATTCCCACCGCCATGACCATCATCGCCACGCGCCTGCCGCGTTCGCAGCAGCCGGTCGGCAATGCCCTGTTCGGTGCGACCGCCATTCTCGGTCCGGTGCTGGGGCCGGTGATGGGTGGCTGGTTGACCGAGAACGTCAGCTGGCACTATGCCTTCTTCATCAACCTGCCAGTGGGTGCGGCCCTCATCACCTTGCTGCTGGTGGCCATTCCCTATGAACGTCCCAAGTTCGAACAATTGGCCGAGGCCGACTGGTTCGGCATCGCCGGACTGGCACTGGGGCTGGGTGGGCTGACGGTGGTGCTGGAAGAGGGCGAGCGCGAGCAGTGGTTTTCCTCCCCGGATATCCGCTGGCTTGCGGCCACCTCCGTACTCGGCTTCATCCTGCTGGCCATCGGACAGGTGCGCGCGCGCCATCCTGTGATCCAGCTGCGGCTCTTGCGCGACCGCCAGTTCGGTTCCGTGGTGATGATGGCCATGATCGTCGGCGTGGCGCTCTATGGCACGGCCTACGTGATCCCGCAATTCCTCTCCGGCATTGCCGGCTACAACTCGCTGCAATCGGGCTGGATCGTGCTGCTCTCGGGCGTGCCGATGATCCTCATGATGCCTTTCACGCCCTTGCTGATGCGGCTGGTGGATATCCGCATTGCCGTGGGCACCGGTTTCCTGCTGCTGGCTACCTCGGCTTTCATCGAGACCGACCTGAGCCCGCTGTCCTATGGCGGCTCCTTCGTGGCCTCGCAGCTGATACGCGGGGTGGGCACGGTGCTGGCGATGCTGTTCCTGAATCAGGCGGCGATCCGCTCGGTGCCGCCGTCGCAGGCCGGGGATGCATCCGGCCTCTACAGTGCCGCGCGCAACCTGGGTGGCTCGCTGGCGCTGGCAGCCATTGCCGTGATCCAGGACCAGCGGCTGTGGTTGCACAGCCGCCGCCTGGAAGAAAGCCTCAACGCCAATTCCGACCTGGTGCAGTCCGGCATCGCCGCGCAAGCCCATCTGCTGGGCGGGCAGGATGTGGCAATCCAGCTCATGGGCGCGACCATCCAGGCGCAGGCGCTGACCATGACCTATGCCGACCTGTTCTGGATGCTGGGCGTGGCCATCCTCTGCGTGACTCCGCTGGTGCTGTTCCTGCGCCCCTTGCCGACCAATGCCGCACCGGTGGCTTCTCATTGATGATCAACATGGACAAGACTTACTCCTCCTTCCCGGCCGTGCGCCTGATCGCGCTGGCGGCCGCTGCGCTGCTGGCCGGCTGTTCCGCCCTCGGACCGGACTACGCCGGCCCGCCCGAAGCCGCCCCGCAAGCGGCACACAGCCAGCAATTCGTCCGCGGCGGCGACAGCGCCAATAGCGCCGCGCCGATCAATCAATGGTGGCAAGGCCTGGGCGACAGCGAACTGAACAGCCTCATCGAGCGCGCCCTGCAAGCCAATCCAAATCTGGGCGTGGCGCGTGCCCGTCTGCAGCAATCGCGTGCGGGGCTGGCGCTGGAACAGGCCAATGCCGCCCCCAGCGTCGGTGCTTCGGCCCTGGCCGGACATGCGCGCCTGCCGCCGGCCAACCTGGGCGCGCTGACCGGCGGGTCCAGCTCCGGCAATGGCTCGCCGACCAGCGCCAATCTCTACAGCGTGGGTTTTGATGCGAGCTGGGAGATCGATCTTTTCGGTGCCCGCCGCCGAGCGGTGGAAGCGGCCACGGCCACGGCCGATGCGGCGCAGGCCTCGCTGGCTGATGTACAGGTGAGCCTGGCCGCTGAAGTGGCCAATGCCTACATCAGCCTGCGCGACCGCCAGCTGCGTCTGTCGCTGGGCCAGGAAGCGGTGCAGGCGCAGGAGCAGATGCTGCAGCTGACCGGGCAGCGTGTCGAGCGCGGCACGGCCTCTTCGCTGGATCAGCTGCGCGTGCAGAACCAGCTTGATGCCAGTCGTGCCGACCTGGTCCCGCTGCAGGCCGAGCGCGATGCCTACCTCAACCAACTGGCCACGCTGCTGGGACAGGAGCCGGGCACGCTGGACAGCGAACTGGCGGCCACAGCCCCCGTGCCGCTGCCGCCGCAGCAGGTGGCGGTGGGAGATCCTGTCTCGCTGCTGCGTCGTCGTCCTGATGTCCGCGCTGCTGAACGCACGCTGGCCGCCGATACGGCCAAGATCGGGCAGGCTGAAGCGGCGCGCTATCCGAGCCTGAAGCTGTTCGGCGTGATCGGGCTGGGTGGAACACATCCTTCGGACCTGACGCGCCTGGATGATTTTGCGGCGCTGGGCGCACCCATGCTGAGCTGGAATTTCCTCGACTTTGGCCGCGCCAAGGCACGTGTCACGCAAGCAGAGCGTTTGCGCGACGAGGCCGAGATGAAGTATCGCCAGTCCGTGCTGGAAGCCTTGCGTGATGCCGAAGACGCGCTCTCGCGCTTCCGCTATGGCCGGGTGAGCGTGGCCACCATCGCGCGTTCCAAGGTCTCCGCCGACCGTGCGCTGGTGTTGGCGCGGCAGCGTTATCAGGCAGGTACCGGGACGCTGATCGAAGTGCTCGACACCACGCGGCAGCAGATCACCGCGCAGCAGAATCTGTTGCAGGCCGAGGCCAATCTGACGCGCAGTTTTGTGGGAATTCAGAAGGCGCTGGGGCTGGGGTGGTCGGAGGAAGCGCTCTGACATGCGGCAGCCGATACGGGTGATGAGCCCCGTATCAGCCACCTCCGTTTTCTCCGTTTTCTTCACATCGCCGCAGGCTGCAATGCCTGCGGCGATTTTCTTATCCTCTCTTTTCTCGGTGCCTTTGCATGGACGGCACTGACGCTTCTTCCTTTTGGCAGTGACCCGCAGACGGGTTTCGCGCGTCATCCTCCCTTCGGTCGCCCCCTCACCTGAGGTACGAAGCTTCACCTCCCTCCGCCCTGAACAGCACCAAAAGACAATGTCCAGAAAGACCTTGTCCCCCGACAATGCGCCCCTACAAAAGCCGGTCCGAACCGGCACCAAGGGGCGACGACAAGAAGGACGGGGGACGGGTTTGCCTTCCCGATGACCCGGCCAATTCCAAAAGATCGACCGAGGAAGGGAAGATGAAACACAAAAAGAAGCAGGACAAGTCCGCCTGCACCACGCCGCCCGCCGGCTTGCGCCTACACCGTCTCTGCACCGCCGTACTGCTGACCCTGAGCCCGGCCCTGAGCCTGCCCGCTGGCGCCCAGAGTTTCGTCAACTACGATGGCAGTACCACCACCGACTCTGCCGCCGCCCTGGCCAGCTGGACAGGCAACAAGGAATTCCAGACCGATTGGGGGCTGGGGGCCATGAATGCCCAGTACGCCTACGCGGCCGGCTTCTCGGGCCTGGGCATCAAGCTGGGCGCGGTCGATTCCGGGCTCTTGCTGTCCCACGCCGAGTTCGTCACCCGCAACGTCAAGGCCCTGGCCGTCACCGGCACCTACGCCAATGACGGTTCGCAATATCAGGACGGCAGCCACGTCTCTGGCACCATCGCCGCGGCCAAGAACGGCGCGGGCATCATGGGGGTGGCCTTCGCCAGCGACTACCACATCACCAATACCAACGGCACCGACAGTTTGGTCTATGGCGTGAACGCGGATTACAACTACTTCAAGGCAGCCTACGGCAACCTCGCCAATGCCGGTGTGCGGGTCATCAACAGCAGCTGGGGCAGTCCGGATTCGCGCGATGACTTCAGCAGCATCGGCGGCGTGGCCGCGGCCTACGATCGCCTGCAGGGTGGTGGCAAGAAAAGCTGGCTGGATGCCGCCGCCGATGTGGCGAAAGACTCCAATACGCTGATGGTCTGGGCGGCCGGCAATTCCGCCAAGGCCAACATCAATATCCGTTCGGCGCTGCCTTACTTCCGGCCGGAGCTGGAACAGAACTGGATCGCGGTGGCCGCCATCAATGCCAGTTCGGTGCTGCCCAGCTTCTCCAACCAGTGTGGACTGGCCAGGTACTGGTGTGTGTCCGCCCCCGGCTCGGCCATCACCAGTCTGAACATCACTTCCGACACCGACCTGGTCAACGCCTCCGGCACCTCCATGGCCGCCCCGCACGTGACCGGCGCACTGGGGCTGCTCATGGAGCGCTATCCCGACCTCGACAACCAGGCCATCCGCACCATCCTGCTGACTACCGCCAAGCATCTGGGCAGCGGTCCGGCGGACGTGCCCAATGCCATGTTCGGCTGGGGTGTGCCGGACCTCAACAAGGCCCTGAATGGTCCGGGACAATTGCTGGGTGTCTTCAACGCCAACATCGCCGCCGGCCGCAGCGACACCTGGAGCAACGACATCTCCGAAGCCGCGCTGATCCAGCGCAAGAGCGATGACCGTGCCCAGCTGGCAGCCCGTGAGGCTGCCTCGCCGGATGCCCTGCAGGCGGCCGCTGCCAGCGCGGCGGTCCAGATCGCATCGAATGTGGAGAGCGGCTATGGCCAGGCCATGGCACTGGTCCAGACACGCGCGCAGCGCAATGCCACCTTCCAGGCCAGCAAGAAGAAAGAGGACAACACTGCCTTCCAGCAAGCCGACAAGGCAGTCGCCGCCAATCCGCTGGCAGCGGCCCTGCTCAAGCAGTCCGGCAGCGGTCCCACGCTGAGCAAGGAGGAGTTGATGGCCAGGCTGATCGCCGCAGATCCGGCCACGGTGGCGCTGGGCGACTATCACGCCCAGGCCACCTATCTCGACGCCGCCCGCAAAAAGACCGATGCCGATTACGTCGGCAGCCTGGTCAAGACCGGCGAGGGCAGCCTCATCTTGTCGGGCAACAACAGCTATTCGGGGGGCACCCGGCTGGAGGGCGGCACGCTCGGCGTGGCGTCTTCCACCGCGCTGGGCACCGGCCCGCTGGCCATGTCCGATGGCACCACCTTGCGTGCGGCGGCCGACCAACTGGCCATGGGCAATGTGGTCAGCGTCAGTGGCGAAGGGCGCTTCGATACCCAGGCTTTCACGCTTACGCTCCATGCCGGCATCGCCGATGGCCGCAGCAAGGGCAGCCTGGTCAAGCAGGGGGACGGGACATTGCACGTGCTCGGTCCGCTCAGCTACAGCGGCAACACCACCATCGCCGCGGGCACTTTGAGCGTTCCGGCCTTCAGCCTGGCGACGGACCAGACCCTGAGCGTGGGCGTGGCCAGTGCCAGCCAATACGGCAAGCTGTCGGTCACCGGTGCGGCCAGCTTCGCGCCCGACGCGCACCTGGCCGTGGATGTCTACAAGACCGCCAGTCTGGGAAGCGGCCAGACACTGGCCGGCGTGGTCACGGCCGGCAGCCTCACGGCACCGCGCCTGAATGTCACGGACAATTCCCTGCTGTTCGACTTCAAGCCTGTGGTGTCCGCTACTGCGCTTGACCTGAACATCGTCGACGCGACCAGCATTCAGCAGGTCGCCCAGGCGGTGCTGACGCCGGATGCGGGGGGGACACCGACCCCTGCCATACAAGCAACGGGCACGCAGCCGGCCGCTACACCTGCTCCGCCCGTACAGCCAACGAACACGGATGCGTCCAGTACACCGGCTTCAACCGTACAGGCGACCAGCACGCAGGCGTCCAGTACACCTGCGCCAGCCGTACAGGCAACTGGCACACCGGCATCCACTGCGCCAGCGCCAGCTGTACAGGCAACTGGCACACCGGCATCCACTACGCCAGCGCCTGCTGTACAGCCAACTGGCACACCGGCATCCACTACGCCAGCGCCAGCTGTACAGGCCACGAGCACTCAGGCATCCACTTCACCTGCACCAGCTGTACAGGCCACGAGTACTCAGGCGTCCACTCCACCTGCACCAGCTGTACAGGCAACGAGTACTCAAGCATCCACTGCACCGGCTCCAGCTGTACAGGCTACGACCACCCAAGCGTCCACCACGCAAGCTCCAACTGGTCCGGCCGCAAATAAACCAGTACCGGCAGCACCAGCAGCACCAGCAGCACCAGCAGCACCAGCAGCTCCAGCGGCACCGGCGGCACCGGCGGCACCGGCGGCACCGGCTGCAGCATCGGCAGCACCGGCAGCAGCACCCGCAACCCCTGCAGCAGCATCACCGGCTCCAGCGCCCGCCCCCACAGTGCGCCCCTCGGCCACACTCATCGACGCCGCCACGGCCGCTGCACGGGTCGCCCCGGTACTGGACCGCCAGATCCGCCAGCCCTCCACGGCGGACATGGCCCAGGTGGTCACCGCCCTGGGCCGCATGCCCGATGCGGAAAGCCTGCTGCGCGCCGTCAGCCAGACCTTGCCCAGGGACGTCAGCGCCAGTGCCATCCGTGGCACCATGGCGTCCCTGAACCGCGTCATCGCCACCCGCACCGAGAGCGGCAACATGGGCAGCGCCGCTGCAGGCAGCGGCTTGTCCTCAGGCGAGGCAGGCGGCGACCGCCAGGTGTGGATCATGCCCTTCGAGTCGCGCACCAACCAGGGCGACCGTGGCGGCGAGTCCGGCTTCAGCGCCAGCACTTCGGGCCTGGCAGCCGGTGCCGAGATGGAGTTCGACAGCGCACGCGCCGGCCTGTCCTACGCCTACGCCAGCACCAGTGCCAGCGGCAATGCCGCCATCACCGGCACCGGCAGTCGCAGCCGCATCGAGTCCAACATGGTGGCCCTCTACGGCAGCCTCCCGTTGGGAGAGATATCACTCGGCTGGCAAGCCGACCTGGGCCGCAATGGCAACCGCCTGGATCGCCAGATGCAGTTCGGTGGCCTCAATCGCATCGCCAGCAGCCGCTTCCAGAGCTGGCATGCGCATTTGGGCACGAACGTATCGTTCACGCTGCCGCTGAGTGAAGCAATGAGCCTGGTACCGGCCCTGCAGCTCGACTACACCCGCCTGCAAAGCCCGTCCTACGGCGAGAACGGGGCAGGGGACCTGAACCTGTCGGTGCAGGGCAAGCGCAGCCGGGCCCTGTTGCTCGGCACGGCGGCGCGCCTGAACTACGCGCTGACAACGTCTTCGCAGATCAGTACCTACCTCGGTGCCAGCTATGACGTCATCAACGATCGCGATGACCTGGTGGCCACCTATGCCGGTGCGCCGGGCCAGTCCTTCACCACGCCCGGACCCGCTCGCTCGCCGTGGTTGTTGAAAGCGGGTGTGAGCTATCGCTTCAAGCTGGTGGAAGCGGCCGACATCTTGTTGCGCTTCGATGCCGAAGGCCGCAGCGGTTTCATCAACCAGTCGGCGGCGATCAAAGCCAGCTGGCGCTTCTGAGCGATGCACTGACCTGCTGAAAAGCTGAAAGAAGAAACAACGCGGCCGCTTCTGTAGCGGCCGCGTTGCGTTGTTGCGTTTTACAGGTCCTTGCTCAATTCCGCGACCAGGTAATCCAGGAAAATCTCGACACTGCGCGGCAAGGTCCGTCCGGCCAGGGTCTGCACTTCGACGAAGCGGCCATCGCTCGGACAATCGCGGATCGGCCGCATGGTCAGTTCACCGCGCTCGATGCGGTAGCGCACGGTGACGTCGCCGGTGATGGAGAGCGCGTCGTTATCGAGCACGTAGTTGTGCAGCGACTGGATGTAATTGCTGGTCATCACCGGTTCGATCACCACTTGCTGGCGGCTGCAGGCGATGTCGAACAATTGCCGCAGCGTCGTGGTCGGGTCGGGCAGCGCCAGAGGATAAGGTTTGAGCTGGCCCAGCGACACATGGCGGAAGCGCGCCAGCGGATGATCGTTGCGCATCACCAGCGCAATCGGGCCGGGCTGGCGGTGCACGACCTTGATCTCCGGCTCGGGCAGTCGTGCGAAGGTCAGGCCGATATCGGCATTGCCTTCGCGCACCTGGCGCGACACGACTGCCGGCGCGCCCACGAAGAGCTGGAACACGAAGCCCGGATATTTTTTCTGGAAAGCGTTGATCAGGCGCGGCAGGAAATCGATCGCAAAACCTTCCGAGGCCGACAGCCGCACACGCCCGCTGCGCAAGCCTTTGAGGGCCTGCAGGTCGGCCACCACGCGGTCTGCCTCCAGGGCCATCTTGCGCGCATGCGCGGCCAGCATTTCGCCACCCGCCGAGAGCACCATGCCCCGTGGACGGCGTTCAAACAGAACCGTATCGAGCGTCTCTTCGAGACTGCTGATCTGGCGGCTGATGGCCGAGCTGGCCACGTTGAGGCGCTGCGAGGCTTCGCTGATGGAACCGCAGCGGACTACTTCGAGAAAGTAGCGCAGCGCGGTGTCTTGCAGTTGCTGTGATTTCATCCGGTGACTCCTTCCGTCCTGACCAAGGCTGACCGGCACTTTACCCGGTCGGTGCAAATAATTTCGCGCTTTATTTGGTGCGTGCTTCACGGCTTTGGTGCAGTGCTTGCGGGCTGGGCGCGCACTGCGATGCTGCACCTGCTCCACGCCCCGCAGCCCAGCAGCGATGCGGCTTTTGCCAGGGTGGTCTCATTGTGGTGCAGCATTTCTGCGTTCTGGATTCGGCAACGCAGGCTTAGAAATTTGATGATTGTGGCATCGATAAATCCTAGCCTAGTATCAGCCCCGACGTCGCGATTTTTTCTAAATTGTCTTATTCGAACGAAGGGGCAGGAATGAACGCACTACCGAAATCCCTCATGCGCTGGTCACGTTGCGCGGTATTCGTGGCGGGGGCCATGAGCGCGATGGCAGCCCATGCCGGCAAGGCCAACGACACCCTCATCTACGCTTCCGACAGCGAAGTCGAGAACATCAGCCAGTACCACAACAACCTGCGCGAAGGCGTGATCCTGGCGCACCTGATCTGGGACACGCTGATCTATCGCGATCCCAAGACCAACGAGTACAAGCCGCAACTGGCCACCGCCTGGAAGTGGGAGTCGCCCACTGCGCTGGTGCTGGATCTGCGCCAGGGCGTGCAATTCCAGAACGGCGACAAGTTCAGCGCTGACGATGTGGTGTTCACCTTCAACTACGCCGTCTCGCCGGAATCCAAGGCGGTCACACGCCAGAACACCGACTGGATCAAGAGCGTCGACAAGCTGGGCGACTACCAGGTGCGCATCAACCTGAAGGGGCCGTTCCCCGCTGCCCTCGAATATCTGGCCGGTCCGCTGCCGATCTATCCGGCGGCCTACTTCAAGAAGGTCGGACTGGAAGGTTTTTCCAAGGCCCCCATCGGCACCGGTCCCTACAAGGTCACCAGCGTGACCCCGGGACAGGGCGTGACGCTGGTCAAGAACGGCAACTACTTCAAGGACAGCCCGCAGGGCCAGCCCTCGATTGGCAACATCAAGTTCGTGGTGATCCCCGATCCGGAAACGCGTGCCGCGCAACTGATGACCGGAGCCATCGACTGGATCTGGCGCGTGCCGCCCGACCAGGCCGATTCGCTCAAGACCAATCCCAAGCTGACCGTGCAGAGTGGCGAGACCATGCGCGTGGGCTTCATCACCCTGGATGCGACCGGCACCTCCGCGCCCAATTCTCCCTTCAAGGATGTGCGCGTGCGCCAGGCGGTCAATCACGCCATCAACCGCAAGGGCTATGCCGAGAACCTGATGCGCGGCGGCAGCCAGCCGGTCTATACCGCCTGTTTCCGCACGCAGTTCGGCTGCGACAGCAACGCCGCCATCAAGTTTGACTACAACCCGGCCAAGGCCAAGGAGCTGCTGGCGGCAGCCGGTTATCCGAACGGCTTCGATACCGACATCTACGCCTACCGCGAGCGTGAAATCGCCGAAGCCATCATCGGCGACCTGCGCAAGGTCGGCATCCGCGCACGGCTGCATTACATGAAGTTCGCGGCCCTGCAGACCGAATACCGCAGCGGCAAGACACCCATGAGCTTTTATTCATGGGGCTCGTTCTCGATGAACGATACCTCGGCCTTTGCCGGTGTCTACTTCAAGGGCGGTGCCGATGACATCACCAAGGATCCGCAATTGCAGCAGTTCCTGCAGACCGCCGATACCTCCATCGACCCGGCGGTGCGCAAGGCCAATTACACCAAGGCGCAGGAACTCATTTCCAAGCAGGCTTACGTGGCACCGATGTTCTCCTATTCGACCTTCTATGCCTTCAATGCGCAGCTGAAGTTCCAGGGATATCCGGACGAGTTGCCGCGCTTCTACGAAGCCTCCTGGAAATAAACCCGGTGGCGCACGCACTGCGTGCGCCGCTCCTGACGTCATCCGCCCAGCTTTTGCAAGGAAGGATCGCCATGTTGATCTACCTCCTGCGCCGCCTCGCCATCGCCTTGTGCGTAGCGCTGACGGTGTCCGTCGTCAGCTTTACCTTGCTGCATCTCTCCGGTGACCTGGCAGTCTCCATCGCCGGGCCGGAGGCCACGGCAGCCCAGGTCGAATCGGTGCGTACCCAGTTCGGCCTGGACCGCCCGCTGACCACGCAATACGTGGACTGGCTGGGCCGCGCCGTGCAGCTCGACTTCGGCAAGTCCTTCTACTTCCAGGGGCCGGTGATGGAAATGATTTCCGAACGCCTGCCCATCACCTTCAAACTCGGCGGCAGTGCCTTGCTGCTGGCGATCCTGACTGCCATTCCACTGGGCGTGCTGGCGGCGCTCTATCGCGATACCTGGCTGGATCGCACGGCGCTGCTGATCGCCGTGGTGGGGCAGGCCATGCCCAGCTTCTGGTTCGGCCTGACGCTGATCCTCCTCTTCGCCGTCACCCTGCACTGGCTGCCGGTGGCCGGCAACGAGAGCTGGCAGCATTTCATCCTGCCGGCCGTGGCGCTGGGCTACTACGCCATGCCGGCCATGATGCGGCTGACCCGCTCGGGCATGCTGGAGGTGCTGGGTTCGGACTACATCCGCACGGCACGTGCCAAGGGCCTCTCCAAATCACGGGTGGTGTTCAAGCATGCCTTGCGCAATGCGGTCATCCCGGTGGTGGCGCTGGCGGCAGTTGAGCTGGGATTCATGCTGGGGGGCTCGGTGGTCATCGAATCGGTCTACTCCATGCAGGGGCTGGGTCAGCTCGCATGGGACGCCATCTCGCGCAACGACTATCCCGTGGTGCAAGCCGTGGTGCTCATCATCGCCATGTTCTACATTGGCCTGACCTTCCTGGCCGATGTCATCAATGCGCTGCTGGACCCGCGCATCCGTACCCGCTGATCTTGTCTGGAGACGACATGAGCGTTACCTCATCATCCACTTTGCCGCCCCCTGCCGTGTTGAGTGCGGCCTTGCCACCGCTGCCGGCGTGGCGCCGCAAGCTGCGCCGCCTGCTGGGCCATCGCGGCCTGGTGCTGGGGGCACTGTTCCTGGCCATCATCGTGCTGGCGGCCATCTTCGCACCGCTGCTGGCGCCGCATGATCCCTTCGAGCAGGATGTCACGGCGCGCCTGATCCCGCCGGTGTGGCAGGCCCAGGGTAGCTGGGAACACATCCTCGGTACTGACAAGCTGGGGCGCGACTATCTCTCGCGGCTGATCTTCGGTGCGCGTGTCTCGCTGACCATCGGCATTGCCGCCGCGCTCATCTCGGGCCTGATCGGCACCACCCTGGGCGTGCTGGCCGGTTACTTCGGCGGACGTACCGATGCCGTCATCAGCTATCTCATCACCACGCGCCTGGCCATGCCGGTGGTGCTGGTGGCGCTGGCCATGGCCTCGCTGGTCGGTGGCTCGCTGAAGGTGGTGATCGTGCTGCTGGGGCTGTTGCTGTGGGACCGCTTTGCGGTGGTCACGCGCTCGGCCACGCAGCAATTGCGCGATGCCGAATTCATCGCGGCCGCCAAGGCCATCGGGGCTTCGACCCCCTACATCCTGCTGCGCGAGATCCTGCCCAACATCATGGGTGCACTGATCGTCGTGGCGACGCTCGAAATGGCCCACGCCATTCTGCTGGAAGCCACGCTGTCCTTCCTCGGGCTGGGCGTGCAGCCGCCCACGCCGTCGTGGGGCCTGATGGTGGCCGAGGGCAAGACCTACATGTTCTTCAAGCCCTGGGTGATCGTCATTCCAGGTGTGGCGCTGGCGCTGCTGGTGCTGGCGATCAACCTGGTCGGCGATGGCCTGCGCGATGTCAATGCGCCCGACGGCCGCAACTAACTGAGGGTTCACGCAAGGAGCACACCATGAGCATATTGCTGGACGTGAAGAACATGAAGGTGGACCTGCCCACCGAAAACGGCATGCTGCATGCCGTGCGCGGCATCGATTTCCAGGTGCGCAAGGGAGAGATGCTGTGCCTGGTCGGCGAGTCCGGCTGTGGCAAGTCCATGACTTCGCTGGCCTTGATGGGACTGCTGCCGCGCAAGGCGCAATGCAGTGCCGACCACATCCTCTTCGATGGCGCGGATCTCAACACCATGAGCGAGCGGCAGCGCATGCAGTTGCGCGGCAAGCGCATGTCGATGATCTTCCAGGAGCCGATGACGTCGCTGAACCCCGCCTACACGCTGGGCAACCAGCTTTGCGAGGCGATGCTGCAGCAGCCGGGCGTCACACGTGGCGAGGCACGCGAACGTGCGCTCTACCTGCTGCACCGGACCGGCATCAGCAATGCCGAAGACCGCCTGCGCCAGTATCCGCACCAGCTCTCCGGCGGCCTGCGCCAGCGCGTGATGATCGCCATGTCGCTCATGTGCAGCCCGGACCTGATCATCGCCGACGAACCCACTACCGCACTGGACGTGACCATCCAGGCGCAGATCCTGCGCATGATCCGCGAACTGCAGCAGGAGTTCGGGACTGCGGTCATCTTCATCACGCATGACCTGGGCGTCGTCTCGCGCATCGCCGATCGCGTGGCCGTGATGTATGCGGGGCAGGTGGTGGAGACCAGCGGTGTGGCCCAACTCTTCGCGCAGCCGCGCCATCCCTATACGCGCGGCTTGCTCAATTGCATCCCGGTGCGCGGCAAGACCTTGCCGGGCAGCCGGCTGCAAGCCATTCCGGGCGTGGTGCCCAGCCTGGTCGGGCAGGTCAGCGGCTGCGCCTTCCGCAATCGCTGTACTCTGGCCGACAGCGGCTGCGAACAGGATCCGCCCATGGTGCAGCAGGGCAGCCCTGGCTTGCCGCATGAGGCGCGCTGTTTCAAGCTCGATGTGCCGGTGTCGGCGATGGAGGTGGCAGCATGAATACTTTGTTGAAACCACGGCCACCGCTCGACGATATTGCGCTGGAGCTGTGCGCCTTGTCGAAGGTGTATCCGCTCAAGCGCGGGCTGTTCCAGGCACCCGGTGAACTGAAGGCGGTCGATGACGTGTCGCTGCGTCTTTATCGCGGCGAGACGCTGGGCCTGGTCGGCGAGTCCGGCTGCGGCAAGAGCACCCTGGCCAAGATGCTGCTGGGCCTGCTGGCGCCGACCTCGGGCAACGTGCTCATCAACGGCCAGGAGGTCGATCCGACCGAGCGCCGCGCGCATGCACGGCACATCCAGCCGATCTTCCAGGACCCGTATTCGTCGCTCAATCCGCGCAAGACCGTAGGCGAGATCGTCGGCCTGCCGTTAAAGCTGCATGGCATCGGCAATGCTGCCGAGCGCACTCGCCAGGTGCGCCAGATCCTCGATCTGGTCGGCATGCCGGAGCGCACCCACACGCAATATCCCAACCAGCTCTCCGGCGGCCAGCGGCAGCGGGTGGCCATTGCGCGGGCACTGATCCTGCGGCCCGACATCCTCATCTGCGATGAACCGACCTCGGCGCTGGATGTGTCGGTGCAGGCGCAGATCCTGAACCTGCTGCTGGATCTGAAGGCCGAGTTCGGGCTGACCTACCTGTTCATCAGCCACGACCTTGGTGTGGTGGAGCATCTCGTGGACCGGGTGGCCGTGATGAACAAGGGCAGCATCGTGGAATTGGCCTCACGTGAACAACTCTTCAGCGATCCCCAGCATCCGTATACCCGCATGCTGCTGGCCTCGGCGCTGACGCCCGATCCGGGCCTGGGTATTCCGGCGCTGGCGGCAGCCGCCTGAACACATGAACCAAACTGAAAAAAACCAAGGAGCAGCAGCATGAGCAGAGCACAAGCCATCGCCGGCGTACAGGCTTACTTCGACGACGGCCGTTTCATGGAAACCCTGAAGCGCCGCGTGGCCATCCGTACCGAGAGCCAGGAAGCGGCCAGCCTGCCCATCCTCTACGACTACCTGCGGCAGGAGATCACGCCTTATCTCGTCTCTCTGGGATTTGACTGCGAAGTGATCGACAATCCGTTGCCGGGCGGCAGTCCCTTCCTGATCGCCGAGCGCATCGAGGAGGGGGCCGCCTTCACCTTGCTGACCTACGGGCATGGCGACGTGGTGCGCGGCTATGACAATCAATGGCGCGCCGGCCTCTCGCCGTGGGAGATCGTGGTCGAGGGCGAACGCTGGTACGGACGCGGCATCGCCGACAACAAGGCCCAGCACACCATCAACCTGGCCGCGCTGGAAGAAGTCATGAAGGTACGCGGCGGCAAGCTCGGCTACAACGTCAAGCTGATCCTGGAAATGGGCGAGGAAACCGGGTCACCCGGCCTGAACGAAGTCTGCCGCCAGTATGCAGAGCGCCTGAAGGCTGATCTCTTCATCGCCTCCGACGGCCCGCGCGTGAACGCTCCCACGCCGACCATGTTCCTGGGCTCGCGCGGCGGCTGCAACTTTGATCTGACCTGCCATCTGCGCGACGGCGGCCATCACTCCGGCAACTGGGGCGGCCTGCTGCGCAATCCTGGCGTGCGCCTGGCCAATGCGATCGCCTGCCTGGTCGATGAACGCGGTGCCATCCGCGTGCCGGCCTTGCTGCCGGATGCCCTGCCGCAGAGCGTGCGCAAGGCCCTGGCCAGCGTCAAGCTGGGCGGCGGCCTCACCGATCCCGAGATCGATCCGGATTGGGGCGAGCCCGACCTCACGCCCGCCGAGCGCGTCTTCGGCTGGAATACGCTGGAAGTGCTGGCCTTCAAGACCGGCAATCCGGAGGCCCCCGTCAATGCCATTCCGGGGCGTGCCACGGCGCATTGCCAGATCCGCTTCGTGGTCGGCAGCGATGATGCGCATTTCATCGAACACATCCGCGCACATCTGGATGAGCACGGCTATGACGATGTGCAGGTGACGCTGTCGGGCGTGCAGTTTTCCGCGACCCGGCTCGATCCGGATGATGAATGGGTGCGCTGGGGCCTGGCCTCGCTGCAGGAGAGCACCGGCAAGACACCGACCTTGCTGCCCAACCTGGGAGGCTCGCTGCCCAACGATGTCTTCTCCGAGACCCTCGGCCTGCCGACGCTGTGGGTGCCGCACTCCTATCCGGCCTGCTCACAGCACGCGCCCAACGAGCATATACTGGCCAGCGTATCGCGCGAGTCGCTGCAGCTGATGGCGGGCCTGTTCTGGGACCTGGCCGAGCAGGGCCGCGATGTGCTGGCGCGACGCCCATCCCCCACGGAGAAACAATGAGTCACCCGCATGAACACGCCCTGTGCGAGGTCGCCGACCTGCACGATATCCACGACGAAATCACCGGCATCCGCCGCCATCTGCACCAGCATCCCGAACTGTCCTTCGAGGAAGTCGATACCGCTGCCCTGGTCGCCTCGCGCCTGGAAGAGTGGGGCTATGCCGTCACCCGCCACATCGGCGGCAATGGCCTGGTCGCCACCCTCAAAGCCGGCAGCAGTACCCGCAGCATCGGCCTGCGCGCCGACATGGATGCCTTGCCCATCCACGAAGAAACCGGCCTGGACTGGGCCAGCGTGAAGCCCGGTGCCATGCACGCCTGCGGCCATGATGGCCATACCGCCATGCTGCTGGGGGCGGCCAAGCACCTGGCCCGCACGCGCCGTTTTGATGGCACGCTGCACCTGATCTTCCAGCCGGCCGAAGAAGCCGGCTTCGACAGCGGCGCGCAGAAGATGCTGGCCGATGGGCTCTTCGAACGTTTTCCCTGCGATGCCGTCTTCGGCATCCATAATCATCCGGGCGTGGAAGCGGGCACGTTCATGTTCAGGAGCGGCCCCTTCATGGCCGCCTGCGATACCGTCAAGATCCGCCTCACCGGGCGCGGCAGCCACGCGGCGCGTCCGCACCTGTCGGTCGATCCGGTGGTGGCCGCCGCCAGCCTGGTGATGGCCTTGCAGACGGTGGTCTCGCGCAATGTCGATCCGATGGAAACGGCAGTGGTCACGGTCGGCAGCCTGCATGCGGGCAAGGCCTCCAACGTGATTCCCGAATTCGCCACGCTGGAGTTGAGCGTGCGCTCCTTCAAGCCCGAGGTGCGCGCGTTGCTGGAAGAACGCATCCGCGCCTTGGTGGCGCTGCATGCCGAGAGCTACGGTGCGCGGGCAGATATCGAGTACCTGCGCGGCTATCCGGTGCTGGTCAACAGCGATGCCGAAACCGAATTCGCCCGTAGCGTGGCTGAGGAACTGGTGGGTGCGGAGAAGGTGATCGCGCCCTTCGGTCCGATTGCCGGCAGCGAGGATTTTGCCTACTTCCTGCAACAGCGCCCTGGCTGCTTCTTGCGGGTGGGCAACGGGCAGGGCCAGCCCATGCTGCACAACGCAGGCTACGATTTCAATGATGCCAACATCCCGGTGGGAGCCGCCTTCTGGACCCGGCTGGTAGAGCGATGGCTGCCCGTCAAGGCTGGCTGAGAGGGGCAGCGCGAGGCTTATGCATCAACAGCATAAGCGCATGACGAATGCTTCGTTTTCAGCCGCTGCGTAGCCCGGTACATTGAGGGCGTCTCCTCAGACGTCCTTGGACTTGGACAATTCGAGCCTGAACCCGCCATGCGCAAGCCTGGCGGGTTTTTTTTCGGCTGTTTCCCTGCGGCAGCTCGGCATGAAATTCACGTAACTTTTACAGGTCATGGAAGAGCTTGATATGCGGCAAAGCCTTGTGCCAGCTTGCTGTCGAGCTGACAAGCCGCGTTGCAGGATCAGGAATTCCCCGATGTTCGCAGTCACGTTGGGCCACTACCATGGGAACCAATGAAACACGGTCTGTGCCCCGGACCCCCGACCACACAGTGGGGTCGTGACTGGCACGCAAGACCTTGACCAAGAATCTTGCCTTAGGAGCCAGCCATGCATTTCGTTACCGAATCCGTACCGGGTGAAATCACCCTGATGTTCATCAGTTATCTGGTCTTCTGCACCGTGCTGATGTATCTCTTCGTCAAGACCGACAAGGAGTGGGGCAGCCTGGAAGTGTCGCTGGACGACATCGGCCGGCGCGACCAGCAGGTGATGGCCTCGGCCCTGCGCTACGTGAAGGTGGATGCCGAAGACCGTTCGCTGTTCGACAATGGCCTGACCCGGCCGTCGCTGCAGCACTGCGCACAGTATCACGATGTCGATTGCACCTGCTTCATGCAGGAACCGAAGAAGCCGGATTGAATTCCAGGGGAGCAGTGCCTGGGGGCGAGGGATAGCAGGGGAAGTGAGGGGAAGTGAAGGGAAGTGAAGCGAGGGGGAGTGAAGCAGCAAAGGCAGTACCGTTGCGAGGCACTAGGGGTAGTGCCTGCAACAACAGCAAGCATCCGCAGCAGCAGTGAACCAATGTCGTTTCGTTTTGCAATGGGTTTGTAGTGGTAGTTGCAGTTGCAGTGCGTAGCAGCAGTTGAAGTAGCCGTAGAAGTAGCAGCAGAGTTTTGCGCAGTAAACATGTCTTGAGGGTGGAACGGCAAGTCGTGAAGCCGCTTTTGTTCCAAAGCGCGTCACGCAACGGGAGTGTGCAGTCCGGCACGCCCGTGGAGCGGCCTACCGGCTTGCCCGTTCTTTTCCATGAGAAAATAGCGCCCATGCAAAGCTCACATTCCTCCGCGCAGAACCTGCGCCCATTGATCCCCCTGGCCGATTACCAACGCATCTTCCGCGTCATCCATTCCGTGCTGCACAGCGTGGAAGCGGACATCCCGGCCGCCAGTTTCTTCTTTTCCGTCACCGCCGCCCAGATCCTCAAGAAGTTCTACAAGCGCAATGCCTTTCCCGTCGCCGGTGCGGCCTTCTACCTGATTCGTGAAGATGGGGGCGGTGCGCTGTCCTTCGGTTCACTGGGGGATGACGGCCAAAGCGTCACCAGCCACCAGGATGCCTTCCACGCCTGGGTGCAGTGCGATGGCTATGCACTGGACTTCATGGCGCCGCTGTTCCAGGAGCTGCTGGTCTCGGCCGGCCACCCGCTGCCGGTGCCGCGCCAGATGTTCCAGAAGGACTTGCAGCGCATGAGCGCGGACGTGCAGGCACTGGCCAAGCCGGGCGACTTCTACCTGGCTTCCAACCTGGAACTGACACGTGAGCTGTTGCAGCAGTTCATGGCCAAGAAAGCGCTGACCAATCTGTCGCAACTGTGCCTGGAATGGTTCCGCAAGCCGCCCAAGGCCATGCCGGATGATCTGGCCTTGCAAGGCGCCGATGGCGAAGTCTCGCGCATCAAACTGCAGGCCACGGCCATCGAAGGCGTCTGGTAAGACGTCCGTCGTTTTTCTTCAGCAATTTCTTCAGGGAATGTCATGGAGGCGGACGCCTCCGAGAGGAGGGTGTGCTGGACAGATGTCCAACACACCATGCGATCATGCATATCGGTTGCATGTACCGCACTAAGGTTCACACTATAGTTCGTCGTTATGACGGCTTCATGACATTTTCGGTATCACTTTTCTCCCGGCCGCTGCCGTTCTCGCTTTTTCCTTCATATCCCCTGTGCACTGTCATGGCGCGGTCATACGCGGCCACTAGACTTCAACACGTCTCCTCTGACCCTGTGCAGATGTTGTTGCCTGCGATGCGAGTGCGTCGCAGGCCTTTTTTTCTGCGGGTCAGCCAGTTTCTCCCAGCTTCATGCTTCACGCCCAGGCCGGACAGTGGCGTCGTAACCCGGCAGGTCGCACACGTAATGGAAGCCGCAGTCCTCCCTTCCCGTCAGGCGCAAGCTTGTCGGTGCGCGGCGCGGGGTGCGTCCCTCCCTTCCGGGCAGGCTCCGTCACCGGGGCCTGCTCATCGCTTTTTCCTCTCTTCTGCTCCCCGTGTTGCCCGCCGATTGCCCATCCGCTGCCCTGGTGGTGAATTCCCTTTGCAATCAACGACTTGATGCGCTTACCCAGCGCTTTTCCACAGGCTTGCTCCCAAAAAATGTGGATATCCATGCAAGGGCTGCAGGCCAACGGGCCTTGCCCGTCTCGTATCATTTTTCATAAAGCCCTTAACAATCAATGGCTTGAGTGGCTTGTCCAGTGCTTTTCCACAGGCTTGCTCCCAAAAAGTGTGGATATCACCCCGCTCGGCCAGTCTGGGCGCGGCTTTGCGGCGGACGGACTGGTGCGCCAAAAAACTGCCCGGGTTTGCATCTGAAATAGTTTTTCCTTTGTAATCAATTACTTGGATCTCTTGTCAAGCGCTTGTCCACAGGCTTGCTCCCAAAATGTGTGGATATCCTGCCGAAAGCGCCTGGCAATGCCGTATTTCGAGTCCGGAGCAAGCTGAAAAGCCAAGGTCGGGCGTATTTGGGTGGTCTTTGCCAGCCGCAGTTGCGATAATGAAAAGTTGTTTGGAATCAACGGCTTGAGTGGCTTGTCAAGTGCTTCTCCACAAGCTTGCTCCCAGAAAATGTGGATATCCTTGCAGGTCCTGCAACGCTTATCGGGTCTGCCGGGCCGCCCGTTTTTTGCCTGCTGCAGCCTTGGCTAAGGAAAGTCCTTTGCAATCAAGACCTTGCCTGACTTGCCCAGCGCTTCTCCACAGGCTTGCTCCCAAAAAATGTGGATATCCGCTCACGGGACGGGGACAAGTCAGCGCCGCGAGATGGGCGGAAGGCGACTGCACCATTTCTGCGCGCTGCCGAGGCGGGAGGGAAAAGTACTGAAGAATCAAGGGCTTGGGTGGCTTGTCAAAGCCTTGTCCACAAGCTTGCCCCCGTAAAATGTGGATAAGGCCTGCGCAGGGCAGGCCTTGGAGGAGGCAGAGGAGAAACTGGGGATAAGCCGTCGGGCGACGACTCAGCTCTTGTCCGGCGCGCTGTAGGGTTCAACGCTGACCGCTTTCATGCTGTAGCTGGAGGCCCCCATGGAAGAATCCGAGCGTTCCACCTTGAGCACGCCGCTGATCCACACCGCATCCATGGTGCGCACATTCTTGACGGCCTTGGCGCTCTTGACGTGAATGATCTGGTTGGCCGGCGGTGGCGGCACGTGAATGCAGGCACCGAAGTAGGGGACCAGCAGGAATTCCTTGAGTGCCTCGCCTTCCCGGTCCAGGGATACCACAAAGCCGGGCAGGCGCACCGGCTTGCCTTCCATGGCCGGGTCGACCGGGGCATCCTTCCAGTATTTCTTGGCCTTCCACAGCGCCGCATCGGCACGCGGATCGTCATCGGTCATCTGGTCCAGTTTCAAGCCCTTGAAGGGGGCCATCGGGTCCCAGTCCTTGGGGATCAACGATTCCCAGGCGATCTCCTGGAAGCCGTTCACCATCTTGCCCGAGGCCTGGTAAGGCTTTTCGGTCACGGCGGCACTTTGCTGCAACTGGTCGCCGACCTTGTAGGGGCCGTTGGATGCGTCCGCCACGCCCGGCACGGTGCTGCCGGCATCGGCGCGTGCCGTGACAGCGGGGACCGCGCCGGCCAGCGCGGCAGACGTCGCCGGGGCTGCGCTGACCGCTGCAGGCGCGGCCGCCGGGGCCGCGTGGGCGTTGACTTGCGAGAGCAGGCGCACGCCGAGCCCGGCCCACAGGCCGGCGACCACGATGCCGCCTATCCAGTAAAGAGTCTTCATATCATTGCTTCCAGATCAGAGTCTTGGTGTCAGGCCGTCCGACAGGCTCAGGCGATACGCGCGCCAGGCCGGCAACAGGCTGGCCACCAGTCCGGCCAGCACGGTCCAGAGCAGCAATTGTAATTCGCCTGCCGCCGGCCAGGCGGGATGCAGGGCGATGCCGAACTGGTCAGCCAGCATCGGCCCCAGCACCCAGATCAGTCCGCTCAGCAGCAACAGCCCCGCCAGCACGCCGCACAGCATCACGCCCAATCCCTCCACGCACAGCAGCCACAGCACATCCAGCGGACGCGCTCCGACCGAGCGCAGAATGGCCAGCTCGCGCCGCCGCTCGCCCAGGCTGGCCAGGATCGCCGCCACCAGCCCGGCCAGGCCGACCACCACCACCATGCCCGAGACCACCAGCAAGGCGTTCTCGCCGATGCCGACCACGTCCCATAACTGGTCCAGCGCCACGCCCGGCAGCACGGCCATCAACGGCTCCTTGAAGCCATCGCCATCCGCAATGGCGCGCTGCACGGCGAACACCCGGGCGCGGCTCTTCAGGCCCACCAGGACGGCGGTGATGCTGGTCGGCGTCAGGTTGAATTTCTTCACGAATTCGGCCGGGATATGCACCCCCGGCAAGGGCGCACCGCCTTCCCAGTCAAGGTGGATGGCCTGCATGCCATCCAGGCCGATATGTACCGTGCGGTCCACCGGGGTGCCGGTGCGGGCCAGGATGCCGACCACCTTGAAGGGTTTGTCGGCGTGCTGGGTCAGCCCGAGACCACCCATGCCATGGGCCAGGACGATGACGTCTCCGAGGTGATAGTGCAACTTGTCGGCCACGTCCGCCCCCAGCACGGCATCGAAGACGCCGGCAAAGGGCTGGCCTTGGGCCAGCTTGAGCGACTGGCCGCTGCCATAGCGGAAATGGGTGAAGTAATCGCCATTGGTGGCCAGCACCGGGAAGCCGCGATGGGAATCGCCCAGCGAGATCGGGATGGTCCAGGCCACCGCCGGATTGCGCGCCAGGGTCTGGGCACTGTCCCAGCCCATGTTGTTGGTGGCGCCGCCGATGCGGAAGATGGCGTACAGCATCAGCTGGATCGGACTGGTCCGCGCACCGACCACCAGGTCCGTGCCGGACACCGATTGCGAGAATCCGGCCCGCACTTCATGGCGCACCCGTTCGATGCCCAGCAGCATGGTGGTAGAGAGGGCAATGGCCAGCAGCATCAGCCCCAGCGTGAAGCGGCGGTTCCAGGCGCTGCGCGCGGCCAGTCGCAGGAGCAGCTTCATGCGGCCTCCTCGGGGCGGGCGGCCTGGTTCAGCTGTTCCAGCGCGATGCGGCGGTTGAAGCGTTCGGCCAGGCGCTGGTCGTGGCTGACGAAGACCAGTGCCGCGCCGCTCTGCGCGCATTCACGCTGCAGCAGGTCGAGGAAGGCTTGCTGGCGGTCGCTGTCCAGGGCCGAGGTCGGTTCATCGGCGACGATGATTTCCGGACGGCCGATCAGCGAGCGCGCGGCGGCCACGCGTTGCTGCTGGCCGATGGAGAGTTGGGTCACGGGGCGCGTCCACAGGGCCGGTGCCAGATCCAGCGCCGCCAGCAGGGATTGCGCCACGCTCTTGAGATCGGCCCCTTGCTGGCCGGCGCGCTCCCTGCGGTAGGACGAGAACTGGCAGGGCAACAGCACGTTGTCGAGGATCGACAGATAAGGCAGCAGATTGAACTGCTGGAAGATGAAACCGATGTGATCCACCCGGAAGCGGTCCCGGCGCGCCGCCGAGAGGCTGTGCAGCGACTGGCCCAGGACTTCCACGGTGCCGGCCTGCGGCACGATGATGCCGCCGATGGCCGCCAGCAGGGTGCTCTTGCCGCTGCCGCTGGGGCCGCTGACGAAGACATGTTCACCAGCCGCGACCTGGAAATGCGGCAAGGCCAGCGCCGGGTGCGTCTGGCCGGGCCAGGTGAAGCGCAGCTCGCGCATGGCGATGGCTGCGGCCGGGGAGGGGCGTTCAGGGAGAGTCATGACAACATGAAGGAAAAGCGCAGGAGTGCCGAGGCAGAGGGGCAGGGCCGATCATAGCGCCGCTGCCTGTCATTGGCCTGACTGGCCGCCGGGGCAAGTGGCCCCGGCGGTTCGGAGGATCAGTTCAGGGGGATCAGGGCGCTGCCTGGCACCAGTTGCACCGCACCTTGCTTCTTGGGCGTGGCCAGTTGCACGTCGATGCGCTGGAAGCCGGGGAAGGCGGCAAACAGGCCGCTCACATCCACCGTGTTGAGTGCGCCAGGGGTGGCGCAGACCAGGGTGAAATCGCCATCGAGGTCGGCATGGCCATCGCTGGGGGCGGGCTCGCTGCTGGCGGGCGTCTTCTCACCCAGGAGAGCCGGTGGCAGCACGGCCGACTCCAGCTGTACTTCGGCCGGCTTGCACTGGGCAGCGGCATCGGTGGCAAACATGCGGTTGACCTCGCGCAGGTTCTTGACGGCGGCGCGCACGGTGTCCTTGTCCTTGCCGCTGCTGGCGGCGTGTTCGAAGCCGACCAGGTTGATCAGCGGGCTGTCCAGGTGCAAAGTCAGGGTGTTGCCTTCCAGGGCCACGTCCAGCTTGCCCACGCCGTGCACGTGCGCGGGATGGTTGCCATGATGGTCATGGCCTTCATCGGCGGCCAGCGCAGGCAGGCTGGCCAGGGACAGCAGGACGAGAGGAATCAGGCGCAACGATGGACGGGATCGGAACATGGGCGGCTTCTTTCTTGTGCTTGTTGTAAAGAGAATTTAAGGGGGGGGCGGCAAACCGGCAACGCAAGGAAACAGACTGCAAACCAGGGCAGAAGATCCGCCCTCAGAGCGGCATTGTGCCCCGGACCAAGGGCAGATTTGCAGCGTTGTTACATTCTGCAACAGGGTTGCATTATAATGCCTGCTTTTCCTGTTTCTGCAACTCGGTTGCGCCAACGGGCAAGTGTGCTCTTCCCGGCCTTGCTGGCCGCCTTGTCCGGTGCCCGTGTTGCTTCTTCTCAGATTGCCTGCCGTGTCGTTTCTCTCTCGATTCCTGTTGAAGCAAGGCGTGCTCGCCAGCCCCTGGTGGGAGCGTGTGCTGGCCGTTGTGCCCGTAGTCCTGCTGCTGTGGCTGGGCGTGCACTGGGCCTTGGGGGAGGGCTGACATGGACGCTGCCATCTCGCTGGACAACCTCACCGTCAGCTATCGCCGCCATCCGGCCCTGCACCATGTCAACGGGGCCTTTGCGCGTGGTTCGCTCACTGCCATCGTCGGTCCCAACGGGGCCGGCAAGAGCACTCTGCTCAAGACCATGCTGGGGCTGGTGCGCTGCAATGACGGACGCGTGCATACCCATGTCGATGCACGCCGCATCGCCTACCTGCCGCAGCAGGCCGAGATTGACCGCAGCTTCCCCATCACGGTGATCGACTGCGTGCAACTGGGTTACTGGCAGGCCAAGGGCAACTGGGGCGGCATCGACGCCGCCATGCGCCAGCGTGCGGTGCAGGCGCTGGCGGCAGTCGGGCTGGACGGTTTTGCCGGACGCCCGGTGTCCAGCCTCTCGGTCGGGCAGTTCCAGCGCGTGCTGTTTGCCCGCATCCTGCTGCAGGATGCCGAGGTAATCCTGCTGGACGAACCCTTCAATGCCATCGACGCCCGCACCACCGGCGACCTGCTGCGCATCATCTCGGCCTGGCATGCCGAACGCCGTACCGTCATTGCGGTGCTGCACGACCACGACCAGGTGCGCCGCGCCTTCCCGCAGACCTTGCTGCTGGCGCGCAATGTGGTGGCCTGGGGCGAGACGGCCGAAGTCATGTGTGAAGAAAACCTGCAGCGCGCCCGCGCCATGGCCGAGGCGGTCGATGAGCATGCCGGCGTCTGCGAGGTGAGCGAGGCGGAAGTGCTGGCCTTGTCGCGCGTGCATGACCATGCGCATGAACATTCACATGGGCATCCCCACGCGCACCATGCCGCCAGCCCGGGAGGCCAGGCATGAGTGTACTTTCGACGTTGCAAACGCTGGCCATTGCCCCGTTCCTGGAATTTTCCTTCATGCGCCGCGCTTTGGTGGCTGCCTTTGCCCTGGCGCTGGGCAGCGCCCCGCTGGGCGTGCTGCTGACCCTGCGCCGCATGAGCCTGTTCGGTGAGGCCCTGAGCCACGCCGTGCTGCCGGGCGTGGCGGTGGGGTTCATCTTCTTCGGCCTGTCGCTGCCGGCGCTGTCCATCGGCGGATTCGCCGCCGGGGTGCTGGTGGTGGCCGTGGCCGGCTGGATCAGCCGGCATACCGAACTGAAGGAAGACGCGAGCCTGGCCGCCATCTACGTGGTCGCTCTGGCGCTGGGCGTGATCCTGATTTCGCGCCACGGCACCCAGCTCGATCTGCTGCACATCCTCTTCGGCAACGTGCTGGGCGTGGACAGCGAAGGCCTGGTACTCATTGCCGGTGTGGCCAGCGCCAGCGTGCTGGGCATCGCCGCGCTCTATCGCGGGTTGCTGCTGGAGAGCTTCGATCCTTCCTACATGGCCGTGGGCGGCGGACGCAGCGGCGGTGCGATCTACCAGCAGGTATTCCTGATGCTGGTGGTGATGAACCTGGTGGCCTCCTTCCAGACCCTGGGCACCTTGATGGCGGTCGGCCTGATGATGCTGCCGGCGGTCTCGGCGCGGCTGTGGCACGACACCTTGCCTGCGCAGCTGTGCAACAGCGTGCTGCAGGCGGCGCTGGCGGGGTATGCGGGGCTGCTGATCTCGTATTACGCCTCGGTGCCGTCCGGCCCCGTCATCATCGTCTGCGCGGGCGTGCTGTATGCCGCTTCGCTGCTGTTCGCCCCGCGCGGCTGGCTGCCGCGCCTGTTGCGGCGACCGCACCTGCAGGCCTGAGACTTCACTTTCTCCTGTCTATTGCTGATTTCTTCTGCTTCTCTTTCTCCGGAGTATTCATGAAACTGTTTCGTCCTCTCTCTGCGCTGCTGGCGGCCCTGGCCGTGGCGGCGAGCCTGCCGGCCGCTGCTGCCGAGCGCATCCCGGTGCTGGCCAGCTTCAGCATCCTGGGCGACGTGGTCGCCAATGTCGGCGGCGAGCGCATCGCCGTCTCCACCCTGGTCGGTCCGGATGAAGATGCGCACGTCTTCCAGCCCGCGCCGGATGACATCAAGGCGGTCTCGCGTGCCAAACTGATCGTGGTCAATGGCCTCGGTTTCGAAGGCTGGATGGAGCGCCTGGCGCAGTCGGCCAATTACCGTGGCCCCATCGTGGTGGCTTCGGCCGGCATCAAGCCGCGCGAGCGCGTGGGTGACGATGAGGACGATCACGCCCACGGTGCCGGACATGAACATCACGGCAAGGACGACCCGCACGCCTGGCAGGATCCGCAGAACGTGATCGTCTACACCCGCAACATCGTCACCGCCCTGGCCAAGCTGGACCCGGCCGGTGCCGAGGTCTACCGCAAGAACGGCGAGGCCTATGTCGCCAAGCTGCAGGACCTGGATGCCTGGGCTGCACGCCAGTTCAGCCAGATCCCGGATGCCAAGCGCAAGGTCATCACCTCGCATGACGCCTTCGAATATTTCGGTGCGCGCTACAAGGTGCGCTTCCTGGCTGCGCAGGGCGTGTCTACCGACAGCGAACCCAGCGCCCGCGAGGTGGCTTCGCTGATCCGCCAGATCCGCAGCGAGAAGATCAAGGCCCTGTTCTTCGAGAACATGAGCAACCCCAAGCTGCTGCAGCAGATCGCCCGCGAATCCGGGACGGCACCGGGCGGCAAGCTGTACGCCGATGCATTGTCGAAACCGGATGGCCCGGCAGCGGACTACCTCTCGCTGATGCGCTACAACATCACGCAATTGCTGGAAAAGATCCGTCTCAACTGAGGCGCGACAAATCGCGTATGCTGGTGGCCCCGCGCCGCCGCCCTGGCGGCGTCCGTCACCTTGCATAGGAGAATTCCCGCATGAGCACCGTTACCGTCGTCGCCATCATCACCGCCAAGCCCGGCCAGCGCGAAGCGCTGCTGGCCATCGCCCGCGCCAACCTGGCCGCCGTGCGTGCCGAGGAAGGCTGCATCGAATATGGACTGGTGGTGGATGTGGATGGCTTCGGCCCGAACCAGGCGCCGCTGGGGCCGGATACCTTCGCCTTCGTCGAGAAGTGGAAGGACGAAGAAGCGCTGAAACTGCACTTCACCCTGCCGCACATGACTGACTATCGCGAGAAGTCCAAGGACCTGATCGCAGATCGCAAGGTGCATGTGCTGAAGTCGGCGGACTGATCCTCGCCGCGTTTGTCCCCGCGCCCGGCGCGGGGATGGACTCCCTCAATATTCGCCAGGAAAATCCGCCGGCCAGGTCTGCTGCGGATCGAACGAAGACGCTTGGCCCATCTGCTTCAACCACGTGATGAAAGTCTTCAGTGCCGGATTGGTGTCGGCGCTGCTGCGATAGAGCATGTGGTAACCCTCCCCGTGCAGCACGATCTCCGGAAACAGCCGCACCAGCCGGCCTGCGGCCAGATCGTCATCCACCAGCGCCAGCGTGCCCATGCCCACGCCTTGGTCAGTAGCAGCCGCCTGCAGGCTCAGGAAGGAATGTTCATAGACCGTCCCCGGCATCTTGCGCCGCACCGCCACCCCGGCCTTGCCCAGCCACTGCGACCAGGCCGCTGACCGGCTGGAGAGGTGGATCAGCGGCACCTCCACGAAATCGCGCGGGACCCGGATCGGGTGCGTCTCCAGGAAGTGCGGCGAGGCCAGCGGCACCGACACGTCATCCAGGAAGCGCACGCAGTCGTAGCCGCTGCGCTCCAGCGGGCTGCGCCAGATGATGACGTCGAAAGGATCCTTCACATCCTCGAAATACTCCGACATGGTCGTGGTGACGCGCACCTCGATCCGCGGGTTGTCAATCTGGAACTGCGACAGGCGCGGAATCAGCCAGCGCATGGCCACCGAGGGCGCGGCGATCAGGCGCACCACGCGGCTCTTGCCGGCCAGCGACAGCTGTTCGGCCGCCAGCGCAATGCGGTCCAGGCTGGCCTTGACCTCGGCATAGAAGGCCAGGGCCGCTTCTGTGGGTTCCACGCCACGCGACTGGCGTAAAAACAACGGTTGTTCGAAATACTCTTCCAGCGTTTTGATCTGCTGGCTGACCGCGCTATGGGTGATGAAAAGTTCATGGGCTGCCAGCGTCAGACTCCGCGTCCGGACTGCCGCTTCGAACACCTTGAGGGCCTTGAGCGGGGGTAAGGATGAAGACATGCTGTAAGAAAAACTTATAGTGGTGACGGAAAATGTTGCTTTGCAAAAGCCGGGGGCGACCTTATTCTTCAATCACCCAAACGTCAAACAGAAGGAATTCATCGTGAACAACGTCAGTATATTGGCAAAAGATGCCGGTTTTTCTAACAATTTGCGCTCCCTGGTCGAGCTGGTGAAGTTTGCTGTCCAGCAAGTCATCGCCGCCCATGCCCTGAAGCCCGTGCGCAACGATGCTACCGACCTGCATGACGCCGCCTACTTCGAAGGCGTGACCGACCACTTCGAAATGGAAGTGCGCCTGCGCCAGCTGGATCACAGCCACCTGCACGCCGTCTGGAAGCTGCAATCGCAGATCTGAATGCCGATGCGGCCAGCTTGATGGCAGCACCCGCAGCAATGAAATACCGCAGTACCCGGCAGGACCAGGCCCGATGCGCCTGAAGAACGACGAAGAAGAGACCGGCTCCGCATGCCCGGAGCCGCAGCAGGCAGCCAGCAGTCGCCCACAGAGGCAGACCCTGCCCGACGCATCTCCGTAGTACCCGTATTACCCGCAACGGTGGCCTGATGGCCGACAGCACCCCCAACATGGCCAGGTGCACGCTGCGTTGAACACCCCCGATCCCCGCTGCTGCGGGGATTTGTCGTTTACGCGTGTGTTTCCTGAAAAGCCATGCCGTCTTGCCCGCTCCTGATACTTCCCTCTTAACAAAAATGACATCGCGCGGTAGTGGAGCACTGCTATATTTGTCGCGGGGAAAAGAAATATGTTGTTGTTCATGCAGGTTCCGCTTCATTGCTTCTTACAGGGGAGTTCGCCATGTTGTCTTCACTTCGTGCCCGGCTGATCGTCATTTGCGTACTGATCGTGGCGGTGGCCATGATCGTTCTCAGTGGTGCCAACATCTACACCGTCCGCAGCGATACGCTGGAGGGCATTTCGACCCAGACCCGCCAGCTCACCGAAAGCTACGCCGCCAACATCACCGAGTGGGTGCGCAGCAAACGCATCATCACCGGGGCCATGAAGCAGGCCTTGAAGCAAAGCGATGTCCTGCCCATCGTCGCGGCGGCCCAGGAGGCAGGTTCCTTTGACGACGCCTACATCGGCTATCCCGACAAGCGCATGCTGGCCTTGCACCCGATGCCGGCCGGCTACGATCCGACCGCGCGGCCCTGGTACAAGCAGGCGGTCGATGCCGGCAAGCCGGTACTCACTGCCCCCTACGTGGACGCCACCACCGGCAAGCTGGTCGTGACCTTCGCCGAGCCGGTCAGCGACAAGGGGACCCTGCAGGCCGTGCTGGGCTCGGACGTGCAACTCGACAACGTGGTGCGCACCGTGGCCGGCATCAAGCCCACGCCATCCAGCTTCGCCTTCATCGTCGGCAAGGATGGCCTCATCATCACTCACCCCAACAAGGAGCTGGCCCTGAAGCCGGTGTCGGCGCTGGACCAGAATCTCTCCGCAGCCTCGCTGGCCGGGATGAAGCAGGGCGGCAGCGCGACCATCGGCGGCGTACCCTATCTGCTCTTTACGCAACCCATCGACAACACTGACTGGTCGCTGGTGGTGGCGCTGGATTATCGCGAGGCCACGCATGCGGTTGGGGCGCTGATGGCGCTGGCGGTGATTCTGGCCGTGGTGGCCATCGTCGCGGCGGCATTGCTGCTGAGCTACACCATCACGCGCCTGCTGCGCCGCCTGGGCGTGGTGCGCAATGCGATGGAAGAAATCGCGTCAGGTGACGGCGATCTTACGCGCCGGCTCGATACCAGCGGCAAGGATGAACTGGCGCAAATTTCCCGCGCCTTCAATCACTTTGCCGACAAGATCTCGCGCACCTTGCTCGATATCCGGCGCGCCAGCGAGTCTGTGAAGGTTTCTTCCAGCGAAATCGCCAGCGGCAACATGGACCTGTCCGCCCGCACCGAGCAGCAGGCCGGTTCCCTGGAAGAGACCGCCTCGGCGATGGAAGAACTCACCTCCACCGTGAAGCAAAACGCCGATAACGCCCGCCAGGCCAACCAGCTGGCGGTGTCGGCCTCGGATGTGGCGGTGCATGGTGGCACCGTGGTGGGCCAGGTGGTCAGCACCATGAGTTCCATCAATGAGTCTTCCCGCAAGATCGTCGACATCATCAGCGTCATCGATGGCATCGCCTTCCAGACCAATATCCTGGCCTTGAATGCTGCCGTGGAAGCGGCGCGTGCCGGTGAGCAGGGGCGCGGGTTTGCGGTGGTGGCGTCGGAAGTGCGTTCCCTCGCGCAGCGCTCGGCCACGGCCGCCAAGGAGATCAAGCAGCTCATCGATGACTCGGTGCAGAAGGTGGAAGCGGGCAGCCAGCTGGTGGCCCAGGCCGGTTCGACCATGGATGAAGTGGTCTCCAGCGTGCGCCGCGTGACAGACATCGTGGGTGAGATCAGTTCAGCCAGCCAGGAGCAGAGTGCCGGCATCACCGAAGTGGGCAATGCCGTGACCCTGATGGATGAGGCGACCCAGCAGAACGCGGCGCTGGTGGAGGAAGCAGCGGCAGCGGCCAAGTCCCTGCAGGAACAGGCGGCTCACTTGGCTGCCGTGGTGGCGGGCTTCAAGCTGGATGAAAGCGGCGGGGCCGCACCGATCACGCCGCCGCCGGTTCATCATGCTGCCCCGCCGCCGGCTGCAGCAGCCCGTCCGGCACCGGTCAACATCACGCCCAAGCCGGCACCGCTGAAGGCCAAGCCCGCCAGCAAGCCTGCGCTGCCGGCCGAACCGGCTGCGCCTGCCGCGCCCAAGGCCGCACCGAAAGCACCGCCCAAGAGCAGTGGTGGCGACGACTGGGAAGAATTCTGAGCGAGGAAATGGAAGCGGGCCGCCTCAGGCCCGCTTCTTCAGCAACTGCATGGGCGCAAACAATTGCTGCATGCCGCTGTGCTCGATGAAGCTGAGGTTGTAGGGATGCTCGGCCACCGCGCGCGGGAATTGCGCTACCAGCGGCAGGCCGCTCAGCTGCTCGGCGATCTTCCCCCACAGCACCAGGGTCGGCAGGGGTTTTCCCTGTGTCTGGCCATGCTCGGCCAGGGCACGCAATACCGTCTCAAAGAAGGGCTTCCAGCCCTTGGCATCCTTGACCGGGGCGACATGGCTGCGGAACACCAGGCTGGCATTGAGCAGCAGGAAGCCTTGCGCAGTCAGGTTGTCCTGCAGGTCGGCCAGGGTCTGGATGCTGCCTTCGACATCGGCCTGGGCCTGCGCCGCAATGCCGGCCAGCGCATCGCCACTGGTCTGGCCCGCCTGCAGCGCGCCTTCGGCCACCAGCAGCATCTTCATGAAATTGCGCAGCGAGGTCGCCCGATTGACCTGCTTGGACAAGCCCTTTTCCGACCACAGCGAACCCACCGCGCCATCCATGAAGCACACGCCGGTGGCGCTGGCCGCGCGCGGGTAGGGGCCTTCGCCCACCAGTACGTAGCGCACCTGGTCCATGGGCTGCGTGAAGGCTGCGAACAGGCGGCCTTCGGTGGGCAGGTAATCGTCCTGCGCCAAGGTGGGCAGATAGGCGGGATCGGCTTGCTGGATCGCCTCCATGCCGGCGCGCAGGGCGGCATGCCAAGAGGGATGGGCGGTGTGGATCAGGTCGAGCAGGGGAGCGGGGAGGGCGGAAACGGAAGACATGGAAAATGAAGGGGAGGCACGGCCGTATGAATGAAGTGGCGGCATTGTATACCGCCCGGCCGGCCTCCCTGCAGGATCAGGCCACTGCCGAATCGCTGCCCGATGCGCCGAAGAGCTGCTGCTTGAGCAGCTGCAGCTGGTCGCGCGCCGCGGCGGCCTTTTCGAACTCCAGGTTCTTGGCGTGTTCCTGCATCTGCTTCTCCAGGCGCTTGATCTCCTTGCTGATCTGCTTCTCGCTCATGGATTCGTAGTTGCGCTTCTCCTCGGCCACCATCATTTCGGTGCGTGCCTGGGCCGGGTTGAAGATGCCGTCGATCAGTTCGCGGATTTCCTTCTTGATGCCGGTCGGCACGATGCCATTGGCGGCATTGAAGGCCAGCTGCTTGGCGCGGCGGCGCTCGGTCTCGCCGATGGCCTTGTGCATGGAATCGGTTACCACGTCGCCATAGAGGATCGCCATGCCGTTGAGGTTGCGGGCCGCGCGGCCGATGGTCTGGATCAGGCTGCGCTCGGAACGCAGGAAGCCTTCCTTGTCCGCATCCAGGATCGCCACCAGCGAGACTTCGGGAATGTCCAAGCCCTCGCGCAAGAGGTTGATGCCGACCACCACATCGAAGGTACCCAAGCGCAGGTCGCGGATGATTTCCACACGTTCGACCGTATCGATGTCGCTGTGCAGGTAGCGCACCTTGATGCCGTTGTCGGAGAGGAATTCGGTCAGTTGCTCGGCCATGCGCTTGGTGAGCGTAGTCACCAGCACGCGCTCGTCCTTGGCGATGCGGTCGTTGATCTCCTGCATCAGGTCATCCACCTGCGTGGTGGCCGGACGCACGGCGATGATGGGGTCCACCAGGCCGGTCGGGCGCACCACCTGTTCCACCACCTGATCGGCGTGGGTGTTTTCATAGTCTGCGGGCGTGGCCGAGACGAAGATGGTCTGGCGCATCTTCTTCTCGAATTCGTCGAACTTCAGCGGCCGGTTGTCCAGTGCCGAGGGCAGGCGGAAACCGTAGTCCACCAGGTTCACTTTGCGCGCGCGGTCGCCGTTGTACATGCCGTTCAACTGGCCGATCAGCACGTGCGATTCATCCAGGAACATGACGGCGTCCTTGGGCAGGTAATCCACCAGCGTCGGCGGCGGGTCGCCCGGCTTGGCCCCGGACAGGTGGCGCGAGTAGTTCTCGATGCCCTTGGTGAAACCGATCTCGGTCATCATCTCGATGTCGAAGCGGGTGCGCTGTTCCAGCCGCTGTTCTTCGATGAGCTTGTTTTCCTTGCGGAAGAATTCCAGGCGCTCGGCCAGTTCTTCCTTGATGGTCTCGATGGCGCGCAGTACGGTCGAACGCGGCGTGACGTAGTGCGAACCGGGATAGATGGTGAAGCGCGGGATTTTCTGGCGCACCCGGCCGGTCAGCGGGTCGAACAGTTGCAGGCTGTCGATCTCGTCGTCGAAGGTCTCGATGCGCACGGCCAGCTCGGCGTGTTCGGCCGGGAAGACGTCGATGGTGTCGCCGCGCACGCGGAAGGTGCCGCGGCCGAAATCCACTTCGTTGCGGGTGTACTGCATCTGGATCAGGCGGGCGATGACGTCGCGCTGCGAGACCTTGTCCTTGGCGCGCAGGGTCAGGATCATCTGGTGGTATTCGTTCGGATTACCGATACCGTAGATGGCCGAGACGGTCGCCACGATCACCACGTCGCGCCGTTCCATCAGCGACTTGGTGCAGGACAGGCGCATCTGCTCGATGTGCTCGTTGATCGAGGAATCCTTCTCGATGAACAGGTCGCGCTGGGGGACGTAGGCTTCCGGCTGGTAGTAGTCGTAGTAGCTGACGAAGTATTCCACCGCATTGTGCGGGAAGAATTCGCGGAATTCGCTGTAGAGCTGCGCCGCCAGCGTCTTGTTGGGCGCGAACACGATGGCCGGGCGGCCCAGGCGGGCAATCGTGTTGGCCATGGTGTAGGTCTTGCCCGAGCCGGTCACGCCCAGCAGGGTCTGGTAGAACAGGCCGTCGTTGACGCCTTCGACCAGCTTGTCGATGGCCGCCGGCTGGTCGCCCGCCGGGGGAAACACCTGGTAGAGCTTGAAGGGCGAGTCGGGGAAGGTGACGAACTTGCTCTCGTCCAGCTCGGTATTGATGGGGGTCAGTTCAGCCATGGTCTGGGTTGCCTTTGTCGCGCGGGTTCCGGTGTGCCGCCACGGTGCAGGAAGAACCGGCAACGCCCGCAAGCGGGGCATTGCACACAGGCAAGGTGGAGGCGTGAATATTCATCAAATGCTGCCGGGATGCTGAAGTTCAAGACACAATCTGCGCCTCAGCAGCCGGCCAAACCGGACGCAAAGCCGCGTCAGGAGCCAGCTCATCCACTGGGGCGGACGGCCTGGCGCGGGGTGGGTGCAGATCGGGGTTATGTCGATAGAACATGGTGTCATGCAGATTCAGCAGGCAATTGGGCCTGTCTGTGTCTGTGATTGGCCATCCACATTTGTTAGAATGCAGTGTTGCAAAAAGGTGCACATCCGATTCTCTCCCTGTGCACCCATTTCCTTCTGCAGCGCTTTGTTGCAGCTAACTTTTCATGTTATCACGATGAACGCACCTGTCTCTGCCTCCCTGTTTTCCGCCATCGAAATGGCGCCGCGCGACCCCATCCTGGGCGTGACCGAAGCCTACAACGCCGACCAGAACCCGGCCAAGACCAACCTGGGCGTGGGCGTGTACTACGACGACAACGGCAAGGTCCCCCTGCTGGAATGCGTGAAGAAAGCCGAGGCGGAACTGGCGGCCAAGCTGGCCCCGCGTACCTACCTGCCCATCGACGGCCTGGCCACCTATGACCGCGCCGTACAGGAGCTGGTCTTCGGTGCCGGCAGTGCCGTGGTGACCGAGAAGCGTGCGATCACCGTGCAAGCCTTGGGCGGCACCGGTGCCCTGAAGCTGGGTGCCGACTTCCTGAAGCACTTTTCGCCGGCCGGTACCGAAGTCTGGATCAGCGATCCGAGCTGGGAAAACCACCGCGCCCTGTTCGAGATGGCCGGCTTCAAGGTCAACGCCTATCCGTACTACGATCCGTCTACCCGTGGCGTGAACTTCGCCGGCATGCTGGAGGCTTTGAAGTCCATGAGCGCCGGCTCGGTCGTGCTGCTGCACGCCTGCTGCCACAACCCGACCGGTGCCGACCTGACCGACGACCAGTGGACGCAAGTCATTGAAGTGGTGACCTCGCGCGGCCTGGTGCCCTTCCTGGACATGGCTTACCAGGGCTTTGGCGACGGCATCGCCGAAGACGGCCAGGTGGTGCGCCGCTTCGCTGAAGCCGGCGGACCGCTGTTCGTGTCGAACTCCTTCTCCAAGTCCTTCTCGCTGTACGGCGAACGCGTCGGCGCACTGTCGATCGCTGCGGCCAGCGCCGAAGAAGCGGCACGCGTGCTGTCGCAACTGAAGCGTGTGGTGCGTACCAATTACTCCAACCCGCCGATCCACGGTGGCCAGGTGGTCGCGACCGCCCTGGCGTCGCCCGAACTGCGCAAGCTGTGGGAAGACGAACTGGCCGAGATGCGCGTGCGCATCCGCGAAATGCGCCAGCTGCTGGTGGCCAAGCTGAAGGAAAAGGCCCCGGGCCATGACTTCGACTTCGTCATCAAGCAACGCGGCATGTTCTCCTACTCGGGCCTGACCAAGGCCCAGGTGGATCGCCTGCGCAACGAGTTCTCCATCTACGCCGTCGACACCGGCCGCATCTGCGTGGCTGCGCTCAACACCAAGAACATCGACGTGGTGGTCGACGCCATCGCCAAGGTGCTCTAATTGGCATGCGCGGCCCCGTCTTCGGAGGGGCCGCGCAGGGCGCTTTCTCCTATGAAAAAATGCGCCTTTCCCTGAAAAAAGTTTTGACATGAAGTAAAAATCGCGTCATAATCTTTTTCTCAGCTGTTCCCTGATAGCTCAGTCGGTAGAGCGACGGACTGTTAATCCGCAGGTCCCTGGTTCGAGTCCAGGTCGGGGAGCCAAAGAATGCGAAGGCCTCGCAAGCAATTGCGGGGCCTTTTCAATTAGTGTGAGGCTGGTATTTTGGTCTCATACGAAGGGCGGCAGGGCTATGCCGCCACGATGCAGAACGATGTAAAAAATTTTCGTTTTACACTCTGGTAAATCTGAAAAAAATCGTTCATAATCGCGCCCTCAATTGATCCCTGATAGCTCAGTCGGTAGAGCGACGGACTGTTAATCCGCAGGTCCCTGGTTCGAGTCCAGGTCGGGGAGCCAGAATACGAAAGCCTCGCAAGTTTCTTGCGGGGCTTTTTTGTTTTTGGCTTCGTATCTTGTGATGCTCACGCACTGCGCTGGAAACGAGCACAGTTGAGCTGGGTTTTAGCTCACCAGATATCTGCTTCGCCCGGCGTGTCTTCATCTCGTAGCAGTCGCTACCGGCCTTTTCCGTTTCACTTCCTGTCAATTAAACGCTGCTAGAATCGGCATCCCCCGATCAGCCAGGACTTTCCCATGAGCGACCCCATTCGTCTGACCCAATACAGCCATGGCGCCGGTTGCGGCTGCAAGATTTCGCCGCAGGTGCTGGAAGTCATCCTGGCCGGCAGCGGTGCCCAGCATCTCGATCCCAAACTCTGGGTTGGCAATGCCTCGCGCGATGACGCTGCGGTCTATGCCATCGATGAAGAGCGTGGCGTGGTCTCGACCACCGATTTCTTCATGCCCATCGTCGATGATCCCTTCGACTTCGGCCGCATCGCCGCCACCAATGCCATCAGTGACATCTACGCCATGGGCGGCGATCCGCTCATGGCCATCGCCATCCTCGGCTGGCCGGTCAACGTGCTGCCGCCGGAAGTGGCACGCGAAGTCGTGCGCGGTGGCCGCGCCGCCTGCGACGCGGCCGGCATCCCGCTGGCCGGCGGCCATTCCATCGATGCCCCGGAACCCATCTTCGGCCTGGCCGTGACCGGCGTGGTCGAGAAGCGCCACATGAAGCGCAACGACACCGCCAGTGCCGGCTGCCTGCTCTACCTCACCAAGCCGCTGGGCATCGGCATCCTCACCACCGCAGAAAAGAAGGGCAAGCTGCGCCCCGAAGACGTCGGCACGGCGCGCGACTGGATGTGCCAGCTCAACCAGCCCGGCAGCCGCTTCGGCAAGCTGGCGGGCGTGGCCGCAATGACCGACGTGACCGGCTTCGGCCTGCTGGGCCATCTGGTGGAAATGTGCGAAGGCAGCGGCGTGAGCGCACGCATCCAGCACGCGCTGGTGCCCAGCCTGCCAGGCGTGCCTTACTACCTGGCTGAAGGCTGCGTGCCGGGTGGCACCGGGCGCAATGTCGAGAGCTACGGCAGCAAGATCAGCCCGCTCAGCGAAGCCCAGAAGAACCTGCTGTGCGATCCCCAGACCAGCGGCGGCCTGCTGGTGGCGGTGCGGCCCGAAGCCAATCCGGAATTCCTGGCCACTGCCGCTGCCCTCGGATTGGAACTGGCCCCCATCGGCGAACTGGTGGAACGACAGCGTTACGCGGTCGAGGTGCTCTGATGACCGACCTGCAGCCCAGCCGCGAACTCTTTCTCGCCGATACGCCCATGCTGGATGCCCGGGCGCCGGTGGAGTTCGGCAAGGGTGCCTTTCCGACTGCGGTGAACCTGCCGCTGATGAATGACAGCGAGCGTCATCAGGTCGGCCTGCGCTACAAGGAGCAGGGCCAGCAGTCGGCCATCGAACTGGGTCATCAACTGGTCAGCGGAGCGGTGAAGGACGAACGGATTGCGGCTTGGGCGGCGTTCGCAAAAGCGCATCCGGAAGGCTGCCTGTATTGCTTCCGCGGCGGCCTGCGCTCGCAGATCACGCAGCAGTGGCTGAAGAGCGAAGCCGGCATTGCCTATCCGCGCGTGGCCGGCGGTTACAAGGCGTTGCGCCACTTCCTGATGGAAGCCATCGATCAGGCTTTGGCGGAGTGTTCCTTCGTGGTGGTGGGCGGCATGACCGGCTGCGGCAAGACCGACGTGCTGCTGCAGCTCGACAACGCGCTGGACCTGGAGGCTTGCGCCAATCATCGTGGCTCCAGTTTCGGCAAGCGCGCCAGCCCGCAGCCAGCGCCCATCGATTTCGAACACCGTCTGGCCATTGCCCTCATCAAACTGCAAGCGCAGGGCCATCACTGGTTTGCGCTGGAAGACGAGAGCCGCCTGATCGGTGCCTGCGCCTTGCCGCTGGCCTTGCACCAGCGCATGCAGAGCCTGCCCATGGTGTGGCTGGAAGACAGCAGGGAAGGGCGCGTGGAACGTATCCTGCGCGATTACGTCAGTGGCCTGTGCGAGGAATACGTGGCGCTGGATCCGCGCCACGGGTTTGAACGCTATCGCGCGCATCTGCTTGCTGCATTGGGCAAGCTGGTCAAGCGCCTCGGCGACCAGCGCTACCGCCGCCTGCTGCAGATGATGGAAACGGCGCTGGCGCGCCAGGAACAAGACGGCGTGGTCGACCTGCACCGCGCCTGGATCGATGCCTTGCTGGCGGAATACTACGATCCCATCTATGCCTTCCAGCGGGAGTCCAAGCGCTCCCGCCTGCTGTTCGCAGGGCAGCAGACCGAGGTGGTCGGCTTCCTGCGCCAGTATCGGCCCTGAATTAATTTACAGCAGCACCACCGCCACCAGCCCGCTGACCACGCCGATGAGCATAGTCAGCAGGGTGACGGTCGTGAGTACGCGCGGCGTGAAGGATTTGCGCAGCATCAGCAGCGACGGCAGGCTGATGCTGGGCAGGGTCATCAGCAACGCCACGGCCGGCCCCACGCCCATGCCCAGCGAAAGCATGGATTGCACGATGGGGATCTCGGCGGCCGTCGGAATCACGAAGAGCGTGCCCACTACCGCCAGCGCCACGATCCACAGCAGACTGTTGCCCATGCTGGCATCGACCTGCGGGAACAGCCACACCCGGGCCGCACCCAGCGCCAGCACCACCACGATGTAGACCGGTGCCGTGGTCCAGAACAGTTGCCACAGCTTGCTGCCCCAGCGGACCAGGAAATGACGGCCATCGTCCATCGGTTCATATTCGGCGGCGGCCACCGCATCGAGGGCGGCCTGCGGCAGGGTCTCGGTCTGCGCCACACGTTGCGCGATCAGCGACACACCCACTACCAGCAGCACGCCGGCCACCAGACGCAGCGCGGCAAAATGCCAGCCCAGCACGAAGCCCATGAACACCAGCGTGGCCGGATTGAGCACCGGGTTGGCGATCCAGAAGGCCAGCGCGGCCCCGACCGACACCTGCTGGCGGCGCATGCCCGCCACCACCGGTGCGGCGCAGCAGCTGCACATCATGCCGGGCAGGGCGAACAGGCCGCCACGCAGGGTCGAGCCGAGGCCGGCGCGGCCGAACACCCGCAGCAGCCAGTCGCGCGGCACCAGCACCTGCACCAGCGAACCCAGCAGCACACCCAGCACGGCGGCTTTCCAGATGGCCAGGAAGTAGACCGTGGCATATTCCAGCGCAGCCGACCACGGGGCGGCGGGCGCATTGGCCAGGATGGAGGCGCCAATGCTGTGCTTGTCGGCGGCCACGAAGGATTTCAGGTAGTAGGGCGACCACTTCACATAGTAGAGGCCGATGGCCGCCACCAGGATGAACAGCAGCGGCTTGAGCCAGGCAGAAGAGCTGCGCGAGGCGGAGGATGAGAAGGTCATGGGAAGATCTGGTGGTAAAGAATAGTGGGAGAGCAGGAGAGTGCGCGCATGATACCTGCCGCGCGCCACTTCGTCAGTGCGCCAGAAGGACATGTCAGACAACCGTGTCGCCCCGTGCCAGCGGCCGGAAGTGCAGATTCCTTCACATTCACCGCTTGCGTCCGTTTCGTGTCCTGTTATACTGCGCTTGCTGTTGTATGACGTCTTATAACAATCACCCCAACACACAACAATACGCCAAGAGACACTTCCGGCAAGTCCCGATGCCAGTCCGCCCGCGTTCCTGCGGCGGCGCTTCGGGGCCGGCCAGGCGGAGCGGATGGCGAGAGACCTGGAGAATCCAATTGGCGCAAAGCAACACCCACAGCGGGGCAGCGGCCGGCAAGCCGACCCATATCCGCTACCTGATCCTGTTCCTGCTGTTCGTCGTCACCACCGTCAACTACGCTGACCGCGCCACGCTTTCCATTGCCGGTTCGGCCATGAAGACCGAGCTGTCGCTGGACCCGGTCACCATGGGCTACATCTTCTCGGCCTTCAGCTGGGCCTACGTGCTGGCCCAGCTGCCGGGCGGCTGGCTGCTGGACCGCTTCGGTTCCAAGAAGATCTACATGTGGAGCATTGCCCTGTGGTCTTTCTTCACCTTCCTGCAGGCCGGTGTGACGTGGATGAGCACGGGTGCGGCCGTGATCGCGCTGTTCCTGCTGCGCTTCATGGTGGGCCTGGCCGAAGCGCCGTCCTTCCCGGCCAATGGCCGCATCGTCGCCGCCTGGTTCCCGACCAAGGAACGCGGTACCGCTTCGGCCATCTTCAATTCGGCACAGTATTTCGCGGCCGTGATCTTCACCCCGCTGATGGCCTGGATCGTGCACACCTACAGCTGGCACCATGTCTTCACCGTCATGGGCGTGGTCGGCATCCTGCTGGCCATAATCTGGGGCAAGATCATCTACAGTCCCAAGGACCATCCGCGCATCAACCCGGCTGAACTGGAGCACATCGAATCCGGTGGCGGCCTGGTCGATATGGACAACAAGAAGGTCGCCGCCCCCTCCACCAAGGGCAAAGGCTACATCCGCCAGTTGCTGTCCAACCGCATGCTGCTGGGTGTCTACATCGGCCAGTACTGCATCAACGTGATCACCTATTTCTTCCTGACCTGGTTCCCGGTGTACCTGGTGCAGGAGCGCGGCATGTCCATCCTCAAGGCCGGTTTCGTGGCCTCGATCCCGGCGGTGTGTGGCTTCATTGGCGGCGTGGTCGGCGGCCTGATCTCCGACCGCCTGATCAAGAGCGGCATGTCGGTGACCTGGGCGCGCAAGATCCCCATCGTGGGCGGCATGCTGCTGTCGATGACCATGATCCTGTGCAATTACGTCGATGCACAGTGGATGGTGGTGGGCATCATGGCCCTGGCCTTCTTCGGCAAGGGCGTGGGCGCGCTGGGCTGGGCGGTGGTGGCCGATACCGCGCCCAAGCAGATCGTGGGCCTGTCGGGTGGCCTCTTCAACATGTTCGGCAATGTGGCCGGCATCACGACCCCGATCGTGATCGGCTATATCGTCAAGGAGACCGGTTCCTTCTCCGGTGCGCTGGTCTTCGTGGGCATCAATGCACTGGTGACCGTGATCAGCTATCTTGTCATCGTCAAGGAAATCAAGCGCGTCGAACTCAAGGACGCCTGATCCGTTTTACGGGCGGCCGCTGTTGCAGTGGCCGCCCTTCATTTGAATTGCAGCATTCTGTCGCATGGGACTTAGCATGAGCACCGATACCGCCGCCAGCCAGGCATTCACACCGCGCTACATCATGATGAACGACACCGACAATGTCGCCATCGTCGTCAATGACGGAGGCCTGCCTGCCGGCACCGTCTTCCCCGACGGCCTGACCCTCGTCGACCGCGTGCCCCAGGGCCACAAGATCGCGCTGCGCGATCTTAAGCAGGGCGAGGCCATCGTGCGTTATGACGTGGCCATCGGCTACGCCGTGCGTGACATCCCCAAGGGCAGCTGGATCGAGGAATCGCTGGTGCAGATGCCCCCGGCGCGCGGTCTCGACAATCTGCCCATCGCCACCAAAAAGCCGGCGCCGCAGCCGCCTCTGGAAGGCTATACCTTCGAGGGCTATCGCAACGCTGATGGCTCGGTGGGCACCCGCAACCTGCTGGCCATCACCACCACGGTGCAATGCGTGGCCGGTGTTGTGGAGCATGCGGTCAAGCGCATCCGCGCCGAGCTGCTGCCCAAGTATCCCAATGTGGAAGACGTGGTGGCGCTGGAGCATACCTATGGCTGCGGCGTGGCCATCGATGCGCCCAACGCCGGCATCCCCATCCGTACGCTGCGCAACATCAGCCTGAACCCCAACTTCGGCGGCCAGGCCATGGTGGTGAGCCTGGGCTGCGAAAAGCTGCAGCCCAACCGCCTGCTGCCGGAAAACATGATCCCCATCCACAAGGCCGGCGAGCCCTATGTGGTCTGCCTGCAGGATGCGGAACACGTCGGTTTCAACTCCATGATCGATTCCATCATGAAGATGGCCGAGGCGCGCCTGACCGAACTGGACAAGCGCCGCCGCGAAACCTGCCCGGCCTCGGACCTGGTGGTGGGTGTGCAGTGCGGCGGCAGCGATGCCTTCTCGGGCGTGACGGCCAACCCGGCAGTGGGCTTTGCGACCGACCTGCTGGTGCGCGCAGGCGCCTCGGTGATGTTCTCGGAAGTGACCGAAGTGCGCGACGGCATCGACCAGCTGACCTCGCGCGCGGTCAACGAGGAAGTGGCCCAGGCCATGATCCGCGAGATGGACTGGTACGACAATTATCTGAAGCAGGGCGGTGTCGACCGCAGCGCCAACACCACCCCCGGCAACAAGAAGGGCGGCTTGGCCAACATCGTCGAGAAGGCCATGGGCTCCATCGTCAAGTCCGGCTCCAGCCCGATTTCGGGCGTGCTCTCGCCGGGCGACAAGCTTCAGCAGAAGGGCCTGATCTATGCGGCCACGCCCGCCTCGGACTTCATCTGCGGCACCTTGCAACTGGCGGCCGGCATGAATCTTCATATCTTCACCACGGGCCGGGGTACGCCGTATGGCCTGGCCGCTGTGCCGGTCATCAAGGTCGCGACCCGCAATGACCTGGCGCGGCGCTGGCATGACCTGATGGATGTCAACGCCGGTCGCATCGCCAGCGGCGAGGCCACCATCGAGCAGGTCGGCTGGGAGCTGTTCCAGCTGATGCTGGACGTGGCCAGCGGCAAGAAGCGCACCTGGGCCGAACAGTGGAAGCTGCACAATGCACTGACCCTGTTCAATCCGGCGCCGGTGACCTGATCCTTCCTTGGGGCCCGCTTGCGGGTCCTTTTTTTTGTTCCATCGTGATGACAACAACAAGATGATTCGCCAGGAGACCGCATGAGCAACACCCTTTCTTCACCTTCTTCCCGCTTCGCCACCTTGATTGCCACTTCAGTCCTCAGCCTGGCCGCCGCGCATGCCGGTGCGGCCACTGTCGCCTACGTCTCCAATGCGGACAGCCAGGACATCTACGTGCTCCGGCTCAATGGCGATGGCAGCGTCAACCTGATCGACAAGGTCGATACCGGCAGCACCGTGATGCCGCTGGCGCTGAGCCCGGACCACAAATTCCTCTATGCCGCGTTGCGCGGCCAGCCGTATTCGGTGGTGAGCTATGCCATTGATCCCGCCAGCGGCAAGCTCAAGGCGCTGTCCAAGGTGCCGCTGGCCGACAACATGGCCAACGTCGCCACAGACCGCAGCGGGCGCTACCTGCTGGCCGCGTCCTACTCCGGCAACAGGATCTCGGTCAATGCCATCGGGACGGACGGTACCGTGCAGGCCCCGCCGCTGGCGGTGATCCCGACCGGGAAGAACGCGCATTCCGTGCAGGTTTCTCCTGACAATGCTTTCGTCTTTGCCAGCAACCTGGGCAGCGACGTGATCCTGCAATACCGTTTCGACCCGGCCACCGGCACCGTCACGCCCAACAGTCCGCCGTCGGTCGCCACCAAGGCCGGTGCCGGGCCGCGCCATTTCGTGTTCTCGCCGGACCAGCGCTTCGTCTATTCGACCAATGAGCTGGACGCCACTGTCAACACCTACGCCTACGATCGCCAGTCCGGCACCCTGACCCTGCTGGCCAGCGACTCGGCCTTGCCGGAAGGCTTCAAGACCAGTGAACAGCTGGCGGCCGCCGACCTGCACCTGACGCCGGATGGCCGTTTTCTTTATGCCACCGAGCGCGCCTCCAACACGCTCAGCGCTTATCGCGTGGACCCGGCCAGCGGCAAGCTCACCCGCATCCTCAACATTCCCACCGAAACCCAGCCGCGCGGCTTCAACATCGATCCGCAAGGGCGTTACCTGCTGGCCGTGGGGCAGAAGGCCGGGCTGACCAGCTATGCCATCGACCGCGACAGCGGGGCGCTTACGCCGGTCTTCCGCTACACCCTCGGACGCAATCCGAACTGGGTCGAGATCATCGACTTGCCCGGCGTACGCTGATCCCTGAAGGGTTTTGATTCACCCTCAGAAACCTCAATATGTTGTTTTTCGGGCTTGCCGAATGTCATTTCGGCAAGCTTTTTCACATCTGTGCCCTGCCATATGAATCAGGCTTGATCCAGGACAGCCAGCCCCGGGTGTTGCCGGTGCACAATGCGAAAACGGACATTTGCTGACTGCCCTAACCGGGAATTGGGGGAGTTTTGGTTGGTTTGCCGCCGATATGAAGCGCGACGCGGTGTTGTATCGTCTGCGCCATGTTGTTCATTTCACGTGTTGTATCAATATTAAGCGGAGAGAGGGAATGCGAAATCTGACGGTTCGCTTCAGCCTGATGAGCGCGCTTGCGCTGTTTTCAGTGATGATCGTGGTAGGTGCTGCAGTGGGCATCTTTGCGCTGGGCCGCGCCAACCATGCCACCGTTTTTGTGCATGAGATTGCCGAGCATGTCATCCTCATCAATGATGCGTACAAGGACACCACCCGCACGCGTTCTGCGCAGGGGCGGATTTATTCGGTCCTGATGGAGAAGGGCGAGCCAGCAGTGGTTGACGCCGCCTTCACCAGTGCTGCGCGGACCTATGAGAGCAGCCTCAAGTATCTGGACGAGTTTGCCAAGTTGCCTCTTCTGGAGGGAGAGGATCCCGCCATCAAGACTGAACTGCTTGAATCGGGCAAGGCCTTGAACGAGTTGCTGAAGAAGGCCGGCGATATTCTCAAGACCGGAGATGCTGCGGCCTATTCTCAGCTCAACAACAAATTCATCGCTCCGGCAGGCTCGCGCTTTTCGAAGGCATTGGATACTTTCCAGAAGCGCGCCATCGAGATCAACGACGTGGCCACCGAAGAACGCGAGCGTGAGTACAGCATGGTGGTCTGGATGGTGATCGCAGGCCTGATCGGCGCCATGTTCCTGGTCATCGGCGTGCATTTCCTGCTGCGCAACATCGTCTTGACGCCCCTGAACCGCGCCGTGCATCTGCTGGATCTGGTGGCCAATGGCGACCTGACGACCAAGGTTGACGTCCACAGCAACAACGAGATCGGCCGCCTGTTCTCGGCCATCCGCAGCATGCAGCAGGCACTGCTGACCACGGTCTCGCGCGTACGCAGCAGTTCGGACAGCATCGATACCAATGCCAAGGAAATCGCCGCCGGCAACATGGACCTGTCCTCGCGCACCGAGCAGCAGGCCAGCTCGCTGGAAGAAACCGCGGCCTCCATGGAGCAGCTGACCGGCACCGTCAAGCAGAATGCCGACAATGCCCTGCAAGCCAACCAGCTGGCGCATTCGGCGTCCTCCACCGCCAGCAAGGGCGGGGAAGTGGTATCGCAGGTGGTCGATACCATGCAGGCCATCAATGAATCCTCGCGCAGGATCGTGGACATCATCAGCGTGATCGACGGCATCGCCTTCCAGACCAACATCCTGGCGCTCAACGCCGCGGTGGAAGCCGCCCGTGCCGGTGAGCAGGGGCGCGGCTTTGCCGTGGTGGCTTCGGAAGTGCGCTCGCTGGCCCAGCGTTCAGCCGCCGCCGCCAAGGAGATCAAGTCGCTCATCGATGCCTCGGTGGAGAAGGTCGAAGCCGGCAGCCAGCTGGTGGAACAGGCCGGTGCCACCATGGGTGAAGTCGTCACCAGCGTGCAGCGCGTCACTGACATCGTTGGTGAAATCGCCGAAGCCAGCCGTGAGCAAAGCACCGGCATTGAGCAGGTCAACCGTGCCATCACCCAGATGGATGAAGTGACCCAGCAGAATGCTGCGCTGGTGGAGCAAGCAGCCGCTGCGGCCCAATCGCTGCAGGCACAGGCGACCAATCTGGTCGGCGCGGTCAGCATCTTCAAGATCGATGCGCATCAGGTGGCCAGCCCGGCGGCCAAGCCGCGCCCGGCACCGATGGCACCGCCGCCGGCCCCGGCTGCGCCCGCTGCGCCTGCCTTGAAGCCTGCGCCGCCCGCCCCCGTTGCTGCTGCACCGAAGGCTGCTCCCAAGCTGCCACCTGCCAAGCCGGCCAAGGCCTCGCCGCCTGCGCCGGGCAGCCGCATCAAGGACGATGCACAGGATTGGGAAGAGTTCTGATTATTGGTGCTTCCCTTCACGAAAACCTCCGTCGCTCAGGCCACGGAGGTTTTTTTTCGGCCAGGGCCTGCACTTTCTTTCATATCGCCCAAAAAGGGAGGGGCCGCAGCTGCCTGCGGCCCCTCCCTCGGGTACTGCCGATCAGATCATGCAGTCTTTATTGCGGACCCAGCTTCTTGATCAGTGCAGCCAGTTCTTCGTGCTCTTCCGGCGTGCAGTCGGTCAGGGGCGTACGCACCGGTCCGGCATCGTGGCCGACGATCTTGGCACCGGCCTTGACGATGGAGACGGCATAACCGGCCTTGCGGTTGCGGATGGCGAGGTAGGGCAGGAAGAAGTCATCGATCAGCTTGCCCACGGTGTCGTGGTCTTCCTTGGCGATGGCCTGATAGAACTCGACGGCGGTCTTGGGGATGAAGTTGAAGACCGCCGAGGAATAGACCGGCACGCCCAGCGCCTTGTAGGCGGCGGCGTAGACTTCCGCAGTCGGCAGGCCACCCAGGTAGGTGAAACGGTCACCCAGCTTGCGGCGGATATGCACCATCGGTTCGATCTCGCCGATGCCGTCCTTGAAACCGATCAGGTTGGGGCAGCGGTCAGCCAGGCGTTGCAGGGTCTCGGCATTGAGCTTGCAGACTGCACGGTTGTAGATGATGACGCCGAAGTTGACCGATTTGCAGACCGCTTCCACGTGGGCCGCGATGCCGTCCTGGCTGGCTTCGGTCAGGTAATGGGGCATCAGCAGGATGCCGTGGGCACCCAGGCGCTCGGCTTCCTGGGCGTAGGCGATGGCCGCGCGGGTGGAGCCGCCGGCGCCGGCGATGATGGGCACCTTGCCGCGGCAGGTGTCGACGGCGGTGCGGATGATGTCCGAATATTCACCCGGGACCAGCGAGAAGAACTCACCCGTGCCACCGGCGGCGAACAGCGCGCTCGCGCCATAGGGCGCCAGCCATTCCAGACGTTCGATGTAGGTCTTGGGGCGGAAGTCGCCTTGCTCGTCGAAGTCCGTCAGCGGGAACGACAGCAGGCCGGAAGAGAGGATCTGTTTGAGGTCTTGGGGTGTGTACTGGGACATGGTTTCGCTCGACGCCGTTAGGAATGGGTTGGAAAACGAGGCAAATAGGATGAATGTTGTCTCTGATCTTCTTGTATCCAATTAGGATATCAGTCATCGTACAACATAAGATTTCAGAAAGCCAGTACTTTGTTGTGATGGTTTGCGCAGGGTGGAGGGCGGGATTCCCGGCCGGCCGGGCCGAGGAGATCGTCGGATGGCGGAGGCTTGCTGAAGAGGGGGAGGGAACGGAAGCGGCCGGTCCGTGCAGCACGGGCCGGCCGGACTTGCGCGGGATCAGGCGTTGCCGGCGGTGCCCGATTCAGCTTCCTGCTGCGCGCGGCGCAGGCGCTCGCGGCTGTTGGTGAGGTGATTGCGCATGGCGGCGCGGGCGGCTTCAGCATCGCCGCGGGCGATCGCCTCATAGATGTCTTCGTGCTCGCGCTGTACCCGCTCCAGGTAGCTGGCCTGCTGGTCATGCGCCAGCTCGGCGGTATTGATGCGCTTGCGCGGGATCACGCCCATGCCGAGATGGCTGATGATCTCGATGAAATAGCGGTTGCCGGTGGCGTTGGCGATGGCGAAGTGAAAACGGAAGTCCGGGCCCACGGTGTCGCCGCCGCTTTTCTGGTTGGCGTGGAACAGGTCCAGCGCCTCGCGGATTTCCTGCAGCTGGGCATCGCTGCGGCGCGATGCGGCCAGGCCGGCGGTTTCGGTCTCCAGGCTGATGCGCAGCTCCAGCAGCGCCAGCAGGTCGCGCATGGTGGTGATGGTGGCCGGGTCGATGTTGATGTTGGAACCCTTCTTGACCTCCAGCACGAAGGTGCCGATGCCGTGCCGCGTTTCCACCAGTCCGGCCGCCTGCAGGCGCGAGATGGCTTCACGCACCACGGTGCGCGAGACGCCCTGGGTCTGCATGATCTCGGATTCGGTGGGCAGCTTGTCGCCCGGCTTGAGGCTGCCGTTGGAGATCATTGCGGTCAGCGCCGCCACCACTTCCTGCGACAGGCTCTGGGGCTTGCGGCGCGGGCGCAGCAGCGGGTTGGGGGTATCGCTTACATCCATATCGTTTTATTTCTCGGGAGCGCTGGCAGACCGGATTGTGAATGGTTGTGATCGGTCCGCATCAGGCGGGGTGAACATAGTCGCGCCATCTTACCAGATCGATAAGCCGCTACGACGCCAGGACCAGCCGTAGCCGTGAGAGTAGCGCACTTTGCGCAAGAGGTCAGACAAGTTTCAGGTGAATTTGTCGACGGCTTGCGCCAGGCCGGGTTTTGGCCGATATGAAGGAAAAGGCAGGGTACCTGACAGAATTACTCGGGTTTGCTATACTTGACTCAAATATTCGGGAATTCAGGGTAACCGGCCCCGCCGGTGCATTTGTTTCTGGAGCGAACTTCATGCGTCTTACCACCAAAGGCCGTTTTGCCGTGACTGCGATGATTGACCTGGCTTTGCGCCAGGGCAAGGGCCCCGTCACGCTGTCGGCCATCAGCGAGCGCCAGGAAATTTCTTTATCATATCTGGAGCAGTTGTTCGGCAAGTTGCGGCGTCACCAGATCGTCGAGTCCGTGAGGGGGCCCGGCGGTGGTTACAATCTCGCCCGCAAGGCGGCTGACGTGTCGGTCGCCGACATCATCATCGCGGTGGACGAACCCCTGGATGCAACCCAGTGCGGTGGCAAGGAAAATTGCCACAGCGCGGCGCATCCGGGCGGCGCACGCTGTATGACGCATGAGCTGTGGTCCACCCTGAACGAGAAGATGGTCGAGTACCTGGATTCGGTATCCCTCCAGGACCTGGTGGACCAGCAAAAAGAACCCAAGGCGGCCGAACACCGTGCCGCCGACTCGCAGAGCGTGGTGGTGATGCACCGCCCGCAAGCCGCAGCCTGATTTGGAGCAAGGACCTTATGAACGCACCCCTGGAAAAAAGCCTGCTGGAGACCATCAAGGCTCCGCACTTCCCGATCTACATGGACTACTCGGCGACCACCCCGGTCGATCCGCGCGTGGCCGACAAGATGATTCCCTACCTGCGCGAGCAGTTCGGCAACCCCGCTTCGCGCAGCCACATGTACGGCTGGACTGCTGAAAAGGCCGTGGAAGAGGCGCGTGAAGAAGTGGCCAAGCTGGTCAACGCGGATTCGCGCGAGATCATCTGGACCTCCGGTGCCACCGAGAGCAACAACCTGGCCATCAAGGGCGCGGCGCAGTTCTACAAGTCCAAGGGCAAGCACATCATCACCGTCAAGACCGAGCACAAGGCGGTGCTGGATACCTTCCGCGAGCTGGAACGCGTGGGCTTCGAAGCCACCTACCTGCAGCCCCAGGACAATGGCCTGGTCACGGTCGAGCAGATCGCTGCCGCCGTGCGTCCGGATACCATCCTGGTGTCGGTCATGCTGGTGAACAATGAAATCGGCGTGATCCAGCCGGTGCCGGAAATCGGCGAGTTCTGCCGCTCCAAGGGCATCATCTTCCACAGCGACGCCGCCCAGGCGACCGGCAAGGTCAAGATCGACCTGGAGAACTGGAAGGTCGACCTGATGAGCTTCTCGGCTCACAAGAGCTACGGCCCCAAGGGTATCGGTGCGCTGTATGTGCGCCGCAAGCCGCGCGTGCGCATCGAAGCGCAGATGCACGGCGGTGGCCACGAGCGCGGCCTGCGTTCGGGCACCCTGGCTACCCACCAGATCGTGGGCATGGGTGAAGCCTTCCGCCTGGCGCGTGAAGAAATGGACAGCGAGCTGTCCCGCATCCGCGCGCTGCGCGATCGCCTGGCCAAGGGCCTGCAAGAGATCGAAGAGACCTACATCAACGGCGACATGGATCATCGCGTGCCGCACAACCTGAACGTGAGCTTCAACTACGTGGAAGGTGAATCGCTGATCATGGCCATCAAGGACATCGCCGTTTCGTCCGGTTCGGCCTGCACCTCGGCCAGCCTGGAGCCGTCCTACGTGCTGCGCGCCCTGGGCCGCAGCGACGAACTGGCGCACAGCTCGATCCGCTTCACCATCGGCCGCTTCACCACCGAGGAAGATATCGATTTCACCATCGAGCTGATCAAGAGCAAGGTCGGCAAGCTGCGCGAGCTGTCCCCGCTGTGGGACATGTACAAGGACGGCGTGGACCTGTCCACCATCCAGTGGGCGGCCCACTAAACCAGGATTCTGCCAGCCATCGCCAGCAGCCGCAGCAGGGCAGGGGCGATGGCCGAAACCATCATCTAGGGAGCAAAGAACATGTCTTATTCCGAAAAAGTACTCGACCACTATGAAAACCCCCGCAACGTCGGCGCCTTCGAAAAGGGCGACGACACCGTGGGCACCGGCATGGTCGGCGCGCCGGCCTGCGGCGACGTGATGAAGCTGCAGATCAAGGTGGGCGCGGATGGCGTCATTCAGGATGCCAAGTTCAAGACCTATGGCTGCGGTTCGGCCATCGCTTCGTCGTCGCTGGTGACCGAATGGGTCAAGGGCAAGACTCTGGACGAAGCCCTGTCCATCAAGAACACCCAGATCGCTGAAGAACTGGCCCTGCCGCCGGTGAAGATCCACTGCTCGATCCTGGCCGAAGACGCCATCAAGGCTGCCGTGCAGGACTACAAGGCCAAGCACGGCGAACAGCAGCAAGCCGCCTGAGCGGCTTGACGGGCAGGACAGCAAGGCCGTTTTCGATTTCGTAAGGCAAGCATCATGGCAATCACGTTGACAGAGAAGGCAGCAAAACACATCAGCCGCTACATGGAGCGCCGTGGCAAGGGCATCGGCCTGCGCCTGGGTGTGCGCACCACCGGCTGCTCCGGCCTGGCCTACAAGCTGGAGTATGTGGATGAACAATCGTCCGAAGACACCGTCTTCGAGTCGCATGGCGTGCGCGTCTTCGTCGATCCCAAGAGCTTGCCCTACATCGATGGTACCGAGCTGGACTTCGCCCGGGAGGGACTGAACGAAGGATTCAAGTTCCAGAATCCGAACGTCAAGGATGAATGTGGCTGCGGCGAAAGCTTCCGCATCTGACCTGGATCTTCAGTTTCTTGTCGATGCCGTCGTACCGGCTTTGTGGTGCAGGCGGCCCCAGTGCTTAGCCGGACCGTGATAGCCCTGTGAGGGCCTCGTGATTGCTCCCTGCGGGGCCGACCTGGTCACCGTCCGCCGTCCCTGATGTGCCAAGCCTGTTGCAGTCCGACAGGCTTTTTATTTTTCAGCCATGCAAAACCACTTCGATCTGTTCCAGCTGCCGCAACGTTTCGCCATCGACCAGAAGGCGCTGGAGCAGGCTTTCCACAGCGTGCAGGGCCAGGCGCATCCGGACAAGTTCGCACACGCCAGCGATGCCGAAAAGCGCGTGGCCATGCAGTGGGCCACACGTGCCAACGAGGCTTACCAGACGCTGAAGAACCCGTTGAAGCGCGCCCGCTACCTGTGCGAACTGCACGGCGTAGACCTGCAGACCGAATCCAACACCGCCATGGCTCCCGCTTTCCTGATGCAGCAGATGGAATGGCGCGAGACGCTCGACGACGCCAAGGCCGGCAAGGACATCGATGCCCTGGAGCAGCTCAATACCGAACTGCTGACCGAGAAGAAAGCCGAGATCGCGCGCATCGAAGCGCTGCTGGATGTGGGCGACTACGCCGGTGCCGGCAAGCTGGTGCGCCAGCTGATGTTCCTCGACAAGTTCGGGGCCGAGATCGGCGATGCCTTTGCCCTGATCGAAGGCTGACCGGAGACGCACGATGCCCGATCTGTTCCTGTTCCTGCTGGCCGCGATGACGCTGACCCTGGCACCGGGTCCGGACAACATCTACGTGCTCACGCGCGGCATCGCCCAAGGGCGCAAGGCCGGGCTTGTGGCTGCTGCCGGGTTCTGTTCGGGACTGATCTTTCATACGCTGCTGGCCGTGCTGGGTTTTGCTGCCCTCATCAAGGCTTATCCGCCGGCCTACCACGCGCTGCAATACGCGGGTGCCGCCTATCTGGCCTATCTGGGTGTGCGCACGTTGCGTTCGGCTTCCAGCGGCATCGCGATGTCGGCAGACGGGCAGGGCGCTGCGGCGGTCCCGCTGCGCCGCATCTATTGGCAGAGCGTGCTGGCCAATATGCTCAACCCGAAGGTGACGTTGTTCTTCATCGCTTTCCTGCCGCAGTTCGTGCAGCGCGAGGCTGGTCATGAAGCACTGCAGATGCTGATATTGGCGCTGGTGTTCATTGTCCAGGCCTTCGTCATCTTCAGCGCCATCGCGCTCTTTTCCGGTGCCGTCGGTGCGGTCTTCCGCCGTCGCGCTTCCGCTTCCGTTCATCTGAATCGCCTGGCAGGCTGTGCCTTCATCGGCCTGGGCATCCGGATGGCCTTACCTGAATAACGGCGAGTCACTTCGCCCCAACGCTCCACGACGAGTCCACACCTTATGGCTTTACTGCAGATTTCCGAACCGGGCATGTCCACCGCGCCACACCAGCGTCGTCTGGCCGTCGGCATCGACCTGGGCACCACCAATTCGCTGGTGGCGACCGTACGCAACAGCATTCCCGAAGTCCTGGCCGATGATGACGGCCGCGTGCTGCTGCCCTCGATCGTGCGCTACCTGCCCAACGGCCATGCCAACATCGGCTACAAGGCCCAGGCCGCGCAGACCATTGATCCGCGCAATACCATCGTCTCGGTCAAGCGTTTCATGGGCCGTGGCCTCAAGGACATCGCCCACGCCGAGAACATGCCCTATGACTTCCAGGACCAGCCCGGCATGGTGCAGATCAAGACCGTGGCCGGCGTGAAGAGCCCGGTGGAAGTCTCGGCCCAGATCCTGGCCACACTGCGCCAGACCGCTGAAGATGCCCTGGGCGACGACCTGGTGGGTGCTGTCATCACCGTGCCTGCCTACTTCGATGATGCCCAGCGCCAGGCCACCAAGGACGCGGCGCAACTGGCCGGTCTCAATGTCCTGCGCCTGCTCAATGAACCGACGGCGGCCGCGATCGCCTACGGCCTGGACAATGCCTCCGAAGGGATCTTCGCGGTCTATGACCTGGGTGGCGGTACCTTCGATATTTCCATCCTCAAGCTCACGCGCGGCGTCTTCGAAGTGCTGGCGACAGGCGGCGATTCGGCCTTGGGCGGGGATGATTTCGATCATCGCCTGTTCTGCTGGATCAGCCACGAGGCGCAACTGCAGCCGCTGTCGGATGAAGACACGCGCCTCCTGATGGTCAAGGCGCGCGAAGTCAAGGAGCTGCTCTCCACCAAGGATGAAGTACAGATCGATGCCGTGCTCAAGTCCGGCGAAGAAGTGCACCTGTCGATTACCGCCGCACAATTCAACGAGATCACCCAGCACCTGGTCGCCAAGACCATGGCGCCGGTACGCAAGGCCCTGCGCGATGCCAGCCTGACGGTGGAAGACGTGGATGGCGTGGTGCTGGTCGGCGGTGCTACCCGCATGCCGCACATCCGCCGTGCGGTGGGCGAGTTCTTCAAGACCAATCCGCTGTCCAATATCGACCCCGACAAGGTGGTGGCGCTGGGTGCGGCCGTGCAGGCCAACCTGCTGGCCGGCAACCGTGCGCCGGGTGACGACTGGCTGCTGCTGGACGTGATCCCGCTGTCGCTGGGCATCGAGACCATGGGTGGCCTGGCCGAGAAGGTCATCCCGCGCAATTCCACCATCCCCTGTGCCCGGGCCCAGGAATTCACCACCTTCAAGGATGGCCAGACCGCCATGGCGATCCACGTGGTGCAGGGCGAGCGTGAGCTGGTGGCCGACTGCCGTTCACTGGCCCGCTTCGAGCTGCGCGGCATTCCGCCGATGGCCGCCGGTGCGGCGCGCATCCGCGTGACCTACCAGGTCGATGCCGATGGCTTGCTGGCCGTGTCGGCGCGCGAGATGACCTCGGGCGTGGAAGCCTCCATCACCGTCAAGCCTTCGTATGGCCTGGGTGACGATGAAATCGCCCGCATGCTGCAGGAATCCTTCAGCTCGGCCGATGAAGACATGCAACGCCGCGCCCTGCGCGAAGAACAGGTCGAAGCCGAGCGCATCGTCCTGGCCACCCGTTCGGCCCTGCAGGCCGATGCCGCGCTGCTGTCGGAAGAAGAGCGCGTGGCCATCGAAGCGCAGATCGAAGCCGTGACGGCCGCCGCGCAAGGTGCGGATCACCTCGCCATCAAGGCGGCGGTGGATGCGCTGGCGCATGGCACGGAAGAATTCGCCGCACGGCGCATGGACCGCAGCGTCCACGCCGCGCTGGCCGGCAAGAAACTGGACGAAGTCGCGTAAGCGATGTCGTCACCCCGAATACTGTAGACACGATAGACAAGACACGAGAGCCACCATGCCCCAGATCGTCATCCTCCCCCATCCGGTCCTTTGCCCTGAAGGCTCGGTGATCGATGCCCCCGCCGGCAAGACCCTGTGCGATGCGCTGCTGGACAGCGACATCGACATCGAGCACGCCTGCGAAAAGTCCTGCGCCTGTACCACCTGCCACGTGGTCATCCGCGAAGGTTTCGAGACCCTCGATGATCCGACCGACAAGGAAGAAGACCTGCTGGACATGGCCTGGGGCCTGGAAGCGACGTCCCGCCTGTCTTGCCAGGTGGTGCTGGGCGAAGACGACCTGACCGTCGAAATCCCCAAGTACACCATCAACCACGCTTCGGAGAATCACTGATCTTCCGAGGTTTTCGTTCGGTGCCATGGCACCGGGGAGACTGACATGAAATGGACTGATACCCAGCAGATCGCCGAGGAACTCTACGACAAGTTTCCCGAGGTCGATCCCAAGACCATCCGCTTTACCGACCTGCATCGTTGGGTGATGGAGCTGGAGGGGTTTGAGGATGATCCCAATCGCTCTGGTGAGCGCATTCTGGAAGCCATTCAGGCAGCGTGGATTGCCGAGGCGGAATGACTCGGACAGCTGCGGTAAAAGCGAAAAGCCGCATCGATTCGATGCGGTTTTTTTACGTTTGACGTATCTGCGATCTCTGCAAAATATCAGACGAAGAGATCAGGAATCCCTCTTGCCCCCGCAGCATATTGTGGAAAAATTTTCTCCAATGCCTGATCCGGGATGCGCATATGCCGCTCCGACAGCGCACACAAGACCGCCCGGAAATCCGTCGTGATCGCCAGGTCGCGCCCCTCGTTCAAGGCTGTCTGATTCAGCCCCGGCCACTGACCATAAATCTTGCCGCCGCGCAGATTGCCCCCCATCAGCCACATCGCATTGCCGTGGCCATGATCGGTCCCGCCGTTGCCATTCTCCTTGAAGGTGCGGCCGAATTCGGACATCACCACGATCACCGTGTCATTGAAGGCTGGCCCCAGTTCACGCGCCAGCGTGGCCAGGCCCGTGGCCAGCGGCGACAGACGCCCGGCTAACTGGCCGGTCCCGTTGCCTTGTGCAATGTGCGTATCCCAGCCCCCCACGGCCAGGAAGGCCAGGCGGATGCGCGGATCATGCCGCATCAGCCGGCCCAAGCGTGCCGTATCCATGGAGAGCCCATTGGGCAGCGGCGCGCCGTTGTTGGCCATCTGCTGCTCCTGGCTGTTGATCTCGGCCATGAGCTGCTTGCGCGCGGCCATGCCATCGCGATAGGCCTTGCCCAGCGCATCATCACCGCCATACAGCGGATCGAAGACCTGGCTCCAGCGCGGCTGGTCAATCATGCTCGGACGCGTGGCATCGCGCCCGGTCTGCAGATTGGCCGCCACGTTGTGGCCGCTCAGGATGCGCGGCGTGGCGCTGCCGACGTTGATGGCCTGCAGTGGCGACTCGGCCGGCGGCAGGTAATCCATCACCCGGTTGAGCCAGCCATCGCGCGTGCTGTGCTGGCCGGGTGTGCCGGTTTCCATATAGTCCTGCGCTTCGAAGTGCGAGCGCGAGCCATCGGGCGAACCCGATGCATGCACGAAGGTCAACTGCCCGCTTTCCCAGTACGGCATCAGCGGCTGCAGCGCCGGATGCAAACCGAAGTAACCGGTCAGGTCCAGCGCGCCGTTGGCCTGGCCGGGACGTGCCACCGCAATGGTCGGACGCGCCTGGTAGTACAGCGGATCGCCATGCGGCACCACCACGTTGAGGCCATCGACGGCCCCGCGCAGGAACACCACCACCATGCGCGGCGCACCGTCACCCTGGGCATGCGCGCGCGGGGCAGGGGAGCCGTAGGCCACCTTGCCGGGCGTGTGGTTGCTGCGGCTGATGGTCTGGTCGCCGGTCGGCACGACAGCACAGCCGGACAAGCCGATCGGCACCAGGATGGCGCCGCTGCCGGCAGCGCCCAGATAACGGAGAAAATGGCGGCGGTTCATGCTGGCCTCCAGCGGTTAGCGTTTCATGAAATCGGGACTGCCCAGGACCAGGCCTGCACGCTGGTTCTCAGGTGCGGCATTGATCTGTGCGGCGGTGGCCGGCGTGATGGCCGGGCCGAGGGTGCGCAGCAAGGCCGCTGCGTCCAGCGGCGGAGCCTCCGTATTGGAGGGCGCAGGCGCGCCTTCCACGCGGGCGATCGGCGACTTGCCGCTGGCCAGGTTGCCGGCCAGATTGATCCGCCGCAGCAGCGCGCCGGGATTGAGCCAGGCCGCCTGCGAATACTTGTAGCCCTCGGGCGTGAGCCAGCCATACAGCGGCATGCCGAATTGCCCCAGTTCGCCATTGACCGGCTTGGGATTGCGCACCGGAATATCACCCGCGCGCAGGGCCGAGACCACAAACTGGTACGGCGTCTTGAATTGCGTCTGGTAATTGCTGCGGGCCCAGAATTGCGGACTGTCGAACAGGGTCTGCAACACGGCCCGGATATCGCCATGGCTGGCCAGGAATTTCTGCGCCAGCTTGTTCACCAGCGCCGGATCGGGTTGGTCGGCGACGAAGTATTCCACCAGCTGGGTCGAGATGAAGCGTGCCGTCGACGGATGATTGGCCAGGATGTCCAGCGCCGCCTCTCCTTCCTGATAGCCGCTCGCCTGCAGCGGTTTGCCGAGGAAGATCTTGGGGCCGTTGTCATGCCGTTGCGCGGCGAAGCGGAAGGGCGAGGCACCGGCCTTCATGGCGTCCACATCGATGGTCCAGCCGGAGAGAATGCGCGCCAGCGTGATCACGTCGGCCTGCTGATAGCCACCATTTACGCCCAGCGTATGCAGCTCCATCAGCTCGCGTGCGTAGTTCTCGTTGAGCCCCTTGAAACGCCCGCGCGCACCGGGCGTGCCGGCACCGCTGGAGAGCCAGTTGTCGAGGTAGTAGAGCATCGCCGGATGATGCGCCACCGCCCCCAGCAGATCGCGGAAGTTGCCCAGGGCATAGGGGCGGATGGCGTTCTTTTCATAGTCGCCCACCCAGTAGCGCACCCACTCCTTGCCTTCGAAGACGTTGAAGTGATTGGCCCAGAATTCCGTCATGACTTCTTCCAGCTGGCGCGGGCTTTCGCTGGCCTGCAGCAGCCGCGCCATGTGGAATTGCGGCGTCAGTTCGCGCGGCGCGCGCTGGCGCGCGGCCTGCTGCTCTTCCTTGCTGGCGCTGCGGTCGAAGGAGGGCGGGCCATAGTCGACGAACAACTGTGCCGGCGTCATCTGCAGCCCCGGCAGCGCCGCCAGGCGCGCCTGCAAGTCATCGGGCAGGGGGATGCGCTCGGGATGCAGTTGCTGGTCGATGTAGCGCTTCACGCCCATGCGCTCCACCTGCTCCAGATCGCCGGGACGCGGGCCATAGGCGAGCCGGTTGAGTACGTGCAGGGCGCGCTCCTGTTCCGACAGCGGGGCACTGGCGGAAGTCGGTCCAGCCGCCTGGGCCTGCCCCAAGGTGCAGGCAACCAGTGCCAGCATCAGCCAGGCTGAACGTGAAGGAAAAAGCTGCTTGAAGGGCGCTTGCATCGACGAGCCTCGCGAGGTCGAAAATTGGGGAGAACAGCTGCAGGCCAGTATGGTGATGGACTTGCACGCGGGCTGTAATAAAGTGTAATGCGCGGGTCTGGCCGCACCGCGATCCCGTGCTGCTGCGGCCGAGCGCCACTGTAGCGCAGCAAGCATTGTTCTTCATACAGGGTGTTACAAAGCTGACGCCTTCGTCAGCTTCCCGCAAGCGCGGTAAAGTATAAAAATTCTGCGATTTGTCACTGTTTTTCAGACGATTCTTATGCGCCGGAAGGCGGCGCTCGACCACAATAACGCCTTCGTCAGCGGCTGCATCAGAAGGGGGGCTGATGATGCACCGCAGCGGCTTCACATGATCAGAATACGAGGGGATAGCGCATGACATGGACCTTGGCATCGGCGTTGCGCATCGCGCTGCTGGACGACCACGCCGTGGTGCGTTACGGCCTGGCCAAGCGTCTGGCCGAGGAGCCGGATTTCACCGTGGTCGGCGCTTTCGCCACCAGCAAGGAGCTCATGGCAGCCCTGCGCGCCTCGCCGGCCGATCTGCTGCTGATCGATTATTCGCTGGGCAGCAATGACATCGACGGTCTCAACCTGATCCGCGCCTTGCGCGTGCGCTTTCCGCGTTCCAAGATCCTGGTGACCTCGGCCGACAGCAGCCCGGCGACGGTGGCCATGGCGATGAAGGCGGGGGCACGCGGTTTCGTCAGCAAATCGCAGGAGCTGGCCGAACTGATCCTGGCCATCCGCACCATCAGCCGGGGACGCGAATATCTCAACAGCTCCATGACCCGCGAGCTGGCCATCATGCAGGCCGCCGAAGCGGCCACGCGCAGCCAGCCCGAAGTGCGCCCGCCGCGCCGGCGACCGCGCGGCACCGACGTCTCGCCGGACTCGCTGTCGGACATGCCCAGCCTGTCGCCGCGCGAACGGGAAGTCCTGCGCTGCTGCCTGGACGGCATGTCGGTCACCGACATCGCGGAAAAATTCGCACGCAGCGTCAAGACCATCAGCGGGCAGAAGCAATCGGCCTTCCGCAAGCTGGGCGTGCGCAGTGACAACGAACTGTTCAAGATCGAATACCAGATCAAGGAGCTGTAAATGCCGCACCAGAGGGAAAGCGCCACTACCGGGCAACGTGAACCGGCCGTGCTGCTGGTCGATGATTCCGTCACCATTCGTTACGCCATCCAGAACCGCCTGCAGCGGCTCGGCTGCCAGGTCGATTGCGTGGCCGATGGCGGCAGCGCATTGGCCGCCATCCGGGCGCGGCCCTACGGGCTGGTGCTGCTGGATTGCTTCCTGCCCGACATTCCCGGTCAGGAAGTCGCCCGCCAGGTGCGGCAGCTGGAACAGACGCAGCGCCAGCGTCCTTATACGCCGCTGATCGGCATTTCCGCCGAAACCGATGCCCTGCATGTGCAGCGCTGTCTGGACAGCGGCATGGACGGCATGCTTCCCAAGCCCTTGCAGACCCAGGCCATCCGGCGCCTGCTGGCCCTCTGGTGCGATCTCGACAATGAGGAGGATGGCCAGGCCATGACGCCTGAACAGGAATATGGACAGGATCTGGACCGGCTCTTCCTGCAAACCACCCGCAACGATCTGGCGGCGCTCGAACAGGCCAGCCTGCAGGGCGACAGAGGAAGGATGGTGCAGCTCGCACATCGCATGAAGGGAGCCGCCCTGACCATGGGCCGACTGGAACTGGTGGCGCTGCTGGATTGCGTGGAAGAAGCGCTGCGCGCCGAGGCCGATGGCCAGGCCGCCATCAGCCTGCTGCTGCAGTCGCTGGCCAGTGCCCTGCAGGCGCGCAGCCTGCAGGCCTGATTCCGTCAGATTCGTTCAGGCACCCGCCCACGGCAGGCCGGCCTTGCACCAGCCCTCGATGGTCTTGCGGTGGCCGTTGGCGTCCTTGTTGCCTTCAAAGCCTTCCAGGATATCGAAGCACTGCGTGTAGCCGTTTTCCGTGGCCAGCTTGGCGGCATGCTTGGAACGCACGCCCGAGCGGCACAGGAACAGCAGCACTTCACCGGGCCGGGCGACTTCCTGCAGTTGTTCGAGGAACTGCGGATTGGGCTTGCCCTCGGGGTAGAGATTCCATTGCACGGCCAGATGCTGTCCGGACGGGATCTGGACCACGCCGACCCAGTCACGCTCGGCGCGGGTGCGCACGTCGACCAGCTTGATGGCGGGATCGGACTGCAGCAGGGCCAGGGCTTCCTGCGGGGTCACGGCACCGGCATAGGGCAGTTGCCCGTCGGTCGCGCGTTGGGTGGCAGTGCTGAGAATCGAATCGTTGCTCATGGGTAAAGCCTCTGAAGAAGAAAGAAGCGCGTACAAGGAAGCGCAGGAATGCCGGTGAAAGCCCCTGAAGCGCAACGAAGCCAGTGAAGGCAATGTGCACCCAGGGGAGATGATTTTAAACAATATAAACAGTTAGGCAATTTTCCCAAGCTGGTGCACGCATGGCAGTTCATCCGGGGGCTGCCCCAACACGGCGCATGCGCTATAGTGGTGCAATTCATATCCAAATCCACGAATATGCATTTTATTGGTGCGTTATTGGTAAATCGCACTAAAATAATGCATATCTGCAGTGCCTCTGCACCGCGCGCAGCGCCCCAACTGGCGCGTCCTCCCTAAAAACTTCCATTATTGGCGCACCCGAAAGGTTGGTGGCATGGAATCTGCTATCATCCGCGACTGAGTTCGGCGCAAGACCGTTGTATCAAATGCAAAGATCCAGTCGCAGAAAACGGCTCAACACCCCAATTTATACTACTTCCTCGTTTTAGGAGATTCGCATGGCAAGGACGGCCGCAGAGGTTTTGAAGATGGTGAAGGACAACGAAGTCAAGTTTGTCGACTTCCGTTTCGCTGACACCCGTGGCAAGGAACAGCACGTTTCCGTGCCTGTTTCGCATTTCGACATCGACAAGTTCGAATCCGGTCACGCCTTCGACGGTTCGTCGATCGCCGGCTGGAAGGGTATCGAAGCCTCCGACATGCTGCTGATCCCGGACCCGAACACCGCCAACATCGACCCGTTCATGGAAGAGACCACCCTCTTCATGCAATGTGACGTGATCGAGCCGTCCGACGGCAAGGGCTACGACCGCGATCCGCGTTCCATCGCCAAGCGCGCTGAAGCCTACCTGAAGTCCTCCGGCCTGGGCGACACCGCCTACTTCGGTCCGGAACCCGAATTCTTCATCTTCGACGGCGTCCGTTGGGGTGCTGACATGTCCGGTTCCTTCGTCAAGATCGACTCCGAAGAAGCTTCCTGGAGCACCGGCGCCAAGATCGAAGGCGGCAACTCCGGCCACCGTCCGACCGTCAAGGGCGGCTACTTCCCGGTTCCCCCGGTCGACAGCTTCCAGGACATGCGTTCGGAAATGTCCCTGATCCTGGAATCCCTGGGCATCCCCGTCGAAGTGCACCACCACGAAGTTGCTGGCGCTGGCCAGAACGAACTGGGCACCAAGTTCTCGACCCTGGTCGAGCGCGCTGACTGGACCCAGACCCTGAAGTACGTGATCTGGAACGTCGCCCACACCTACGGCAAGACCGCAACCTTCATGCCCAAGCCCCTGGTTGGCGACAACGGCTCCGGCATGCACGTGCACCAGTCGGTCTGGAAGGATGGCAAGAACCTGTTCGCTGGCGACGGCTATGCCGGCCTGTCCGAGTTCGCGCTGTACTACATCGGCGGCATCATCAAGCACGCCAAGGCCCTGAACGCGATCACCAACCCCGGCACCAACTCGTACAAGCGTCTGGTCCCCGGCTTCGAAGCTCCGGTCAAGCTGGCCTACTCGGCCCGCAACCGTTCCGCTTCGATCCGTATCCCGCACGTGGCGAACCCGAAGGGCCGCCGCATCGAGACCCGTTTCCCGGATCCCCTGGCCAACCCGTACCTGTGCTTCTCGGCCCTGCTGATGGCCGGTCTGGATGGCGTGCAGAACAAGATCCACCCGGGCGAAGCTGCCACCAAGGACCTGTACCACCTGCCGCCGGAAGAAGACAAGCTGATCCCGACCGTCTGTGCTTCGCTGGATGAAGCCCTGGAGCACCTGGACAAGGACCGCGAGTTCCTGACCCGTGGCGGCGTGTTCACCGACAGCATGATCGATGCCTACATCGAGCTGAAGATGCAGGAAGTCCAACGCTTCCGCATGACCACGCACCCGATCGAATTCGACATGTACTACTCGCTGTAATCGAATCCGCATCCGGAGAAAAAGGGGAAGCTTGCTTCCCCTTTTTTTATGCGCGGCGCACCGCCTGCTGCAGGGCAGTGCGCCCGAAAATTGCTAGTCAAAACAGATCCAGTACAACATCCGCCGCGGCAAGCCTTTGCAAGATGCAGCCAGACCGGCACGAGACGACATGACCCCAGGCATCAAGAATCCTCCCATGAAGACACCGCTCCCATCCCTCGATGGCCTCGACCTGCTGGCCTCGGCCGTGATCATCCTCGATGCCAATGGCGGCATCGTCTACGCCAACGCCGCCGCCGAGAACCTGCTGGAGAGCTCCTTCAAGGTGCTCTCGCAGCAGAAGCTCTCGGAGCTCTTCCTCAATGGCAAGGAGCTGACCGCGCTGTTCTACCAGGCCATCGAACACCAGTTCGCCGACAAGCGCCTGGACCTGGTGCTGGAGCGTGCCAACCGCGAGCCGCTGCAGGTCCACACCATCGTCACGCCCCTGGACAGCACCGACTGGCCGGTGCTGCTGGAGCTGCGCGAGAACGTCCAGCAACTCAAGCTGGACCGCGAAGAGCGCATGTTCGACCAGAGCCAGGCCAACAAGGAACTGATCCGCAACCTGGCCCACGAGATCAAGAATCCGCTGGGCGGTATCCGTGGCGCCGCCCAGCTGCTGGAGCTGGAGCTGCCCGAGCGCCACCTCAAGGAATTGCGCGAATACACCCAGGTCATCATCAAGGAAGCCGACCGCCTGCAGACCCTGGTGGATCGGCTGCTGGCCCCGCACCGCCACCCGCACATCGTGGGCGACGTCAACATCCACGAAGTCTGCGAACGCGTGCGCAGCCTGGTGATGGCCGAGTTCCCGCAGGGGCTGACCATCAAGCGCGACTATGACCTGTCGATCCCCGAATTCCGGGGCGACAAGGAGCAACTGATCCAGGCCGTCCTGAACATCGTCCACAACGCAGCGCAAGCGCTGGCCGACCGCATCCGTGCCGGTGATGGCGAGCTGATTCTGCGCACGCGCGTCTCGCGCCAGGTGACGCTATCCAAGGTCAGATACCGGCTGGCACTAGACTTGCATATCATCGATAACGGTCCGGGCATTCCTCCCGACATCCAGGAAAGAATCTTCTATCCGCTGGTGTCGGGTCGCGAGGGAGGCAGCGGACTGGGGCTGACCCTGGCGCAGACCTTCGTGCATCAGCACATGGGTGTCATCGAATGCGACAGCCGGCCCGGTTGTACCGATTTCAGAATACTTATACCGCTGCCGTGAGCATGGCCGCAGGCGGCGCGCCAAAGCCGAGTGGATGCAGGGCATCCGGTCCACCAAGGGGGCTGCGGACAGGGCGTCAGAAGCGCCGTGGATCGCGGGAGCATTAACAGCATGACCAACGCAGGAAGAAGTTATTTATGAAGCCAATCTGGATTGTTGACGACGACGAATCGATACGCTGGGTGCTCGAAAAAGCCCTGGCCCGAGAAAATCTCGCCACGCAGAGTTTTTCCAGCGCACGCGATGCGATGGCAGCCCTGCAGAACGGCACGCCGCAAGTGCTGGTGTCCGACATCCGCATGCCCGGTGCCTCCGGCCTGGAACTGCTGCAGACCATCAAGGCCAAGCACCCCGGCATCCCGGTGATCATCATCACCGCCTTCTCGGACCTGGATTCGGCGGTCTCCGCCTTCCAGGGCGGCGCCTTCGAATACCTGGCCAAGCCCTTCGACGTCGACAAGGCGGTCGAACTGATTCGCCGCGCGCTCGACGAGAGCCTGCGCGAAACCGATATCGAACAGGGCGCGGCCCAGACCCCCGAAATCCTCGGGCAGGCCCCTGCGATGCAGGACGTGTTCCGCGCCATCGGCCGCCTGTCGCAATCCAACGTGACGGTGCTCATCACCGGCGAATCCGGTTCCGGCAAGGAGCTGGTGGCGCGTGCCCTGCACAAGCACAGCCCGCGCGCCAGCCAGCCGTTCGTGGCGCTCAACACGGCGGCGATTCCCAAGGACCTGCTGGAATCCGAACTGTTCGGCCATGAACGCGGTGCCTTCACCGGCGCGCAAGCGATGCGCCGTGGCCGTTTCGAACAGGCCGAGGGCGGCACGCTGTTCCTCGATGAAATCGGCGACATGCCGCTGGACCTGCAGACGCGCCTGTTGCGCGTGCTGTCCGACGGGCACTTCTATCGTGTCGGCGGCCATCAGTCGCTGAAGGCCAATGTACGCGTCATTGCGGCCACTCACCAGAACCTGGAGCAGCGTGTACGTGAAGGTTTGTTCCGGGAAGACTTGTACCACCGCCTGAACGTGATCCGCCTGCGCCTGCCCAGCCTGCGCGAACGCAGCGAAGACATTCCCATCCTGGCCCGCTACTTCCTGGCACAGAGCGCGCGCCAGCTCGGCGTGGAAGCCAAGCGCCTGTCGCCGCAGGCGATGCAGTTCCTGTCGCAGCTGGAATTCCCCGGCAACGTGCGCCAGCTGGAAAACCTGTGCAACTGGATCACCGTGATGGCCCCGGGCCAGACGGTCGAGATCAAGGACCTGCCGCAGGATCTGGTGGAAGAACGCGTCCATGCACCGCAACCGGCGCAGACCGTTTCCGCGCCCGCCTCGGCGGCTGCCGTGGCCGCTCCGGTGGCGTATGCCGATCCGGCGTCCGCCGCTGCACCGGCGGATGCAGCGGCTGGCAACTGGATCTCGCTGCTGGAAGTGGAGGCGGCGCAGATGCTGGCCTCCGAACAGCCCGAGGTGATGGACATCCTCGGCCGCCAGTTTGAAGCGGCGCTCATCAAGATCGCCCTGAAACACACCCACGGCCGCAAGAACGACGCTGCCGTGCGCCTGGGCATCGGCCGCAACACCATCACCCGCAAGATCCAGGAACTGGGGATCGGCGGCGCGGAAGACGACTGATCCGCAGCGCAACCATCAAGCAGGGGAGGTCTGCCCGCGTGCCGCCGCGTGGGCAGCATCAGCAAGGGGAAGAGGCGGCGGCCACAAAAAAGGAAATGGCCTGGATCGCGAGATCCAGGCCATTTTTATTGATGCTGCTGATAAACGATTTATAAAATTTAAATCATTTAGTCAATTCAGCAAGAGGGGCGCGTTCACATGGCCAGGCGCGGCATGTGAGGCTGGCCATTGGTCGCCAGAGCGGGCGTAAGCGGCGCAGCCTGCAGGAGCTGCGCGTCGATGCGGAACACCGATGCCGCCGCCGTCAATTGCTCGGCCTGCTGCATCATGGCTTGGGCAGCAGCAGCGGCCTGTTCCACCAGTGCGGCGTTCTGCTGCGTGACCTGGTCCATCTGCAGGATGGCCGCATTGATCTGGGTGATGCCGGCGCTTTGCTCTTCCGAAGCATGCGCGATGTCGCTGATGATGCGGGTGGTATCGACCGAGGCGCGCATGACTTCGGCGATGGTGCCGCCGGCCTTTTCCACCAGCGTCGTGCCGCTCTGGATGCGCCCCACAGAGCCTTCAATGAGTCCCTTGATTTCCTTGGCGGCACCGGCGCTGCGCTGGGCCAGCGCGCGCACTTCGGTGGCCACCACGGCGAAGCCGCGGCCGTTCTCGCCGGCGCGTGCCGCTTCCACGGCGGCATTGAGGGCCAGGATATTGGTCTGGAAGGCGATGCCTTCGATGACGCTGATGATGTCCGACATCTGGTGCGAGCTGACGGCGATCTCGCGCATGGTGCTGACCACTTGCGCGATTTCCGTTTCACCACGGCGGGCCACATCGGCACCGGCGCTGGCAACGTGGCTGGCCTTGCGGGCGTGGTCGGTATTCTGCTGCACGGTGCTGGTCAGCTGTTCCATGCTGGAGGCGGTTTCCTCCAGCGAGGCGGCCTGTTCTTCGGTACGTTGCGAGAGATCGGTATTGCCCTGGGCAATTTCGCGTGCGGCCACGTGGATGGCACCGCTGGCCTGCTGGATCTGGCCGACCAGGCCGGCCAGCTGTTCGCGCATGGTCATGAGCGAATGCATCAGGCTGGCGCGGTCACCCTTGCGCAGTTGCAGTTGCGCGCTCAGGTTGCCGGCGGCGATCTGGCCCGACAGCCACATCGCTTCGGCCGGCTCGCCACCCAGCTGGCGCGTCAGGCGGCGGCTGATCAGCAGTGCGATCAACAGGCCGATCAGCGCCGATGCCAGGGTCAGGCCGATGATCAGCATGCGGCTGCCGGCATACGCTTCGCGCGCGCTGGTGGCGGCTTCGGCCACGCCTTTCTCGTTGACGGTGATGAGGCGCAGGATCTGCACTTCCATCGCTGCACGCAGCGGGAAGAGCTGGTCTTTCATGATGTCCACGGCCTGCTCCTGCTTGCCTTGCTCGAGGGCGGCCAGCATCTGCTGGCTCACGGCCAGGTACTTGGGCAGCAGGGCCTGCAGTTCGTCGTAGGCGGCTTGTTCCTCGGACGTATGGATGAGCGGACGATACTGGTCGGCGGCGCTGGTGTAGCGTCCCAGCGAGGCGGTCAGGCGCGTGCGGGCATCCTGCATGCGCTGCGCATCATTGGCGGTGAGCGCACGATACTGGGCCAGGTTGAAGGCGCGGATCTCGGCCTGCATGGTCTTGGCCGTGGCGACGCTGGGCATAAGCTTGGTTTGCACTGCGCTCAGCTGTCGGTCCACAGTATTGAGCCCGTACCAGGCCGCTGCACCAAGCACGGCCATGAAGAGGATTAAAACGGAAAAGCCCAACATAAGCTGGGTGGCAACTTTGGTCTGTCTGAAATTCACGATATCCCTCAGGGGGCTGGCCTGCCGCCACTGACGGCAGACGAAGGGTGGATGATGATTCCGACGCAGGCGCACGGCCTGCAAGGGTGAGCGGCAGTGCCGTCAGGATGAGCTCCGGGGGAAGCGCCATGAACTTTAATGGCAGTCTTGCCCAAATTCAAGATGAATTTGGCAGGATGACGCCAAACGGAAACACTCTTTCAATTATGCTTATCAATGCATAAATATGGATTGGCAACAAGTTGACCGAAGTGCCACCGCATCTCGATCAAAACTGACAAATTGCGTGGTGTGCACCCGTGACGAGTCCATCAAGAAAAATGGCCAGGATCGGGTGATCCTGGCCATTTGGCGGATGTGCCATGTACGGAGCGGAAGTCGCTGCAGCAGCGCCTGCCGATCCGCTGAAATAGCAGTAAATGATTTATATCATTTGTCTGTTTTCGGTCAGCGCAGGCGCAGCACGAAGCGCGCGGCCAGCGTGGCGATCAGGCTCAGCACTGCGCCGAAGATGACGAAGTAGCTCACCGACAGCTTGTTGCCGGTGAAGTCGATCAGCCAGGTGATGATGAGGCCGGCGAAGCCGCCGAAGATGGTGACGGCGATGTTATACGCCAGCGACATGCCGGTGCCGCGCGTGGCCACCGGGAAGATGTCGGCCAGCAGGGCCGGCATGGAGGCGAAATACATGGTCATGAGCACGCCGATGACGGTCTGCAGCAACAGCAGTTGCAGGAAGCCCGGCGAGTTGGTCAGGAACACGAACATCGGATAGGTCAGCACGATGTACAGCGCGCTGCTGGTGATCATGAAGGGCGTGCGGCCGATCTTGTCGGACATCGCGCCCACCAGCGGCGAGCCGATGAACATGATCAGGCCGGCCACCGACATGGCGGCAAACGAGGACCAGGCCGGCAGGCCCAGCTGCTTGACCGCATAGGTCGGGATGTACAGCGACAGGTACACCGAGACGGTCGCCATGATGACGCTGCCGGCACCGATCAAGAGGCGCATCTTCTGGTGGGCGAAGGTATCGCGCAGGGGCGCATCGGTCTTTTCGCTGGATTCCTTGAACTCGGGTGCTTCATCCAGATGGCGGCGGATGTAGATGCCGGCCGGTGCGATCAGCAAGCCGAAGATGAACGGCACGCGCCAGCCCCACGAGGCCAGTTGCTCGGGCGTGAGCATGTTGTTGAGCACGGCGCCGAAGATGGCCGCCAGCAGCAGGCTGATGCCCTGGCTGGCCACCTGCCAGCTGGAGAAGAAACCACGGCGATGCGGGGCATGTTCCACCAGGAAGGCGGTGGAGCTGCCGAACTCGCCACCGGCGGAGAAGCCCTGGATCATCTTGCCCAGTGCGATGCCGGCCGGTGCCAGCAGGCCGATGCTGGCGTAGCTGGGCATGAAGGCGATCATGGCCGTGCCGATGGTCATGAGCATGATGGACAGCATCAGCGCCGCCTTGCGGCCGGCGCGGTCGGAGTAGGCACCCAGCACCACCGCGCCCAGCGGACGCATGAAGAAGGACACGCCGAAGGTGGCGAAGGTCAGCAGCAGCGAGACGCTGTCGTCGCCGGTCGGGAAGAACTGCTTGGCGATGACCACGGCGAAGGCGCCATAGATGAGGATGTCGAACCATTCGAGCGCATTGCCGATGGAGGACGAGATGATCGCACGCCGCGCTTGCGGATGCGTGGTGCCGGCGCCAGGCGCCGCGGTGTTGCTGGTCATGGAGACTCCCTGATGGATACGTGGATGGAGGAGCAGCACGCCGTTCTGACCCTGGCGGAGCAGAAGGCTGCCTGGCTGTGTATGGATGGTTGTGGGCTCCCTGTGACGGCCGGGGCCGTTACAGCGGGCGAGGATAGGCGGCGCGATGCGGCACTGTCAAGGCGCAGTGCGGGGGATTATCAGGAGGCAGGACGCGCACCTGATTTTGCGAAATCATTTTCTCGTTTCCCGTGCCCGCAGCCTCATGATGGCTCCCTGTTCTGCGCTTCCGTTTCCTTGAGCTTGCGCCACAAGGTCGTGCGGCTGATCCCGAGATGGCGCGCAGCCGCGGCACGGTTGCCACGGAAGCGGCGCAGTGCAGCTTCAATGGCGTCAGCGTCGGGGACGATGTCGGACGTGGTCAGCTCATGGGGTGCCACCATTTCCGCCGTGTTCGACAGCAGCGGCTGCGCCATCCCCGCCAGCTCCGGCGCCACCCGCTGGATCAGCGCGGGTGTCAGCGCCTGCAGCGGCTCTGCGGCCAGGAACAAGGCCAGCCGTTCCATCAGGTTGCGCAGCTCGCGCGCATTGCCCGGCCAGTCATACGCGGCCAGCAGTGGCGCACAGCGCAGCAGCTCCGCGCCCAGGTTGGCGTGCGGCCGCGCATCCAGTGCGGCCAGCGCATGCTTGAGATGCCATTCGGCCAGCGCGGCAATATCCTCGCGGCGCGCCCGCAAGGGCGGCAACTGCAAACGCAGTATGCTGAGCCGGTAATACAGGTCTGCGCGAAAACGTCCTTCACGCACCCGCGCTTCCAGATCGCAGTGGGTGGCGCTGATGATGCGCACCTGGACCGCAATGGGCCGCGTGCCGCCCACGCGCACGACTTCGCGCTCTTCCAGCACGCGCAGCAATCGCGTCTGCAGTTGCAGCGGCATCTCGCCGATTTCATCGAGCAGCAGCGTGCCGCGATGGGCCGCTTCAAAGACACCGGCCCGTCCGCCACGGCGCGACCCGGTGAAAGCGCCTTCCTCATAACCGAACAGTTCGGATTCCAGCAGCGATTCGGCCAGCGCGCCGCAATTGATGGCCACGAAGGGGTGGGCTGCCTGGGTCTTGCCCTGCATGCGCGGATGAGCACGATGGATGGCTTGCGCCGCCAGTTCCTTGCCGGTGCCGGTCTCACCCTGGATCAATACGTTGGCCGGCGAGCGCGCAAAGAGCGTGATCGACTGGCGCACCGTTTCCATCACCTCCGAATCGCCCCGCAGGTCCTTGAGGTGATGCCGTGCGCGCAGGCTGTCAGCGACCGGCAGACTGGGGCCGCGCGTGCTTTCCAGCTGTGTCAGCCGCGCCAGTTCCAGCGCATCTTCAAAGGCCTGCCGCACCGTGGCCGAGGAGTAGAGGAAGATCCCCTGCATCCCCGCTTCCTCGGCCAGGTCGGTGATGAGCCCGGCCCCGACCACCGCCTGCACGCCGCCGGCTTTCAGTTCCTGCACTACGGCGCGCGCGTCTTCTTCGGTGGCATAGGTGCGCTGGGCGATGTCGAGTCCGAACATCTGCTGGAATTCGGTCAGGGCCGGCATCGCCTCCTGATAAGTGACCAGCCCGATGCGCGCGCTGATCTGGCGGGCACGGGCCAGTGCCTGCATCACGTCGAAGCCGCTGGCGCGCGCCACCACCACCGGCACTGGCAGGCGGCTTTTGAGATAGGCACCGTTGGAGCCGGCCGAGATCACCACATCGCAGCGCTCGCTGGCCAGGCGCTCGCGGATGGCGCGCACGGCCTCGTCGAAGCCCAGATGTATGGGCTCGATATCGGCCACGCCGTCGAATTCCAGCGTGATGTCGCGGAAGAGTTCGGAGAGGCGCGACACGGACACGGTCCAGATCACGGGCTTGTCGGCCAGGCGGTCAGCGGGGGCAGGGCGTTTCATGGTGGGCGTTCGCGGCGTTTCTATGAAACGTTAATGTAACACTGATGAAACGGCCAGGGTTGTGGAACATCAACCCGACAGAAGGCGGGTACGCCCGGAGAGCGCACCGGAAGGGAAGCCTGCCAGCCTTGTCCGGCGCTGGTTTCAGACGATATGAAGGTTTTTTCATGCCTTGCGCCATGCAATGCTGCACTGCGATGGCACGGCCGTTGCAATGGTGAACGCACATGTCGCAGGACGGGTGTGATGCAGCCCCGCCCGCCGCAGTCAGGCAATCCAGACTTTCCGTATTTCAACCTCATCGAGAAGGTGTCCACCATGGCTCTCCACTCCGCAGGCGCAGCGTTCCGCCAGGCCGTCCAGGAAGAATCCCCCTTGCAAGTCATCGGCGCGATCAACGCCAATCACGCCCTGCTGGCCAAGCGTGCCGGCTTCCGCGCGATCTACCTGTCCGGCGGCGGCGTGGCTGCGGGTTCGCTGGGCCTGCCTGACCTGGGCATCTCCAACCTGGATGACGTGCTCACCGACGTGCGCCGCATCACTGACGTGTGCGACCTGCCGCTGCTAGTGGACGTCGATACCGGATTCGGTGCCTCGGCCTTCAACGTGGCGCGCACCGTGAAGTCCATGATCAAGTTCGGCGCGGCCGCCATGCACATCGAAGACCAGGTCGGCGCCAAGCGCTGCGGCCATCGTCCCAACAAGGAAATCGTCACCAAACAGGAAATGGTGGACCGCATCAAGGCCGCCGTCGATGCCCGTACCGATGAGAACTTCGTCATCATGGCGCGCACCGATGCGCTGGCGGTCGAAGGGCTGGACGCCGCCATCGAGCGCGCCGTGGCCTGCGTCGAAGCCGGGGCCGACATGATCTTCCCGGAAGCCATCACCGACCTCGCCATGTACAAGCAGTTCGCCAATGCGGTGAAGGTACCGATCCTGGCCAACATCACCGAATTCGGCTCGACGCCGCTGTTCACCGTCGACGAATTGAAGGGGGCCGATGTGGGCCTGGTGCTCTATCCGCTCTCGGCCTTCCGCGCCATGAACAAGGCCGCCGAAAACGTCTACCAGGCGATTCGCCGCGACGGCACCCAGAAGAACGTGGTCGATACCATGCAGACCCGGATGGAGCTCTATGACCGCATCGATTACCACAGCTACGAGCAGCGTCTGGATGCGCTGTTTGCCCAGCAGAAGAACAAGTAAAACATTACCGCAAGACCGAATACCCCCTTCCGATAATCAGTTTCGAGCCAATACAGACTACGAGGAGAACACGATGAGCGATCAGCAAGCCCCCGGTTTCAAGCCCAAGAAATCCGTTGCCCTCTCTGGCGTGACCGCCGGCAACACCGCCCTGTGTACCGTCGGCAAGACCGGCAATGACCTGCACTATCGCGGCTACGACATCCTGGACGTGGCCGACAGCTGCGAGTTCGAGGAAATCGCTCACCTGCTGGTGCACGGCAAGCTGCCGACAGCGGCCGAACTGCGCGCCTACAAGGCCAAGCTCAAGGCCCTGCGCGGCCTGCCGGCCAACGTCAAGGCGGCGCTGGAATGGCTGCCTGCGGCCTCGCATCCGATGGACGTGATGCGCACCGGCGTCTCGGCGCTGGGTTGCGTGCTGCCGGAGAAGGATGACCACAACACCCCCGGCGCGCGCGACATCGCCGACCGCCTGATGGCGTCGCTCGGTTCCATGCTGCTGTACTGGTACCACTACAGCCACAATGGCAACCGCATCGAAGTGGAGACCGATGACGATTCCATCGGCGCGCACTTCCTGCACCTACTGCACGGCGAGAAGCCTTCCGACGCCTGGGAGAAGGCCATGCACACCTCGCTGATCCTGTACGCGGAACACGAATTCAACGCCTCCACCTTCACCGGCCGCGTCATCGCCGGCACCGGTTCGGACATGTATTCGGCCATCACCGGTGCCATCGGCGCACTGCGCGGCCCCAAGCACGGCGGCGCCAATGAAGTGGCCTTCGAGATCCAGAAGCGCTATGACAACCCCGACGAAGCCGAAGCCGACATCCGCCGCCGCGTCGAGAACAAGGAAGTGGTGATCGGTTTCGGCCATCCGGTCTACACCATCTCCGACCCGCGCAACAAGGTCATCAAGGAAGTGGCGCGCAAGCTCTCCAAGGAAGCCGGTTCGACCAAGATGTTCGACATCGCCGAACGCCTGGAAACGGTCATGTGGGACATCAAGAAGATGTTCCCCAACCTGGACTGGTTCTCGGCCGTGTCCTACCACATGATGGGCGTACCGACCGCGATGTTCACGCCGCTGTTCGTCATTGCCCGCACCTCGGGCTGGGCGGCGCACATCATCGAACAGCGCATCGACAACAAGATCATCCGCCCCTCGGCCAACTACGTGGGACCGGAAGACCTGAAGTTCGTGCCGATCAGCAAGCGCAAGTAAGACCAAGCAAGACGAAGTGCCCGCGCAGTTGAGTCATCAGCGGATGGCGCGGGCATGAGGGGCAAGAGAGGGAGAGGGAGCAGCAAGAAGAAGGAAGCGGCGGCCGGCGCGTGTCGGCCGCAGCATTCCCCGGGGCAGTGGCAGTGCGCAGGCAGATTTGTAACAAGCGTTACATGTGGTCGAGTCAGATGCAATAACTTGCTAAGATGCGGTCGGATCTTTTTCGCCCCCGCGTCCACCCCTGACTCTCCATGGATCATCCGATGATTGCTGCCATCGTTTCCCGCCGTCTTTCCGCATTGCCCCTGACTTCCTTCGCACTGGCCGGTGCCGTGGCTGTTGCCCTGTCCGCCTGTTCTTCCACGCCCGTGCCGGTCACCGAGACCAAGCCGGTGCTGCCGCAGCTGCTGCAGTCGCCCGCTGCCACACAGCCGAGCTGGGCCACGCAATTGAAGACCGGTGCCTTCAGCTGCGAGATGGGCAACAAGGTGGAAATCCGCATGGATGGCCGCGTGACCGATGGCGTCACGCTGGTGTGGAAGGGCAGCAGCTACATGATGAACCCGGTCAGCACCTCGACCGGTGCAGTGCGTCTGGAGAACAAGGGCGAAGGCCTGGTGTGGATCCAGATCCCGTCGAAGTCCATGCTGCTCAATTCCAAGATCGGGCAGCAGCTGGCCAACGACTGCCGCACGCGCTGACAATGCAGCGCCGCGCCGTCGTGCAGGTCTGACGTCGGCGCGTTCTTTCCACCTCGTATTTCCTCCTCCCTTGTCATGCCGATGGCGTCTTGCTGTCGGCATCGCTCCTGCTTGATTTGAATCATCGAAGACCGCTGATGCAAGCGGCGGATTCAGCCCCTCGTAAGATTCAGGTGCAAGACTGGTTTTGTCGTCGCATGAGGGCCACGCATGGCAAAGATGTTTTTTTCCATGCACCAGAGCCACGCGACCATCGGCCTGCAAGCCACGCTGCGCAAGGCCGACAGCGGTTTTCAATTCGAGAGACATGAGGAGACGTCATGCAATACGAGGATTTCTATCGCCGTTCCATCGAGCAGCCTGAAGCCTATTGGGCAGAAGAAGCGCAGCGCATTCATTGGGACAAACCGTTCACCCGCACGCTCGATTATTCCCGCGCACCGTTTGCGCGCTGGTTCATCGGCGGCACCACCAATCTCTGTCACAACGCGGTGGATCGCCATCTGGGCGAGCGGCCGCATCAGGCGGCGCTGATCGCCATCTCCACCGAGACCAACACCGAACGCGTCTACGACTTCGCCGAGCTGCATCGCGAAGTGCAGGCCATGGCCGCCACCATGCTGTCGCTGGGCGTGCGGCGCGGCGACCGCGTGCTGATCTACATGCCGATGATCGCCGAGGCGGTCTTCGCCATGCTGGCCTGCGCCCGTATTGGCGCGGTGCATTCGGTGGTGTTCGGCGGCTTTGCCTCCAACAGCCTGGCCTCGCGCATCGATGATGCGCAGCCGATCCTGATCGTCTCGGCTGATGCCGGTTCGCGTGGCGGCAAGGTGATTCCGTACAAGGGTTTGCTGGACGAAGCGATCAACCTGGCGCAGCACAAGCCGCAGAAGGTCTTGCTGGTGGATCGCGGTCTGGCGGAGATGGCGCGCACGGCGCAACGCGACGTCGATTACGCGCCCTTGCGTGAACAACACCTGGACCAGCCGGTGCCGGTGGCCTGGCTGGAATCGAATGAAACCAGCTACGTGCTCTATACCTCCGGTACCACCGGCAAGCCCAAGGGCGTGCAGCGCGACGTGGGCGGCTATGCCGTAGCGCTGGCCTCGTCCATGCAACACATCTTCTGCGGCAAGCCGGGCGAGACTTATTTCTGCACATCCGACATCGGCTGGGTGGTGGGCCACTCCTACATCGTCTACGGGCCGCTCATTGCGGGCATGGCGACGGTGCTTTATGAAGGCTTGCCGATCCGGCCCGATGCGGGCATCTGGTGGAGCATCGTCGAAAAATACAAGGTCACGCGCATGTTCTCGGCACCGACGGCCATCCGCGTACTGAAGAAACAGCCGGCCGAGTGCATGGAGCGCTATGACACGTCCTCGCTCAAGGCGCTTTATCTGGCCGGCGAGCCGCTGGATGAAACGACGTCGAGCTGGATCTCGGGCGCGCTGAAGGTGCCGGTCATCGATAACTACTGGCAGACCGAATCGGGCTGGCCCATCATCTCGATTGCCAAGGGCATCAGCGACAAGCCCACGCGCCTGGGCAGTCCCGGGGTGCCGATGCCGGGCTATCGGCTGGCCATCCTGAACGAAGCGACCGGCGAGCCTTGCGCGGCTGACGAGAAGGGCGTGGTGGCCATTGAAGGCCCGCTGCCGCCGGGCTGCATGCAGACCGTCTATGGCGACGATGAGCGCTTCGTCAACACGTACTGGCGCAGCCTGCCGCGCGAGGTCTACTCGACCTTCGACTGGGGCATCAAGGATCAGGACGGTTACTACTTCATCCTGGGCCGCACCGATGACGTCATCAACGTGGCTGGCCATCGGCTGGGCACGCGCGAAATCGAGGAGAGCATCTCCAGCCATCCCAACGTGTCCGAAGTGGCCGTGGTCGGCGTGGAAGACAAGCTCAAGGGACAAGTCGCGATTGCCTTCGCCATTCCCAAGCAGGCCGATGCGATTGCCACGCCCGAGGGGCGCCGTGCGCTGGAAGCGGAAATCATGGGCGTGGTGGACAAGCAGATCGGCGCAGTGGGCCGGCCGGCGCGGGTGTTCTTCGTCAGCGGCTTGCCCAAGACGCGTTCGGGCAAGCTCTTGCGCCGGGCCATCCAGTCCATCTGCGAAGGACGCGATCCGGGCGACCTGCCCACCATCGAGGATCCGGCCGCGCTGGAGCAGGTGCGGGCGGTCATCAAGGACTGACTCGCACTTCCCTCATGAAGGCACGGCGTCCCTGCAGCGGAGCAGGGACGCCGTGCCTGGCGTAATTTGGTTACACTGACGGCTTTCGCTTTTCCACGATTGCGTCCCGCCCATGTCGCCCACCATCCGCCCGGCCACCGCTGCCGATGCTCCCGCCCTCTGCGGCATCTACAACCATTACGTGCAGACCACCGTGATCAGCTTCGAGACCGAAGCGGTCAGCGTCGAGACCATGGCCGCGCGCATTGCCGATGTGCAGGCTGATTTCCCCTGGCTGGTCTTTGAAGAGCAGGGCGAGGTGCTCGGCTATGCCTATGCCAGCAAGTGGAAGCCGCGTGCGGCTTACCGGCACTCGGTGGAGAGCTCGGTCTACCTGCGCCACGATGCGGGCGGACGCGGCATCGGCAAGCAGCTTTATCGTGAACTCATTGAGCAGTTGAAGTCCTTGGGCGTGCATCTGGTCATCGGGGGCATTGCCCAGCCCAACCCGGCCAGCGTGGCGCTGCATGAGAGCGTGGGCTTCGTGGCCTGTGGCGTCTTTACGGAAGTGGGTTACAAGATGGGACGCTGGATCGACGTGGGATACTGGCAACTCAAACTGCAAGAGGCCCAATGATGAGATCGACCCGAGCCGCCAGCGCCATCGAGCGCCTGAACGAACGTACCGAATCGCGCGAGTACTCCATGCTGCGCACCTCCGATGAACGTTTCATCCTGACCCGGCGCGTGTCCGGGCAGCCGCTGGAGAAACTCAACGAGGCCATGGAACTGGATGATTTCGTGCGCTTCGTCAACGCCCAGGGACCGCAGAAGGCCAAGCGCGTGAGCAAGCTGGATGTGCAGTTCGAGAAGAACATGCGCAACAAGAAAGAACAAACGCCACCTGAAGGTGGTGTTGAATAAATCCTCATGCGCTTGAACGCAAAACGGCAAATGATATAAATCATTTGCCGTTTTTTTTATGGCTGGAGGGGTATGTGCCTCAGTCCGCCAGGGTGGCGATCACCGGTGCGTGATCCGAGGGTTGTTCCCACTTGCGCGGCACCTTGTCGATGACGCAGGCGGTGCAGCGCGGCACCAGTTCTTCGGACAGCAGGATGTGGTCGATGCGCAGGCCGCGGTTGAGGCGGAAGCCCATCTGGCGGTAGTCCCACCAGCTGTACATCTTTTCCGGTTGTTCGAAGAGGCGATAGGAATCCGTCAGGCCCAGGGCTTGCAGCTTGCGGAAGGCTTCGCGTTCCGGTTCGGAGACCAGCACCTGGCCTTGCCAGGCGACCGGGTCGTGCACGTCGCGGTCTTCGGGGGCGATGTTGTAGTCGCCGAGCAGGGCCAGGCGCGGGTTCTTCGCCTTTTCCTGGGCCAGCCATTCGTGCAGGGCGGCCAGCCAGCTGAGTTTGTAGGGATACTTTTCGGATTCCAGCGACTGGCCGTTGGGAATGTAGGCACAGACATAGCGCACGCCTTCGATGGTGGCGGCGATGATGCGCTGCTGTTCGTCGGGGAAGAGCGGGTTGTTCTTGACCACGTCGTTCATCGGATGGCGCGACAGGATGGCCACGCCGTTGTAGGTCTTCTGGCCCGAGAACTCGACCAGGTAGCCGGCGGCGGCGATCTCGGCTGCGGGGAACTTGTCGTCGGTCAGTTTGGTTTCCTGCAGGCAGAGCACGTCGACCGGGTTTTCTTCCAGCCATTTCAGCACTTGCGGCAGGCGGACCTTGAGGGAGTTGACGTTCCAGGTAGCGATTTTCATGGAGACAATGCAGTGGTGAATCGGAGGCGGGCCGTGCGCATCATGGCCGATGCGTCGTGGACAACGGGCGACATCTTACCGCATTCACCAAGGCGGCAGGTTGGACGAGGTCGGCCGAGACCGAAGACTTCCTCCAAAACAGAAGGGGAAGGCCCTCGCAGACATTCCCCTTCGTTGTGCCATTGCCGGCCCGCAATCCGGGCCAAGCAATCAGATCCCGAGCATTACGCCGGCATCATCTGCGCATTCATCTGCGCCTTGTCACCCTTGTCACCCGCCTTGCGACGACGATAGGCCGCGAAGCCGATCAGGCCCAGGCCGCCGATCATCATGGCGGTGGTCGAGGCTTCCGGGACCGGTGCCACGCTGATGTTGCCGGCGAAGCTGCCGCCCGCCGAGCCCAGCACGGTGCCGGCCACCGACAGGGTGTACAGGCCGGAAGTCAGGCCGTTGGTGCGCAGGCTGAAGATCTGCAGGTCACCGCCGGACAGTTGGGTGCCGGTGTAGGTCTGGCCGTTGCCGCTCAGGGTGAAGCTGTTGATGCCCACACGCGAGAGGCCGTCCAGGGCGATCGACACCAGGGCCGAGGAAACCGACGCGCCGGCACCGCCGATGTTGAAGGTGAAGTTTTCCAGGAAGGTCTGGCCAGTGGTGCCATCGCCGAAGCGGGCGTTGAAGGTCGACGTGGCGTCGGTCCACACCAGCGTGCGCGTACGCTCCAGGTCCGCGGCGCTAGCCGAGGATGCCATGGCGACGAATGCGGACGCGACAAGGAAACTGCTCAACAGTTTTTTCATAAAAGACCTCTTTCCAGTTCGATTGATTGGTGGGTATTCGATTGGTATTTGATTGCGAAAGCACTGCAAGGGGGATAGCGATCCGACAGGTTTTTTTATTGGTGTTGGCGAGGCCGGAATCCTGTCTCTGTTTGTGATATTTGTTCATCGAGACGGAGTGAGAATAATGGAAAAATGCCAACGTTAGCAATAAATTATTACGCTTTTCCTGTCACTCCTGTTGTGATGTAGGAATCCATGAAGCCGCGCCGGTAAAGGGTTTCCGACGAAGTATGGATTCTCTTGAAGCAATTAGTTTGGATGCGGAAACTAAGTTTTTAGGGCAACATGAACTCCTTCTCATGGGCTGAAAAACAGGGCGAAATTTGCGTCAGAAAAAGTGACGCATGAACATATTCGGGAACTATTTACGCAAGGGAAGCGCGGCCGTAATGCTCAGGATCACGCGAAAAAAATTCGCAAGGAAGTCCAGCTCATCCGTAGAGAAAAAGTGCGCTGTGCGCAGAGCGCGCTTCAGCGGAACGTGACGATCCTTGACTACACCACAGCGCGCGTGCAGCAGCGGCAAGCGAGGACATCAGAAGACAACGAAGAGAAGAAGAGAAGAAGAAAAATCGGGAGAGCAGGTACGGCAGCGCCGCTACCTGAAGCCGGGCAACGCGCCGTCTTCAGGCAGGGAGGAGAAGTGTCTTACTTGAAGCGATAGCTGACCGCCACGATGGCGGTGTCATCGGTGTGACGGCGCACCAGCGGACTGTCGGCCACCGCGTTGTCCAGCCATTTGCGGCGCAGGTGCAGGTTGAGGTGCCAGTCGCCGGTCAAGGGGACATCGGCAGCCAGGCCCAGGGTCGGGCTGGTGGACGCACCAGCGCTGTACTGGCGCAGGCCGCTGGCGGCCGCTTCGCTGGAAGTGACGCCGACGAAGTAATCGTTGTAGCTGCCGCTGCGGTATTCGACGCCGAGCTGCGGATAGAGGGTCACCGGACCCAGGTCGATCTGCGCCGCATAGATGGCCTCGGCCAGGGTGCCATGCGACTTGTTGAAGTCACGGAAGACGTTGAGGAAGAAACCGCCGATGGGCGTTTCCTGGTAGGTGCCGATGCCGAGCGGAATCGGATCCGAACGGCGCTGCAGGCCCCGCTGGGCATCGAAACCGTCCAGGCTCACGCGCCCGGCCAGTTCCAGATAGCCGTAGCCCATGCGCACCGTCTTGACGCCGAAGGTGTCGAGCCGGGCAAAGAAGCGCCCGTAGTCGGCATAGGCATAGGGCAGGACGTGGTTGCTGCGGTCGGCATCGGGGCCGTTGCGGTCGACGCGGTAGACGCCTGCGCCGATGTCACCGGTGAGACGGTCCTGCAGTTGCAGGGGATCGGGCGTGGTGGTTGCAGGAGCGGCTTGCTGAGCCAGAACGGGGAGGGCGCAGCAGGCCAGCGTGAGCATGGCGAGTATGTTTTTCATGATGGGCAGTGGAGTGGGGGGAGCAAGCGGCATTGTAGCGGTCAGCGGGGCGCTGCGGCATCCGCTCACGAAAATGGCCTGCCGCGCAGGCAGGCCATGGCTGTCATGGGCAATTGGCGCCGGACGCAGGCGGCCCGGCACGGTTCAGTGCATCAGGACTGCTGCAGGGTCGGGTAGTCGGTATAGCCTTCCGCACCGCCGCCATAGAGCGTGGCCTGGTTGATCTCGGCCAGCGGTGCGCCGGCCTTGAAGCGTTCAACCAGATCCGGATTGGCGATCCACGGGCGGCCGAAGGCGACCAGGTCGGCCAGATTGCGGTCGCGTGCCTTCACCGCCATCTCCAGGTCATAGCCATTGTTGGCGATGTAGATGCCCTTGAAGAGATCGCGCAGGATCTGCAGGTCGAAGCCACCTTCGACTTCGCGCGGGCCGCCCGTGGCACCTTCCACCACGTGCAGGTAGACCAGCTTGTAGCGGTTCAGCTGCTCCACCACATAGCTGAAGAGGGCCTTGGGATCGCTGTCGGCGATGTCATTGGCCGGGCTGATGGGCGACAGGCGGATGCCCACGCGCTCGCTGGGGATCACCGAGGTCACCGCTTCCACCACTTCCAGCAGCAGGCGGGCACGGTTCTCGATGCTGCCGCCGTAGTTGTCGGTGCGCTGGTTGGTCTTGTCACGCAGGAACTGGTCCAGCAGGTAGCCGTTGGCGGCGTGGATTTCCACGCCATCGAATCCGGCCTGCAGGGAGAGTTGCGCAGCGACCTTGTATTGCTCGACGATGGCGGGCAGTTCAGAGGCATCCAGTGCGCGCGGTTCCACGAAGGGCTTGAAACCGCTCTCGGTGAAGGCATTGCCTTCCGGCTTGATGGCCGAGGGCGCGACCGGCAGCGCGTTGCCGGGTTGCAGGTCAGGGTGCGAGATGCGGCCCACATGCCACAGCTGCAGGAAGATGCGGCCGCCCTTGGCGTGGACGGCGTCGGTGATCTTCTTCCAGCCGGCCACGTGCGCTTCGTTGTAGATGCCCGGGGTCCAGGCGTAGCCCTTGCCCTGTGGCGAGATCTGGGTGGCCTCGGCGATGATCAGGCCGGCACCGGCGCGCTGCGCATAGTATTCGGCTGCCAGTTCGGTGGGCACGTCGCCCGCCTTGGCACGGCTGCGGGTGAGTGGCGCCATGACGATGCGGTTCTGCAATTGCACCGCACCCAGCTGCATGGGCTTGAAGAGGTCACTGTGAAGATGGGCATTGGTATTGGCGTTGGCCATGCTGATCCTTTCTTGTTGGCATTCGTTGGAATGAACTGCGTCGACCTTGCTACCGACCACGGCGGGGTTGGTAGTGTTCCGGAAAAAGTTCACAGTCTAGAGGGGAACCCGCAGCCTTGCGGGCGGTCGCTGCGGCTTTGCTGGCCAGCAATGTTCAGCGTGAAATCTGCTCCAGCCAGGGCCCCAGGCGGGTCTGCGCATCCTGGCGCGCAGCGCGGTTGGCCTCGACCGACTGGCGTGCACGGCCCGGGTCGTCGAAGTCATGTGTGGCCCCCGCATAGAGCGTCACCACCGGCGGCGGTGCCTGGCGCAGGCGGATGGACTGGCGCAGGACGCGCTCGCAGGTCAGCGGCGAGACTTCCTCGTCGGCGCTGCCCAGCAGCACCTGCATCGGTTTGTCGAACTCGGGGTGGGACGACAGCAGGGCCTGTTTGCCGCATCCCGGATAGAACACCAGCGCGGCGGCGAAGGAGGGCGCATCGCCCGCCGGCCGCGCAGCCTGGCGCTGCATCACGTTCAGTGCCGTGCTGCCGCCATTGGACCAGCCTTGCAGCATGATGCGGCGGACATCGACTTCGCTGCGCGTGGCCAGCCATTGCAGCGCTCCTTCCGCGTCCAGCGGCCGAACGGTGAGTTCATTGACGGCGGCGCGTTCGGGCGCACCGTGCGTATGGCGGCCAAAGCCGTGGGCCACGCCGCGTGGGCCGAAACTGTCCACCAGCAGGACCACGTAGCCGCGTGCCAGCCAATAGCGCGTCCAGTCCAGATGGCGGGCGGTCAGCGTGCTGGCATCGCAGGGCGAGGGGATGGCCGGGCCGATCTGCGTGCAGGCCGCATTGACGCGGGAGGAATACAGGCCGGCGCGTCCATGCAGCAGCACGATGGCCGGATGCGGGCCGGCACCGAAGGGATCGTAGAGATAGCCGGTGAGGGTGGTTTTGCCGTCAGATGAAGGAAAACGCACGGTCTGTGCGGGCGGCATCGGCGCGTCTTGCGCCATGGCCGGTCCCGGCAGGATCAGTCCAGGGCTGGCAACCAGCAGTAAAAAGATGAAAAAAAACCACCGCAACACGGCGTGCTGCGGTGGTCTTGCCAGGGTGGCGTCCGGGGCGGTCCGCGACAGGAGAGTGGTCATGGCGTGGCCGGTTCCGTCTCCGTGCCGCAGGCCCATCAGGCGCGTGCCGACTTGGCGCGTGCCTGGTTGAGCAGCCAGGTCGTCAGCAGCGGCACCGGGCGGCCGGTGGCGCCCTTGGCCGCGCCGCTCTTCCAGGCGGTGCCGGCGATGTCCAGGTGGGCCCAGGTGTACTTGCGGGTGAATCGCTCCAGGAAGCAGGCTGCCGTCACGCTGCCGCCGGGCTGGCCGCCGATGTTGGCGATGTCAGCGAAGTTGGACTTCAACTGCTCCTGGTAGGCGTCCTGGATCGGCATGCGCCAGGCGGTATCGCCGCTTTCCTTGCCGGCCGCCAGCAGGGCGTTGGCCAGCTGGTCGTGGGTGTCATCCTCGCGGGTGAACAGGCCCGTGTTGTGATGGCCCAGGGCCACCACGCAGGCACCGGTCAGGGTGGCGATGTCGACCACGGCAGCCGGTTTGAAGCGTTCCACATAGGTCAGCGCGTCGCACAGGATCAGGCGGCCTTCGGCGTCGGTGTTCAGGACTTCGATGGTCTGGCCGGACATCGAGGTGACGATGTCGCCCGGCTTGGTGGCGCGGCCCGAGGGCATGTTTTCGCAGGTCGGGATGACGCCGATGACGTTCAGTTTCAGGCCCAGTTCGGCGATGGTGCGGAAGGTCCCCAGCACCGAGGCGGCACCGCACATGTCGTACTTCATCTCGTCCATGTTCAGGCCCGGCTTGAGGGAGATGCCGCCGGTGTCGAAGGTGATGCCCTTGCCGACCAGCACCACGGGTGCATCCTTAGCCTTGCCGCCCAGGTGCTTCAGGACGATGAACTTGGGCGGCTGGTCGCTGCCGTTGGTGACCGACAGGAAGCTGCCCATCTTGAGCGCTTCGAGCTGCTTGCGCTCCAGCACTTCCACGCCCAGCTTGAATTCCTTGGCCAGTTTCTTGGCGGTCGTGGCCAGGTAGGTCGGGGTACAGACGTTGCCGGGCAGGTTGCCCAGTTCCTTGGTCAGTGCCATGCCGTTGGCCAGCGCCACGGCCTCGCCCAGGGCGGCCTTGGCGGCAGCGCCTTGCTCGGCGGCGACCAGCAGGGTGATCTTCCTGACGCCGGTAGGCGCCGGGTCCTTCTTGCTCTTCATCGTGTCGGAACGATAGACGGCGTCACGGCCGGCCAGCACCACGGTGCGGATGGCCCAGTCCAGGCCACGGCCCTTGATGCCATCGAAGGGCAGGGCCAGGGCGGCATCGTCACAGCCCAGGGTGGCCAGGGCGCGCACCAGGCCGCCGCTGGCAGCGGCAAAGTTCTTGTCAGCGCCCTCGTCTTCGTTGCCCAGGCCCAGCAGCACGATGCGTTCGGCGGCGATGCCGGTCACGCCGCGCAGCAGCAGGGTCGAGCCCGGCTTGCCGGAAATGTCGCCCGACTTCAGCGCGGCGCTGATCGCGCCCAGCTTGTCGAGGGCACCGGCGGCCTTGGACAGCTTGCGGTTTTCATAGATGCCAACGACCAGTGCGCCGGTCTTTACGCCCGTCAAGGCGTTTTTTGCGTCCAATGTTTTTGTGCTAAAGTCCATCGTTCGTCCTTTATATGAATTACTTGGCGATTATAGAGCCCATTTCGTCGCGACGCGCGCATGAGTTCTGTCAGGTGAGCCAGCCTCGGACACGATGCCGGGCACCGGCCATCCCTACAACGATCCCGACACCAGAAACCAAGCCAGCATTCCCATGATTTTCCAACGCGCCCTACGACGCGAACTGACCAGCACCGCAGGTGGGGTCTTCACTACGCTGTTCACCATCACGCTGACGGTGATGCTGATCAAGATCCTCGGCCAGGCCGCAGGCGGCCAGGTTGCGTCGCAAGACGTGCTGGCCCTGATCGGCTTCCAGTCGCTGAACTACATGCCCATCATCCTGATCCTCACCGGGTTCATCTCGGTGCTGCTGGTGATGACGCGCAGTTACCAGGATTCCGAGATCGTGGTCTGGTTCGCCTGCGGCATGTCGCTCACGCGCTGGATCGCGCCGGTGATTCGCTTCGGCTGGCCCATCGTGGCCCTGGTGGCGGCGCTGTCCTTCGTGGTGACGCCCTGGGCCAACGAACAGAGCAGCGAATACCGCAGCCGCTTCGAACAGCGCGAGGACATCGCCCGCGTCTCTCCCGGCAAGTTCCAGGAGTCGGCGGCGGCCAACCGGATCTTCTTCGTCGAGGGTATTTCCGGCGATGCCTCCAAGGTGCGCAACATCTTCGTCAACACCATCAACGCCGACGGCAAGAACAGCGTGGTCGTCGCCAAGGAAGGCGAGACCCAGATCGATCCTGATGGCGAGAAGTTCGTGGTCATGAACAAGGGCCGCCGTTACGATGGCTCGCCCAGCCTGCCGGATTTCCAGATCGTCGATTTTGAACGCTACGGCCTGTTGATCGGCAACCAGTCGCAGAGCGCCGCCGGTGAACGCTCGGCGCGCGCCTTGCAGATGAAGGAACTGCTGGCCAAGCAGGACGGCTATGCGCGCGGCGAACTGCTGTGGCGCATCGCCCTGCCGCTGATGGCGCTGGCGCTGATGCTGCTGGCCATTCCGCTGTCCTTCGTGAACCCGCGTGCCGGCCGTTCGCTGGGGCTGCTGGTGGCCTTGCTGCTGTTCGTCGTCTACTCCAATACGGTCAGCGTGTTCCAGGCTTCGGTGGCGCAGCAGCGCATGAGTTTCGTGATGGCCTGGTGGCCGGTCCACCTGATCGTGGTGGCGCTGATCGTGGGCATGTTCGTCCTGCGCCTGAACATCAATCATCCCTATCACCCATCCCGGATGTGGAGCCGAGTGCGCCGCGCCCTGACGTTCAAGCGCGAGGCCTGAGATGAGAGTCATCCAACGTTATTTCACTGCCGAGATCACGCGCTCGGTACTGTTCGCACTGGCGGCCTTCCTGGCGCTGTTCGCCTTCTTCGAGATGATGGGCCAGCTGGAGCAGGTCGGCCGCAATGGCTACAAGCTGCAGCAGGCGGTGTTCTATGTGCTCATGGGCTTGCCCGGCAATGTCTATGAACTGATGCCGACGGCGGTGCTGATCGGTACCATCTACACGCTCTCGCAACTGGCGGCGCGCTCGGAATTCACCATCATGCGTGTCTCCAGCATGTCCACCGGCATGGCGGCCAAGGTGCTGCTGCGCATCGGTGTGGGCTTTGCGGTGCTGACCATCGTGTTCGGCGAACTGATCGCGCCCAAGGCGTCCGAGTGGGCCGAGAAGCTCAAGCTGCAGGCGCAGGGGGCATCGATGTCTTCGCAGTTCCGCTCGGGCATGTGGGCCAAGGACGTCATCAAGGACAACGGCCTGGAAGGCAACGTCACCGGCAGCCGCTTCATCAACATCCAGACCGTGCAACCGGATGGCCGCATCGAAGGCGTCAAGCTGTACGAGCTCGATACCGACTTCCACATGGCGCGCATGGTCGTGGCCAAGGATGGCATCTACGAGGGCAATCATCAGTGGGTGCTCAACGACGTGGTGCAATCGGACTTCGTCGGCGGCAAGGACCGCAAGATCACCGAGCCGGTCAAGACCGTGAAGCTGCCGCAGCTGAAGCTGGTGTCGGAAGTGACGCCGGAAATTCTCTCGGTGCTCTTCGCCGATCCGGACCGCATGTCGGCTTATGACCTGCTGGCCTACACCAAGCATTTGGAAGCCAACAATCAGCGCACCGACCGTTACGAAATCGCGTTCTGGAAGAAGATCGTCTATCCGCTGTCGATCTTCGTGATGCTGGCGCTGGCCTTGCCGTTTGCCTACCTGCATTTCCGTGCCGGTGGCGTGAGCCTGAAGATCTTCACCGGTATCATGATCGGCGTCTGCTTCCAGCTCATCAACAGCCTGTTCTCCCATCTGGGGCTGCTCAATACCTGGCCGGCCTTCATGACCGCGGCCTTGCCCAGCCTGCTGTTCATGGTGCTGGCCATTGGCGCGCTGTGGTGGGTGGAGCGGACCTGAGTTCGTCCTGCGATTTCGTTTATTTAGCCTGAAAGACTGCTGCACATCATGAGCCAAGCCACTTCCCAAAGCCTGATCCTGTTCGCCCACGGCGCTCGCGACCCTGCCTGGGCTGCGCCTTTCGAGCGCCTGCGCGCGCTGACGCAGGCGGCCATGCCGGGGACCAGCGTGGAGCTGGCCTTTCTGGAACTGATGCAGCCGGACCTGCCGACTGTGGCGGCGCGGCAGATCGCCGCCGGCAGCCGGCGCGTGACCGTCATTCCGGTGTTCCTGGGGCAGGGCGGCCACGTTCGCCGTGATCTGCCGGAACTGCTGGAGCAATTGCGCCAGGCGCATCCGGGTGTGGACGTGCGCACCGTCGCTGCAGTTGGCGAGGATGAAGCGGTGTTGAAGGCGATTGCGGCGTATTGCGTGGGGACGGTCAATAGCTGATCCGGCGGTCAGCACTCCTGGATGCGACGATGGCCCGGAAACGGGCCATCTTTTTTTTGTGGGGGGGGCCGTGAGCCCTTCAGAACAGGCGAGCGCCGTTGGGCACGGCCTGGTCGGGCTTGAACAACACCACCTCGCCCTGGGCGTCAGGAAAGCCCAGCGTCAGGACTTCCGACATGAACTTGCCGATCTGGCGCGGCGGGAAATTCACTACCGCCGCCACCTGACGGCCGACCAACTGCTCCAGCGTGTAGTGGGTGGTGATCTGGGCGCTGCTCTGGCGCACGCCGATGCCCGGGCCGAAATCGATCTTCAGTTTGAGCGCAGGCTTGCGTGCTTCAGGGAAGGCGTCTGCGGCGATGATGGTGCCGATGCGGATATCGACCTTGAGGAAGGCCTCGAAATCGATGGCAGCAGCTGCAGGGGCGGCAGGGTCGTGGAGCAGGTGCATGAGCTTCAGTCCCGATCCGCCAGCGCCGGTCCGATCATCACCAGCACCGGCCCGCTGCAGGCTTGCAGTCCGGCCTCCAGACCGGCCAGTTGCAGATGGTAGATGTGCTCGTCAGGACGGCTGCAGTTCTCCACCACCACGACCGGCGTATCGGGCGCATGGCCCAAAGCCAGCAAGCGCTGCGCCGTGGCCGTGGCTTCGCGTCCGCCCATGTACTGCACCAGCGTATCGCCATTGGGCATGCGCACTTCATCCGGCTCGTCTACGCCCGTGCTGGAGGTGAACAGCGAGACGCTGCGCGCAATCCCGCGCCGTGTGAGCGGACGCTTGGCGGCCGAGGCGGCAGCCAGTGCAGCAGTGATGCCGGGGACGATTTCATAGGGGATGTGGTTGGCTTCAAGCGCCCGCATCTCTTCATCGGCACGGCCGAAGAGCATGGGGTCGCCGCCTTTGAGGCGTACTACGCGGCGGTACTGCTGCGCGGCTTCGACCAGCTTCTGGTTGATGACCGGCTGGGCCGTGGAGCGCTGGCCGCTGCGCTTGCCCACCGACACCTGCACGGCTTGCGGGCACAGGGCCAGGATCTCTTCGGTGACCAGGGCATCGTGCAGCACGATGTCGGCCTGCGCCAGCAGGCGTGCGGCGCGCACCGTCAACAGGTCAGCGGCCCCGGGGCCCGAGCCGATCAGCCACACCATGCCCGGATGCTCCGGGCTGGGGGCGGGTGAATCGGAAGAAGGTGAAGTCGCTGCCTGTTGGGTGGCCATGGCCTGGTCGAAGAGACGATTGCGGATCGAAGGAAATTCAGTCGATCCGAATCATACCAGCGGCCACCGTCTGGTGGCTCACTTCGTCGATCAGGATGAAGGCGCCAGTGGCACGGATGTCCTGGTAGGCATCGGCCGCGATGGGCTGCTGCACGTTCACGCTGATGCGGGCGATGTCATTGAGCTTGAGCGTATCGGCGGGACGGCGTTCCTGGGTGTTGATGTCCAGCAGCGTATCGACCTTGGCCACGCGCGCCGCCACCTGCTTGGTGGTGTGCTTGAGCCAGTACTTGCGGCGCAGGTCCAGCGGTTCTTCCGAGAGCCAGCAGACATCCGCGTTGATGGTCTTCAGGATGGTGGACGGCTGTGCCTCGGCGGCCAACAGGTCGCCGCGCGAGATATCCAGGTATTCGTCCAGCAGGAGGGTCACTGACTGGCCGGCCGTGGCCGATTCCAGTGAACCGTCCAGGGTCTGGATGTCCTTGACGGTGGCGCTCTGGCCGCTGGGCAGCACTACCAGCTTGTCACCCTTGGCCACCTTGCCGGCTTCGATGCGGCCCATGTAGCCACGGAAGTCATTGGCTTCATGGCCGTTGTGGCGCGCCACCAGCTGCACCGGGAAGCGGAAGGCTTCCTCGTGCGCATCTTCATACACCGACAGCGACTCCAGCAGGGTGATCAGCGTCGGACCCTGGTACCAGGGCATGCGCGCGCTGGCCTCCACCACGTTGTCGCCGGCCAGCGCCGACAGCGGGATGGCGTGCACATCCTTCAAGCCCAGTTGCTGCGCGAATTGCTGGTAAGCACCGATGATGCGTTCATAGACGGTCTGGTCGTAGTCCACCAGGTCCATCTTGTTGACGGCCACGATCACGTGCTGGATCTGCAGCAGGTGGGCGATGGTGGAGTGGCGCTTGGTCTGGGTCAGCAGTTCCACGCTGCCATCGTCGCCCAGCTTCACCTTGGACACGTCCACCAGGATGATCACGGCGTCGGCAGTCGAGGCACCGGTCACCATGTTGCGGGTGTACTGCTCGTGGCCCGGGGTGTCGGCGATGATGAACTTGCGCTTGGGAGTGGCAAAGTAGCGATAGGCCACGTCGATGGTGATGCCTTGCTCGCGCTCGGCTTCCAGGCCATCGGTGAGCAGCGACAGGTCGACCGTGTCGCCCACGGTACGCTTGTGCTTGGCGCGCGAAATGGCATCGAGCTGGTCGGCGAAAATGCCCTTGCTGTCGAACAGCAGGCGGCCGATCAGGGTGCTCTTGCCATCGTCCACGGAACCGGCGGTGATGAAGCGCAGCAGGCCGCGTTCGTGCGGTTGCGCGGAGGCCTGGGCCAGTTGTGCTTGGGTTGCGGCGGCGTTCATCAGAAATATCCTTCCTTCTTGCGTTTTTCCATTGAGGCTTCGGACGTCTGGTCGTCCATGCGGGTCGCGCCGCGCTCGGTAATCTGGGTCACTGCGGTCTCGGCGATGATGGCTTCCACGGAAGCGGCATCGGAAGACACCGGGCAGGTGCAGGAGATGTCGCCCACGGTGCGGAAGCGCACGACCTGCTTCTCCACGGTCTCGCCTTCGCGCGCCGGGGTGAGGTCGGTGAGCGGCACCAGGAGGCCATTGCGCGGAATCACCTTGCGCTCATGGGCAAAGTAGATCGAGGGCAGGGCCAGCTTTTCGCGGGCGATGTACTGCCACACGTCCAGCTCGGTCCAGTTCGAGATGGGGAAGACGCGCATGTTCTCACCCGGATGCACGCGGGTGTTATACAGGTCCCACAGCTCGGGGCGCTGGGCCTTGGGGTTCCATTGGCCGAATTCGTCGCGGAAGGAAAAGATGCGTTCCTTGGCGCGGGCCTTTTCTTCATCACGGCGCGCGCCGCCGATACAGGCGTCGAACTTGAATTCTTCGATGGTTTCCAGCAGCGTCACGGCTTGCGCGGCGTTGCGCGAATCGGTTTGCGGGTTGCGCAGGCGCACGGTGCCGCGCTTGATCGAATCTTCCACCGAACGCACCACCAGGCGCTCGCCCAGTTCAGCGGCGCGGCGGTCACGGAATTCGATGACTTCCGGGAAGTTGTGGCCGGTGTCGATGTGCACCAGCGGGAAGGGGAACTTGCCGGGACGGAAGGCTTTCTCGGCGATGCGCAGCAGCACCACCGAGTCCTTGCCGCCGGAGAACAGCAGCGCCGGGTTGCTGCACTCGGCCGCGACCTCGCGCATGATGTGGATGGCTTCCGATTCCAGCCAGTCGAGGTGACGGTTGCTGGCGTTGTCCAAAAAGAGGGTGTCTACCGCAGTGTTCATGCCGGACCTTCCGATGCGTTGCTTGTTGTTGCTTTGATTGAATTCTGGTTCAGCTCGCTGCATGCGCCTTGATGCGCACCAGCTTGCCGTCGACCACGTGCAGGCCGCATTCCTTGGAGTCGGGGTTCTCCCACCACCAGCGGCCGGCGCGGATATCTTCACCGGGCTGGATGGCGCGGGTACAGGGCTCGCAGCCGATGGACGGGTAACCCTGGTCGTGCAGCGGGTTGTAGGGCACGTCGTTGGCGCGGATGTAGTCCCACACGTCCTGTTCGGACCAGTCGGCCAGGGGGTTGAACTTCTCCATGCCGTGGGCTTCGTCCCGTTCCTGCACGTGCAGCTCGGCCCGCGTGACCGATTGCGCGCGGCGCTGGCCGGTGACCCACGAGGCCTTGCCCTGCAGGGCGCGATTGAGCGGCTCCATCTTGCGGATGTGGCAGCACTCCTTGCGCAGTTCCACACTGTCGTAGAAGGCGTTGGCGCCGTGCTTCTGCACGTAGGCTTCCACCGCCTCAGGCTGGGGACGATAGGGCGCGACCTCGTAATCGTAGGCCTCGCGGATGCGGTCCAGCATGCCTACGGTTTCCTTGTGCAGGCGGCCGGTTTCCAGGGTGAAGATGCTGATGCGATCCTGCAGCTGGCCGCGCAGGATCAGGTCGGTCAGCACCATGTCTTCGGCCGCCAGGCTGGAGGCCAGCGCCGCCGGGGCGTACTCGGCGGCGATGCGTTCCAGCGTGGCCTGGGTCTTGGCGATGAGTTCTTGCAAGCCTGGGGTAGCCATGGGCTGTCCTTCCTTCTTCACGATCGCGCCTCAGTCGGCGGTCTGCACGGTTTCGCGCTTGACGCGGCGGAACAGCGGGTTCTTCTCGTCCCAGGAGGTCTGGTACTTTTCGGAGAAGTCGGTCAGGCCCTTGACGGCATCGTGGATGTTCTTGTCGGCACGCACGGCGAAGGCGTCGAAGCCCACGCGCTGCATGTAGAACAGCTGGTCGCGCAGCACGTCGCCGATGGCGCGCAGCTCGCCGGTGTAGCCCAGGCGGGCACGCAGGTTGTAAGCGATGGAATAGCCACGGCCATCAGCGAACTTGGGGAAGTCCACGGCTACAACCTTGAAGCTGTCCAACTGGCCCTTCAGTTCTTCCGGACGTTCATCGCTGGCCAGCCAGACGCCAATCTCGGCGCGCGACTTCAGGGCATCGCCCTGGGCCTGCCATACCTTCAGCGGCACGATCACGCGGCCTTGCGGCACGGTCACGGTGTCTGCGGTCTCGCCTTCAGCCAGGCGCAGGACGGTCCAGTCGTCGCTGACGACGGTCTTGTTCTTGATGATTTCAGGCATTTGCGTCTTCTCCTGCGACATACTCGGCCGAACGGATCGGCGTTGCGTAAACGAATTCCTTGAACGGGGTCACACCGATGCGGCGCACGGTGTCGATGAAACGTTCTTCCTCGGTGCGCTGCTTGACGTACACCTGCAGCAGGCGGTCGATCACGGTCGGCATCTGGGTGGCCGAGAACGAGGGGCCGATGATCTTGCCGATCGAGGACTCGTTGCCCTGGGCGCCGCCCAGCGACACCTGGTACCACTCGGAACCATCCTTGTCCACGCCCAGGATGCCGATGTTGCCCACGTGGTGGTGGCCGCAGGCGTTGATGCAACCGGAGATGTTCAGTTCGATGTCGCCGATGTCATGCTGGAAGTCGATGTTCTCGAACTTCTCGGCAATGGCTTGGGCGATCGGGATCGACTTGGCATTGGCCAGCGAGCAGAAGTCGCCGCCGGGGCAGCAGATGATGTCGGTCAGCAGGCCGATGTTGGGCGTCGCCAGGCCATGCGACTTGGCGGCCTTCCACAGGGCATACAGGTCGGATTGCTTGACGTCGGCCAGCACCAGGTTCTGTTCGTGGGTCACGCGCAGTTCGCCGAAGCTGTATTGATCGGCCAGGTCGGCCACGAAGTTCATCTGGTCGGCAGTGATGTCGCCTGGGGGCACGCCCGGCTTCTTCAGCGACAGGATCACGGCAGCATAGCCGGCCTGCTTGTGCGCCTTGACGTTGCGCTTGATCCAGTTGGCGAAGCCACGGTCTTCGGCCTTCAGGCGTTCGTATTCCGCATCCACGGCCGGCAGCGTTTCGTAGGCCGGATCGGTGAAGAACTTGGCCACGCGCTGCAGTTCTTCTTCGGTCAGGGTCGAGGGGCCATCCTTGATGTCGGCCCATTCGGCTTCGACCTGGCGTGCAAACTCTTCAGGGCCGATGGCCTTGACCAGGATCTTGATGCGCGCCTTGTACATGTTGTCGCGGCGGCCGTACTGGTTGTAGACGCGCAGGATCGCTTCGAGGTAGGACATGGCGTGCTTCCAGGGCAGGAAGTCACGGATCACGCTGCCCAGGATGGGGGTGCGGCCCATGCCGCCGCCGACCAGCACGCGGAAGCCGACTTCGCCAGCCTCGTTCTTGATGACGTGCAGGCCGATGTCATGCACGGCGGTCGCGGCACGGTCTTCGGCAGCGCCGCTGATGGCGATCTTGAACTTGCGCGGCAGGTAGGCGAACTCGGGGTGGAAAGTGCTCCACTCGCGGATCAGTTCGGCGTAGGGGCGCGGATCGACGATTTCGTCGGCGGCCACGCCGGCCAGTTCGTCCGAGGTGGTGTTGCGGATGCAGTTGCCGGAGGTCTGGATGGCGTGCATTTCCACGCTGGCCAGTTCGTCCAGGATATCGGGAGATTCTTCCAGCTTGATCCAGTTGAACTGGATGTTCTGGCGGGTGGTGAAGTGGCCGTAGCCGCGGTCGTACTTGACGGCGATCTCGGCGAACTTGCGCAGTTGCCGGGAGGCCAGCATGCCGTAGGGAATGGCGACGCGCAGCATGTAGGCGTGGCGTTGCAGGTAGAGCCCGTTTTGCAGGCGCAGGATGCGGAATTCGTCTTCGATGAGTTCATCCGACAGGCGCCGACGCACCTGGTCCCGGTATTGTGCGACTCGCTCTTTGACGATCAGGTGATCGTATTGGTCATAGCGGTACATCTTGTCTTCCCTGTTAACGTCTTATGGGCGACCGGATCAGGGTGCGCCCGATTGAAAATGAGCCTACCAAATCAGCTTGACTGCAACGCTCGTCAGCGTAATGGCCAGCAGGCCGCGCAAGAATTTCTCCGGCACCGCTCGCGCCGCGAGCGATCCGATGGTGATGCCTGGCACCGATCCCAGCAACAAGGTCGCCAGCAGTTCCCAGTTGATCGAACCCAGCCACCAGTGGCCCAGCGCCGCAATGGCGGTCAGCGGCACGGCATAGGCAATGTCGGTGCCGGCAATCTCCGCCGGAGACAGGCGAGGATACAGCAACACGAGCAAGGTGGCGCCGACGGCACCGGCACCGATGGAAGAAATCGTCACCAGCGTGCCCAGCAGGGCACCGGCGGCGATGGTGGCGTTGGCGAGCGTGGCACCCTGCAGCTGGCGTTGCGGATGGGCATTGAGCCAGGCTTGCATGCGGGCGCGGAAGAGCAGGGCCACCACGGTCAGGAACACCGAGATCGCAATCGAATAGCGGATGGTCAGCGCGATGCCGTCGCTGACGGCACCGAAGTGCTTGAGCAGCAGGGTGGTCACGAGCGCAGCGGGCAGGGCGCCATAGGACAGGCGGCGCGCCACCTCCCAGCGCACCGTACCCTTGAAACGATGGGCCAGGGTGCCGGCGGTCTTGGTGGCGGAGGCGAACGCCAGGTCGGTGCCCACCGCCACCGAGGGATGAATGCCGAACAGCAAGGTCAACAGCGGTGTCATGAGCGAGCCGCCACCGACCCCGGTCAGTCCGACCAGCAGTCCAACGGCAAATCCGCTTACTACATAAGAAACAGTCATAACACCTCGCCCATTAGTCTGCGAATCGTAATAAACTTATGTTTCAAACCAAACTACATAGTATTTATTTGCTTATATACGCCTTTGGCATATGGAAATGCGCCAAACGAGGCAGGTAAGGCCGGTGAGGCCAGCAAGGCAGGCGCGGTGCGCCGCCATACCAGGTAGAAGCGAAGGAATTCCCACATGAATCTTCATCAATTCCGTTTCGTTCGTGAAGCGGTAAGGCAGAACTTCAACCTCACGGAGGCCGCCAAGGCTCTGTATACCTCGCAGCCCGGGGTCTCCAAGGCCATCATCGAGCTGGAGGAGGAGCTGGGCGTGGACATCTTCACGCGCCACGGCAAGCGTATTCGCGGCCTGACCGAGCCGGGCCGCGCGGTGCTGCGCTCGGTCGAGCTGATCATGCAGGAAGTGGATGGCCTCAAACGTATCGGCAAGGAATTCGCCGCCCATGACAGCGGCAGTTTCACCATCGCCACCACCCACACCCAGGCGCGCTATGCGCTGCCCAAGGTGGTGCAGGCCTTCACGCAGAAGTATCCGAAAGTGCATCTTTCCTTGCTGCAGGGTAACCCCAAGCAGATCACCGAGATGGTGCGCAACGACCAGGCGGATATTGCCATCGCCACTGAAGCGCTGGCTTCAGGCGAGGGATTGGTCTCGCTGCCTTGTTATCAGTGGGAGCACGTGGTGGTGGTGCCGCCGGATCATCCCTTGCTGCAGTCCAGAAGCCTGACGCTGGAAGAGATTGCCGGCAATCCCCTGATTACCTACGATTCCGCTTTCAGCGGCCGCAGCAAGATCGACCATGCCTTCTCGCTGCGCCAGTTGAAGCCTGACGTGGTGCTGGAAGCCATCGATGCCGATGTGATCAAGACCTATGTCGAGCTGGGCATGGGCGTGGGCATCATCGCCGGCATCGCCTTCGATGCCGAGCGCGACCGTGGCTTGCGGGCCATTCCGGCCGGCCATCTGTTCGGCACCAATGTCTCGCGGGTTGCCTTGAAGCAAGGGGCGTATTTGCGGGGATATGTCTATACCTTCATTGAATTGCTGGCACCGACCCTCAATCGCAAGCTGATTGCGCAGGTCATGGAAGGCGAGAAGGACATGTATGAACTTTAAGGCTTAAGGCCCGGCGCCGAGCAGTGCGCCAGGCCTGAAACAAAACGGCCGGATCCTTGCAGATCCGGCCGTTTGCGTTTGCAGCGCTTGGCGGCAATCTTATGCCACCGCCGTGCGCTCCAGATCGCGGCAGCCATCCAGCAGGAAGGACAGGCCCACCACCAGCACCAGTTCACCTTCGGCCGAACGGGCCGTACCGGTGATGCCGGCAGTGTGGATTGCGGTCAGCGGCTTGATCACGAGATCGGCCGTGCCTTCCACCGATTCCACGCCCAGGATGTAGGGGTGGGGAACCGCCATGACGATACCCACTCGCTCATTGCCCGGCTCGTAGCCCAGCACGCCGGCCAGCGAATTGACCGGCAGCGGACGGCCCTGGTCGCGCAGCACCGGGGCGCCGCCGACTTCGTCGAAGGTTTCCGGCAGCTCGACCACGCGCTCCACCACCGCCATCGGCAGGGCCAGCGGAGCACCGGCGCAGCGCACCAGCATGGTCGGGATGATCGACAGTTCGATGGGCAGGCGGATCGAGAACTTGGTGCCCTTGCCGATGGTGGATTCGATGCGGATGGTGCCGCGATGCTTTTCCACCGCCGTCTTGACCACGTCCATGCCCACGCCGCGTCCGGAGACGCTGGAGGCCACTTCCTTGGTGGAGAAACCGGGCAGGAACACCAGCTGCAAGGCTTCGTCGGAGGTCAGCGCCTGGTGTTCGTTGATCAGGCCCTTGGCCAGCGCCTTGTTGCGCAGCATGTCCGGGTCCATGCCCTTGCCGTCATCGAAGACTTCGATCATGACGCTGCTGCCGGCCTGCCAGGCGTTGAGCGAAATGGTCGCCTTGTTGGGCTTGCCGGCCGCGGCGCGGTCCACTTCGATACCGTGGTCCAGCGAGTTGCGCAGCATGTGCACCAGCGGGTCGTAGAGGCTGTCCACCACCACGCGGTCGACTTCGGTTTCGGCACCGGTGATGACCAGGTCGACGTCCTTGCCCAGGTCCTTGGCCAGTTCGCGCACCAGTCGGGGGAATTTCTGGAACAGGCGGCCGACCGGCTGCATGCGCGTGGACAGCGTGGCGCGTTGCAGTTCGCTGGAGTAGCGCGAGGCGCGGCCCAGGGTTTCGGCCAGGGTCGACATCAGGGCCGCAGCGGTCCCTTCGAACTTGAACTGCTGCAGCTTTTCCAGCAGCACGGCAGCCTGGTTGGCGGCCTGCACCGATTCGCCGGCCACTTCCAGCAGGGCGTCCAGCTTGACGGCATCGATACGGATGCTTTCTTCCTTGGCCCCGCCAGGGGAATCGGTGGCGCGCCGATTCTGCTGTACCGGCGCGGCGGCCTTGGGCTCGCCATCGGCTGCGGGCGCGGCAGGCGCGGCAGCAGCGGGTGCCGCTGCGGCGGCAGCCACCGGGGCCGCCTCGGCGCTACCCTCCGCGACCGGCGCGGCAGCCGCACCGGGCACCAGGGCCTGGTAGAGGGCGGGCCAGTCCAGTTCGCCATTCTTCATCACGCTGGCACTGCCATCGACGCTGACGGCGGCCACTGCAGCGGCGGCTGCGGGCGCGGCCACCGGTGCTGCGGCTGCCGGGGCAGGCGCAGCTGCCGCTGCTGCCGCTGGGGCAGGGGCCGGCGTGGATTCGCTCTTGCCTTCGATGGCCTGGGTCAGGATGTCCTTCAGTTCGGCCGGCATGGAGGCCAGGCTGTCGGGTGCCGCACCGTTGGACAATTCGTTCAACTGGTCGGCCACGAAGCCGCTGGCCTGCAGCGCTGCTTCGATGGCCAGCGGCGTGACCGGGGCCTTGCCGGTGCGCAGCGCATCGAACAGGTTTTCGGTCAGGTGGCAGGCCGACACCATGGCCGGCAGGTTCACGAACCCGGCGCCACCCTTGATGGTGTGGAATGCGCGGAAGACCGCGTTGAGGATTTCAAGGTCATCAGGATGTCGTTCCAGCGTCAGCAGGTGCTCTTCCACGTTGGTGGCGAGATCCAACGCTTCAACGACAAAATCCTTGAGCATTTCGTCATCCATTAGAACCCCAGGCTATCGAGTAAGTCGTCCACATCGTCCTGACCCATGGCGGTGCCGCCCACGGAGGGGCCATTCATCAGGGTTACCGGTTTTTCGGCATCGATCTGCGCCTTGACTTCCGGCGGTGCATTGTCGCGCAGCAGTTGCGCCAGCTCGCGCTCGGCGGAAGCGGTGATGGCCACGATCTTCTTGATCAACTGGCCGGTGATGTCCTGGAAGTCCTGGGCCATCATGATTTCCAGCATGCGCGCCTTTTCCGCCTCGGTCGATTCCATCACCGAATTGGAGAACTTCTGCGAGTCGCCCGCCAGTGCCTTGAATTCCTCGATGTTCATCTGGCCGGCATACAGCTTGGTCCAGCGCGCGTTGATGTCCTTGGCTTGCTCCTGCAGGCGGTCCTGGGCCGGCATGCCGGAGTCCAGCGCATTGAGCACCTTGTTGGCGGCCTGCTCAGTGAGGGTGGCGATGTGTTCCAGACGGCTCTGGGCGTCGCCGATCTGCTCGGCCACGTCGGTCAGCGAACGGTCGTAGCCGAGTTCGCGCATGGAGTCGTGCAGCAGGCGCACGATGCCGCCCAGGCGTTCGTACATGGGCTTGTCGCTCTGGTCCTCCTGTTCGCCTGCAGCCGCTTCTTCGGTGCCGGCGGCGGCGGGGGCGGCGGCAGCCGGTTCGGCAGTCATGCCCGGTAGCGTCTGCGAGGAAATTTCGTCAAACAATGCTTCCAGATCAACGTCGTCGCTCATGATTACTGATTCTCCCAACAAAGGTGTGCGCTCGTCGGCGCACTGCTGTGCAAAGTTGCCCGTAGGCGGATCTAATGCGTCGTTCCGGGAGGCACAGCCACTACCACCGCCCCGATATCAGACAGATATCGGCAGCCAGAGGCAGTCTCTGAAGGCCCGCAGACCACGACAACGTTCAGGATGACAGTGAGGCCGGCCGACCCCGCAAGGGTCCGCCGGTCGACGATGCCATGGCGCCGAGTATAGGACCGCTTGGCGTGATCTCATCGGCCAAACAGCGAGTGAAATCCCCCATTTGTTTCAATTTTTCGGCCCCACCACAAAAAATTGGCAAGAACCGCGATTCAAATGTTTTTTGATAGAAAAATCGAATTTTTTCTATATATCACTGCTGAGGATGGATTTTATCCGGCTTTTTCCTGAAAGCAATTGCGGCTGTCCCGCTTGTGCTGATTTACATCACCTGGGTGCTGCGGCTTGTGGCGTGTACGCTGCACGCCTACAATGGCGCGGTTTTGGTGCCCGCCGGCGTGTCCTCGCCGGCAGTTAAACGGGAAACACGCGCCAGGCCGCCTGCAGCCAGCAGGGCGGTCAGCCAAGGTGTACTGCCCCCGCAACGGTAACCAGGTGCCGGCGACGATGTGACGATGCGTCGCGTCTCGCCGGCGAGACCTCTTCCACGCCACTGTGTTTTTGCGCGAACGTTCACTTCGCCACATGGGAAGGCCGATGGTCATGCCTGCAGTCCGGAGACCGGCCAGAACAGGAGGAGCCCGCACAGCCAGTATTGGTGCGGTTTTCCGTTGATTGCGGCCCGCGGGGAGGCTGGCTGCACAGATTCTTTACCTGATTTTTCATGCATATCGCTTATTTCCAGGCCCGCTGTGGCGGTCCTCGCCCCCGTATTGCCCTGCGCACTGCCAGTGCGCTGATTCTTTCGGCTTTCGCAGCCTCGACCCACGCCGCCGATACCAGCCAGCCGCTGTCGGCGGTAGTGGTCTCGGCCTCGCGCTTCCCCAATGATCCGGCATTCCCGCCGGTCGCTGCCACCGTCATCACCGCCGAGCAGATCCGCGAAGCCGGCATCGACAACGCCAACGAAGCCATCCGCAAGCTGGGCGGCGTCTATGGGCGCCAGAGCCTGTCCGGCCCGCGCGACTTCCCGCTGGACCTGCGCGGCTTCGGCACCAATGGCGACCAGAACATGGTGGTGCTGGTCGATGGCGTGCGCATTTCCGAGAATGAACTGGCCACGCCGCTGCTGTCGGCGATCCCCATCGAAACCATCGAGCGCATCGAGATCGTGCGCGGCGGCAGCAGCGTGCTGTATGGCAGCGGCGCTACCGGCGGCACCATCCAGATCATCACGCGCCGCCCGCAGGCCAATACCGTGCGCGGAACCGTGATCGGCGAGGTCGGCAGCAACGGTCAGCGCGCCGGCCGGGCAGCGGTTTCGCGCGGCTGGGACAACATGTCCATCGACGCCAGCTATGCCAAGTCGCATGCCGACAACTGGCGCGACAACAGCAAGTCCAATCAGGAAAATTTCAGTACCACGGTGCAGTGGTTCGCCAGCGACTGGCGCTTCGGCCTGCGCGCCAACTTGTCGCGCGCCGATTTCGGCCTGCCGGGCAGCCTGAGCCAGGCGCAATATGACGCCAATGCGCGCCAGACCAGCAAGCCGCTGGATCATGGCTCCTACGACAATGACAGCATCACGGCCTTCCTCGAGCGCCGCTTCGGTGCCTTCGACGTGGCGGCCGAGCTGTCGCATCGGGAGAAGATTTCGCGCTCCACCTATGTCAGCAGCGGCTCCACCGCGCAAGCCAACATCCGGACCACCCAGTTCTCGCCGCGCCTGCGTCACGTGCTCGACAGCGGCCTGTGGAAGAACGAAGCCATTGCCGGTGTGGACCTGGCCGAATGGAGTTCGGCCACCAATGCCAGCTATGGCAACAGCGATGCCTCCCAGCATTCGAAGGCGCTGTACCTGCGCGATGAAATCGAGTTTGACCGCAACGCCCGCCTCGCTGCCGGCGTGCGCCGCGAGCAGTTCACCCAGCAGAGCGATTCCGGCGCCTATGGCCGCACCAGCGCCGTCAATGCCTGGGATCTGCAAGCCAGCTATGCGCCGCTGCCGCTGCTGCGCGGCTTCGTCAAGACCGGCCAGAGCTATCGTCTGGCAACTGCCGACGAGAACGGCTTCACGGCCTTGCCCAGCGGCGCGGTCCTGAAACCGCAGGTCTCGCATGACCTGGAACTGGGCGCGACCCTGGGCCATACGGCGCGCCAGGTGACGCTGCGCTGGTTCCGCCATCGCGTGCGCGACGAGCTGTATTATGACCCGACCGCCAACGGTGGCTTCGGGGCCAACAGCAACCTGGCCCCCACCCGCCATCAGGGTGTGGAACTGGAAGGCCGTGTGCAGCTGACCGAGACCCTGGGCTGGAGTGCCACCTACCAGCACATCAATGCGCGTTTCGAGGAAGGCGACAACAGCGGCAAGCAACTGGCGCTGGTGCCGGCCAATACCCTGTCGACCCGCCTGAACTGGAAGTCCGGACAGCAAAGCGCCGACGTCGGTGCACGCTGGGTGGACCGCCAGCGCATGGGCAACGACTTCGCCAACACCTGCGCGCGCATGCCTTCGTTCACTACCTTCGATGCGCGGTATGCGGTGCGTGTCAGCGCCTGGGAATTTGCCGTCACGGGGACCAATCTGGCTGATCGCAAGTATTACTCGCAGGCGTATGACTGCAGTGGCGGGGCGGTCTCGGGCATCTATCCGGAGGACGGACGGGCCTTGAAATTCACCGCCCGCTACGACTTCTGATGCTGACCTGATCCTGGCCCCGATGCGACGTTACCTGCCTGTGCTGTGCACCTTGCTGCTGCTGTCCCTGCTGGCCTTGTCGGCGGCGGTGCTGTGCGGCAGTACTGGCTGTTTGCGTCCTTCGGCCTCCGCCGACCAGTTGGCGATGCTGCTGTCGCTGCGCGTGCCACGCGCGCTGACCGCCTTTGCCGTGGGCGGCGCGCTGGCCCTGTCGGGGGCGCTGATGCAGGTACTGTTGCGCAATCCGCTGGCCGATCCCTATGTATTGGGCTTGTCGGGCGGTTCGGCGGCCGGGGCCTTGCTGGCCATGCTGGCAGCCCTGCGGCTGGGCTGGCCGGTACAGGCCGTCACCGCACCCGGCGCCTTGCTGGGCGCGGGGCTGGCGATGCTGCTGCTGTTCGGGCTGGTGCGTCCCTCGCTGCGGCATCTGGCGGTGTCTCCCTTGTTGTCCAGCCAGCGCCTGTTGCTGACGGGTGTGATGCTGGCAGCGGGATTCGGTGCGCTGATTTCGCTGGCGCTGTCGATTGCGCCGGATGCGCAGTTGCGCGGCATGGTGTTCTGGCTGATCGGCGACCTCGACGATGCGCGCCTGCTGTCCTTGATGGCACCGGTGTTGCTGCTGGCATTGCTGTGGAGCTGGCGTCATGCGCCCTCGCTCAATCTGCTGGCACGCGGCGATGCCTTTGCGCAGTTGCTGGGCGTGCCGGTGATGCGGCTGCGGGTGATGCTTCTGTGTGTAACGGCGGCCTGCACGGCCGGTGCCGTGGCGATGGCGGGGACCATCGGCTTCGTCGGACTGGTGGTGCCGCATGGCTTGCGCCTGCTGGTCGGCAATGACCAGCGCCTGCTGCTGCCGGCCTGTGTCCTTGGCGGCGGGGCCATGCTGACGCTGGCGGATTTGCTGGCGCGTACCGTGGCCGCACCGGTGCAACTGCCGGTGGGAGTGATCACGGCACTGGTGGGCGTGCCAATGTTCCTGTGGCTGCTGGCGCGGAGCCGCCCATGACGAATATGACGCATTCTTCAGTGCCCGTTCTGCAGACCCGCCAGCTGGCGGTGTGCGCGGGTGAGCGTGTCCTGCTGCAGGCGCTGGACTGGCAGGTGCGCGCGGGTGAATTCTGGTGCGTGCTGGGGCGCAACGGGGTCGGCAAAAGCAGCCTGCTGCATGTACTGGCCGGCTTGCAGGCGGCGCATGCCGGCGAGGTTCTGCTGCAGGGAAGGGCGCTGTCGTCCTTTTCGCCGTCGCAACTGGCCTTGCAGCGCGGCCTGCTGTTGCAACATCAACAGGATGCGTTTTCGCTGCAGGTGCTGGATGCCGTCATGGCGGGCCGCTTTGCCCATGGCGATGGCTGGGGCGCGCCGGAGAAGGACAGCGCGCTGGCCTTGTCCGCCCTCGAACAGGTCGGCCTGTCCGGCTTGGCGGGACAGGATCTGTTGCGGCTGTCCGGCGGGGAGCGCCAGCGCGTGGCGCTGGCGACCTTGCTGGTGCAGGCTCCCGCGCTCTGTCTGCTGGATGAGCCGACCTCGCATCAGGATATCGCGGCCCAATTGCAGGTAATGCAATTGCTGCAGGAATGGGCGCAGGAGGGCAGGGCCGTGGTAGCCAGTTGTCACGATATCAATCTGGCGCGGCGCTTTGCCTCGCATATCCTGCTGCTCGACGGCAGCACCGCGCACGGCGGCACCGCGGAAGCCATCCTGCAGCCTGCAGCGCTGGAGGCGGCGTATGGATGCCGCTTCTTCCCGGTCGCAAGCCTGGACGGTGTGGTTTTCGTGGCGAGCCAGGGTGAGCAGGAGAAGCGCAGGGTTTGAAAGAAGCTTCGTATTCTCATCTGCTGATATGTTGTTTTTCAGCAAAAGAGCTCAAAAAATCAACAGAAAACTCTTTACCAATATTTACGAATTCTCGCCTCCCGATATAATTGCCGCCGGGGAAAACCCTGACGAAGTACTGACAATTATTTAGGGATATCAGGAATGAAAAAGAATATCGCAGCAGCAGTTGCAGCAATCGCAGCAATGATGGCCGCCGGTTCGGTGGCAGCGCAGACCGTTGACAGCGGCGTGTACATCGGCCTGGAAGGCGGCGTCGCCACCATCAGCAGCATCGCTACCCCGACCAACGGCGTGAAGACCTCCGAAACCAACGAAACCGGTGCCCTGCGCGCCCTGGTTGGTTATCAGATCAACAAGAACTTCGCGATCGAACTGGGTTACTTCGCCACCGACGACTTCAAGCAAGACGGTACCAACCGCACCGGTACCGTGCGTTACAACGTCAAGGCTGACGTCAAGGGCGCCGATCTGTCCGTGATCTACAAGTTCACCGAATTCGTGCCAGGCCTGTACCTGAAGGCGGGTGCGACCCGTTCCAAGGTTTCCCTGGAACTGAGCCAGCCGTCCGGCACGAGCTCCTTCTCGCAAACCGGTACCGGTTACCTGTACGGCCTGGGCTATGAGTTCGCCGTGGCGAAGAACGTTGGCATCAACGTTGGCTACACCCGCTTCGAAAAGCTGGGTGGCGAAAGCGACAACAAGATGAATCTGTACTCGGCTGGCGTGAAGTACAAGTTCTAAGCTTTACCTGCAGTTTTGCGGGTCTTGAAATCCCTCCCTGGTGGAGGGATTTTTTTTCGTTCGCATGCAGCGTACAGGCACCCATGCCAGCCCCTGTAGCGACTTGTTTTTTCGCTTGCACTTCATTCCATTTCGAGCGGACCTTCGCTATTCATCGAGGAAAATACTCATTTTTCTCGCATTCGGATGACTTCTCCTCATCAACTCCTATGATCGCGCCCGGCTTGGCACAGCACCTCCGTGCTACGTCAGGAGCTCGTTCCCGAGGGCAGCGGCACACGCCTCCGGGATCGCAACGATTCGATCAACTTCGTGGGAGATATGCAGATGAAGGTAATCCATTTAATCGCCGCCACTGCGGCATTGGCTATGTCGACCGTGGGCTTTGCGCAGGAGTCCAGGCCGGCGACCGGCATCTATGTCGGTCTGGAAGGCGGCTCGGTCAGCTATGCCGTCAACGACGGCAATGACGGCCCGTCACGAGACGAATATGACGAAAGCGCCCGGGCTGGTGCCGTGCGGCTGTCCGTCGGCTATCAGTTCACTCCCAATTTTTCCCTGGAATCGGGATATTTCCATCTGGGTGATTTCAAGCGAGAAGAACGCAACGCTGGCCCCTATCGCTGGCATCTGACGGCCAACACCCATGGTTTCGACCTGCTTGCGATCTACAAATTGACCGCGTTCATTCCCGGGCTGTATCTGAAAGGAGGCCTGATGCATTCCCAGGTCTCTCTGGAGGCCGCAGAGGAAGGGCCCTATGCGTACCGCAGATCCACTTCCCACGCGCAGTCCGGTATTGGTTACCAGTTGGGGATCGGCTACGAATATGACCTGACTTCCCGCTTCAGCATCAATGGCGCTTACACCCGTCTGCAGCGTGTGGGCGGTTCCTGGGAGGATGGTGTTTCAGTCAATGCCAATCTCCTGAGCGCTGGCCTGAAATATCGCTTCTGAATACCTTCAGTCTGAAGCCGCACATCCCTCCTCGTGAGGGATGTTTTTATTGAGCGCTTGTTGCTTGTCGTGCCTGATCCAGCTTCCCGCACACTTCCTGCGCCGCCTCCAGCACCCGTGGCCCGGCGCGGTTCAGCCAATCCGCATTGACGGTATGGAGCTGCCCGTCGCGCACGGCTCGCAGGCGGGGAAAGGCCTTCCAGCGCTCCAGCGGCTGGTCGCGCGCATCGCCTGCCGTGAGAATCACTTGAGGATCTGCTGCCAGCACCGACTCCACACTGACCGTAGGCGCCAGTTGCGGCAGGTCGGCGAAGATATTGCGTCCGCCGCACAGGCGCAGCACCGACGACACCATGTGCTGGCCGTTGAGCGTCATCAGAGGCTGGCTCCAGATCTGATAGAACACGCTCACCGGCGTACGGCCGCGATATTGCGCTTCCAGCTGCTGCCAACGCGCACGGAAGGCAGTCGCCGCCGCTTGGGCGGTGGCCTCGGTACCGGCCAACTGGCCCAGTCGTTCCAGCGAAGTAGCGATCATGCCGAAATCGGCCGGCTGGCTCTCGAAGACGGGAATGCCCAGGCTGCGCAGGCGCGCCAGTTGCAGGGGTTTGTTGCCGCTGTGCCAGGCCACGACCAGATCGGGTTTGAGGCTGGCGATGCGCTCCAGGTCGAGCGCGTTGTAGCCGCCCAGGTTGGGCAGGCGGGCAGCTTGCGGGGGATAGTCGCTGTGATTGCTGGCGCCGACGATCTGCTCGCCGGCGCCGGCCGCGTACAGCAGTTCGGTAACATGTGGGGCCAGGCTGACGATGCGGCGCGCCGGCTGTAGCAGGGTGACGTTCTGGCCCAGGTCATCCTGGACGGTGATGCTGGCGTGGGCTGCGCCGGCCGCCAGCAATCCGGTGAGGGACAGCAGCCAGGCCGCCAGCACACGCATGGATCAGATTTCCAGGTTGTCGATCAGGCGCGTGGCACCCAGCTTGGCGGCAGACAGCACGACCAGCGGCGCGCCTTGTTCCATGTCGGCTGCTGAAGGCGGCTGCAAGTCGATGCGCTTGCGTACGGCCACGTAGTCCGGCTTCCAGCCACGGCCGGCCAGGCGTTCCATGGCCAGTTGCTCGACCAGGGCGACGTTGTGCTGGCCGCCGCGCACTTCGTTGGCCACGTCGTTGAGCACCTGGTAGAGCAGCGGCGCTTCGGCGCGTTCTTCGGCCGACAGGTAGCCGTTGCGCGAGGACAGGGCCAGGCCGTCTTCGGCGCGATAGGTTTCGGCGCCCACGATTTCGGTCGGCAGGGCGAACTGGCGCGCCATGTTGCGCACGATCATCAACTGCTGGTAATCCTTCTTGCCGAAGACGGCGACGCGCGGCTGCACGCAGGAAAACAATTTCATCACCACGGTGGAGACCCCGGTGAAGAAGCCGGGACGGAATTCACCTTCCAGGATGTTGCCCAGGTCATTGGGCGGCTGCACGCGGTATTCCTGCGGTTCCGGGTACATATCCTTTTCGGTGGGGGCGAAGAGGACGTAGACGCCTTCCTTTTCGAGCTTCTCGACGTCGGCCTGGAAGGTGCGGGGATATTTGTCGAAGTCCTCGTTGGGGCCGAACTGCAGGCGGTTCACGAAGATCGAGGCCACCACCGGGTCGCCGTGGGTGCGCGCCAGGCGCATCAGGGACAGATGGCCTTCGTGCAGGTTGCCCATGGTCGCCACGAAGGCGGTGCGCAACTGGCCGCGCAGGTGGTCGCGGAGTTCTTCGATGGAGGAAATGATTTTCATGCGGATTCTCTGGTTGCGGGCGGACCGTCGCGTGGCTTGTCGCTCAAGCCTGCGCAGCCCGGCCCCGGTTGCCGGTCGGCTGCGCCCGCTCAGCTGGGCGAGTACGACAGTCTGACATAGATGGGCGCGAAGGCTTCGGCCTGGGTGATTTCGATGAGCGTTTCCTTGGCCAGTTCGAGCAGGGCGATAAAGTTGACCACCACCACCGGTACCCCGCGCGAGGGATCGAAGAGGTCCGAGAACTCGACGAAACGCGCCGACTGCAAACGCCGCAAGATGCCCGTCATGTGCTCGCGCACCGACAGTTCTTCGCGGCTGATGTGGTGATGCTGGGTCAGCTTGGCGCGCTTGAGGATATCGGCCCAGACCGCCTTGAGGTCGTCGATGTCGACCTCGGGCCAGCGCGTGACCACGGTCTGCTCGATGTGGACCTGGGTGCGCACGTAGTCGCGGCCGACTTGCGGCAGCTGGTCCAGCTCCTGGGCGGCCAGCTTGATCTGTTCATATTCCAGCAGGCGGCGCACCAGCTCGGCGCGCGGATCTTCCGGCTCCTCGCCGGGCTCGGCCTTCTTGGCCGGCAGCAGCATGCGCGACTTGATCTCGATGAGCATGGCGGCCATCAGCAGGTACTCGGCGGCCAGTTCCAGGTTCTGCTTGCGGATCTGCTCGACGTATTCCAGGTATTGCGCGGTGACTTGCGCCAGCGGAATGTCGAGGATGTTGAAGTTCTGCTTGCGAATCAGGTACAGCAGCAGGTCCAGCGGACCCTGGAAGGCTTCCAGGAAGACTTCCAGCGCATCCGGCGGGATGTAGAGGTCATTGGGCAGCTGGAACAGCGGTTCTCCGTACAGGCGTGCCAATGCCACGCCGTCGATCACGTCGGGCGTGGTGTCCTGCTGGCCTGCGGGGGTGATGTCGATGGCGTCGGCGCTGGGTTCCGCGCCGGGCTGGCCGGCGGGATCGGTGCCACCTGCTTGAACCGTCATGCGAACAGCTTAGTGGCTCTGGTAGACGTAGGGCTGCTGGGCCACGCGCGAAGCCTTGTCACGGGCGGACTTGTCCAGGTCCAGCGGTTCCTTGTCCCACAGCAGGGCGCGGCCGGCGCGTTGGGACTCTTCCAGCTTCGGGTTCTTCGTCTTCAGTTCGTCGATGAACTGGGTGATTTCAGATACGTAGGTGGTCTTTTTTCCGAAGAGCATGATATTTTCAGGCCAAATGTTACACAGAAGCCGTATTTTACCTTGTCTTCATCAGGGATAATCAATTACCTATGCGTGAACCCATCTTCACCCGCCTGCGTCGCCACGCCGGTCATTTCGGCGCTTTGCTTGTCGCTCTGGCCATGTTTGGCTGCGACCGCAATGGCAATCCCATCGAGGAGTTCGGTTTGGACAAGCTGCAAAAGGGTGTTTCCAGCGAAGCCGACGTGCGCGGCGTAATGGGCCAGCCCGATACCGTCTGGGAAGACGGGGGCGGGGCCAGGACCCTGGAATACCCCAAGGGACCGGAAGGCATCCGGACCTGGATGTTCCGTATCGGGGCCTCCGGTACGCTGATCGACTACACGCAGGTGCTGACGCAGGATCATTTCGACACCATTCGTCCCGGCATGAGCACCGAGCAGATCCGGCGCGAATTCGGCCGGCCGCGCAGCGTGGTGCAGTTCGCCCGCAAGAATGAGGAAGTGTGGGACTGGAAGTATCGCTACGTGCACGAGGACCGGCTTTTCAACGTGCATTTCGACATCACCACCAAGCAGGTCGTGCGCACCTCGATTTCTGAAATCTCGGGCCACTGAAGCGCTGCGGGTTCAGCGTATCCCCGCCCGCATGAACGACTGCACGAATTGCCGCTGGAACAGCAGGAACGCCAGCAGCAAAGGCGCAGAAGTCATCAGCGTGGCCGCCGTGATGATGGACCAGTCCACCCCCTGGTCGGTGGAGGAGAACACCTGCAGCCCCACCGTCAGCGGGCGCGATTCCACCGAATTGGTCACGATCAGCGGCCACAGGAAGTTGTTCCAGTGGGTACTGACCGAGACCAGCCCGAAGGCGATATAGATCGGCTTGGCCAGCGGCACATAGACCTGCATCAGGATCTGCCAGGCCGAGGCGCCTTCCACGGTTGCCGCTTCATCCAGCTCGCGCGGCACCGTCTTGAAGGTCTGGCGCAGCAGGAAGATGCCGAACGCCGAGGCGAAGTAGGGCAGGCCAATCGAGAGGATGGTGTCGCGCAGACCCAGCAGGTTCATGGTCTGGTAGTTCTCCACGATCAGGATGTCGGGCATCACCATCAGTTGCAGCAGTACCAGCATGAACATCACATTGCTGCCCCGAAAAGTGAAGCGGGCAAACGCATACGCGGCCAGCGTGGCCAGCACCAGCTGCGCCGCCAGGATCATCGTCACCAGCAGGAAGGTGTTGAGGAAATAGCGCGGAAACGGCGCGGCATGCCAGGCGTTGGCAAAATTCTGCAGCGTCAGCGGTGCATCCGGCACGAAGCGGGTGGCGTAGGCGGCCGGATGGAAGGCCGTCCACAGCGCGTACAGCAGCGGCAGTAGCCACAGCAGCGCCAGCACCCAGGCAGCGACGGTTTCCAGCGCACGATGGCGCTCAGCGAAGGGTGAGGTAGGCGCGATCATTGATAGTGGGTCCTGCGGTCAAGTACACGAAACTTCACCAGCGCAATCAGCCCCAGCAGGGCCAGCAGCACTACCGTCAGGGCTGCAGCGTAGGAAGAATCCCAGAAGGCGAAGCCAACTTCATAGATGTAGTACAGCAGCAGGGAGCTGGCGTTGTCCGGTCCGCCCTTGGTCATCACCACGATGTGATCCACCAGGCGGAAAGCGTTGATGAGCGCATTGATCAGCACGAAGAGTGTGGTGGGCATGAGCAGCGGGAACTGCACGCGCCAGAAATATTGCCAGCGCGTGGCCCCTTCAAGTGCGGCGGCTTCGGCCAGCACCGGTGAGATCTGCTGCAGGGCGGCCAGGTAGAAGATCATGAAGAATCCGGCTTCCTTCCACACCGCCACCACCATCAGCGCACCCAGTACGGTCTGCGGATTGCCCAGCCAATTGTGCGAGGGCAGGCCCAGCGCACCGGTGATCTGCTCCAGCAAGCCGTATTGCGGGGTATAGAAGAACAGCCAGATATTGGCCACCGCGATCATCGGCAGCACCGTCGGCGTGAAATAGGCCAGGCGCAGTACGCCGCGCCCGGCCAGTTTCTCGTTGACCCACAGCGCCATCAGGATGGCCAAGGCGATGGCCAGCGGGATGGTGCCGAGGGCGAACCAGAGGTTGTTGCACAGGGCCTGCCAGAACACCGGATCCTCCGCCATCAGCCGGTAATTCTCCAGTCCGACGAAGACCGATGGGCGGCCTCCCTTGGGCGTGGAAAAGAAGCTGTGCCAGAGCGTGGCCAGCGCCGGATAGTGCGTGAAGGCGATCAGCAGCACCATGGCCGGTGACAGCAGCAGCCAGGGCAGCACGGAGGAGGGCAGGCGTTTCATCGGCAGGCCTTGTGCAACGGACCGCGCTTAGCGGCCGTAGGCGCGCAGGATGCGCTCGGCTTCGCGCTGGGCATCCTTCAGGGCAGCCTCCGGGGTCTTGGTGCCGGACAGCGCTGCCTGCAGGTTGTCGTTCAAGGCCTTGGTCACACGCTGGTTGTCGTGGGTGGACAGTTCAGCCACGCCATACTTCATCTGCTCGCGCGCCACGTCGGCGGCCGGGACGTCCTGCAAATATTTCTTCATTTCCGGGGTATCCCAGGCATCCTGGCGCGGGGCCACATAGCCGGTGGCAATGGACCACTGTGCCGCGCGCGCCGGCTCGGTGGCGAAGCGGATGAACTTCATGGCGGCCTGCTGCTCGGCCGGCGAAGTCTTGTTGAAGACGTAGAAGTTGCCGCCGCCGGTGGGGCTGCCCGGATGCTTGATGCCGGGCAGCATGGCCACGCCGAAGGGGAAGCTGGCGTTGGTGCGGATGTTGGTCAGGTTGCCAGTGGTGGTCCAGACCATGGCAGCCTTCTGCTCCAGGAAGTCCTTGGGCGTGGTGCCCCATTCGATGGAACCGGCCGGCATCACCTTGTCTTTTGTGGTCAGGTCGACCCAGTGCTGCAGGGCCTGCACGGCGCCCGGCTTGTCGAAGTAGGTCTTGGTGCCGGCGCTGTTCATGAGGATCGTGTCATTGGAAGCGGTCATGGCCTGGAACATCCAGTAGCCGAAGCCGGTGGAAGGAATCTTCACACCCCACTGGCTGACGTTGCCGGCGGCATCGCGCTTGGTCAGCTTCTTGGCGGCTTCCACCATCTCGTTCCAGTTGGCCGGGGCCTTGTCGGGGTTCAGGCCGGCTTCCTTGAACAGGTTCTTGTTGTAGTACATCACGATGGTCGAGCGCTGGAAGGGAATGCCCCAGGTCTTGCCTTCGGTCTGGCTGTTTTCCATGAAGCCCTTGTAGAAGCCGTCGATCCACTTCTTGTCTTCGGCGCTGCTGGCCAGGCTGTCGATCGGGACGATGGCGTTCTCGTCGATCAGGGTGAAGAGGTCGGTCGAGAGCAGCACGGCCAGGGTTGGCGGGGTGCCGCCCTTGAAGGCGGTCAGTGCCTTGACGATGCTTTCCTGGTAGGTGCCGGCATAGATGGCCTTGACCTTGATGTCGGGATTGGCCTTCTCGAAATCGGCCACCATGCTGTCGATGGTCTTGGTGACCGCGCCGCCCACGGCGACCGGGTAATAGAAGCTGATCTCGACCGGATTGGCGGCCAGCACCGGCGCACAGAAAGCGGCTGAGACAGCCAGGGCGGCCAGGGACTTGAGGAAGGTTCTACGCATGATGCATCTCCATGAGGTGGATGGGTTGGCTTGCTGCGGAAATCGTTTTACGGATCAGGACCGGCGCAGGCCGCTCTCCTGTTCGAAGAAATACTGGTCGCGGGCATCCCAGGCCAGGTGGACCGTTTCGCCCGCGTTGAACCGGTGTTGCCCCGGCGCGCGCACCAGCAGCGAGGCGCTGCCGATGCGCGCGCCGATGATGGTGTCGGCACCGAAGTATTCGACCGTTTCCACCTGGGCGGACGCAGTGGCCTCGCTGGCCGCTGCCAGGCGGATGTGTTCAGGGCGCAGCCCGAGTTGCAGGGGTATTTGGCCGAGCTCGTGCAGCACCACGTCGCTGCCGACAATGGCCAGGCCTTGCGCATGCGCTTGCAGGGGCAGCAGGTTCATCGGCGGCGTGCCGATGAAGCGGGCGGCAAAGGCCGTGGCCGGCTGGGCGTAGAGATCGGCGGGCGCTGCGTCCTGTTCGATGCGGCCTTCACGCAGCAGGATCACCTGGTCGGCCATGCTCATGGCTTCGGTCTGGTCATGGGTGACGTAGACCATGGTCATGTTCAGCTGCTGCTGCAGGGCGCGGATCTCGCGGCGCATTTCCTGGCGCAGCTGCGCATCGAGGTTGGAGAGCGGCTCATCCATCAGGCACACCGGTGCATCGGCAATGATGGCGCGGCCCAGCGCCACGCGCTGCTGCTGGCCGCCGGAGAGCTGTGCCGGGCGGCGTTCCAGCAGGTGCGACAGGCCGAGAATGTCGGCCACGCGCTGCAGGCGTGACGCATGGCCTGCACGCGGCTCCTTGCGCACGCGCACGCCGAAGAGAATGTTGTCGCGCACGCTCAGGTGCGGGAACAGCGCATACGACTGGAACACCATGGAAATCTTGCGCTGGGCCGGGGGCAGTTGCGTGACATCGCGGCCGCCAATGTGGATGCTGCCGGAAGTGGGTTTGTCCAGTCCCGCGATCAGGCGCAGGGTGGTCGACTTGCCGCAGCCGGAAGGCCCCAGCAGGACGGTGAACTGCCCCGACTTGACCTCAAAATCGATGTTGCTCACCGCCTGGGCTTGACCCCAGTGCTTGCAGACGCCCTGCAAGGAGATGGCTGCCATGCTGGTTTCCTCGTGGAGATGCGATCACGCCGCCGCGCCGCTGCGGATCTGCTCCACCAGCAGGCGCGCGCTCGGTTCGTCGATGATCAGTTCGTTGATGAAGCCGCCGCGCAATGCGGCTTTGAGGCCCGGCAGCTTGCCGGTGCCGGAGACCACGCACAGCGAATGCGCGGCGCGCGCAAAGCATTCCATGTCCGGGCCGCTGTTGCGGGCATTGAAGGCCACATCGCGCCAGGAACCATCGGCGCGGAAGAAGACGGTGGCGATGTCGCCGACCAGGCCTTCGTCGCGCAGGATCTGGCGTTCTTCTTCACCCAGATAGCCGGCGGTATGGATATAGCTGCCGGTGGCCTCGGCCCCGATGGAGAACAGCAGGATGGAGGCACGTTCCTGCAGGTCGCGGATGGCCTTGATGCTCTTTTCTCGCCACAGCGCCGTGCGCGTTTCGGGATAGTCGAAGAAGGCCGGCACCGGCAGGTGATGGGCGCGCGCACCATAGTTCTGGGCAAAGCGCGAGACGATGGATTCGCTGAAGCTGTTGATGAAGCTGGCACCGCTGCCCGAACCGTTCAAGGCGACAACGTCCACGTCATGCACATGGCGCGGCAGCAGCTGGTCGGCGATCTGCGCCACGGTCGTGCCCCAGGCCAGGCCGATGACGGTACCCGGCGTGACCAGGGAATTGACGTAGGCAGCAGCGTGGCAGGTGACCCGCTGCAGGGTTTCCTTGTCGGTGGCTGCGGCCGCCACGGGTACCACCTGGATCGACCGCAGCCGATAGTGATGGGCGATGGCCGCTTCCAGGCTGCCGGAGACCTGCTGCGGATCGTGTACGCGGATTTCCACCAGTCCGCGCTCCAGTGCGAAGGACAGCAGGCGCGAGACGGTCGCGCGCGAAGTGCCGATTTCGTCGGCAATCGCGGCGGTGGTCATGTTCTGGAAGTAGTAGAGCCGCGCAACGCGGACCGCCATGTAGGCAGTTTCCTGTCTATCCCCTTGGGCCATTGTTATTGTGCTTACCAGTGAATGTGAACTTTTGGCGCATGCCCTCGGACTGCCCCCCCGGCAGGCCAGGCGGGCTGGGCCTCCTGACAACGTTTTCACGATGGTAGCGAGCGATTGTTACCGCTTGATGAACAAACGTTCCAATTTGCTGGTGTGGCGGCGAGGCAAAAGAAAAGCGACGCATCAGGCGTCGCTTTCAAGGGGGATCACAGGAGGAGAAACATCAGTGCCGCATCACGCGCCGCATCACGATGGGCGGGGCTTCCTGCGGATTGGCGCGGGTGTACTCCAGTTCCGGCGCGATCTCGAAGCCGAAGGCGGCATACAGGTCTACCAACTGCACCTGATCGGTGCGTACCGCCAGCCGCAATTCGCGCACATCGGCTGACTGGGCACGATGGATCAGGGCTTCCATCAGGTGCTGGGACAGGCGTTCACCCCGGAACGCCGGGGCGATGCCCATGCGGCGGATTTCCCAGACATCGCTTTCGGTGTCCAGAGGCAGCCAGCGCACCGAACCGGCAGGCGTCTCGCCACTGAGCAGGATGAAGGCGCCGCCATGCTGCAGGTCTTCCTGCACATGGTCGGGGGCTTCGCGGTGGCCCGAAGAACTGGGCGCAACCTTGTTGGCCCAGCTGTGACGGGTCAGTTCGGCGATCAGACTGGCATCTTCCGAGGTGGCTTCACGTATCACCAGGTTCATGACGTTCTTTCCTCCTGCACAGGCAATCGGCGGCGAATGCCTCAGCGCACGCGCATGCCCGGCTCGGCACCCGGCCAGGGGTTGAGCACATAGATGCCCGGATTGGCTTTCTCATCCTTGGCGGAGGCGGCCAGCACCATGCCCTCGGAGACACCGAACTTCATCTTGCGCGGCGCCAGGTTGGCCACCATCACGGTCAGCTTGCCGACCAGTTCTTCCGGCTTGTAGGCCGAGGCGATGCCCGAGAAGACATTGCGGGTGCGGCCTTCACCGGCATCCAGGGTCAGGCGCAGCAGCTTGGTGGAGCCTTCCACCGCTTCGCAGTTGACGATCTTGGCGATGCGCAGGTCGACCTTGGCGAAGTCATCGATGGAGATTTCCGGCGCCAGCTCTTCGATGGCGCTTTCTGCCGCTGCGGGCGCTTCCGGCGCTTCGAACAAAGCATCCAACATCTTGGGATCGACGCGCTGCATCAGGTGCGAATAGGCATTGATGACGTGGCCATCGGCCAGCGGCACGGCCACATCGCTCCACTGGAAGGGCTGGACCTGCAGGAAGGCTTCCACCTGGGCGGCCAGTTGCGGCAGCACCGGCTTGAGGTAGACGGTCAGGATGCGGAAGGCTTCCAGCAGGCGGCTGCAGACTTCGTGCAGTTGCGCATCCTTGCTGCTGTCCTTGGCCAGTTCCCAAGGTTTGTTGGCGTCCACGTAAGCGTTGATGGCGTCGGCTTGCTCCATCACCAGGCGCAGGGCCTTGCCGTATTCGCGCTGCTCGTAGAGGCTGCGGATCTCTTCAGCCACGCCGCGCAGCTTGGCCAGGAAGGCATCGTCAGCGGTGGCCCACTGGGTGGAAACACGACCTTCGAAGCGCTTGGCGATGAAACCGGCAGCGCGGCTGGCGATGTTGACGTACTTGCCGATCAGGTCGGCGTTGACGCGGGCGACGAAGTCGTCCGGGTTGAAGTCCACGTCTTCCACCTTGGCATTCAACTTGGCGGCGATGTAGTAGCGCAGCCATTCCGGGTTCATGCCGATATCCAGGTAGCGCAGCGGCGAGATGCCGGTGCCGCGCGACTTGGACATCTTCTCGCCGCTGACCGTAATGAAGCCGTGCGCGAACACGTTGGTCGGCGTCTTGCGGCCGGCGAACTTCAGCATGGCGGGCCAGAACAGGGTGTGGAAGTAGGTGATGTCCTTGCCGATGAAGTGATACTGCTCGGTCTTGTCATCGGCCATGAAGGCGTCGAAGTCGCGGCCGGTCTTGACGAAGTAATTCTTCAGCGAGGCCAGGTAGCCGATGGGCGCGTCCAGCCAGACGTAGAAGTACTTGCCCGGTGCGTCCGGGATCTCGATGCCGAAGTAGGGCGCGTCGCGGCTGATGTCCCAGTCGCCCAGGCCGTCTTCGCCATCCAGCCACTCGCGGGCCTTGTTGGCCACTTCCGGTTGCAGGCGGTTGCTGTCCAGTGCCCATTCGCGCAGGAAGGCCACGCACTTCGGATCCGAGAGCTTGAAGAAGAAATGTTCAGACGACTTCATCACCGGGGTTGCGCCCGAGAGGGTCGAGTAAGGATTCTTCAGGTCGGTCGGCGAATAGACCGCGCTGCAGTTCTCGCAGGAGTCGCCATACTGGTCCTTGGTGCCGCACTTGGGGCATTCGCCCTTGATGTAGCGGTCCGGCAGGAACATGTTCTTCACCGGATCGTAGAACTGGTCGATGGTCTTGGTGGAGATCAGCTTGGCCTCGTCGCGCAGCGCGCGGTAGATTTCCTGCGACAGTGCGTGGTTCTCCGGGCTGTCGGTGGAGCTCCAGTTGTCGAAGGCGATGTGGAAGCCATCCAGGTACTGCTTGCGGCCGGCGGCAATGTTGGCCACGAACTGCTGCGGCGTGATGTTGGCCTTTTCGGCGGCGATCATGATGGGCGCGCCGTGGGCGTCGTCGGCACCGACGAAGTGCACCTCATTGCCCTGCATTCGCTGGAACCGGACCCAGATATCGGCCTGGATGTATTCCATGATGTGGCCGATGTGGAAAGCGCCGTTGGCGTAGGGGAGTGCGGTCGTGACGAAGAGTTGGCGAGGTGCGGAAGTGCTCATTGGCGATACGGACGATGCAAGTAGGTTAAGGCGCGTGCGCGCCGAAAAAGCAAGAAAGCTGCAAGAAAACTGCCATGAAAGAGGGGCATTCTATCAGTCAGAGGGCCTTGGGCGCAGTAGTTGCTCCATTGCAATCAAAGTGAAGCGTTGTGCAAGGGTGGTTTGATTGCCGCACAGGGCGGCCCTGGCGCGATTGGTTTAGACTTGCGGGTTCTGAGCAAGGAGAACCAATGAGCATTACCGTGGAAGAGATCAAGGCGGCCCTGTTGCAGGTGATCGACCCCAATACCGGCAAGGACATGATCCGTGGCAAGGAAGCCCGCAACATCCGCGTCGAGGCTGGCCGCGTGCTGCTGGATGTGGAGCTGGGCTATCCGGCGGCCAGCCAGATTGCGCCTATTCGCCAGCTGGTTGAAGAGGCGCTGGGCAAGCTGCCGGGCGTGACCGCAGTCGAGGCCAACGTCTACTTCAAGATCGTGGCGCACGCGGTGCAGCGCGGCATCAAGCTCAAGAGCAACGTCAAGAACATCATCGCCGTGGCGTCGGGCAAGGGCGGGGTAGGCAAATCCACCACGGCGGTCAACCTGGCGCTGGCGCTGTCGGCCGAGGGCGCGCGCGTGGGCATCCTGGATGCCGATATTTATGGTCCCTCGCAACCCATGATGATGGGCATCTCCGGCCAGCCCGAGACCAAGGATGGCAAGACCATGGAGCCGCTGGAAAACCACGGCCTGCAGGTCTCGTCCATCGGTTTCATGATCGATCCGGACGAGCCCATGGTCTGGCGCGGCCCCATCGTCACGCAAGCCCTGCAGCAATTGCTGGACCAGACCAACTGGCGCGACCTGGATTACCTGATCGTCGACATGCCGCCGGGTACAGGCGATGTGCAACTGACCTTGTCACAGAAGGTGCCGGTCACCGGTGCGGTCATCGTCACCACCCCGCAGGACATCGCCCTGCTGGATGCGCGCAAGGGTTTGCGCATGTTCGAGAAGGTCGGCATCCCCATCCTGGGGATCGTGGAAAACATGAGCATGCACGTCTGTTCCAACTGCGGCCATGCCGAGCCCATCTTTGGCGTGGGCGGTGGCGAGAAGATGTGTGCGGATTTCGGCGTGGACTTCCTGGGGGCCTTGCCGCTGACCATGGAAATCCGCCAGCAGACCGATTCCGGCAAGCCCACCGTGGTGGCCGATCCGGATGGCAAGGTCGCCGAGATCTACAAGGCCATCGCCCGCAAGGTGGCCGTGAAGGTGGCCGAGAAGGCGCGCGACATGACCAGCAAGTTCCCCAGCATCGTGGTGCAGAACGACTGATGTCCGCCCCGGGGCGTCCCGCCGGCATGGCGTGCCGCCCTGCAAAGGCGTTAAAATGACGCCTTTCCGAATTCCTTTGCTTGACCGATGGCCGGCCCTGGCATTCCAGGACCGGCCTGATTTTTACTCGCTATCATGACTGCCACTCAAGTTCGTACCCGTTTCGCTCCCAGCCCCACCGGCTACCTGCACCTGGGCGGTGCCCGCACGGCGCTGTTCTCCTGGGCCTATGCCCGTCGCTTCGGCGGCACTTTCGTGCTGCGCATCGAAGATACCGACGTCGAGCGTTCCACCCCGGAAGCGGTGCAGGCCATCATCGAGGGCATGCAGTGGCTGGGGCTGGAGCATGATGAAGGTCCGTTCTACCAGATGAAGCGCATGGATCGCTATCGCGAAGTGATCGGCCAGATGCTGGAGCAGGGCACGGCTTACTATTGCTATTGCACCCCGGAAGAAGTGGAAGCCATGCGCGAGCGCCAGCGTGCGGCCGGCGAGAAGCCGCGCTACGACGGCACCTGGCGTCCCGAGCCGGGCAAGACCTTGCCGGCGATCCCTGAAGGGCGCAAGCCGGTGGTGCGTTTCAAGAATCCGCAAGACGGCGAGGTGAACTGGAATGATGTGGTCAAGGGCCCCATCACCATCTCCAACCGTGAGCTGGACGACTTGGTGATCGCCCGTCCGGACGGCACGCCGACCTACAACTTCTGTGTTGTGGTGGATGATTGGGACATGAAGATCACCCACGTCATCCGTGGCGACGACCATGTGAACAATACGCCGCGCCAGATCAATATCCTGAAGGCTCTGGGCGGCACGCTGCCCGAGTATGGCCACGTGCCGATGATCCTGGGTGCGGATGGCGAGAAGCTGTCCAAGCGCCACGGTGCGGTGAGCGTGATGGATTACCCGGCCCAGGGCTATCTGCCTGAGGCCATGCTGAACTATCTGGCGCGCCTGGGCTGGAGTCATGGTGACGACGAGATTTTCTCGATGCAGCAGTTCTGCGAATGGTTCGACCTGGATCACCTGACCAAGGCGCCGGCGCAATTCAATCCGGAAAAGCTGAACTGGCTCAACAACCACTACATCAAGCTGGCTGACAACGCCCGCCTGGCTGATCTGGTTCGCCCGCTGCTGCAGGCACAGGGTGCGGTGTTCGAGGGCGCGCCTGATCTGGCGGCCGTGATTGCTCTGCTGAAGGATCGTGCCAATACCGTCAACGAGATTGCGGCTGCGGCGCTGATGTTCTATCGCCAGCCGGCCCCGGATGCGGCCCTGGTGGCCCAGCACATTACCGAGGCGATCAAGCCGGCGCTGGCTGACTTTGCCCAGCGCGTGGCGACGGTGGAGTGGAGCAAGGAAGCGATTGCGCCGATGATCAAGGAAGTGCTGGCTGCGCACGGCATCAAGATGCCACAGCTGGCGATGCCGTTGCGCCTGATCGTGGCGGGGCAATTGCAGACGCCGGCCATTGACGCCGTGCTGCAATTGTTTGGCCGTGAGGCTGTAGAGGCACGCTTGGCGGCATATCTTTGAAAAAAAGAAATTATTTTTCAAAAAGCTGTTGTCTTTTGAAAAGAGGTATTGCATAATCTCGCTTCTTCGCAACGGGGGTATAGCTCAGCTGGGAGAGCGCTTGCATGGCATGCAAGAGGTCAGCGGTTCGATCCCGCTTACCTCCACCAGCGACCCGCAGATGTTTGGCGGTGATATTTCAGGCGAAGCTTGAAGTGTAGAAGTAAGAAGTAATGTGAAGTACCTGCTTGTCCCCTTCGTCTAGAGGCCTAGGACATCACCCTTTCACGGTGAGTACGGGGGTTCGAATCCCCCAGGGGACGCCAGATTTTGATATCTGCGCTGTCACCCAGCAGGCAGCGCAGGTATGTAGCGGTACAGTGTCCCCTTCGTCTAGAGGCCTAGGACATCACCCTTTCACGGTGAGTACGGGGGTTCGAATCCCCCAGGGGACGCCAGGTTGTGAGGCAGTCCGGTTGCCGCCGGATTGTTGGAAAGTTTAAGTAGTCTGATTGATCAGGCTACCTTGAGGTTGGATAGTCTGTAGTTTGGGACTTTTCCTTTCGCAGGGGGTATAGCTCAGCTGGGAGAGCGCTTGCATGGCATGCAAGAGGTCAGCGGTTCGATCCCGCTTACCTCCACCAGCGACCCGCATGGAAATGCGGGGTGAATTGGCGGAAGAGCTGATTCGAGGAATGTTGTAGTTGTGACCGTTTTGTCCCCTTCGTCTAGAGGCCTAGGACATCACCCTTTCACGGTGAGTACGGGGGTTCGAATCCCCCAGGGGACGCCAAATAAAAAAGCCCGCGCAAGCGGGCTTTTTTGTTTGGCGGCGCCTAGCGATGTGCTTGAGCACATCGCGGGGGGATTCGAAAGGTTTCGCTTGCAAGCGAAACCGGGCCCGCGGCACGTGGGCGAATCCCTCGCTCGCGCAGCGAGCGTTAGAGGACTGTAGAGCGCGCACCTGACGCGATCCAAGCCAACCCAGTCAACCGAAAGCCCGCGCAAGCGGGCTTTTTTATTTGGCGGCGCCTAGCGATGTGCTTGAGCACATCGCGGGGGGGATTCGAAAGGTTTCGCTTGCAAGCGAAACCGGGCCCGCGGCACGTGGGCGAATCCCTCGCTCGCGCCGCGAGCGTTAGAAGACTGTTGAGCGCGCACCTGACGCAATCCAAGCCAATCCAGCCGACCGAAAGCCCGCGCAAGCGGGCTTGTTTGTTTGCTGCCCCAAAGTGCATTTGTCTCCCCAGTAACATTTTCCCCCGGCATTTTGCGCTATCCTCCCGTCAAACCTTACCGCAGGAGCCTTCATGACCGCAGCCGCCCATCTCGACATCGACCCGCGTGGCCTGGCCACGCTGACCCTCAATCGCCCTGATGTCCACAATGCTTTCGACGATCAACTGATCGCCCACCTGATCGACCTCATCAACGAGGCGCGTGACGACAAGCGTACTCGCGTCCTGCTGCTGGCCTCCACCGGCAAGTCCTTCTCCGCCGGTGCCGACCTGGCCTGGATGCGCCGCATGGCCGATGCCTCGCGCGATGACAATCTGCGCGATGCCCGCAAGCTGGCCTTGCTGATGGAAACCCTCAACAGCTTCCCGGCGCCGACGGTGGCCAAGGTCCAGGGCGCGGTGATGGGCGGCGGTGTCGGTCTGGTCTCGTGCTGCGACATCGTGGTGGCTTCCGAGGCGGCCTTCTTTGCGCTTTCCGAAGTCAAGCTGGGCCTGGCTCCTGCCGCCATCAGCCCGTACGTGATCGCCAAGATGGGCGTATCGCAGGCGCGCCGCTTCTTCGTCTCTGGCGAGCGTTTCTCGGCCATCCGCGCCGCCGCCATTGGCCTGGTGCATGAAGTGGTGCTGGCCCAGGAACTGGATGCCAAGGTGCTGCAAGTGATCGATGCCTTGCTGGCCAATGGACCACAGGCCATGCGCGCCGCCAAGCAACTGGTGCAGGTCGCCAATCCGCTGCAGGTCACGCCTGAACTGGCGGAATATACGGCCGGCGTCATCGCCGACCTGCGCGCCTCCCCGGAAGGGCGGGAGGGCCTGCGCGCCTTCCTCGAAAAAGACGCCCCGGCCTGGACACGCGCTTCATCTTCAGCAGGATAAACATGAAATCCATGCACGTAGCCATCGCCGGTGCCGGTCCGGCCGGATTGGCCATGGCGCTCTATCTCAAGCGCGCCGGCCATCGCGTCACCTTGCTGGAGCGCTTCGTTACGGCCGCGCCCGTCGGTTCCGGCCTGATCCTGCAGCCCACGGGACTGACGGTACTGGAAGACCTGGGCCTGTTCTCGCGCATCGCCGCGCTGGGCCAGCGCATCGACCGCCTCTACGGGGCCGACGCCCGCAACGGCAAGACGGTGCTGGATGTGCGGTATGACGCCGTGCGCGGAGGACGCTATGGCATTGCGGTCCATCGTGCGGCCCTGTTCGGCGTCCTGCAGGAAGCAGCGCAACGGGAAGGGATCGAAGCCGAAACCGGCCATGAGATCAACGGCCTGGAACAGGGCAGCGCAGGTGCCAGCCTGAGCACTGCGGATGGCCGCCGCATCGGTCCCTTCGATCTGGTCATCGATGCCAGTGGTGCCCGTTCGCTGCTGCGCCGCCACGCGCTCAATACCTGCGAGCCGAAGCGCTTGCCTTATGGTGCCTTCTGGGTTTCCTTGCGCGCCCAGCCCGGCCTGTCGTTCGGTGTGAATTCGCTGGTACAGCGCTATCGCCGCGCCAGCACCATGATCGGGGTGCTGCCCATCGGTCGCCCGAGGCAGCAGGATGATCCCATGGTGGCCTTCTTCTGGAGTACCAAGCCGGACCAGGTGGAGCAGCTCAAGCAACGAGGGCTGGACGCATGGAAGGAGGGAATTCATGCGCTGTGGCCGGAATGTGAACCCTATCTGGCCCAGATCGATGGCTTCGAACAGATGACGCTGGCGCGCTACGGCCATCACACCCTGCCTTCGCCCTATGGCCAGCGGCTGGCCATCATCGGCGACGCTGCCCACTCCACCAGCCCGCAGCTGGGGCAGGGGGCCAACATGGCCTTGCTCGATGCACGGGCGCTGATTCATGCCCTGCAGCAGTCCGATACGCTGCAACAAGCGCTGCCGCGCTATGCCGCCTCGCGACGCCGCCACGTGCGGACCTTCCAGGCGATGTCGGCGATGTTCACGCCGTTCTACCAGTCCGATTCGGTGTGGTTGCCGTGGGTGCGCGACCAATTGGCGGCGCGCTTGTCGGTAGTGCCGCCCGCACCGCAAATGTTGGCGCGGATGGTGGCCGGCACTTTGGTCGATCCCTTCACGTCGATTGGCTTGCAGGAGCGCGACTGGAACATCGCACCCCAGCCCTCGGCCCTGGGCTGATCGCGTTCAACCCGGGAAGACGTTTTCCTTCACTTGCGCTCTTCGCGGCAGAACAGGCGGCCGCGGCGCTGGCAGCGTTCGCGTTCCTCGGGCGTCATCGCTTCCCAGCGCGCCTGCATGAAGCGGCGCTTCTCATGCCAACCACCATGCCGCCCGCGGAAACCGCCGAACAGCACCCGGCACAGCACCAGCAATCCCAGCGCCCGCCAGAAGCCGATCTCGGCTACGCCCGGGAAGATCGGCGGCATCACCCAGTTCCACAGCAGCATCACCACCACGCCCAGCAGGGGCAAGCACAGCAGGCACAGCAGCAGTTTCACGCCCCAGCGGCGCGGATCACGCCCGCCACGGAAGCCACGATCGCGGCGTGCCGGGGTGGGCGGATTTTGAGGCATGTCGTTCTGTTCCATTACATCTCCAATTCGTCATAAACCGCCTGCAAGCGCTCGCGCAGATGCAGGACTGCATAGCGCTTGCGCGCCAGCAGGGTATTGAGGCTGTTGCCACTGGCAGCAGCCATTTCCTTGAAACTGAGGCCATCGAGTTCGTGGGCGATGAAGACCTCGCGCTGCGCTGGCGGCAATTCGTCCAGTGCCGCCTGCAAGGCCTCGATCAGCGCCGCACGGGCATAGGCCGCTTCCGGGCCGCCGTCGCTGGCCGGCAGCACCAGGTCCAGCCGCCAGCTGTCTTCGCCACCCTCGACTTGCTCGATGTCGTGCGCCTCGGGCAAGGGCTCTTCCTTCTTCTTGCGGAAGCGGTCGATGATGCGGTTGCGCGCCACGCGGAACAACCAGGCGCTGACCTGCTCGATCGGCTCCGGCAGGCGGTAGGCCTGGACGAACTCGTAGAACACTTCCTGCAGGATGTCTTCGGCCTCGCCGGCGTCGGCCACCCGGCGGCGGATGAAGCCGCCCAGCCGGCTGCGTTCGCGCATGACGGTGGCGGTGATCTCGCGGTCCTGGTCGCTCATCGGGGAGAGGGTGGAAATGGGCTGCATGCCCTGAAGACGGTTGTTCTCAGGGCATATTGTGGCTCGGCAGGAAAAAATGGGGGGGAACTGCGAAGAGGAAATGAAGAAACAAGCAAAACCAGCGGGTTTGCGCGGGGAGCCATGGCCCTGCAAGCCGCTCCCCGCCTGAGGCTCCAGCCCTTACAGTTCGATGCGCGTGCCCAGCACCTGCAGGAACTGCGCCAGCCACGCCGGATGTGCGGGCCAGGCCGGTGCCGTGACCAGTTTGCCGTCGGTGATGGCGGCATCCACGGCAATATCGGCGAATTGCCCGCCGGCCAGCTTCACTTCCGGCGCGCAAGCCGGATAGGCCGAGACCTTCTTGCCTTCCAGCACGCCCGCCGCAGCCAGCACCTGCGGACCGTGGCAGACCGCGGCGATGGGCTTGTCAGCCTTGGCGAAGGCTTGCACCAGCTCGATCACCTTGGGGTTCAGGCGCAGGTATTCCGGGGCGCGGCCACCGGCCACTACCAGCGCGTCATAGCCTGCCGCGCTGACGTCGTCGAAGCTGGCGTTGAGGGCGAACTGGTGGCCGGGCTTCTCGGTATAGGTCTGGTCGCCTTCGAAGTCGTGGATGGCGGTTTTGATCTTGTCGCCGGCTTTCTTGCCGGGGCAGACCGCGTGTACCGTGTGGCCGACCATCTGCAGGGCCTGGAAAGGCACCATGGTTTCATAATCCTCGGCGAAATCACCGGTCAAGAGCAGGATTTTCTTTGCAGCCATCGTCATCTCCTTGGGATAAGGCCGCCGGCGCGGGGAGGGACCGGGCGGCCGGGTTGAAACACATCTTGTTGCGGGATGGCTTGGGCAGGATTCACTCCAGCCAGCGCATCCGGCGCGACTGCCCCATCAGGAAGTCGCGGTTGAGCTCCACGCAGTCGCGCAGGTAGCTCCACAGGGCTGATACCCGCGCCACATGGCGCTGCTCGCTGGAAGCCACCAGCCAGAAGGTGCGGGTGATGGCGATCTGTTCAGGCAGCACCGGCACCAGCTCGTCGGACTGCTGCGCCAGGAAGCAGGGCAGGATCGCCAGCGCGCGGCCGGCGCAGGCCGCCGTGTATTGCGCTACCACGCTGGTGCTGCGGAAGGCTCGGAAAGCGTCCGGCGCCACCGTATCCTTGTAGCGCAATTCTTCACTGAAGACCAGGTCATCGATGTAGCCGATGAAGTTGTGTTGCGCCAGGTCATCCATGGTGTGAATCGGCGCGTGCCTGGCCAAGTACTCACGTGAAGCATAAAGCTTCAGGACATAGTCGGACAGTTTTGTGACCACGTAATTACCCGACAGCGGCCGTTCGATCGACACGCTGATGTCGGCCTCATGCTTGGACAGATTCACGAAACGCGGCATCGGCAGCATGTCCACCGTGATGTGGGGATTGCGGGCGCAGAAATGCGCGATGTGCGGTGCCAGCACGAAGGTGCCGAAGCCTTCGGTCGCGCCCAGCCGGACCTGGCCGGAGAGCTTGCTGTTGTGTCCGCCCAGTTCTTCGGTGGCGGCATAGAGAGTGCTTTCGACCTGCTCGGCATATTCCACCAGCCGGTAGCCGTCGGCGGTGAGCTTGTAGCCGTGGTTGTTGCGGTCGAACAGCTGGCTGCCGACCTGCTCCTCGAAGCGCTTCATGCGCCGCGAGACGGTGGAATGGTCGATGCCCAGCTTCTTGGCGGCATCCACCAGGCCCTGGCTGCGGGTGAGTTCGAGAAAGATCCTGAGGTTGTCCCAGTCCAGCATGTGGTCTCCATGGTTGCATCGCCGCCGATGTGCATAAATGCAAAAGCGTTTTGTCTTTGTGGTTATTGTATCGGTAAATACGCACATGCAGAATAGCGGGGCCGTGATGCCGCCCGGGAAGACAGAGGCGACAGACGGCAGGAGACAACGGCAAGACCCGGCGTCCATGAACGCGGGCAGGTCCGACAACAATCACAAGATCAAGGAGACAAGATGTCCAAGAACGCTTTCGGCCGTTCCCTCACGGCTGCTGCCGTGGCCTGTACGGTGTCGCTGGCCACCACTGCGATGACCGCCATTCCCGCCCTTGCCCAGGATGCCAACACCGTCAAGATCGGCGTGCTCACCGACATGTCAGGCCCCTACTCGGCCATGGGCGGCCAGGGTTCGGTGGTGGCCGCCAAAATGGCGGTGGAAGACTGCCTCAAGAATGAGTGCAAGGGCATGAAGATCGAGATCCTCTCGGCCGACAACCAGAACAAGCCCGACGTCGGCGTGACGCGCGCCCGCGAATGGCTGGACCGCGACAAGGTCGAGGCCATCGCCGATCTCACCAATTCCTCGGTGGCGCTGGCGGTGCAGAAGCTGATCAAGGAAAAGGGCGGCATCGCCATGTACAGCGGCCCGGCCACCGGTGCGCTGACGACGGCCGAATGCGCCACCAACGGTTTCCACTGGATGTTCGACACCTACTCGCAAGCGGCCGGTGCGGCAGCGGCGCTGACCAAGCTGGGCAACAAGTCCTGGTACTTCGTGACGGTGGACTACGCCTTCGGCCATTCGCTGGAGAAGGATGCGTCCGATGTGGTCAAGGCCAATGGCGGTACGGTGGTGGGTTCGGTGCGCCATCCGCTCAATGCCTCGGACTTTTCCTCCTTCCTGCTGCAGGCGCAGGCCTCCAAGGCCCAGGTGATCGGGCTGGCCAACGGCGGCACCGATGTGGTCAACGCCATCAAGCAGGCCCGTTCCTTTGCCGTCGGCGGCAAGGACCAGCGCCTGGTGGCGCTGCTGGTGTTCCTGTCTGACGTACATGCGCTGGGGTTGGAGGCCGCGCAAGGCCTGGTCTATACCGATGGCTTCTACTGGGATTACGACGAGCAGACCCGCGCCTTCTCCAAGCGTTTCGAAGCGCAGTTCAAGAACATCAAGCCGACCATGGTGCAGGCCGGTGTCTATTCCAGCGTCTACCAGTTCCTGAAGGCGCGCGCGGCCGCCAAGACCTCGGACTGGAAAGTGGTGGCGCAGAAGATGCGAGAAATTCCGATCTCCGACGCCGTCATGCGCAATGCCTCCATCCGTCCGGATGGCCGCGTGATCCACGACATGTACCTGTACCAGGTCAAGACCCCGGCCGAGTCCAAGGCGCCGTGGGATTACCTGAAGCTGCTGTCGGTGATCCCGGCCCAGCAGGCCTTCCGTCCGATGGACGCGGCCTGCCCGCTGGTCAAGCAGTAATGCCTGTGGCCGGGAGCTGCTCCCGGCCTTGCTCTCCCCATCCTGTTCACCTCTTCACAATGGAAATTGCAATGAGCCAAGCCAACATCCCCAACGTTCCCCTGTACCTCAACGGTGAAAAGGTGCAGTCCACTTCCAAGGAGTGGCGCGACGTGCTGAACCCGGCCACCCAGGAAGTGGTGGCGCGCGTGCCCTTCGCCACCAAGGAAGAAGTGGACCGGGCCGTGGCCAACGCCAAGGAAACCTTCAAGACCTGGCGCAATACTTCACTGGCGCAGCGCATGCGCATCATGCTGAAGTTCCAGCAACTGCTGCGCGAGAACATCGCCCCGCTGGCCGAACTGATCACTCGCGAACACGGCAAGACCCTGCCGGACGCCGAAGGCGAAGTCATGCGCGGCCTGGAAGTGGTGGAACATGCCTGCTCCATCACCTCGCTGCAGCTGGGCGAACTGGCCGAGAACGTGGCCGGCGGCGTGGACGTCTACACGCTCTACCAGCCGCTCGGCGTGGGGGCGGGCATCACCGCCTTCAACTTCCCGGTGATGCTGCCTTGCTTCATGTTCCCCATCGCCGTGGCCTGCGGCAATACCTTCGTGTTGAAGCCCTCCGAGCAGGACCCGACTTCCTCGCTGTTCCTGGTCGAGCTGGCCAACCAGGCCGGCCTGCCGCCGGGCGTGTTGAACGTGGTGCATGGCGGTCCGGACGTGGCCAACATGATCTGCGACCATCCCGACATCAAGGCGGTGTCCTTCATCGGTTCCACCCATGTCGGCACCCACATCTATCGCCGCGCCAGCGAAGCCGGCAAGCGCGCCCAGTGCATGATGGGCGCCAAGAACCACTGCATCGTCTTGCCCGATGCCCCCAAGGACCAGGCCATCAACAACCTGCTGGGTGCGGCCTTCGGTGCGGCCGGCCAGCGCTGCATGGCCAATTCGGTGGTGGTGCTGGTGGGCCAGACACGCGAATGGATTCCCGAGATCGTCGAACGCTCCAAGGCCATGAAGGTCGGACCCGGCACCGACCGCAAGGCCGATGTCGGCCCGCTGGTCTCCAAGGCGGCCAAGGAACGTGTCGAACGCCTCATCGCCAGCGGCGTGGAGCAGGGCGCCAAGTTGCTGCTGGACGGCCGCAATTGCAAGGTGGCCGGCAGCGAGAACGGCAACTTCGTGGGACCGACCGTCTTCACCGGCGTCAAGCCCGAGATGGACATCTACGCCCAGGAAATCTTTGGCCCGGCCATGTGCATCGTCGAACTGGAAACCCTCGATGAAGCCATTGCCTTCATCAACGCCAACCCCAACGGCAACGGTACTTCCATCTTCACCAGCTCGGGCTATGCGGCGCGCAAGTTCCAGAACGAGATCGACGTCGGCCAGGTCGGCATCAACGTGCCCATCCCCGTGCCGGTGGCCTACTTCAGCTTCACCGGTTCGCGCGCTTCCAAGCTGGGCGACCTCGGCCCCAACGGCAAGCAGGCCGTGACCTTCTGGACCCAGACCAAGACCGTCACCGCCCGCTGGTACGCGCCCGATGAAGAAGCCGGCCAGGTCAACACCACCATCACCCTGAAGTAAGGAGAGCAGCATGAGCGCCAACATCGTCTTCATCGGCCTGGGCAATATGGGTTTGCCGATGGCGCAGAATCTGGTCAAGGCCGGTTTTTCGGTCAGCGGACACGACCTGGTCAAGGCCAGCGTGGACAAGCTGGTGGAGGTCGGCGGCAAGACCGAGGCCGACTCCATGGCGGCCGTGGCCAAGGCCGACGTGGTCATCACCATGCTGCCAGCCAGCCGTCACGTGGAATCGCTCTACCTGGGCGATGCCGGGGTGCTGGCCTCGGCCAAGCCGGGCGCGCTCTTGATCGATTGTTCCACCATTGCTCCGGAAGCGGCGCGCAAGGTGGCGGCAGCGGCCAAGGCGCGCGGCTTCGAGATGCTGGATGCGCCCGTCTCCGGGGGCACCAACGGGGCGACGGCGGGCACGCTGACCTTCATGGTGGGCGGCAGCAAGGAGGCCTTCGAGGCCGCCCAGCCTTATTTGCAGAAGATGGGGAAAGCAATCTATCACGCAGGTGAAAGCGGCAGCGGTCAGACCGTCAAGGTCTGCAACAACATGCTGCTGGGCATCCTCATGATCGGAACGTCGGAAGCGATCCGCCTGGGGATGGCCAATGGCATGGATCCCAAGGTGCTCTCGGAAATCATGTCCAAGAGCTCGGGCCGCAACTGGACGCTGGAGGTCTACAACCCTTGCCCCGGCGTGATGGAAACGGCACCGGCCTCCAAGGGGTATGCGGGCGGCTTCGGCGTGGATTTGATGCTCAAGGACCTGGGGCTGGCCGTGGAGAATGCGCTGGCCACCAACTGCGCCATTCCGTTGGGTTCGACGGCACGCAATCTGTACGACATCCACAGCATGAACGGGGCAGGCAAGCTGGACTTCTCCAGCATCTTCAACATGCTGGGCAAGGCGCAGTAAATCCGTATCACCCAGGCAGCAAAAAGGGACAGCCTCTTGCGGGGCTGTCCCTTCGTTTTTCTGCGTGCTGATGTGCAGCTTATTTCTTCACTTCATCCTCGATGTGGGCCCGGATGATGTCGGCGAAATTGGCATCGGCCGTAAAGCCCAGCGCCTTGGCGCGCTTGGCTTCGAAGGCACCGGGCCAGGAATTGACGATGCGTTTGATGGCTTCGTCTTCCTTCCATTCGATCAGCTGCACCACTTCCTTGCCGGCGACCTGTTCCAGGGCTTCGACCATGTCCTTGACGGTCACGCACAGGCCGTCGATGGAGAGGAAGCGGGCCAGGCCCAGGTCAGCGCCATTGATTTCATGGCCGTGGATCAGGTTGGCGATGGCCTGGCGCGGCGACATCAGCCACATGCGCGTATCGGGCGTGACCGGGCAGACCGAGGGCTGGCCATTGAGCGGCTCGCGGATGATGCCCGAAGCGAAGCTGGAGGCCGCCTTGTTGGGCGCGCCCGGACGCACCGAAATGGTCGGCATGCGCAGCGCACGGCCGTCGATGAAGCCCTTGCGCGAATAATCCTGCACCAGCAGTTCACCCATGACCTTTTGCGCACCGTAGGAGCTTTGCGGCATCAGCAGGGTGTTGTCGGGGACCACGGCCGGCAGTTCGCCGCCGAACACCGCCACTGAACTGGTGAAGACCACGCGTGGCTTGGTACCCAGGGCACGGGCGCGCTCCAGGATGACGCGGGTGGCATCGAAGTTGATCTTCATGCCCAGGTCGAAATCGGCCTCGGCGTGACCGCTGACGATGGCGGCCAGGTGGAAGATGGACTGCGTCTCGGGCGTGATGACGCGCTCGATCACGGCGGCGTCGGCGATGTCGCCGGTGACGGCTTCGATGCGCGGATCGGTGAAACCCTGGGCCGGAACCACGTCCAGCAGGGTGATGCGCTTGATCTCTTGCGGCTGGCCGTCGCGGCCGGTCAGGGTGCCGCGTTGCAGCAGCTGGCGCGCCAGTCGGCTGCCCAGGAAGCCGGCGCCGCCGGTAATGACGATATGCATGTGTTCTCCTCGTGATCTGTCGTCGGAATAGGGGGATATGAACGCTTGAGCGAAACCCGTGCAGCGCATTATAGCGGAAGTTGTAATACAACTTTGAGAATATGAAGCGGAAGTCACAAAAGCCGATGCCTGCGCGGTATCATGCGCGCCATGAAGACATCCTCCTCCTCCAGGCCGCAGGCGTCGGCGCTCGCCTCCATGGCCGCTGCCGCGCGCGGCAAGACCACGCTGGCCGACCATGTCACCAGCGTACTGGCACAGCAGATCCGCAGCGGGGAATTCGCCCCGGATGCGCGCTTGCCTTCGGAGATGGAGTTGACCGAACGATTTTCAGTGAGCCGCACGGTGATCCGCGAAGCCATTTCACGCTTGAAGTCCGAGGGGCTGGTCGGTTCGCGCCGGGGCAGTGGCACGGTGGTGCTGCCGGTGACGCAGGCCACGCCCTTCCGGCTGGACCTGAATGTGGATGATGGGCGCGACTCCATCCAGGCGGTGCTGCGGGTGATCGAACTGCGGCGCGGGGTGGAAGGGGAGATGGCTGCCCTGGCGGCGCAGCGCCGCACGCGCGCGCAGAACCTGGCGATCCAGCAGGCCTTGCAGGCCATCGATGCAGCGGCTGCGGCGGGGCGCGATGGCGTGCAGGAGGATTTCGCCTTCCATGCCGCCATTTCCAATGCCTCGCACAATCCGCTCTACACCTCGCTGGTGCAGTTCCTGAGCCAGTTCCTGCATGCAGCCATCCGCGTGTCGCGCATGAACGAAGCGCGCAGCAATGAGTTCGTGCAGCAGGTACGCGCCGAACATGCGGCGCTGGCACAAGCGATCAATGATGGCAATGCCGAGGCCGCGCGGGCAGCGGCCTTGCGCCATATGGAGCAGTCGGCACTGCGCCTGCAGGCGGCTGACAAGGCCTTCTGGGCCAGCGCGGAAGGACAGGCGGCGGCGCGGGACCTGGCGCGGGTGAGGGAAGGGGGATGAGCTTCAGGCTTCATCTCTTGCCCGTAAAACAGGCATAAAAAAACGCTGCACCAGGCAGCGTTTTTTTATTGGCATCGGCTAACGATCAGCCGCGCACGACCTTCTTGTACTCGTTGGTGCGGGTGTCGATTTCGATGTCGTCATCCTGGCTCACGAACAGCGGCACCATCACGGTGATCTGGTTGGCTTCGATGGCGTTTTCGATCTTGGCTTCCTTCAGGACGTTGCCCGAAGTGTTGCCCTTGACGGCCGGTTCCGAGTAGGCAACCTTGCGCACGATGGTGGTCGGCATTTCGACCGAGATGGCCTTGCCGTCGTAGAAGACAGCTTCGCACTGCATGCCGTCCTTCAGGTAGCCGATGGCGTCGCCCATGTTCTCGCCTTCGATTTCGTACTGGTTGTACTCTTCGTCCATGAAGACGAACAGCGGGTCAGCGAAGTACGAATAGGTCACCGGCTTCTTGTCCAGTACCACGACGTCGAACTTGTCGTCGCCACGGAAGACGCTTTCTTGCGGGCTGTTGGTCAGCAGGTTCTTCATCTTCCACTTGTAGGTGAAGCCGGTACGGGAAGAACCGTTGACGTCCGAGCGCAGGACGATCATGGGCTTGCTGTCGACCATAATGATGTTGCCGACGCGGATTTCTTTTGCAAATTTCATAGCGATGTGTCGTGAAAAGTAGGTTTTTTCAAACTGTCAGTAGCCCACTGGTAAAACTTCTAAAACTTCACCGCAAGCCCACGTACGATTGAATTCCAAACTGCGTTAAAACGGTAGCCCGCTATTTTAACCCATTTTCCGTGCTCTTCCACTCTTCCAGGGCGAGCCGGCGGGCGAAGCCGAGCAAATTGTCCATCCAGTCGCCATTTGCCAACAGCTTCTGGACCCATTGTTCAGCCTGGCCCGACAATGCCGGCAGCTCTGCCTGCAGCGTCTGCCAGCTTGCCTGCCAGTCAAGCTCGCCCGGATAAGCGCCGTTCCAGGCCCGGTTGAGGTCGATGACGGCGGGCGTGGCCGGGTCATAAATCTTCAGGAAGGCGTTGAGCTTGGTGTGGTGCAGGTTCTTGTCCTGGTGATAGATGTTCCAGACGAAGGGGCGGCCGGCCCATTGGGCGCGTGCGAAGGAATCTTCACCTCGCACGAAATTGAGGTCGCAGCTCCACAGCAAGCGGTCGTAATCGGTCTGCGCCACGAAGGGCAGCACACGTACCGTCAGTGCGCCCTGCGTGGCCACCGTACCGGCGCGCATCGGTGCGTTCAGGAAAGCCTCGACCGCCGCGCGGCCTACGCCTTCCGGCACGAGGCAGGTGACCGCGAGGGGCGAGGCTTGCCAGGCTGCAAACAATTCGGCAATCGGGGCGTAGTCGTAGCAGAACAGAGAGACCTTGCAGGCTTGCGCTTCGGCCGCAGTCACGCCCAATCCACCTAGGAAAGCCGGGCCTTCATTGTTGGCCAGGAAGCCCTGTCGCCGGGCTTGCAGGTCGGCTTCGAAGCTGAGCCCGCCGGTTCGCTCATTGAAGCCGGGGAAGAAGAAATACTTGGTCAGTTTCAGCGAGCGATGCGGGGAGGGCAGGGTGTGGCAGCCCTCGACCCAGGCTTCGGCGGACAAGCCTTCCAGGTTGAACCAGACCGGCTTGGGCGAGCGCTGCGCCATGGCTTCCACGTAGCCGGGCGGGATCTCGCAGCCGAAGAATTCAATGACGATATCGGCCACATCGTCCGGCGTGAACAGGCCGTCCTGGCCGCGCCAGTGCTGCACCGTCACGCCGCGGACCTCTTGTGTATCGGCCAGCGTGTCCACCGTCGGCCAGATGCGCCGGAAGCTCACCAGGTCATCCACCCACAGCCGCACCGCGAGCCCGTGCTCATGCGCCAGTTGCCGCGCCAGGCGCCAGCAGATGCCGATATCGCCATAGTTGTCGACGACCTTGCAGAACAGGTCCAGGGAGCGCAGGGGATTGGGGTGGGAATTCATCGATATGCAGGAAAATGCGGATGCAGGCCGCATGATACCGGCTTGGCGCAGGGACCGACGAAGCGAAATGAACAACAACGACAAATTTTTTCAAATTAAATAGCTTGCAATTCAATTTTGAGCAGTTTAATATGCAGCACATGGACAAGACGCACACCACGAATCTCCCGGACGCACTGATCGACGAAGCCCTGCTTCTCGACAACCAGCTGTGTTTTGCGATGTATTCGGCGTCGCTGGCCATGACCAAGGCTTACAAGAAGATCCTGGCCCCGCTGGAGATCACCTATCCGCAATACCTGGTGATGCTGGTGCTGTGGGAAAAGGATGGCGTCACGGTCTCGGAACTGGGCACGCGCCTGTTCCTGGATTCTGGTACGCTGACCCCGCTGCTCAAGCGCATGGAAAGCATGGGTTTGCTTCACCGCAACCGCGATGCCGGCGATGAGCGCCGGGTGGTCGTAAGCCTGAGCGATGGCGGCCGCGCATTGCGTGAGAAGGCCAAGGCCGTCCCGCAGCAGATGAGTTGCATGCTGCCGGCGCTGGACCAGATCAAGGCCCTGGTGGTGGAGCTGAAGCAGGTCCGCAAGGGCCTGATCGATGCCGAAGATGAATGAAAATGTAACAAGCTTTGTGTTTTATATTGTGCGCAATAATATAGTTAATTATTTATATCGTTGATGCAGCCGGACTGAATAGCGCAACCTCAGCAACACCAGAAACATCAGCAAGACCGCAAGTGAAGCAGCAAGAGATTGGCAAGCCAGTGATGACCAAAAGTGAATCTTTAGGCATCACACCCCTCGAACGAAACCCGTCAAGGGTGACGACAACCTGAACTTTGAAAGGAAATACCATGCCTTCGAACAAGATTGAAAAAGCCCTGTACACCGCCACCGCTACCGCCACTGGCGGCCGTGAAGGTTCGGCCAAGTCCTCCGACGGCGTGCTGGACGTCAAGCTGTCGACCCCCAAGGAACTGGGCGGCGCCGGTGGTAACGGCACCAACCCGGAACAGCTGTTCGCTGCCGGTTACTCGGCTTGCTTCCTGGGCGCGCTGAAGTTCGTCGCCGGCCAGGCCAAGGTGGCCCTGCCTGCGGATGCCAGCATCACCGGCAAGGTCGGCATCGGCCAGATCCCGGGCGGTTTCGGTATCGAAGCCGAGCTGAACATCTCGCTGCCGGGCATCGACCAGGCCGTGGCGCAAGATCTGGTGAACAAGGCCCACCAGGTGTGCCCGTACTCCAACGCCACCCGTGACAACATCAACGTCACCCTGAACCTGGTGTAATGCCAGCAGGCCGGGCGGGAGCCTATGCGCTTCCTGCCTGTGCCGGTCAGCATGAAGGAAAACGCCGCTGCGTCCATCCGGTCGCAGCGGCGTTTTCTTTCATTTGCGGAATGCGGATCAAAGCGCCGGACGTTCCTCCCGCACCACCCCCAGCAGCAAACTGCGCGCGATGCAGCGATGGAAGGGCATGATCGCCGCCAGATAGGCCTTGCCCAGCAGGCGTTTGGTGCGGACCACGGTGGTCACGGTGAGCCACTGGTCTTCATCTGCCGCCTGGCCGGTCGCGGCCGGCGACTTTTCGACGCACAGCCGGAAATCCAGGTGGCGGTCGTCCATTCCCATCACGACCCTGGCCGGTTCCGCCAGCAGCAGGGGAAACCCGGCCGGCCCGCCGCCGTGGTCGCCGGCCTGCTTGAGTCCCAGCGGCGCCATCAGGCGATCACGCAAGCGGATCAATGCGCTGACCCAGGCAGGCTGGGTCGCCATCATGCGGGCTGCGATCTCGGTCGAATTCAATTTCGCCAGTTGCGGCGTGAGGCGGATGCGGTAACTGTCGGCGAAACCGGCACCTGGCAGCAAGGCCCAGTGGCGCGGCGCGGGCGCGACTTCTTCGGTGTGCGAGGCAGGGGAGGCAGGCATGATGGTCTCCAGGCAAGTTGAAAAAAAGGCCGGCAGCGACGCTGCCGGCCTTGCTCCTGCGATCACTCGATCATGTGATCACGTGAGGATCCGATCCCCGAGCCTACCTGCCGTTGCGCCGCTGCTTTTCCGCCGCACGGGCGCTGGCGAAGCGCTCGTGGGTTTCCTCGGCCTTGCGGCGGCCGAAGGCATAGTTGGCTTCCAGCCACATGACGTTGATGATGCCGAAGGCCAGGGCCAGGCCGATACCGAGTATCCAGGCGAAATACCACATGATGTTCTCCTCGTTGCAGTTTGCGATTGCGCGTAATCAATACGCCGTGTGTTCGTTCTCGTGGATGTCGCGGGCGGTGACCTTGCCCTTGACCACGCGATAGACCCAGCCGGTATAGACGATGATGAGTGGCAGGAAGATCAGCACCATCCAGAACATCAGGCCCAGGGTCTTGTGGCTGGAGACCGAATCCCACAGGGTCAGGCTGCTCTTGGCGTCCAGCGAAGAGGGCATGACGAAGGGGAACAGCGACATGCCGGCGGTGAGGATGATGCCCGTCACCGACAGCCCGCTGGCGATGAAGGCCAGGCGCGCACTGCGCACCAGCGCCAGCAATGCCGCCAGCACCGCACCGGCCACGCCCAGCGCCGGGAACAGCTTGGTCACGGGCCACTTGGCATAGTTGTCGAACCAGGCACCGGCGACCACTTCCACGGTCTTGGCCAGGGGGGTGAAGGCACTGTTGGCGTCCGGCATGGAGGTGATGCGATAACCAGGCATCTGGGCCACCCAGAAGCCGCCGGCCACGAACAGCAGCACCGTCACCAGCGCCGCACCGATGACGATCTTGCGCGAACGCTCGCCCACGGCGGCCTCGGTCTTGACGAAGGCGAAGGCCGCACCGTGCATCAGCAGCATGGCTACCGACAGCAGGCCCGCCAGCAGGCCGAAGGGATTCAACAGTGCGAAGAAGCTGCCGGTGTATTCCACGCGCATGGTGTCGTCATAGTGGAAGGGCACACCCAGCAGCAGGTTGCCGAAAGCCACGCCGCAGATCAGAGGCGGCACGAAGCCACCGATGAACAGTCCCCAGTCCCAGGCATTGCGCCAGCGCGGATCGGCCACCTTGCTGCGATAGTCGAAGCCCACCGGACGGAAGAACAGCGAAAACAGCAAGATCATCAGGGCGATGTAGAAGCCCGAGAACGCCGTCGCATACACCAGTGGCCAGGCCGCGAAGGTGGCACCGCCGGCGGTGATGAACCAGGTCTGGTTGCCCTCCCAGGTGGGGCCGATGGAGTTGATCAGGATGCGGCGCTCGGTGTCGTTCTTGCCGGCGAAGGGCAGCATCATGCCCACGCCGAAGTCGAAGCCGTCGGTCAGGGCGAAGCCGATGATGAGTACGCCCACGAAGGCCCACCAGATCAGCTTGAGTGTTTCGTAATCGAAGATCATTCTGCTTTCCTCATTTCTTCTGATGGCTTAGTGGCTGCCGGCATTGGCCGACGGATTCAGGGGCGGCGGCAGGACATCGCCGGGGCTCTTTTCATGACCCTTGGTTTCCCAGTGGTATTGGCCGGTATGCAGGCTGCTCGGACCCAGGCGTGCGTACTTCACCATCAGGATCATCTCCACCACCAGCAGGAAGGTATAGAACAGGATGAAGCCGGCCAGGCTGAAGTAGAGGCTGCCCGGCTGCAGCGAGGAGGCCGACAGGTGGGTCGGCAGGATGCCGGCAATGGTCCAGGGCTGGCGGCCATATTCGGCCACGATCCAGCCGAGCTCGGCGGCGATCCACGGCAGCGGGATCGAGATCACGGCCAGGCGCAGCAACCAGCGTTGCGGGGCCAGCTGCTTCTTGGCCAGGAACCAGAACGACGCCGAGAAGATGAACAGGAACAGGAAGCCCAGCGCCACCATGCCGCGGAAGGACCAGAACAGCGGTGCGACCTTGGGGATGGTGTCGTTCACCGCCAGGCTGATCTGTTCAGGCGTGGCATCGACGACGTTGTTGGTGTACTTCTTCAGCAGCAGGCCGTAGCCCAGGTCCTTCTTGAGCTTGTCGAATTCGGCGCGGGCTTCGGGGGACTTGTCGCCCGCCTTCAGCTTGGCCAGCGCCGCATAGGCCAGCATGCCGTTGCGGATGCGTGCTTCGTGTTCCTTCTTCAGGTCCTTGATGCCCAGCACCTGGGTATCGGCCGAACGGGTGGCGATCAGGCCCAGCGCATAGGGGATCTTGACGGCGTAATCGGTGCGCTCTTCCTTGTCATTGGGCAGGCCGAACAAGGTCAGGCCGGCCGGGGCAGGGTGGGTGTCCCACTCGGCTTCGATGGCGGCCAGCTTGACCTTGTTGACTTCACCGGCGGTATAGCCCGACTCGTCGCCCAGCACGATCACCGACAAGGTCGCGGCCAGGCCGAAACCGGCCGCCACCGCGAAGGAGCGCAGCGCGAAGGCGGTATCGCGGGCCTTCAGCAGATACCAGGCCGACACGCCCAGCACGAACATGGAAGCCGTCACGTAGCCGGCGGCCACGGTGTGCACGAACTTCACCTGCGCCACCGGATTGAAGATCACGTCGGTCATGCTGACCAGTTCCATGCGCATGGTCTCGAAGTTGAACTCGGCGCCCACCGGATTGTTCATCCAGCCATTGGCGATCAGGATCCACAGCGCCGACAGGTTCGAGCCCAGCGCCACCAGCACGGTGACGATCAGGTGCTGCTTGCGCGAGAGCTTGTCCCAGCCGAAGAAGAACAGGCCGACGAAGGTCGATTCCATGAAGAAGGCCATCAGGCCTTCGATGGCCAGCGGGGTCCCGAAGATGTCGCCCACGTAGTGCGAGTAATAGGACCAGTTGGTGCCGAACTGGAATTCCAGGGTGATGCCGGTGGCCACGCCCATGGCGAAGTTGATGCCGAAGAGCTTGCCCCAGAAGCGGGTCATGTCCTTGTAGATCTGGTTGCCGGTCATGACATAGACCGACTCCATGATGACCAGGATCCAGGACAAGCCCAGGGTGAGGGGGACGAACAGGAAGTGATAGAGCGCCGTAACGGCAAACTGCAGCCGTGACAGCGAGACGACTTCATCGATGGGAACCATGTTGTGTTACTCCGTTTGTTGTTTGGCGGACAGGTCTTGGGACGGGTACTGCTGTTGTGCGGTGGCTGGTTGCGGCGTGGTGAAAGACAGCATGCGCTGCTCCACGCGCTGTACAGGCATCTGCATGTGCTTGGCTTCGGGATGGGCGAAGAAAGTCTTGGCCAGCACCGTAATGAGGGCAATCTTGACCACCAGCAGCAGGGTGATCTCCACCCCCAGCGGCAGCTGGGTCAGGCGTGGCCAGCGCCACGGGCGCTTGCGCAAGGATGAGGCGAGTTGCATGCGGATTACTCCTTTTCGTTGCTGCTGCCGCCGACGCGGAACTTGTCGCGCACGTCCAGCAGTTTCTTGACCTTGGAACCCATCTTCATCAAGGACACCAGCGTCTCCGGCGAGAGGCGCTGCACATCGTCGAACCAGGAACTGGAAAGTTCGATCAGTTCATACATCTCGCGCATGCGCTTTTGCACTTCCTTGTCGTCCTTGCTGCCGGGCGCTTCCAGCAGGGCGTCGCGCAGCATGGAGAGGGTCGGCTCGATTTCGCGGCGGCGGCGTTCTTCCAGCAGCACCTTGAAGATGTCCCAGATGTCGCCGGGCGGTTCGAAATATTCACGGCGGTCACCGGGTTTGTGCAGCAGCTTCACCAGCCGCCAGGACTGCAATTCCTTCAATCCCATGCTCACGTTGGAGCGCGAAAAACTGAGGTACTCGGCGATCTCGTCGGCATTGAGCGCACGCCCGCAGATATAGAGCAGGGCATAGATCTGGCCCACGGTGCGATTGATACCCCAGCGGCTGCCCATCTCGCCGAAATGGCCGATGAAACGCTGCATGAGCGGGCTGAGTACGTTGTTTTCCATGTCGAAGTCTTTCGAAATTTCAGTAATTACTGAAATTTAAAGCAATTGCTTGACCCATCGCAATGTCATGCACCTGTGTATTTGCTGATAACAGTTATCACGGATGAGAATGACGCGCGCCCGGCGCGGAGGCGCGGGCGAGGGCCGTCGGCAGGCTCAGGGGCTGGCAGGGGCGAAGGCGTTTATTAACGTCTCTTCATGACGACATCGCGTCTTGTGAACTTCCCGGTTTCACAAGGACGCAGCCCTGTTCAGCATCATGTTGCGCTGCATGAACGTATTTTCACGCTTTCCTACAAAGCCAGAAGGATTTGGCTGATAGGAAACCTGATGCGGATCAAATAAGGTGCATTTGCAGCTCAGCCGTAGCATGGCAAGGGATCGGAAAACCACATCTCCGCCACGCTACAGGTGAAGTACTGAGTGCAAGCGTCTACCGGGTTTCTTCACCTCGGTGGCGAGGGGCTGGCGGGCTGGGGTTGCCCGTGGCGCACGCATGCTGCGTCCTCTTTTTCCAAGGATGAATATTTATGCTGGGTTTCGATTTCCGCGTGGCCAGAATCGTCTGGACCGTCTTCCTGGTGGCCTTGCTGCTTTATGTCACCTATACCATTTCGGCCACCGTGCTGGTGCTGGTGTTTGCCGTCTTCTTCAGTTACCTGGTCTATCCGCTGGTGGAGCAGGTCGAGCGCGTGCGCCCGGCCAAGGTGCCGCGGGCCGTCTCCATTGCGGTGGTGTTCGTGCTGGCCATCGGCATCGTGGCAGCGGTGGCGACCATCTTCGGCGCGCGCATCCAGGAGGAAGCCGTGCGCCTGTCCGAGCAACTGCCGGCGCTGCTGCGCTCCAATGATGCGGTGTCCAAGATTCCGCTGCCGGGCTTCGCCGAACCGCTGCGCGCACGCATCCTCGGCTTCATCCGCGACCAGCTCGCCAACGGCACCGACCAGGCCATGCCGCTGGCCAAGCAGTTCGGGGTAGGCGTGATGCATGCGGCCAGCAACCTGATCTACCTGGTGCTGGTGCCGGTGATCAGCTTCCTGCTCATCAAGGAAGCGCCGGCCATGCGCGATGAAATCCTGTCCTGGATGAACCGTTCCAACCGCAAGCTGTGGGATGGCATCATCAAGGATCTCGACGTGCTGCTCTCGCGCTATGTGCGCGCGCTGCTGTTCCTCTCCATTGCCACCTTCGTGGCCTACAGCATCGCCTTCTCGCTCATGGGCGTGCCCTACGCGATGCTGCTGGCGGGCCTGGCGGCGGTGCTGGAATTCATTCCCTTTGCCGGTCCGCTGGCCGCCAGTGCGGCCGCCCTGGTGGTGGCCGGCTTCAGCGGTTATGACCACCTGCTGTGGCTGGTGGGTTTCATCGTGGCGTATCGGGTGTTCCAGGATTACGTACTGAATCCTTACCTGATGAGCGAGGGCGTGGAAGTGAGCCCGCTCATGGTGATCCTGGGCCTGCTGGCCGGTGACCAGCTGGGCGGGGTGGCGGGCATCTTCCTGTCGGTGCCGGTGATGGCGGCCTTGAAGATCATCTTCACGCGTGCGTCGGCGGCCCAGAAGGCAAGACGTGCGGCCGAAGCGCGCGAGGCTGAACTGGCGGCCCAGGCCGCGCAGGAAGCGCTCAGGTCGGCAGAGGTGGCGGAGCCTGCAACTGCCCCGCCTGCGTTGCCGCCGACGGGAAGAACAAGCTGAAGCGAATCCAGCCCGGCTGCGGACATTCGACCGCAGCCGTGCCGCGATGCAAGGCCATGATGGCCTTGACGATGGCCAGTCCCAGGCCGTTGGATTCGGTGAAGGCGCTGCGGGAACGATCGCCGCGATAGAAACGGTCGAACATGCGCGCCATCGCATGGGGCGTGACACCCTCGCAGCGGTTGTCCACCAGGATGCGGCTACCGCTGGCATCGTTCTCGGTCTGGATGCGGATGACGCTGTCGGCCTCGCCATAGCGCACCGCATTGATGACCAGGTTGTTCACTGCCCGCCGCCACATGTCGCGGTTGGCGTGGCAGGTGCCCTGGGCCTCCAGTTCGAAGCGCAGGCCGCGTTCGTCGGCGATGCCTTCGAAGTACTCGGTCACCTTGCCCAATTCTTCATGCAGGTCCAGCGCGCTGCATTCCACGGCCAGCGTCGCATGGTCGGCTTGCGCCAGGAACAGGATGTTCTCGACGATGCGCGAGAGCCGCTGCAATTCCTCCACATTCGATTCGAGCAATTGTTCATATTCTTCCAGGCTGCGCCGTTGGCCCAGTGCAACCTGGCTCTGGCCCATGAGCACGTTGATGGGCGTGCGGATCTCGTGGGCCAGGTCGCCGGAGAATTGCGCCAGGTGGTCGTAGCCAGCCTCCAGCCGGTCCAGCATGGCATTGAAGGAGAGCGCCACGCGCCGCAGTTCGGACGGCATGCCGTCCTGCTCCAGGCGGGTGGAAAGGCGGTCGGGCGTGATCTGGGCGGCGCGCTGGCTCATCGCTTCCAGCGGCTGCAGCCCGCGTCGCAGCAGCAGGAATCCCAGCAGCGACGTCAGCAAGATGGCAGCGCCCGCTGCACCGGCAATGCGCCAGCGGTAGCTGTGCATCATGCGGCTTTCCTGCACCATCACATAGGCGGCCACGATCTCCACGCGGTCGCCGCCGGCGCCACCCTTGCCCACATCGGCCAGTGCCGAGACCCAGCGTACCTTCACGCCATCGGGGCGGAAGCTGGTCTGCAGGCTGGCCGAACTGACCGGACGGCCCACCGGAAGCGGGGTCATCTCAGGCGGCTGCAGGTGATCGGGATTGCTTTGGATGAAGGGCGCTTCACCCTGACGGCGGAAGATGCGCACATCCTGCTCATTGCCCATCATGCTTTCGAAGAGGGCAGGGCGCTGCTCCATCTGCTCGACGTTGTAGAGGTCGTGCATCAGGTTGCGGAAGTGTTCCACGCGCCCGATCAGGGCCTGGTCGGCGCGCTGCGAGAGGGCGACCCCGGCCGCCCGATCCAGGTAGAAGCCCAGGCCGGTGACCACCAGCGCAGTCATCAGCGCGAACAGGGCGGTGACGCGGGAAGTGAGGGTCCAGCCGTGTACGGGTGTGGCACCGGCGTTCATGGGTTTTCCGAAAACATGTAGCCGACACTGCGCACGGTGTGGATCAGTTTCTTCTCGAAGGGCGCGTCGATCTTGGCGCGCAGGCGCTTGATGGCGACGTCGACCACATTGGTGTCGCTGTCAAAGTTCATATCCCAGATCTGCGAGGCGATCACGGACCGTGACAGTGCCTCGTCCCGGCGCTTGATGAGCAGGTGCAGCAGCATGAATTCCTTGTTGGTCAGGGCGATATGAATACCCTGGCGCGTGACCTTGTGGCGCACGTGGTCCAGCTGCAGGTCGGCGATCTCATAGACCTCGGCTTCGCGAGTGACGCCCCGGCGCAGCAGGGTGCGGATGCGCAATACCAGTTCAGTGAAGGAAAAGGGTTTTACCAGGTAGTCGTCGGCCCCCAGCTGCAGGCCACGGATGCGGTCTTCCACCTGGTCCTTGGCGGTCAGGAACAGCACCGGCAGGTCGCGCTTGCTGCGCAGTGCACTCATGACCTGCCAGCCGTCCAGGCCGGGCAGCATCACATCCAGCACCACCAGGTCGTAGTCCTGTTCCAGTGCCATGTGCAGGCCGTCACTGCCGGTGCGGGCGAGGTCAACGGCGTAGCCGGATTCGCGCAAGCCTTTGCGCAGGTAGTCACCGGTCTTGGGGTCGTCTTCGATTACCAGGATGGCCATGCTGTGGGGAACCGTGTGAGGTGGAATGGACGGGAAGTGCCGCTGCAAAGGCGGCCCGGATCGGAGAGAATGAACCGGAAAATGCACTCGATTCTAGCAATGGAGGGATTTTTCTTCATGACAAAATTGTCATCAAAATGCCACCCGGGCGTCACCGCGCCGCTTTTACCATGGCATCTCATCGGCGAGGTCCAGGCCTTGCCTCCGCTTTGCATTCACACCCTTTTTTGCCGGAGCGCACCATGCTGATCAAGATTCGTCCCGACCAGATTGACATCCCGACCGCCTCCGAGATCACCCCGCGTGATCTCTACCTGTCGCGCCGCAGCTTCATGGCGCGCGTGGCGGCCGGTGCCGCGCTGGCCGGCGGCATGGGCGCGCTGCCGCAAGCCTTCGCCCAGCAGGGCAAGAAGCTGCCGGCCCAGCTCAATAACGCCTTCGCGGTCATGGACAAGCAGACCGCCTACAAAGACGCCACCAGCTACAACAATTACTACGAGTTCGGTACCGACAAGGCCGATCCGGCCAAGAATGCCGGCAGCCTGAAAACCAGCCCGTGGACCATCGACATCGAAGGCGAGGTCAAGAAGCCCATGACCCTGGACCTGGATGCCCTGACCAAGTTGGCCCCGCTGGAAGAGCGCATCTACCGCATGCGCTGTGTGGAAGGCTGGTCGATGGTGATCCCCTGGATCGGCTATTCGCTCTCGGCGCTCATCAAGAAGGCCGAACCCACGGGCAATGCCAAGTATGTCGAATTCGTCACCTTGGCCGACAAGAAGCAGATGCCGGGCCTGTCCACCCCCATCCTGAACTGGCCGTATCGTGAAGGTTTGCGCCTGGACGAAGCCAATCACCCGCTCACCCTGCTGACGCTGGGCATGTACGGCGAAGTGCTGCCCAACCAGAACGGCGCACCGGTGCGCATCATCGTGCCGTGGAAGTATGGCTTCAAGTCGGCCAAGTCCATCGTCAAGATCCGCTTCGTCAAGGATGAACCCAAGACCGCCTGGAATCTCTACGCCCCGCAGGAATACGGCTTCTACTCCAACGTCAACCCCAACGTGGACCATCCGCGCTGGTCGCAGGCCACCGAACGCCGCATCGGCGAGGACGGCTTCTTCGCGCCCAAGCGCAAGACGCTGATGTTCAACGGATACAACGACGTGGCCAGCCTGTACACCGGCATGGACCTGCGCAAGTTCTTCTGAGGATCGGATCAGGCATGCAGCTCGCTCCGGCCGCCTTGCGCAATCTCAAACCACGCGCCGTGACGGGGCTGTGGTGGCTGTTCCTGGCCCTGGCCTTCGTTCCGCTGGTGCGGCTGGTGGTGCTGGGCTTCACCGGCGGCCTCGGAGCCAACCCGCTGGAATTCATCACCCACAGCACCGGCGACTGGACCTTGTACCTGTTCTGCATCACCCTGGCGGTGACGCCCCTGCGCAAGATCACCGGGCTGAACTGGCTGGTGCGCATGCGCCGCATGCTGGGGCTGATGGCGTTTCTGTATCTGTGCCTGCACTTCACGACCTTCGTCTGGTTTGATCACTTCTTCGACCTCGGTGAGATCTGGAAGGACATCGTCAAGCGGCCCTTCATCACCGTGGGCGTGCTGGCGCTGCTGCTGTCGATCCCGCTGGCCATCACCAGCACCAACGGCATGGTGCGTCGCCTGGGCGGCAAGCGCTGGCAGGCCCTGCACCGGTTGGTCTATGTGATCGTGCCGCTGGGCGTGCTGCACTACTGGTGGGACAAGGCCGGCAAGAACCTGATCGCGCAGCCGCTGTTGTTCGCGGTACTGGTCGGGGTGATGCTCGCTGTGCGCCTGCTGTGGCGGCGCAGCGGCGCATCGGGCACGCCGGGAAAGCCCGTGCGGCGCTGAATGCTTCATATCTTGTGCGTTTGACCTGATCGTCCTAGCCGATTTTCTGATTTTTCCCTGCCCTGTCGGAGCCTGCCATGTCCCTGTTCAAACCTGCCGTCCTGGCCTCTGCGGCCAGCTTTTGCCTGGCGCTGGCCTGTGCTTCCACTTTTGCTGCCGAAGCGGCGGTGGCGGTGCCCGCTCCTAGCGGCAAGGCGGTGCTGGCCTCCACCGCCAACACCGCCACCGTGGTCCTCGCGGGTGGCTGCTTCTGGGGTGTGCAGGGGGTGTTCCAGCATACCCAGGGCGTGTTGCAGGCGGTGTCCGGTTATGCCGGCGGCAAGGCCGATTCGGCCACGTATTCCATGGTCAGTTCCGGGACCACCGGGCACGCCGAAGCGGTACAGGTGACCTACGATCCGCGCAAGATTTCCTATGGCCAGATCCTGCAGATCTATTTTTCGGTGGCGCATGACCCGACCCAGCTCAATCGCCAGGGGCCGGACCATGGCACGCAATACCGTTCGGCCATCTTCACCGCCAGCGACGAACAGGCCCGGGCCACCCAGGCCTACATCGCCCAGATCAATGCCGCCAAAGTCTTCAGCGCCCCCATCGTGACCCAGGTGACGCCGCTGCAAGGTTTCTACCGGGCCGAGGATTACCATCAGGATTACGCCACGCTGCATCCGAACCAGCCCTACATCGCCTACAACGACCTGCCCAAGATCAGCAACCTGCAGAAGATGTATCCGGCCATCTATCGCGCCGATCCGGTGCTGGTGTTCAAGCGCTGACGCAGTACCCCGGCAGGGATGAGACAATACGCGGGTTTGTCTCACCCCGCCTGCCATGAACGCCACTGATACCGTCCGCCTCGCCCTCGACCATTTCCACCAGGATGACTACGCCGCCGCCGAACAAGTGCTGTTCGGCTTGCTGGAGACCCATCCCCGGCACAAGGATGCGCTGCAGCTGCTGGGCAGCGTGGTGGCCGCGCAAGGACGTTTCGAAGAAGCAGCCCTGGCCTGGCAGCAGGCCTTGCCGCTGGTCGACCCCGACAGCGAGGAAGCGCTGGCCCTGCGCTATCGCCTGGGGCGCGCCTTCTACGAGCAGGGGCGATATGAAGACAGCTTCCTGCTCTATCGCGACCTGATCGAGGCGGGGCATGAACGTCCCGAGTTCTTCGTCGCCGCCTCGGCCGCCTTGCAGGGCATGTCGCCCTCCGGCAAGAACGATGGCCAGGCGCTGGCCTTGCTGGAAGAGGCACTGCGGCGCAATCCCGATGTTCCCGATACCTGGCACCGCAAGGCGCGCCTGCATGAGCGCGCCGGCCAGTGGGAAGCCGCACGCGAATGCCTGCGCCAGGTGCTGCTGCGCTTCGATGAGCGGGCCCAATACTGGCTGGATGCCGGCCTGATCGAACATGCCTTGGGTGACTACGAGGAAGCGCTGCGTTATTACGACCGCGCCCTCATCCTCGACCCCGATCTGGTGGATGCACACGTCAGCCGCGGCACCACGCTGGCGCGCCTGCGCGACCACGAGGAAGCCATCGACAGTTTCCGCCGCGCCCTGCGCATGGATGGCAAGGACGCCGATGCCCATGTCAATCTGGCCTTGTCGCTGCTGGTGCTTGGCCGGCTGGAAGAGGCTTTGCCGCTCTACGAATGGCGTTGGGAAGGAAGTGGTGCCGATCCATATCGCCACGCCGCCATCCCTCCCTGGAACGGCGGCAGCTCGCTGGCCGGCAAGCGCATCCTGCTGTGGGCCGAGCAGGGGCAGGGCGATACCATCCAGTTCAGCCGCTACGTGCAGCAGATCGTCGAGGCCGGGGCTGAGGTGGTGTTCGAGGTTCCGGAAAGTTTGTTCACCCTGATGCAGGGCTTGCCGGTGGCCTCGCGCATTCAGCTGGTGCCGACCGCAGGCGCCTTGCCCGCGATCGATTATCAGTTGCCGCTGATGAGCCTGCCGCTGGTGTGCAATACGGCGATGGACAACATCCCGGCACCGGTGCCTTACCTGAACGTTCATATCGACCTCAAGCGGCAGTGGGAGCAGCAGCTCGACGCGCTGGCACCGCGTGCGCCGGGGCAGGTGCGGGTGGGCATCATCTGCTCCGGCAACCCCGGCAATGCCAACGATGCGCGCCGGTCCATCGCGCTGGAGCGCTTTGCTGCTCTGGCCAAGGCGCGTGACGGGGTGTCCTTCTTCATCATCCAGCCCGATCTGCGCACCGCCGATGCGCAATGGCTGCAGCAGGCCGGGCCACAGTGGCATGCGGTGGGTGAGGGCATTCGCGATTTCGCCGATACGGCGGCCGCGCTTTCCTGCATGGACCTGGTCATCAGCGTCGATACTGCAGCCGCCCACCTGGCCGGCGCGCTCGGCTTGCCGGTCTGGATCGCCTTGCCCTATTCACCGGACTGGCGCTGGTTCCTGCAACGCCATGACTCGCCCTGGTATCCGACGGCACGGCTGTTCCGCCAGCAGCGTGCGGGCGATTGGGATGAGGTCATCACCACCTTGCGTGCCGCCCTGGCGGTGGCGTCGTTTTCTTCCTGAGCGTGCCGGAACCCGTGCACCTCATCCGGCTGCAGACGTTCTTGGCAGGGTCTGCAGCTGTTCTTCATTAATCTTTGTAGTGTTTCTCGAATTATTTCGAGGCCGTATGAAGATTTCTGCACCATCGGACAATTCGTTCCCCCCCGTCCTTTCCGCGATCATCCAAGCCAATTCTCGTCACCCGTCATCGCAGCCGGCCGGCTGCCCTGCCGCCTTTGCGGCTGCTGCCCGGCCAGTGTGCAGGTGCGTGAAGTACGGCGCCCGGCGCCGTCTTCCCGCCTGCCGCGAGACCTTCCTCCCTGGACGAGATCAACCTGAAATGAGCGCAGATGAACGACATCCTCCCCCTTGGCGGCGCGTGCGGCCCGCAGTCTTCCTCCACCTTGCCGCGCCCGCGCTGGCCCAACCGGCTGGCTGCCGTGATGGCGATGTCGCTGGGCTTGTTGAGCCTGCCGGCGGGCGCTGTCAGCCTGGGTGATCTGGTCAAGCAAGCCGCTTTCAACAATCCCGCTGCGGTCGCTCGGCAACGTGCCGTCGACGCCGCTGCCGAAGGTATCTCGTCGGCCAAGTGGCAATTCTTTCCGACACCGTCCATGTCGGTCGAACGCGCCGGCGTGACCAGTTCGCGCGACATTTCGTACAACGGTGACGATACCGTGGTGACCCTGCGCTTGCAGCAGACCCTGTGGTCCGGCGGCCGCCTGACGGCCCAGCTGGAACAGGCCGGGCACAATCATGAATCTGCTGGCGAAGCCCTGCGTGAACAGCGCTTCCGCCTGGCCGAGCAGGTCATTTCGCAATACAGCCTGTGGGTGCGTTCGGATCTGGCCACCGAGGCCAATCAGAAGAATCTGAAAGCGCTGGAAGATTTCCTCGCACAGAGCCAGCGCCGCGAGAAGGAAGGAGCCGCTGCGCGCGTCGACGTGACGCTGGTGCGCGGCCGTCGCGACCAGGCGCTGACCGACCTGCTGGGAGCCAAGGCCAGCCGCCAGTCGGCGCGGCTGCAACTGGAACAACTGGTCGGCCTGCCGCTGAGCGATGAAGAACTGCGTGCCGATGTGGCGAAGATGTCCGTCAGCGAGGATCTGCCCGCACTGACCGAGAGCATGCTGGAGAGCAGCCCGCTGCTCAAGCGCCTGCGCGCTGATGCCAAGGTCCAGGAGTCGGCCATCCAGATCCGCAGTGCCTCCTACTGGCCAGAAGTCTATGCCCGCCTGGAGCACCAGCGCGGCAACTTCAGCGTGCCTCATACCCCCAATGCCAACCGTGCTTTCATCGGCATGCAGATGCAGCTGGGGGCCGGCCTGTCGCTGGGTTCGGAAGTGGCGGCCGCGCAGGGCCGCTATCAGTCAGCGCTGCTGGCCGTGGATGCGGCACGGCTGGAACTGATCTCGCAGATGGCCGCCACCTACACCGAGTATCAGCAAGCCGAGGCGCGTGCACGCAATCTGGAAGACGTCGCCGTATCGTCCGAGGAGGTGCTGGCTTCCTATACCCGCCAATATCTGTCGGGCCGACGCTCCTGGCTGGACGTGATGAATGCCGCCCGCGAAGTGGTGCAGACCGATCTGCAGAAGGCCGACGTCACGGCCATGATCATCGCGGATGGCCGCAAGCTGCAATTGTGGGCGTATGGCCTGGACCAGGTACGCTGACCATCAATCCCGTGCGCATCCGCTGCGGTGCGCACGGCGACCGCAAGGGGAACTGCGGCAGGGGGGAGCATGATCACCAAAGCGCAGTTCAAGCGCGCCATCGAGCGCGAGGAATTCAGAGTCGTCTATCAGCCCATCGTGGTACTGGCCGACGGCCGCTGTGCGGGCGCGGAAGTCCTGGTGCGCTGGCAGCGCGAGGACGGGGCACTGCTGCCGCCGGACCGTTTCCTGGCCGCAGCGCAGCGGCACGGCTACCTCAATGCCATCACCGACCGGGTACTGCAACAGACCGTCAGCGACCTGGCCCCCACGCTGCGCGCTCATCGTGGCTTGCATGTGGCCGTCAATATTCCGGCCCAGGATGTCAACAGCGGCCGCATCCTGGAGGTGCTGGATGCCGCGCTGGCCGGCACCGGTATCGTGCCGACCCAACTCTGGCTGGAAATCACCGAGAGCAGCAGCATGGAAACCCTGCCGAGCCGCGAGACGCTATCCCGGGCGCGGGAGCGGGGGCATCTCATTGCGCTGGATGATTTCGGGACCGGCTATTCCTGCCTGCGCTATCTGCACGAACTTCCATGTGATGTGCTCAAACTGGATCGTTCGTTCGTCATCGGCATCGGTACGGATCACGAGCATCCGGTACTGGCCTGCATCATCGACCTGGCCCGCAAGCTCAAGCTGAAGATCGTCGCGGAAGGCGTGGAAACGCCGGTGCAGGCGCGCTATCTGGAGCAGGCCTGCGTCGACTATGCCCAGGGCTGGCATTACGCACGGCCGATGCTGGCCGCCGAATTTGCGCGCTATTGCGATCGGGCAGCGAGCCCGGCGGATTCGCCACTGTCGCCGTTGTCGTTGCACGCGCCGGAATCGCCGTTGTCTTATCTCGCGGCTGGCGGCTCCGCAGAGGCCGTGGTGGCGCCGGATCTGCAGTCCTCGCACTGAGCTTGCGCGGGCTGTGCGCACAGGCGTCCTTTCCTGTCTGATCTTTCCTCTCCGTTGCTGTTGATGTCGTTCACTCGACGTTGCCTTCGATAGTTCATTCCGTCTGCACCATCAGACAATTTGTTAAGCGCAAAATGTTAGATAAAGTTAGTACGGCGTCGATGTTAATGGTCTGGCGGAGACGCTGTCACCAGTGCTGACTGATTGTCGGTGATCAGGTGGCGAATGGCACCAAGCTCCCCTCGGGTTCAACATGATTCGAGGGGAGTTCTCTTTTTTGTATCCAGATATGAAGAGGCTTTCAAAGATCTTCCGTATTTCTTTGATCGTCGCGAAAGTGGTCCTGGATTTTCCCTTCACTCGTCGACAGGAAGGGCGTCCATCGTTCCAGAGTGAGGTTTGTTCTCTGATCGACTGAAATCGTCATTTACTTAGTTTTTTCGAGACTACAAATATGTCTGAAATGAACTAAAGGACAATTAAATCTTTATATATTTTCACAGATCATTAGCCCCATTGACGATCTGCCGCAGCGCCTGATTCCGGACGTGATCTCCCTCGGTTTTGCCCGCTGTTGCTGAGATGGCAAAGCAGCAACGATGACGCATCCCGCTCATTTCTGGCATCGCGCGACACATCGTCCGAGGGGTTCTCTCCCGTTTTTCGCTCTCACTGTCGATCAAGCCGAGTACGTCCGCATCGTCCGTATCGTCCGAATACGCGCCGTCGACAGTCCTTCCCCTGAAGGAAGGCCGATCGTCGCGACTGATATCAAACCAAACGAATCGCCATGAGAAAGAATATTCATTCCTGTCCCAGTTCGCCCCCCGTTGCCGGTGCGGTGCGGTGCGCCGCGCTGCGGCCAGCAAGATGTCCGGCGCAGGCTGCACGGGCCTGTATCCAGCTGCCTTGCTGGTTTCCCGGGAGGCCTGTCATGAGTGAACTGGCGTCTTCCTTGTCATGGGCCGTGATGACGGCAGCGCGACGCCACGGTGTGGTGATCGACAGCGTCCGGCTCAATGCCGCCATCACCCAATCGATGGTGAAAAGCGGCGCAGCGGCCATCGACATCAACAGCCTCTGCGCTGCCCTGAGCCTGCCCAAGTCGCAGCATCTGGCCAAGCCGGACCGCGCACAGCTTCCCATGCTGGGCGTGGTGCGCGAGCGCGGCTGGGGCGTCATCGCCGACCAGCGTCCCGATGGCCGCTGGATTTTCATCAGTGAAGAAGGCCATGCTTTGGTCAGCGACAGTGATCTGAGTGAAGGCGCCTACAAGCTCGATTTCGCGCCGCTCGGCAACAAGCCGGACCAGCACGGTTTTGAACGCGTCTTCAAGGAAGCGCTTGGCGAATACCGTCCCATCATCCTGGAAGTGGTCATTGCCTCGGTGGTGATGAGCGTCATTGCGCTGGGTGCCTCGGTCTTCTCGATGCAGGTCTATGACCGGGTCATTCCTACGCACGGCGTGGCTACGCTGATCGTGCTGGCCATCGGCGTCTCGCTGGCCATCGTCTTCGAGCTGGGCATGAAGTTCGCGCGTTCTCACATCATGGACAGCGTGGTCTCCGGCCTCGATGCCAAGCTCTCGCAGGCGCTCTTCGAACGCTTGCTGTCGGTTCGGGTGGACCAGTTGCCAGGTTCCGTCGGCAGCCTGGCCGGGCAACTGCGCGGATATGAACAAATTCGCTCCTTCTATACCTCGCAGACGCTGTTCACCCTGGTCGACCTGCCGCTGGGCCTGCTGTTCGTGCTGGTGATCGCCTTCATCGCCAGTCCCTGGATGGCGCTGGTGCCGACCGTGTTCGGGCTGGCGGCCATCGGCATCGGCTACCTCTCCAATCGCAAGGTGGTACGGCTGGCCGACAAGAGCGCGGCGGCCTCCAACCTCAAGACCGGCTTACTGGTGGAGACGGTGGAGGGGGTGGAGACCATCAAGTCCGGTTCCGGCGGCTGGAAATTCCTCTCGCGCTGGATCGACGTCAGCGCCGAGTCCATCCGCAGCGACATGGCCATGCGCGCCATCGGCGACCATGCCGGCTATATCGCTGCCATGCTGCAGCAACTGAGCTACTCGACCACGGTCATCGTCGGCTCCTTCCTGGTCATCAACGGCCAGATCACCATGGGTGCGTTGATCGCCTGCTCCATCCTGGGTGGCCGCATTCTGGCCCCGGTGGCCATGATTCCCGGCCTGATGGTGCAGCGTGCGCATACCAAGGCCACTCTGGCCGGACTGGAAAAGATCTATGCCCTGCAGACTGATCAGGGCAACGAGCGCCAGCTGACCCCGGACAGCCGACGGCACCGGCAACACGGATGGTGCGAAGAAGGTGCAGGTGCGCCAGATCGATGTGGCTGGCAATACCGGCGCTTCCAGTGCCGTGCTCAGCTTCACCCTCGATACCACGCTGCCAGCCAAGGTCAACGCAGCCCTGGCCAAGGACAACGGGGCGTCGGCCAGCGACAAGATCACCAACGACGGTACGGTCAATGTGAGCGGGCTGGAAGCCGGGGCGGTCTGGGAATACAGCACCGACAACGGTACGACCTGGACCAATGGCAGCGGCAACAGCATCAAGCTCAAGGGTGCTATCGATGGCACCGGCAACAGTGACGGCCCCAAGTCCATCCTGCTGCGCCAGTTGGATGTGGCGGGCAATGCCGGGCCTGCCAGCGATGCCCTGTCGTTCACGCTCGACACCACGCTGCCTGCCAAGCTGGGACTGGTATTGGCCACCGATAGCGGCGTAGCCGGCGACAAGATCACCCGCGACGGCACGCTCGATATCAGCGGCCTGGAGAGCGGCGCGACCTGGCAATACAGTACTGACGACGGCTCCAACTGGACCCGTGGCACCGGCAGCAGCGTCAAGCTGAGCGGCGACGGCATCAAGAAGGTCGTGGTACGCCAGACCGATGTGGCCGGCAACAACAGCGTCAAGAGTGATGCCGTTGAGTTCACGCTCGACACCAAGGCCGAGGCTCCGACCATTCTGCTGGATACCCCGGCCGGCAAGACCGCTGGCGGTGCCAGCATGACCACCTCCGGCAGCTTCTCACTGAGTGGCGTGGCAGAGAAGGGCGCGCAGGTCGTCGTCAAGCGCGACGACGGCGCGACGATGGGCAAGGTGACGGCATCCGCCACCGACGGCGCGTGGTCGCTGAACCTGTCGGGCAGCCTGACCATCAGCGGACTGAAGAAATTCGATGGCAGCAACAGTAGCGCGAACGGGACCTACAGTCTGCTCTCGGCAGCTGAGCAGTCGGCGCTGCTCAACGCCTTCAGCGGCGAGTTCGTGGAAAGCGGCAATGGTTTGCTGGATTTGTCCAAGCCGGTCTATCGCCTGGGCAGCGATGCCGCGGCCTGGTATGTGTGGGCCGCGCAGGAGGGCGGCTACGTCATCTCGCACCGCGCCGGCAGTGATGAGTGGTACCGTGAAAGCACGGCGGCTGGCCTGCCTGCCGGCCAGCCGGAAAAGGTTGCGGTGTGGACCGCACTCGATACCACCGCGTCCCTGCTGCTGGCCGAAATGCTGCAAAACGGTGACGACAGCGACAACGAGGTCCCGCTGTCCGGCGTGAGCGTGGTCAGTGCCAACGGCACTCGCGACATCGCGTGGGGCTATACGGCCGAACAGACCGACGTAGCGGGCAACGTCAGCCCCAAGGGCAGCCTGAGTGTCATGGTCGACACGGCCACGCCGCCGGTGCTGGACATGGATGCCATCAGCGTGGGCATCCAGGCCAGTGCGCAGCGCCTGAGCTCGGCCAGCGAGTTGCGTGCGGGCACGCCTTTCACGGCGAATGTGGTACCCCCGGCCAAGGCCACCGCCTCGGCCATCGACGTGGTCTTCAGCGGCACCGGCCTTGATCTGGCCAATGATCGCCTGTTGCTGGATGCCCTGGTCGCGCTGGACGCCAACCTGGCACCGGTCAGCGGCAAGACCGTGGGCGGCGTGGCCGATGTCAGCTATGTCTACACCACGGCAACGCGCACCCTCAACATCACGAAGTCCAAGGGCGGCACCTTCAGCGGTACCGAGATTGAAGCCATCGTGGAGAGCATCAAGCTGCAGAACCTGACGCCCACGGCCGGCAACCGCGTCATCACCCTCAATCTGCGTGACGATGCCGGGCTGGTCGGCCCCAGCATGCAAGCCATACTCTCAGTAGGCAGCGATGTGCTGATGCTGGATCTGGATCCGGGTAGCGCCGGATTGCAGATCAGTTCCAGCCTCAACCTCACCGATGCTGCACAACTGGCAGCCGGCGTGGCCTTCGACGACAGCGTGGCCGCGCCATCCTCGACCCAGGTGGCGGCGATCAAGGTCGTGCTGGGCGGCGCGGGACTGGATCCGGACAACGACCGCTTGCTGCTTGATGCGCCACTGGCCCTCAACGCCGACCTGGCTAACGCCGGCGGCAAGACCGTCGGTGGTGTCGCCGGCCTGAGCTACGGTTACGACAGTGCCAGCCGCACGCTGACGCTACGCAAGGGCGACAACGGCAACTGGAGCGGCAGCGAAGTACAGTCGGTGGTGCAAGCCATCAAGCTGGCCGGCAACAGCACGCATGACGGACTGCGTACCGCACAAATCAGCCTGGTTTCCGCCAGCGGCGAGACGGGCAATCCGTCGAGCGCCGGCATTCGGTTCGACACCCACGCCCCGGTGCTGGATGCCGATACCAGCCAGGTCGATGTACAGAGCAGTTCCTTCAAGATGCTCAACGGTGCCAAGGCGGTGGCCGGAGAAGGCTTGTTCGCGCACGACATCGTAGTCTGGCCGACCAGCGACATCAGCAGCATCGCCATCAGGATGGACGGTCCGCAGCTGAACCTGCAGCATGACAAACTGCTGCTGGATGTGCCGCTGGCGCTCGATGCCAGCCTGCCCGCCGTGACCGGCAAGACGGTGGGCGGGGTGGCCGGGCTGACTTACGGCTATGAAGGCAGCAGCCATCGCCTGACCATCAGCAAGACGTCGGGGGCCGCCCTGAGCGGGCTGGAGGCACGGGCCATCCTCAAGGCCATCCAGTTCCAGAATGCGACCCCCAGCGCAGGGGACCGGAGCGCCTCGATCACCCTGACGGACCAGGCTGGCAACAGCAACACCGTCGTGGCGAACCTGTCGGTGGATCTCACCGTGCCTTCCAGCATCAGTGCGGCGCTGGTGAGCAACAAGCAGGTCAGCTACAAGACGCTGAGCATTCCGGACATCATGGGTGGCTCCGGTCCCCATAATCTTCACTCGGGTGAAAGTGCCGATCTCACCAGTCTCTTGCCTGCGGGGATGACGGCGACAAGCTTCATTTCCTCCCTCAAGGGGATGTATGCGGAATGGGGCGGGATGTCCATTACAAGCGACGCCAACACGACCGATCCGCATTACACCAGCGTGTATTCGCCAGCGCATCGAACCGGTTCCGGCAGCACGCCAGTCCGGCACGGAAGGTCTGGAAATCCGTATCCAGAAGACCGAGTGAGGAGGCCCGATGTCAGATGCCGCAAGTTCCATCGAGGACGCCCTGATGGGCAAGACCACCTATACGCTCGACGTGATGCAGGCCGGTACCGCCTTGCGCAAGATTCCCATCGAGACCATCCAGGACGTGCGCAGTCTCGGCATCGACCTGTTGCTGGTGCTGCGCAGCGGCGGCCAGATCCTGTTGCGGGAAGGTGCGCTGGATGCCCTGGTCAATCCGGACCGGCGGCTGCAGTTCAGTGACGGCGTGCTGACCCTGCAGCAGATCTTCATGCAGAGTGAACAGTTCGACTTCCTGCATCAATCCGGATCCGCTACTGGCGCGGAAGTGCCGGCGGCCGATGTGCATGTGCCGCTACAGCCGCAGCCGATCGTGGTACCTGGACCGGCGTTTCCGTTCGGAGGCTGAGCATGGACGCGCCCATCGACAACGCGCCGGGCCAGGCTGCACTCGCGGCCAAGCAAGCCATCGGCGAACGCCTCAAGGCCACGCGTCAGATGAGCGGCCTGAACCAGCGCGACTTTGCCAGCCGGCTGGGCACCTCGGGTGCCTACATCAGTTGCGTCGAGCTGGGGCACAGCATGCCCGGCGGACGCTTCCTGCGTTCGCTGCACCGCGAGTTCGACGTCAACATCAATTGGCTCCTGACCGGCCTGGAACAAGAACTGCCGCCGCGCCATGGTTTTCACATCAAGGTGCTCATTGGTGACTACGTCCGCGCATCGGAGCGCGGCAAGTCGCTGGTCATGGCGGTCGCGAGCTTCCTGGTAAGCCGGCGCGGCTGAGAGCGGTCGCCGGTTACGCCCCCGCTGCTGCCGTCCGGCGGGGGTGTCACTGGTTCTGCACGGGGCTGATCGCCCCGGTGCAGTCGTGGGGACGGGGATACGGGCGGCTCACGCGGGTGCGTCCGTTCAGAGGAGAAGACATGTTCAGTGAAGAAATCGGGGGGAGGATCAAGGAGATCCGCCTCGCCCACGGCCTGAGCCAGCGCGAGCTGGGTCAGCGCCTCAATACATCGACCGGCCACATCAGCTGGCTGGAAGCCGGCAAGGCCATGCCGGGCGGGGAGCTGCTGTTGCAGCTCTACCGCGAATTTGCGGTCGATCTCAACTGGCTGCTGACCGGCAGCGAGCCGGACGTCCTGCCGCAGGAAAGCGATTCGGACGTCAGGCTACTGGTCGACCATTACTGCCGCACGGATGTGCAAGGCCGCGAGATCATCCGCACACTGGCCAGTTACGCCGGCCGCACTGCAGCCTGAGCGATCTGCATGGCCGCTGCGCAGATACCCCGCTCGGAGGGTGTCGTCAGCGTCCCGCTGCGTTGGCCGGCGACGCCTGTGCTGCGGCCGCGAGGATGGCGGCGCGCGCCTGCACGTCGCGGTTGAGCCGCCAGACCAGTACCGAGGCCAGCAGCGTGGTACCGACGATGACATAGCCGACGACGTCGAAATGCTGCAACCGGCCATCGGCCCCCAGCGTGACGATATGTCCGGCCACGATTGAGGCCACACCCCCCGAGAGCTGCTGGATGGAGGCGCTGATGGCATTGAAGGAACCGCGCTGGGTAGTCGCCGGGACCGAAGAGACCAGGGCCTGGAATGGAATCATGCGCGAGAAGATGCCCAGGAACAGGACGGCATTGACCAGCACGATCATCGGTACCGTCACCGGTCCCAGGTGCGTGTAGATCAGTACCATGATGATGGACAGTACGGCACCGAAGACAAAGACCCGGAACTTGCCCACCTTGTCGGCCGCGCGTCCGATCAGCGGACCGAAGGCGATGGTGCACAGGCCGGTGACCAGATAGACCGTCGGCAGGTGATGCAGGTCGATGCCCAGGTTGCCGACCAGATAGGCGCTGCTGAACGGCATGAGCATGAAGCCGCCCGTCATCAGCAGGGCCGTGGTGGCAAACGCGGTCAGGTAGCGTGGCTCGTTGATGGTGTGGTAGAGGTGCATCCACGCGGTGTGTTCCTGCTTGAGCTTGAGGTGGCCGTCCACCGGCTGCATCTTGAAGCTGACCACGATCCCGCCCACTGCGCCCAGCGCGGCCATGGCCAGGAAAGGGACATGCCAGTTCCAGGTATTGGAGAGATAAAGCCCGATCGGAATGCCCAGCACCTGGCTGGCCGCGAAGGCCGTCTGGATGATGCCCATGACGCGTCCCCGCAGCTGCGGCGCGAACAGATCGGTGGCGATGGCCAGCGTGATGGAACCGATCACGCCCCCGAACAGGCCCGTGACGATACGCGCGATCAGCAGACTTTCAAAACTCTGCGCCAGACCGCACCACACGGTCCCCAGCACGAAGCCGGAATAGAAGAACAGCAAGAGCCGCTTGCGGTCAAAGCGGTCGGCAAAACCGGCCGTGAGCAAGCCCGAGGCCCCGGCGCTGAAGGCATACGCCGATACCACCAGCCCGAATTGCTGCGGCGTGATCTGCATGGCGGGCATGATCACGGCACCCAGGGGCGACATCAGCATGAAATCGAGAATGACCGCAAATTGCAGGAAGGCCAGCAGGCCGACGACGGTCTTCTGGTAGCGCGTGAATCCCGCCGGGGCGGGCGGACTGGCAGGTTGGCGGGGAGGATGCTGACTCAAAGTGACTCCTTGGCGGATGGTCTTGTTGGCTTGTTGAAATCTTGGCCGGCGAACCGGCTGCTGCGTCGCGCCTCGCTAACGATGGCAGGCGGCCGTGTCGTCGCTGACGAATGAGCGGCCGCGATATTGTGCCATTCACAGGCGGGCGTACGATCGGACCAATGCAGCAGGCCGGCCGGGCTGGGTTGCAAGAGTAGGTGCAAGACTCGGCCAAGGCAAGCCGCTGATGTAAAGACCGCACAAAGGGTCAGGAGGTTGTGTTCAGCTTTCCTGGCGGCACCTCAATGAAGAAGGGCGAGGCCCGCTCCGCCGGCCCCGCCCTCAAACTGCTCAATCTGCTGGCCGACAAGGGCCTGCAGGGGTTGCTCTGAACTTGAGGCCAGAAACTTCACCTGTCCCTTACTGCTTGAGCAGGCTGCACCGGGAATCCGCCACACTGGTGAAGGCTTGTTCACCTGGGATGGTTTCCAGCAGCTTCAGGTAATCCCAAGGCTTCTTCGACTCGGCCGGCGACTTGACCTGGTACAGATACATGTCGTGGATGTTGCGCCCGTCGGCGCGGATGTAACCCTTGTTGTAGAAGTCATCGATGCGCGTCTTCTTCAGTTGCGCCATCACCTTGGTGGCATCATCGGTGCCGATGGCCTCCACCGCCTTCAGGTAGGTCATGGTGGCCGAGTAGGCGGCCGCCTGGTGCGTGCTGGGCATTTTCTTCATCTTCTGGTAGAAGCGCTCGGCAAACTTGCGCGAGGGCTCGTCCTTGTCCCAGTACCAGCTGTCGGTCATCATCAGGCCCTCGGCATTGGCCAGTCCCAGCGCATGGATGTCGTTGATCACCATCAGCAGACCTACCAGCTTCATGGTCTTGGTCACCCCGAATTCCTTGGCGGCCTTGATCGAATTGACCGTATCTTCGCCCGCGTTGGCCAATCCCAGGATCTGCGCCTTGGACGCCTGCGCCTGCAGCAGGAAGGACGACAGGTCCGAGGATTGCGGCGGATGCTTGATCGACCCGACGACCGTGCCGCCATTGGCCTTGACCACGGCACTGGTGTCATTGGCCAGCGAATGGCCGAACGCATAGTCCGCCACCAGGAAGAACCAGGATTTGCCGCCCTGCTTGATCACCGCACTGGCCGTGCCCTTGGCCAGCGCCACGGTGTCGTACTCATAGTGCACGGTGTAGGGCGTGCATTCCTCGTTGGTCAGGCGGGCGGTCCCGGCGCCGATGTTGATGTAGACGCGCTTCTTCTCGGCCATCACCTTGTTCATTGACAAGGCCGTGGCCGAATTGACGCCGCCGATCAACATGTCCAGCCCGCGTTCGTCAGCCCATTCACGGGCGCGGGTGGCGGCGATGTCGGCCTTGTTCTGGTGGTCCGCCGAGAGTATCTCGACGGGTTTGCCCAGCACCTTGCCGCCATAGTCGGCGACCGCCATGCGGATGGCTTCCAGTCCGCCCAGTCCATCCGTATCCGCATAGGGGCCGGACATGTCGGTGATGAAGCCGATGCGTACCGCGTCATTGGATACCTGGGCCATGGCCGGCCCTGCAAAAATGCCTGCAATGGCACAGGCGGCTGCCAGCCTGCGCAGCGTGGTCGATGGGATCATGTGCTTGTCTCCTCGTTGTGATCGGCCGCTGCGCGGCTCGGGTCGTTCTGTTTTTCGTGCTTCAGCGGCGGCGTTCGGCCAGCAGCGATCTGGCGTAGTCCACCCGGACGTCGTGGCCAGCCACCATTTGCTGCACCAGCCAGTCCATCTCATGCGGCTCAGCCCCGGCGGCCAATGCGATGTTGCGCGCGTGCAGGGCCATGTGGCCGCGTTGTATGCCTTCAGTCGCCAGCGCGCGCAGGGCGGCCATGTTCTGCGCCAGCCCCACCGCCACGGCGACCTCGGCCAGCTCCTGTGCCGATTGCACGCCCAGGATCTTCAAGGCCGCGCGCGCCGCCGGATGGGTCTTGGTGGCACCCCCCACCAGGCCCACCGGCATGGGAATTTCCAGCGTACCGACGAGGTCGCCATCGGCGGCAATTTCCCAGTGCGTCAGCGAAGTGTAGCGGCCATGGCGGCAGGCGTAGGCATGGGCCCCGGCCTCTACCGCGCGCCAGTCATTGCCGGTGGCGACGATGAGCGGGTCGATGCCGTTCATGATGCCCTTGTTGTGCGTGGCGGCGCGGTAGGGATCGACGGCCGCAAATTCATACGCATCGACGATGCCATCAATGACTTCCTCGCCACTGTATGCGCTGGTGGCCAGCACCTGGGCAGAAACCTTCACCCTGGCCCGCGCCAGCCGCAGATCGGCCAGATTGGAGAGGATGCGCAGCCGCACCTTGCCGCCGGTGATTTCCTCGATATGTCCGGCCACCGCTTCGGCCATGGTGTTGACGGTATTGGCGCCCATTGCATCGCGCACGTCGACGATCAGGTGCGTGACCACCATGGCACCGCGCCGGGTGTCCGGGAAGACATGCACTTCGATGTCGCGGCAGCCGCCGCCCAGCTGGTTGAGCAACTGATCGCGGCTGTTGGCGATGTCGATGATGGCCTGGCGGTCCTTGAGGATGGCCAGCCGCGCGCCGTGCGGATCGGTCACCCCGAGCAGCTGGATCTGGGCGCGCATGAGCGGCGTGCTGCTGGATGTCTGGAAGCCGCCGCAGGCGCGCACCAGCTTGGCCATGAAGGACGCTGCCGCCACCACCGAGGGCTCTTCGACCGCCATCGGTACCAGTACATCGCGGCCATTGAGCTGGAAATACCCGGCCACACCCAGCGGCAGCTGGAAAGTGCCGACCACGTTTTCAATCATGCCGTCGGCCGTGGCCAGCGGCAGGCCGCCGGGCTGGCCCAGCAGGACCTGCTCGGAATCGCCCAGCCCGGCCAGGCGTGCGACCTCCGCCAGGCGTTGCGGCGGGGTCAGGCTGCGGAATCCGGGCAGGCGCGAATCGGTCGCGGAGTGTTTGTCACTGTGCATGCGGTGGTCTCTCTTTTCGTCGTTATATGAAGATCTGGAATGGGCGGCAGGCTGCGCGCCCCCCGTCCAGCGCTGGCAGAATAGCAAGGGTGTACCATTGCGCATGGGTACAGTTGCTGCCAACAGCAGGGAAACTGTACCCAGGACAATCCCTTTGCATTGCAGCAAGTCCCGACGACGCGGGCCGGACGAGCGAGTACCTGCCTGCTTTTTGGAGAGTCTTATCCGTGACCATCCCCCAGACACTCACCCAGACCCTGGTTCAACTGATCCGTCGCCAGATCGCCGAGGGTGCGCATGCTCCCGGCAGCCGCCTGCCGTCGATCCGCGAGCTGGCCGCCCGGCATGGCTGTGCCAAGAACACCATCGTCAACGTGTTCGAGGAATTGACGGCGCAGGGCGTGGTTGAGCCCCGGCGCGGCTCCGGCTTCTTCGTCTGCGCCACGCCGCCGCGCCCGAAGGAAGAAGAGGAGGGCAGCCTGAGCCGCGCCATGGACGTGGTCTGGCTCATGCGTGAGCAGTTGAAGCACGACCCCGGCCATCTGCGCCTGGGCGATGGCTTCCCGCCGGTGGAATGGCTGCACGATGTGCGGCTGGACAAATTCCACCAGAAGGTGGTGCGCACCGGCATGGGTGCGCTGTTCGGCTACGGCAGCCGCTTCGGTTACCTGCCGCTGCGCCAGCACCTGGTGCAGAAGCTGGCCCAGCATGGCATCGAGGCTGCCACCAGCCAGATCGTGCTGACTCACGGGGCCAACCAGGCGCTCGATATCGTGATCCGCAATTTCATCCGCCCCGGCGATCGCGTGCTGGTCGATGAACCGGGCTACTACATGTTGTACGGAAAACTCAAGCTGTCCGGTGCGCGCATCGTCGGCATCCCGCGCCATGCGGACGGGCCGGATATCGAGGTCCTGGAACGCGAATTGAAGCTGCCCGGCAAGCCGCCGCTGTTCTTCACTCAGTCGCTGGCGCACAATCCCACGGCCTCGGACACCTCTCCGCACAAGGCGCACAAGATCCTGCAACTGGCCGATCGCCACGATGCCCTGATCGTGGAGAACGATGCCTTCGCCGACTTCAAGCCGGCTACCGCGCCGCGTATCGCCACGCTGGACCAGTTGCGCCGCACGCTCTACATCGGCAGCTTTTCCAAGTCGGTGTCCGCCGCGCTGCGCGTGGGCTTCATTGCCTGCCACCGTGATCTGGCCAGTGACCTGGCCGACATCAAGATGCTGGTCCACATGAGCAGTTCGGAATACTGCGAACGCACGCTGGACGTGATCTTGTCCGATGGCCACTTCAGCCGCCACACGGCGCGCCTGCGCGAGCGTCTGGCGCACGCCACCGACGCCGCCTGCCACCAGCTGCAGCAACTGGGGGCAGAGTTGTTCTGCGCGCCACAGCAATCCATGTACCTGTGGGCGAGATTTCCCGCTTTTACGGATGCCCGGCCACTGGCGCAGGCCTTGATGGCGCATCACGTGGTGCTGGCTCCGGGCAGCATCTTCCATGTCGACCCGGAACACAGCGTGCCGTGGTCCCGCTTCAATGTCGGACAGCTGTCGGACCCGCGATTTGCCGCCGCCATGGCAGCTTTGCTGGATCAGCAGGCCTGAATTCCCGCATGTTGAGGTAATGGAAGCGGGGTTTCCGTGCAGGTACGAAGAGAGCCGCCATTGCCCATCTGTTCCGGGCTTATTTGTCTTGTTCCACTTGCCCTCGCGTGCCATAGTGCTGGACGACGGCAGTCGGGGACTGCCGTGGTGACAACAATAATCAAGATGACATTGCGGAGTCCTCGCCCGGAGGCTTCGCTAGGGACGGAAAAGACATGAATATCCTTGGCAACATGAATATCGGCAAGCGCCTGACCTTGGGCTTTGCCGTGATCCTCGCGTTTTCCGCCATCGTGGCGGCTATCAGCCTGTGGCGGCTGGAGCAGGTGTCGGCGGCCACGCGCGAGATGATGAACGATCCGCTCAAGACCGAACGCCTCATGGGCGACTGGTATACCAACCTGACCGCCGGCATTCGCCGCACCCTGGCCATCGCCAAGAGCAGTGATCCGTCGCTGGCAGCGTATTTCGCGGAGGAAGCGGCGGCCTCCACCAAGAGTTCCTCGGAGTACCAGAAGCAGGTCGAGGGCTTGCTGGTCACCCCCGAAGAAAAGGCGCTGTTCCAGAAGATCGGCGAGCAGCGCAAGGTGTACCTGTCGTCGCGTGACCAGATCGTCAAACTGAAGGCGGCAGGCAACGTGGAAGAGGCCATGCGCCTGCTGGACACCGTCTTCGTGCCCGCCGCCGCGACCTACCAGAAACTGATGCGCGAGATGGTCGACATCCAGCGCAAGGATATCGACGATACCGCCAAGGAAATCGACAACATCGCTGCCCAGAGCCGCATCCTGATTGTGGTGCTGGAGGGCCTGATCCTGTTGCTGGGCATCGTGCTGGCGCGCACCCTGACGCTGGGCATCACCAAGCCGCTGCAGACGGCGGTGGTGGTGTCGCGCAAGGTGGCCGAGGGCGACCTGGCGACCCAGGTGCAGGTGACCTCGCGCGACGAGACCGGCCAGCTGCTGCAATCGCTCAAGGACATGAATGACAGCCTGCGCGGCATCGTCGCCAATGTGCGCACCGGCACCGATACCATCAGCACAGCCTCGGCCGAGATCGCGGCCGGCAACCTCGACCTGTCCGGGCGCACCGAACAGCAGGCCAGTTCGCTGGAAGAAACCGCCTCTGCCATGGAAGAACTGATCTCCACCGTGCGCCAGAACGCCGACAATGCGCGCCAGGCCAGCCAGCTGGCGCAATCGGCCTCCAGCGTGGCCGAGCAGGGCGGCGGCGTGGTCAGCCAGGTGGTCGATACCATGGGGGCCATCAATGCCTCCTCGCGCAAGATCGTGGACATCATCAGCGTGATCGACGGCATCGCCTTCCAGACCAATATCCTGGCACTCAACGCTGCCGTGGAAGCGGCGCGCGCCGGGGAACAGGGACGCGGCTTTGCGGTAGTGGCGTCCGAAGTGCGCTCGCTGGCCCAGCGTTCGGCCTCGGCAGCCAAGGAGATCAAGGAACTGATCAACGATTCAGTGGAGAAGGTCGGCGACGGCAGCCGCCTGGTCGAGCAGGCCGGCGTCACCATGCAGGAAGTGGTCAGCAGCGTGCGCCACGTGACCGACATCGTGGCCGAGATCAGCGCCGCCAGCGCCGAGCAGACCAGTGGCATCGAGCAGATCAACCTGGCCATCACGCAGATGGACCAGGTAACTCAGCAGAATGCAGCACTGGTCGAGCAGGCTGCGGCCGCAGCGGCCTCGATGCAGAACCAGGCGGGACGGCTGGCGCAGATGGTCAGCGTGTTCCGGATCAATGAGGGCGAGACGCTGGTGCGCCGCGAGATCGACGTCACGCCGGCCGGGCCGACGCTGCCGCACTGAGTGGCTGCGGACCCATGACAAACGGCCCCTCGCGGGCCGTTTGTCATTCCAGCGACGGCTGCAGCGTCAGGTCTTCAGCGCTTTGAGCGCGGCCTGATAGCCCCACCAGCTGGCTTCTTCAAACAGCGAAAAACCGGACAGGTCGGCATGCGCGAAGAGGATCTTGCCGTCTGCCTGCTGCAATTTTTTCAGTCCCGCATTGCTGCGGAAACCGGGCGTGGGGATCGCCATCGCATGTGCCCGCAGCGTGATATCCACGCGCTCCACCGCAGCACCGAATTGCCAGCCATACGCCTGCTGCAAGTCTTCCATGGCCAGTGCCAGCAACTGGGCCGGCGTGGCCTGGTCCATCCAGCGCCGGGCCTGATCCGGGGCCAGTTGCGACAGTGCCACATAGGAGGTGAACACCGTCTGTTGCGGCGGATGGACGCGGATATCCTGATGGGTCGAGACGACGTAGCCCAGGCCCGGTTCACGCTGGACCACGTTATCCCAGGACAGCGGAGCTTCGGGTTTTTCCTTGGGGAAGCGCTTGAGCAGGAAGTTGGCCACCAGCCACGGCGCGCGGGCCGGCAGGTGCTGCGCGGGATCGAAGCCCAGCTTGGCCATGGCCGGTGTGATGCGCGCCGCGACGAACAGCGGCATGGCGCAGACGGCCTTGCGCGCGCGCAGCAGGAAGCTGGTGGCCTGGCCATCGCGCAGGACCATGCAAAGCGCTTCGATTCCACGCGAAGTTTCTTGCAGCTGCAGCACCGTGCCGGGGCGGCGGCGCGGGCCGATGCGGCGCGCCAGTCCCTCGGCCAGCGGCTGCAAGCCCCCCGGCCAGGTCAGCCAGGCGCCGTCGGCGGCATTGGCCGCCTGGCCGCTGCGGCTGCAGAAATAATGCAGGCCGGCCCAGGCCGAGACCTGGTCGTAGCGTGCGCCGTAGTCGTCACGGCAACCGTAGTTGGCCAGCCAGTGCAGGGCAGGGGAGCGATAGCCTTCCTGCTCCAGCCATTGCCGCATGGTGATGCGGTCCAGCGCCAGCCAGCGCGGGTCGTCCGAGGCCTGCGCGGACGGCAGCATGAACGCGCGCCGGCCCCGGGCATCGCGGCTGGCGCGCAGGCTGTCCATGCTGCGATTGAAACGATCCAGCTCTTCCTGTTCGCCCGGCTGCAAGGGCGGCAGCAGGCCTTCGTACCAGTGCCCCTCGACCAGCAGCCGTTCATCCGGTGCGTGCAGCAGATAGCGTTCGTCGTAATAGGGGCGCTCGGCCTGGGCGTCGCGCAGGATCACGCCCAGGTCGGCGAGAATTTCGCGCACGTGCAGGCATTCCTGCGAGGGCAGCGGCAGATAGTGGGCCCCGGTCGGGCAGGCGTATTCACCGGCCTGGCCGTAGCGTGCTCCGGCGGCATTACCGTCGGCTTCCGGGCCGTCGATCACGAGAAAATCCTGATGGCCCGAGCGTTCCAGCTTCCAGGCTGCGGTCAGGCCGGCCACTCCCGAGCCGAGGATGGCGATGTCGGTCTCGATGATCTCCGAAGGGACCGGCAGGCGGCCGGGATGCCTGGCCAGATCGCGCAGGAAGTGGCCTTCCGCGCGGCCCGGTGCGCGGATGCCAGGATCGACTTCCCGCCATTTCTGCAGGACGCCGCCCGCGCCCAGCGTGGCCGCGCCCGCCGCAACGGCTGCGCCCAGGACGAAGCTGCGCCGCTGCATCAGCGCACCACCTGATGCCAGTCCTGCTCGAAGTAGCGCACCAGCGACTGGTTGTTGAGCCGGTTGGGCTCGACCTCCACACGCGGCATGTCGGGCGGGAAGCGGAACATCTCGGCCGTGGTGGCCCCGTTGAGATAGCGCATCGGCTGCGCATAGGTGGTGGGTGGAACGTAATCTCGCTGCGGCGAGGCCAGGATGAAGCCCCATTCACCGAAGGATGGTACGTAGAGGTGATAGGGATAGGTCTTCCATTGCGCCTCGCGCAGCGTGGCGTCGATGGACCAGTAGGCATGCGGGGCGAAATAGGGCGAAGTCGCCTGCACCACGATCAGGCCATTGGCCGAGATGTGCTTCCTGAGCATGCCGTAGAACGGCACCGAGAACAGCTTGCCCAGCGCAAAGCTGGAAGGATCGGGGAAGTCGACGATGGCCAGGTCGAAAGTCTGCGTACTGTTCTGCAACCACACGGCGGCATCGGCATTGATGACCTTCACGCGAGGATCGGACAATGCGCCCTTGTTCAGCGCCACCAGTTCCGGACGTTGCCGGAAGGCTTGCGTCATCGCCGGATCGAGATCCACCAGCGTCACCTCGCGGATACCGGGATGGCGCAGGATTTCGCGCAGGGCCAGTCCGTCACCTCCGCCCAGCACCAGCACTGACCGCGCCCAGGGCAGGGTGGCCAGGGCCGGATGCACCAGGGCTTCGTGATAGCGGTATTCGTCACGTGAAGAAAACTGCAGATTGCCATTGATGTAGAGCCGCAGATCATCCTTCCAGCGGGTGATCACCAGGCGCTGGTAGGGGGTGCTGGTGGAATAGATGACTTCATCGCCGTACATGCCATGTTCGCCCCATTGCACCAGCCGGTCCGAGGCGGCAAAGCCGGTTCCCAGCAGGAACAGCACCAGGCAGGCCCGCAGCAACTGCCGCTGTGCCTGCTTCAGTTCGGCGCGGAAGACGTAGATGGTCCACAAGCCCACGGCCACATTGCTCATCCCGAACAGGAAGCCGGTGCGCGTGAGGCCCAGATGCGGCGCCAGTACCAGCGGAAACAGCAGCGACACGGCCAGTGCACCCAGATAGTCGAAGGTCAGCACCGTGCTCACCAGCTCGCGGAAGGCGGTCTGGCGGGCATTGAGGGCGCGCATGACCAGCGGCACTTCCATGCCCACCAGTGCGCCGATCAGGAACACCACGCTGTAGAGCAGGATGCGAAAAGGCGCTGCCGACCACGAGAAGGAGAGAAACAGCAGCGCCGCCGAGAGGCCGCCGATCAGTCCCACCATGATCTCGATGTCCACGAAGCGCGCCAGCACGTCTTCATCCTTGACGTATTTGGAGACATGCGCGCCCACCCCCATGGCAAACAGATAGCAGCCGATGATGGTGGAGAACTGCAGCACCGAGTCCCCCAGCAGGTAGCTCGACAGTGCGCCTGCAATCAGTTCGTAGGCGAGGCCGCACGAGGCGACCACGAAAATCGACAACACCAGTATTCTGTTGATCATGAATTTTTTTATGGCTTAATATGCAGGTCTTGATGCCACCACGCGAGAAACGTTTTGCCTGCCATCCTCAACTACGCGCTTCATCTCTTGCTGGCCGCTATTCTATTGGCGGTCTTTTTCAAGGTATATACCTGGGTCACTCCTTATGATGAAGTCTTGTTGATCCGACAAGGCAACCGTGCTGCGGCGATGTCGCTGGGAGGCGCCATGGGCGGCTTCTCGCTCACCATCGCCTCCTCCATCTTGCATACCAACGATTACCAGCAATTCTTTGCCTGGGCAGCCGGTGCGCTGGTGGTGCAACTGCTGGCTTATCTGGTGACCACGCGCGGACTGCGCATTTCACGCGAACATATCGAAACCGACAATGTCGCCTTCGGTGGCCTGATGGGCACGATCTCACTGTGCATCGGGGCCATCAATGCGGCCTGCATTTCCTGACCTCTTCGTTGTTCATCCTTCATCCCCCCGGAGTACCGCATGAATCTCGGATCATTCATCAAGAAGCAATTCATCGATGTCCTGCAATGGAATGAGGATCAGGAAGGCGTGCTGGCCTGGCGCTATCCGATGCAGGATTTTGAAATCCAGAATGGCGCCACCCTGACGGTGCGCGAATCGCAGCTCGCTGTCTTCGTCAACGAAGGGCAGGTGGCCGATATCTTCACCCCCGGCAATTACACGCTCACCACCCGCACCCTGCCGGTGCTGACCAACCTGAAGAATTGGGACAAGCTGTTCGAGTCGCCCTTCAAGTCGGATGTCTATTTCTTCAGTACCCGCCTGCAGACCGGTCGCAAGTGGGGCACGCCGCAGCCGATCACGATCCGCGACAAGGATTTCGACATGATCCGCGTGCGTGCCTTTGGCATGTACTCGTATGCCCTGTCGGATCCGCGCGTGTTCTTCTCGCGCATCAGCGGCACCCGCGAGGTGTACACCCGCGAAGACTTTGAAGACCAGCTGCAGGGCATCCTGCTCTCCACGCTGGCCAATTCCCTGGGCAATGCGCAGAGCGCCTTCCTCGACCTGGCGGCCAACCAGACGCTCATGGCCAACACGGTGCGCGACGCCATGGCCCTGAGTTTTGCGCAATACGGCCTGACCTTGGACCAGTTCAACATCGCCAGCTTCAATTTGCCGGATGACCTGCAAGTGGCGCTGGACCAGCGCATCGCGGCCGGCATGAAGGGCGGGCTGGATGCCGCCAAGGCCACCGGATATGCGCGCGTCCAGGCGGCCGAGGCAATTCCGATTGCGGCCGGCAATGAAGGTGGCCTGGCAGGACTGGGGGCTGGATTGGCCACGGGCGTCTCGATGGGGCAGGTCATGGCCGATGCCCTGGGGACTGGTGCAGCGGGTGCTCAGGGCCACGCCGCCGCCGCTCCTGCGGCCGCCGCCGGCCCGACACCCGCGGAGCGGCTGGGCCAGTTGAAGCAGTTGCTGGATCAAGGCCTGATCAGCGCCGCCGATTACGATGCCGCCAAAGCTGAGATCCTGAAGAAACTGATCGGCTGAAGGTGCGCCTGCATTTTCCCCACATGCTTCCCGCCGGCAGGCGGGCCTGCGCCTGCCGGCGCTTCTCTGGTTGACTCATGCAGACAGCAAGCTGCCCCAATTGCGGGGCACCCACTGAATTCAAGTCGCTGGCCTCGGTCATGGCGGTGTGCAGCTATTGCCGCACCACCGTCTACAAGGACGGCTCGGCTGCCCACACGCTGGGGCAGGTCTCCGAGGTGCTCGACGATTATTCGCCCATCCAGATCGGCACCAGCGGATTCATCGAGGGCCAGGCGTTCACCGTGGTCGGACGCATCCAGCTGCAATATGACGGCGGCTTGTGGAACGAATGGGCCCTGCAGGTCGGCGACGGCCAGCAGGAATGGTGGCTCTCGGATGCCTCAGGGCTCTATACCGTGACCCGGCGCACCGCCGCCACGCAAACCTGGCCGCGTTTCGACGAACTCAAGCCGCTGACCCGCGTGGAGATCGGCGGCATCCCCCATGTGGTGGGCGATGTGCGGATCGCCCGTTGTACCGGCGGCCAGGGCGAACTGCCGCTGGGGCTGCGTGACGGATGGCAGGCGCGCGTAGCGGACCTGCATGTGGCGGATCGCTTCGTCACGCTGGATTTCTCCGATGAGGAAGTGCCGGTGCTGTACCAGGGCAAGAGCGTCACGCTGGAATCGCTCAAATGTGAATTCCTGCGCGACGACGATACCGTGCGCGCCGGGAGCTATCGCTATCAGGGCAAGCTGGGGTCGATGACCTGCCCCGCATGCGGCACCGCCATTCGCTTCCTGCCGCGCCAGACCGAACACCTGGTTTGCCAGTCCTGTCACAGCCAGATCGCACTGACCGGCGTCAAGGCCGAGGTGGTGGCCGCACAAGAGAAGATCGCGGCGGCCGCGCTGACGCTGGAACTGGGTACGCAGGCCACCATTGCCGGTGCCAGGTTCGAAGTCATCGGCGCCATGCGGCGTACCGATGATGACGAGCAGTGGACCGAATACCTCCTGCACAACGAACGGCGCGGCTTTCTCTGGCTGGTCGAAGCCGACGAGGGCTGGAGTACCGCGTCGGTGCTCCAGACCTGGCCGGACATGTCGGGTGCGGATGGTGTCACGCAGGGCCGCTTGCGCCTGCCCATGCAATACGAAGCCGAGGCACGGGTCACTTATGCGGTCGGTGCCTTCAACTGGAAGGTATCCGTGGGCGACGTCACGCGCGTGGTCCAGTACGGCAAAGGCAGCAAGAGCTTGACGCTGGAAGTGACGGCAGAGGAAGCCACCTGGTCCGAAGCCAAGCCGGTCTCGCCCGACCAGCTCAAGGCCTGGCTGGGCAAGGAAGTCGCGTCCGAGACTGCGCGCGCTGCACCGGGCATGTCCTTCATGACCCTGGCGCACGTGATGGCGGTCCTCTTCGTGATCCTGAATTGCATTCCTATCCTTGGCTACGATCATTTCTGGAGTGGCCTCATTACCTTGACCCTGATTTACGCCCCGGCCTACAAGCTCGACGGGAATGATTTCTGATGAAGATCCTCTTCGTGCTCTACGCCTTGTTCATCATCGCGATCTCGACGCTGTACAACTGGGGCTCGACCAGCTTCTCCAGTTCGCGCTCGTCCTCCGGCAGCAGCTGGTCGTCCTCCAGTTCGGGCGGATCCTGGGGCGGCGGAGGCGGGCACAAGTGAGCGCCAACGCCTTCCCCGCCCGTGGTCAGCATCTGCTGGCCGATCTGGATGGCATCGACGCTGCGCGTCTGTGCGATCCCGTGGCGATCGAATCCCTCTTGCGGCAGGCGGCGGCTCATGCCGGGGCGACCGTGCTGCAGGGCCATTTTCATCACTTCGGGCCGCAGCAGGGCGTCACCGGCGTGCTGTTGCTGGCCGAATCCCACCTTTCCATTCATACCTGGCCGGAAGCGCGCTTTGCTGCGCTCGACATTTTCCTGTGCGGCGCATTGCAGGTGGAACAGGCCCTGGAGATCATCGTGGCGGGGCTTCAACCTGAACAGCTGCATCGCCAGCTGATCGAGCGTCAGGTACGCCTGCTGCCGATGGCGACGTGCGCCTGACATATCACGGGTATTGATCAGGGTTGCAGTAGTCGCGCTGCAAACCAGGCTGGGCGCGGTTCCGGCGATGATCGACAAGGCCGGAATTTCGTTGGTCAGGCCATTTTCTTTGTCTTAAGATGCGCGCTTTTCTTTGTGCCAAGCGTGAATCATGTGGACTGTCACTTGCCCGTCCTGCGAGAAGTTCGTCGGATTCCACAGCCTGGCCTCGACCATGGCGGTGTGCGTGTACTGCCGCGCCGTGGTCGACAGGCGCAATCAGAAGACCCGTGGAATCTTCAGGATGCCGGCCTTGGCAAAGGGTGCCGCTCCGCTGCCGATCGGCCGAACGGGCTGCTTCGAAGGGCGCGCCTTCAGCATCGTGGGACAACGCCAGTGGCGAGCTGGTGCGCGTGTCTGGAACCAGTGGTGGCTGAAGATACAGGGCGACTCGCTGGAATGGCGCTTGCTGGAAGCCGGGGGACGCTACGCCATCGTCTCCCGGGTCGATCTTGAGCAAGCCTTGCCGAGATTCGATCAACTCAAGCCACGCATGCGCGTGAAGTTATTCGACCGAAGCTGGGTGGTCAGTGCGGTGCGCGATGTTGCTTGCAGCGGTGGCGAGGGCGAATGGGCCATGACCCGGTCTGCTCGGCAGCGCGCGCGCATGGTCGATCTGGAGGCGGGCGATGGCGTCCTGATGCTGGACTATTCGCTCGGCGATACGCCCGTGCTTTATCTGGGAAAGCGGATGGCGCTGGAGGCGCTGATCAGTCTGCCTGAACCCGCCGCACAACAGGAACCCATTCCCTCGCACGGTGTGGCCACACATCCGTCGAGCGAGGACATCGAATTGAGTCCGATGGGATCGGCGCATACGTCGGTGGTGTGCTACCTGGTGATGACCCTGGGCTTTTACTGGGCCAGCGATTTCATCTGGAGCATGCGCCAGACCTGGGTATTCCTGCTGACCTTGGCCGAGGTGTATCTGCCTGCGCGCTTGCTGAAGGCGATGGGAGAAAAAGGGCAGGCCCAATCCGTGCTGCGAGGCTACGCGATCTATGCGGTCATCGTCACGTGCGTGGCCCTCGTCCATCAAATGATTCAGGCAGAGGAAGAGGACTACTCAGTCTCCTCAGGCAGTAGCTGGGGCGGCAGCGCGGGACACAAGTGAGCCGTCAGGGATCAGGGGCGCTGCTTCCAGTAGTCCGGCTGCGCATAGGCGTGCCGCAGAAAATCCACGAAGGCGCGAATGCGCAGCGGCAGGTGCCGACGCTGGGCAAACACCGCATAGATGGAGGGGGCCGGGGCGGCGAATTTGTCCAGCACGGTCACCAGTTCGCCGGCCTCGATCGCCGCACCCACCTCCCACATCGAACGCCAGGCCAGGCCGCGTCCGGCCAGCGCCCAGTTGTGCAGCACCTCCCCGTCATTGCAGACCATGTTGCCCCCCACCTTGTAGACGCTCACCTTGCCGGATTGCTTGAGCGTCCAGCCGCGCTGGCTACCTTCGCTGCTCATGGCCAGGCAGTTGTGGCGCATCAGCTCATCAGGGCTGGCCGGCGTGCCGTGACGGCGCAGGTAGGAGGGCGCAGCGACGATCACCCGATGGTTCTCGGCCAGCTTCACGCTCACCAGGTTGGAGTCGGTCAGGGTGGCGATGCGGATGGCGACGTCGATGCCTTCCCCGATGACGTCGGCGATGCGGTCGTTCAGGTTGAGCGTGAGGGTGACATCGCGGTGCTCGGCCAGGAAGGAGGGGACCAGCGGTGCCACGTGCTGGCGGCCGAATCCGGCCGGGGCCGAGATCAGCAGTTGCCCGCTGGCGCGCGCGCTGCGTTCGGACACCGCCGATTCGGCATCTTCCAGGTCGGCCAGGATACGCTGGCAGTCTTCCAGGAAGGCCGCGCCTTCGTTGGTCAGCACGATCTTGCGCGTGGTCCGCTGCAGCAGTTTCACGCCCAGGCGCTCCTCCAGCGCATCCAGCCGCCGGCCTATCATGGCCGGGGCGATGCCCTCGGCGCGGGCGGCCGCCGACAGGCTGCCCCGGGCGGCCACCTCGGCAAAGGTCGAAATCTGCTTGAACTGGTCCATGCCTGCACTCTCCAAACGCCTGAAAACAGGCGGCAAAGCCGCGCCGGAACTGGTGCGGCGGGTTGCAGCCATTATCGGCTCACTTGTGACTAAAACGCAAAGATAAATTGATAAAAGCTTTCACTCATATCGATTTGGTTTAAATATACTGCGTACATAAAGTGTCTGATGCGATGCAAAAAGCTGCACGGTCTCAGGCACAATCATGAAAACAAGATCACCCAGTCCATTTTTCTTTTTGAGGAGTCCAGCATGACGCAACTGAAGCTGCCCACCGGCATGGAAATCTCCGGCGAGATCAAGCCGGGTTACGAGAACGTCCTGACCTTTGAAGCCCTGTCGCTGGTCGCCAAGCTCTCGCGCGCCTTCGAAGGCCGTCGCCAGGAGCTGCTGGCCGCCCGTGCCGAGCGCGTCAAGCGCCTGGACGCCGGCGAGCGCCCCGACTTCCTGAAGGAAACCGAATCCATCCGCACCGGCGACTGGAAGATCGCCCCCATCCCCGAAGCCCTGAAGTGCCGCCGTGTGGAAATCACCGGCCCGGTCGAACGCAAGATGGTCATCAACGCCTTCAACTCGGGCGCCGACAGCTACATGACCGACTTCGAGGATTCCAACTCCCCGGTGTGGGACAACCAGATCAGCGGCCAGATCAACCTGTACGACGCGATCCGCCGCACCATTTCGCTGGAATCGAACGGCAAGAGCTACAAGCTCAACGACAAGATCGCCACCCTGGTGGTGCGTCCGCGCGGCTGGCACCTGGATGAAAAGCACGTCACCCTGGACGGCAAGCGCATTTCCGGCGGCATCTTCGACTTCGCCCTGTTCCTGTTCCACAACGCCAAGGAGCAGCTGGCACGCGGCGCCGGTCCGTACTTCTACCTGCCCAAGATGGAATCGCACCTGGAAGCGCGTCTGTGGAACGACATCTTCGTGATGGCCCAGAATGAAATCGGCCTGCCGCAAGGCACCATCAAGGCCACCGTGCTGATCGAGACCATCACTGCCGCCTTCGAGATGGAAGAAATCCTGTACGAGCTGCGCGAGCACAGCGCGGGCCTGAACGCCGGCCGTTGGGACTACATCTTCTCCTGCATCAAGAAGTTCAAGAACGACAAGGACTTCTGCCTGGCCGATCGCGCCAAGGTCACCATGACTTCGCCCTTCATGCGCGCCTACGCCCTGCTGCTGCTGAAGACCTGCCACAAGCGCGGTGCCCCGGCCATCGGCGGCATGAGCGCGCTGATCCCGATCAAGAACGATCCGGAAAAGAACGCCATCGCCATGCAAGGCATCATCAACGACAAGCGCCGCGACGCCACCGACGGTTACGACGGCGGCTGGGTGGCGCACCCGGGCCTGGTCGAAGCTTCCATGAAGGAATTCGTGGCCGTGCTGGGCGACAAGCCCAACCAGTTCGAAAAACAGCGTCCGGACGTCGAGGTCAAGGCGGCCGACCTGCTGAACTTCCAGCCCGAAACCCCGATCACCGAAGCCGGCCTGCGCTACAACATCAACGTCGGCATCCACTACCTGGGTGCCTGGCTGGCCGGCAACGGTTGCGTGCCCATCCACAACCTGATGGAAGATGCGGCCACCGCCGAAATCAGCCGTGCCCAGGTGTGGCAGTGGATCCGCAGCGCCAAGGGCAACCTGGAAGACGGCCGCAAGGTCACCGCCGACATGGTGCGCGCGATGATTCCGGAAGAGCTGGCCAAGGTGAAGCAAGTGGCAGGCGATGGCCCGACCTACGACCGCGCGGCCAAGATCTTTGAAGAAATGTCCACTTCCGAGACCTTCGCCGAGTTCCTGACGCTGCCGCTGTACGAAGAAATCTGATTCAGATCCGCCTCAGCGCAAATGAAAATCCCCGCCACTCGCAAGAGGGCGGGGATTTTTTTGATGCCCATCACTTCACTTTGCGAAAGTACGAAAGCGAAGGACGAAAAAAATCCCCGACGAGTCGGGGATTTTTTTTCAGCTTGAAAGCTTAAGCAGCCGGAACGATGTTCGAAGCTTGCTTGCCCTTCGGGCCGGTGGTCACTTCGAAGGAAACGCGTTGGTTTTCCTTCAGGGACTTGAAGCCATTCGACTGAATAGCCGAGAAGTGAGCGAACAGATCTTCGCCACCTTCATCGGGAGTGATGAAACCAAAACCCTTTGCATCGTTGAACCACTTGACGGTACCAGTTGCCATTACGGACTCCTAAATTTAATTGATTGGGGCTTGCGCCCGGCTCTTTATCGTTACTCGGGAGGAATGACAGCGAAGAACCGCACTACCAGCTCGAATCCTAACGACGCGACGATTATACTCATTAAATCGAGAATGCAAGCCATTTTCGGTACGAAACTTCCATTAAAAGTTTTAATGGCTGATTCTGGTGCTTTAGATTTCTTTCAGTGCCGGGAAATGGTGCGCAGAACCGGCTTCAATCCCTTGTCTGGTGCGGGTTTCGGCGTGTCAGTGAATGTCCTACGTGCGCTTGTCGGGAACTTTCTGACGCCGCTTTTCAGCCGTTTTGCCGGTGGATCAGCACAACCGCTTCGGTCGCAATCCCTTCTTCACGCCCCAAAAAGCCCATTTTTTCATTGGTTTTGGCCTTGATATTCACTTGCCCTTCAGAAATCCCGAGGTCGGCGGCGACGTTGGCCACCATGGACGGGATGTGCGGTGCCATCTTGGGCGCCTGGGCGATGATGGTGGCGTCCACGTTGCCCACGGCGTAGCCGGCGGCGGCCAGGCGCTTGGCGGCTTCGCGCAGCAGCACGCGCGAGTCGGCTCCCTTGAATTGCGGATCGGTATCGGGGAAATGGCGGCCGATGTCACCCAGCGCGGCTGCACCGAAGAGCGCGTCGGTGATGGCGTGCAGCAGGGCGTCGGCATCCGAATGGCCCAGCAGGCCCTTTTTGTGCGGGATGGTGACGCCGCCCAGTATCAGCGGGCGGCCTTCCACCAGCGCGTGGCAGTCATAGCCCTGGCCGATGCGGAAAGGGAAGGGGGAAGAAGCGTTCATGCGTGCGGACCTTTCAGGAAGAATTCAGCCAGCGCGGCGTCCTGCGCCAGCGTGACCTTCAGATTGCGGGGGCTGCCCTCCACCAGGCGCGGACGCAAGCCCAGCATCTCGATGGCGCTGGCGTCGTCGGTGATCTCGCCCAGGCGGCCTTGTTCTTGCGCCTGATGCAAGGCGCGCTGCAGCAGGGCATAGGGAAACATCTGCGGGGTCTGTGCCGCCCACAGGCCGGCGCGCGGCACGGTCTCCTGCGAGCGGGCAGGGGCGCCGCCATCGCCGCGCTTCAAGGTGTCGACGACCGGCACCGCCAGCAAGCCACCGATTTCATCGTCTGCCAGGGCATCCAGCAGGCGATCCAGCAGCGGCGCGTCCAAACCGGGGCGGGCGGCATCATGAACCAGTACCCGGTCGGCATCGGCCACCCGGTCACGGATGGCGCTGAGGCCATTGAAGACGCTGTCCTGGCGCGTCGGCCCGCCTACCCGCAGGATGCTCACGCGTTGCAACAAATCTGGCGTCATCAGGGAGTCAATCCAGCCATCCTCGGCACTGACCACCACGAAGGTATGGGCGATCCGTGGGTGGTCCGCGAAGGTCTGCAGCGCATGCAGCAGCATGGGTTTGCCTGCCAGCGGCATATATTGCTTGGGGATCTGGACGCCCATACGCGCGCCCACGCCTGCGGCGGGAATGAGCGCAAAGTGGCGGGGCGGGGAAGAAGCGGACTGCGAAGGGTTCATGCCATGCACCTGGCCCGACGCCCGCCTGGCGGCGGCTTGCGATGGGGCCTTCGTTTATAATGAGAGGCTGAATTCTAATGCCAATCCCTTGCAAGCGACCGGCATTTTGCGGCGCTGCCAGCATGGCCACCGCGGCCGGGCCTGCGCCGTTGCCTTGCTCGAATCAAGTCCAAACCAAGCCGATCCTCCCGATCCTGATGTCTTTTGACCCGAAAAAAAGCCTGCCCAAAGCAGGTGTGCGTTTCCAGCCTCCCGCCGTGCACGGTTCTGCCGATGCCTATCTGCTGGCCCAAGCCGCGCTGGCCCTCAAGGCCGAAGGCCGCATGCTGGCCGTGGTGGTGGCCGGGGCCACCGATGCCCAGCGCCTGCTGGCTGAAATCCCCTGGTTCCAGCCCAAGGAAGGCGAGCGCCTGCGTTGCCACCTGCTGCCGGACTGGGAAACGCTGCCCTATGACGCCTTCTCGCCGCACCAGGACCTGGTCTCCGAACGCCTGGCCACGCTCTATGAAGTGCAGTCCGGCCAGTGCGACCTGCTGATCGTGCCGGCCACCACAGCCTTGCTGCGCATGGCGCCGCCGCAGTTCCTGGCGGCCTATACCTTCTTCTTCAAGCAGGGCGAAAAGCTCGATGAGGGCAAGCTCAAGTCCCAGCTCACCCTGGCCGGTTACACCCACGTGGGCCAGGTCATGTCGCCGGGCGAATATTCAGTGCGCGGCGGGCTGATCGACATCTTCCCCATGGGCTCGGTGCTGCCCTATCGCCTGGACCTGTTCGGCGACACCATCGAGACCATCCGCACCTTCGACGCCGATACCCAGCGCTCGCTTTATCCGGTGCCTGAAGTGCGCCTGCTGCCGGGCCGCGAATTCCCCATGGACGAGGCCTCGCGCCTGGCCTTCCGCAATCGCTGGCGTGAAGTGTTCGAGGGTGATCCGTCGCGCTCGGCCATCTACAAGGACATCGGCAACGGCATCGCCTCGGCGGGCATCGAATACTACCTGCCGCTGTTCTTCGAAGAGACGGCCACGCTGTTCCAGTACCTGCCGGCCAATGCCATGTTCGCCACCGTGGGCGACATCGAACAAGCCATCAAGCGCTTCTGGAGCGATACCCGCTCGCGTTGGACCTTCCTTCACGCCGACCGCGAGCGCCCGGTGCTGGAGCCGCGCGCCATCTACCTGGACGATGAAGATTTCTTCACCCTGCTGAAACCCCACGCCCGCTGGGTGCTCAAGACCGATGATGCGCCTTCGGCCATCTCGGCGCCGCTGCCCAACATCGCCGTGAACCGCCGCGCGGAAGACCCGCTGGTCAACCTGCGCAGCTTCCTGCTCAAGGGGGCCGAGCGCGTGCTGATCTGTGCCGAAAGCAATGGCCGGCGTGAAACCCTGCAGCAGTACTTTGCCGAATACGACCTGCATCCGGCGCTGTGCGATGACTGGAATGATTTCCTCTGCAGCAATGAGCCGCTGATGCTGGGCGTGGCCCCATTGCATGCCGGCTTCGTCACTGCCGGCGGCCTGGCGCTCATCACGGAGACCGAGCTGTACGCCGGCAGCGGCCGCCGCGTCGGCAGCCGCAAACAGCAGGCCGCCACCGATGTGGAATACATGGTGCGCGACCTGTCGGAATTGAAGATCGGCGACCCGGTGGTCCACAGCAGCCACGGCATCGGCCGCTACATGGGCCTGGTCAGCATGGACCTGGGGGAGGGAGAGACCGAGTTCCTGCATCTGGAATACGCCAAGGAGACCAAGCTCTACGTCCCGGTGTCGCAACTGCACGTGATCTCGCGCTACTCCGGCGCCTCGCCGGAAGACGCACCGCTGCACGCACTGGGCTCGGGCCAGTGGGAAAAGGCCAAGCGCAAGGCCGCCCAGCAGGTGCGCGATACGGCCGCCGAACTGCTGAACCTGTACGCCCGCCGCGCGCTGCGCCAGGGCCATGCCTTCCAGTATTCGGCACATGACTATGAAGCCTTCGCCGACAGTTTCGGTTTTGAGGAAACGGCCGACCAGGCCGCCGCCATCAATGCCGTCATCAAGGACATGACCGGCGGCAAGCCGATGGACCGCCTCATCTGCGGCGACGTCGGCTTCGGCAAGACCGAAGTGGCCCTGCGCGCCGCCTTCGTGGCGGTGATGGGCGGCAAGCAGGTCGCCATCCTGGCCCCGACCACGCTGCTGGCCGAACAGCATGCCGCCACCTTCGCCGACCGTTTCGCCAACTGGCCGGTCAAGATTGCCGAACTGTCGCGCTTCCGCACCGGCAAGGAAGTCACGCAAGCCATCAAGGGACTGGGCGATGGCACCATCGATATCGTCATCGGCACCCACAAGCTGCTCTCCGATGAAGTGAAGTTCTCGCGCCTGGGCCTGGTCATTATCGATGAAGAACACCGTTTCGGCGTACGCCAGAAGGAAGCCCTGAAATCGCTGCGCGCCGAGGTCGATGTGCTCACGCTGACCGCCACGCCGATCCCGCGTACGCTGGGCATGGCGCTGGAAGGCCTGCGCGATTTCTCGGTGATCGCCACCGCGCCGCAGAAGCGCCTGGCCATCAAGACCTTCGTGCGCGCCGAACAAGAATCGACCATCCGCGAAGCCTGCCTGCGCGAATTGAAACGCGGCGGCCAGGTCTACTTCCTGCACAACGAAGTGGAAACCATCGCCAACCGCAAGGCCGCGCTGGAGCAGCTTTTGCCGGAAGCGCGCATCGGCGTGGCGCACGGTCAGATGCACGAACGCGACCTGGAGAAGGTGATGCGCGACTTCGTGGCGCAGCGCTTCAACATCCTGCTCTGTACCACCATCATCGAGACCGGCATTGACGTGCCGACTGCCAACACCATCATCATGCATCGCGCCGACAAGTTCGGCCTGGCGCAGCTGCACCAGTTGCGCGGCCGCGTCGGCCGTTCGCACCACCAGGCTTATGCCTACCTGCTGGTGCAGGATGTGCAGGGCTTGTCCAAGCAGGCGCAGCGCCGGCTGGAAGCGATCCAGCAGATGGAGGAACTGGGCAGCGGCTTCTATCTCGCCATGCACGATTTGGAAATTCGTGGTGCCGGCGAAGTGCTGGGCGACCATCAGTCGGGCGAGATCCACGAGATCGGTTTCCAGATGTATTCGGACATGTTGAACGAAGCCGTGCGCGCCCTGAAGGATGGACGCGAACCGGACCTGGCCGCGCCGCTGTCGACCACCACCGAGATCAACCTGCATGCGCCTGCGCTGCTGCCCAATGACTTCTGTGGCGACGTGCATGAGCGCCTGTCGCTCTACAAGCGCTTCGCCAACTGCGAGAAGGCCGACGCCATCGACGCCTTGCAGGAAGAACTGATCGATCGCTTCGGCAAGCTGCCCGATGCCGCCAAGGCCCTGATCGAAACGCACCGCCTGCGCATTGCCGCCAAGCCGCTGGGCATCATCAAGATCGATGCCCATTCCGAAGCGGCGCTGCTGCAGTTCGTTCCCAACCCGCCGATCGACGCCATGCGCATCATCGAGCTGGTGCAGAAGAATCGCCAGGTCAAACTGAATGGCCCCGACAAGCTGCGCATCACGGCCAACATGCCGGACCTGAATGCCCGCGTGCAGCAGGTCAAGGCGACCATGAAAGCACTCACCGGTTGAGTGCTTTTCTGGCCGCGCTACAACGAATCCCATCGCACCCATGAATCAACAGAACAACATGAACCTGATCCTGCAAGCCCCCAAGCAACACGCCGTGCCGTCTTCCGCCATCGAGTCCATCGCTGCCCTGGCCGGTGGCCGCGCCGAGCGCATTGCAGACGACCGCGTACCGGATGCCGATGCCTGGCGTGTGGCTGGCGTGAGCCAGAGCGATGCGCTCAAGGCCAGCATCGATGCGGCTTGCCTGCAGGCGCGCCTGGACTATGCCTTCATCGACGAGGGCCGCAAGCTGTCCGATTTCCGCCTGGTGGCCATGGACATGGATTCCACCCTCATCACCATCGAATGCATCGACGAGATCGCCGACATGCAGGGGTTGAAACCGCAGGTGGCCGAGATCACCGAAGCCGCCATGCGCGGCGAGATCGAGTTCAACGAAAGCCTGACCCGCCGTGTGGCATTGCTCAAGGGGCTGGACGCAGGCGCGTTGCAGCGTGTCTACGATGAGCGCCTGCAATTGTCGTTGGGCGCGGAAAACATGCTCAAGGCAGTGCAGGCCGCCGGCCTCAAGACGCTGCTGGTCTCAGGCGGATTCACCTTCTTCACCGACCGCATGAAAGCACGCCTGAAACTGGACTACACCCACGCCAACACGCTGGAAGTGGCCGACGGCAAGCTCACCGGCAAGGTGGTCGGCGGCATCGTCAATGCCGACGAGAAACGGGCGACAGTGGAACGCATCTGCCGCGAGATCGGTGCCGAACCAAGCCAGGCCATCGTCATGGGCGATGGCGCCAATGACCTGCGCATGATGGGCATCTCGGGCCTGTCGGTGGCCTTCCGCGCCAAGCCGGTGGTGCGTGCCCAGGCCAGCGTGGGCTTGAATTTTGTGGGCTTGGACGGCATCTTGAACCTGCTGGCCTGACGTCGGGGCCGGCTTCCCCCTCATTTCAGGAGACGCGATGAACCAGGAACTGGTATTCGACCCACAGACCCAGACCGGCCGTGACCTGGTCTGGTGGCTCTACCTGGCGCATGCCGCCTGCCTGGTGTTTTCGCTGGGCATGCTGTCGTGGCTGCCCCTGATCGTCAATTACCTCAAGCGCGGCGACGTGCGCGATACCTTCCTTTACACCCACCATCGCTGGCAGATCCGTTCCTTCTGGTGGTACCTGTTCTGGCTGTTCGCCGGCGGCGTGCTGTGGGCGACGGTGATCGGAATCCCGGTGGCGATTCTGGTGTTCTCGCTGGCCTGGATCTGGAAAGCCTACCGCCTTATCAAGGGCTTCCTCGACCTGCAGGACAACAAGCCCATGCCGGTGTGATCCCGCCGATCGGCTGACGCACTCAAACGGCACCTGCGGGTGCCGTTTTTATTTCCTTCAGGCAAAGAATCATTGCGCAAGGGATAATAGTGATATTGAAAGATTTCAATGATAATCTCGAAGTATTACTAGGCCGCACTAATCCGCAACCGATCGCACTAGAGGGCCCGGGTTAGCCACAGGCGAACTTTCGTTCATGCGCACCTCACGAAGGCGCGCCAGGGCGGGGTGCTCATTCCAAAGGGGGAAAACTGCGCATGAAGAACTGGACGATCAAGCAACGCATCCTCGGGAGCTTCGGGCTCATCCTGCTGCTGATGGCACTGATGGCCGGGATTTCGGCGGTCAACCTTGGCCACATCGAGAAGGGGGCGACGGCGCTGCGCAACGACTCCACCCCCGGTCTCTACTACAGCACCCAGATCAACGCTGCGTGGTACGAAAACCTGCTGATGACCCAGCAGATCATTCAGATCGATGCCAATGATGCCGAGCGCCAGGCTGACCTGGCACTGCTGCGCCGCAACGCCGAACGCCTCGACCGCTTGCAGGAAGATTACGACAAGACCATCTTCAGCGATGCTGACCGCAAGCTCTTCGAGCAATTCAAGGACACGCGGCAGAAGTACCGTGCCGTCGTCAGCGAGGTGCTGAAGATGGACTTCAGCCAGCGCGCCCCGATCGACAAGATCGTCAACGAGCAGATTCGTCCGCAATGGCGTACCGGCTATCAACTGACGCAGCGCATGGTCGAGACCAACAAGGGCATCGCCGACGACGCCGCCCAGCGCATCGGCGATGCCGTCAACTCGGCCCAGTTCACCCTGATGAGCGCGCTGATGGCAGCGCTGCTGGTGGCGCTGGTGTGCGGCTTCTTCCTGATGCGCGCCATCAACGAGCCGCTGCAGAAGCTCATGGGCCTGCTCGACATCATGCGCTCGGGCGATTTCTCGCGCCGCGTGGCGCTGGACCGCAAGGATGAGTTTGGCGTGCTGGGCAACGGCTTCGACCGCATGACCGATGAGCTGACCGCGCTGGTTTCGCAGGCGCAGAAGTCCTCGGCACGCGTGGCGACGTCGGTCACCGAGATCGCCGCCACGGCCCGCCAGCAACAGGCCACCGCCGCCGAAACGGCTGCCACCACCACCGAGATCGGCGCGACCTCGCGCGAGATCCATGCAACCTCGCGTGACCTGGTGCGCACCATGAATGAAGTGTCGGTGGTTTCTGAACAGACTTCGGCGCTGGCCGGCAGCGGCCAGGCGGGCCTGACCCGCATGGGCGACACGATGCAGAATGTGATGGATGCGGCCGGGTCGGTCAGCGCCAAGCTGGCCATCCTCAACGAGAAGGCGGGCAACATCAACCAGGTCGTGACCACCATCACCAAGGTGGCGGACCAGACCAACCTGCTGTCGCTGAACGCCGCCATCGAGGCCGAGAAGGCCGGCGAGCATGGCCGCGGCTTCTCGGTGGTAGCCACTGAAATCCGCCGCCTGGCCGACCAGACTGCCGTGGCGACCTACGACATCGAAGTCATGGTCAAGGAAATCCAGTCGGCCGTGGCAGCCGGCGTCATGGGCATGGACAAGTTCTCCGACCAGGTACGGCGCGGCATGCAGGATGTGCAGACCGCCGGCAGCCAGTTGTCGCAGATCATTGCCCAGGTGCAGGCACTCGCGCCGCGCTTCCAGATCGTCAACGAAGGCATGCAGGCCCAGGCCAGCAGTGCCGAACAGATCAACCAGGCGCTGGTGCAGCTCTCCGAAGCGGCCCAGCAGACCGTGGAGTCGCTGCAGCAATCGAGCCAGGCCATCGACGAACTGAACGTGGTCTCCAACGAATTGCGCAATGGCGTCTCGCGCTTCAAGGTGACGGACTGAGCGCCGCACCGGTCCCGCCCAGCGTGCTCATGAGCCAGTCCCTGCATCTGCTGTTTTCCCTGGGGGAAGAGCGCTATGCCTTGCCCACCGCCGAGGTGGCGATGGTATTGCCGCTTTCCCCCTGCAAATCGCTGCCCGGCGCACCCGCATGGGTAGCCGGGCTGCTGCCGCATGGCAGCGGCCACGTGCCGGTGATCGACCTGTCCATGCTGGCGCTCGGTCATCCCGCTCCGGCGCGCGTGAGTACGCGCCTGGTGCTGGTGCATTACCGCCACGCGCAGGCGCTGCCGGTGCTGCTGGGCCTGATCCTGCCGCAAGCTACCGATACGCTGCGCCTTGATCCGGCCCACTTCACGCCGGCCGCCGTTCGCAATGAGGGAGCCCCCTACCTCGGGCCTGTCATGCCGTATCAGGGCGGACTGCTGCAGCGGGTGGAAGTGGGCGACCTGCTCGACCCGGCTACGCGCGCCTTGCTCTACCCGGAGGTGCCGGCATGAAGAGCCTGCCGCTGATCGCCGACAAGCTCAAGGCCGTCATGGGCCTGGACATGGCCACCGTCGGCAGCAGCCTCATCGAACGGGTAGTGCGCGAGCGCATGGCGGCGCTGGGCATCGCGGACGATGGCCACTATCTGGCACGGCTGCAGGGGTCGGCCGCCGAGTTGCAGGCCCTGATCGAACTGGCCGTGGTACCGGAGACCTGGTTCTTCCGCGACCGTGAAGCCATTTTCGCCGTGGCGAGGCTTGCGCGGGAGCGGCTGCTTTCGCAGCCCGATGTGCCGGTGCGTATTCTGAGCCTGCCATGCTCCACTGGCGAAGAACCGTATTCGGTCGCCATGGCCCTGCTGGAGGCGGGCGTCATGCCGTCGCAGTTCGTCATCGACGCTTACGATATTCGTACCCGCTCGCTGGAGATCGCGGCGGCCGGTGTCTATGGCCGCAATTCCTTCCGGGGACAGGCCCTGGGTTTTCGGGATCGCCATTTCATGACGGTGGAGCAGGGCTGGCAACTGGAGGAAGCGATCCGGCGCCAGGTGCGTTTTGCGCCCGGCAATCTGCTGGCACCGGATTTGCTGCGGCAGGCTGCGCCTTACGATTTCATCTTCTGCCGCAACGTGCTGATCTACTTCGAGCGCGAGGTGCAGCGCCAGGTGGTGAGCCTTCTGGAAAGCCTCATGAAACCGGATGCCGTGATCTTCGTCGGTCCGGCCGAAGGCGGCCTGCTGCTCAGTCCGCGTCTGGAGTCGGCCGGCATTGCACTGGCCTTCGGTTTCCGCAAGCGCGTGGCGGTGGAGAAACCGGCCTGGCGCGAGACAGTATTGGCAGCAGCGCAGCCGCTGTTGGCTGCGCCTGTTCCGGCACGCCGGGCGCGTCCGGCCGCGTCGGCGTTGGCCGCTGACTCAGGAATCAACGCCTTCGCTGCGCCCGTGCCAGCACCGATGTCAGCAAGCAGCCAGCCCTTGCTGCAGCGTGCTCGTTTGCTGGCCGATGCAGGACAGTTCGCGCAAGCGGCTGCCTTGTGCGAACAAGCCATCGAAGAGCAGGGGCCGAGCGCCGACGCTTTCTATCTGCAGGGTCTGATTCACGATGCCGGCGGTGACGCCGGGCAGGCCCAGCGTTGCTACCGCAAGGTGCTGTACCTGGCACCGCAGCACCAGGCGGCTTTACTGCAACTGGCCGCCCTGCTGCAGGCGCAAGGTGATACCGCAGGAGCCGAGCGCCTGCGCCAGCGCGCCAGCCGTGTGACGACGACCGAGGAGCCGCATCATGGCTGAGCCGACGCTGACCCCGCCGCACGCGCCCCTCGAGGATTGCTGGAACCGCATCGGCACCAAGGGCGACGGCAGCTGCCCCGAACTGGCGCATCACATCCGCTGCCTGAACTGCCCGACTTTCGCGCGTGCCGCCTTGCAGCAGCTCGATCGGGTGGAGGCATCCCGCGAGGTGGCGCAGCAGTGGGCGCGCGCCGGTGCGGCCGAGGAAGATCAGGAAGATCGCACCGTGCTGGCGTCGGCCCTGGTGGTGCGCATTGCCGGTGAGTGGCTGGCGATTGCCACGTCCGTGGTGCAGGAAGTCGCCGGGAACCGGCCCCTGCACAGCTTGCCGCACCAGCGCAACACCGCCATTGCGGGCGTTGTGAACATTCGCGGCAGCCTGCGCATCTGCGTCTCGCTGGCCCGGGTGTTCCAGCTGCCTGATGACACGCCGGCCCCGCATCTGCTGGTGGCGGCGCACGAAGGGCAGATCCTGGTGTTTCCGGTGGAAGAGGTGGCCGGAGTCCATCGCTATGCAGCCGACAGCCTGGCCCCGGTGCCGACCACGCTGGCCCAGGCGGCCATCCAGTACACGCGCGGCATGGTGGAGTGGCGCGGCCGTCCCATCGGCCTGCTCGACCACGAATTGCTGTTCTACGTACTCAACCGGAGCATGACATGAGTACGCCCGATCTGAGCCAGATGTCCATGCTGGACCTGTTCCGCTTCGAGGCGGAAAGCCAGATTGCCCAGCTCAATACCAGCCTGCTGGCGCTGGAGCAGCAACCGACGGCGGCCGAGCATCTGGAAGCCTGCATGCGTGCCGGCCATTCGCTCAAGGGCGCAGCCCGCATCGTCGGCCTGGAAGCCGCCGTCAAGGTAGCCCACGTGCTGGAGGACTGCTTCGTCCTGGCGCAGCAGGGCAAGCTGCGGCTGGAGAAAAAACATATTGATGTGCTGCTGCGCGGGGCCGATCTGCTGGGACGGATCGCCTCGCCGCCGGACGGCGACGAAACCTGGGTCGACCACGCCGGCAGTCCCGAGGTGCAGGCTTTCCTGCAAGCCTTGCCGGCCGTAATGAGTGGTGCGGATGCCGATCCCTGGCCTGCGCCCTCCGCCGCACTGCAGGAGGCCTTCGCGGCCGAGGCGGCTGCGCAGCCACCAGCGCCGGCACCGTCGGCCGTAGTGACGGAGCCGCCACAATCCGGAGCAAGCGCGCCCATCGTCAACCAGACTGCTGCCGCGCGCGCCGTGCGCGTCAGTGCGGACAGCCTGGACCGGCTCCTGAGCCTGACCGGCGAATCGCTGGTGGAATCGCGCCGCCTGAAACCCTTCTCGGCCAGCATGCTGCGCATGAAGCGCGTGCAGCGCGAGGCCGTGCAGGCACTGGACCTGCTGCAACAGAAGCTGGCCGCCAGCCAGCTCGACGAATTCGCCCAGACCACGCTGGCCGAATTGCGCGCGCTGATGCAAACCAACCAGCAACTGCTGGGTGAACAATTGATTGCGCTGGATGCCTTCGACCGGCGTTCGGTCAATCTCTCGCAACAACTGTATGACGAGGCGCTGGCCTGCCGCATGCGGCCCTTTGCCGATGGCACCGCCGGCTTTGCGCGCATGGTGCGCGACGTCGGCAATGCGCTGGGCAAATCGGTGCGGCTGGACATCAGCGGCACCGCCACCCAGATCGACCGCGATATTCTTGAAAAGCTGGAAGCACCGCTCGGCCATCTGCTGCGCAACGCGGTGGACCACGGCATTGAGGACGGCAGCACGCGCCGTGCGGCCGGCAAGCCGGAGCAGGGTGTGGTGCGGCTGGAGGCAAGGCACAGTGCGGGCATGCTGTTGATCGAGGTGGCCGATGATGGTGCCGGCATCGACCTGGACGAATTGCGCCGCACGGTGGTGGCGCGCGGCCTGGCGACCCAGGACATTGCCGAGCGCCTGTCGGACGCCGAATTGCTGGACTTTCTGCTCTTGCCCAGCTTCAGCCTGCGCGAGACCGTCACCGAGATTTCCGGACGCGGGGTCGGTCTTGATGTGGTGGCGGACATGCTCAAGCAGGTCCGCGGTACGATCCGTATCACCACACGGCCGGGGCAGGGCAGTCGTTTCCTGCTGCAGTTGCCGCTGACGCTGTCGGTGATTCGCAGCCTGCTGGTGGAGATCGCCGGTGAACCTTATGCGTTTCCGCTGGCCTACGTAAATCGGACCTTGCGTTTGCCGGCCGAGGCCCTGCAGACCCTCGAAGGCTACCAGCACTTCAGCCACGGTGGCCGTCAGGTCGGCCTGGTCAGTGCGCACCAGGTGCTGCAACGTGGCCAGTGGCGCGTCCGGGACGGCAGTGTCTGCGTGGTGGTGATCGGCGAGGAGGAACACAGCTACGGCATCGCGGTCGATGCCTTCCTGGGCGAGCGCATGCTGGTGGTGCAACCGCTGGATGCACGCCTGGGCAAGATTCCCGACATCCTGGCCGGTGCGCTGATGGAAGATGGCGCGCCCTTGCTGATCCTGGACGTGGCCGACTTGCTGCGCACGGTGGAAAAGCTCACCGCCTCGGGACGGCTGCAGACGGTCGACGCGGATCCTGCCGGTGCGGCGGCCGTCGCGGTGCGCAAGAAAGTGCTGGTGGTGGATGATTCACTCACCGTGCGCGAACTGGAACGCAAGCTGCTGACCAACCGGGGCTATCAGGTCACGGTGGCAGTGGATGGCATGGATGGCTGGAATGCCGTGCGTGCCGAGCATTTCGACCTGGTCATCACCGATATCGACATGCCGCGCATGGATGGCATCGAGCTGGTCACCCTGATACGCGGCGCGCCGCAATTGCAGGCGCTGCCGGTGATGATCGTGTCGTACAAGGACCGTGAAGAGGATCGGCAGCGTGGCCTGGCAGCCGGGGCCGATCATTATTTCACCAAGAGCAGTTTCCATGATGAAAGCCTGTTGCAGGCCGTCATGGATTTGATTGGAGAGGCGACAACGTGAAGATCGGCATTGTCAACGACACCCCCATGATGGTGGAAGTGCTGCGCCGGGTGATTGCCGAGAGTGGCCGCCACGAATTGATCTGGATCGCCCGCGATGGCGAACAGGCGGTGCAGATGTGCGCCTGGCAGTTGCCCGATGTGGTGCTGATGGACCTGCTCATGCCCAAGATGGATGGCGTGGAAGCCACCCGCCGCATCATGCAGGACACCCCGTGCCCCATCCTGGTGGTGACCTCCGACATGGATACCGGTGCTGCCAAGATCTACGAAGCCATGGGCTATGGCGCGCTCGATGCCACCCAGACCCCGGCACTCATCGGCGCGGCCGGCAAGCGCGATGCGGTGGCGTTGATCGAGAAGATCGACCAGCTCGGCTTGCTCAGCCCGGACGACATGGCTGCCCCGGTGCGCCTGCCGCTGCGTCCGCTGGCCCCGAATGTCCAGGGCGATCTGGCTCCGCTGGTGGCCATCGGGGCGTCGGCCGGCGGACCGGCCGCGCTGTCGACCCTGCTCAAGCAGGTACCGCGTGAATTCCCCGGCAGCATCGTGATCGTGCAGCACATCGATGCCGCCTTCGCGCCCGGCATGGCGCAGTGGCTGCAGCAGCAGTCGGTGCTGCGCGTGCGCCTGGCGGTCGAAGGCGATCTGCCGCGCCGGGGTGAAGTCCTGCTGGCGGGCAGCAATCATCATCTCGTCTTCAAGGAGGGCAGCCGTCTCGCGTATGTCGAGGGCGCGCCTACGGATGTCTACCGGCCATCGGTGGACGCGTTCTTCCATAGCATCGTGCGCCACTGGGATGGCAAGGCCACCGGCGTGCTGCTGACCGGCATGGGCCGCGATGGCGCAGCGGGCCTGAAGGCCCTGCGCGACAACGGCTATCACACCCTGGCGCAGGATCAGAAGAGCTGCGCCGTCTACGGCATGCCCAAGGCCGCCGTAGCGCTCAACGCCGCCGTCGATGTGCTGCCGGTCAGTGCCATGGCGGCACGGCTGCAGGCGCTGCTGGCCGGGGCGTGACGCAACTGAAATGAAGGAAAGCATGATGAGTTCGGTGCAAGCAACCGACACCCCGGGTGGCGGCCCCGTATTGCCCGCCGACGACTACAAGATCATGGTGTTGCTGGTGGATGACCAGGCCATGGTCGGGGAGGCGATCCGCCGCGCCCTGGCCAAGGAAGAGAACATCGACTTTCACTTCTGCACCCGCGCCGATGAAGCCCTGGCCGTGGCCGAGAAGACCCGTCCCACGGTGATCCTGCAGGACCTGGTGATGCCGGGCGTGGATGGCATGACCCTGGTGCGCCAGTACCGTGCCAGCGCGGTGCTGGCCAACGTGCCGATCATCGTGCTGTCCTCGCGCGACGATGCCGAAATCAAGCGCGATGCCTTCGCCGGCGGTGCCAACGATTACATGGTCAAGTTGCCCGATGTGATCGAACTGGTGGCGCGGCTGCGCTATCACTCGCGCTCCTACATCAACCTGCTGCAGCGCGATGCGGCCTACCGCGCGCTGCGCGAGAGCCAGCAGCAGCTGCAGAAGAGCAATTTCGAGCTGCAGCGCCTGACCAATACCGATGGCCTGACCGGCATCGCCAACCGCCGCTATTTCGACGACTACCTGGGCGCTGAATGGCGCCGCGCCCGGCGTGACGGACTGCACCTGTCCCTGCTGCTGATCGACGTCGATTTCTTCAAGCTGTACAACGACAACTATGGTCACGTCGCCGGCGATGCGGTGCTGCGCCGGGTCGCGCAAACGCTCGATGAAAGCATCCAGCGTCCGGCCGACCTGTCGGCCCGTTTCGGCGGCGAGGAATTTGCCATGATCCTGCCGCGCACCCCGCTGGAAGGGGCCCAGGCCCTGGGCCAGCAGCTGTGCCAGCTGATCGAGGCGAACCAAGTCCCGCATGAGCGCTCCAAGGTCAGTGCCTGGCTGACCGTGAGCATCGGTGCGGCCACCATGGTGCCGGCACCGGAGCAGGACATCCGCGAACTGATCGAGATGGCTGACCGCCGTCTCTACCTGGCCAAGCAGCAGGGCCGCAACCGGGTGGTCTGGCAGGATGGCTGAACGGACAAGACAAAAAAGGCAGCGCGCATCGCCTGCGCGCCGGCCACACGATAACGACAAGGGAAGGAAACCAGCATGCGCATCATCGCCAGCCTGGAAGAACTGAAATCCCTGGCAGGCCAGGAAGTGGCCACCAGCGAATGGATTGCCGTCACCCAAGAACAGGTGGACCGCTTTGCGGAGGCCACCGGCGACCATCAATGGATCCACGTTGACCCTGAACGTGCGGCCCGCGAGCTGCCCTACGGCGGCACGGTGGCGCACGGATTCCTGACACTGGCGCTGCTGCCGCGCCTGCTGTCGGAATCCATCAGCCTGGGGCCGGATGTACGCATGCTGCTCAATTACGGCTTGAATCGCGTACGCTTCCCGGCACCCCTGCCGGTGGGCCGAAAAGTGCGCGGCATCATCCGCCTGGAATCCACCGAGGACATCCCCGGTGGCGTGCAGCTGGCCTGGCTCATTACCGTGGAATGTGAAGGGTCCGACAAGCCCGTTTGCGTGGCGGAATTCCTGGTGCGCCGTTACTAGGCGAATCGCTCCACCTGACTGCGCGCATCCTCGCAGAAGCTCATGCATAGTGTGGCCTGATGGCATCGTCCTTGCCTGCCAGCACGGTTATTCGTGCGGGGCTGGATGAGAAACTGCCACGCATTGTCATAAGGTGCTAATGTCCATCCATACAGCGGCGCATCCGGTGTCGCCGCTGCGTCCTTGCCGATCCTGTTTCTCATGATGTCAGAACGCCCGCCCGTACAGGTTGACGCCGATGCCGAGTTCTACCGGAAGGCGCTCGCCTTCAACAACCTGACGCTGTCCTACATTGCCCGGGGTGCGCCGCTGGAGCAATTGCTGGACCGCATCGCCAGCGGTTTTTCGGGCAGCTATCCGCAACGTGCGCTGGCCATCTTCCTGTTCGATCCCCCGGCCCGCCGCCTGCGCGTAGGTGCCGCGCCGCGCGTGGCGCCGGCTTTCCTGGCCGAGCTGACGGCGCTGGCGGTGGACGATCCCGACACCCCGCAGTTCTGGCATGCCCTGACGGCTCTGGCGGCACGCCACGAACGCTCCCTGCTGGAAATGCTGCCGCTGCGTTCCTTCGCCGGCGAGGTCGCCGGCATCCTGACCATCTGCGCCGCCAACGATGCGCCGGGCGACGCCTCCCATCTGGAGCAGGCGTACCGCGACACCGTGGGCGCGGCCGTGTCGATGGCCATGCTGGCGATCGAGCGCTCCCTGGTGCCGGTCCATGCGCGGGTCAAGAGCGATCCGCCCGGCGAGGCCGACGAGCGCATGGCGCTGGCCATCGAGGGTAGCGGTACCGGCATCTGGGACCGCAATGCCGTCACCGGCGAGATGTATTATTCGCGCGGCTGGAAAGCCATCCTGGGCTACGAGGACTGGGAGCTTTCCAGCCATCTGCAGGATGCCTACCAGCGCATTCACCCGGATGACCTGCCTTATGTGCAGGAGACCATTCGCCAGCATTTCGCCTCACGATCCGATACTTACCAGGTCGAGCACCGCATCCGCTGCCGCGATGGCAGCTACAAGTGGATCAGCAGCCGCGGCAAGGTGGTGGCGCGCGATGCCGAGGGCAATGCGCTGCGCATGATCGGCACCACCACCGACATCACCGAGGTGCGGCGACTGACCGAGAAGCTGGCCAAGAGCAGCCGCATGCTCGATTACCTGACCAGTGAAATTCCCGGCATGGTGTTCCAGTTCCGCGTGCCCCCGGGCGAGCGGGGTTACTTTACCTACGTCAGCGAAGGCGCGCGCGAAACCTACGGGCTCACCCCCCAGCAGTTGCTGGAAACACCCGTCATCATCGATACCGTCATTCATCCTGAAGACATGCCGCTCTATGAAGCGGCGCGTCAGGCGGTGCTGGCCGGTGCTTCGCACTGGATGCTGGAGTTCCGCGTGATCACCCCCGGCAACGGTGTGCGCTGGCTGCGCGGCCAGGCAAGGCCGCGCCGGCTGGAGGATGGCACGACGCTGTGGCATGGCTTCATCAGCGACATCAGCGAAAGCAAGGCCTTCGAACTGGAACTGCAGGAATTCGCCCTGACCGATTACCTCACCCAGCTGCCCAACCGCCGTTTCTTCATGCAACGCCTGCAGGCAGAGTACAACCGCCTCCAGCGCGGCGTGCTCGACACGGCCGCGGTACTGATGTGCGACCTGGATCATTTCAAGCGCATCAACGACAGCCTCGGTCACGCCGTCGGCGACCAGGTCCTGAAGCATTTTGCGCAAGTGCTCAGGAGCCAGCTGCGCAAGACCGACACCGCCGGACGGCTGGGGGGAGAGGAGTTCGCGGTGATCCTGGCCGGTGCCAATCTGCACGCCGCGGCCGAATTCGCCATGCGCCTGCAGGCCAGCTTTGCCAGCCAGCCCATGCTGCATGAGGGCAGGGAAGTGGAGGTGACGCTGTCGATCGGCATCGCCCTCATGCAGGGCGATTGCGCCGGCCAGGAGCAGGTCCTGCGCGCGAGCGACGATGCCCTTTATCGCGCCAAGGAAAAAGGGCGCAACCGTTTCGAGTTTGCGCCCTTTGCCTGTCCCTGATGCGGTTGCCGCAGGCGGGCCGGATAGCCGCCCGCGGCAATGTCCGATCAGCGTTTCTGGTACTGGCTTTTTCCGAACAGCAATTCCTTGGCCTTGTCATCGTGCAGCGGCTTGCGCTTGTCGGCCAGCACGGTCACGCCGCGCTGCACCGCCGGACGTGCGCTGATGGCATCGAACCAGCGCTGGACGTTGGGGAAGTCCGCCAGATCGATGCCCTGGTTCTTGTGCGAACGGGTCCACGGGAAGCAGGCGATATCGGCGATGGTGTAGTTCTCGCCAGCCAGGTAGGCGTGCTGGCCTAGCTGCTTTTCCATCACCTGGTACAGGCGGCGCGCTTCGTTGCTGTAGCGGTTCACGGCGTATTCGATCTGCTCCGGAGCATACAGGCGGAAGTGGTGCGCCTGGCCCAGCATCGGCCCCAGGCCACCCATCTGGAACATCACCCATTGCAGCACTTCATACTTCTCACGCACGGTCTCGCCGAGGAAGCGTCCGGTTTTGCCAGCCAGGTAGATCAGGATGGCACCGGACTCGAACAGCGAGATCGGCGCACCGTCCGGACCATCGGGATCGACGATGGCGGGGATCTTGTTGTTGGGCGAGATCTTCAGGAATTCGGGCGTGAACTGGTCACCGGCACCGATATCGATGGCATGCGCGGTGTAGGGCAGTCCACATTCTTCCAGCATGATGTGAACCTTGTGGCCGTTGGGCGTGGCCCAGCTGTAGACGTCGATCATGGCGTTCCTTTTTTGCGTGTCGTGTTGAGGGGGGAAGTCACGTTACGGAAAATATATAAACGATTTGCGCACCAGCCGTGTTACAGCTTGGCCAGCCGGTCCAGCGCCAGTTGCAGCGTCTCATCCTTCTTGGCGAAGCAGAAGCGCACGATGCCCGATTCCCTGGGCGTGTTGTAGAAGGCCGAGACCGGAATGGCGGCCACGCCGATTTCACTGGTGAGCCACTTGCAGAATTCGGCCTCGGACTGGTCCGAGATGGCGTCGTACTTCACGCACTGGAAATAGGTGCCTTGCGAGGGCAGCAATTCGAACCGGGTGTTGGCCAGTCCTGTGCGGAAAAGGTCACGCTTCCGCTGGTAAAACGCCGGCAAATCCAGGTACGGTGCCGGGTTCTTCATATACTCGGCCAAGCCATACTGCACCGGCGTGTTGACGGTAAAGACGTTGAACTGGTGTACCTTGCGGAATTCGGCAGTCAGCGCAGCGGGGGCCGCCACATAGCCGACCTTCCAGCCGGTGACGTGATAGGTCTTGCCGAAGCTGGAATTGATGAAGCTGCGCTCGGCCAGCTCCGGATGGCGCGCCAGCGATTCATGCGGCTGGCCGTCGAAGACCATGTGTTCATAGACTTCGTCGGAGAGGATCAGAATATCGGTGCTGCGCACGATGTCGGCCAGCGCGTCCACGTCGGCCGCGCGCATGACGCTGCCGGTCGGGTTGTGCGGGGTGTTGACCATGATCATGCGGGTCTTGCGCGTGACCGCTGCGCGGACCTTGTCCCAGGGGATGCTGTAACCCGCCGCGCCCACTTCCATCTGCACGAACACCGGCACGCCACCGGCCAGCTCGATGGCCGGCACGTAGCAGTCATAGACCGGCTCGATCACGACCACTTCGTCACCCGGATGCACCGCGCACAGTACCGAAGTCAGGATGCCTTGGGTGGCTCCGGCCGTGACGGTGATCTCGGAGACCGGATCATAGCGGTGGCCGTAGAGCCGCTCCACCTTGTCGGCGATGGCTTCGCGCAGCGGCAGCACGCCGGCCATGGGCGGGTACTGGTTCAGGCCGTCCTGCATGGCGCGGGTGACCGCATCCACCAGGGCCGGGTCGCAATGGAAATCGGGGAAGCCCTGTCCCAGGTTGACCGCGCCTTTTTCGCTGGCCAATGCAGACATGACGGTGAAGATGGTAGTGCCCACCTTGGGCAGCTTGGTGACGATGTTGGGGGTGCTCATTGCAGCGGGCTCGTTCTTGTGATGGTCGCAAGCCCGCTATTCTAGCCGCATTCGCGGCCGCCTTCAGATGGCCGCATCAAGGAAGGCATCGGCGCGCCAGAGCTGGGGCGGCACGATGGCAAACAGGCCGCGCTTGACGGTGCGCTTGCCCAGCTTGAGGACCGCCTTGTCCTTGCTGACCAGCACGTGGGCCTGGCATTGCAGGGCCAGTTCGAGGAATTTCTGGTCGTCGCGATCGGTGCAGATGGGCAGGCCGAAGGTGTTGACCTGAGCCAGCGGCAGACACCGCAGCAGGCGGTCGAATTCAGCGCAGATCGCGGGTTTGGTCTCGGCAGTGATCGGCAGATGCGGATAATCCAGCACGGCCAGCCACTCGCTGCGGCAATCCTCGCGGGTGTAGGCCTCCACGGTCCCTTGTTCCAGCGCGGCCTGCAGCGCCGCCCAGCGCGGATCGCGGAAGACGAACAGGTCGAGGCAGACATTGGTGTCCAACACCACCCGCTGACGTCCGGCGGGGACGTCAGCGGGTGTGCCGGAGGGAAAGGACGGTGCAGGGGAGAGAGAGGGTGTTGCCTGGATGCTCATTGAATTGAAAACTAGTTGTCGATGCCACGTTGTCCGGGTAGCGGCGCTTCCTGCTTGCCGAAGAGCTCGCCACCGGTTTCGAGCGCATCATACCCCTGATCGGTGACGCGCCAGAAATTGTGCATGTCGACCGCCGCCAGGCCGCGATCATAGAGCAGGCGCAGATGATGCAGGATCACCTCCGGGGCCACCTGGCCGGGCAGGGCACTCTGGATCTTTTCCACGTCGCCGTAGAGGGTACCGAAGGATGCCAGTTGCTTCAGGATTTCGCCCATGAGGGCTTTGTCGCGTTTCATGATGTCCTCCTTGCCGATGGCCGGCGGGATCAGGCGGGCAGCCTGTGCAATTCGTCTTGCTTGTTCACCATGGACAGCGAAATGCCGGCAAAGTGCCGACAGACTGCCCCTGCAAGAGCACCGGTTGACTGCAACAGTGCGCTCCTGACAGCTTGCATGCTGCCAGTCTTGTTGATTAACGGCAAGTCCGCTGCCCAACTTGAACAGGCCTCCATCCCCGGGCCGGCTCAGAATTGTTCCCAGTCTCCCTCCTCCGCAGACGGTGTCTTGGCCGACTTGCCTGCCTTGGGGGCAGGGGCGGCCGGCAGTGCCGGTGCCGCTGCGGCTTTGCGGACGGCTGGCTTGGGTTGCGGCCGCGGCTGCGGTTTGGGCGACAGTGCAGCAGACCGCGCAGCCACCGGGGCCGCCTGCGCGGCGGCATGGGCGCGCTCCAGCTTGAACACGCTCACCAGTTCCGACAGCCTGCCCGCCTGCTCCTGCAGCGAGCCGGCCGCTGCGGCGGCCTGTTCCACCAGCGCGGCGTTCTGCTGGGTCACCTCATCCATCTGGGTGATGGCCAGGTTGACCTGCTCGATGCCATTGCTTTGTTCGGAACTGGCGGCGGTGATCTCGCTGACGATGTCGGTGACGCGGCGCACGCTGGCGACCACTTCGGTCATGGTGCTGCCGGCTTGCTCCACCAGGCGGCTGCCGGTATCGACCTTGGCCACGGAATCATCGATGAGGGTCTTGATCTCCTTGGCGGCGGCCGCCGAGCGCTGCGCCAGCGAGCGCACCTCGGAGGCCACGACCGCGAATCCCCGGCCCTGTTCGCCTGCGCGGGCCGCTTCCACGGCGGCGTTCAGCGCGAGAATGTTGGTCTGGAAGGCAATGCCGTCGATGACGCTGATGATGTCCACGATCTTGCGCGACGAGGCATTGATCGCCCCCATGGTATCGACTACCTGCGACACCACGCTGCCGCCCTGGGTCGCCACATCGGAAGCCGAATGCGCCAGCTGGTTGGCCTGGCGGGCATTATCGGCATTCTGCTTGACGGTGGAGGTGATCTCTTCCATGGCCGAGCCGGTTTCCTCCAGAGAGCTGGCTTGCTGCTCGGTACGGCTGGAGAGGTCGAGGTTGCCGCTGGCGATTTCGCGGGAGGCGGTATTGATGGTGTCTGTTCCTTCACGAACCTGCGTCACGATACGCAGCAGGCTGTCGTTCATGGCCTTCAGAGAGCCCATCAGGCGGCCGGTTTCGTCACGTCCGGCAGGCTGGATATGTACCGTCAGGTCGCCTTCGGCCACCCGTTCGGCCACGTGCATGGCTTCCTGCAAGGGGCGCGAGACGATCCGGGCCACCCAGGTCGCCAACAGCAGGCCCAAGCCGATGCAGGCGGCCAGCAGTACGCCGATCAGCAGGCGGGAATTTTCATAGCGCACCTGGGCATCGTGGTCCGTCTTCTCGCTGGCGTCGATATTGATGGCCACGGCCTTGTCCATGTTCTCGAACAAGCGCAGGTAGACCGGCGTGATCTGTTTCATCAGCAGCTCGCGTGCGGCATCGGTCTGTTGCCCGCGGACCAGTTTGGCCAGCTCCTGATGCTGTTTGGTGAAGACCGCCAGGTCGCTCTTGATGGCCGTGAAATAGGTACGTTCGTCGGGCATGTTGACCAGCGGCTCGTACTTGTCGAGCGCCTTGTTGAGCCCGGCCAGCATGTCGCTGATGACTTTTTCATTGGCTTCCACGTTGGCCTCGTTGCCGGGCAGCAGGTGCTGCAGTTGCACGGTGCGGATGCGGGCCAGTGCCACCTTGGCTTCCAGCGGATAGCGCACGCTGGGCAGGGAATTGGTCGCAATCTCGGTGGACGCATCGTTGACGCGCGAGAGTTGTACGATGGAAAACACCCCCAGCACGCCGGTCAGCAGCAGGATGGTGGCGAAGGTCAGGAGCAGCTTGCGGGCGATGCGCAGATCGTAGAACCAGTTCATGGCGTTTCCTTGGCGTGGGATCAGATGGGATGCGGCGCGGCAATGCAGGCGGGGGCTCGGGCGCTGGATGGCAGGCAGAGGCGGATTGCCATTTTCGTCCAATGCTTCAGTGTAGGAGCCGGGTGCCAGGGATCAAAGCCCCAACAGCCGGGCTTTTGTTGTCCAAATTTTCATATCGGCTCCAAACCATGCTACCGCACGCAAGTGCCGCGCTTTGGGTATGATGGCGGCCACCTTGTCCCAACCTGATCATTGGATGAACGCCTCATGCTGATTGTTTTGTCTCCCGCCAAATCGCTGGACTACGACACGCCGCCCACCACCGACCTCCACACCACACCGGCCTTCGTGCCGCGTTCGGCGGAACTGATCGAGGTCCTCAAGACCAAGTCGCCGGCCGAGATCGGCAGCCTCATGGGTATCTCCGACCAGCTGTCGGTGCTGAACGTGAACCGCTATGCCAGCTGGTCGCGCAAGTTCACCACCAAGAACGCCAAACAGGCGGTGCTGGCCTTCAACGGCGATGTCTACGAGGGGCTGGATGCGGGCTCGCTCAAGGCCAAGCAGCTCGACTACCTGCAGAACCACGTGCGCATCCTGTCGGGCCTGTACGGCATGCTGCGTCCGCTGGACCTGATGCAGCCGTATCGCCTGGAAATGGGTACCAAGCTGGCCAATCCGGGCGGCAAGGACCTCTATGCCTTCTGGGGCAACGAAATCACTGAAGCGCTCAATGATGAACTGGCGGCACAGAAGACACCGGTGCTGGTGAACCTGGCTTCGGAGGAATATTTCAAGGTGGTCAAGCCCAAGCTGCTCAAGGCGCAGGTGATCTCTCCCGTGTTCGAGGACTGGAAGGGCGGCAAGTACAAGATCATTTCCTTCTACGCCAAGCGGGCGCGCGGCCTGATGGCGCGCTATGCCGCCGAGAAGAACATCAGCCAGCCGGAAAAGCTGAAGGCCTTTGACGTCGAAGGCTATGCCTTTGCGCCGGAAGCCTCCAGCGAGAGCAGCTGGGTGTTCCGCCGCAAGCTGGAAGGCTGAGCGGCACGCGGCGGTGCCGAAGCGGAGCTGCGCGCTTGAGCGCAGCGGCTGGGCAGCTCAGGCCTCGGGCGGAGTGGTCACAGTCTGCGCCCGGGCCGTCTCCCGTGCCACCAGTTGCCAGCTGCGCTGAGCGCCGAAGCCCAGGAAGAGCATGAAACTGAGGTACATCAGCAAGAAGCTCCAGAAGATTGCATCGACCTGGGAGGCCGATGCCGTGCCGTAGCAGGCACCCGCGCAGCGAGCGGGCGGGGAAATCATGCCGATCAGGTACAGGCCGACGAAGGTGGTGGAGATGCTGCCCAGGATGCTTGCCGTCAACAGCCCCGCCCCACGCTTGAGCGTGAAGATACGGTCTTGGGTGCGTTGATGGATGTGCTTCATGCGATTGACGAAGAAGCCGATGACGGCCAGGGGCGGCAGCGCCAGGCCGGCCGCGACGGCAGTGAGGAGTCCGTTGCTCATGGTGTTGTTTTTTCTGATCTTCTGTTGAAGGGGCCGGGACACGGTCTCACGCTGCCCTGTCTTGCGAGCGACCCGCGCGCAATTCGCCGGGGCAGGCGATCGCCAAGATAGACCGCCCGCCCGAAGCCGCGTTCACTTCGCTCCAAACGAAAATGCCGCCCGGTTCATCACCGGGCGGCATTTTTTCATCAGCACACGATCGTCAGACCTGCGTGGCAATGGCTTCCATTACCAGACCTTCCACCACGGCTTGGCCTTCTGCTTGGGGCCGCCGTTGTACCAGGGGCTGTTGGGGTAGGTGGCCTGGATGATGCGTTCGGTATCTTCCTTCAGCTTGGTCTGGCCCAGGGCTTCGTAGGAGCGCATCAGGATGAACAGTGCCTCTTCGTTGGCCGGGGAGTCCGGATATTGCTTGATGGCTGCCTGCGCACGGTTGGCGGCCGACACGTAGGCACCACGGCGGAAGTAGTAGTTGGCCACGTGGACGTCGTACTGGGACATGGCATTGACCAGGTATTTCATGCGTGCAATGGCGTCCGGGGTGTACTTGCTGTCCGGGAAACGTTCGGCCAGCAGCTTGAACGAATCGAAGGCGTCACGCATGGCCTTGGGATCGCGCTCGGTGTTGTCCTGGTCGGTGAAGGTGTCGAAGATGCTGGTGCGATCATTGAAGTTGATCAGGCCACGCAGGTAATACATGTAGTCGACATTGGGGTGGTTCGGGTGCAGCTTGATGAAGCGGTCCACCGCAGCCAGGCCCTGCGCCTGCTCGTTCTGGCGGTAGTAGGCGTAGGCGATGTCCATCTGCGCCTGCTGGGCGTAGGTGCCGAACGGGTAGCGCGATTCCAGCTTCTCGAAATACTTGATGGCCTTGTCGTAGCCGCCGGCATTCAGTTCATCCTTGGCTTCCGAGTATAATTTCGAGGCAGACCAGCCGACCGTCTCGTCTTTTTGTTCCGGCAAGAGGCCGCAGGCGGTGAGCGAGAGGGCAAAACCGATGATGAAGAACTTCAATAAGATTTTGTGCATGACTCTTGTGTGCTTGTCTGGGACTATCAGTTGTGCATGGCGCTGAGCGCCTACCCGAGCCGGCTGCATCGATACCCGAAATACAATCAACCCGATCCGGCGATTATAGCTGATGTCACGTAAGAAACCCCTTCCGATTACAAATGGCGATGAGCCTGTAAAGACCGACCTCCCGCTGGAGGACGATTTCGATGACGGCGAGCAAGCCGGCGGCGAAAGCGTCTCCGGCCTGGAGCCCCTGAGTTTCCGCCTGGATGACGAGGTCATCGGCCAGCGGCTGGACAAGGTTCTGTCCGGCCTCATGCCCGAATTCTCGCGCAGCCGCATCCAACAATGGATCGAAGACGGCCACGTCACCGTCGACGGCGCGCCCGCCAAGGGCAAGATGACCATGCTGGGCGACGAGCTGGTGGAGGTGGCGCCGCAATCGGTGCCGGCCGACCAGCCCTATGCCCCTGAAGCCATGGCGCTGGACATCCTGCACGAGGACAAGTCCATCATCATCCTCAACAAGCCTGCTGGCCTGGTGGTGCATCCGGCGGCCGGCAACTGGAGCGGCACGCTGCTCAACGGCTTGTTGCATCATTGCCCGGGCCTGGCCAACGTGCCCCGCGCCGGCATCGTGCACCGGCTGGACAAGGAAACCAGCGGCCTGATGGTGGTGGCCAAGACCCTGGCCGCGCAGACCGACCTGGTGCGCCAGTTGCAGGCACGCAGCATGAAGCGCCAGTATCTGGCCCTGGTATGGGGGCTGCCGCAGCTCTCCGGCACCATCAACGCGCCGATGGCACGCCATCCGCGCGACCGCATCAAGATGGCCGTGTCGCAAAGCATGCGCGCCAAGCCGGCGGTGACCCATTACCGGCGCCTGGCCACCGGCGAGATCGACCGCAAGCCGGTCAGCCTGGTGCATTGCCGCCTGGAAACCGGCCGTACCCACCAGATCCGCGTGCACCTGCAGTCGCTGGGTTTCGCGCTGGTGGGCGATGCGCTCTATGGCAAGCAGCACCTGGCCTCGGTCTTCCCGCGCCAGGCCCTGCTGGCCGGGCGCCTGGGCCTGGTGCATCCCACTTCGGGCAAGTTCCGCCAGTGGGCCGCGCCTTTGCCGGCGGATATCGAAGCCCTGCTCAAGAGCGCCAACATCGATCCGGCCCTGGCGGTGATCCCCGAGATGAGCGAGGAAGCCGATCCGGTCCTGGGCGACTATGACGAAGACGATGACGACTATTGAGCGAGCCCGTCCATGGAATTGCTGATCCCCGACTGGGCTGCGCCTGCCAACATCGGTGCCCTGACCACGCTGCGGGCAGGGGGCTTCAGTCCCGCGCCGTATGGCGACGGGCAGGGCGGGGGCGGCCTGAACCTGGGCACGCATGTCGACGATGACCCGGCGCTGGTAGCGCGCAATCGTGCGCTGCTGCGCCGTTTGTTGCCGTCCGAACCGGCCTGGCTGACGCAGGTGCATGGCGTCGCCGTACTGGACGCCGCAGCATTGCCCGATCAGCCCACGGCAGATGCCTGCATCAGCAGCACGCCCGGCGCGGTGTGCGTGATGATGACGGCCGATTGCCTGCCGGTGCTGTTCTGCGACCGCGCCGGCACGGTGGTCGGGGCGGCCCATGCGGGTTGGCGCGGACTGGCTGGCGGCGTGCTCGAAGCCACCGTGGGCGCCATGCGCGCGCGTGGAGCGCAGGACATCATCGCCTGGCTGGGGCCGGCCATCGGGCCGGAACAGTTCGAGGTCGGTGCCGAAGTGCGCGAGGCCTTCATTACGCAGCAGGCAGCAGCGCAACATGCCTTCCGCGCTTATCCGGGCCGTCCCGGCAAGTACCTGGCCGACATCTATGAACTGGCCCGCCAGCGGCTGGCCAGCATGGATGTGCATGATGTCAGCGGTGGCGGTCTGTGTACCGTGAGCGATCCGCGTTTCTATTCCTATCGGCGTGACAAGACCACCGGGCGCATGGGCTCGCTGGTCTGGCTCAAGTGACGATGGCGGCTCTACGGAGCCGCCATTTTTCTTGATGCCTCACGGGTGGCGCTGCAAGGCATGAATCAGTTCGCGCGTAGGTCCCGGCAAGCCCTCCAATCCGCGCACGCAGATGAGCAACTGGCGGCGGCTCCAGCCATCGGTGAGCGGGATGGCGCGAATGTCCATGTGCGCCGCGCAGTCCTGGGCCGCCGTCGCCGGAATCACGGCCACGCCGACCTGATGCTCTACCATGCGGCAGATGCCGTCGAAGCTGCGCAGCCGCACGCGGTATTGCAGACGCCGCCCGGCACGCGTGGCATGGCCGGAAAGATGCTGCTGCAGGGCGCTGTCGCCCGACAGCCCGACGAAATCCTCTCCCAGCAATTCGCTGAAGGCCAGTGACTTGCGGCGCGCCAGCGCATGCTTCTTCGATAGCACCGCCACCAGATGATCCTGGCGGAAGGGATAGGTCTGCAGCGGCCCGCTATCGGTGGAGTCGGCGATGATGCCGACATCGGCTACCCCATCCACCACGGCCTGCACCACTTCATAGCTCAGTTTTTCTTCCAGTTCGATATCCGTGTGCGGATGTCGTGCCAGGAAGCGCGCCAGCACCTCCGGCAGGAACTCGGTCATGGCCGAGGTATTGCACAGCAGGCGGATATGGCCCTTCAGGCCTTGCGCATACTGGCCCAGTTCATCGCGCAGCTGTTCCATCTGCTGCGCCATCATGCGCGCGTGGTGGGCCAGCGCGCGGCCAGCATCGGTGGTCTGGACGCCGCGCCGGCCGCGCTCCAGCAAGGCGGTGCCCAGAGCATCTTCCATGTTGCGGATGCGCGCGCTGGCCGAGGCCAGCGCCATGTGGGCACGTTCGGCCCCGCCAGTGATGCTGCCGCTTTCCACGATGTGCAGGAAAAGACGCAGGTCGGAGAGTTCAAAGCGATGGCTCATCGGCGTACGGGGCCCGGGAAGGAGAGGTAGCGAGATATTGTGCCTTCGGCCAGGCCGAAGGCTGGCTAAGTGTATTCCACATTTCCAGCGCGGGCGAGGACTGGCAGACTGGGAATCCCTGATCTTCCGCTGCCTGCCATTCCCGGCCATTTTCCTGTCATGCCCAGCCTGCTTTCCCTCGTCGACATGAATGCCACCATGCTTGCCGTAAGCCTGGCGGTATTCCTGCTGGCCGGTTTCGTCAAGGGCGTGATCGGTCTGGGCTTGCCGACGGTGGCGGTCGGATTGCTGAGCCTTGTGATGCCGCCGGTACAAGCGGTGGCCTTGCTGATCCTGCCATCGATGGTCACCAATGGCTGGCAGCTGGCCACCGGGGGCGCGTTCCTGATGCTGGCAAAACGCCTGCGGACGCTGCTCGCCGGCGTAGTGATCGGCACGCTGGCCGGTGCCGGCTTCATGCGCGGCGATGGTGGGCGGCACGCCATCGTGGTGCTGGGCGTAGCACTGATGCTTTACGCGCTGGCCGGTCTGGCGGCGTGGACGCCCACGGTGCTGCCGCAGCGGGAACGCTGGTGGTCGCCCGTGATCGGTCTGGCCACCGGCTTGGTCACTGCGGCCACCGGCGTGTTCGTGATTCCGGTCGTGCCCTATTTGCAGGCGCTGGGTTTGCCGCGTGACCAGTTGATTCAGGCGCTGGGCTTGTCCTTTACGGTCTCCACGCTGGCCCTGGCCGTCAACCTCGGGCAGGGCGGAGCCTTCAGTGCAGGCGTAGGCTGGGCCTCGCTGATCGTGCTGGTGCCAGCCTTGTTGGGCATGGCCATCGGTACCCGCGTGCGGACCTGGGTGCGTCCCGCTACCTTCCGTCGCTGCTTCTTCATCGGCTTGCTGCTGCTGGGAGTGCACCTGGCCTGGCATTTGTTCGATCTGACGGGAGCGGCGCGATGAGCCTCGGCCCCCTCCATCCCTGCGGCTGGCAGATCGAAGGCCCCAAGCAACGCCAGGCCAACGAGGTCCATGTCTATGCCTGGCTCGATGGCAGCATGATCGCCATGCTTGATTGTGAGTTACGTGACAGTGGCGGGCTGAAGTTACGGATGGCCTATGTCTCGCCCCCCTGGCGCGGATCGGCCGTCTTGCGCGACATGCTTGCCGTACTGAAACCCCGCTATCGCCAGATTGCCCTGCGGCGGGTGGTGCGGCACTGAGGGGATGGAAGACGTTTTGCTGAGTTTTGCTGAACGCTCCCCCGCCATGATGCAGTGCGCAAACCGGCGCGCTGCGCGGGCTGCGGACTCACGATGATGGTGCGCGATGATCCCGTTTTCTAACTTTTTGGAAGAGCCCCTGGATGTGCGCCGGCTCATGCAGCGGGATCGCGCGGCGCCTCGTCCTTGATGACAGACTCGCGTTTAACGGAACTGTCATCTTTGATTTCTTCCTTGCGCTCGGCTGTCAATTTCTTCATCTTTTGACGATTCCGCTTGCGTTGCGGCGTACCCATCAGGTATAAAACGATGGTCAGGGGAATTATCCCGTACAGCAGGAAAGTGGCGACGCCAGCGACCGCCGACTGTTCGGTGATCGACATCATGAAGACGACGTAGAGCCATGCGATAGCGACGATGACCATGGTGAAATGCGCGTCGAGACAAACCGTAACGATACGCGAAAATTGCAGATCCGAGCATGAACAAGCAGAATCCGCAGCAACCTTCTCCCGATGTATCCGCGTGGCTGGCACAGATGTCCGATCCGAAGTTCTGGACCTCGCTGCAGTCCCAATTCCAATCCCAGTTCGAGCAGTTCAAGTCGCATTTGCCGCCCATGCCCGCGATGGCGGGGATGCCGCAGATGCCGGGCTTTCCCGGCGGCGCCATGCCGCCCGGTGCGGGACAGATCGATCCAACGGTGCTGCTCAAGCAGCTCGGCGAGCACGGCGCGACGCTCGATCCCGCCGATCTGGTCCGCCTGCAGCAGGACTACACCCGCGAATTCGGCGAGCTGTGGCAATCCGTGCTGGCTGCGAAGACGCCCGCCATCACTGATCGCCGTCTTTCCGCGCCGGCCTGGCAGGAACATCCTTACTTCGCGTTCCAGGCGGCTGCCTATCAATTGAATTCACGCTTCCTGCTGGCGCTCGCCGATGCGGTCAAGGGCACCGAGAAGGTGCGCCACAAACTGCGTTTTGCGGTGCAGCAGATGATCGATGCGATGTCGCCTGCGAACTTTCTCGCCACCAACCCGGTGGCTCAGCAGAAGATCCTGGAAACGCGCGGCGAGAGCCTGACGCAAGGCATCGCCCAGTTGCTGGCCGACCTGCAGAAGGGCCATATCTCGCAGACCGATGAGACCGCGTTCGAAGTGGGTCGCGACGTCGGGGCCAGCGCCGGTTCGGTGATCTTCGAGAACGAACTGTTCCAGCTGATCCAGTACGCGCCGCTGACCAAGACCGTGCACACGGTACCGCTGCTGATCGTCCCGCCCTGCATCAACAAGTTCTACATCCTCGACCTGCAGCCGCAGAATTCGCTGGTGCGCTATACGGTAGAGCAGGGTCACACGGTGTTCCTGATTTCCTGGCGCAATGCCGATGCCGCCGTCGAGACCGCCACCTGGGAAAACTACGTGGACGACGCCGTGGTGCGCGCCATCCACATCGTCCAGGAGATCAGCAAGCAACCGCAGATCAATGCCCTCGGCTTCTGTGTGGGCGGCACCATCCTGTCCTGCGCGCTGGCGCTGCTGGCTGCGCGTGGTGAAGACCCGGTCGCCAGCCTCACCTTGCTGACGACCTTCCTCGATTTTTCCGATACCGGTGCCATCGATGTCTACATCGACGACATGCAGCTGGCCCTGCGTGAGCAGATGATTGGCAAGCGCGGCCTGATGGCCGGGCGCGATTTCGCCAGCGCCTTCTCCAGCCTGCGTCCCAACGACCTGCTGTGGAACTACGTCGAATCGAATTACCTGAAGGGTGAGAAGCCCAGCGCCTTCGACCTGCTGTACTGGAATGCCGACAGCACCAACCTGCCGGGTCCGATGTTCTGCTACTACCTGCGGCACATGTACCTGGAAAATGCGCTCAAGGAGCCGGGCCGCCTGACGGTGGGCGGCGAGAAGATCGACCTGCGCAAGATCAGCGCGCCGACCTTCATCTACGCCTCGCGCGATGACCACATCGTGCCCTGGAAATCGGCCTACGCCTCGCTGGACCTGATCAATGCCGGCAAGCGCAGCAACAACCGCTTCGTGTTGGGTGCCTCGGGCCACATTGCCGGGGTCATCAATCCGGCGTCCAAGAACAAGCGCAATTACTGGGTCAACGACAAGGCCAAGGCCGGCAGCGATGCCGATGCCTGGATGGCTGGCGCGACCGAGCATCCCGGCAGCTGGTGGGGCGAGTGGGCGACGTTCCTGGCCAAGCAGGGCGGGCGCAAGGTGGCCGCACCCAAGGCGCCGGGGTCGACGCGCTACAAGGCCATCGAACCGGCGCCGGGCCGCTATGTGAAGGCCAAGGCTGACCAACTGGTGGGCTGACGTGAATCTGCCAGCCGGCCAGGAAAGACCACAGAAGCCGGCGGCATTGATGAAAAGAGGGCGGGGACCCTGACGGGCCCGCCGACAGAGAGAGACGGCCAGCAGCGCATCCGCGGCGTTGCCGGGCCTGACAAGACAAAGGAGCGTTCTTCGCAGGAACGACTTCCACCAATGCGGCGCACAGCAGACGCGAAAGAGGGGGGGCAGGGCTTACCCCAATAAATCACCATCCCTATAGGAGGCAACATAATGAGCAAGCGTATCGCATACGTGACCGGCGGCATGGGCGGCATCGGAACCGCCATCTGCACCCGTCTGTGCAAGGACGGCTACACCGTGGTGGCCGGCTGCGGCCCCAATTCCACCCGCAAGGACACCTGGCTGGCGACCATGCGCGCCCACGGCTATGACATCCACGCATCCGAAGGCAACGTCTCGGACTGGGAGTCCACCAAGGCCGCCTTCGAGAAGGTCCGCGCCGAGATCGGCGAAGTGGACGTGCTCGTCAACAACGCCGGCATCACCCGCGACGGCCAGTTCCGCAAGATGAGCAAGGGTGACTGGGACGCCGTCATCGACACCAACCTGAACTCGCTGTTCAACGTGACCAAGCAGGTCATCGAGGGCATGTGCGAGCGTGGTTTCGGCCGCATCATCAACATCTCCTCGGTCAACGGCCAGAAGGGGCAGTTCGGCCAGACCAACTACTCCACCGCCAAGGCCGGCATCCACGGCTTCACCATGGCGCTGGCGCAGGAAGTGGCGACCAAGGGCGTGACCGTCAACACCGTCTCGCCGGGCTACATCGGTACCGACATGGTGCGCGCCATCCGTCCGGAAGTGCTGGAGAAGATCGTCTCCGGCATCCCCGTCAAGCGCCTGGGCGAGCCGGAGGAAATCGCCTCCATCGTCGCCTGGATCGCTTCGGCTGAAGGCGGTTACGCCACCGGTTCGGACTTCTCGCTCAACGGCGGCCTGTACATGGGCTGATGCCGTCCTCGACGGCCACGCACGCGGCAGTGCCGCAAGCGTGGCCGTTTTTACGTGTGCCGCAGGCTGGGATTTTGTCAGTCTGGCACGTCAGAGCTCCCCTTTTGCCGCTCTTCACCCCTATAATGGCTTGCGTTGCTGCCCTGCAAAACGCAGGCGGCAGACGGCAGAAGAGTGAAGAAGCAAGGAGAGGACAGCGCAATGTCCCGGACGCCCGCGGGTGAGGACTGCATCGAAGCCTCCCGCACCGCTGCAAACCAAGGCCGGCAAGACGGCTGCAATGAGAGAGAGACTGGACTTCAGATGACTACTGCAAAAAATTCGGCAGATCGCTTGATCAAGAAATACCCCAACCGCCGTCTTTACGATACCCAGACCAGTTCCTACATCACGCTGACCGACGTCAAGCAACTGGTGCTGGATAATGAAGAATTCACCGTGGTCGACGCCAAGAGCGGCGATGACCTGACCCGCAGCATCCTGCTGCAGATCATTCTGGAAGAAGAGTCGCACGGTGTGCCGATGTTCTCCAGTGGCGCGCTGTCGCAGATCATCCGCTACTACGGCCATGCCATGCAGGGCATGATGGGCAACTACCTGGAAAAGAACATCCAGACCTTCATCGACATCCAGAACAAGCTGGCCGAAAATTCCAAGGGCTTCTACGAAGGCAAGCCTTTCAGTCCCGAGATGTGGACCCAGTTCATGAACGTGCAAGGTCCGATGATGCAGGGCATGATGAGCAACTACATCGAACAGAGCAAGAACCTGTTCATCCAGATGCAGGAGCAGATGCAGAGCCAGACCAAGAACATGTTCGGCACCTTCCCCTTTGGCGCGCCCGGCACGCCGCCGGATCAGAAGAAGTAAGCGGCCTCCCGGCCCCTTCAGCAAACGGCCCCGCGCGGGCCGTTTTGCTTTTGTGGCGCCGCCGCCCGTCCGGACTAGCCAAAATCGGGCGCAAACGGGCGGACGTTGTACAATAGCGCCCTGATTTTTAAAGCATTTTTCGCTGTTTCCCGTATTTTCGGCCGTTTGCGGCCCGTCTCACTGAGCCTTCTGCCATGTCCAACCCGTCTTCTCCCGCCACCCCGGCCCTGCCCAAGGTCGGCTTCGTCTCCCTCGGCTGCCCAAAGGCACTGGTCGATTCCGAACAGATCCTGACCCAGCTGCGTGCCGAAGGCTACGATACCGCCAAGTCCTATGACGGTGCCGACCTGGTGATCGTCAATACCTGCGGCTTCATCGATGCCGCCGTGCAGGAGTCGCTGGACGCCATCGGCGAAGCCCTGAACGAAAACGGCAAGGTCATCGTCACTGGCTGCCTGGGTGCCAAGAAGGATGCCGACGGCGACGACATCATCCAGAAGATCCACCCCAAGGTCCTCGAAGTGACCGGCCCGCATGCCGTGGGCGAGGTCATGCAGGCGGTGCACAAGCACCTGCCCAAGCCGCATGCGCCCTTCATCGACCTGGTGCCGCCGCAGGGCGTCAAGCTGACCCCCAAGCATTTTGCCTATCTGAAGATTTCGGAAGGCTGCAACCATCGCTGCAGCTTCTGCATCATCCCCTCCATGCGCGGCGACCTGGTCTCGCGTCCCATCGCCGATGTCATGCTGGAAGCCGAGAACCTCTTCAAGGCCGGTGTGAAGGAATTGCTGGTGATCTCCCAGGACACCAGCGCCTATGGCGTGGATGTGAAGTTCCGTACCGGTTTCTGGAACGGCAAGCCGATCAAGACCCACATGACCCAACTGGTCGGTGCCCTGGGCGAACTGGCCCAGCAGTACGGCGCTTGGGTGCGCCTGCACTATGTGTATCCGTACCCGCACGTGGACCAGATCATCCCGCTGATGGCCGAAGGCAAGATCCTGCCCTACCTGGACGTGCCGCTGCAGCATGCCCACCCGGATGTGCTCAAGCGCATGAAGCGCCCCGCCAATGGCGAGAAGAACATCGAGCGCATCCAGGCCTGGCGCGCGCTGTGCCCGGACATCACGATCCGCTCCACCTTCATCGCCGGCTTCCCCGGCGAGACCGAGGCCGAATTCGAGTACCTGCTGGACTTCTTGAAGGAAGCCGAGATCGATCGCCTGGGCTGTTTCGCCTATTCCCCGGTGGAAGGCGCGACCGCCAACGACATCGCCAATCCGGTACCGGAGGAAGTGCGCGAAGAACGCCGTGGCCGTGTCATGCAGCTGCAGGAAGAGATTTCCAAGAAGCGCCTGCAAGCCAAGGTGGGCAAGACCCTGCGCGTGCTCATCGATGAAGTGGACCGCAATGGCGGTACCGGCCGTACCTATTCGGATGCGCCCGAGATCGACGGCGTGGTCTATGTGAAACCGCCTTTCGAACCGCACCGCAAGCTGGAAGTGGGCCAGTTCGTCGATGTGCGCATCACCGCCGCCGACGCCCATGACCTGTGGGGCGCGGCTGAGTGATGCGCGCGCTCTTGATGGCGCTGGCGCTGTGCGGTGCCAGCGTGCTCATGCCGGCCCGGGCCGCTGCGTCCGGCCCCGCCGCCAATGCGCCTGAAGGCTCGCTGCAGCAGACCCTGATGACGCATGCCCTGGTGCTGCGCGGCCAGATCGACGGGCGCGACATCCAGCTCTCGCTGCAGCCCAAGAAGAACGAAGATGGCCTGGAAGGACGCTATTTCTTCTTCGGCGGTTCACCCGAGATCCTGGTGGCCGGAGAGGTCGATGGCGATGACCTGCTGATGGAGGAATCGGTCAACGGCAAGGATGTGTCCGGTCAATGGGAAGGGCACCGCCAGGGCCAGTCCATTACCGGGACCTGGTCCAGCGCCGATGGCAGCATCAGCAAGCCCTTCGCCTTGCAGTTGCCCTGAGCACCGGGCGGCGACGAAGGCCAAACTACGGCGCTGTACAGGCGATATGAAACTGCGTTCACGCTGGTCTGCCATCTGCGCCATTTCTCGGGCTTTCCGGCCGCTTCTGTTGCTTTCGATGTGAACAAGCTGCGCGTATAGTGAGACCTTTGCGCCCCGTTCCTGGGGCGCGATCGTTTCCAGAGGCAGACCCGTGTCCGATTCCAACGCTACGTCCCCCGCATCTTCTCTCCCGCTTGATCCCCAGACCGCCCTCGTCCACAGCAGCTACCGCGCTCCGGACGGCTTTGAGGCCTTCCCGGTCGGCATCCATCACGCCTCCACCGTGCTGTTCCCCAACGTGGCCGCCATGCGTTCGCGCGACTGGCGCGAAAAGCTGGGCTATACCTACGGCCTGCACGGCACCCCGACCAGCTTCGTGCTGGAAGCGCGGCTGGCCGAGATCGAGGGCGGCTCCTATTGCCGTGTCACCCCCAGCGGCTTGGCGGCCATCGCGATGGTCAACTTCGCCTTCCTGAAGACGGGCGACGACGTGCTGCTGCCGGATAACGTCTACGGCCCCAGCAAGGACCTGGGGCAGTGGCTGGAGCGTGATTTCGGGATCACCGCACGCTTCTACGACCCCATGGTCGGCGCCGGCCTGGCCGAGCTGATCCAGCCCAATACACGCCTGGTGTGGACCGAAGCACCCGGTTCGGTCTCGATGGAAGTGCCTGACATCCCGGCCCTGTGCCGTGCAGCGCATGAAAAGGGCGTGCTGGTGGCCATCGACAATACTTGGGCGGCCGGCATCGCCTTCAAGGCCTTCGAGCACGGCGTGGACATCGTCATGCAAGCGGTCACCAAGTACCAGTCCGGCGGCTCGGATGTCCTCATGGGCGCGGTCATCGTGCGCGACCAGGCGCTCAACGAGAAACTGGAACTGGCCCACATGCGCCTGGGCTTCGGCGTGGGCATGGACGACGTTTACCTGGTCCTGCGCAGCCTGTCCTCGATGCGCCTGCGTTTCGAGGCGCACGATGCGGCCGCGCGCAAGGTCGCGGCCTGGCTCAAGCAGCGCCCGGAAATCGTGGCGGTGCTGCACCCCGCCTTCGAGGATTGCCCCGGACACGCCCACTGGAAGCGCGATTTCACCGGGGCAGGGGGGCTGTTCTCGGTGATCTTCGATCCGCGCTACAGCGAGGAGCAGACCGACCGCTTCGTCGACAGCCTCCAGCTCTTCAAGATCGGCTACAGCTGGGGCGGTGCCCACAGCCTCTGCGTGCCCTACCGCATGCGTGGCATGCGCCACCAGTGGCAGCGAGAAGGTGTGCTGGTGCGTTTCAACATCGGGCTGGAAGCCCCCGCCGACCTCATTGCCGATATCGAGCAGGCCTTGAGCAAGCTCTGAGTGGCCAGCCCTGCTCGGCTGCCGGTGTCGGCAGCGGGGCAGGGCGCGTCTGATGGCCGCCACGGTTCAGTTTGCACAAAAGAAATTGAATAAAGGTAAATGCTGCATCTGTTTATCGTTTTGCCGCACTTGGCAGCGTCATAAAATGGTAGCAATTCTCGATACGGTGGCTTCCCGACGGTCTTTGACGTTGCGCAAAAATCATCAAAGCGGGTAAATATATGCAAGTTTTCTGGGTGTTCTTGCTGAAGCCATCTACAGTGAACTGCCCAAAAAACTGGATGAGCTAGTCGTCCCCAAGCAACAAGACGGCGTTTGTCATCGAATATTTACAACTTTTTTTGTTGCTCGGAAGACAATTTTCTTTTGTCATTTCAACCAGGAAACCTTTTGATCAGGAAATTCCTGATTGGCGCGCAAAGTCACGAGCCTCCTCGCTCTTTGGCTGCCAGAATGGAAATCTTCACCAATATCCCGCAGTCGTGTAAGACGGATACCTACAAGATGCTCGGGCTTCTCTCCGTCTAAAAATACCGACCAAGTCTAATTTCCCGCCTGTCCTGCCCCCCTCAGAATTGGCTTGCAGTCAAGTAAATGTAAGCGATTGTAAGCAGCTCGATGCAGCGTTCAGCCGCGTGAGCCGTAGGAAGTACTTACCGAGGTGGGGTGCAAATGAATACCAACGACATGATGGCGGAGATCCGCGATGCCAACCTGAGCTATCTCATGCTGGCGCAGCAAATGATCCGTTCGGACAAACCGACCGCAATCTTCCGTCTGGGTATCAGCGCCGAGATCGCCGATCTGATCGAAGGCTTGTCCAACGTGCAGATCATGAAGCTGGCGGCGACCAACATGATGTTGACCCGTTTCCGTTTCGACGACGGCGCCATCCTCGGCATGCTGACCAACTACAACAAGGACAAGAGCCTGGCGCAGTCACACGCAGCCATCCTGATGGCCTGCCAGCCCGGCGAACAAATTTCGTAAAACAACAAGACAAAAAGCATGGCCGGCGTGGCCAGGGGCAGTCAACGCGCCGCAGGGGAAGACGTTCTACAGAGTTATTCAGTTTCAGTCTTGCATTCATGCCTGAAAGTTCGCCCGCCCGGGGCCGGCGAATTGGGGTCAGGCAGTTTTATTACGAAATCACCGGGGGGTTGCACCATGGCTAAAAAGAGCGTTGTGACAGAGGCGCAGGAAATTCAGTTGGCCATTGAACTGATCAATCTGGGGGCACGCCTCCAGTTGCTGGAATCGGAAACCTCGCTGTCGCGCGAGCGACTGCTGAAGCTGTACAAGGAATTGAAGGGGGTCTCGCCACCCAAGGGCATGCTGCCGTTCTCGACGGACTGGTTCATCACCTGGCAGCCCAATATCCATTCTTCGCTGTTCATCAACATTCACCGCTACCTGATCGAGCATGCCCGCATCAGTGGCATTGAGGCCGTCATGAAGGCCTACAAGCTCTACCTGGAGCAGGTCGGCTACAACGATGCCGGCGAGCCGGTGCTGTCGCTGACCCGTGCCTGGACGCTGGTGCGCTTCTTCGAAAGCAAGATGCTCATGACCACGCCTTGCTGCAAGTGCCACGGCCACTTCGTGGTGCATCGCCTGGACCTGCATCAGGACTACCTGTGCGGCCTGTGCCACATGCCCTCGCGCGCCGGCAAGACCAAGAAGGCCAAGGATGCGGTCATCATGGGTCTGGTCGAAGGCGCCATGCCGGTTGCTGCTTCCGCGCCGCTGGGCACCGAGCCGGTGCTGGCCGCCGTGGCCTGAGCCGGAACAGGGATGTACCGATGCCTTGCTGCTGGCGAGCAGCAGGGCGGTAATGGGCCAGGGTGTTCAACCAAAAAAGAATAAGGCCGATTGCCTCGATGTCCGAACCTGAGAATCACCCCGGTGCCGGGCGCAGGCCCCTGTGGCAGGCGCCGGCCATCCAGGCCTTGCTGCTGTTCGTGCTGGGCCTGATCGGTGCCAACGTGCTGGACGTGCTGTTCCAGCGCGCCGGTCTCGCTCCTCTTTCCCCCCTCCAGACTTCCCTGCTGCATGGCGTGATCGCTGCGCTGCTGGCACGACTGCGCCGCATGGCCGCGTGGTGGTGGCTGATCCTGCTGGTGTTCCCGCTGGCGGCATTGGGCGTGGGTCAGTTGCACCTGCCGTCGTGGGTGTTCCTGGCGGTGTTCCTGTTCATGCTGGTGCTGTTCTGGTCGACCTTTCGCAGCCAGGTGCCGTTCTACCCTTCCGGGCAGACTGCTTGGGATGCGGTGGCGGGTCTCTTGCCCGAGGGGCGGCCGATCCGTTTCATGGATATCGGCAGTGGCCTGGGCGGTGCCGTGCTGGACCTGTCGCGCCGCCGGCCCGAGAGTGAATTCACCGGCATCGAGATTGCGCCCTTGCCGTGGCTGGTGAGCCGGCTGCGGGCGGCACTGGCGGGCAATCGCTGCCGCTTCGTGCGCGGCGACTACCTGCTGCTGGATTTTGGTGACTATGACGTGGTGTTTGCCTATCTGTCACCGGCGGCGATGGAGGCGCTGTGGCACAAGGCGCGCGCCGAGATGAAGCCGGGGACACTGCTTCTGAGCTACGAATTTCATATCCCCGGTACCACTCCGGATGTGGTGGTCGAACCGGAGCACGGGGGCAGGGTACTGCACGGATGGCGCATGTGAGGCGACACAGGTAAAGAGCCCCTTTACAGGGGCTGCGAGACGCGACGTATCAAGTTTGCGCCACTTCAGCCGTAAATCGAAAAGGAAGGGCGTTTTTCGGATATGTATTCCCCCATTTGCTTGACTGGAATACCTGTAATCTGACGAACGTGAAAATACACTCAACGCCACAGGGACGGGAGTAGGCACTTGCTAGTCATCATTGGATATATCGTGGTCATGGGGTCCGTCTTCGGCGGCTTTGCCCTGTCGGGCGGCCACCTGGGGGCACTGTTCCAGCCACTCGAACTGCTCATGATCGGCGGCGCCGCGCTGGGCGCTTTCCTGGTCGGTAACAACAACAAGGCCATCAAGGCCACCATGAAGGCTTTGCCGACGGTCTTCAAGGGCAGCACCTACACCAAGGCGCTGTACATGGAACTGATGGCGCTGCTGTTCGAGATCCTCACCAAATCCCGTAAAGAGGGTTTGATGTCGATCGAAGGCGACATCGAAGAGCCGGAAAGCAGCCCCATCTTCAGCAAGTACCCTGGCGTGCTGGCCGACCATCACCTGATCGAGTTCATGACCGATTACCTGCGCCTGATGGTGTCGGGCAACATGGATGCGTTCCAGATCGAAAACCTGATGGACAACGAAATCGAGACCCACCATCACGAGGGCGAGATTCCGGTGCATTGCATCGCCAAGCTGGGCGACGGCATGCCGGCCTTCGGTATCGTGGCGGCGGTGATGGGCGTGGTGCACACCATGGAGTCGGTGGGTATCCCTCCCTCCGAGCTGGGCATGCTGATCGCACACGCGCTGGTCGGTACCTTCCTCGGTATTCTGCTGGCCTACGGTTTCGTGGGCCCGCTCTCCAGCTTGCTGGAACAGAAGCTGCACGAATCGACCAAGATCTACCAGTGCGTGAAGGTGACGTTGCTGGCGAGCCTGAATGGCTACGCGCCGGCACTGTCGATCGAATTCGGCCGCAAGGTCCTGTTCTCGACCGAACGTCCGACCTTCCTCGAACTGGAAGAGCACGTCAAGCAGGCCAAGGGTAAGTAAGCGGTCGGCAGGCCGGCCAGGGGAGGCCGGCAGGCAGGGCGATTCACACAGACATCAGTATTGAAGCAGGAGCACAGGCATGGCCGACGAAGGTCTACGTCCCATTATCGTCAAGCGGATCAAGAAAGGCGGCGGGGGTCACCATGGTGGCGCCTGGAAGATTGCGTACGCCGACTTCGTGACCGCGATGATGGCCTTCTTCCTGCTGATGTGGCTGCTGGGATCGACCGCCAAGGGCGACCTGAACGGTATTGCCGAATACTTCAAGACGCCGCTGAAGGTGGCCATGGCCGGTGGTTCCGGCAGTGGTGATGCCAACACGGTGCTGCCCGGCGGCGGCAAGGATCTGACCCGCCAGGACGGCCAGCTGCGCAAGGGCGAGAACGATGTGGTCTCGCGCAAGCAGAACCTGAAACAGGCACAGCAGGAGCTGGAGCGCGCCGAGCGCACCCGGCTGGAAGAACTGAAGTCGCGCCTGGAAAAGGCCATCGATTCCAATCCGACCTTGAAGCAGTTCAAGAACCAGCTGTTGATCGACATTACCTCGGAAGGCCTGCGCATCCAGATCGTGGACGAAAAGAACCGTCCCATGTTTGCCCTGGCCAGTGCACAGCTGCAGCCCTACACCAAGGAAATCCTGCACGAGATCGGCCGCACATTGAACGACGTGCCCAACAAGATCAGCCTGTCCGGCCACACCGATGCCACGCCTTATTCGCGCGGCGAGAAGGGCTACAGCAACTGGGAACTGTCGGCTGACCGCGCCAATGCGTCGCGCCGCGAACTCATTACCGGCGGCATGGACGAATCGAAGGTGCTGCGGGTGGTGGGCCTGTCCTCGGCAGTGCTGCTGGACAAGGAAGATCCGTTCAACCCGATCAACCGCCGCATCAGCATCATCGTCATGAACAAGAAGGCGGAAGAACTGGTGGAAAAGGATAGCGGCTCGTTGAACGTGCCCACCGATGCCAGCGATGAAGACGTGCAGCAAGGGCTGAGTGCGCCGGCCAAGAACTGATAACAGGTGCCACGCCTGCGCGGGTGCGCGCGGTGTGCCAATGAAGCAGAAGTGTTCCAATTGAACAGGGGAAGAGAGCCGGATATGCCGACCAAGACCATGCTGCAGGAGCTCAAGCGCTTGTTGCTCGATACTGCCAGCGGCGGCAGCCGCCAATTGACGGAAGTGGAGTCGGACCTGGTCCAGACCAACATCCTGCTGGGCGAAGCCATCGGCAAGCTGGGCAACAGTTTCATGGAGCTGCATCGCGCGGTACAGATACAGCAATCCATCCTGGAAGGCCTGATGAACGGCAGCGGCCAGTTCGACAGTGCGAGCATTGATCAGCTCAAGGCCACCCAGGGCGAAGTCAGCCACTACGTCAACGCGGCCGTGACCGGCTTGCAGTTCCAGGACATGACCAGCCAGCTGCTGGAACGCATCGTGCGCCGCGTGATCGGCCTGCGTGAAGCGCTGGGGGTCCTGAGTGCGAACAGCTTCGAGATCGTCCCCGAGCAGGGCCAGACCGACGAAGAGGTCAAGGAATTGCTGGCCAGCACGGTGCAGGCGATTGAAGAGCGCCTCAACATGCTCGATACCGGGCTCTGGAAAGCAGTGCGCCAGACCCGCATGGAAAGTGGCGACATCGAGCTGTTCTGATCGGTGGCTGGCTGAGTGGTACAAGATTGAACTAGGTCATTCCGGCCTTGGCTGGGCGGTAGGTCGGTGGCCAAGGGTGCGGCATAATGCATACGCGCATGAGCCTTATTGAAGAAACAGGGAGTAACGATGTCCAAAACGATTCTCGCAGTAGATGATTCCGGGTCACTGCGTCAGATGGTGGTATTCAGTCTGAAAGCTGCGGGTTACAACGTGACCGAGGCGGTCGACGGTGTGGACGCGCTGGAAAAGGCCAAGACGCATACCTTCGACCTGGTCCTGACCGACCAGAACATGCCGCGCATGGACGGCCTGACGCTGATCCGCTCCCTGCGCGAGCTGACCAGTTACGCACGTGTGCCCATCCTGATGCTGACCACCGAGTTCAGCGACGAGATGAAGGCCAAGGGCAAGGCGGCCGGTGCCAATGGCTGGCTGGTCAAGCCCTTCGATCCGCAGCGCCTGACCGAGGTGGTGCGCAAGGTGATCGGCTGATCGTTTGCCGGGACAAGAAGAAGATACGTACTGCATCCAGCATGGAGCCCAGGCATGAGCATTGATATGAGCCAGTTTTTCCAGGTCTTTTTCGACGAGGCCGAGGAAGGCCTCGCGGAAATGGAAAAGCTGTTGTTGGCCGTCAATGTGGCGTCTCCCGATCCGGAGGACCTCAACGCGGTGTTTCGTGCCGCCCATTCGATCAAGGGTGGTTCGTCCACCTTCGGCCTGACCGATATTGCAGAAGTCACACACGTTCTGGAGTCGCTGCTGGATCGCATCCGCCAGGGCCAGATGAAGCTGACCTCGGAACACGTGGATGCCTTCCTGGCCGCCAAGGATGTGCTCAAGTCCATGCTGGACGGGCACAAGCATGGTGCCGAGGTGGATCAGGACGCGGTCGGCAATGTCCGCATGCTGCTGGAGGAATTGTCCCAGGGCCGGCGTGCCTCGGCTGCGCCGAAGACGGACGCGGCGGCGCCCGCCGGCGCCGTGGTCGGACCCGGCGGCGTTCGCCGCTACCGGCTGGACATGCCGGAAATCAGCGACAAGGATGCCGAGGCCCTGGCCGACGAGCTGGCCATGTTGGGCAAGCTGGAGAAGTCCAGGTCGCCCGAGGGGAAGTGGATCTTCATCCTTGATACGGCCGAACCGATCGATGACGTGGTCGCCATCTGCGCCTTCATCGTCAACGTGGCCGATCTGAAGGTGTCGCAGGCCGTCGATCCTGCCCAGAGCAGTGACGAAGAGCGCGGTTATGGTTTCTTCGACAATTTCGTGACCCAGGAAGAGCGCGAACGCGCCCAGGGTTATGGTTTCTTCGACAACCACACCGCTATCGAAGACAAGGAACGCGAGCAGGGTTACGGCTTCTTCGCTCCCTTCGTGCCGCTGGACATCAGCGCCAAGAAAAGCGAGGGCGACGCCCATGCGAATGGCACCGCCGGCGCTGGCGGTCACGGCAATGGCAACGGTAACGGCAACGGCCATCACGACGACGGCCATCTGCAGGGTGACCACGGCGGTGAAAAGAAAGCGGCCAAGGGCGGCGGCGGGCAGGAATCGTCGTCGATCCGGGTCAGCATTGAAAAGGTCGATCAGCTCATCAACCTGGTCGGCGAACTGGTGATTACCCAGGCCATGATCGAGCAGCGCGTTGGCAAGCTCGATCCCATGCATCACGAACATCTGCTCAACAGCGTCAGCCAGTTGAGCCGCAATACCCGCGATCTGCAGGAATCGGTGATGTCGATCCGCATGATGCCGATGGATTACGTCTTCTCGCGCTTCCCGCGCATGGTGCGCGATCTGGCGCACAAGCTGGGCAAGCAGGTCGAGTTCGTCACCCATGGCGCAGCCACCGAGCTGGACAAGGGCCTGATCGAGCGTATCGTCGATCCGCTCACCCACCTGGTGCGCAACAGCATCGACCACGGCATCGAACTGCCCGACGCGCGCCGTGCAGCGGGCAAGGGTGAGGCAGGTGTGCTGGCCTTGTCGGCCGAGCATCAGGGCGGCAACATCATCATCGAAGTCACCGACGACGGTGGCGGCCTGAACCGCGACAAGATCCTGGCCAAGGCCAAGCAGCAGGGCATGCCGGTCACCGACAGCCTGACCGATGCCGAAGTGTGGCAACTGATCTTCGAACCCGGCTTCTCTACCGCCGAGCAGGTGACCGATGTCTCCGGGCGTGGCGTGGGCATGGACGTGGTCAAGCGCAACATCCTGGCCATGGGCGGTGCGGTGGATATCCGCTCCAGCAAGGGCTTCGGCACCACCATTTCGATCTCGCTGCCGCTGACGCTGGCGATCCTGGACGGCATGTCGATTCGCATCGGTGAAGAAGTTTACATATTGCCGCTAGGATATGTGGTTGAATCTTTGCAGCCTTTGCCGCAAGATATCAAAGAGATTTCCGGTCAGGGCCAGGTGCTGCGTGTGCGCGGTGAATATCTGCCACTGATCCCGCTTTATCAGATTTTCAACATCGAGCCTTCATTTACCGATCCTTCGCAAGGATTGGTGGTCATTTTGGAGTCAGATGGTAAAAAGGCGGCACTTTTCGTGGATGACCTGATCGGACAACAGCAAATCGTTGTGAAGAACCTGGAATCCAACTACCGAAAGGTCGCCGGCATTTCCGGAGCTACCATTCTGGGCGACGGCGGCGTTGCCCTGATTGTCGATGTGGCAGCCTTGCTGCGATCCAGCCGCCAATTGAATGACGAATCTGTATTTTCCTGATTTTTAAAGGGCCTCAACATGTCTGACACTGCAACCAAGAATCTTTCCGGCTTCGGCGAAAAGACCGACAGCAACGGAAACGAATTTCTCGCCTTCACCCTGGGCAAGGAAGAATACGGCATCGATATTCTGAAGGTTCAGGAAATCCGCGGCTACGAAGCCGTGACCCGCATCGCCAATTCACCCGACTTCATCAAGGGCGTCGTGAACCTGCGCGGCATCATCGTCCCCATCGTGGACATGCGCATCAAGTTCCAGCTGGGCGAGCCGACCTATGACCAGTTCACCGTCGTCATCATCCTGAACATCGGCGGCCGCGTCGTGGGCATGGTGGTCGACAGCGTGTCCGACGTCATCACCCTGACCCAGGAACAGATCAAGCCGGCACCGGAGATGGGCACTACCTTCGACTCCGACTACCTGATCGGCCTGGGTACCCTGGAACAGCGCATGCTGATCCTGGTGGACATCGACAAGCTGATGTCCAGCGCCGAAATGGGCCTGATCGAAAAGCTGGCTGCCTGAGTCTTTGAGGCTCTGCAGGCCGGCAGTACGGGATCCGGAGGAGACGCAGTCCGGATCTGGCGCCCGTCGTCATTCGGTACCGCAGGAAAAGCGGGCATCATAGCCCGATACAGAAGAGAAAAAGGCATCCGCCGTGTGGTGGATGCCTTTTTTATGGGCGCTTTTCAGTGCCTGTGAAGCTTTAAGCGCGCCGGCCATGCCCGGGACCGCGCGTCCTGCCTCCCGGCAGGACGTTTCTTCATCTCTCAGTGGAAATGCTCAACCGGAGGAGGCGTATCTTCCGGCATTTCCGCGTGCACCAGTTCACCTTCGCGGTCAGGGAAGAGCGGTGCGCCACAGTCGTCGCAAAACTCCATGGTGAAGCGTTCTGCATGATGCTTGATGTGCACGATGCCGCATTCGCGCAGCACCGTCAGGATCTGCTGCAGCGGGCTGGTGGGGATGCCTTCCAGCAGACCAGCACCGGCCGGGATCATCATGGGCAGGTCTTCGCCACTTTCCTGTTCATACAGCGGCCAGACCGTGCCATAGACCACGGTCGGATCGCCGCCGATGGAAAAGCCGATGCGGTATTCATCGATCTGGCCGTTGATGTCCTCGGAGAAGCCGCCGATGCTGGCGTGCAGTTCGGAGGAGGAAATGTCCAGGGTCTGCGTCAGGAAGTAATCGGCGGCGCGGATGGAGGCCGGGCGAATGCGCTTGTCGGCTTCGCGGCAGCCGAAGAAATAGGCCTGCGGCAGCAACAGTTCGACGCTGCAGCCCGGCAGCAGGCGCGTGAAGAGCGGGGTGGCCTGCTGGGTCCAGGCTTCGAAGGCGGCCTCTTTCCGGGCCGAGAAGTGGCTCTGCTGTTCGCTTTCCTGCCAGTGGAACAGGGCTTCGCCGGCCGGCACCACCACGGCGGCGATGACGTAGCGGGTATCGGCCAGGAAGGCGGCAGTGGGCGGCTGTTCACCGCGCAGCTGCACCGGGCCGGTCTTGAGGGCGGTCTGGCCCATCTGGCGGGTCAGGGCGAAGACGTCGGCGTGTACGCGCGGCAGCTGCTCGATCGAGAACAGGCTCGGTGCCAGTGCCAGGCGGGCCTGCTTGGCCAGTACGTGGGCATGCAGGTGCGCGCCGATGGCGGTCAGCAGCTCGCTGCCGATGGGGCCGGAGGCTATTGCAAAGCGGGTCCAGGCCAGCACCGGCAGCACCAGCAGTTGCACGTCATAGTCCTGGCCTTCGTGTTCCAGCGAGGTGGCTTCGCTGCCGGCCTCGACGGCTTCGATCAGGATGTCGTAGGCATCCAGGTCGGCCTTGAAGAGATGATCCAGGGCGGCATCGATGAGCCCCTGCTGGCCGGCCCGCAGCAGCTTGTTGAGCAGGGCGTCCAGGGGTTTCAGCCAGGCGCGCTCTTCGAGCCGGCTGGAGGCCTGCGCGATGGCTTGCGCAAAAGTCACCAGATGCTGGCTGTCGGCAGAAAGCTTGGAGGAGGAACGTTTGGCGGGACGACGCATGTAGGCTATCTGTATCTGTGGAAACGAAACCGCCTATTGTAGATGATTTGTCAGTCCTGTCAGCCGCCGCGGCCATTGCACAGCGCCAAGGGGCAATAAAAAACGCCGGACGAATCCGGCGTTTCTGTACTGCAGGGGACTACGGACGCTGCTTAGGCTGCCAGCAGCTGACGCAGCACGAACGGCAGGATGCCGCCATGCTTGTAGTAGTCCACTTCGATCGGGGTGTCGATGCGCAGCAGCAGCTTGACTTCCTGAGTCTCGCCGTTCTTGCGATGGATCACCAGGGTGGCTTCCTGTTGCGGCTTGATCTCGCCTTCCAGGCCCTTCAGGTCGAAGCTTTCTTCACCGGTGATGCCCAGCGACTGCACGCTGTCGTTGCCCAGGAACTGCAGCGGCAGCACGCCCATGCCGACCAGGTTGGAACGGTGGATACGCTCGAAGGAACGTGCGATCACGGCCTTCACGCCCAGCAGCTGGGTGCCCTTGGCAGCCCAGTCACGGGAGGAGCCGGTACCGTACTCTTCGCCACCGAAGACCATGGTCGGGGTACCTTCAGCCACGTACTTCATGGCGGCGTCGTAGATCGACATTTCTTCACCGGAAGGCTGGTGAATGGTGATGCCGCCTTCAACGCGCGAGCCGTCTTCCTTGGCCGGAATCATGAGGTTCTTGATACGCACGTTGGCGAAGGTGCCGCGCATCATGATCTCGTGGTTGCCGCGGCGCGAGCCGTAGGAGTTGAAGTCCGCCTTCAGCACGCCATTGGCTTGCAGCCACTTGCCGGCCGGGCTGGATTCCTTGATGGAACCGGCCGGGGAGATGTGGTCGGTGGTGATCGAGTCGCCGAACACGCCCAGGGCGCGGGCACCGCTGATGCCGGTGGCAGCAGCCTTGGGCTCTTCGCTGAAGTTCTCGAAGAACGGCGGCTCGGCGATGTAGGTCGAGCTCGGCCAGTTGTAGACTTCGCCCTTGGCGACGCCCTTGATGGCTTCCCACAGCTTGCCGGGAGCGCCCTTCACATCGGCGTAGTTTTCCTTGAAGGTCTTGGCGTTCATGGCGAACTTCAGCAGCTTTTCGATCTCTTGCGAGGTCGGCCAGATGTCGCCCAGATAGACGTTCTTGCCGCCCTTGCCCTTGCCGACCGGTTCGGTCATCAGGTCACGGGTGACATTGCCGGCGATGGCGTAAGCCACGACCAGCGGAGGCGAGGCCAGGAAGTTGGCGCGGATGTTCGGGTGGATACGAGCTTCGAAGTTGCGGTTGCCCGACAGCACGGCGGCCGCCACCACGTCGTTCTTGACGATGGCTTCGTTCATGGCCGGGGTCAGGTCGCCGGCGTTGCCGATGCAAGTGGTGCAACCGTAGGCGGTCACGCCAAAGCCCAGCTTTTCCAGGTAAGGCAGCAGGCCAGCCGCTTCCAGGTACTTGGTCACCACGCGCGAGCCAGGCGCCAGCGAGGTCTTGATGTGCGGGGCCACCTTCAGGCCGGCTTCCACGGCCTTCTTGGCCAGCAGGCCGGCAGCCAGCAGCACGCTCGGGTTGGAGGTGTTGGTGCAGGAGGTGATGGCGGCGATCAGCACGTCACCGTTGTGCACATCCACGCCGTCGGCGTTCTTGTAGGACGCGGTCAGGTCTTCGGCCTTCTTGTTGAAGCCGTTTTCAGCGGTCGGCTTGGTGAAGAGGTCGGAGAAGGTGGACTTGACGTTGCCGATCTCGATGCGGTCTTGCGGACGCTTCGGACCTGCCAGCGACGGGGCAACGGTGCCCAGGTCCAGCGAGACTTCCTGGGTGTAGTCGATCTGGCCGGCCTTGGGCACGCCGTACAGGCCTTGCGCCTTGAAGTAGGCTTCGAAGGCGTCGATCTCGGCCTTGGTGCGGCCGGTGCCCTTGAAGTAGTCGATGGTGGCGTCGTCGACCGGGAAGAAGCCCATGGTGGCGCCGTATTCCGGTGCCATGTTGGCGATGGTGGCGCGGTCGGTCAGCGACAGCGATTCGGTACCTTCACCGAAGAATTCGACGAACTTGCCCACGACCTTGGTCTGGCGCAGCAGTTCGGTGATGGTCAGCACCAGGTCGGTGGCGGTGACGCCTTCGCGCAGCGCGCCGGTCAGGTTCACGCCGACCACGTCCGGGGTCAGGAAGTAGACCGGCTGGCCCAGCATGCCGGCTTCGGCTTCGATACCGCCCACGCCCCAGCCGACCACGCCGATGCCGTTGATCATGGTGGTGTGGGAGTCGGTGCCGACCAGGGTGTCAGGGTAGTAGACACCGGTCTTGTTGTGCACGCCGCGTGCCAGGTATTCCAGGTTGACCTGGTGCACGATGCCGAAGCCCGGGGGCACCACGCCGAAGGTGTCGAAGGCTTGCATGCCCCACTTCATGAACTGGTAGCGCTCGTTGTTGCGCGAGAATTCCAGCTTCATGTTCAGGTCCAGTGCCTTCTTCTCGCGGAAGTGGTCGATCTGCACCGAGTGGTCCACCACCAGATCCACCGGGACCAGCGGTTCGATGTTCTTGGGGTTCTTGCCCAGCTTGCTGGCGACGTTGCGCATGGCGGCCAGGTCGGCCAGCAGGGGCACGCCGGTGAAGTCCTGCAGCACCACGCGGGCTACCACGAAGGGGATCTCATCCACGCGGGCGGCCTTGGCACCCCAGTTGGCCAGTTGCTTGACGTGTTCTTCGGTGACCTTCTGGCCATCGCAGTTGCGCAGCACCGATTCCAGCACGATGCGGATCGACACCGGCAGACGCGAGATATTCACGCCCAGCGACTTTTGCAGGGCGGGCAGGGAGTAGAACTTGCCCTTCTTGGAACCGGAAATCGGGAATTCCTTCAGGGTGTTCAATGTGTTGCGAGACATGGCCTCTTCTCCTTAATTTGGCAATTTAGTGATGCTAGCTAGTCGAATCCGGTTTGCGCTGCAATGGTGAACTGCGGGGTGCTGCCTGATTCTGTGATTCTGTGTTGCTTGATACGCGATGAGCTGGCGGTTGCCTGCCGGCTCAGTTCTTCTGGGGTGCCGCGGCGACGGTGGCTGCCGGTGCTGCTTCGGCGGCCTTGATCTGCTCGGCGTTTTTGCATTCATTGGCCAGTTGCTGGCCCTTCTTGGAGTCCAGCAGCAGGCCCTTGGCCGGGATACCGATCCAGACCAGGCCCATCTTGCGGTTTTCGAAGCGGTTGGCGCCGGTGGTGGTTTCCACGCGGGTCAGGCGGTGGATGCGCTTGTCCCAGCGGATGGCGATGTGCTTGTCGTCGGCTTCGTTCTTCCAGATGGTCAGCTTGTGCCCCATTTCGCACTGGAAGTCGGCCGACAGGGTGCCGCCCAGTTCGGGTTCGCTGTCGTCATCTTCGGCGTCGGAAGAGAACGGCATCTTGGCGGCGGGGGCTGCTGCAGCCGCAGCCGCGGCCTTCTTGGCCGGCGCCTTCTTGACGACCTTTTTCTTGGCCGCCGGTTTGGTATCGGTTTCAGCGTGCGCCGCAGTGATGCCGGCGGTGGCGAAGAGGGCGCCCAGCAGGGCGATGAGAGTCAGGTGCTTTTTCATGGACGTCGGTCGAAACAAGTTTGCTGCGTGGTTGAGGGGGAGTCGCCGCGGGCGAACCAGGGTGCAGTCTCCGGCGGCAGCGCGGTGCCGGTGGCGTGCGCGCGTTGCAGGATACTCCAGTAATAGCGATAACTGGCGCGGTCGTGCAGGTTGCCCTGATGCTGGATCGGGCCCCACTGCACCGCCTGCGCCTTGAGCAAGATCTGTGCCGCCAGGTCGGCTTCTTCCGTGGCCGGGGACATGGCCTGCACGATCGGGCGAATCTGGTCAGGATGGATGCTCCACATCCGGGTATAGCCAAACTCCTGTGCCGCGCGGCGCGCATCGTCAGCCACGGCGGCGGGATTCTTGATGTCGGTGGTCACGTTGTGCGACGGCACCTTGCCATGCGCATGGCAGGCGGCAGCAATCTCCAGCTTGGCGCGGCGCACCAGCGGATGGTCGAACTGTCCGGGCGAGCGCATGGCGCTGCCAGGAATGGCCCCGTAATGGGCCGAGACGAAATCCATCACCCCGAACGACAGCGACTGCACCTGGGGCAGGGCGGCGATCTTGCCGGCATCAGCCAGGGCACCATGGGTCTCGATCAAGACCTGCACCGGCAACTGCGCACGGCCGGCCGCATTGGCGGCACGGTTGATGCTCTCCAGGGCACGCAGCACGTCCTCGATGCCTTCAGCCTTGGGCAACATCACGTAAGCCAGCTCGCGCGCAGCGGCGCCGCAGATGATGGCCACGTCCTGCTCGAAATGCGCATGGCCCACGTCATGCAGGCGCGCCCCGATGCGGCGGTGGACATTGCCGGGGCCGGCGATGAGCGAGGCGACCAGTTCGGCGTGCGCGGCTTCATTGCCGGCGGCAGCGCCATCTTCACAGTCGAAGGTGATGTCGAACAAGGGACCGAGCTCCTGCTGCAGGGCCATCGACTTGCGCATCAGCTTTTCAGAGCCGGCGTAGTGATCGCACACCGGAAGCGAAACCGGTTGCTGGGCACCTGGGAACAAGACCTGGGAAGGATGCATTGCTGCGATTGAGAGCGGGGTAAGGTTGTCGGAACGGGTGATGTCACGTACTGCAAAATACTGAAAACAACCGGCGCGGCAGCCGGAAAGGGCCGCCGCGCCGTGGTCAATTAGCCGACCAGATGCTTGACGCCTTCGCGCTCTTCCAGCAGTTCCTTGAGCGTGATGTTGATGCGCTCTTGCGAGAACTCATCGATCTCCAGGCCCTGGACGATCTTGTACTCGCCGTTTTCGGTGGTCACCGGGAAGCCGAACATGGTGCCTTCGGGGATACCGTAGGAACCGTCGGAGGGGATACCCATGGTGGTCCACTTGCCGTTGGTGCCCAGCACCCAGTCACGCACGTGGTCGATGGCGGCGTTGGCAGCCGAAGCGGCCGAGGACAGGCCACGAGCCTCGATGATGGCGGCGCCGCGCTTGCCGACGGTGGGCAGGAACACGTTCTTGTTCCATTCCTGGTCGTTGATGGTGTCCTTGACGGAAGCGCCATCGGCGGTCGCGAAGCGGTAGTCGGCGTACATGGTCGGCGAGTGGTTGCCCCACACGCACAGCTTTTCGATGGCCGAGACCGGCTTGCCGATCTTGGCAGCCACTTGCGACAGAGCGCGGTTGTGGTCCAGGCGCAGCATGGCGGTGAAGTTCTTGGCCGGCAGGTTCGGGGCCGACTTCATGGCGATGTAGGCGTTGGTGTTGGCCGGGTTGCCGACCACCAGCACCTTGACGTTACGGGATGCGACGGCGTCCAGTGCCTTGCCTTGCACGGTGAAGATCTGGGCGTTGGCTTCCAGCAGGTCCTTGCGCTCCATGCCGGGGCCACGGGGACGGGCACCCACCAGCAGGGCAATGTCGGCATCCTTGAAGGCGGTCAGCGGATCGCTGTGGGCGGTCACGCCAGCCAGCAGGGGGAAGGCGCAGTCGTCGATTTCCATGATGACGCCCTTGAGCGCCTTCTGAGCCTTCTCATCAGGGATTTCCAGCAGTTGCAGGATGACCGGCTGGTCTTTGCCCAGCAGGTCGCCGTTGGCGATGCGGAACAGCAGGGAGTAACCGATCTGACCGGCGGCGCCGGTGACGGCAACACGCATGGGGGCTTTAGCCATGTTGAATCTCCAAAAGAGGTGATGAAAAAAAGCATTCAGACTGCAGCGAAGCGCAGCTTGCGGTCGCGTCGCGCAAGGCGCGGCAGGGCCGTGTAGCGGTGGCTTCTGGTTTGCGCATGAAAATGCGCGACTTCCTCGAATTCTTGTTAGGCCGCCATGATACCGTCGAAAACGCAGCGAGTCAGTTGGTTTCGGACCGGGCTCTGCCGACAAATCAAAAACCTGTCAAACTTGTGTTCTGCCTGCAGAAAACCACCGCATCGGAATGATCTTGATGAGAGCGATTCTCGTTATCGTCTACTGGCCGGTACATCGCTTCCTGCCTGCCTTGCGGCTCTTCAGGTTGCTCGCGAGTGTAGGCTTGCGAAAGACTGCTGTCAATCAATATCTTATGTCTTATATAAGACATATTATTGCCTAGTTTTTGCTGGACGCCGGAAGGAGTTTTGTGTTGAAATTCGAGGTTATGAGCTCGATCCTGCCCAATTCAAACAACGTCGACGCGCACGCCGCGGGGGCGGGTGTTGCCAGTCCGGCGCCCACCTTCAGTCCGTTGTACCAGCAGATCAAGGCGCTCATCATGCAGCGCCTCGAAGCCGGTGAGTGGAAGCCCGGTGAGCTCATTCCCAGTGAAGTCGAACTGGGCAGCCGTTTCAAGGTCAGCCAGGGCACGGTGCGCAAGGCCATCGACGAACTGGCGGCCGAAAACCTGGTGGTGCGCCGCCAGGGCAAGGGGACCTTCGTCGCCACCCATCACGAGACCCAGGCGCAGTTCCGCTTCCTGCGGCTGATGGCCGACAGCGACGAGCCACAGCGTCCCGAAAACAAGATCATCGAAGTCAAGCGCGTTCGCGCCTCGGCCGAAGTGGCCCGTCAGCTCGACATGAAGTCGGGTGACTCCGTCATTTTCATTCGCCGTGTCAAGTCCTTCAACGGCACTCCCATCATCCTCGAAGACATCTGGCTGCCTGGTGCCATCTTCAAGGGGTTGACGGCCGAGCGCCTCATGGAATACCGCGGGCCCTTGTATGGCCTGTTCGAGTCCGAGTTCGGCACGCGCATGATCCGTGCCGAAGAACGCATCCGTGCCGTCGGGGCGGATCCGGATGCCGCAGAGTTTCTGGGCGTAACGCCCCAAACGCCGTTGCTGAGTGTGGAGCGGGCTTCATTTACCTATGGCGACAAGCCGGTGGAAATGCGGCGCGGTCTGTACCTGACGACGAATCATCATTACCAAAGCGAGTTGAGCTGAGTAAACCGAAACCGGTCATGATCGGGTGCTGGCGGGTCCTGCCTGCCCAGCGCAGAAGGGCTGGTGTCAAGCCTTTTCGGCATGCTGCGAAGCGCAATAAAAGTTGATGGTGATTTCGAAAATCGGCGAAAATTGCATGATTGTTTTAAACTGAGGAGAACCTTGTATGTCTGAAGCCGCTAAACCACAACGGCCGCAATTTCGTAACATACACCTAACCCAAATTGCCGGCTATCGCATGCCTCTGGCAGCCATCGTCTCGATCATGCACCGCATCAGCGGTCTGTTCCTGTTCCTGATGCTGCCTTTCATCCTGTTCCTGCTGGACAGCAGCCTGCTCTCGGAAGGTACTTTCGCCTATCTCAAGGGCTTCGTCTCGGGCTGGTTCGTCAAGCTCGTCATCCTGGCACTTTCCTGGGCCTACCTGCATCACTTCTGCGCCGGCATTCGCCACCTGATCATGGACAACCACGTTGGCCTGGACAAGGACAGCGCACGCAAGTCCTCGGCAACTGTCCTGGTGGTCAGCATCGCGCTGATGATCCTGGTCGCATTGAAACTGTTCGGAGTGTTCTGAAAATGGCTGATAACAACATCGGACCCAAGCGCCTGGTCGTTGGCGCCCACTATGGCCTGCGTGACTGGCTGGCGCAACGCGCGACCGCCGTCGTGATGGCCGTCTACACCGTCATCCTGCTGGTGTGCTTCTTCACCTCGACCAACTTCAGCTACCAGGGCTGGGCGGCGCTGTTCTCGCATCAATGGTTCAAGGTGGCCACCTTTGCCGTGTTCATGGCGCTGTTCTTCCACGCCTGGATTGGCGTGCGTGACGCGCTGATGGACTACGTCAAGCCCGTTGGCACCCGTCTGGTCCTGCAAGTTGCCACTATCGTGTGGCTGATCGGTTGCGCTGGCTACGCTGCGCAGATTCTCTGGAGAAACTAATCGTGGCTGCTATCAAATCCGCCATCACTACCCGCCGCTTTGACGCGGTCATCGTCGGCGCCGGTGGCTCCGGCATGCGCGCCTCGCTGCAACTGGCCGAAGCCGGCCTGAACGTCGCTGTCCTGTCCAAGGTCTTCCCGACCCGCTCGCACACCGTGGCTGCCCAAGGCGGCATCGGCGCTTCGCTGGGCAACATGTCCGAAGACAACTGGTACTGGCACATGTTCGACACCGTCAAGGGTTCGGACTATCTGGGCGACCAGGACGCCATCGAGTTCATGTGCCGCGAAGCACCGAAGGCCGTCTACGAGCTGGAACACTTCGGCATGCCCTTCGACCGCAACCCGGACGGCACCATCTACCAGCGTCCCTTCGGCGGCCACACCGCCAACCTGGGCGAAAAGCCGGTGCAGCGTGCCTGTGCGGCCGCTGATCGTACCGGTCACGCGCTGCTCCACACCCTGTACCAGCGCAACGTGCGCGCCAAGACCCACTTCTTCGTGGAGTGGATGGCGCTGGACGTGATCCGCAACGAAGAGGGCGATGTCCTCGGCGTGGTGGCGCTGGAAATGGAAACCGGCGAAATCATGATGCTGCACGCCAAGACCACCCTGTTCGCCACCGGCGGTGCAGGCCGTATCTGGGCGGCATCGACCAATGCCTTCATCAACACCGGTGACGGCATGGGTATGGCCGCACGTGCCGGCCTGCCGCTGCAGGACATGGAGTTCTGGCAGTTCCACCCGACCGGCGTGGCCGGTGCGGGCGTGCTGATTACCGAAGGCGTGCGCGGTGAAGGCGGCATCCTGATCAACAGCAACGGCGAACGCTTCATGGAGCGCTACGCGCCAACCCTGAAGGACCTGGCACCGCGTGACTTCGTCTCGCGTTCGATGGACCAGGAAATCAAGGAAGGCCGCGGCGTTGGTCCCCACAAGGATCACGTGCTGCTGGATCTGCGCCACATCGGTGCCGACACCATCAAGAAGCGCCTGCCCTCGATTCTGGAAATCGCCCACAAGTTCGCCAACGTCGATGCGACCAAGGAGCCTATCCCTGTCGTGCCGACCATCCACTACCAGATGGGTGGCATCCCCACCAACATCCACGGCCAGGTGGTCGCGCCCAAGGGCGGTTCGATGAAGGAAGTGGTGCAGGGCATGTACGCCATCGGCGAATGCGCCTGCGTCTCGGTGCACGGCGCCAACCGCCTGGGTACCAACTCGCTGCTGGACCTGGTGGTCTTCGGCCGCGCAGCCGGCAACCACATCGTCGGCAGCCGCCTGCAGGACCAGAGCCACAAGCCGATCCCGGCCGGCGCCCTGGACCGCTCGCTGGAACGCATTGCGCACCTGGAAAGCAGCACCGGTTCCGAGCGCGTGCAGGATGTGGCCAACGACATCCGTGCCACGATGCAGAAGTACTGCGGCGTGTTCCGTACCGATGCCCTGTTGAAGGAAGGCGTTCAAAAGATCATGGAACTGGATGAGCGTCGCAAGCACGTCTCCTTCAAGGACAAGTCCAAGGTCTTCAACACCGCCCGCGTGGAAGCGCTGGAACTGGACAACCTGATCGAAACCGCAAAGGCCACCATCACCTCGGCCGAAGCCCGCAAGGAATCGCGCGGCGCCCACGCGCAAAGCGATCACGAGCAGCGCGACGACGTGAACTGGCTCAAGCATACGCTGTGGTTCTCCGAGGGGAATCGTCTCGACTACAAGCCGGTCAACATGCAGCCGCTGACCGTCGAGACTTTCAAACCTAAAGCACGTACTTTCTAAGAGGTCGCAACATGACTCGCACCCTGAAATTCAAGATCTATCGTTACGATCCGGACAAGGACGACAAGCCGTACATGCAAGACCTGACGGTGGAACTCAAGCCCACCGACAAGATGCTGCTGGATGCCCTGCAGCGCATCAAGTCCGACGTTGACGATTCCCTGGCGCTGCGCCGCTCCTGCCGCGAAGGCGTGTGCGGTTCCGACGCCATGAACATCAACGGCAAGAACGGCCTGGCCTGCATCACCAACCTGAACGAACTGACCGAACCCATCGTTCTGAAGCCGTTGCCCGGCCTGCCGGTGATCCGCGACCTGATCGTGGACATGACGAACTTCTTCAAGCAATACGACTCGATCAAGCCCTACCTGATCAACGACAGCATTCCGCCCGAGAAGGAGCGCCTGCAGTCGCCCGAACAGCGTGAAGAGCTCGATGGCGTCTACGAGTGCATCCTGTGCGCCTGCTGCTCGACTTCCTGCCCGTCGTTCTGGTGGAACCCGGACAAGTTCGTCGGCCCGGCCGGCCTGCTGCAAGCCTACCGCTTCATCGCCGACAGCCGCGACGAAGCCACCGGTGCGCGCCTGGACAACCTGGAAGACCCGTATCGCCTGTTCCGTTGCCGTTCCATCATGAACTGCGTCGATGTCTGCCCCAAGGGTCTGAACCCCAACAAGGCCATCGGCAAGATCAAGGAACTGATGGTGCGCCGTTCGGTGTAAGCCGGATCGGCGTGTTGCCTGCCAGACCCGCCGTCCATGGCGGGCGGCAGCAAGGGGGAGCAGGGCTGGAAGCGGCTTCCCCGACCGGTTCCTTCGGTTTTGGTCCGGTTGAAGTGAATGGAAAGACTAGAAATGAGCGAGTTCATGACTGAACAGCGTCACCAGGATGATCCGGCCAAGCGGGCGCGACTGCGCTGGCGTGCGCGCCGCGGGCTGCTGGAGAACGATCTGATCCTCACCCGCTATCTGGACGCCAACGAGGCCCAGATGAGCGACGACGAGGTGGATGCCTTCTCGCGCCTGATGGACCTGACCGACAACGACCTGATGGACTTGCTGCTGGCCCGCAAGGAGCCGGAAGCGGCAGTTGACCTGCCCCAAGTGCATGCGTTGCTGAAGAAACTGCGTACTGCCTGACTGTTGCACGAATATTGCGCCTGGCCACAAGCCAGACCGATTTTGCCCGATCGCGGCCTGTTCCCACTCGCCACCCGGCGCATCTGAACCACGATGACGCCCGGCTTGCGGTCGCGGCGTTTGATTAACGGTTTCACCATCCCAGCAAAAGGAAAAGCTATGTCCAATACCGATATCAAAGCTACCCTGTCGTTCTCCGACGGCTCTCCGTCCGTAGATTTTCCTATCTACAAGGGCAGCATCGGCCCTGATGTGATCGATATCCGCAAGCTCTACGGCGCTACCGGCAAGTTCACCTATGACCCGGGCTTCATGTCCACCGCTTCCTGCAACTCGTCCATCACCTACATCGATGGCGACAAGGGCGAACTGCTGTACCGCGGCTACCCGATCGAACAGCTGGCGGTGAACTGCGACTTCCTGGAATCCTGCTACCTGCTGCTGCACGGTGAACTGCCCAACGCCACCCAGAAGGAAGAATTCGTCAAGACCGTGACCCAGCACACCATGGTGCACGAGCAGATGAACTTCTTCTTCCGTGGCTTCCGCCGCGATGCGCACCCGATGGCGGTGCTGACCGGCTCGGTGGGCGCACTGTCGGCCTTCTACCACGATTCGCTGGACATCTCCAACGCCAACCACCGCGAAGTCTCGGCCATCCGCATGATCGCCAAGCTGCCGACCCTGGTGGCGATGGCCTACAAGTACAGCATCGGCCAGCCCTTCGTGTACCCGCGCAATGACCTGTCCTACACGGCCAACTTCATGCGCATGATGTTCGCCAACCCGTGCGAAGAGTATCAGGTCAACGAAGTCCTGGTGCGCGCACTGGACCGCATCCTGATCCTGCACGCCGACCACGAACAGAACGCTTCGACCTCGACCGTGCGCCTGGCCGGCTCCTCCGGTGCCAACCCGTTCGCATGTATCGCTGCCGGCATCGCCTGCCTGTGGGGTCCTGCCCACGGTGGTGCCAACGAAGCCGCCCTGAACATGCTGGAACAGATCGGCTCCGTCGAAAACATCCCCGAGTTCATCAAGCAAGTGAAGGACAAGAACTCCGGCGTGAAGCTGATGGGCTTCGGTCACCGCGTCTACAAGAACTACGACCCGCGTGCCAAGCTGATGCGCGAAACCTGCTACGAAGTCCTGAACGAACTGGGCCTGCACGACGACCCGCTGTTCAAGCTGGCCATGGAGCTGGAAAAGATCGCCCTGGAAGACGACTACTTCGTCTCCCGCAAGCTGTACCCGAACGTCGACTTCTACTCCGGCATCGTGCAGCGCGCCCTGGGTATCCCGACTTCCATGTTCACCTGCATCTTCGCCATGGCCCGTACCATCGGCTGGATCGCCCAGTGGAACGAAATGATCTCGGATCCGGAACAGAAGATCGGCCGTCCGCGTCAGCTGTTCGTGGGCTCGCCGCGTCGCGACGTGACCCCGATCGACAAGCGCTGATTGGCGGATGTTGTCCGTCTGCCTTGTCGGACGGACAACTAAGGCATCGCAACGCCGCGTTTCCCGTCTCCCGGGAGTGTGTGGAGGGGGGCAGCGAGGCCCACGCAGCAAGGCTTTGCGGGCGGGCGTTGGCAGGCGGAAACGCCCGTTGCTTCATGTTTCAAATAAAAAAGCGAATCCCTTAGGATTCGCTTTTTTATTTGATATTAGGAGATATAATTCCGATGCGCTGACTGGATGACGTACAGAAGTTCAGGTAGACAAGGTCCTTCCCCCACAACTTGATGCAATCCGCTAACCGGTCAGGCCGTGTCGCGGAAGGTGTAGAAACCCGCTAATCTCGCGAAGCGCGAAGAAAGGTGAGCAAATGACAAAGCTCTACGAGCAATACAACATCAACTCCTACCTGTTCGGTGGGAATGCTCCGTACATCGAAGAACTGTACGAAGCCTACCTGAACAATCCCGGCTCCGTCCCTGACAACTGGCGTGCTTACTTCGACGCCGTGCAACACGTTCCTGCCACCGACGGCTCCACCCGTCCCGATGTGGCCCACGCTCCGGTGATCGCTTCCTTCGCCGAACGTGCCAAGCAAGGCCCGATCCGCACCGTCATCGCTTCTGCCGACTCCGACATGGGCCGCAAGCGCGTCGCTGTAACCCAGCTGATCGCCGGCTACCGTGACCTCGGTTCCCGTTTCGCCAACCTGGACCCGCTGCAACGCCAGGAACGCCCCAACATCCCCGAACTCGATCCCTCCTTCTACGGCTTCACCGATGCCGACATGGACATCGTGTTCAACATCAACAATACCTACTTCGGCCCGGAAACCGCCTCGCTGCGCGACCTGCTGCAGATGCTGCGCGACACCTACACGCGCTCCATCGGTGCCGAGTTCACCTACATCTCCGACATGTCGGAAGTGCGCTGGCTGGAAGAGCGCCTGGAGCCGACTCGTGCCGTGCCCAGCTTCTCCTCCGACAAGAAGAAGCACATCTTGGAGCGCCTGACTGCCGCTGAAGGCCTGGAGCGCTACCTCCACACCAAGTACGTCGGCCAGAAGCGCTTCTCGCTGGAAGGCGGCGAGTCCTTCATCGCTTCCCTGGATGAAACCATCCAGCGCGCCGGTGAAAAGGGTGTGCAGGAAATCGTGATCGGCATGGCCCACCGTGGCCGCCTGAACGTGCTGGTCAACATCCTGGGCAAGACCCCGCAGGAACTGTTCTCCGAATTCGAAGGCCGTCACGCTGACGACCTGCCGGCCGGTGACGTCAAGTACCACCAGGGCTTCTCCTCGGACGTGTCGACCCCTGGCGGCCCGGTCCACCTGTCGCTGGCCTTCAACCCGTCCCACCTGGAAATCGTCAACCCGGTGGTCGAGGGTTCGGTCAAGGCGCGTATGGATCGCCGCGGCGACAAGGATGGTTCGCAAGTGCTGCCGATCCTGGTGCACGGCGATGCCGCCTTCGCCGGCCAAGGCGTGGTGATGGAAACCCTGAACCTGGCACAGACCCGTGGCTACGGCACCGGCGGTACCGTTCACATCGTCATCAACAACCAGATCGGTTTCACCACTTCCGATCCGCGCGACTCCCGTTCGACCCTGTACTGCTCGGACGTGGTCAAGATGATCGAAGCCCCGGTGCTGCACGTCAACGGCGATGATCCGGAAGCCGTCGTGTTCGCCACCCAGATTGCTGTCGACTACCGCATGAAGTTCAAGAAGGACATCGTGGTCGACATCATCTGCTTCCGCAAGCTGGGCCACAACGAGCAGGACACTCCCGCTCTGACCCAGCCGCTGATGTACAAGAAGATCGCCCAGCACCCCGGCACCCGCAAGCTGTACGCCGACAAGCTGGTGACCCAGCAGACCATCCCCGCCGATGGCGGCGAAGAACTGGTCAAGGCTTACCGCGCGGCGATGGATGCCGGCAAGCACGCCATCGATCCGGTGCTGACCAACTTCAAGAGCAAGTACGCCGTCGACTGGCTGCCGTTCCTGAACCGCAAGTGGACCGACGCAGCCGAAACCGCCGTGCCGCTGGCTGAGCTCAAGCGCCTGGCCACCAAGATCACCTCGGTGCCGGAAGGCTTCAAGGTGCACTCGCTGGTCGAGAAGGTCTTGAACGACCGCGCCGCCATGGGCCGTGGCGAAATGAACCTGGACTGGGGCATGGGTGAACACCTGGCCTACGCCAGCCTGGTTTCTTCCGGCTATGCCGTGCGCCTGACCGGCCAGGATGCCGGCCGTGGCACCTTCACCCACCGTCACGCCGTGCTGCACGACCAGAACCGCGAACGTTGGGATGCCGGTACCTTCATCCCGCTGCAGAACGTGGCTGAAAACCAGTCCACCTTCACCGTGATCGACTCGGTGCTGTCCGAAGAAGCCGTGCTGGCCTTCGAATACGGCTACTCGACCGCCGAACCGAACACCCTGACCATCTGGGAAGCCCAGTTCGGCGACTTCGCCAACGGTGCCCAGGTCGTCATGGACCAGTTCATCAGCTCCGGCGAAGTGAAGTGGGGCCGTGCTTCGGGCCTGGTGCAGATGCTGCCCCACGGCTACGAAGGTCAGGGTCCGGAGCACTCTTCGGCACGTATCGAGCGTTACCTCCAGCTGTGCGCCGACAACAACATGCAGGTCGTGCAGCCCACAACCGCTGCGCAGATCTTCCACCTGCTGCGTCGCCAGATGATCCGCCTGTTCCGCAAGCCGCTGATCATCATGACCCCGAAGTCGCTGCTGCGTAACAAGGATGCCGGTTCGCCGCTGTCCGACCTGGCCAAGGGTTCGTTCCAGACCGTGATTCCGGAAGTCGATGAAACCATCGACGCCAAGAAGGTCAAGCGCATCGTCGCCTGCTCGGGCAAGGTGTACTACGACCTGGTCAACGCCCGCAAGGAACGTGGCCAGACCGATACCGCCATCATCCGCGTCGAGCAGCTGTATCCGTTCCCGCACAAGGCCTTCGCGGCCGCGTTGAAGCAGTTCCCCAACTTCAACGAACTGGTGTGGGCACAGGACGAGCCGCAGAACCAGGGCGCATGGCTGCAGATCCAGCACAACATCTTCGAGAATCTCTCCGAAGGTCAGAAGCTGGCCTATGCAGGCCGCCCGGCCAGCGCCTCGCCGGCCGTCGGTTACTACGACAAGCACTACGCACAGCAAAAGGCGCTGATCGAAACTGCCTTCGCCAAGCTCAAGGGCTTTGTGCTGACCAAGTAATCATCGATGCAAACGGGACGCGCTGCGAGGGCAGTGCGTCCCTGTTTCCATAAGAACGAAATCACCCGAAAATCGGAGAATCCTGAAAATGGCTCAAATCGAAGTAAAAGTCCCGCAGTTGTCGGAATCCGTTGCCGAAGCAACCCTGCTGCAATGGCACAAGAAGGTTGGCGAACCGGTGGCCCGTGACGAAAACCTGATCGACATCGAGACCGACAAGGTCGTGCTGGAACTGCCCTCGCCGGACGCCGGCGTGATCACCCAGATCATCAAGGCCGACGGTGCCACCGTCGTGGCTGGTGAAGTGATCGCCATCCTGGACACCGACGCTTCCGCGCAAGTGGCCCCGACCGAAGTCAAGGCTGCCCCGGCACCGCAATCGACCAACGAACCGACCCCGGTTGCTGCTCCCGAGCTGGCCTCCAAGGGCGACGTCGCCATGCCTGCCGCTGCCAAGCTGCTGGCCGACAACAACCTGTCGACCTCGCAAGTCACCGGCACCGGCAAGGATGGCCGCGTGACCAAGGGTGACGTGCTGGGTGCCCTGTCGGCTCCCGCCGCTGCACCTGCTGCCGCTGCCAAGCCGGCCCTGGCGCAAGTTGCTGCCCCGGTCAAGGCTGGCCTGGAAAGCCGTCCTGAACAGCGCGTGCCGATGAGCCGCCTGCGTGCCCGCGTGGCCGAGCGTCTGGTGCAATCGCAATCGACCAACGCCATCCTGACCACCTTCAACGAAATCAACATGCAGCCGGTCATCGACCTGCGCAACAAGTACAAGGACAAGTTCGAGAAGGAACACGGCGTCAAGCTGGGCTTCATGTCCTTCTTCGTCAAGGCGGTCGTGCACGCCCTGAAGAAGTACCCGATCGTCAACGCGTCGGTCGATGGCAATGACATCGTCTACCACGGCTACTTCGACATCGGTGTTGCCGTCGGTTCGCCGCGCGGCCTGGTGGTGCCCATCCTGCGTGATGCGGACCAGATGTCCATCGCCGACATCGAGAAGAAGATCGGTGAATTCGGCCAGAAGGCCAAGGACGGCAAGCTGTCCATCGAAGAACTGTCGGGCGGTACCTTCACCGTCTCCAACGGCGGCACTTTCGGTTCCATGCTGTCGACCCCGATCATCAACCCGCCGCAATCGGCGATCCTGGGCATCCACGCCACCAAGGAACGCGCTGTGGTTGAAAACGGCCAGGTCGTGGTCCGTCCGATCAACTACTTCGCGCTGTCCTATGACCACCGCATCATCGACGGCCGCGAAGCCGTCCTGTCGCTGGTCGCGATCAAGGAAGCCCTGGAAGATCCGGCCCGCCTGCTGCTGGATCTGTAAGCAACCGGCCATCACGGCGTGAGCGAGGCGCTGAACGGCCCCCAGGCATTCAGCGCCTTTTTGCATCCGCTTTGGACCAAGAGATCAAAGCGGATGCGCACAACGAATCAGGAATACACACATGAGCAAGAATTTTGACGTGGTCGTCATCGGTGGCGGCCCCGGCGGTTACATCGCCGCCATCCGCGCAGCGCAACTGGGCTTCAACACCGCCTGCATCGACGAATGGAAGAACGAAAAGGGCGGCCCCGCACCGGGCGGCACCTGCACCAACGTCGGCTGCATCCCCTCCAAGGCACTGCTGCAATCCTCCGAACACTACGAACACGCCAGCCACGGCTTCGCCGAGCACGGCATCGAAGTCAAGGGCCTGGGCCTGAACCTGGAAAAGATGCTGGGCCGCAAGAATACCGTGGTCAAGCAGAACAACGACGGCATCCTGTACCTGTTCAAGAAGAACAAGGTCACCTTCTTCCACGGCCGTGGCTCCTTCGTCAAGGGCGATGCCAATGGTTACGAGATCAAGGTCGCCGGCGCTGCCGAAGAAACCATCACCGCCAAGCACGTCATCGTGGCGACCGGTTCGAACGCCCGCGCATTGCCGGGTGCCGAGTTCGATGAAAAGCTGATCCTCTCCAACACCGGCGCACTGGCCATCTCCGAAGTGCCGAAGAAGCTGGGCGTGATCGGTGCCGGCGTGATCGGCCTGGAAATGGGTTCGGTCTGGCGTCGCCTGGGTGCGGAAGTGACCGTGCTGGAAGCCCTGCCGACCTTCTTGGGTGCCGTCGATGAACAAATCGCCAAGGAAGCCCACAAGCTGCTGACCAAGCAAGGCCTGGCGGTGAACCTGGGTGTGAAGATTGGCGCCATCAAGACTGGCAAGAACAGCGTCTCCGTGGAATACACCGATGCCAAGGGCGAAGCCCACACCGGCGAATTCGACAAGCTGATCATTTCCATCGGCCGTACCCCCAACACCATCGGCCTGAACGCCGAAGGCGTGGGCCTGAAGCTGGACGAGCGCGGCTTCATCGCCGTGGATGGCGACTGCAAGACCAACCTGCCCAACGTGTGGGCGGTGGGTGACGTGGTGCGCGGCCCGATGCTGGCGCACAAGGCCGAAGAAGAAGGCGTTGCCGTGGCCGAGCGTATCGCTGGCCAACACGGTCACGTCAACTTCAACACCATTCCCTGGGTCATCTACACCTCGCCGGAAATCGCCTGGGTCGGCAAGACCGAGCAGCAGCTCAAGGCCGAAGGCGTGCAGTACAAGGCCGGTACCTTCCCGTTCCTGGCCAACGGCCGCGCCCGTGCGCTGGGCGATACCTCGGGCATGGTGAAGTTCCTGGCCGATGCCAAGACCGATGAGATCCTGGGCGTGCATATCGTCGGCCCGATGGCTTCCGAGCTGATCTCCGAAGCCGTGGTGGCGATGGAATTCCGTGCGTCGTCGGAAGACATCGCCCGTATCTGCCACGCTCACCCCTCGCTGTCCGAAGCGACCAAGGAAGCGGCCCTGGCCGTGGACAAGCGCGCATTGAACTTCTGATGCGCGATCAGTGCGACAATACGGGTCGCCGACGCCTGGCCAGCCCTTGGGGCTGGCAGCGTCCGAGTTGCCCGCATAGTGCGCATTGAGATGCCAACCCAATGGGCGAGCCTGGCTCGCCCATTGTCGTTTTACAAGACCACACCATGGATGTCCGTCAATTCTACGAACAGTCGCTGTCCCAGCGCGGTTATCAACCTGATGAAGCGCAGCTGCGTGCCATCGAGCGCCTGCAGCGCGCCTATGAGGAATGGGTCGCCTACAAGGCCCAGCGCGCCTCCACCTTCAAGCGCCTGATCAGCCGCCCGGCCGTGCCGCGCGGCGTCTACATGTGGGGCGGGGTAGGGCGCGGCAAATCCTTCCTAATGGACAGCTTCTATTCCGTGGTGCCGGTGGTGCGCAAGACGCGCCTGCACTTCCACGAATTCATGCGCGATGTGCATCGCCAGCTTGATGAACTGAAGGGAATTTCCGACCCCCTCGATGAAGTCGCCAAGCGCATCGCCAAGAAGTACCGCCTGATCTGTTTCGACGAATTCCACGTCTCCGACATCGCCGATGCGATGATCCTCTACAACCTCCTGAAGGGGCTGTTCGATCACGGCGTGTCCTTCGTGATGACCTCCAACTATGAGCCGAGCACGCTCTATCCGGACGGCCTGCACCGCGACCGCATGTTGCCGACCATCGCACTGCTGAAGGAAAAACTGGACGTCATGAACATCGATGCCGGCATCGACTACCGCAAGCGGGTGCTGGAGCAGGTGAAGGTGTACCACACGCCCCTCAACGCCAAGACCGATGAAGAATTGCGCACCGCCTTCGCCTCCGTGGCCGAGGCGGCTGATGAAGATCCGCGCGTCCACATCGAGGCCCGCGAGATCCGCGCCCTGCGCCGTGCGGGCAGTGCGATCTGGTTCGACTTCGCTACGCTGTGCGGAGGCCCGCGATCGCAGAATGACTACCTGGAACTGGCCAGCCGGTTCCAGACCGTGATCCTGTCTGGCATTCCGCGCATGTCCGCGGCCATGTCTTCGGAAGCGCGCCGCTTCACCTGGCTGATCGATGTTTTCTATGACCACAAGGTCAAGCTCATCATGTCGGCCGCGGTGGAGCCGGACGAGCTTTACACCGTCGGTACCCTTTCCAACGAATTCCACCGTACTGTTTCACGTATCATTGAGATGCAGTCGAAGGAATACCTGGATGCGGATCGCCGCTCGATTGCCGACAGCCTCTCCTGAACAACCACCTGATGAACAAGAAATCCATGCAAGGTCTTTTTGCCGATGCCAAAGGCGTCACTTCTTCCCTGTGCGGCCTGATGCTGGCCTTGGCCGCCGGTGCCAGCATGGCGCAAGGGCAGGCATCGGCCAGCGCCACGTCCGGCGCACAGCCGGGACGGATCCAGGCGCAAGCCCAGGGACAAGTCAGCCCGGCCGATGCCGGTGCGACACCACAGGCTGCTCCTGTTGCCCCCGCGCCCGTCATGAGCCGTGAACGCTTCGACGAACTGGAAGCGCGTGCGCCGATTGCGCAGCGTTATCCTGCCGGCTCCATCAAGTCCGACGAAACGGCACAAAAGGCGCTGGACGAAGCCGCCGAAGACCGGCAGGTGGCCGAACTGCGCTACATCCTTGATCAGCGTGCCTGCTATCCCAAATTCCTGGTCTCGGACTGCCTGGAAGCCGCGCGCGACCGCAAGCGCCTGACCGACAAGGGCATCAAGGCAGTGGAATACGAAGCCAAGGTGTTCCAACGCCAGGCCACCGTGGACGACCGTGATCGTTCACTGGCCGAGCAGCGCGCCAAGGACGAGGAAGATTCCGCCCGCCGCCTGGCCGACCAGAAGCAGAAGGAAGCCGATTCCGCCCGCAAGGTGCAGGAAAGCCGCGCCAAGAACAGCGAAGTCCAGCAACGTATCGACCAGAACAAGAACGTGCCGGCCGATTACCGTGTGCGTCAGCACGAGGCGGAAGTCCAGCGCCAGCAGGCTGAGGAAGCCGCGCGCGCACCGTCGCGCGCCGCCAACGCCGCCGAACGTCAGCGCCGCATTCAGGAAGCCGAGGAGCACCGCCTGGAAGTGGAGCGCAAGAAGGCCGAAAACGAGCGTGAACGCGCCGAGCGCAAGCAGAAGCAACAGCAGGACCAGCAACAGCAGGATCAGCCACAGCAGCAATCGCAGCAGCCCGCCGCCAAGTAAGGCGTTTTGACGCTGGCCCCTCCGTCCGCAGGCCCATGCCGATTTGGCGTGGGCCTGCGGGTGCATTACACTAGCAAGCACATCAGCAACCAGCCGCCATCATGACCAGTACGCATCGCGAAGACATCCAGCGCCGCATCATCGAACTCGAAGTCGAGCACCGTGATCTCGATAGCGTGATCGACATGCTCATCCGCGATGCCCGTTCGGAAGACCTGCAACTGCGCCGCCTCAAGAAGCGCAAGCTGCAACTGAAGGACCACATTGCGCTGCTGAAGATGCAGCTGGTCCCCGATATCCCCGCCTGAGCCCCGCTGCGCGCCTGCTCCTGCTGGCGAGCTTCTCGAAATCCGCGGTCCACGTTCCTGTGTCCTTCATGCGAGTCGGGGGTGTGCTGCCGACTCCGCGTAAAATAGCGCCTTGTTCCCAATGACGTGCAAGATGCGCCGGTATCGCCGATGCCTGCGCCACACGTGTTCTTCTACAGGTTTGCCGCAGTGACAGCTCCCGAAGCCCCCGCCCACAACGCCGACAGTCGCACCGCTCCCGCCGGGACGGAGGGCGCTGCCCCCGAAGAACCAGGTCTCCATGATGCCGAGGTCGAGCGCCTGTTCGGTGAAGGCGGTCCCTTGGGCGGTGCCGTTGGCAGCTATCGCCCGCGTCATGCCCAGACCGAGATGGCCAAGGCCATCGCTGACGCCATCGCCAATCAGGGTACGCTGATCGCCGAGGCCGGTACCGGTACCGGCAAGACCTTTGCCTACCTCGTCCCGGCCTTGCTGTGGGGCGGCAAGACCATCGTCTCCACCGGCACCAAGACGCTGCAGGACCAGCTCTTCAATCGTGATATCCCCACCGTGCGCAAGGCCTTGCATGCGCCCGTCTCGGTGGCGCTGCTCAAGGGGCGCAGCAATTATGTCTGCCACTTCCACCTGGAGCGCACCCTGCAGAACGGCCGCCTGACCGCGCGCGAGGATGTGGGCTACCTGCGCGAGATCTCGCGCTTCGTCAAATCCACTTCCTCCGGCGACAAGGCCGAGCTGACCAAGGTGCCGGAGACGGCTTCGGTATGGAATCTGGTGACCTCCACCCGCGATACCTGTTTCGGGGCTGAATGCCAGTACTACCAGGATTGCTTCGTCATGAAGGCGCGCAAGGAAGCGCAGCAGGCTGATGTGGTGGTGGTCAATCACCACCTGTTCTTCGCTGATGTGGCCCTGAAGGACACCGGCATCGCCGAACTGCTGCCCTCGGCCAATACCGTCATCTTCGACGAAGCGCACCAGTTGCCGGATACGGCCACGCTGTTCTTTGGCGAGACCATCTCCACCTCGCAGATTCTCGAACTCTGCCGCGACGTGCTGGCCGAAGGCCTGTCGCATGCCCGTGACGGTGCTGACTGGGCGCGTCTGGTGGCACCGGTGGAACGTGCGGCGCGCGATCTGCGGCTGGCTTTCCCGGAAGAATCGGTGCGCCTGGCACTGAACCAGATTGCGCCTTCCAGCGCCTTCTTCCCGTCGCTCGACACGCTGAAGGAGTGCATGGACGACATGATCGCCGTGCTCGAAAAACAGGCCGAACGTGCCGAGACCATCGAGCAGTGCCGCGACCGTGCCAATGAATTGCTGCGGCAGCTGGAAAACTGGGGCACGCCCGACGAACTGGCCAAGATCCAGGCCGAAGCCGCCGCCAAGGCAGCGGCCAAGCCCGCCGACAACAAGCGAGCAGGCGAGGGTGAGGAGCAGGAAGATTCGCCCGCGCAGAAACCCTTCTACGTGCTCTGGGTGGAAGCCTTCCAGTCCTCGCTGCAGCTGCACCGCACGCCGCTGTCGATCGCGCCCATCTTCAACAAGCAGCGCGAGGGTACGCCGCGTTCATGGATCTTCACGTCGGCGACGCTGGCAGTGAAGAAGGATTTCAATCACTACGCAGCCCAGATGGGCCTGTGGAATGCCCCGGCGCAATCGTGGCCGAGCCCTTTCAATTATGCCGAGCAGGGGCTGCTGTACGTACCGCAGAACCTGCCACAGCCGAATTCGTTTGAATACACCGATGCCGTCATCGATGCCGCACTGCCGACCATCGAGGCCGCCGGCGGCCGCTGCTTCTTCCTGTGCACTACGCTGCGTGCAGTCAATCGTGCAGCGGAGCGGCTGCGCGCCGAGTTCGAGGCGCGCGGCCATGATTTCCCGCTGTTCGTGCAGGGCGAGGCGGGACGTACGGAGTTGCTGGACCGTTTCCGCGCTGCGGGCAATGGCGTGCTGATCGGTAGCCAGAGCTTCTGGGAAGGCGTGGATGTGCGTGGCGACGCTCTGTCCCTGGTCATCATCGACAAGCTGCCGTTCTCGCCACCGGATGATCCGGTGCTGGCGGCCCGTATCAGCGAAATGGAAAAGCAGGGCCTGAACGGCTTCGTGCACCACCAGTTGCCGGCGGCCATCATCAACCTGAAGCAGGGTGCGGGTCGCCTGATCCGTGACGAGGGCGACCGCGGCGTGCTGATGATCTGCGATCCGCGCATCATCACCAAGAATTACGGTCGCCGTATCTGGCAGAGCCTGCCGCCCTTCAAGCGCACCCGCGAGCTGGAGGTGGTACAAGCCTTCTTCCGCGAGCAGGATGCACGCCGCGCCGCTGCCGCCGCCGGCGAGGACGCTGCGGCGGAGGGTTGAGATGGCAGATCACACCTCGCTGGTGCCGGTGCGCGCCTCCGAACTCGCCCTGGGCCGCCCCGCGCCCTGGCCGATCTACAACGATGCCGGCAAGCTCCTGCTGGCACGCGGTACCTTGATCGATACACCGGATCAACTGGCCGGGCTGATCGAAAACGGTCTCTACCGCAATGCCAACTGGATTGCCGAGCCGGATACCGAATCCGTACCGTTGCCGCAGGCACGCGACGTCTTGCGCAAGAAGCAGGGTGGCAAAAAACCTTTGAAGCCCTCTGCGGCAGTGCGCGGCCAGGAAACCGTGATCACGCTTGACGAGGTGCGCTGGCAGATCGGCGATACCTTGTGGCTGCAATTTGCCGACGATGCCGCGCAGCGCTATGCGGTGTCATTGGTGGGCTGCTTGCCCAACCGCAGTATCCTGGTGACAGCGCCACAAAAGGAGGGCAAGCAGCTCTTCGTGCGAGAAGGCCAGGGCTTCGTGGTGCGCGCCCTGACCGGTCGCCGCGCCTATGCTTTTGCGGCGCAACTGCTGAAGTACCAGCAAACTCCTTTCGTTTACCTTCATGTCTCCCTGCCCAAGGAGGTACGTTCCACCGTTATCCGCCAGGCCACCCGCGTGCCTGTCGGGGCGGAAGGCTATCTCGCGGTGGATGGCAGCCAGCCGCTGGCCGCCAGCGTGATCGACCTCAGTTTGGCTGGGGCTTCGCTGGTGGCGACCTCGCTTTCCGGCAAGGTGGCTGCAAAGAAGGGCGTGACGGGCCAGCTGCGTTTCGTGGCCTCGGTGGCGGACCAGCAGTTGCCGCTGGAACTGCCGGTGGTCCTGCGGACGGTGGAGTCTTTGGGGGAGGCCGATTTCCATCAGTACGGGGTGGAATTTGCGCAACTGACGGTGCGCGACAAACTGGTGCTGTCAGCCTATGTCTATCAGGAACTGACGCTGCAGGAATAGACGACGCAACAGGGCAGGAGAATGTCAGGAGGAGGGGCTGTCCAAAGCTCGGCTTCGGTTAAAATTCAGCCCATGAAAATCCTCATCAGCAACGACGACGGCTACCTGGCACCCGGCATCAATGCCCTGGCCGAAGCCCTCGCACCGATCGCCGACATCACCGTGGTGGCCCCCGACAGCAATCGCTCGGGCAGCTCCAATTCCCTGACGCTGGATCGCCCGCTGTGGGTGGAGCAGGCCGCCAACGGCTTCTACTATCTCAATGGCACGCCTTCGGACTGTGTCCACGTGGCGCTGACCGGCTTGCTCAAGGAGCGTCCTGACCTGATCGTCTCCGGTATCAACCAGGGCCAGAACATGGGCGACGATACGCTCTATTCCGGCACGGTGGCGGCGGCGACCGAGGGTTTTCTGTTCGGCATTCCTTCCATTGCGTTTTCGCAACTGCACAAGGGCTGGGGCGACCTGGAGTCGGCCGCACGCATCGCCCGCGAGATCGTTGAGCGCCGCTTCGACAGCCTGCCCAAGCCTTACCTGCTCAACGTCAACATTCCCAACCTGCCGTATGCGCAGATCAAGGGCTGCGTGGCAACCCGGCTGGGCAAACGCCACATGTCCGAGCCGGTGCACAAGCTGACTGACCCGCATGGTCGGGACCTGTACTGGATCGGCCCGGCCGGGGCCGCCAAGGATGGTGGCGAGGGCACCGATTTCCATGCGACGGCCAATGGCTACGTCTCCATCACGCCGCTGCAGATCGACCTGACGCACACCGCGCAACTGGACAATCTCAAGAAAGCGCTTGCATGAGCGACAAGCCCAGCCGCTTTCCGCTGAGCCTGTCCTCGGTGGTCGACAAGAAAAAGACCGCCAACGCCGGGCGGGATGCGGCTGGCCGGCCTCAGGCCACGACCCAGACGGCGGCCAAGAATGCCGCTCAGTCATCGCAGCGTGCGGCCTTGAAGCCGGTGCAGCAGGGCCTGGCCCAGGCGCTGCGTCCGCCGCCGGCACCACCGCGCGCGCCGCTAGCGCCGGCCCAGCCGCTGCTGAGCGCCGCGCCGGTGCCGCGCACGGCCGTCAGGAACGTCATGACGGTGACCCAGACTAATGCTTCCCATCATGCCTCGCCGCTGGCCTCGGAAGCGGTGCGCAAGGCCATGGTGGCGCGCGTGGCCAAGCAGGGTGTGGCCGATGCCAAGGTGCTGGCCGCGCTGGAGGCAGTGCCGCGCCACATGTTCGTGGAACCCGGCCTGGCCAGCCAGGCCTATATCGATGCGTCGCTGCCGATCGGCCATCACCAGACCATTTCGCAGCCCTACATCGTGGCGCGCATGATCGAACTGATGCGCCAGAATCGCCATGGCGGCCGCCTGGACCGGGTATTGGAGATCGGTACCGGCTGCGGCTACCAGGCCGCCGTGCTGTCACGGGTAGCCGGCGAGGTGTATTCCATCGAGCGCATCAAGCCCTTGCATGAACTGGCCAAGACCAATCTGCGTCCCTTGCGCGTGGCGAACATCCGCTTGCATTACGGAGATGGTATGCTTGGCCTGCCGCAAGTTGCGCCGTTTGATGGCATCATCCTCGCGGCGGCAGGTCTCGAAGTGCCGCAGGCCCTGTTGGAACAGCTCGCCATTGGCGGCAGGCTGGTAGCGCCCGTGGGCGAACGCCAGCAGGTGCTGGAACTGATTGAACGTGTCGGCCAGCGCGACTGGCGCCGTACCACCCTGGAACAGTGCCATTTCGTGCCGCTGCGGCCGGGAACGGTGTAGGTCGGAAAAGCCCGGCATGAGCAGGACGCAATGAGCAAAACCGGCGGATATCAGGTCCGCCACGCATCATCGAACAGGGAACGGGCGGCAACAAGCACAAGCATCCAAGCCGCGGGTCGATGAAAAGAGCGGATGGGCAGGCGAGGGGGCCGCATTTCCCTGATGAACTTCTGGCGCTGGCTGCGTGTCAACTAGCGTCGTACAAAATCTAACGTAAGAGCATGAAGAAAATTCGTTTGGCTGTATTGGGCAGTGTCGTCAGTTTGCTGGCCGCCTGCGGCTCGACACCGAATCAGCAGCCGGCGCCCGTCGTCGAGCGCACGTCGAGCACCGCCAAGCCGGCCGATGCTGCTGCCGCTCCGGTGGTGCCGGCCCCGTCGGGACGTGGCTATTACACGGTCAAGAAGGGCGATACCCTGTATCGCATCGCCCTGGACGTCGGGCAGAACTGGCGCGACATCGTCGCCTGGAACAATCTGACCAACCCGAACGACATCAAGGTCGACCAGGTGCTGCGCGTGGCGCCGCCCGATCGTGCCGGTCCGGCCCAGACGGCGACCGTGGCTGCCGCGCCGGGCGCAGGCCTGGATGTGAAGCCGCTGGGTGCCCCAGGCGCCGCCGCACCGGCTGCAGCACCGATGGCCTCGGGCAGCAACAAGACTGGTCCGCGCGGTGACAAGCGCGCCTACTCGGAAAGCGCCCTGGCTGAACTGGAAAAGCCTGATGCTGCACCGGCAGCCGCACCTGCTGCAGCCCCTGCGGCGGTCGCCAAGCCGGAAGTGCCGCATGCAGCGGACAAGCCGGCGGCAGCCAGCCAGGCGCCGGTCGCCAGCGATGATGAAGGCGTGACCTGGATGTGGCCGGCCGATGGCAAGGTGGTCGGCACCTTCGAAGGCGGCAAGAAGGGTGTGGACATTGCAGGCAAGGATGGCCAGGCCGTGCTGGCAGCAGCCGGTGGCAAGGTCATGTATGCCGGCAGCGGCATTCGTGGCTATGGCAACCTGGTGATCATCAAGCACACCAACAACTTGTTGTCGGCCTATGCCCACAACAAGACCATCCTGGTCAAGGAAGGCCAGGCGGTGACCAAGGGACAGAAGATCGCTGAAATGGGCAAGTCCGACAGCGACAGCGTCAAACTGCATTTCGAGATCCGCCAGCAGGGTAAACCTGTTGATCCTTCAAAATACTTACCGCCACGCTAGCGTATGACAAGCAATCGCCGCGATCACTTGCCAGACCAGGACCCTCGTGAAGAGGATATGGACGATCCCATCGAGGAGATCGATGAACCGGAAGTGATTGACGGCGATGCTGCCGAGCAGCCCCAGGAGGCTGCCCCGGCCGAAGGCGTGGACGAGCTCAAGAAGGTGCTCGCCGCCGAACTCTCCACCGACACCACCCAGCATTACCTCAACAAGATCGGTGCCAAGCCGCTGTTGACGGCGGCCGAAGAGCTGCATTTCGCCACCCAGGCCAAGGCCGGCGAATTCGAGGCGCGCCAGAAGATGATCGAGCACAACCTGCGGCTAGTGGTGTCAATCGCCAAGCACTACATCAACCGGGGCGTGGCCCTGCTGGACCTGATCGAAGAGGGCAACCTCGGCCTGATGCGCGCCATCGACAAGTTCGAGCCTGAGCGCGGTTTCCGCTTCTCCACCTACGCCACCTGGTGGATCCGCCAGAGCATCGAGCGCGCCATCATGAATCAGGCCCGTACCGTGCGGCTTCCCGTGCATATGGTGCGCGAGCTGAACCAGATTCTCCGCGCGAAATATCACCTCGAAGCGCAGCAACGTGACGGAAGAGACGCCAGCGCCGAAGACATCGCGCACTTGGTCGACCGCCCGGTGGAAGAGGTGCAGGATGTGCTGGCCCTGTCCGAACATGCAGCCTCGCTGGACACCCCGCTGGATAACGACCCGCAGGCCAGCCTGATGGATCTCTTGCCCAGTGCCGTTGAAGAGCATCCTGACACCCGTGCCGAAAGCCAGGAAATGGCCTTGCTGATCCGGGAATGGCTCAAGAGCTTGTCCGAAAAGCAACGTGTCGTGGTGGCCCGCCGCTTCGGCCTGGACAACGACGATCCCTCGACGCTGGAGCAACTGGCGGGCGAAATGGGCATCACTCGTGAGCGTGTGCGCCAGGTGCAGCAGGAGGCTTTGGTCAAGCTCAAGCGGCTGCTGACCTCGCGCGGCGTGAGCCGCGACGCGTTGTTCTAGGGCGCTTCCTCTAAATTGCAGTGGTTTTCGCGGGCCGGCGCGGTCCGGATGCGCTTGCTGCTTCCCTCGCGGTCCCGGATCGCGGACAATACCGCTTTTGTTTTCGGCAGCGGGCTTCGGTCCTACCCTGTGGTTTCCCTCATGCAACAAGACATCATCATTGAAATCAAGTCGCTCGACATGGACGGGCGCGGCGTTGGTCATCTCCAAAACGAGGATGGCACGCAAGGCAAGGTCATCTTCGTCGAAGGCGCGCTGCCGGGCGAGCGGGTCAGTTTCCAGTCCTATCGCAAGAAACCCAAGTGGGAAGCGGGCGTGATGACCACGCTGCATAGCGAGTCCTCGCTGCGGGTGAAGCCCAGGTGTGAATATTTCGGCACCTGCGGCGGCTGTGCCATGCAGCATCTGGAGCCGTCGGCCCAGGTCGCCATGAAGCAGCGCGTGCTGGAAGACAACCTCTGGCACCTGGGCAAGACCAAGGCCGAGGTCATGCTGCGTCCCATCTATGGTCCCACCTGGGGTTATCGCTATCGCGCCCGCATCTCGGTGCGCCACGTGGCCAAGAAGGGTGGGGTGCTGGTGGGCTTCCATGAAAAGCGCTCGTCCTTCATCGCCGATATGAAGACTTGTGAAATCCTGCCGCCCAATGTGTCGGCCATGCTGGTGCCGCTGCGTGAACTGGTGGCAGCGCTGTCGATTCGTGATCGCATGCCGCAGATCGAGCTGGCCGTAGGTGAGGGCGACGATGGCAACAAGGTTACCGTACTGGTGTTGCGCATCATGGAGGCGCTGAGCCCGGCCGATGAAACCCTGCTCAAGACCTTTGCCGACGAGCACAAGATCGAATGGTGGCTGCAGACCAAGGGGCCGGATACGGCAGCGCCATACTATCCCGCCGAATCGCGCCTGCAGTACACCTTGCCTGAATTCGGTATCCGCATGCCGTTCAAGCCGACCGATTTTACCCAGGTGAATCACCAGATCAACCGCGTTCTGGTGGCCCGTGCGCTGCGCCTGCTGGATGTGCAGCCGCAGGATCGCGTGGCTGACCTGTTTTGCGGCTTGGGTAACTTCACGCTGCCCATCGCTACCTTGGCACGCGAAGTGGTCGGGATCGAAGGCAGCACGGCCCTGACCGAGCGCGCACTGGACAATGCCAAGGTCAATGGCGTCGATGCCAAGACCAGTTTCTATTGTCGCAACCTGTTCGAAGCCAAGCCGGAGGATTTCGTGGCGCTGGGCAAGTTCGATCGCATGCTGATCGACCCGCCGCGCGAAGGTGCCATGGAAGTCTGCAAGGCCCTCGTGGAATTGCCGCCGGAACAGCAGCACCTGAAGCCCAAGCGTATCGTCTACGTATCCTGCAATCCGGCGACGTTGGCGCGCGATGCAGGCATGCTGGTCCATCTGGGTGGTTATGCACTCAAGTATGCTGGCGTAGTGAACATGTTCCCGCATACGGCCCACGTGGAATCCATCGCCGTGTTCGATCTGCCCGAGTGAGGGCGAGGGCAGCAGACGAAAAAAATGCCGGCTTGCGCCGGCATTTTTATTTCATTTGAAGCAATATTCGCGAGATCAGTCTCGGTTGCCGCCAACGATGCCCAGGATGGACAGCAGGTTGGCAAAGACGTTGTAGACGTCCAGGTAGATCGCCAGCGTGGCCGAAATGTAGTTGGTTTCGCCGCCGTTGACCACCTGTTGCACGTCATACAGGATGTAAGCCGAGAAGATGGCGATGGCCACCACCGAGATGGTCAGTTGCAGCGCCGGCAGGTGCAGGAAGATGTTGGCCAGCGAAGCCACCAGGATCACCAGCACGCCTGCGAAGAGCCACTTGCCCATGCCCGAGAAGTCACGCTTCGAGACGGTGGCGATGGTGGCCATGCCGCAGAAGATGATGGCGGTGCCGCCAAAGGCCGTCATGATCAGTCCGGCGCCGTTGGAGAAGCCCAGCGTGTACTCGATCAGGCGCGACAGCATCAGGCCCATGAAGAAGGTGAAGCCCAGCAGGAAAGCTACACCCCAGCCGGTATTCTTGGTCTTCTCGATCGCGTAGAAGAAGCCGAAGGCGATCGCCAGGAACAGCACGAAGCCGATCATCGGGCTGGCGGCAAACAGGCTGAAATGCATCTGCACGCCCAGCCAGGCGCCCAGCACGGTCGGGATCATCGACAGCGCCAGCAGCCAGTAGGTGTTGCGCAGAACGCGGTTGCGGGTGGCCAGGCTCGTGGTCGAGTGGCCGAAGGTCGTGTCCAGTTGATTCATATGTCCTCCGAAGCGTTGAATGCGAGCCAGAGAATAGCACGATGGCTCACTGCTAAGACAAGTCTTCCCTCGCTCTGGTTCGAGATGCAGGCATTTTATGTAAGCCCGTTATTCCGCGCATCCTGGCTGGTTTCAATGCGCTACTGCCCGTATGCGGTGTCAAAGCAGGTGAATTGACATGATATCTGATGGTTTCATGCTAAAATACAAGGTTCATTGAATTAACAATTATTGGCTTTAAGCCTTTATTTTTATTGGAGTTTTTCTCATGGCAATTGAACGCACCCTGTCGATTATCAAGCCCGACGCCGTCGCCAAGAACGTGATCGGCCAGATCTACAGCCGTTTCGAAAACGCCGGCCTGAAGGTCGTCGCTGCTCGCATGGCCCAACTGTCGCGCGCTGAAGCCGAAGGTTTCTACGCTGTGCACCGTGAGCGTCCTTTCTTCAAGGATCTGGTGGACTTCATGATCTCCGGCCCGGTGATGATCCAGGTGCTGGAAGGCGAAGGCGCCATCCTGAAGAACCGCGACCTGATGGGCGCAACCGATCCGAAGAAGGCTGAGAAGGGCACCATCCGCGCCGACTTCGCCGACTCCATCGATGCCAACGCCGTGCACGGTTCGGACGCTGAAGAAACCGCCAAGGGCGAAATCGCCTACTTCTTCCCGGCACTGAACGTTTATTCGCGTTAATCTGTTCCTGTTTTTCATCGGTCTTCCGGGCTGGGGCGGAAACCGGCGCTGCAATCCCTGCCGCGTCTTTCTGCCTTGGTCCCGACCGCAAGCATCATGACTACAGCTCTCACCAATCTGCTGGATATGGATCCCGCGCAACTCGTCGCCTACTGCGGCGAGTTGGGTGAGAAGCCGTTTCGTGCAAAGCAGTTGCAGCGATGGATACACCAGTTCGGCGTGTCTGATTTCGATCAGATGACCGACCTGGCCAAATCGCTGCGCGACAAGCTGAAGACCCGCGCCGAAGTCCGTGCGCCGGCCATCATCAGCGACCATACCTCCACCGACGGCACACGCAAGTGGCTGGTCGACGTGGGCCAGGGCAATGCGGTGGAAACCGTGTTCATTCCTGAAGAAAACCGCGGCACGCTGTGCGTTTCGACGCAGGCGGGCTGTGCCGTGAATTGCCGCTTCTGCTCCACCGGCAAGCAGGGCTTCAACCGCAATCTGACCGTGGCCGAAATCATCGGCCAGCTGTGGATGGCGGAATTCGAATTGCGCAAGACCAAGGGTATCGAAGGCGGCCCCAAGGGCGAGCGCCAGATCACCAACGTGGTGATGATGGGCATGGGCGAGCCGCTGCTCAACTTTGAGCCGACCGTGACCGCCTTGCGCCTGATGCTGGACGACAATGCCTATGGCCTGTCGCGCCGCCGCGTCACGCTCTCCACCAGCGGCGTGGTGCCGATGATCGACAAGCTGTCGCAGGAGTGCCCGGTGGCGCTGGCTGTCTCGCTGCACGCGTCCAACGATGTGCTGCGCGATTCCCTCATTCCGCTGAACCGCAAGCACCCGCTGCGCGAGCTGATGCTGGCCTGCAAGCGCTATCTGGAATTCGCGCCGCGCGACTTCATCACCTTCGAGTACTGCATGCTCGATGGCGTCAACGACACCGACACCCATGCGCGCGAACTGGTCGCGCTGGTGAAGGAAGGCGAGACCGCCATCCCCTGCAAGTTCAACCTGATTCCCTTCAATCCCTTCCCCGAGTCGGGCTTGAAGCGCTCGCACAATCCGCGCATCAAGGCGTTTGCGCAGATCCTGATGGATGCTGGCATCGTGACCACCATCCGCAAGACCCGTGGCGACGACATCGATGCCGCCTGCGGCCAGCTGGCCGGCGAAGTGAAGGATCGTACGCGGGTGCAGGAACGGATGCAGAAAATGGCCGAATACCAGGCCAAGTTCGGCAAGGACTTTGGCCGCATCGTGGAGATCTCCGGGTGACGGCAGGGTGGTCCCATGTCCTTGCTGGTCCTGCGGTACCAGCCTTCGCCGCCACGGCGAGGGATCAGCTGCCGCTTTTTACAGAATGGGTAACGGGGGCGTCGATGTTGCGCTGGGGCGCAGGCATCGCACGTCCTTTTTGTGTTTTTGCTGAAATGATCGTCCATTCTGCCGTTATGGTTCAGGATGGGCTGAAGTTGTCGAATTTCCCCGGAGGGACGCGGCAGGTGCCGCGCAGGGACGCTCCAGAAGAATCCGGCCAGGGCCGGCTAAAAAAAGCTTTTCCATGTGGAGCATTTGATGAGTGATCAACAAATGAACGAAATGTCGTCGCAGCAACCGCAAGATCCTGGTCCATCGTCCCCGGCCCAGGTCTTGCCCGGCGCCGCGCTGGCGGCAGCGCGTCAGAAGAAGGGCTGGACCATCGAGCAGGCAGCCAGCCTGGTGAAGCTGGCCCCGCGCCAGATTCTGGCGATCGAAGCGGATAACTACGCAGCCTTGCCTGGCCTGGCCGTCGCGCGCGGTTTCGTGCGCAGCTATGCCAAGGTGCTGGGGCTGGATGTGAATGCCGTGACGGCTTCCTTGCCGCAGGAGTCGGCCGTGCAGCAGCGCGACCACATCGTGCCGCAGCACCAGCTCTCCACGCCGTTCTCGGAAGGTCCGCTGCCGGCCATGATGATGAGCACGCGCGGCAACAGCTCGGCCTTGCCCATCGTCGCCGGTGTGGTGGTGGTCGCCCTGTTGGCAGGCGCGGCAGCCATGCGCTGGACTGAACTCGGTGCCAATGTGCCGCAGTTGGCCTTCCTCAAATCGCATCACGAGGAGGCAGCAGCAGCGTCGGGCACTTCTCCGGATGCGCAGAATGTGCAGTCGGCCGAGACCGCTTCTTCCACCGAGACACCGGTGAATGCCCGCGTTGAAACAATCACGTCCGCACCCGCCGAGGAGCCCGCCAAGCCTGCTGCTCCCGTTGCGGAGGCACCCGCACCGCTAGCTCAGGCCCCGGTGGCGGCCAAGCCGGAACCGGTTCAGGCTGCCACGCCGGCAGCCAGCCAGCCGGCATCCACGCCGGCCCCGGCGGCTGCGTCTGCCGCATCGGCTGCGCCCGCCCAGATGGCCTCGACCACTGTCCCCAGTGGCCTGAACATCGTCAACAGCAAGGATTTGCTGCGCCTGACCTTCCGCGAGGATTCCTGGGTGGAAATCCGGCGTGCCGACAAGAGCACCGTGATTTCGCGCCTGCTCAAGGCCGGCACCACCGAGACCTTTGATGTCTCGGACGCCACGACCCTGATCATCGGCAACGCCGCAGGCGTCGACGCCAGCCTGCGCGGCCAGCCGCTGGACCTGAAAACCCCGGGCGGCAGCAATGTTGCACGCCTGAACCTGAACTGAGTCGACTGCCATCATGTCTTCCTTCCCGATCGCCTCCGGGCCGCTGGCCCGCCGCAACAGCCGCCGCGTGGTCATCAGCCATGGGGCGCGCGAGATCATCGTGGGTGGTGGTGCCCCGGTCATGGTGCAATCCATGACCAACACCGACACTGCGGATGCCATCGGGACGGCCATCCAGATCAAGGAACTGGCCCGGGCCGGCTCCGAGATCGTGCGCCTGACCGTCAATACGCCCGAGGCCGCCGCAGCCGTGCCGGCCATTCGCGAGCAGCTCGACCGCATGGGCGTGGATGTGCCGCTGGTGGGCGATTTCCACTACAACGGCCACACCCTGCTGACCGACTATCCGGAGTGCGCCCAGGCGCTCTCCAAATACCGTATCAATCCCGGCAACGTGGGCAAGGGCGCCAAGCGCGATACCCAGTTCGCACAGATGATCGAAGTGGCCTGCAAGTACGACAAGCCGGTGCGCATCGGCGTGAACTGGGGCAGCCTTGACCAGGCGCTGCTGGCGCGCATCATGGACGAAAACGCTGGTCGTGCCGAGCCGTGGTCGGCCCAGGCGGTGATGTATGAAGCCTTGGTCACTTCGGCCATCGAAAACGCCCAGCGCGCCGAGGAGCTGGGCATGTCGGGTGACAAGATCATCCTGTCCTGCAAAGTTTCCGGCGTGCAGGATCTGATCGCGGTTTATCGTGAGCTGGCGCGCCGCTGCGACTACCCCCTGCACCTGGGTCTGACCGAGGCCGGCATGGGCAGCAAGGGCATCGTGGCCTCCACGGCGGCGCTGTCGGTGCTGCTGCAGGAAGGCATCGGCGACACCATCCGCATCTCGCTGACCCCCGAGCCGGGCGGCGACCGGACCAAGGAAGTGGTGGTCGGCCAGGAAATCCTGCAGACCATGGGCTTGCGCAAGTTCACCCCGATGGTGATCGCCTGCCCGGGTTGTGGCCGCACCACCTCGACCGTGTTCCAGGACCTGGCCGACAAGATCCAGACCTTCCTGCGCGAGCAGATGCCGGTCTGGAAGGGCAAGTATCCCGGCGTGGAAGCCATGAACGTGGCCGTCATGGGCTGCATCGTCAATGGTCCCGGTGAATCCAAGCACGCCAACATCGGCATCAGCCTGCCGGGCACCGGCGAGTCGCCGGCGGCACCGGTGTTCATCGATGGCGAAAAGAAGATGACCCTGCGCGGCGAACGCATCGCCGAGGAATTCCAGAACGTGGTGCTGGAATATGTCGAATCGCATTACGGTCAGGGCAGCCATTCCTGACCACCGTGGAGCCTGCCACCATAGGGCGTTGCGGGCCATGCAGTACACTTGCGCTGGTGCGTCGCACGAAAGATGCGTCAGATACCAGTTTCCAGAAATGAAGTAAAAAGTAAAAACTCCGGGTTTCGGTATGTCAGAACAAAAGAAAGTCGAAAAAATCGTTGGCGTCAAAGGCATGAATGACATCCTGCCGGCGGACGCCCCGTTGTGGGAGCTGTTCGAGAACACCGTGCAATCGGTACTCAAGAGCTACGGTTTCCAGCAGATCCGCACCCCCATCGTCGAGCCGACCGCGCTGTTCGCGCGCGGCCTGGGCGAGGTGACCGACATCGTCGAGAAGGAAATGTATTCCTTCACCGATTCCATGAACGGCGACAACCTGACTTTGCGCCCGGAAAACACCGCCGGCGTAGTGCGTGCTGCCCTGGAACACAACCTGACCTATGACGGTCCCAAGCGCCTGTGGTATGTCGGCCCCATGTTCCGCCATGAGCGTCCGCAGCGCGGCCGTTATCGCCAGTTCCATCAGGTCGGCGCCGAAGCCGTGGGTTTCAGCGGCCCGGACATTGATGCCGAACTGATCATGATGTGCCAGCGCCTGTGGGATGACCTGGGCCTGTCCGACATCCGCCTGGAACTGAACTCCATCGGCAACGCCGAAGAGCGCAACAAGCACCGTGCCGACCTGATTGCCTACTTCGAACAGCACAAGGACCTGCTGGACACCGACGCCCAGCGCCGCCTGCACGCCAACCCGCTGCGCATCCTGGATACGAAGAATCCTGCCATGCAGGAGATGGTGAACGCCGCCCCCAAGCTGCTGGATTACCTGGGTGAAGAATCGCGCGCGCACTTCGAGGGCGTGCAGAAGATCCTGCGCCACAACAATATTCCCTTCACCATCAACCCGCGCCTGGTGCGCGGCATGGACTACTACAACCGTACCGTGTTCGAGTGGGTCACCGACCAGCTGGGCTCGCAGGGCACGGTCTGCGGCGGTGGTCGCTACGATCCGCTGATCGAAATGTTCGGCGGCAAGCCGACCCCGGCCTGCGGCTTCGCCATGGGCGTGGAGCGCCTGCTGGAGCTGATGAAGGCCAATGGCGAGCAGTACGCGCCGAACCAGTGCGACGTCTATCTGGTCCATCAAGGCGAAGAAGCACAGTTGCAATCTTTCGTTCTGGCTGAACGTTTGCGGACTGCCGGGCTCGATGTTGTGCTACATTGCGCATCGTCCAATGGTGGTGGTTCGTTCAAGGCGCAGATGAAGCGCGCCGACGCCAGCGGTGCTGCCTTTGCCGTGATCATCGGTGAAGACGAGCTCAAGGCCGGGACTGCCACCGTCAAGCACATGCGCGAAGGCAATGCCGAGGAAGGGCGTGCCAACCAGAGCAACATGGCCTTCGACGGCGTGGTCGACTACATCGTGGAACAGATCGTCGGCGATCACGACCATGATCACGACCACGTGCACTATCACCCCTGAAGACCCGTCCACCTCGACCGTCAACTTATCTAAACGCAGAGTTACATGGCATACGATCTCGAAGAACAAGAACAGCTTGATTCCATCAAGGCCTGGTGGGCGAAATACGGCAACCTGGTGACCTGGGCCCTGATCATCGCGCTGGCCGCCTACGCCGGCTGGACCGGCTGGAACACCTGGCAGGGCCGCCAGTCGGCGCAAGCCTCGGTGCTCTACGAAGAACAGCAGAAGTCGCTGGCGGCCAAGGACAATGCCAAGGTGCAACGCGCCGCCGCCGACATTCAGGACAAGTTCAGCGGCACCGCCTATGCCGAGATGAGCGCCCTGGTGGCAGCCAAGTCGGCCTTCGATGCCAATGACCTGGAAGCGGCCAAGAAGCAGCTGCAATGGGTGATCGACCACGGCCGTGGCAAGGAATACAAGGCCATCGCTGCCGTGCGCCTTGCGGGCGTGCTGCTCGATGCCAAGGCGTATGACGAGGCGCTGAAGGTCTTGTCGGGTGACTATCCCGCCCAGTTCGCCGGTGCCATTGCCGACCGCAAGGGCGATGTGCTGGCTGCCCAGGGCAAGCGCGACGAAGCCCGCACCGCCTACAAGCTGGCGCTGGAAAAGAGCGACGCCAAGGATCCGGGCCGCCAGCTGATCCAGATCAAGCTCGACGCCATCGGCGGCGAAGCGCCCAAGGCCTGAGGCCGGCGCTCGCGCCACTGAAGAATGCTCCGGGTCCCGGTTCGCTGTGGCGCACCGGTGGTCTGGCGGGTTGCAGATGCAACCCCGAATTGAATCGCAATCCCACCGCGAATCCATCCATCGCTTAGAGGAAACAGAATATGCGTAGTGTGACAGCCACTGCTGCCAAGGCAACATCCTTTGCTCGATCCCGTAGCGCCTGCAAGCTGGCGCTGAATGTGGCCGCCATGGCCGCCGTGGTGGCCTTGTCCGGCTGCTCGCTGTTCTCCAGCAAGAAAGATCCGAATCCGCCGGCCCCGCTGGTCGAATTCACCCAGAAGATGCGTGCCCAGGCTGCCTGGACGGTGTCGGTCGGCAAGGCCGGCAGCTACCAGTTCAGCCCGGCTTTCGCTGCGGGCAGCGTGTTTGCCGCCGCCAATGATGGCACCGTGGTGCGCATCAACGCCCAGAATGGCCAGACCCTATGGCGCAGCCGTGCCGAAGGCAACCTGACGGCTGGTGTCGGCAGCGATGGCAGCACCGTGGTGGTGGTGGCCGAGAAGGGCCGTATCCAGGCCTTCGATGCCGCCTCCGGCAAGCCGACCTGGAGCGCTCAGGCACCCAGCGAAGTTCTGTCGGCTCCGGCCGTGGGCGAGGGCCTGGTAGTCATTCGCAGCATCGACAACCGCGTGACCGCGTATGATGCCGACAATGGCAGCCAGCGCTGGATGGTCCAGCGCAACGTGCCGTCGCTGACCCTGCGCAACGCGCCGGGCATCGTGATCGGTTCGCAGACCGCCTTCGTGGCCCTGCCGGGTGGCCGTCTGTCGGCCCTGGCACTGAACAACGGCGGTCCGCGCTGGGAAGTGCCGGTGGGCGATCCGCGCGGTACCACCGAACTGGAACGCATCTCCGACGTGTCGGGCGTGCCGGCGCTGGGTTCGCGTGATATCTGTGCGGTGTCGTACCAGGGGCGTATCGGTTGCTTCGATTTGCTCAACGGCAATGTGCGCTGGATCAAGGAGTTTTCCAGCGATGTCGGCGTCAATCTGGATGACGCCTACGTCTATGCGGCCGATGTCAATGGTGCCGTCACCGAGTTCGCACGCGATACCGGTGCCGTCATCTGGCGCAACGACCGCCTGAAGAATCGCCAGCTGTCCAGCCCGATCGCAGTGGGCAAGGCGGTGGCGGTGGCTGACTTCCAGGGTTATATTCACTTCCTGTCGCGGGAAGATGGTGCCTTCGTGGCCCGTCTGGCTACCGACGGCAGTGCTGTCCAGGCGCCTCCGGTTTCGACCGGCTCGTCTGTCGTTTTCCAAACCAAATCAGGAACCGTGGTCTCCGTCGTCGCTGAATAAGTGACGAACGACCCCCAAGAAAAGAAATGAAACCGGTAATTGCACTTGTAGGCCGTCCCAACGTCGGCAAATCGACGTTGTTCAACAGGCTCACCCGCAGCCGCGATGCGCTGGTGGCGGACCTGCCCGGCCTGACGCGCGATCGTCACTACGGCGAAGGCCGGGTCGGCGAACGTCCGTTCCTGGTGATCGATACCGGTGGCTTCGAACCCGTCGCCAAGGACGGGATCATGTATGAGATGGCCAAGCAGACCAAGCAGGCGGTGGTCGAGGCCGACATCGTGGTGTTCATCGTCGACGGCCGCCAGGGATTGACGCCGCACGACAAGACCATCACCGACTTCCTGCGCAAGTGCGGCCGTTCCGTGCTGCTGGTGGTCAACAAGTCCGAAGGCATGAAGTACACCTCGGTCACCGCCGACTTCTATGAGCTGGGTATGGGCGATCCTTACGTGATTTCCGCTGCCCACGGTGATGGCGTGGCCGACCTGGTGGAAGAAGCCCTGGATCAGGTCGACGCCCAGCGCGCCCAGGAGCCCGAAGCCGAGGAACCGGCCGTGCGCGGTACCAAGATCGCCATCGTCGGCCGTCCCAACGTGGGCAAGTCGACTTTGGTCAATACCCTGCTGGGCGAAGAGCGCGTGATCGCCTTCGACATGCCGGGCACGACCCGTGATTCCATCGAGATTCCCTTCGAACGCGAAGGGCGTCATTACACCCTGATCGACACCGCCGGTATCCGCCGCCGTGGCAAGGTCTTCGAGGCCATCGAGAAGTTTTCCGTGGTCAAGACCCTGAAATCGATTTCGGACGCCAACGTCGTGCTGCTGCTGCTGGACGCGCAGCAGGATATTTCCGAGCAGGATGCCCACATCGCCGGGTTCGTGCTGGAGTCGGGCAGGGCACTGGTGGTCGGTGTGAACAAATGGGATGGCATGGAAAGCGACCAGCGCAACCAGATCAAGATGGATCTGGAGCGCAAACTGAATTTCCTTTCCTTCGCCAAGTTCCACTTCATCTCTGCCCTGAAGTCGACCGGCATCGGTCCGCTGATGAAGTCCATCGACTCGGCCTATGCTGCCGCCATGGCCAAGCTGAGCACCCCGCGCCTCACGCGCGCACTGGAAGAGGCGCTGGAGCACCAGCAGCCGCGCCGCAAGGGTTCGATCCGCCCCAAGCTGCGTTATGCTCACCAAGGTGGCCAGAATCCGCCGGTGGTGGTGATCCACGGCAATGCACTGGAAGCCATCGACGACAACTACAAACGTTATCTGGAAAAGCACTTCAGGGAAACTTTCTCCCTGGTGGGCACTCCACTGCGTATCGAGTTCAAGTCGGGCAAGAATCCTTTCATCCGGCAGGAAAAATAATCGTAAATCCTGCTATTCGATCAATGTTTTTGGCGTTGGAGCGAAAATCGTTTAAATTGAATAGCATAAAGTTGGTCAAGCACTTGATTTTCCTTGAAGTGCCTCCAAGTCCTAATCACAACAACACCGTGGAGCTGCCATGAGCAACAAAGGGCAATTGTTACAAGACCCATTCCTGAACGCATTGAGAAAAGAGCACGTTCCCGTCTCTATCTATCTGGTCAACGGCATCAAGCTGCAAGGCCATGTGGAGTCTTTCGATCAATACGTGGTCCTGCTGCGCAACACCGTTACGCAAATGGTTTACAAACACGCCATCTCTACCGTCGTGCCTGCACGTGCGGTCAACCTCAGTCTCGAATCCTCGTCCGACGAATAATGGTCTACCTGGCCGGCTTGACGCCGTGGGCATTTTGACATGCGTGCCGCGTTAGTCGGCCTGGACTTCGGCAAGAACGATTTCGCCGCTAGTCTGGATGAGCTCTTCCTCTTGGCAAAATCGGCTGGTGCGGAACCGGTGATTACCATCACCGGCCGCCGTGCCAGTCCGGATGCCGCTCTCTTCGTTGGTACCGGCAAGGCACAAGAAGTCGCTGACGCCGTCGCCGACCTCCAGCTCGAACTGGTCATTTTCAATCACGCTCTTTCACCGGCCCAGCAACGTAACCTGGAGCGGGTGCTGAAGGTGCGTGTGCTCGACCGTACCAGCCTGATCCTCGACATCTTCGCCCAACGGGCCAAGAGTCACGAGGGCAAGGTGCAGGTCGAACTGGCCCAGCTGCAGCACCTGGCGACCCGCCTCATTCGCGGTTGGACCCACCTGGAGCGGCAGAAGGGCGGTATCGGCCTGCGCGGTCCCGGTGAAACCCAGCTGGAAACCGACCGCCGCCTGCTGGGCGAGCGCGTCAAGGCGCTGCGTGCGGTGCTGGCCAAGCTGCGCCGGCAACACGCCACGCAGCGCCGAGCGCGCGGACGCAGTGAAACCTTCTCGGTCTCGCTGGTGGGTTATACCAACGCCGGCAAGTCGACCATCTTCAACTCGCTGGCCAAGGCCGGCGTGTATGCCGCCAACCAGCTTTTCGCCACACTGGACACGACTTCCCGTCGCGTCTACCTGGGCGAGGTCGGGCATGTGGTGATCTCGGACACCGTGGGTTTCATCCGCGAACTGCCTCACCAGCTGGTCGAGGCATTCCGGGCCACCCTGGAAGAGACCATCCACGCCGACTTGCTGCTGCATGTGGTGGATGCTGCCAGCCCGGTGCGCATGGAACAGATCGAGCAGGTCAACCTGGTCTTGAAGGAAATCGGTGCCGACCACGTGCCGCAGATCCTGGTCTGGAACAAGATCGACGCCGCCGGTCTGGAACCGACGGTCGAGTATGACGAGTATGGTAAAATCCAGCGGGTTTTCGTCAGTGCCAAGTCTGGTGCTGGCCTGGATCTGCTGCGCGAAGCGATCGCCGCTTCGCTCAAGGCCGCCTTGGAGGCCAGGGGTCGCAGCCGTTCCCAGCCAGTCGATTCCGAAGACATGCACGCTTGAGCCGTTCGAGGGGACGGTTCGTTGCACGTTCCTGGCGCGCATTCCTCCTAGATTCTCTTAATCCATCACTTCAGCCGGAACGCAAACGCATGCTTGTGTCTTTATTCAGGAAAATCGGTGTCAAGTTTTCGTTGAACGACCCCCAATGGGGACGTGGTTCGCAAAACGACAACCGCGAGAATCAGAATAACGGAAGTAACGGCGACAAACGGCCCGAAAAACCGTCCGGCAACAACGACGGCCCGCCTGACCTCGACCAGCTCTGGCGCGACTTCAACCAGCGCATCGCCGGCCTCCTGGGCCGCAAGGGCGGTGGCGGTTCCGACGGCGGCAACGGTGGCGGCGGCTTCAATCGTGGCGACGTCAAGGGCGCCGGCATCGGCGTGGGCGTGATCGCCGTGATCGTGGCCTTCCTCTGGCTGGCCAGCGGCTTCTTCATCGTGCAGGAAGGCCAGACTGCCGTGGTCACCACCTTCGGCCGCTACAGCCACACTACGCTGCCGGGCTTCAACTGGCGCTGGCCTTATCCCATCCAGGGCCACGAGATCGTCAACATGTCGCAGGTCCGTACCGCCGAAATCGGCTACCGTGGCAACGTGCGCAACAAGCAGCTCAAGGAATCCCTGATGCTGACCGATGATGAAAACATCATCGACATCCAGTTTGCCGTTCAGTACAAGCTCAAGAATGCCGCCGAATGGCTGTTCAACAACCGTGACCCGGATGATTCCGTGCGTCAGGTTGCCGAAACGGCCATCCGTGAAATCGTCGGCCGCAGCAAGATGGACTTCGTCCTCTACGAAGGCCGTGAAAAGGTGGCGCTCGACGTGAGCCAGCGCATGCAGCAGATCCTGGATCGCTACAAGTCCGGCGTGCAGATCACCAACGTCACCATGCAGGGCGTGCAACCGCCTGAACAGGTGCAAGCCGCCTTCGACGACGCCGTCAAGGCCGGCCAGGACCGCGAACGCCTCAAGAACGAAGGCCAGGCCTATGCCAACGACGTGATCCCGCGCGCCTCCGGTGCCGCCTCGCGCCTGCTGGAAGAAGCCGAAGCCTACCGCTCCCGCGTGACCGCCAACGCCGAAGGTGATGCCTCGCGCTTCACCCAGGTGCAGGAAGCCTATGCCAAGGCCCCGGCCGTCACCCGCGACCGCATGTACCTGGAAACCATGCAGCAGATCTTCGCCAATACCACCAAGGTCATGGTCGATGCCAAGAATGGTAGCAACCTGCTGTACCTGCCGCTGGACAAGCTGATCCAGCAAAGTGCCGGCGACGCGGCCCCGGCCAGCGGCAAGGCCCCGGCATCGTCGACCGTACAGCCCTCGGCGGGCGCGGCGTCCACCACTTCGACTGCAGGAAACGACACTGTGTATTCTTCCGAGCTGATGCGAGATTCGAGAAACCGCGATCCCCGTGATGCGCGTGATAGGGAGGTGCGCTGATGGGCCGCCTCGTCACTTCCGTCATCGTCGCCGTCGTGGCGATCTGGCTGGCTTCTTCCACCATCTTCGTGGTCGACCAGCGTTCCTCGGCCATCGTCTTTGCCCTGGGTGAAGTCAAGCAGGTCATCAGCGAACCCGGCCTGCACTTCAAGCTGCCGCCGCCGTTCCAGAACGTGATGTACCTGGACAAGCGCATCCAGACCCTGGATACCCCTGACGCCGACCGTTTCATTACCGCCGAAAAGATGAACGTGCTGGTCGATGCCTACGTCAAGTGGCGCATCGTCGATCCTCGCCTGTACTTCGTCAGCTTCGGTGCCGACGAGCGCCGCACGCAAGATCGCCTGTCGCAGATCGTCAAAGCGGCGCTGAACGATGAAATCACCAAGCGCACCGTGCGCGAAGTGATTTCCAGCCAGCGCAACAACGTCATGGATGCCATCCAGGCTCGGGTGGCCAACGAAGCCAAGCAGATCGGCGTGGAAGTCATCGACGTGCGCCTGCGCCGTGTGGACTACGTGGACCAGATCAACAACTCGGTGTTCGAACGCATGAAGTCCGAACGTGTGCGAGTCGCCAATGAGCTGCGTTCCACGGGTGCTGCCGAATCCGAAAAGATTCGTGCCGACGCCGATCGCCAGCGCGTGGTGATCCTGGCCGAAGCCTATCGTGAATCCGAAAAGATCCGTGGTGCCGGCGACGCCAAGGCGTCCCAGATCTACGCCCAGGCCTTCGGCCAGAACCCGGACTTTTACAAGTTCTATCGCAGCCTTGAAGCCTACCGTGCCAGCTTCAAGAACCGTCACGATGTGATGGTGGTCGATCCGAGCTCGGAGTTCTTCAAGTACTTCAAGGGAGTCGGCGGCGGCAATTCCAGCGCTGCGAAGAAGTAAAAATCCGCTTATCAGGCGATAATGTGAACAGTTCTGCGCCGCCGCGTATTTCCGGCGGGCAGGGCAAACCGGATGGATGCCGCTGGTAAAGGGCATCTTTCCTTTTTTGGTCGGATACAATGTGCCGGGGTGCAATTTTCCCGACGTGCAAGAAGAGGGGCGGCAGGCATTCCCGGACCGCCCCGATTGTTCGTCTGGGCGGCTGCTTCTGATCTGGCTGTCCGAACCATGCAAGTACGCAAACCGTTTTTTTCTGCTTTGACTTTTGTTTATGCCTAACTGGCTTCTTCCCGAAAACATCGCCGATGTCTTGCCCTCCGAAGCGCGCAAGATCGAGGAACTGCGCCGGCGCCTGCTCGACAATTTCCGCCTCTATGGCTATGAAATGGTCATGCCGCCGCTGCTGGAGTACCTCGAATCGCTGCTCACCGGTGCCGGCCAGGATACCGACCTGCGCACCTTCAAGCTGGTCGACCAGCTCTCCGGCCGCACCCTGGGCGTACGCGCCGACATGACCACGCAAGTGGCGCGCATCGACGCCCACCTGCTCAATCGCGCCTCGGTCACCCGCCTGTGCTATGCCGGCAGCGTCCTGCATACGCGCCCGACGGGCTTGCACGCTACCCGCGAACCGATCCAGATCGGTGCCGAGATCTATGGCCATGCAGGTATCGAAGCCGACGCCGAGATCCAGGAACTGGCCCTCAATTCGCTGGCCCTGGCCGGCATGCGCACCATCCGCCTGGACCTGTGCCACGTTGGTGTGCTGCGCGCCATCATTGCCAACGATGCCGCGGCCAAGCGCGACGAAGCCCAGCTCTTCGGCCTGCTGCAGGCCAAGGATGTGCCGGGCTTGAAGGAAATCACCACCTCCTACCAGGAAGGTACCCGTACCGCCTTGCTGGCGCTGCCCAACCTGTATGGCGACATTTCGGTCATCGCGCGCGCTCGTATCACCTTGCCGGCGCTGCCGGGCATCGGCCAGGCGCTCGACGAGCTGCAGGCCCTGGTGGAACTGGCGGCTGGCCATGAAGGCGCGGCTGTCACCATCGATCTGGCCGACCTGCGCGGCTATCATTACCACAGCGGCGTGATGTTCTCCGCCTATGTGCCGGGCCTGCCCAATGCGGTGGTGCGCGGCGGCCGCTACGACCATGTGGGTGAAGCCTTCGGCCGTGCGCGGCCGGCCACCGGCTTCTCCTTGGACCTGCGTGAACTGGCACGACTGATGCCGGGCGCAGAACGAAAACGCGCCATCCTCGCCCCTTGGGGCAGGGACGCCGGTCTGCGTGAGAAAATAGCGCAATTGCGGCAAGCGGGAGAGATCGTGATCCAAAGCCTTCCCGGCCACGAAAACGATCAGGACGAATTCGATTGCGATCGCGCACTCGATTTCAGCAATGGAAACTGGATTATCAAAAACTTGGGTTGAGTCATGTTACAGAACAGCAATGCAAAGAATGTCGTCGTCATCGGTACGCAATGGGGCGACGAAGGTAAGGGCAAGATCGTCGATTGGCTGACCGATCACGCCCAGGGCGTGGTGCGTTTCCAGGGCGGCCACAATGCCGGCCACACGCTGGTCATCGGCGGCAAGAAGACTGCGCTGCAACTGATTCCCTCGGGCATCATGCGCGAAGGCGTGGCTTGCTACATCGGTAACGGCGTGGTGCTGTCGGTGCCCGACCTGCTGCGCGAAATCGACAAGCTCGAAGCCGCCGGCGTGGAAGTCTGCTCGCGCCTGAAGGTCTCGGACGCCTGTCCGCTGATCCTGCCGTATCACGTGGCGCTGGATGTGGCGCGTGAAGCGGCCCGTGGCGTGGACAAGATCGGCACCACCGGCAAGGGCATCGGCCCGGCCTACGAAGACAAGGTGGCCCGTCGCGCCATCCGCGTGGCTGACCTGCTCAACGAAAAGCGCTTTGCCGAAAAGCTGCTGGCCAACCTGGACTACCACAACTTCGTCCTGACCCACTACCTGAAGACCCAGCCGGTGGACTACCAGAAGACCCTGGACGATGCCCTGGCCAACGTGCCGCGCATCAAGCCCATGGTGACCGATGTCTCCAGCGACCTGTACGCCATCCACAAGGCCGGCGGCAAGATCCTGTTCGAAGGCGCCCAAGGCAGCCTGCTGGATGTGGACCATGGCACCTATCCGTTCGTCACCTCCAGCAACTGCGTGGCCGGCAACGCCGCCGCCGGTGCGGGCGTGGGTCCGGGCATGTTGCACTACATCATGGGCATCACCAAGGCCTACACCACCCGCGTCGGTTCGGGCCCGTTCCCGGCTGAACTGCCGACGGACGCCGGCACCGGCAAGCACCTGGCGTCGGTCGGCCATGAATTCGGTACCGTCACCGGCCGTGCGCGCCGTTGCGGCTGGTTCGATGCCGCCTTGCTGAAGCGCTCGGTGCAGATCAATGGCGTCTCCGGCATGTGCCTGACCAAGCTGGACGTGCTCGATGGCCTGGAGTCGTTGAAGCTGTGCACCGGCTACAAGCTCAACGGCAAGACCGTGGACATCTTCCCGGTCGGCGCTGAAGAAGCCGCTGCCTGCGAGCCGATCTACGAAGAAATGCCTGGCTGGTCCGAGACCACCGTCGGCGCCAAGACGCTGGACGCTCTGCCGGCCAACGCCCGCGCTTACATCAAGCGCATCGAGGAACTGGTGGGCGTGCCCATCGACATGATCTCCACCGGCCCGGACCGCGAAGAGACCATCGTCCTGCGCCATCCGTTCAAGTAATTCACCACGCAATCGCCCGCAAGGGCACAAGGCACTACGAAGCAATCAACAATATGAAGATCTCTGACGACAAAGACCTCTGGGTCTCCTGGGACGACTACAACCGCCTGATCGAACGACTGGCATTGAAGGTCTACGAATCCGGCTACCAGTTCGACCAGGTGCTGTGCCTGGCGCGCGGCGGCCTGCGCCCGGGTGACGTGATGTCGCGCATTTTCGATGTCCCGCTGGCCATTCTCTCGACCAGCTCCTACCGGGAAGCTGCCGGCACCATCCGCAGCTCCCTGGACATCGCCAAGTACATCACCATCACCAAGGGAACCCTGGGTGGCCGCATCCTGCTGGTGGACGACCTGGTCGATTCCGGCGTCACCCTGCAGAAGGTGATGGTCCACCTGAAGGAACATTACCCGTCCGTCACCGAGATCAAGAGTGCCGTTCTTTGGTGGAAGGCCTGCTCGGTCGTGGAGCCCGATTTCCACATCGACTACCTGCCGACCAACCCCTGGATTCACCAGCCGTTCGAAGAATATGACGGCCTGGGCCCGCATCAGCTGGCGGCCTGGATCAAGAAGGGTGCCTGATCGTTCGCTTTGGTTTGATTGAAGCTGATGTCAGACGTGAAAAGAGCTTGCCGCGGCAAGCTCTTTTTTTCGTCTGTTGATGACCGGTGCAACGCTTCAGGACCACGGAATGATCTTGCGTTCCTTGAAGGTGTCGAAGAGTTGATAGAACATCTGCTCCGTCTCCACATACTCGTGAAAGCCCAGGCGCCGGGCCTTGCTGCCATCGCCGAACATGTCGTAGTCCCACGAGAACACGAAGTCGGCAAATTCCCATGCCGACAGTGAAGCATAAGGATGCTGCTTCAAGCCATGTGCTGTGACGATCCTTTCCCACAACGGCGCCTTGTCCGCCATTACCTCGGCCAGTTTCAGCGGCAGCGGCGTGCCCACTTCCATGCCGAAATAACGGGCGATCTTCGGCCACATCTCGCTCCAGCGGAACAGGTCGCCATTGCCTATGTTGAAGGCCTGGTTGGCAGCCGCTTCGGTGGTGGCGGCCCATACGGTGCCCTTGGCCAGCAGGCGGGCATCAGTCATTTCGACCAGCTTGTCGTAGGCCCCTGGCTTGCCGGGAAAGCGCAGCGGCAGCCCCAGCGCCTTGCTCATGCAGGCATACAGCGCAATGGCCAGCGCCAGGTTCATCGGATTGCCCAGGGCAGCGCCGCCCACGACCGCCGGACGCGGTGCCGACCAGCTCCAGCAGCGGCCTGACTCGACGCGCCGCTGTTCCAGCCAGCGCTGCTGGTCGAACATGAACTCCGGCGGCATGAACTGCGCATCGCTTTCGCGCGCCGGCGTCTTGAAGGGGCCAAGATGGCCGCCATAGACCTTGTAGCCCTGCATCAGGCTGATATGGCGCAAGCCGGGCGCGTGGGCTTCCACCGTCTGCACCGTGTTCTGCAGCATGGCCAGGTTGGGGGCCACCAGTTCGCTCCAGCTGGGGCGATGCTGATAGGCCGCATAGAACACGTGGGTGACGTGTTCCAGCGGGGCTAGCTGGCGTTTGGCATCGCTGGCATCGAGCAGATCCACGGAAACGTGGCGCAGTCGGTCCTGCTTGCGGTGCTCGCCACCACGGCGCGACAGGCCGATGACCTCCCACTGCGGCAGGGACAGCAGGTGCGCGATCAGCTGGCTGCCGATCACGCCGTGGGCTCCCACTACCAGGGCGGTCTGGCGCTGCGGCGGGGAAGTGCTTGGGGTCTGGGTCATGGCGGGCTCCGTCAATCAGATGGGGGTGGTCCGTTCGGTGCGGGCCAGGGCGGCCGGTCGTGCATCCATCTTCCAGCTCACCAGGGCCACGGCAATCCCCGCCAGCGGCAGCAGCGCCGCCACGTAAGGCACTGCATGCAGGCCCGGGCCATGATCGATGGTCACGCCACCCAGCCAGGCACCCGCAGCATTGCCCAGGTTGAAGGCCGCGATATTGGCCGATGAGGCCAGGTTGGGCGCACCGGTCGCCTTTTCCAGCACGCGCATTTGCAGCGGCGGCACGGTGGCGAAGGCCGCCATGCCCATCAGGCCCACGCCGATGATGGCGGCGATCTTGTTTTCATTGGTGAGCCCGAACAGCACCAGTACCACCGCCAGCAGCACCAAGCTGCCCAGCAGGGTGGCCATGAGCTTGCGGTCAGCCAGCTTGCCGCCGGCCAGGTTGCCGATCACCAGTCCCAGGCCGAACAGCAGCAGGATGGGCGAGACCGCCGACGCCGGGAAACCGCTGATGTCGGTCAGGATCGGAGCGATGTAGGTGAAGGCCGCGAACACGCCGCCAAAGCCCAACACCGTCATCAACAGCCCCAGCATGACCTGCGGACGCATGAGCACGCGCACTTCCTTGCCGAAGTCGGCTTCTTCACCGCCTTGCGAGCGCGGCACCAGCACGGCGGTCGCAGCCAGCGCGATCACGCCGATGACGGTGACGGCCCAGAAGGTGGCGCGCCAGCCATAACTCTGACCCAGCCAGGTGCCGAAGGGCACGCCCAGCACGTTGGCCACCGTCAGGCCAGTAAACATCAGGGCGATGGCCGAGGCCTGCTTCTCCTTGGGGACCAGGCTGGTGGCCACCACCGAGCCGACACCGAAGAAGGCACCATGGGCGAAGGAGGCCACCACGCGCCCGATCATCAGCGTGGCATAGCCCGGCGCGATGGCGCAGGCCAGGTTGCCGATGACGAAGACCACCATCAAGGCGATCAGCAAGGTCTTGCGCGGCAGGCGTCCGGTGGTGGCCGTGACCAGCGGGGCGCCCACGAACACGCCCAGCGCATAACCGGTTACCAGCAGACCGGCCGAAGAGAGGCTCACGCCCAGATTGTTCGCCACCTCGGGCAGCAGACCCATGATGACGAACTCGGTAGTCCCGATGGCGAATGCGCTAATGGTCAGCGCCCAAAGTGCAATTGGCATGGCAATCCTTCCAGAATGAGGAGTAATGAGGGTTTCCGGCTGCCGAACCCGAAATGGAGTCGCAGCGATGTGAAGGATTGTGCGCGCACTCTTTGTTGAGAAAAATGCCGTTACAATCAAAGAATATTTGATCCGGAGTCAACAATGAGTATTCAGTCCGAGGAATTGCGGACCTTCGTTGCGGTGGTGGAGGCGGGCACGCTCTCAGCCGCAGCCGAAGTGCTGGAGCAGACCACGTCCGGGGTGAGCCGCGCGCTGTCGCGGCTGGAGGAGAAGCTGGGCGCGAGCCTGCTGACCCGCACCACGCGCCGCATGGAGCTGACCGAAGAGGGCGAGGCCTTCCTCGAGCAGGCGCGCGCCATCCTGGCCGCCATGGAGCAGGCCGAAGACACGGTGCGCATGCGCACGCGCAAGCCGGTCGGGAAGTTGCGCGTGGATGCGGCCGTACCTTTCATGCTGCACTGTGTGGTGCCGCATGTGGGCGCTTTCCGCGCCGCCTATCCGGAGATCGAACTGGAGCTGACCACCAATGACCGCTTCATCGACCTGGTGGAGCAGCGTGCCGACATCGCCATCCGCATCGGCGAGCTGCAGGATTCCACCCTGCATGCGCGGCCGCTGAGCTCGGCGCGCCTGAACATCGTGGCCAGTCCCGAGTACCTGGCCCGCCATGGCGCGCCGGAGTCGGTGGAAGCGCTGGAACAGCACCAGCTGATCGGCTTTTCCCAGCCCGACAGCCTCAATCACTGGCCGCTGCGCCACACCGCAGGAGACCGCTACCAGGTGCGTCCGGCGATTCGCGCCTCCAGCGGCGAGACCATTCGTCACCTGGCGCTGCAGGGGCAGGGCATTGCCTGCCTGTCCGACTTCATGACCGCGGCCGACCTGGCGGCAGGCCGCCTGGTGCGCCTGCTGGATCAATACGATAGCGGCTTCCGTCAAAAGATCTCGGCGGTGTACTACCACAACACCCAGCTATCGCGCCGGATCAGCTGTTTTCTGGATTTTTTGCAATGCAAGCTGTAAATCGGAAACGTTTTGCCGTTATTCCAGTCTGAGCGCCAGCACTGCCGCAAGGGGAAGGATCCTGTGGCTGTCATCACGACAAGATTGATCCGGAGAGAACAAGATGAAGCAAACGGAAAACGCCATGGCCACAGGCCGTCCATCGATCGCGGCGATGTGCCGCGCACCGCTGCAAGGGCTGCTGCTGGCCGGGGCGGCCTTGCTCAGCCTCGGCACGGTCACGGCGCTCACTGCACCGGCTGCGCATGCGGCCAATGCCAGCGTGCTGTCCTTTTCGCCGCAGGGCGAAGTGCAGCGCATCCGCCAGGTGCGGGCGCGCTTCTCGGAATCCATGGTCAAGTTTGGCGACCCCAAGGCGGCCTCGCCCTTCGATGCCGATTGCGCCATCAGCGGCACGGCACGCTGGGCTGATGACAAGAACTGGGTCTACGACTTCGAACGCGACCTGCCACCCGGTACCCGCTGCAGTTTCAATTTGCGTGCGGATGCCCGTTCCGTCGCCGGCAACACGGTCAGCGGCAAGACGCGCTTCCAGTTCAGTACCGGCGGCCCGGCGGTGAGCCGCGTCGAACCCTACAGCGGCGCACAGATTGCGGAAGACCAGGCCTTCATCCTGTTCCAGAACGGGCCGGCCACCGAGGCTACGGTTCGCGACCACCTGTATTGCGAAGCCGAAGGCATCAATGAGCGCATCCCCACCAAGGCCGTCGGCGACGCTGATCGCAAGGCCTTGCTGCAGCAGTTCGCCAAGGGCTCGGACCCGGCGTCGGTCACCATCGTGCAGTGCCAGCAGCGCCTGCCCAACGAGGCGCACGTGAAGCTGGTCTGGGATCGTGGCATTGCCCCTGCCAATGCGCCTGCCATCGTGACCTCCAAGCCGCAGGTCTTCAATTTCCAGGTGCGCAGCGAATTCGCCGCCAGCCTCTCGTGCCAGCGCGAGAACGCCAACGCTGCCTGCTCGCCCATCCTGCCGGTCACCTTGTCGTTCTCGGCCCCGGTGCCGCGCAAGCTGGCCGAGCAGGTGGTGATGAATGCCACCACCGGCAAGATCAAGCCCACACTGGAAGGCGACAAGGACGAAGCCGTGCGAGAGCTGCGCTTCAAGCCGCCGTTCCCGGAGAAATCCGACTTCACCATCAGCCTGCCTTCCGGCTTCAAGGATGAAGATGGGCGCACCTTGGCCAATGCAGGAGCCTTCCCGTTGAAATCGGCGCTGGCGGATTTCCCGCCGCTGGCCAAATTCCCGGCCGCCCCCTTTGGCATCATCGAGCTCAACGCTGATCCCACACTGCCGGTCACCCTGCGCCGAGTGGAAGCCGGGCTGCTGGTACGCGGCAAGGACGGCCGCGCCATGCCCGGCCAGGTCGCGGATCTGAAAGTGGATGGCGACAAGGCCGTCATCGCCTGGCTCACGCGCCTGAACAAGTATCACGAGAAGTGGGGCGATCCGAAGAAGGTGGATACGCGCAGCGTCAGCCTGCTGGCCAAGGAACCCGGTGCGAAGAAACTCGATCTGCCTGCACAGAAGGACGCCAAGGAGGGCGAATGGCCCTTTGAAGTGATCGGCATTCCCCTGAAGGATCCGGGCTTCTACGTGGTCGAACTGGAATCCCAGAAGCTGGGCGCGTCGCTGCTGGGCAAGCCGCAGCCGATGTATGTGCGCACCAGCGCGCTGGTGACCAACCTGTCGGTGCACGTCAAGCTGGGCCGCGCCAATGGCGCCGTCTGGGTAACCCGGCTGGACGATGCCAAACCGGTAGCCGATGCCGAGATCCGCGTCTCCAATTGCGACGGCACCCAGCTCTGGCAGGGCAAGACCAACGCCAGCGGCGTGGCCATGATGCCGGTGCTGGAAGATGCCTGCGTGAACCGCGGCTACAGCGCGGAGAACGCCGACAAGATCAGCGGCCTCTTCGTGAGCGCGCGCAAGACCGATGAGAAGGGCCGCCAGGACATGGCCTTTGCGCTGACCTCGTGGAATGAAGGCATCGAATCCTGGCGCTTCAATTTGCCGACCGACATGGACAAGTCGGCCACCACACGCGCCACTACCATCTTCGACCGCACCCTGTTCCGCGCCGGGGAGACCGTCTCGATGAAGCACGTGATCCGCACCGAGACCATGCAAGGCTTCGGCCTCATGCGCAAGGAAGACCTGCCTACGCGGGTGCGCATCAGCCATCTCGGCAGCGGCCAGCAATACCAGTTCCCGCTGAACTGGCGCGGCAACAAGAGCGCCGAGACCAGCTTCACCCTGCCCAAGGAAGCCAAGCTGGGCAGCTACGAGGTTGTGCTCGACCAGGGCACGGTCGATCCCGCTGCCGGCAGCAATGCCAATGGCCAATCCGATGACGGCGACAATGAAGCAGGCTACGGCCGCGGCACCTACGTCACCGGCAGCTTCCGCGTGGAGGAATTCCGCCTGCCCCTGATGCAGGGGCGCATCACGCCACCCAAGGGCGCGCAAGTGGCCATCAAGGAGCTGCCGCTGGATCTGCAGCTGAACTACATCAATGGCGGTGCGGCTGCCAACCAGGCGGTGCGGGTGTCGTCGTTGTTGCGGTCACGTTCGGTCAACATCACGGGTTACGACGGTTTCTCCTTCGATGCGCCGCGTAATGACGATGACAGCAATGCTGATGACCAGAAGATCGTCGCCGACAAACTCGCCGTCACGCTCGACAAGAACGGTGCCGGCCGCGCCGTCATCGGCAAGCTGCCCGCGCTGCAACGCCCGCAGGAACTGCTCACCGAGATGACCTACAGCGACCCCAATGGCGAAGTGCAGACCATCTCCAACGTCACGCCCCTGTGGCCGTCGGCGGTGGTGGTGGGCCTGCGCACCGGCAACTGGGTCTCGGTGAAGAAGAAGCTCACGCTGACCGCCGTCACCCTCAATACCGCTGGCCAGCCGCAAGCTGGTGTGCCGGTGGAAATCCGTGGCCTGGCGCGCAAGACCAATTCGCACCGCAAGCGCATGGTCGGCGGCTTCTACGCCTATGAAAACGACGAGAGCAAGCAGGACCTCGGCAAGCTCTGCTCCGGCAAGAGCGACCAGCATGGCATGTTCAGCTGCGATACCGAATTGTCCGAAGCGGGCAATGTGGAATTGATCGCCAGCGCCAAGGATGGCAATGGCAATGCGGCTGCCGCCCGTTCCTCGGTGTGGGTCACCGGACGCGGCGAAGTCTGGTTCGATGGCGAGAACCAGGACCGCATCGACATCCTGCCCGAGAAAAAGAATTACCAGCCCGGCGAGACCGCCAACTTCCAGGTCCGCATGCCGTTCCGCTACGCTACCGCGCTGGTCGCGGTGGAGCGTGAAGGCGTGATCGATACGCGCGTGGTGCAGCTGTCCGGCCAGGATCCCACCATCAGCGTGCCGATGAAGGCCGAGTATGGTCCCAACGTGTATGTGTCGGTGTTGGCCGTGCGCGGCCGCATGCGCGAGGTGCCGTGGTATTCCTTCTTCATCTGGGGCTGGAAGGAACCGATCAACTGGTGGCATGAATTCCGCGAATACCAGGGACCGGGCCCCATCGTCGATCTCTCCAAACCGGCCTGGAAATTCGGCATCGCCGAAGTCAACGTGGGTGACGCGGGCCATCGTCTGCAAGTGGCCGTCAGCACCGACAAGCCGGCGTATCCCATCCGCGCCACGGCCAAGGTCCAAGTGCAAGTGAAACTGCCCAACGGCAAGCCCGCCGCCGGTGGTGAATTCGCCCTGGCCGCCGTCGATGAAGCCCTGCTGGAACTGCAGCCCAATGGCAGCTGGGATGTGCTGCGCGCCATGCTGCAACGTCGCAGCTACGGCGTCGAAACATCAACGGCCCAGATGCAGGTGGTTGGCAAGCGCCACTACGGCAAGAAGGCCACGCCCGCTGGCGGGGGCGGTGGCCGGGCGCCCACGCGTGAACTGTTCGATACCTTGCTGGTATGGAAGCCCAATGTCACGCTGGATGCCGAGGGCCGGGCACAGCTGGATGTGCCGCTCAATGATGCGCTGACTTCCTTCCGCATCGTCGCCATCGCCGAGAATGGCATCAGTGACTTCGGCACCGGCAGCATCAGCATTCGTTCCACGCAGGATGTGCAGGTCATCTCCGGCCTGCCGCCGCTGGTGCGCGAGGGCGACAACTTCAACGGCAGCGTCACCGTACGCAATACCACCACGCACGATATGACGATCAAGGTCGCCGCGCGTGCGCAAGGTGGTACGCCGGCGAGCACGCTGACTCTGCCGGAACGTGAGATGAAGATTGCAGCCGGACAGTCGGCCGAAGTCATGTGGCCGGTGCAGACGCCGGAAGGCATCAACCAGCTGGCCTGGGAAATCAGCGCCCAGGAGCAGGGCGGACAGAAAGCGCGAGACGCCATGAAGTTCACCCAGCGCGTCGTCCCGGCCGTGCCGGTCACGGTGCAGCAGGCCACGCTGTTCCAGCTGGACAAGAGTGCCGCCATCAACGTCGCGCGACCCGCCGACAGCCTGCCGGGACGCGGTGGCCTGGCGCTCTCGCTCAAGCCCAGCCTGGCCGGTGGCAGCGATGCGCTCACGCGTTACTTCGTCAACTATCCCTTCGCCTGCCTGGAGCAGAAGACATCCAAGGCCATCGGCCTGCGCGATGAAGCGGCATGGCAGAAGATCGTGGCCGACCTGCCGACCTATCTGGATGGCGATGGCCTGGCGTATTACTTCCCGCCCAGCGACAGTGGCGCGCGCCGCGGCAGCGATACGCTGACGGCCTATCTGCTGGCTGCCACCAACGAAGCCGGCTATGCCATCCCGCAAGGCAGCCGCGACAAGATGCTGGATGGTCTTGCGGCTTTTGTGGAGGGCAAGGTGATGCGCGATTTCTGGTCGCCGCAAAAGGATCTGGACGTGCGCAAGCTGGCCGCCCTGGAAGCGCTGTCGCGCTACAACCGTGTGCAACCCGCGATGCTGGGTTCGATCCAGATCAATCCCAACGTCTGGCCCACCTCGGGCCTGCTGGACTGGATCGGCATCCTGCAGCGCGTCTCTGCCATCCCCGATCGCGACAAGAAGCTGGAGCAGGCAGACCAGATCCTGCGTGCCCGCCTGAACTTCCAGGGTACGCGCATGGGCTTCTCCAATGAAGAGAGCGATTACTGGTGGTGGCTCATGAGCAGCGCCGATGCCAACGCCAACCGCCTGATCCTGCTGGAGCTGAACAACCCGGCCTGGCGCGAGGACATGCCGCGCCTGATCGCCGGTGCCATCGGCCGTCAGCAGCGCGGTCATTGGAGAACCACCACGGCCAACGTCTGGGGCAGCCTGGCGCTGGAGAAATTCGCGCGCAAGTTCGAATCCGAACCCGTCACCGGCACCACCCGTGCCACGCTGGAGCAGAACGGCACCAGCGCCGCCACCCAGAGCCTGGCCTGGAGCGGTGCTACCAACGGCGGCAAGCTGCAGCTGCCCTGGCCGGAAGGCAATGCGCAGGGTGGCAGCGTACGCCTGGCGCAAGAGGGCAACGGCAAGCCCTGGGTGACGTTGCAGAGCCTGGCTGCAGTCCCCTTGAAGCAGCCTTTTGCGGCCGGCTATCGCATCACCCGCAAGGTCGAGGCCATCGAGCAGAAGCAGGCCGGTGTATATACACGTGGCGACGTGCTGCGCGTGACGCTGGACATCGACGCGCAAGCCGAGATGACCTGGGTCGTGGTCAGTGATCCGGTGCCGGGCGGTGCGACCCTGCTGGGTTCCGGCCTGGGCCGCGACTCCGCCATCGCGCAGGGCAAGCAGGAGGCCCCGCGTGATCGTGGCATGGGCTGGCTGGCCTATGAAGAGCGCAGCTTCGAAGCCTACCGCGCGTATTACGAGGCCATGCCCAAGGGCCGCACCAGCATCAGCTACACGGTGCGCCTGAACAATGCGGGTGAATTCAATCTGCCGCCCACGCGGGTGGAAGCGATGTATGCGCCGGAAATGTTCGGTGAAGTCCCCAATGGCAAGCTGGTCGTGAAGGCGGCGCAGTGATGCGCTTGACCGCAGGCACCCTCCGGCCTGGCGCGCTGGTTTCGATCAGCGCGCTGGTGCTGGCTCTGCTGATGCCCACCGCAGCCAGTGCCGTGCCATCGTTCAGCGAAGTACAGCGCGACTTCCTGCCCTCGGAGGCCAGCCTGATGGACCGCAACGGCGAGCTGTTGCAGCGCATGCGCGTGAATATGGACGAGCGCAAATTGTCCTGGGTCAAACTGGAAGACGTATCCCCGGCGCTGCGGCATGCCCTGGTGGCCTCCGAGGACCGGCGTTTCTACCAGCACAGCGGCATCGACTGGAGCGCTGTAGCTGCCTCGGCCTGGGGCAACCTGTGGAATACGAAGACACGCGGTGCCTCCACCATCACGATGCAACTGGCGGGTTTGATCTATGACGATCTGCGCCGCAAGTCCGGCGTGCGTTCGCTCACGCAGAAAGTATCGCAGGCGTGGATTGCACAATCGCTGGAGCGCAACTGGCGCAAGGACCAGATCCTGGAAGCCTATCTCAACCTGGTAGCCTTCCGGGGCGAGCTGGTAGGCGTGCATGCGCTGTCGCGCGTGATGTTCGGCAAGCATCCGAGCGGACTCGACCAGGGCGAGGCGGCCATCGCGGTCGCGTTGATCCGTGCGCCCAATGCGACGCCGCGCCGCGTGACCGAACGCGCCTGCGCCATTCTCAAGGAAGAGGGCGCAGGCGAGCAGTGCAGCGGCATGGATGGCCGCACCGAGCTGGCGTTGGCGCGCGTGTCCGCCAAGCGTGATTTGCCGGGGACGAGCGATTCACCGCAGCTGGCGCCGCATCTGGCCCGCAAGCTCTTGAATGCACCGGGGCAGCAATTGCGTTCCACGCTGGACGCGCCCTTGCAGCGCTTTGCCACGCAAGCCCTGCGTCATCAACTGGCCGGACTGGCCGAGCGCAACATCGAGGATGGTGCCGTCATCGTCATCGACAATGCCACCGGCGAGGTGCTGGCCTGGGTCGGTTCTAGCGGCCCGCTGTCGGCGGCGGCCAATGTGGATGGGGTGGTGGCGCAGCGGCAGGCGGGCTCGACGCTCAAGCCTTTCCTCTACGAACTGGCCATCGAAAAGAAATGGCTGACGGCCGCGTCCCTGCTGGATGATTCTCCGGTCAACCTGGCCACCTCGGCCGGGCTCTACATTCCGCAGAACTACGACAAGCAATACAAGGGACTGGTGAGCCTGCGCACGTCGCTGGGTTCCTCGCTCAATATCCCTGCGGTGCGCACGCTGGTGATGGTGACGCCCGAGCGCTTCTTCCGGCGCTTGCAGGCGCTAGGTTTCAACCTGCGCGAGAGCGGTGATTATTACGGCTACAGCCTCGCGCTGGGCAGCGCCGACATCACGCTGGCCAACCTGGCCAATGCCTATCGCGTGCTGGCCAATCAAGGCCGCTACACGCCCTTGCGCACCCGGCTCGATGAAGCGCGCACGCCAGCGCGTACCACGCAGGTGATGGACGCCGATGCCGCCTACATCGTCGGCGACATCCTCTCCGACCGCAGTGCGCGCGCGCGCACCTTCGGCCTGGAGAATGCGCTGTCCACCCGTATCTGGACGGCGGTCAAGACCGGTACTTCAAAGGACATGCGCGACAACTGGTGTGTCGGCTATTCCTCGCGTTATACCGTAGGGGTATGGGTCGGAAACGCTTCTGGCGCGCCGATGTGGGACGTGTCCGGCGTGACCGGTGCGGCACCGGTGTGGCAGGAGGTCATGCAATATCTGCATGAACGAGGCCGCAACGGCGGACGTGATGCGGGCAACGGCCCGCCCGCAAAACCGGCCGGCGTGGAGGCGCAGATGATCCGTTACGAGCAGGATGTGGAAGCAGCGCGCACCGAATATTTTTTACCGGGCACCGGCCAGGCCGAGATCCGCCTGGCGCATGCGCGCGATATTCGTCCCGCCATCACTTATCCCACCACAGGCATGCTCGCAGCGCTGGACCCCGATATCCCGCCGGCGCGTCAGCGCATCCGCTTCCGCGCTCAGGGCGCGCCTGCGGGCAGCCGCTGGATGCTCGATGGCAAGCTGATGCCGCAGGAGGTCATGCAGGCGGGCAGGGTACAGGCGCAGAAGGTGGCGGCCAACCTTACGGCCGCAGGGGAAGAAGCGTTGGACTTCGACTGGATGCCCTGGCCCGGCAAGCATGTGCTGGTGCTGCAGGACAAGCAGGGCAAGCTGCTCGATAGCGTGCGCTTCGAGGTCAGGGGGGCGGTAGTGCGCAATGAATCCAAGGCTGGTGGACCAGCGCGCAAATAATGCGTGCTGCAGGGCCCAGCACAGATCCCTTCTGGCCCATTTCTAGCGCTTGCTGCCCCGCTTGCCGGTCTGCAGCAGTTCGCGCATTGCCTGCAAAGGCAGTTCGCGGCTGCGGCCCCGGCGCAGCACCAGGGAAAACTGCGACTGGTAGCCAAACTCGGAAGGCAGCAAGACCTTCAGCCGTCCCTGCTCGACCCAGGACTGCGCATAGTGCTCCGGCAGATAACCGATATAGCGGCCCGAGAGGATCAGGATCAACTGCGCTTCCATGCTTTCCACCGTGGCCACGCTGCGCTTGAAACCGTGCCGGCTCAGCTCGGTCTGGCTCCAGTAACTGCGGCTGACCACGCTCATTTCCGAGACGGCCGAGGCGCGCAGGTTGCGCTGCTGGAAGCAGGGGTGCCGGTCGCTGCAATACAGCCACTGCTGCTCGCGGTAGAGCGGCTGATAGATCAGGCCATTGGCCTTGGCGGGGAAAAAGCCCACCGCGATGTCGAGTTCATTGTCCAGCAAGCCCTTCTGCAGTTCGTAGGGGCTGCGGATGAGCAGGTTCAGGTGCATGCCCGGAAACTTGCTGGAAAACATCCCGATCGCCTCCGCCATGGGCAGGGAAGGATCGGTGACCGTCGTATCGAGCACGCCTATCTTCAGCGTACCGCCCAGTTCGCCCTTGAGCGACTGGGTATAGCGCTCGAAACTGTCTACCTCACCCAAGACGCGCAGCGTTTCCGACAGCAGCAGTTCCCCCTTGTCAGTGAGCGCGAAACCACCTCGTCCACGCCGGCAGACGGTAAAGCCGACATCGCTCTCCAGCTGGGCCATGTAGGTGCTGATGGCCGAGGTCGTCAGGTTCAGCTCCTGCTGGGCCCGGGCGAATCCCTGGTGGCGGACCACTGCGGCGAATATGCGCAGCAACTTGAAATCGATGCCTGGGGTCATGGATAAATCGTCTTTGCATGGAGGAGGGCGCGCGTTCAGTGCCCGAAATCAGTTTCGAATTTTAACAACTTATTATTTGAATACAGCTATCTTTTGATAACTATCGGCCATTGTATATTCGCTCCATCGCAGCCTGATGTTGCTGCCAGAACAAGGGTGATACGCAATGTCCAAAGTCTTCCACCAGCCCCAAAGCGGCAACGACATGCCGCGCTTTGCCGGCCGTTCGACCATGATGCGCCTGCCTGCGATGGACAGCGCCGAGGGCCTGGATGCTGCCTTCATCGGCGTGCCGCTCGATATCGGCACCTCCCTGCGCGCGGGGACCCGCTTCGGTCCGCGCCAGATCCGCGCGGAATCGGTGATGATCCGCCCCTACAACATGGCCACCGGTGCCGCGCCCTTCGATTCCCTGTCGGTGGCCGACATCGGCGACGTCGCCATCAATACCTACAATCTGCTCGAATCGGTCCGCGTCATCGAAGAGGCGTATAAGGAGCTGATGGCGCATCCGGTCATTCCGCTCACGCTGGGCGGCGACCACACCATCACGTTGCCTATCCTGCGCGCCATTGCACGCAAGCACGGCCCGGTCGGCCTGGTGCACGTCGATGCCCATACCGATACCAATGACGACATGTTCGGCGAGAAGATCGCCCATGGCACCACGTTCCGCCGCGCCGTGGAAGAGGGCTTGCTCGACTGCAAGCGGGTGGTGCAGATCGGACAGCGTGCGCAGGGCTACTCCAGCGGCGACTTCCAGTGGGGCGTGGACCAGGGTTTCCGCCTCGTGCAGGCCGAGCAATGCTGGCATCGCTCGCTGGCGCCGCTGATGGAAGAAGTACGCGCCCAAATCGGGACCGGTCCGGTTTACCTGAGCTTCGACATCGACGGCATCGACCCGGCCTGGGCACCCGGCACCGGCACCCCCGAAGTGGGCGGGCTGACTTCCATCCAGGCCCTGGAAATCGTGCGTGGCTGCCGTGGCATGAACCTCGTGGGCTGTGATCTGGTGGAGGTCTCGCCTCCCTATGACTTGAGCGGCAATACCTCGCAGCTGGGCGCGAACCTGCTCTACGAAATGCTGTGTGTGCTGCCCGGCGTGACCTACCGCTGAGAGGCCGGCCATGGAGCTGAAGATCTTTCGCAGCGGCTGGGGCATGCAAGAACCCTGGAGCCGCTGCGTGGCCGAACTGCGCGAGGCCGGCTGCAGCGGCCTGGAAGCGCGCCTGCCGATGGCGCTGCAGGAGCGGCGCGCATTGCGCGACCGCCTGCAGGCCGAGGCGCTGGATTACATCGCCATCGTCTTCAGTGGCGTGGACGTCGTTCCGCGCCAGGCCGACCGGCCGGAGGTGCATTTGCAGCACCTGGCGCGCGCCTTCGATGCGGCGGCGGAACTGCAGCCCCGTTTCGTGAACCTGCTGGCCGGCAACGACCGCTGGCCCTTGGCGGAACAAGTCGATTTCCTGGGGCGGGCGCAGGCCCTGGCTGATGATGCGGGCGTGCCTTGCAGCTTCGAGACCCATCGCGCCAGTTCGCTCTACAGTCCCTGGATCACGCTGGACATCGTGCGCCAGCTGCCCCGGCTGCGCTACACCGCCGACATCAGCCACTGGGTCGTGGTCTGCGAGCGCTTGCTGGATGACCCGCTGGATGACCTTACGCCCTTCCTTGAGCGTGTACACCATGTGCAGGCGCGCGTGGGCTATGCGCAGGGGCCGCAGGTCCCTGATCCGGCCGCACCCGAATACGCGCCCGAGCTGGCATTTCACCAGCGCATCTGGGAGACGGTCTGGTCCTTCCAGCACGCCAGCGGCTATGCCATCAGCACGCTCACGCCGGAATTCGGTCCGGACGGCTACCTGCATCTGCTGCCCTATACCCGCAGCCCCGTGGCCGACCTGTGGCAGCTCAATCGTTGGATGGCGCAGCAGGAGCGCGCGCATTTTGCACGCTGGTCGCAGCAGCACGGCATCGGTTCTTCGTCATCAACGCAGTCGCCTTCTACCGCAGGAGTTTGAACATGCACACCGGACAGCGCAATTTCACGGCCTTGCCCGTGATCGATATCAGCGGCCTTTATCGCGACGAGCCGGCACAGCGCCAGGCGGTTGCCGATCAGCTGGGAGCGGCGGCGCGCGAGGTCGGATTTTTCTACATCACCGGCCACGGGATCGATCCGCAGTTGATCGCCGGCCTGCGCGAGGCCAGCCGCGCGCTGTTTGCGCAGCCGATGCCGTGGAAGATGCGCTATTACATCGGCGATGCCTGGGGCCACAAGGGCTATGTGCCCGAGGGCGAAGAGGTCTATTCCAAGGGCCGGCCCGATCACAAGGAAGCCTTCGACATCGGTTTCGAGGTGCCGGATGACCACCCGCTGGTACTGGCCGGCACGCCCCTGATCGGCAACAACAAATGGCCCGAGCTACCGGGTTTCAAGGAGGCCGTCTCCCGTTATTACGAGGCGGTGTTCGCGCTTGGCCGCACCTTGTTCCGTGGCTTTGCCCTGGCGCTGGGCCAGCCCGAGGATGCCTTCGAGTCCCTGGTGACCTGTCCGCCCTCGAAGCTGCGCCTGATTCATTATCCGGTCGACCTGGAAGCGGTCGATGCGCCCGGCATCGGTGCCCACACGGATTACGAATGCTTCACCCTGCTGCTGGCCGATCAGCCCGGCCTGGAAGTGATGAACGACCAGGGCGCCTGGATCGACGCGCCACCCTGTTCGGTGGCCGGCGAGGAAGCCTTCGTCATCAATATCGGCGACATGCTCGAAGTGATGACCGCGGGCGCCTTCCCCGCCACGTCGCACCGCGTGCGCAAGGTGCAGCAGGAACGCTATTCCTTCCCGCTGTTTTTCGCCTGCGACTATCACACGCGCATCAGCCCCTTGCCGCAATTTGCCAGCGGATCTGAAGACGCGACCCGTTACGGTGAGCTGTCCATCGGAGAACACATGTATGCGCAGGCTCAGCAGACTTATACCTACCTCAAGCGCAAGGTGGAAGCAGGCGAGTTGGCGATGTCTGCGGACGCATTGAAGCCCGGCAGTTTTGGTTATACCCGGCCCCGGACGACGGCCGGTCATTGAGATCTCGTCCACATTTCTTTTTTAGCCCGCTTACAGAAGGAGTTCCGCGCCATGACCCACACCGCCCGCCGCATTTCGTTCAAGCGCAACCTGCTCACGCTGGCCCTGTCAGCCTTGCTGCCGGTAGCAGCGTCCGCGCAGACCATGGTCCCCGGCCAGCTCAAGGTCGGCATGGAAATCACCTATCCCCCTTTTGAATCCTGGCAGGGCGACAAGGTCGTCGGTTTCGATCCGGACATCGCCGAGATGCTGGGCCGGGAATTGAAGCTCAAGCCTTCCTTCATCGATACCAAGTTCCCCAGCCTGATCCTGGGCCTGGGCGGTGGTCAGTTCGATGCGATCATTTCCGGTATGTACATCACGCCCGAGCGCACTGCTCAGGCTGATGCCATTGCCTACGGCAAGACCGGTGCGGCCATCATGGTGGCCAAGGATGGCGGCGTCATGCCCAAGAGCGAAAACGACCTGTGTGGCCTCAAGGTCGGCCTGCAAGCAGGGACCAGCTGGGTCAACGCCTTGAAGAAACTCTCGGCCGAATACTGTGTGCCCCAGGGCAAGCCGGCCGTGGCCGTGAGCGAATTCCCGACCGCGCCGGAAGCCTCGCAGGCCCTGCTGTCGAAGAACATCCAGGCCCAGATGGAAATCGCCGGTGCCGCCAAGATGCTGGCCGAGCGCAGCAAGGGCCGCATCGTCATCAGTTCGCCGGCCCTGGTGTATCCGCAGACGCTGGGCATCTACGTCAAGAAGGGTAATACCGCCTTGTATCAGGCTTTGCAGAAAGCGCTGGCGGCAGGACAGGCCAGCGGGGAATACGCGGCCCTCATCAAGAAATACGATCTTGAGCCTGTAGCAGTCGCCAAGTAACGTCGACCTTGAACCACCGGGAGCCCTCGCATGGCATTGGATTGGTCGTATTTCTGGTCCCTCTTTTCAATGGGGATCTTCTGGCGCGCGTGTCTCACGGTGGTCGAACTGGGTTCGCTGGTGTGGGTACTGGGCATGGTGCTGGGCTTCTTGCTGGCCTGCGCCCGTACCTCCGGCACGCGCTGGATCAATTGGGCCGCCGGGCTGTATATCTGGCTGTTCCGCAGCCTGCCGCTGCTGGTCGTGGTGGTGGTGGTCTTCAACCTGCCGCAAATTTTTCCGCTGACCCGCGCCGTTGTCGGTGATCCCTTCTTTGCCGGGCTGGTGGCCATGGTGCTGACCGAGGCGGCCTACATGGCGGAAATTCATCGCAGCGGCCTGCAGTCGGTTGCACGCGGACAGCGCGAAGCAGGGCGAGCACTGGCGTTGAGCCGCCTGGGCACGATGCGGTTGATCGTCATGCCGCAGGCCTTCCGCATTGCCTTGCCCACTCTCATCAACGAATACGTCACCATCATCAAGCTCACGTCGCTGGTGTCGGTGATCTCCTTGCCGGAGTTGCTGATGACGGGCCTGCGCCTGTATTCGCAGAATTTCCTGGTGATGGAAACCCTGCTTGGCGTGGCCGTGTATTACGTGCTGCTGGTGACTCTCTTCAGCACGCTATTGGGCTGGCTGGAGCGGCGCCTGGATCTCCAGAAGCGCCATCCCGCAACCCTCAGTGAGGACCAGTGCAGCGCCTTGCGCAGCCATCTCGGCAAACCGCCTGTCGCACCGGCAGTGCCCCAGGCGGCAGGGCAGCCGAGTGCACTGGAGCTGATCGGCATCCATAAAGCCTATGGTGCGCATGAGGTGCTCAAGGGCGTGAACCTGAGCGTGAGGGCGGGCGAGGTGGTGTCCATCATCGGTCCTTCGGGCTCCGGCAAGACGTCGCTGATCCGCACCATCAATGCGCTGGAGAAGATCGACCAGGGTGAAATCATCCTCTTCGGCGAAGGCTATATCAGCGCCAACGCCTCGCTGGAGTCCAGCCTGGTACGCAATGGCATCGGCCGTATCGGCATGGTGTTCCAGGGTTTCAACCTGTTTCCGCACCTGAGCGTACTGGACAACGTGCTGCTGGCACCGCGCTACCACCGCCAGCCGGGCGAGCCGGCGCTGCGCCAGACCCGGGCCCTGCAATTGCTCGACAAGGTGGGCCTGCTGGCGCACCAGCACAAATACCCGCACCAGCTCTCCGGCGGCCAGCAGCAACGGGTGGCCATTGCCCGGGCGCTGGCCATGTCGCCTGACGTGATGCTGTTTGACGAACCGACCTCGGCACTGGACCCTGAACTGGTTGGCGAGGTCTTGAAGGTGATCCAGGAATTGGCGCAGGAGGGCATGACGATGGTGATCGTCACCCACGAGATGGACTTTGCGCTGACCATCTCCGACCGCGTGCTGTTCATGGAAAACGGCCGCGTGCAACTGGATGCTTCGCCCCGGCAGATCCGGGAGGCCACCGCAACCGACGCCGCTACCCTGCGCGTGCGCCGCTTCATGGGATTGGATGCTTGAGATGACTACGACACCCGATGAACTCGTCCTGCGCCGCGACCTGGCGGCCGCTTACCGGCTGGCCGCACTGTTCGGCTGGGATGACACGCTCTACACGCACTTTTCGGTGCGGCTGCCGCGTGCGGACAACGCGGCCCCCGAGGAGGACCGTTTCCTCATCAATCCTTTCGGGCTGATGTTTGACGAAGTGCGTGCCAGCGACCTGCTGGTGGTGGACCTGCAAGGCCGCGTGGTATCGGGCAAGGCCGACTACAACGTCGCCGGCTTCACCATCCACAGTGCCGTGCACATGGCGCGCGAGGATGCCCACTGCGTGCTGCATACCCACACGCTGCCCGGCATGGCCGTGGCAGCCTGCGAGCAGGGGCTGCTGCAGCTCAACCAGATCAGTACCGAGTTCCACCAGCGGGTCGGCGTGCATGCCTATGAGGGCGTGGCCTTCGATCTGGATGAACGTACACGCATCCAGCAATCGCTGGGCAACAACATCGCCTTGCTGTTGCGCCACCATGGCCTCTTGTCAGTGGGGGCCACGGTGGCCGATGCGTTTGCGATCATGTTCTACCTCAATCGCGCGTGCGAGATCCAGATGGCTGCCGCGCAAATGGCCACAGTCGCCGGACCGGTTACCGAGATTGCCGCGCACTTGAGCCAGCACGCCTGCGAGCAGCTGCAAAGCGTCGAACATGAGCGCCAGATCCTGTGGCAAGCCTGGCTGCGGCGCCTGGACCGACTGGATCCTTCCTACCGCGACTGAGGGCCACGCCATGCCGACCTTGTTGATTTGCAGCGCGACCGATGACCTCAGCGACCTGCACGCGGTGTTTCGTGAAGAGGCCGCGCGCCGCATGCCGGAGCTGCAAGTGCGGCTGTGGCCGGACCTGCCCGATGCGGGCGATGTGGAGGCGGTCGCCGGCTGGTATCCGCCGGCCGGGGTCATCGAGCGCTTGCCCAATCTGCGCCTGATTTCTTCCATTGCAGCCGGAGTCGATCATGTGCTCGGCGCTGCGCGGGCTCACCCTCTTGTGCCGGTGTGCCGCATCGTTGATCCCGCGCTGGCGGCAGGAATGGCCGAGTACGTCTTGTGGGCCGTGCTGTATTACCACCGCGCGCTGGACCAGGCGCTGCAGCAGCAGGTACAGCGCGTGTGGAAGATCCCGACGCAAAAGCCGGCGCATCAGACCCATGTCGGCCTGATGGGGCTGGGTGCTCTGGGGAGCCATCTGGCCGGGGTGTTGCGAGGCCAGGGTTTCACTGTCAGTGGCTGGTCGCGTTCCGTGCATCACATCGATGGGGTTAGCACCTGTGCCGGTGACGATGCGCTTCATGCATTCCTGCAGGCACCCGATATCGTGGTCTGCCTCTTGCCGCTGACCGATGCCACCCGCAAGCTGCTGGGGCGCGACGTATTTGCGGCGATGAAGCCGGGTGCAGCGCTGGTGCATTGCGGCCGGGGAGAGCATCTGGTGGAGGAGGACCTGCTGGAAGCACTGGACCGGCAGCATTTGCGCGGGGCCGTGTTGGATGTCTTTGCGCAGGAACCGTTGCCCGCATCCAACGCGTTGTGGTCGCACCCGCGCGTGGTGGTTACGCCGCATATGGCGTCGAGTGCGCAGCCTGAGGTGATCGTCGGACAGATTCTGGACAATTTGCAGCGGGTACGCAGCGGGCAGCCTGTGCTGAATGGTGTTGATCGCGGTCTGGGGTATTAGGGCCTACCGGAAAGCTGCCTCACCTGAATACGTGAACATGCAGTCCATGGGCCGGCCTGCGCCCATGGACCCGGCAACATCACTCAGGGTTGCGGAATCAATTGCGGCGACACCTGTTGCGCATGAGCCGCAAACAGGTGTTCGGCATCCAGTGGTAGCAGATAGCCTTCCTGCACCAACTTGTCGCCAGCGGCCTTGATCTGCGCGGCATAGTCTGCCCGGCCATGGTAGCGCTGGTCGAGTGCAGGCCGGGGATCACTGCTGCTCCTGCTCGCACCACTCACGGCGAAAGGAATTGCGCTGCCCAGCGAAGAGCAGGTTTCCCCTTGCGCGTGGCCGCCGGCGCGCAGGTTCCATCCCGTGTAAGTAGCCAGTGGTACTGCCACTTCCGGCTGGGCGATGCCGCCCAGCTCATTGCCATCGGCATCAACCTTGGGCACCAGAATGCGGTAGGGCCGCGTGACATCCACGACCGGGATGGCGTTGCGATAATCGGTGACGGCCAGCGGATTGTGGATGCCGCTGTAGGCCAACTGCAGTGGGGTTGGCGTGACTGTCCCCGAGGAGTCGGCCAGTGGTACCAGTACGTTGTCCAGTGCAGGGAAACCAATCGAGGCCTGGTCCGGCGTGACCGCCGTGCCGCTGGCCACCGTGGGGTAGCGCGAGGGTGGCGGCAACCGGTCTTTCGCCAGCCAGTTTTCCATCGCCGGAATCATGGCGCGCAGCACGGGAGCCTGCGTTACGGGGCTGGCCGGGAACTGGCACATGCTGTCCTTGCCGTTCCGCTTCACCACGCCATTCCTGATGCCGGCTCCGCCCGCGTGCTGGGTGCCTGAGATCAGGTAATAGCGCACGTTGTCCGGCAAGATCAGATCCTTGCCCGCGCCGTCGGTCACCACCAGTGCACCGCGTCCTCCCCACCATTCAAAGCTGCCATCGATCTGCATGATCTTCGGGCAAGTGGCGCTGGCAGTGCATCGCTTGAGCAAGCCATCGGTGACGCCACTGACGGGATCTTTCATCACGTTGTAGGCGAAGGGAAACTGGTCGCCCGGCATCCAGTGTTCTTCATGGCCCTTGGACCAGCGGCCTGGCTGGGAAAAGCGTTCATTGATCCAGGTGCGGCGTCCGCCCGGGATGATGGCCATCATGCCGTCGAAGACCTTGTTGCCCTGCGCATTCTTGTTGAATCCCATGTAGAGGAAGTCGCGCATGAAGCGGCCCGACTGTGAAATACCTTCACCGATAGTCAAGTCAACATTGCGCTTGTCGCGCGCCGTGCAGGACTGTTGTTCGACGCAGGCGGCGTTCTTCATATCGTTGAGGGGATTGGCCGTGCCTCTGGCATCGGCAGGCGCATCGCGCAGGAAGCTCACCAGGTCGCGGACCGCGGCAAAGCCGATCGCCATCACCTTGGGATGGGCGGCGGGATAGACGAAGCTGTAGATGCTGCCCTGGTCGGCGGGCACGGTCCCGCCTGCGGGGCCGGGGACTGCAGCGGGCGGAGTGAAGACCACGTTCACGCTGCCGTCCGCCTTGGGTTCGTAATGCCAGTCGGTCACCGGCGCAGAAGGAGCCTGGTAATCCTGCTGGCCCTGCGCATTGCGCCAGGTCTGGCGCACGGTGAAACTCACTTGCGATTTGTCGCGCAGGGAGGCAGGTGCGTACGAGAGTTTGAATTCGTTGTTTCCCTGATGGAAGTCGGGGATGTATTCTTCGCGGCTCAGACCGGTGATGGCGGAACCATCCTTGTTCGTGACCACCGGGAATTGTGTGCCCAGTGCGCCGTCGATGGCCGCGCCCGATTGCTTCAGATCACCCTGCCATCCACTCCAGACGATGGTGTAGCCGGCGCGCAGCAGGGAAGGGTAGGTGTCGCCGGGAGCCGGGCCGTTGCGCAGGGATTTGCCGCCGATGAAGAATTCCTCGGCCAGCTTGCGGCCACGATTGGCCACGTCATAGAAGAGCACGCGACGTGCCTGGGTCGCCGACTTCGGACGCAGGATCACGAAGTCGGTCGTGTAGGAAACGTAGCCATGGGCGTCTCTGGGGGCCTTGTCGAGATCGGTGATGCTGGCATTGTCCGGGTGAAGCGGATTGAGCTTGCCGTGCACGACGCCCGAGATCAACTGGTAGGGGCCGGCCGCACCGGCTGGCGTTGCGCCACCGAAGGCATCGGCGGTCTGGGTGATTTCAAGCTGGTCGATGTAGCCGGACGGCCTGGCAGGTGAGTTGGCGGCGAGCGTCTGTCCCGTGGCTGCCGTGCCAGCGACGAGGGCCAGCAAGGTGAGGGTGGTTTTCATGGTCTCCGTGATTTTGTGGGAACGAGGAAGACCAAGCCTACCGCAAACTGGGATGACGGGTTTTTATCGCTAGCGTCACCTTCGGTGATTTCATCTTTATGGAATACAGACTCAAGGGAAAGATGATTGATCAGTTCTGTGAGTGACGTCGCCGATAAGTTTTCTGCTGGTGACGCGAGAGAAGTTGAGTGCGTATCGAGCTGAGCAATAGTTTTGTGCAAACAGGTGTACGCGCCGTGCAATGGCAGGTCCTTGATACCCGGAAGCGAAAGCATTTGAAGACGCCGGTTACACTATTGCAATGAGCTTCGGCGCAGTCTTTGGTAATCCAAGGAGCTTGATGAGTGTCAGTATCGGGACAGCTTGATTGTCACTTCTGGACGCGTAAAAAATGGGGATGTGGTGACATGGTAAAGCGACCTCAGAGGCAGAAGTCTGATGGCCGCTGAATAGAGTGCTGCTTAACCGGCAGCGATATAAAGATGAAATTTACCAATTGGATCAAAAATAAGTCATCCCTGATTTCAGGGATGCATGATCGCGGCTATAGATTATGTGCGTCCGATGATGAAAATCAGTGTATTTTCTATCCGGAGATCAGGCTAAAAATTTTTCCAAGAAAAACGCTTTCGCAATGGGATGAGAGCACCTTTCGAAGCGCAATAATTTTATGCTCACGAGATGTGGCTGAAGAATTTCGTGAAAAAGATTTGTGGCTTGATGAGATGCCAGGTTTGGAAGGGAATTCGATTGGGGTATTGTCCGTGGAGCTGCTATGGCTGCGTTGGAACAACAACCCGGACTTGATGCAAAACTACCGCGATGATTATCGGAAATCATTTGAATCTGGATGCATGAGATTTTTTGAAGACTTGGATACATTCGGAATTCCATTCATTTCTTCGCTATCGAGGCCTGATCAATTGGCGAATGCCCTCGAAAATATTGATGAATATCCGGCTAACATAATGCAGGGGGGAAAGCCGAGATCGGCTGATCCATTTATCTATTCGGCTATTTTGTCCATGCGCAATGGTGAAATCGCTCAGGCGAAAGAGGCCCTGAAAAAAGGTGAGCTGAAATATGCATGTGTTAACCCCGATATCGAATGGCAGCACAGACGATCCTTAAATTACAAAGAGAGAATGCGTCGAATTTTGCGAACGTAAGGAAATAGGCTGTGCCGCTCGATTGGCAGCGACATGGCTTTCATTCGAAAAAGCGGCATGACGCGTGTTTTCCGTGCTGGAATTAAAAGCTCCCTCGGGAGCAGATCTTGAGAAGACGTTCCTCAGGCGCAGAAAATATAGCTGAAACGGAATATTGCCCGGCTAGCATCGTGCAGATACAGCCACCCGGATTTCCAGGAATGCGAACACATGAACATGTTTGATCAACGACTTATCACTCTGATTCGTCAGCTCATTTCATGGCTAGTCGCGGGTGATTACGAAGCGGCCCAGCGCCGTTCACGTGGTATTCGCCTTTCCGCCGACCTGATGCGTGATGCTGTCTTGAGATACGGTGGGACGTTGGTTATTCCGCCCGACACTGCATTCGCCGGTATCGATGCGATTGAAGTCAGGAATGCCGCTAGCCCAACCTGGTCTGTTCGCTTTGATCTTTGGACGGCTGAGGAGGGCCGGTCTGACCTCTCGTTGGAATGCACGTTAATCGACCGCGGTGCAGGGCGTATTGATTTGGAGATTGATAATTTGCACTCGCTTTGAGCTTGATCCTGCCGCGAGACACAAGATGAGATGGAGTTAGCCGTCGAGTAACTGGATGTCGCTCCCTACAATGCCTTGACCAATAGCTGTCGAGATTTTACTGCAGCGCAGTTCAACTATATAAAGCAGAGATTCTTCGGGCTCGCTCCGAGGGACGCGATTCCAAATTTTAGGCGGTCGATATGCAACATTCTCTTTGCCGATTGGTTTTCCTGATGGTCTTATTTTTCATATTGCCGGGATGCGATGGAGAGAGTCCCTTGAAAGAACTGCCATCACAGGTGATCCTGGAATCATATGCGCCCAACGGAGAATTGATTTCGAAGCGCATACTCCCGATGGATGATGCTGTTTATCTGAACTTAATTTCTTTTTTTGAGATGCAGCGTGTCGGCTGGAAGGTCAATGTCACTTCATATAAGACAGCACCCTTCATTCTGAGAGCCAACAACACTATTATTCGTTGCTATCAAGACTTGATGGTTATTGATACTGTTGACTCTGGTAGCTCGAAGTCTGTTAAAAAGGTTGTGCCAGGCTTGTTACTAAAACTTAGCTTGCGTGTGGAATAGTCCGGGCTAAACAAGATAACTCGTTAGAAAGTAGCTATGCATATTCGTGCATTTGTAGAAATATTTGGGCTTGGTGCCCACGGAGGACCTCGGTCACGTCCCGCGACCCCGTCCGGCCTTGCAAGGCGCGCAGGCGCCTTGCTCGTGGACCCCAAAATACAAAAGGCCGACTGACTTTCGTCAATCGACCTTTTCTATTTTGGTGCCCACGGAGGGACTCGAACCCCCACACCTCGCGGCACATGGACCTGAACCATGCGCGTCTACCAATTCCGCCACGTGGGCCTTCTGCAAATGCGTTCAAACTGCATTGCTTGAAAGAGGCTGCATTCTAAGGGCAAACTTTTAAGTTGTCACCTGTTTTTTTAAGTTTTTTATTCTTAAAAAACTAAGTAAAAAAAGACTGCTCAAGAATGAAGCGAGCTACTAAAAACTAACAATTTGAAGAGATAGTTTTCAAAGAAACCATCAGCAAGTAAAACTATTTTCCAATCCAAGAAACGCAAAAGGCCGGTTGATTTTCATCAACCGACCTTTTATGTCTGGTGCCCACGGAGGGACTCGAACCCCCACACCTCGCGGCACATGGACCTGAACCATGCGCGTCTACCAATTCCGCCACGTGGGCCTTCTGGCATCAGCGGTGACTTGCTGTGCTTGAAAGAGGCTGCATATTAAGGCCTATCAGGCTGATGGTCAACACCTAATTGAGAAATTTTTTATTATTTTTTCTCCAGCCCCGTCACATGCAACAGATCAAGCGCATCAGCCCCCCAGATAAGCCTCCACCACCTTCGGATTGCCCAGCAGATTCGCACCGCTATCCTCCAGCACGATCTTGCCCGTCTCCAGCACATAGCCGCGTTGCGCAATGCGCAGCGCCTGGCGCACGTTCTGTTCCACCAGCAGCACCGTCATGCCGGTCTTGTTGATCTCCTGCACGATGCGGAAGATTTCCTGGATGATCAACGGGGCCAGCCCCATCGACGGTTCATCCAGCAACAAGACCTTGGGCTTGGCCATCAGCGCACGGCCAATGGCCAGCATCTGCTGCTCACCACCCGAGAGATTGCCCGCCAGTCCGGCCGCACGGTTCTTCAAGACCGGGAAGAGGGAATACACCCACTCCAGATCACGCGCCACGCCGTCCTTGTCCTTGCGCGTATAAGCGCCCAGGGCCAGGTTCTCTTCGACGGTCAGCGTGGTCAGCGTGGCGCGGCCTTCGGCCACCTGCACCACGCCGGATTCGACGATGCGGTGCGGCGACATCTGCAGCAGATCCTGCCCGTTGAGCAGCACACGGCCACGCTGCGCCTTCACCAGGCCGGAGATGGCCAGCAGCGACGTGCTCTTGCCGGCACCATTGGCACCGACCAGCGCGGTGATCTCGCCTTCGTTCAGGGACAGGCTGATGCCCTTGACCGCTTCAATGTGGCCATAGGCCACCGCCAGGTCCTCGACCTGCAGAATGGGTTGCTTGTTGCCGCTGGCGCTCATGCTTCTTCCTTGCCGAGATAGGCCTCGATCACTTCCTGGTTGTTCTTGATCTGGTCCGGGGTGCCCTCGGCGATGATCTTGCCGAAGTTCAGCACCGCGATGCGCTCGCACAGGCCCATGACGAAACGCATGTCATGCTCGATCATGAAGATGGTGAAACCGCGCGCCTTGATGTTGACGATCTCGCTCATCAGCTCGGTCTTCTCGGCCGGGTTCATGCCGGCCACCGGCTCGTCCAGCAACAGCAGCTTGGGCTTGGTCGCCAGCGCACGCGCGAACTCCAGCTTGCGCTGCTCGCCATAGGACAGACTGTCGGCCAGCATGTGCGCCTTGTGATCCAGGCGCACCCAGGACAGCAGTTCCAGTGCACGTTCGCGCGCTTCCTGCTCGGCCTTGCGGAAGCCGCCGAGGTTGAAAAGCATGCTGGCCACGCCATAGTTCAGGTGCTCGTGCATGCCGACCACCACGTTCTCCAGCAACGTCATTTCCTTGAACACGCGGATGTTCTGGAAGGTGCGGGCAATGCCGCGCTCGGTGATCTTGTGCGGGGCGACGGCACCGATGTCGTCGTCATTGAAACGGATGCTGCCGGAGGAGGCGCGCAGCAGGCCCGTGATGAGGTTGAAGACCGTGGTCTTGCCGGCACCGTTGGGGCCGATCAGGCCGAAGATCTCGCCTTCCTTGACGTTGAAGTTCACACCCTGCAGCACTTGCAGGCCGCCGAAGTTCTTGCTGATGTCGTTCAGTTGTAAAAGCATTACTTCACCTTCTTCTCAGCGTTGCGGCCCAGGAAGGCGCGGATGCGGCGCGGGTCCCAGATGCCCTTGGGCAGGTACAGCACCACCAGGATCAGGATCAGGCCATTGATGGCCAGGCGGAAGTCCTTGAAATGACGCAGCACTTCCGGCAGCAGCGAAAGAATCGTCGAGCCGATCATCGGACCGATCAGGTTGCTGGTGCCACCGAAGACGGCCATGGTCAGGATGTCGACCGCGTTCTCGAAACCATAGTTGTTGGGGCCGATGGTGAAGGTGAAGTGCGCGTTGAGGCCACCGGCCACACCCGCAATGGCAGCACCGATGACGAAGGCCAAGAGCTTGTAGCCGGCCACGTTCACGCCCATCAGGCGCGCTGCGACTTCATCTTCCTTGATGGCTTCGAAGGCGCGGCCGGTCTTGGAGCGGCGCAGGCGGGCCAGCGCATAGATCGTCACGCCCAGCAGCAGCACGATGTGCCACCACTCGGTGATCGGCGGGACGCCATTGAGGCCCATCGGGCCGCCGGTGATCTCCAGGTTGAGGACGATCACGCGGACCACTTCGCCAAAGCCCAGCGTGGCCATGGCCAGATATACGCCCGACAGACGCAGTGTCGGGATGCCGATCACCAGCGCCACCAGCGAGGGCAGCACGCCGCCGGCGGCCAGCGCGATGGGGAAGGGCATGTCGAACTGCATCGTCAACAGCGACGCGGTGTAAGCACCGATGCCCATGAAGGCCGCATTGGCCAGCGACAGCAGGCCGCAGGACAGGGTGACGTAGATCGAGAGTGCCAGCATGGCGTTGACGCCGATGCTGAAAATGACTGTGTTGTAGGTGGCCCAGAAGCCATCCCACCATTCCATGAAGCCCATCTTATGCCTTCCTTTCCAGCACTTTGCCAAACATGCCGGAGGGTTTTACCAGCAGGATCAGGAACAGGAGGCCGAACGCCACCGCATCGCGGAAGTCGCTGGAGATATAGGCCACCGTCAGCACCTCGGCAAAGCCGAGGAAGAGGCCGCCGATCATGGCGCCACGGATATCGCCCATGCCACCCAGAATGATGACGGCGATGCCCTTGTGCAGCATCGGCTGCCCCATGAAGGGCGAGATCGCATTGAAGGACACGCCCACCAGCACGCCGGCCGCACCACCCAGTGCCGCTGCAGCGAAGGAGGTCAGCAGGAACAGGCCTTCGACGTTGATGCCCAGCAGGTAAGCCGCCTTGGGCGACTCGGCGATGGCGCGCAGCGCGCGGCCGAGCTGGGTCTTGCGCATCACGCCCAGCAGCACCACCATCAGCACGAAGGCGATCACGATGATCGCCACCTGCACGGCGGTGATGTGCAGGTTGCCCAGGCTCACGCTGTCTTCAGGGATGGTGCCCTGGGGGAAGCGCTTGTTCTCGGCACCGAAGATGCCCTGCGAGATGTTGGTGATCATGATGGCCACGCCAATGGTGGCGATCATGGGGATCAGGTGGGGCGCATTTCGTTTGCGCAGTGGCTTCAGGACCAGCACGTCGATGATGAGGCCGAGGGTGCCGGTGGCCACCATGGCCAGCAGCAGCGCCACCCACAGGGGCAGGGCCATCTGCTCCACCAGCAGCAGGGCGGCATAGCTGCCCAGCATGAAGATGGCGCCGTGCGAAAGATTGATCACGCCCAGAACGCCAAAGACCAGCGTGAATCCGAGCGCGAAGAGCGCGTACACGCTGCCCAGCGAAAGGGCATTGATGAGCTGTTGTTCTAACATTGGAACCTGCGATAGGTGATGGGAGACCTTGCGCCGCGCCGGCAAATTTGCACGACTGTGCATGCTGCGCGGGGCCCTCCCTCGTTGCGTCGTAGTGCCGGGTTCAACTCGCCCGCGTCATGCGGCAGTTGGTGGTTCCCCGTTCCGGCCTGGCGATTTGCTTCATATCCCCTCCCAGGCGGGCAGCCGGCGGCTGTTGCCGGCTGCGCCCGGGTGAGCGTCGCTTGCGGGTGGCTTGCCGGTTGCCCGGCAGGCCACCCAGCCTGCGTCACACGGCGTGCTTACTTCAGCAGGACGAACTTGCCGCCCTTGGCGATGTTGACGATGGCTTCCTGGTCCGCATCGAAGCCGACCTGCTTGCCTGCCACCGCCGGAGCTGCACGGAAGGCGAACTTGCCGGTAGCGCCGTCGATCTTGACTGCCGGCAGTGCAGCGCGCACGGCGTCACGGTCCTTGGCCAGGTTGCCGGAGAGCTTCACGCTCTTGATCGCATCGGCCATGATGTACATGGCGTCATAGGCTTGCGCGGCGAACTGGTCGGGATCGGAACCGAACTTGGCCTTGTAGGCGGCAATGAATGCCTTGTTGGCCGGGGTCTGGTTCTCGGCCGACCACGGGCTGCCCATCAGGGTGTTGTCACCGGCATCCTTGGCGATCTCGAACAGCTTGGGCGAGTTCAGGCCGTTGCCGCCGATGAAGGGCTGCTTCATGCCCAGCGCGCGGGTTTGCAGGATGATGTTGGCGGCTTCTTCCGCCAGGCAGGAGCAGACGATGGCGTCCGGGTTGCCGGCCTTGATCTTGGTCAGCTGGGCCTTGAAGTCGACGTCGCCCTTGGCATAGGCCTCGGTGGTGGTGACGGGGATCTTCTGCTGTTCCAGGGTGGCCTTGAAGACGTCATAGCCGGACTTGGTGAAGGCGTCGTCGTTGCCGTAGATCACGGCAACCTTCTTGATGCCGAAGTGCTTCACGGCCGCCTTGACGGTGACGGGCAGCACGTCGGCTTCCATCACGGAATTGCGGAAGGTGAAGGGACCCATGGCAGTGATGCCGTCAGCGGTATTGCTGGTGCCGAACACCACGACCTTGGCGGCGTTGGCGATCGGGTCGGCAGCGAAGGCCGAGTTCGACAGGGTGGGGCCGAAGACAGCCAGTACTTTGTCCTGGAAGATCAGCTTCTTGAAGACGTTGATGGCTTCTTCCTTCTTGCCTTGTTCGTCTTCGATCACCAGGGCCAGCTTGTCGCCGTTGACGCCGCCCTTGGCATTGATTTCTTCGGAAGCCAGCGTGAAGCCGTTCTTGATGGCCACGCCATATTTGGCAGCCGGGCCGGTCAGGGCTTCGGCCACGCCCAGCTTGATGTCGGCGGCTAGGGCGGCCGAGGACAGGGTGGCACCGATCAGCAGGGCCGGAATGGTCTTGAGCATGGTATTGAATTGCATCGAGTTCTCTCCTCAGTTAGATATTGTAGAAATCGTCCGCATCACGGAGCGCCGTGCGCAACAGCGCGGCGCGACGTCATGTGGCGATTCCTTCATCGAGGATGATGCAAAAGACGCCCGGGATGGCCGGGACTTGTGCTCCATCCTCTGAAGACCGTTGTGTGGTCTCTTTCGATACAGCCGCCACAGCATACCCGAAAAGGCAGGCTGCGCCAGCGATTACAACCCGCTGCAACGCGCCCGGGTAGGGCGCGCCACAGCGGCATGCGAATGTCGTCCGGCCAGCGGACGAGGGTGGTGCGAGATGGTACTTAGTTCAGTTCCTTGCGCAGTTGCGCAATGGCTGCACGCACCTGGTTGGGTGCGGTGCCGCCGATGTGGTCACGTGCGGCCACCGAGCCTTCGAGCGTCAACACGGCAAACACGTCTTCGCCGATCAGCCCGGAGAAGGCACGCAGGTCGTCCAGCGACAGGTCGGCCAGGTCGCAGCCCTTGTCCACGCAGGTCCGCACCGCATGCGCCACGGCTTCGTGGGCGTCGCGGAAGGGCAGGCCCTTCTTGACCAGGTAGTCGGCCAGGTCGGTCGCCGTGGCGTAGCCCTGCAGGGCGGCCGCGCGCATGGCTTCGGGCTTGACGCTGATGCCGCGCGCCATGTCGGCGAAGATGCGCAGGGTATCGGTGAGCGTGTCGACGGTGTCGAACAGCGGTTCCTTGTCTTCCTGGTTGTCCTTGTTGTAGGCCAGGGGCTGGCCCTTCATCAGGGTCAGCAGAGCGATCAGGTGGCCGTTGACGCGGCCGGTCTTGCCGCGTGCCAGTTCGGGGACGTCCGGGTTCTTCTTCTGCGGCATGATGGACGAGCCGGTGCAGAAGCGGTCGGCGATGTCGATGAAGCCCACGCGCGGGCTCATCCAGATCACCAGCTCTTCGGACATGCGCGAGATGTGCGTCATCACCAGCGCAGCAGCGGCGCAGAATTCGATGGCGAAGTCACGGTCCGAGACGGCGTCCAGCGAGTTGCGGCACACGTCGTCGAAGCCCAGGGTCTTGGCCACGCGCAGGCGGTCGATCGGGAAGGTGGTACCGGCCAGGGCAGCCGCGCCCAGCGGCAGGCGGTTGATGCGCTTGCGGGCGTCGATCATGCGTTCGGCATCGCGGCCGAACATCTCGACATACGCCAGCACGTGGTGGCCGAAGGTGATCGGCTGCGCCACCTGCATGTGGGTGAAGCCCGGCAGGATGGTGTCGGCGTGCTGCTCGGCCAGGTCCAGCAGGGCCAAGCGCAGATCGCGCAGCAGGCCGATGATGTCGTCGACCGCACCGCGCATGTAGAGGCGGATGTCGGTGGCCACCTGGTCGTTGCGCGAACGGCCGGTGTGCAGGCGCTTGCCGGCGTCGCCGACCAGTTCGGTCAGACGCTTTTCGATGTTCAGGTGGACGTCTTCCAGGTCCAGCAGCCATTCGAACTGGCCGGACTCGATTTCACCCTTGATCTGGGCCATGCCGCGCTGGATCTCGGCGTAATCGGCCGCGCTGATGATGCCCTGGTGGGCCAGCATCTCGGCATGCGCCAGCGAGCCCTGGATGTCGACCTGGGCCATGCGGTTGTCGAAGAACACCGATGCGGTATAGCGCTTGACGAGATCGGAGACGGGTTCAGAAAAGCGAGCCGACCAGGCTTCGCCCTTTTTAGCAAATTGGTCTGTCATATAGGGAATTCCGGAGAATGGGCGATTATAGCAAGCACAACTGCGCCAGGCCACGGCCATGCAGCCGGAAATGCTGCGGCACGCGGATTTTTCGCATTTCATCACCAGCCTGTCGCACGCTTTTTTCATCCGTTCCCAGCGGGTGGTTTGGAAAAGCTTTTCTCGACATCAAAGCAGGCGAAGTTTCCAGATGGCATCATTTTTGCTTGTTGTTTTTGCGCAAGCTCTGCTGAGACGCTAAAAAGCCGTGGGCTACTGACATTTGCTGACGCTATACTCAGGGTGCGATGACTGATCCGGGGGAAGTTCTGCAGGTTTCCGGAGAAGATCAGGGCTGCCAGCCACGGCGCAGCCAGGATGATGCCGGCACCGGCCGGTGTCGTGGGGGCATCGTCCAGCTGCACAATGCCAAGGGGGTGGTCCTGTCAAGCGCTCAAGCGAGATGTATGGGGGTCGTCTTACAGGAGAGAAGCATGAATTTGGAAGCACTGTTTCAGCAGCAAACTGCCTTGCCGAGCATTCCCAAGGTGGTGCAGGAAGTCATCGAAAGTTTCAACAACGAATCGGTCTCGATTGAAGAGATCGCCAAAAAGCTGGCCGCAGATCAGGTTCTGAGCGCGAAGATCCTGCGCCTGGCCAATTCATCCTATTACCACGTCTCGCGCACCATCGGCACCGTCGATGATGCGGTGCTGATGCTGGGGTTCATGACGGTTCGTACGCTGGTGGTGAGCACCGGCATGGCCGGCAGTTTCAAGAAGCTGCCCGGCGTGGACCTGAAGCTGTTCTGGCGCTACAGCCTCGATACGGCCATCGTCGCCAAGTGGCTGGCCAAGCAGAAGCAGGTCAAGCTCAATTCCGATTTTGCCTTCACGGTCGGCCTGATGCATGCCATCGGCCAGCTGGTGATGCACGCCGGCATGCCCGAACAGGCGTTGGAGGTCGACAAGGTCGCCGGTCCCCTGGATGCGCGCCGCCTGGATGTGGAGCGCCAGTCCTTCGGTTACGACTTTGCCGATGTGGGGGCCGAGCTGGCACGCCGCTGGCGTTTCCCGGACGAGTTCGCCAAGGTCATCAAGGCCTTCCCGCAGCCGCTCAAGGGCGAGTTCGATCCCTTCGCCGCGGTCGTCCATCTGGCCGCCTGGCGTGCCCGTGCCGAGGAAAACAAGTACTCGGCCGACGAACTGGAATCGACCTTCCCGACGGAAGTGGCCGCCAAGCTGGGGCTGAGCCTGTCCACCTTCACCGAGGACATGCCGCCGCTGGCCGAACTGGGCGAGGGCATGCAGGACCTGATCTCCTGAGCGGCCTGATCCGCCCCAACAGGGCAGGCCGGCGAGCGCCGAAGTACGGTGGTTTCCGGCCGATGTGAAGGAAAAGGACGTAAAAAACGACAATGCCGGCTCCCGCAAGGGGCCGGCATTGTCGTTGGTGAAGGGTACTGTCAAAACCCGGGAGGCGCGTGGCCGGCCCGGATCCTCAGTGTTTCGTCAGTAATTCAGCTTGGCGTCCAGGAAGTTGAGCATGGAGCGATACGCCTGGCTGCGCGCATCCGGGTTGCCGCCGCTGGTGACGCCTTCACCGCGCTTGCCCACGCCGGCCACATCCATGCGCACGTGCACCGGCAGGCCGGGCGCGTCGAAGTCGTGATAGGTATCGGGATAGAGGCGCAGGGCGATCTCGGTGTCGCTGCCCTTCATCTTCTCTTCGATGGCTTCGCAGGCCTGGGGCGGCGTCCAGTCATCGTTCTCGCCCATCAGGATCAGGAGTGGTGCGGCCGGTTTGAAGGGCTCGGTGGTCTTGGCGTAGGGGCGGCAATCCGGATAGAACGCCACGGCAGCGCGCGGCTGGATCTTGCGCACGGCCACGTCGGTTTCGGCCAGGTTGATCGAGGCCAGCAGGGTCGACGCGCCATGCGACCAGCCCAGCAGGGCGATGCGCTTCACATCCACATCCGGCTGCGAAGTCACCCAGTGCAGGGCGGCCTGCACGTCGTAGCGGCGGTTCATGGCGCTGACTTCGCGCTGGGCCACGGTGTCCTGGCAGGTGGAGCGGCGACCGCGCGGGGTGAAGCTGTCCGGGAACAGCACGTTGTAGCCGGCGTCGCTGAGCACGCGTGCCATCGCCAGGTGGCGCGGCGTGAATTCCCCCTTGCCATCCTTGACCATGCTGTACAAGCCGCCGCAGCCATGCAGGGCGATCACGGTCGGTGCCGGACCCTTGGTGGTGAGCGACTTGCGTGCCTTGATCCAGACGCCATAGAGCGCGGTGGCCTTGCCGCCCTTGCTGTCCACGCTGGTGAGCGAGACGCGGCGTGCTTCCAGTGGTGGCGGCGGTGCCGAATTGGGCGCGGCCTGCGCCCAGGAGCCGATCACGGCCAGCGATGCTGCAATGCAGAACGCAGCCAGCGGTTTTCCCCAATGTCGCATGATGTCTGATTCCCCGTAGTGATGCCAAATCGTTGCCCGACGGCCTTTCCCGTCAACGGGGAAAATGGTCGCTGAAGCAATAAGCTTCACGGATTGCAACGACTGTATGTATTTGAATTCTTCAGCTTGTATTTTACAAAAGCGAAGCGTCGTGCGGCAGGGAAGATTGGTTTTTGCGGTGCAAAAATCTGATCCATCACAAGAGCGCGCCTGCACCTGTGCGTCGCCTGCAACAGCTTGTCGCTTCGTCAAATGTCATATGAGCCATCTGTTATCGGCATGCAAACGCTGAACTTGAGACGGGGCGTCTCTGATACGTCATGCTTGTCAGTGCAGGAGGAGGGGAGGCTGGTGCGCCCGAGTCAGCATCGGGCGCGCCGGCCGGTCGCACGATGCTGCCGGGAACTTTCATCCGTGGCGGCATCGTGCCGGACGATCTCAAAGATCGATATTGAGGGTGATGGCGGCGTTGCGGCCCGGTTGCGCGGCGCGCTGGAACAAGACGGATTGCGAAGTGGTCAGGCCGCGTACCGTGGCGTAGTCCCAGTATTTGCGATCGGTCAGGTTGTAGATGCCGGCGTGCAGTGTCACATGCTGGTTCAGCTTCCAGTAGGTCGACAGATCCAGCAGCGCATAGCCAGGCACGTTGACGTAAGCGCCGCTGGTGGAATAGACCGAGACGTCGTCGGCGCTGGCACGCTTGGATTTCACGGCCGTCATGATCAGGCTGCCGCCGTAGCGGGCGCCGGGATCATCATAGGCCACACGCACGGTGCCCTTGGCGGGTCCCACCGAGTTGACCGAGCCACTGACACCGGCGTCATTGCGCGAACGGCCGGCTGATACTCCAGCGCTGCCCCCCAGGCTGTAGCCTCGCAGCGCACTGGCATAGGTCCCCAGGCGCAGTTGTGCGGAGACTTCTGCGCCGTAGATATCGACGTTGGCGATGTTCTGCAGGCGATATGCCAGCGACGTGCCGCTGTAGGTGGTGGTCTGGTAGTCGATGAAGTTCTTGTATCGGGTATAGAACAGCGAGCTGTTGAGGGTCAGGCCATCGATCAGCTCGCCCTTGGTCCCGAGTTCAAAGGCGTCGCTGGTCTCGTTCTTGAGGTCGGGATTGCCGAGGATGGCGTACAGGAAGGCCGAGCTGGCGTAGGTCGAGGAATCATAGGTTCCGGTTTTTTCTGCGGCAGTGGCCACGCGTACCCCGCGGCTGTATTGGGCAAAGAAGTCATAGCTCGGTGTGAGCGCATAGGCAAAGCGCAGGCTGGGGGCAAGCAAGGCCGTATGGTCTGCGCTGACCTCGCTGGCGGCACTGCCGACGTTGGCCAGGTAATGGCTCAGGTCGCCCGGCCGGGTTTGCCAGTATTCAGCCCGCAGGCCCGGCGTGAGCGTGGCGCGCGGAGAGAGGTGCCATTCGTCGCGGACGTAAGCCACCAGCTTGTTCGTGCGCGTCTGTGCCATGCGGTCCTTGCTGTAGGGATAGCCGCTGACCGAATTGCCGGTGGCGTTGGTGATGCGCGCTTCGGTCCAGGGACGCTGCTCGTCCGTGCTGGTGAAGGACAGGCCATAGAACAGTTCGTGCGTTCCCATGCGCTTGCTGGCGTCCGCGCCCAGTCCGACGCTGGTGGTGGCCAGATAGGTGTCGATGTAGCGGGTATAGCTGTTGGTGGAATTGGCAGCGATGGTGTAGTCCTCTTTCTTGCTGTCCTGATAGAAGGCATGTACGCGCAGCTTGTCGAAGGCGGCGATGCTGCCAGCCGCCGGGGTGTATTCATCCTCCACTTGCAGGCGATGACGACGGGTCGTGGAGTACTGCGTTGCACCGGCCGGATAGGCACTATAGGTGCTGCCGTCAAGATAGCGGTTGTCGGCACGATCATAGAGGTCCAGTGTCACGCCCAGCTTGTGGTGCGCCAGCCCTTCATAAAACGCCTTGAACAGCACCGCGTCGGAATGCCAGTTGTCACGGTTCGCATCGCTCACGTCCTTGGACCGGGTCAGTGCGCCATCGCGATTCGAATACAGGGCCAGCAGTTTCCAGTCGCCCATCTTCTGTGCCGTGGTCAGGGATTCTGCCCAGGCCTGGTCAGCGGAGGTGTAGCCGAGTTTGGCACCGAGATAGCTGTTCTTGCCGTCGCTCAGGTAGTCGTCCGGCGACCTGGTCTGGAAGGAGACGCGTCCGCCCAGGCCGGTGGCGCCATTTTCGCCGGAAGACGTGGTCCCCGAGATGATGTCGACGCGACGGAAGACCTCGGGGTCGATATAGTCGCGACCGATGCCCACGCCTGTGGCCTTGAGCCCATCCGGCAAGGGGACGGCCGCTGGCAGCTCGATACCGTCGACATCCAGTCCGACCCGGTTGCCCTCGACGCCACGGATGTTGTAGCCCGAGGTGCCGCTGCCGTCCCACAGGTTGGCGGCTCCGCTCAGTGCCGAAGGCGCGCTCACGAGAGGCTGGTAGCGGATCACGCCCGCCATGTCGGTGACCCCCGCATTCTGCAGGTCATCGGCGCTCAGGGATGTGCTGCGGGAGGCCCTGTCTGCTGTCACGCTGATCTGTGGCAGGGCGCTGTCGCGGCTGGCGTCCTCTGCGGCGTGAGCCGGGCTGATCATGAGCCCGGCCAGTGCCAGGTGGATGGAGATGGTCAGGACCCGCGGAACGGGACGCGCCAGGTTTTGCGCGGTCGTGCTGCGCGCGATTGCTGCAATCATTGCTTCCTCTTCTAGTCTTGTGTGCGCCGTCGGTATTGGCGGTGCGGCGGCGTGATGGGTCGTCGACTGGCTGACGCTGTCTTCATCGATACCGGCGGGTGGACTAGAACAAGTGGCTGGCTAAATCTGAATCAATTCATCTCTCGCAGAGAGGTCGCGATTTTAAAATTAAGTTTTTGCAAAGGCAAAGCAATTGATAATCATTTGCAATTAGAATGTGCTGGTCCGAGTCGGGTGTGTCCACGTCGGTTTGTTTTTGATCAATCGTCCACGCCATGACTACTTCCACTTCACTTGCCATCCCTGCCTCCCCGTCCACCTCAACCGAAACCGTTCCCGTTCCTGCCGCCGCCCCGGAGCTGGATCGCGCCGCGGCGTTGAAAGAGGCTACCCGCGCGGCCCACGAAGCGCTGGATGGGAGCATCATGCGTTTCAACCCCTTCGCATCGCTGCAGCGCTATGGCGGCTTCCTGCAGATGCAATACGCGTTTCATCGCGATGTAGCAGCCTTGTTCGAGGATGCTGCCTTGAACCGTCTGTTTCCAGATCTGCAGGCACGCTCGCGGCTGGCACAGGTAACGGCCGACCTGCAGGACCTGGGCTTGCCGCTTCCGGTGCTGTCGGCGCCGGTGTTTTGCGCGGATCGTTTCTCCCTGCCTGTGGCCATCGGCTGGTTGTATGTCGAGGAAGGATCCAACCTCGGTGCGGCGTTCCTCTACAAGATGGCGGCCGGGCTGGGCCTGGATGGCAACCGCGGAGCGCGCCACCTGGCGCCGCACCCGGAAGGCAGGGCCCCGAGCTGGCGCGGTTTCGTGGCCCAGCTCAACGCCATTGAGCTTGACGCGGTCGCGGAACAGCAGGTGATCCAAGGGGCGAGCGCTGCGTTTGCGCAGGTGACCTCGTATGTCGGTCGGTTCTGCCGCGCGCCACTGACGGAAAATGCGGCGTGACCGGGGGCACGACCGAGGCTGAACCGAAGCGCCTGACTCGTCACAGACTGGTGGCGTGGGCCTGGCTGCTGTTGGCCTATGCGAGCCTGGCGTTGGGTGTCATCGCCATTTTCATCCCGGGCTTGCCTACTACGGAATTCATCCTGCTCTCGGCATGGGCTGCCAGCCGTGGCTCGCCGCGTCTGCAGCGCTGGCTGGAGCAGCATCGCCTGTTTGGTCCGATGATCCACAACTGGCGCCATGGCCGTGCCGTGACGATACGTGCCAAGGCGACTGCCTCACTGACGATGACGCTCTGCCTGATCATCATGGCGTTGACCATCCAGCGCCGCTGGATCCTCCTGTTGGCGGCGCTGGGCATGGCAGTGGGGGCCGCCTGGATGTGGTCGCGTCCCGAGCCCGGTGGTGCGGGCACCGACGGGTCCAGAGACTGACAATGCGTTGAATCATAAAAAAATCCCCCGTTACGCGAAGGTATCCGGGGGATCGGGGCCCGTCCCTGATGATGGCAGGTCGGTCCCGTTGCGCAGCGTGAGGCTTCGCCGGCAGGCGTTGCAGTTTAGCCAGTATTGCGCAAGCCGGCGGCCACCCCGTTGATGGTGAGGTGGATGCCACGCTGCACGCGTTCTTCCGGCGCACGCTTCGCTGCAGCCGTAGCGCGGTGGCGCTTGATCAGCTCGACCTGCAGGTGGTTCAGCGGATCGAGATAGGCGAAGCGGTTCTTGATCGAACGCGCCAACAGCGGATTGCCGGACAGGCGTTCCTTGGTGCCGGTGATGGCCGAGAGCACGCTGCTGGTACGTTCATGCTCGCCGGTGATGCGGCCGAAGATCGTGGTACGCAGCTTGCGGTCCGCCACCAGTCCGGCGTAGCGCGAGGCCACGGCGAGGTCGGTCTTGGAGAGCACCATGTCCATGTTCGACAGCAGGGCGGCGAAGAACGGCCATTCCTTGCACATGGCGCGCAGGGTGGCCAGGCGTTTTGCGCTCTCCTTGGCGTTGCCGGCTTCTTCCAGCCAGCCCGCCACGGCGCTGCCAAAACCATACCAGCCCGGGAGCAGCAGACGGCACTGGCCCCACGAGAAGCCCCAGGGAATCGCGCGTAGATCCTCGATGCGCTGGGTCGCCTTGCGCGAGGCCGGGCGCGAACCGATGTTCAGTTGCGCGATCTCGGCGATGGGCGTGGCCGCGAAGAAGTAATCGGTGAAGCCCGGGGTCTCGTACACCAGGTTGCGATAAGCGCGATAGGCACGCTCCGACAGTTCTTCCATGACGCGCTCGAATTCGGCCAGCTTCCTGGCTTCCTTGCCATCGGTGGCGGCGGGCATCAGGCTCGCTTCCAGGGTGGCGGCGACCAGCAGCTCCAGGTTGCGGCGGCCGATTTCCGGATTGGAGAACTTGGAGGCGATGATTTCACCTTGCTCGGTCAGGCGGATCTGGCCGTTGACCGTGCCCGGCGGCTGCGCCAGGATGGCCTGGTAGCTCGGACCGCCGCCACGGCCGACGGTGCCGCCACGGCCGTGGAACAGGCGCAGCTTCACGCCGGCTTCATTGAACAGTTCCACCAGCTGGTTCTCGGCCTTGTAGAGTTCCCAGTTGGAGGTCAGGAAGCCGCCATCCTTGTTGGAATCCGAATAGCCCAGCATCACTTCCTGCAGCTTGCCGTGCTTGGCGATCAAGCCCTTGACCTGCGGGAGGGTCAGCCAGCCGCGCATGATCTCGGCCGCACAGCGCAAGTCGGGGATGGTCTCGAACAATGGAATGACCATCAGCTCCAGCTCGTGCAGCTGGTTGCCTTCGATGTGCAGCAGCCCCGTTTCCTTCTGCAGCAGCAAGACTTCCAGCAGGTCGGACAAGGTCTCGGTGTGCGAGATGATGTAGTTGCGGATCGCACGTTCGCCATAGCGGCGGCGGATTTCGCGCGCGGCGCGCAGGATGGTCAGCTCGGAGTTGGTTTCATCGGCGTACTGCAGGTAGGGCGAATACAGCAGGCGCGGCTTGGACAGTTCACCCAGCAACAGGGCGATCTTGCGTTCTTCGGTCAGGCCCGCATAGTCGGCCTCTACCTGGGACTTGGCAAACAGCTCGGCCAGCACGCGCTCGTGCACGTCGGAGCTCTGGCGCATGTCCAGTGTGGCCAGGTGGAAGCCGAAGATTTCCACGGCACGCTTCAATCCGGCCAGGCGCGGCTTGACCAGCGCGGCACCGTGATGGGCCTGCAGCGAGGCCACCAGCACCTCCAGTTCGGCCACGCATTCGGCCGGGCTGGCGTAGGGCGCAGCGGCGCCGATTTCCTGGCGCAGGATGTTGACCACGCCCAGCGAACGGGCCGTGGCGGCCAGGCGCGCGTAGATGCCGATGAGGGCACGGCGGTAGGGTTCGTCGGCGCGGTGCTCGGAGTGGTCCGGCGAGGCATCGGCCAGGGCCAGCAGTTCCGGGCTGGCCGCGACCATCAGGGTGGAGATGGACATCTCGGCCCCCAGCGTGTGCACTTCGTCGAGGTAGTAATCGAAGATGGTGGTGGACTGGCGCTTCAGCGCATGCTGCATGGTGGCGGCATTGACGTTGGGGTTGCCGTCGCGGTCGCCGCCGATCCAGCTGCCCATCTGCAGGTAGGGCGGCAGCTCCACGGCGCGGGTCTTGGCGCGCGAGGGGAACTGGCTGTCGATCTCGGCTTCGATGTCGTCATACAGCGCCGGCAGTTCGCGCAGGAAGGTGATGCGGTAGTAGGAGAGGGCGTTCTCGATCTCGTCGGCCACCGTCAGCTTGGTATAGCGCAGCATGCGCGTCTGCCACAGCGTGGCGATGCGTGCGCGCAGCAGTTCGGTGTTGTGGCGCAGCTCGCGCGGGGTCAGCGGCAGGTCGCGTTCGGCCACCAGGCGGGCAATCTCGCGCTCGGCATCCAGGATGGACTTGCGCTGCACTTCGGTCGGGTGGGCGGTCAGCACCGGAGACACCAGGGCTTCCTTCAGGAAGCTGCGCACTTGTGCGCCCGAGACGCCGGCATCATCCAGGCGCGACAGCGCATAGGCCACGCTGCCGGGCTGGGCTTCGGAACCGGCCAGCAGGTGCGCGCGACGGCGGCGGTTGTGGTGCTGGTCTTCGGCGATGTTGGCCAGGTGCGAGAAATAGGAAAACGCGCGCACCACCGAATTGGTCTGGTCGCGGGTCAGTTTCTTGAGCAGCTTGTCGAGCTCGGCACCGGCCTTGGCATCGGATTCGCGGCGAAAACGCACGGCGGTCTGGCGGATGGTTTCCACCACCTCGAAGACTTCATCGCCTTCCTGTTCCCGCACGACTTCGCCCAGCAGGCGTCCGAGCAGGCGGATGTCTTCCTTCAGGGGCGCATCCTTGTCGGTGCTGCGGGCGGGTTTGGTGACGGTCTTGCTGGCCGGGCTGCGCTTGGCGGCAGTGGTGGCGCGTGGCGTGGAAGGAGTGGAACGGGCACTGCGTGGTGTTGGATTTTTAGTCGCCATGATCAACGGTTGCTGCGGTTTTCGGAGGAGAAAGTCGTGCTTGTGGATCGGATTGCCGTAGGTGTGCGTGCTAGAATTTGCCTCGTTTTTGGTGTGCGTCTCGCTTCTGGTCGCTGTGATCGATGTGCGTTGCTGCTTGCCCTCGATCGCTTTTTTAATCGTATTGTTCAGTCTGGATGCGCCGGTCTCCTGCTTTCCTTGTCTCCTCGGCCGCGGGTGCCACGACTGAATCGGAAAGCCCGTCTTGAAAGAATTTCCTCCTTCCAACATCGTCATCGTCTCGCGCGAAAGCCGCCTCGCCATGTGGCAGGCCGAGTACGTGCGGGACCGTCTGGCCGCATTATATCCGCAGTGCAGCATCAATATCCTCGGAACCACCACCCGTGGCGACCAGATTCTTGATCGCGCGCTTTCCAAGGTCGGCGGCAAGGGCCTGTTCGTCAAGGAACTGGAAGTGGCCATGGCCGAAGGCCGCGCCGACCTCGCCGTGCACTGCCTGAAGGACATGCCGATGGATTTGCCCGAAGGCTTCGAGCTGGCCGCCATCCTGGAACGCGAAGACGCGCGCGACGCCTTCGTCTCCAATGACTATGCCTCGCTGGACGCGCTGCCCGATGGCGCCATCGTCGGCACCAGCAGCCTGCGCCGCCAGGCCATGATCGCCGCGCGCTATCCGCAACTGGTGGTCAAGCCGCTGCGCGGCAATCTCGATACCCGCCTGGCCAAGCTGGATCGTGGCGACTACGCCGCCATCATCCTGGCCGTGGCCGGCCTGAACCGCCTGGGCCTGAAGGCGCGCATCCGTTCCTTCCTCGATCCCGAACAAAGCCTGCCGTCGCCCGGCCAGGGCACGCTGGCCATCGAGATCCCCGAAGGCCGTGACGACATCAAACGCCTGCTGGCCCCCTTGCATGATGTGCCGGCCGCCGTGGTGTCGGCAGCCGAGCGTTCGGTCTCGCGCATCTTCGGTGCCAGCTGCCAGATCCCGCTGGCGGCCTACGCCACGCTGGACGGTGAGCGCCTGCACCTGCGCGCCATGATCGCCACCCCCGATGGCGCACAAGCCGCTGCCGCTGAAGCCGAAGGTTCGCCGGATGCGCCCGAGGCGCTCGGTGCGCAAGTGGCCGAGCTGCTCAAGTCGCGCGGTGCCGATGCGATTCTGGCGGCCTGCAAGGCCCAGGCTGATGCCGCTTCGGCCTGAGACCGCTGCACCGTTGCCTGTGGTCGTGACGCGGCCACTTCAACAGGCCGGCGGCTTTGCCGAGCGCGTGCAGCAGCTGGGCCGGCGTGCCGTGGTATTTCCGCTGCTGGCCATCGGCCCGGTCGACGATGACAGCGAACTCAAGGCCACGCTGGCACGCCTGCACGACTTCGCGCTGGTGGTCTTCGTCAGCCCCAATGCCATCGATGCCGCCTTTGCCCATCTGCAGGGCTGGCCGCGTGATGTGCCCATCGGTATCGTTGGGGAGGGCAGCAGGGTGGCCTTGCGCGGGCATGGCGTAGATGGCGCCAATGCCACCATCTACGGCCCGCAGCGCGCCGACAAGATGGATTCCGAGGAATTGTTCAAATCCCTCCCGTTGGAACAATTGCGCGGCAGGCGTGCTCTGATCGTGCGCGGCCAGGCCGGCCGCGATTTCCTGAGTGAAGCTTTGCAACAACAGGGCGTGGAAGTCGAATTCCTTACCGCCTACCGTCGCCTGGCCCCCCAGCTGAACGCACAAAACCGCCTGCAACTGCTGGATTTGCTGGACGGTGGTGCCGACTGGGTCATCACCAGTTCCGAGGCCTTGCGCAATTTGCTTCACTTGGCAAGACTAGCCGGGGGCGAGGAACGTGTGGTAAAACTGCAACGACAACGCATCGTCGTCTCTCACCACAGGATCGCCGAGACCGCGCGGGAGCAGGGTTTCGTGCAGGTGGTCCTGACCGGGTCGGGAGATGAACGCCTGCTTGCCGCCCTTGTTCCACCCGCTCCCTGAGTGGCCGCGTAATTTGCCGCGTTACAATCCAGCCCATGAACGAACAGCAACCCACTCCCCAATTGCCGGAGCCTCAACCGCAAGCCAGCCACAGCGCTGGTGCTGCGGCCCCGCAGGCGTCCTATACCTTCACTCCCCCGGATGGCACGGCCGTGCTGCGCCGCCGCCAGCGTGCGCAGACCATCGTGCTGCTGCTGGTCATCGCCGGCCTGGGCGCACAGTGGTGGGTCTCGCATGCCGAACTGCGCGACCTGCGCAGCGAAGTGGCGCAGCGCCTGCAGAATGGCGACAACAGCAGCAATGAACTGAAGGGCGTGCTCAAGGCCGTGCAGGAGAGCACCAAGGAACTGCAATCCAAGGTCAGCGTGCTCGACAGCAAGCAGGCCGAGTCCCAGAGCCAGCAACTGGCGCTGGAACAGATGTACCAGGACCTCAACAAGAACCGCGACGACTGGGCCCTCTCCGAAATCGAGGAAGTCCTTTCCACCGCTGACCAGCAGCTGGAGCTGGCCGGCAACGTGCAAGGCGCGCTGATCGCCCTGCAGAATGCCGACAAGAGCCTGTCGCGTTCGGACAAGGCGCAGTTCATCGCCATCCGCCGCGCCATCGCGCGTGACATCGAACGCCTGAAGGCCCTGCCGACAGTGGACATCGCCGGCATCGCCGTGCGTCTGGACAGTGCCATCGGCCAGGTCGACAACCTGCCGCTGCTGGTCGATGAGCGTCCGGTGGAGTCGGCCAGCGAGCCCAAGCCGCAGCCGGTGAAAACCGCTGCCGCCGAGAAGCCTGCCGCCAAGGGCGATGCCGCCCATGCCAAGACCAAGGCCGAAGCCGCACCTGCCGAAGCGTCTGCCTGGTCGCAATGGCTGGCCGGTGCCCGCGAAACCTGGCGAAGCATGAGCACTGAAATGTGGTCCGAGCTGCGCCAGCTGGTGCGCATCCGCGAAGTGCAGACGCCGGAAGCGATCCTGCTCTCGCCGGGCCAGGCTTACTTCGTGCGCGAGAACCTCAAGCTGCGTTTGTTGAATGCACGCCTGGCGCTGCTGTCGCGCAACGAGTTCGCCTTCCGCAATGACCTGTCCTCGGCCCAGGACACCATCGCCAAGTATTTCGATACCCGCGCCAAGCAGGTCCAGACCACGCAGGCGCTGTTGAAGCAGGTGCAGGGCAGCAATGTCTCCATCCAGTTGCCCACGCTGGCCGAAAGCCTGAACGCGGTGCGCAACTACAAGGCCCGTCCGTGAGCCGCTGACGGGAACCTGATATGAAAATACTGCTCTGGCTTCTGACCCTGTTTGCCTCCGCCATCGGCCTGGCCGTGCTGGCGCGCTTCAACCCCGGCAATGTGGTGCTGTTCTATCCGCCGTACCGGATTGACCTGTCCCTGAACTTCTTCATCTTCGCCGTGCTGGCGGTGTTCCTGACCATCTACGTGGTCATCCGCGCCATCCGCCTGACGCAGAAGCTGCCCGGCCGCGTGATCGCCTATCGCCGTGCCAAGCGCGAGAATGAAAGCAACAAGGCCCTGCGCGATGCCCTGAAGGCTTACTTCGAAGGCCGCTTCGGCCAGGCCGAGAAGTCCGCCACGCGCGCAGCCGACCTGCCCGACAACGCTGGCATCGCCGCCCTGATCGCCGCCCGCGCCGCGCATCGCATGCGCCAGGGCGACCGCCGCGACATCTGGCTGGCCAGCACCGAAGTCGATCCGACCTTGAAGGCTGCGCGCCTGATGACGGCGCTGGAACTGCAAGTGGACGAACACCACTTCAAGCAGGCGCTGGAAACGGTGGAAGAGTTGAACGCCAACGGCACGCGCCACATCCAGGCCCTGCAATGGGCGCTGAAGGCCAACCAGCAAGCCAAGAACTGGCCCGAAGTGCTGCGCCTGGTGCAGACCCTGGACAAGCGCAATGCCCTGCATCCGGCCTTGTCGAACCGCCTGCGCGAGCTGTCTTACGATGCCTTGCTGTCGGACCGCTCGCACGATGCCGAATCGATTCGCCTCTTGTGGAATGGCGTGCCCGGCGTGGACAAGCTCAAGCCCTACATCGCCGCACGGGCCGCCCACGCCTTCTCCAGCCGTGGCCTGCATGACGAAGCGCGCAGCCTGCTGGAACGCGCGCTGGCCGCCGACTGGGATATCCGCCTGCTGCGTGCCTATCGCGAATCGACCGCCGAAGCCGGCTCGCCGGCCCTGCTGTCGCAGATCGAGCATTGCGAATCCTGGTTGTCCAAGAATCCGACCGATGCCGAACTGGCGCTGACGCTGGGCATGTTCTGCCTGCGCCAGAAGCTGTGGGGCAAGGCCCAGCGCCACCTGGAGCAAGCCCTGTCGGACGCCATCGAACCGCGCACCGTACGCGAATCGCACCTGGCCCTGGCCCAGCTGCACGAGGCGCTGGATCAGCCGGACCAGGCCGCCGGCCACTACAAGCAATGCGCCCTGGCCACGGCCATCCGCTGAACTTGTTGCGCTGGTGAATGACCAAGGCGGAAGCGGCGCAAGCCCTTCCGCCTTTTTCACGTGCGCTGCCGGGCACTGTCATGTTGGCGTAAGTTGCACCGGCCAAGATGCCGGTCTGAGCCTGAATGCCGCTATAATTGCCGCTTTCCGGTGTTTGGCATGCCAGAACTGAGCATTAAGCCCCGTTTAATGCTCATTGCATCGAGCATTAAACAAGATGCCCTTGGCGCTGCCGGCCCGAAAACCGCTTTTCGTTTCTTTCCCTAGTGAGAATCCCATGAGCCTGAACAACGTCCCCGCTGGCCGCGACCTGCCCAATGACTTCAACGTGATCATCGAAATCCCGATGAACGCCGATCCGATCAAGTACGAAGTGGACAAGGACACCGGCGCCATCTTCGTCGACCGTTTCATGGGCACCGCCATGCACTATCCGTGCAACTACGGCTACATCCCCCAGACCCTGTCGCAAGACGGCGACCCGGTCGACGTGCTGGTGATCACCCCGTTCCCGCTGATCCCGGGCGTGGTGGTGCGCTGCCGTCCCATCGGCGTGCTGAAGATGGCCGATGAATCGGGCATCGACGCCAAGCTGCTGGCCGTGCCGGTCGACAAGATCCTGCCGATCTACACCCACTGGCAAAAGCCGGAAGATCTGAACGAACTGCGCCTGAACCAGATCAAGCACTTCTTCGAACACTACAAGGACCTGGAAAAGGGCAAGTGGGTCAAGGTCGAAGGCTGGGAAGGCCCGGACGCTGCCCGCGCTGAAATCCTGGCCGGTGTGGAAGCGTTCAAGAACGCCAAGTAATTCCCCGTCAGCAAGACATAAAAAATCGCCCGACAGGTTTGCGCCTGTCGGGCGATTTTTTTCATGACCGGCACGTGGCCGGTCGATCCCTTCAACGCCGGGTCAATCCAGCTTGGCCGCGTGCTCGCGGGTAGCGTGGAAAGTGATCTCCGGCCAGCGTTCCTGGGTCAGGCGCAGGTTCACGCCCGAGCTGGCCAGGTAAGCCAGGTTGCCGGCCGCATCGATGGCCAGGTTGGCACCGGCCGAGGACTTCTCGAAGTCGGCCAGTTTCTTCTTGTCATCGCAGCTGATCCAGCGGGCGCTGCTGATGCTGGTGCCTTCAAAGACCGCATCCACGCCATATTCGTTGAGCAGGCGGCTGGCCACCACTTCGAACTGCAGCACGCCCACTGCGCCCAGGATCAGGTCGCTGCCGGTGACGGGCTTGAAGACCTGCACAGCGCCTTCTTCGCCGAGCTGCTGCAGGCCCTTGTGCAACTGCTTGATCTTGAGCGGATTGCGGATGCGCGCCACACGGAAGAAGTCCGGTGCGAAGTAGGGGATGCCGGTGAACTGCAGCATCTCGCCTTCGGAGAAGCTGTCGCCGATCTGCATGTTGCCGTGGTTGGGCAGTCCGATGATGTCGCCGGCATAGGCTTCTTCCACCTGTTCGCGGCTGGAGGCCATGAAGGTCACCACCGAGGACACCTTGATGTCGCGGTTCAGGCGCAGGTGCTTCAACTTCATGCCGCGTTCGAAGCGGCCCGAGCACACGCGCAGGAAGGCGATGCGGTCGCGGTGCGCCGGGTCCATGTTGGCCTGGATCTTGAAGACGAAACCGGAGAAGGGCTCTTCGGTCGGCTTGACCTCGCGCACGGTGGCGTCGCGTCCGCCCGGACCCGGCGCCCAGTCCAGCAGCGCATCGAGGATCTCGCGCACGCCGAAGTTGTTGATGGCCGAACCGAAGAAGACCGGCGTCTGCACACCGGCCAGGAAGTCTTCCAGGTTGAAGGGGTGGGAGGCGCCATGCACCAGTTCCACTTCCATTTTGAGCTGTTCGATTTCCAGCGGGAACATCTCGGCCAGCTTGGGGTTGTCGATGCCCTTGATGATTTCCACGTTGCCGTTCGCGCGTTCTTCACCGGCCTTGAAGAGCATGATCTCGTCACGCAGCAGGTGATACACGCCACGGAAATTCTTGCCCATGCCGATCGGCCAGGTCACCGGTGCGCACTGAATCTTCAGCACCGACTCCAGCTCATCCAGCAGCTCCAGCGAATCGCGGGTCTCGCGGTCCAGCTTGTTCATGAAGGTGATGATGGGCGTATTGCGCATGCGGCAGACGTTCAACAGCTTGATGGTCTGTTCTTCCACGCCCTTGGCGGCATCGATCACCATCAGCGCCGAGTCCACGGCGGTGAGCACGCGATAGGTATCTTCCGAGAAGTCCTGGTGGCCCGGCGTGTCGAGCAGGTTGACCACGTGGTCGCGGTACTCGAACTGCATCACCGAACTGGCCACGGAAATGCCGCGTTGCTTTTCGATTTCCATCCAGTCCGAGGTCGCGTGGCGGCCGCTCTTGCGGGCCTTCACGGTGCCGGCCAGCTGGATCGCGCCCGAGAACAGCAGCAGCTTTTCGGTCAGCGTGGTTTTACCGGCGTCGGGGTGGGAGATGATGCCGAAGGTGCGGCGGCGCTTGACTTCGCGCGCGATCAGGTCGGACGAGACCTTGGTGGCGGCGCCAGGCGCGCTGGCGGTATCTGCATCAGCGGCCTCAGGAGCGGTGGCGGCGACTTCGGGGAGTTCGTTGCTGGGTTCTTGCATGGCGGATCGGTCGGGGTGGGAGCCCGGCGGAACGCGGCCCCTGGCGCGGCTGGACGATCCAACCCGCTTGGCCTTGAGCGGCGCGCACTGTTCCTTTGACAAGGAGGCGGCGCACGCCCTGTTCCGACAGCTCTGGAAAACCCGAGATTATAACTGAAGCGGCCCGCTTGCCCGCATGTTTGCCGGGAGGCAACGTGCGCGCGGCGGGCCGCTCAGGCGATCACTGGCGGGGCAGAGGCGCTGCAGGATCAGGAGCGTTCGTCGCGACGGTCCTCGCGCCGCTGATGGGCGTCGCGCTGCTGGGCCTGCTGCTGGCGCGCCTGCTGTTCATGCTGGGCGGCCTGATGTTGCTGCTGTTGCTGACGGGCTTGCTCCATCTGGCGATGCTGCTGCTCGCGCTGCTGGTTCATCATCTGCTGCTGGCGTTGCTGCTCCTGCAGTTGATGCTGGCGCATCTGCTGCTCACGCTGTTGCAGCTGCAATTGCTGTTGCTGCATCTGCTGCTGGCGTTGTTGCTGCTGTTGCACCTGTTGCTGGCGCTGCTGCCACTGGCGTTCCTGGGCCTGCTGCTGTTGGCGCTGCTCCTGCGCTTGCTGATCGCGCTGGTGTTGCTGGTCGCGGATCATCTGCTCACGCTGGCGCTGCTGGTCATTGGCCTGCTGTTCACGCTGGCGTTGCTGATCGATGGCCTGGCGCTGGCGGAGCTGATCCTGCTGGGCCAATCGCTGCTGCACGTTGTCGGCCACTGGCAGCGGACGCGGCGTATTGGCCGGGAAGGGCTGGCCCGCTTGCGGTTGCGGACCATGTCCATTCCACTGCGGCACGTGCTGCGCCTGGGTCAGGTTCTGTGCCTGCGGACCGGCCAGCGGACGCTGTCCCGGCGGCGGGGCCAGCGCAGGGGCCGGTTGCTGCGCATAACGGCCGCCGGCGTAACGCGGGTCGTGATGCCACACCACCGGGCGCTGGTTCATGCTCACGTTGCGGTTCACGTTGATGTTGTTGTTGACGTAGCGATTGTTGATGACGTTGGTGTTGTTGACGTTGTTCACGTTGGTGACGTTGTTGATGCGTGTCTGCGTCACCATCACCTGGCGCTGGCGCCAGTCGGGACGCGCATCGCCAAACACCGCACTCATGACGCCAATGCCCACCCCGAAGCTGATGCTGGCCGAGAAGCCCGGCTCATAGCTGGGCGGACGATAACGCGGCGGCGGCGCCCACACCACCGGCGGAGCGGACGGCCACCACCAGCTGCCATACACCACGGTCGGGTTGTAATACGGCACGTAGACCACCTGTGGATTGACCGGCACGATCTCGATGACTTCATCCTGCACCACCACGCGCTGCTGCGGGCTGGATTCCAGCGTGCCTGCGATGCGGGCGCGTTCGCGCAGGTTCTGTACCGTATCCATTACCGAGGGCTGCTGGGCGAGGAAGGCCTGTCCCAGCTGCTGGGTCCAGTCGAGGCGATCATTGAGCATGGCCAGCACCGAGGGGAACTGCACCAGCGCCTTCACGCTGGGATCCCACGGCATGGGGGCCACGGCGCGCGCCAGGCCATCGCCCTGCAGACCGGGCCGCGCTTCGACGAAGCGCTGGGCCTGCACCACTTCCAGAGGATAGGTCGAGGCCATCAGCACCTGGGCCAGCAGCGAATCGGGATAGAGTGCCACCGGGGCCAGCATCTGGTCCAGCTGTTGCTGGGTATAGACGGGCGCGGGCGGCGGTGCATAAGCGGTCTGCGCCTGCACGGGCAGGCCTGAGACCAGAGAGAAGACCAGGCAGGTGGCCCAGGCCAGGGATGTCTTGTTCACGTTGTTCTCCTTGCGCGATGGCGTGCACCAGGAAGAGGAAAAACAAATTGCCAGGTCCGGCGCACTGAGGTGAGCCTATGGTCTGCCAGCTCGGACAGGCGAGGTGTAACGGAATTGCAAGCGATGTTTCAGCGCCGGGTCGGCTGAGCCTCGCGGGTTGCCGATGGGAAAGCCTTGCGCAAGGCAGGGGAGCCTGTGGCATCATGAATGGCCACGGAACAAATCTCATCAACGGAATCGATCAATCGAGCGGTTTTCATGCTTCGCGCAGATCAATCGCCACGATTCCTTGCACGCGCTGCAGCGGCCGGACAACCAGGGCCGGCGTGCCTTTTCTTGTTGAAGAGAAACGTTCTAAACAGTTTTCGCAGTACCCGCAGTACGTACCAAGGCAAATTTTTTACGACAACAAGCCATCAAGCAAGGAACGACCATGAGCCATCACCTGATCTGGCGGCGCGATGATTTCCTCATCGACACCGATCCCGACCGGCTGGACATCCCCCTCATCCACGACGTACTGACCCATTCGAGCTGGTCTCCCGGCATCGACCTCAACACCGTGCGCACGGCGCTGGCCAACAGCCTGTGCTTCGGCCTCTATCGCGGCAAGCAGCAGATCGGCTTTGCCCGCGTGGTGACCGATCACGCCACCTTCGGCTACCTGTGCGACGTCTTCGTCGTCGGCGACCTGCGCGGCCAGGGCCTGGGCCGCTGGATGATCGAATCAGTCAACCAGCATCCCACGCTGCAGAAACTGCGGCGCGTCATGCTGACCACATCTACCGCACCGTGGCTGTATGCCAGCTGTGGCTTCGAGGCCATCAATCGCGGTGACTTCGTGTGGCATATCTCGCGTCCGGATATCTACAAGCAGGGCGTGCAGCAGTAAACCGGCATTCCCGGTCCAGCGGAGCGCAGGGTGGCTCCGCTGATTTACCTTGCCGGTCTTCGCTGGCTTTGCCAGTAAACTTAGTTTTTCAGCGATTTCCCTTCCTTGTTCCTCTCTCGCTTCGCGCCTGACGATTCCTGCGGCGTGCGATGCGATGGCTTCGCCGGTCTCCTCCTTCCGTTTCCCTTCCTAAGTATTTTTATTCCATTCGCCGCGTCAAACCAGCGTGTACGGAGCATGCAACTTAGTTTTGATGAACACTTGATCCAGTTCCGGTCGCAATGACCCAAAGATGATCCGCATCAAGAAGCGGCCAGATGCGAATTTTCATCATTTTTGCAGACTTATAATTTTGGCACTCATTCATTTCAGCTCATCGACCCGCTGCGCCATGCTGCGCACCCACGAATCCTGACCATGACCATTGCCAACAAACTCCGTCTGCTTCTGCTCGCCGTCGTCCTCGGCCTGGCCAGCCTCACCGGCTTGAGCATCTATCACAGCAACCGCATTGCCGATGCTGCCAGCTATTCGTCGTTCAACACGGTCCCCAGCCTGCTGGTGTTGGGGGAGGCGGGTGAAGCGGTCTTCCGCATCCGGGTTGGCATCTGGCGCTATGCCGCTGCCACGGATGCCGCCACGCGCGCCAAGCTGGAGAAGTCCATGAACACGAACCGCGACAAGGTCATCGCCGCCTTCGACCGCTACGAGAAGGAAGATATCTCCGACGCCACCGACCGTCAGCTGCTGCAGGCGGACCGTGATGCCTTCGCCGATTACGAGAAGAGCCGCCAGGCCGTCATCGCCCTGGGCGCTGAAGGCAAGACCGAGGAAGCCTTGCATGCGGTCGAGCACCAGGTGGTCCCGCCCGGTGACAAACTCATCAACGCCCTGGCGGCCCATCGCCGCTACAACGAGCAGCTCGGCCAGCAAGGCGTGCAGGCGGCGCAGTCCAGCCTGCGTTCGGCGGTGGTTCAGGCGGTGCTGATGAGCCTGGCCGTGTGTGCAGTGGTAGCGGTGGTGAGCCTGCTGATTTCGCGCACCATTTCCACCGCACTGGGGGAGGCCATCATGACGGCCCGCGCCATTGCCACGGGTGACCTCAGCACCCGCATCCGCCGCCGCGCCAATGATGAAGTCGGCCAGTTGATGCAGGCCATCCAGCAGATGAGCGACAGCCTGGTGCGCATCGTCAGCAACGTGCGCAACAGTGCCAACACCATCGCCACCGCCACGGCGGAAATCGCCGCCGGCAATCTTGACCTGTCGGCGCGTACGGAAGCCCAGGCCGGTTCCATCGAAGAGACCGCGTCGGCCATGGAGCAACTGACCGCCACCGTGCGCCAGAATGCGGACAACGCCCAGCAAGCCAATGTGCTGGCGACATCCGCCTCCAGCGTCGCTACCGAGGGTGGCCAGGCGGTGCAGCAGGTGGTGCAGACGATGGACGAGATCAATGCCTCCTCGCTGAGGATCGTGGACATCATCAGCGTGATCGACGGCATCGCGTTCCAGACCAATATCCTCGCGCTCAATGCCGCCGTGGAAGCAGCGCGTGCTGGCGAGCAGGGACGCGGGTTTGCGGTAGTGGCGGCCGAAGTGCGTTCACTGGCCCAGCGTTCGGCTGCGGCTGCGCACGAGATCAAGGAACTGATCGATGATTCGGTCGGCAAGGTGGAGAGCGGCAGCCGGCTGGTCGCACAGGCAGGCGAGACGATGCAGCACGTGGTCGACAGCGTGCGCCGCGTGACTGACATCGTTGCCGACATCACGGCCGCCAGCGCCGAGCAGAGCGATGGCATCGTGCAGGTCAATCAGGCCATCGGTTTGATGGATCAGGCGACACAACAGAATGCGGCGCTGGTGGAGCAGGCGGCTGCGGCCTCGCAATCGCTGCAGGAGCAGGCGGTGCAGCTGGCGGGCGCGGTGCAGGTCTTCAAGCTGGATCGTGAACGGGAGCTGACCATTGACCTGGTGTCCGGGGAGACTATCCCGGAGCGGGCTGCCGATCTGCTGCTGGTGGGTGGGCGCGTGCAGGCTTGAGGAAGATCGGTACGCATTGAGGGACGCATTGCTGCGTCCCTCTTTTGTTTCTTCTCTTTCTCTTCTTTCTTTTCTTCAGGGCGACGGCAATGTCGTACCGAATCGAAGCGTTCTTACTTCTCCGGCATGCCTGAAGAATGATGGCTGGTGATCAGCCACTCCCTGCCATTCCATTCATAGGTAAAGCTGTAACGGGCATGCACGACCTGGCCGGTAGTGCCGAAGGTGAAGCTGTAGAGGCCGGCATCGATGGCGGTGTTGCAGCCTATCCAGAGCCAGCGCTGGTCGATCTTGCCTACCGGCTTGTTGTGGAGGAAGTGTTCGAAATAATCGATGCGCTCTTCGTTGGTGAACCGGGGCTTGTTGGACACGGTGGGCAAGAGCAGGGCGCGCGGGGCGTAGTTTTCGGCGACGGCTTCGGGATCGAGGGTTTGCAATGACGCATTCCAGCGCTCGAAGAGGGCGGCGATTTCTTTGCCTGTGGTTGATTTGCAGACCACGCCGGTGCCGGGGCCGGCGAAGGGCAGATCGGGAGCGGGTTTGCTCGACGGGGTCGAGGCGCAGCCGGTGAGGATGAGTGCCAAGGCTGATGCGGAAAGGACTGTTTTCATTTTTCCCCCTGTTAATTTTTATGTTCAGGTGTTCCGCTGAAGATCGCTGACCGGAGTTGGCGTCTTCAGCGCTGGCTATTTTAAGCGGCGGGATTGGTTTTTGCCGAGAAATCGTCAGTGCCTCGATGCAGTGCTTATCTGTGCGAAGACGCCGACGAAGGACTGGGAGTGCTTGGGCTTTTTCGCTCCATTAGCCGCTATCGGGAGGGATGGGCGGATCTTGCGAGCAGGAAATACAGAATCATGCCGACCAGCGCAGCGATCAGCGCGGAAATTGCAAGGGCGGTGACCATCGCCTGATTCTTGGTTGCGGTGGCGGTCTGTGCGGCTGCCTTGCCCAGCTTTTGGTTGTACTTTTTCTGTTTGTCCAGGGCGGACATCATGGTATCGACGATCGCCTGATCGGCCGCCATGGCATTGCGGGCCGCGACCGCATCCTTCTGCGCCAGGATCATGACCTTGGCCAGCGATACGTCATAGGTCGCGATGTGCTGCCGAACGTCCTTGAGCATTTGCGCATCGGTGGCGTCGGAGATGTCCTCTTTCTCGTACGTGTCCAGTGCTCTTGCAATCTGGCTGGAAGACGCGTTGATGACTTTTTCGGTTTCCTGGCGTTGCTCAGGGGTGGGATTGGCGAGGTATTTCCATACCGAGATGCGCATGGCGTACGCTCCGTCGATGACGCTGTCGAGTTCCAGGATGCTCGGGACAGTATTGGCGCTGGCGTAGCTGGCCGCAGAATCCACTCGGTGCAGATGGTAGGTTTCGACGCCGACGATCAGCAGCGTTCCAAAAATGGCGATGGCGGCCAGCGCGTAGAGTTTCTTGGCAACTGTCATGAGCGCGTATCCTCAAGATCGAATTGCGTGAGATGGTACGCGATCGCGCCCACCGCCAATTACCGAAATAGGCCCATCAAAGCGGGCGTTTCCAGTGGCCATCGGTTGAGAATCACATGTTTACTCGCGCTGTCATCTGATTGGATGAGACACGCGATGAATTTCTTCTAACGATTTTGGCTCTGTAGCTGGTGCCAAAAACGGGTTTCATTGACGGCATAAATCGGCTGAATGATCACCGACTCACCCCGTTACCCGCGCACGCAGAAAATTTGGTGTTGCCTCGTGTGCGCATAGCGCCAAAGCTTGGCTGCCCATCAATACGGCAGTCGTCGACCAACCGAGCGGAGCCAGTTCCTGATGATTGATCTCTGATGAGTTTATTAGGGAAGCAACAGGTCGGGTAACGAAAACGTCACGCCTGGGCCTAGTCGAGCAGGTACAGCGTTGCAGGAGAATTTTATGCGGCCGGGGTGGTCATGGGCGTGGTCACCGGGAAGGTCGTAAAAATGAAGACCTTCCCCCGATGACACTGAGGCTGCGTACTACTCGTCAAAGCCAAGGATCCGAGGTAGGCGCTTCCACATCAGAACAACAACAAGCAAGCCGAAAGGCAATCCAACAAATAACAGCGACTGCGCCTCTTGGAGTCCGAACAAGAAACGTCCACCAGCTGCGGCCAACATACCCCAGGCGATGCCTAGAACTATAGCCGAAGCGACAACTGAGACGTGGCGGCGAAGGGTTCCTAACCAGTTCATCTTGTTCACTGACTACTCCCTGTTGCTTTGTCGATTTCCAAGCCGAACTCCATTACTTTGCCAATTGCGTCATGCGCAAGCAGAGCAAGAATCCGCGCGGCGTTCCTGAACGTAGCACCTGATCGCAAAGGGGATAGCTGAGAACTGAAACTGGCCTGCCCTGAGGGACTCGAACCCCCGACCTATGGCTTAGAAGGCCATTGCTCTATCCAGTTGAGCTAAGGGCAGTTCGGCGTGGCTGGCGGTGATGCTGCGCCGATGCGCTACCGCCAACGATCCAGAAAAGAAAACGGGCTGTCACAGACAGCCCGTTTTTGATGAGTGGTCGGAGTACAAGGATTCGAACCTTGGACCCCCTGGTCCCAAACCAGGTGCGCTACCGGGCTGCGCTACACTCCGAGAAGCGAGATAATAGCAGCATCTCTTTCAAATGGTCAACAAAGAATGCAAATTCTTCAAAGAAGATCCTAAGCCGCCGTCTCCCGCTCCCGTGCTTCGGCCTCGCCCTGCACCCTGATCTCCACCATCAGCTTCTTGATCTCCGGCACGCACGAGCCGCAATTGCCGCCCGCTTTCACACACGCCGTCACCTGGCTGACCTCCGTCAATCCCTGCGCACGGATCGCATTGCAGATGGTGTTGCGCCCCACACCAAAACACGAACACACCGTCGGCCCGGCGTCAGCACCTTTCTCAATCGGCTGGCCCACGAGCAGGCCGACGCGGTCGGCTTCTTCCAGCGTCTCCTTGGCAAACAGTCCCGCCAGCCACGAGCGCGAGGGCAGGTCAGGGCGCGCCGACATGAACAGGCACATGTCGATGCGATCATCCACCACATGCACCGCGCGATAGCTGCCATCGCTCAGGTCTTCATATTCAAGCCAGTCCGCATCATCGGCCTGCACGCCCAAGAGCGCCCTTGCCCACGCGGTGTGGTCGCTGATGTGATTGCGGCCGGCCAGTTCATATCGCACAAAATCCCGGCCCTGCACGCGTGTCCAGTGAGTGATGTCATCCAGATCCAGCGCATGGCGCGTGAGGATGAAGCCATGCCAGCCCACGCGGAATTCTTCGATCGCCACCGGCGTGTGCTTGAACTCCGGCTCGCCCGAGACCGGATCGACCACCGGATTGACCACTGCACCCACACGCGCATCGGAGGCCGACTGCCCGTTCCAGTGAATCGGCACGAACACATTGCCGCGCGGGATGCCGCCACCATGCTGCACGCGCGCCACCATCGCGCCCCAGCGGCTGCTGATGCGCGCCAGACCGCCTTCGCGCACGCCATACAGCAGCGCATCCTGTGGGTGCAGGTCGATGAAGGATTCCGGAATATGGCTGGCCAGCGTGGCCGACTTGCCGGTGCGCGTCATGGTGTGCCAGTGATCGCGCACGCGGCCGGTGTTGAGGATCAGCGGGTAATCCTCGCAAACCGCGTGGCCCGGCGTGCGGGGGGCGGTCGGCACAAAACGCGCGCGTCCATCGGTGTGGGTGAAACGATGATCTTCCAGGACGCGTGCCGTGCCGCTGATGCTGCCATCAGACAAGCGCTGCACCGGCCACTGGATCGGTGCCAGCGCGTCATAGGCGTCCTTGTCCATCCCGGTCAGGCCTGACAGATTGAAAACGCGGCGTGCGCACCCTGCATCGGCCTCGCCATTGCGATGCGTGGAGAGGCGCGCGTGTTCGTCAAAGATCGCATGCGGGCCGTCGAAATCAAATCCCGCAAAGCCCATGCGCTGCGCGACCTCGCAGATGATCTGCCAGTCACCGCGTGCCTCGCCCGGTGCCGTGAGGAAAGCCCGTTGCCGCGAAATGCGGCGTTCGGAATTGGTAACCGTCCCATCCTTCTCGCCCCAGGCCAGCGCCGGCAGCAGCACATGGGCCAGTGCATTGGTATCGGTTTGCGTGATGACGTCGGAAGACACCACCAGCTCGCACTTCTGCAGCGCCCGCTGCACCAGGTCGGCATCAGGCAGGCTCACCAGCGGATTGGTGGCCATGATCCACACCGCCTTGATGCGGCCTTCCTCGATGGCGCGGAACATGTCCACCGCCTTGAGGCCCGGCTTGTCCGCGATACGCGGGGATTGCCAGAACTCCTGCACGATCTCGCGATGCAATGGCTGGTCCAGGTCCATGTGCGCGGCCAGCATGTTGGCCAGTCCGCCGACCTCGCGTCCGCCCATGGCATTGGGCTGGCCGGTGATGGAGAAGGGGCCCATGCCGGGCTTGCCGATGCGGCCGGTGGCCAGGTGGCAGTTGATGATGCTGTTGACCTTGTCGGTGCCGGCCGAGGATTGGTTCACGCCCATGGAAAAACCGGTGACGACTTTCTCCGTCTCGGCAAAGGCTTCGTAAAAGTCCAGCAAGTCCTGCAGATCCACCTTGCAGATGCGCGCTACCGTGGCAGGATCGGCGCACTCGGCATCGGCCACTGCCAATGCCTCGTCGAAGCCATTGGTGTGCGCGGCGATGAAGGCGTTGTCGCGCAGGCCGCGATGGGCGAGGTAACTCATCAAGCCGTTGAAGAGCCACACATCCGTGCCCGCCTTGACGGGCAGGTGCAAGTCCGCCAGTTCACAGGTCGCGGTGCGGCGCGGATCGATCACGATCAGGCGCAGGGCAGGGCGGGTCTCCTTCAGTTTGGCGATGCGCTGGAAGAGGATGGGATGGCACCACGCGGCATTGGATCCGACCAGCACGATCAGGTCGGCCAGCTCCAGGTCTTCATAGCAGACCGGCACCAGGTCTTCACCGAAGGCGCGTTTGTGGCCGGCCACCGCCGAGGACATGCACAGCCGCGAATTGGTATCGATGTTGGCGCTGCCGATGTAGCCCTTCATGAGCTTGTTGGCGATGTAGTAGTCCTCGGTCAGCAATTGTCCCGAGACATACAGGGCCACGGCATCCGGACCATGTTCGGCGATGACGGCAGAGAACTTGCTCGCCACCTGGTCCAGCGCCTGATCCCACGATACCTGTTGCAATGCGCCCTGCGCATCGCGCACTTGCGGATGCAGCAGACGGCCATCCAGATCCACCGTTTCGGCGAGGGCCGAGCCTTTCACGCACAGGCGGCCGAAGTTGGCGGGATGCTGCACGTCGCCCTGCACGCCGATGCGGCCATCGTCCTTGAGCGAAGCCGTCACGCCGCAGCCCACGCCGCAGTAGGGGCAGGTGGTCGAGGTGGTGGCCACGGCCAGGGCCAGCGGGGTCTGTGCAAGATTCATTGGTATCCTCTGTTACTAATTGCCGTTCTCGCCGCAATGGCTAGGCAGCATGCTGGCACATGGCCTGTCCAAACGGCAGTTCGCGCCGGAAGGCGCTGATGTCACGTCCGCTCTGGATCAGGTCGAAGTACCACGGTCCATCTTTGACATCACCATACAGCACCGCACCGATGAGGCGCGAGCCGCGCAATACCAGGCGCTTGTAGATGCCGCGTCGCGGGTCGCGTACCACGAGATCTTCGGTATCTTCACCGCCGATGAAATCGCCGGCCGAATATAGATCCACACCGGTGACCTTGAGCTTGGTGGCCGTGGCCTGCTGCACATAGCGGCGATGGCCGGCACCGGCCAGGTGCGCACCGCACACGCGCGCCTGATCCCAGATCGGGGCCACCAGTCCGAAGGTGGCCTTGCGGTGCTGCACGCATTCGCCCACCGCATAGATGCGCGGGTCGTAGGTCTGCAGGGTGTCGTCGACGATGATGGCGCGCTCGCAGTGCAGGCCTGCCGACTTGGCCAGCGCAATGTTGGGGCGCACGCCCGCCGTCATCACCACCAGGTCGGCCGGAATGCTGCTGCCATCCTTGAAGCGCACGGCGGTCACGCGATCCGGGCCGACGATCTCGTCCGTATGGGCGTTGAGGAGGAAGCGCAGGCCCTTGTCTTCCAGCGCTTTCTTGAGCAGGGCGGCGGCGGGCTTGTCGAGCTGCTGGTTCATCAGCGCATCCGTCACATGCACCACCGTCACGTCCATGCCCTGGCGCATCAATCCATTGGCCGCTTCCAGTCCGAGCAGGCCGCCGCCGATCACTACCGCATGGCGATGCGTGCGTGCGGCTTGCAGCATGGTGTCCACGTCCTGGATGTCGCGGAAGGCGATCACGCCCGGCAGTTGATGGCCCGGCACCGGGATGATGAAAGGCGTGGAGCCGGTGGCCAGCAGCAGGCGGTCATATTTCACCGCGAGGCCGGATTGCGCGTGGACGGTACGCTGGCGGCGGTCGATCTGCACCACCGGGTCGCCCGCATGCAGGGTGATGCCGTGTTCGTCATACCATGCGCGCGGGTTGAGCATGATGTCATCGATGCTCTTGTCACCGGCCAGTACCGGCGAGAGCATGATGCGGTTGTAGTTGCCATGCGGCTCGGCACCGAAGACGGTGATGTCGTAGAGATCCGGTGCGAGCTTCAACAACTCCTCCACCGTGCGCATGCCGGCCATGCCATTGCCGACCACCACCAGCGAGGGCTTGGCGGTCGTCATCTCAGCCACCGATCCAGACTTTGCCTTCATCGATGCGCGCCGGCCAGGCGGGGACCGAATTGGCAGGTTCTTCCAGGCATTGCCCGGTGGTGAGATCAAAGTGATGCTTGTAGATCGGCGAGGCCACCACGATGCGTTCGCCCAGGTTGCCTACCAGGCCGCGCGAGAGCACGGCGGCCTGGGCGTTGGGATCGTAATTGCCGATGGCGAAGACGCGCGGCTGCGGCTCGCCCTGGCTGCGGTCGATCACGTGGAAGATGGCTACCTGCTGGTCGCCGATCAGCGCGGCCACGCCCGTGTTGGGGACGATCTCGGCCAGTTCGCAGACGGGGGTCCAGTGCTTGATTTGTTGGTCGCTGTGCATGCCGAGCTCCTGATTTTTCCTGATGTTCACACGGTCTCGACGACGACCGGAATATCGAGCAGCTTCTTCTCGGCCACCGTGGCCGGACGGATCTGCCCGCGTTCCTCGACGAACTTGATGTTGCCGTCAGCCGCCTTGCTGTTGACGAAGTGACGGAAGCGCTTGCGCGTTTCCGGATCGGTGACGGCCTTCTTCCATTCGCACTGGTAGGTGTCGACCACGCGCTGCATCTCGGTTTCCAGCTCGGCGGCGATGCCCAGCTTGTCATCGATGACCACGCTCTTGAGGTAGTCCAGTCCGCCTTCCAGATTCTCGCGCCAGGTGCTGGTGCGTTGCAGGCGGTCGGCCGTGCGCACGTAGAACATCAGGAAACGGTCGACGTAGCGGGTCAGGGTTTCTTCATCGAGGTCGGAGGCGATCAGCTCGGCATGGCGCGGCTTCATGCCGCCATTGCCGCAGACGTACAGGTTCCAGCCCTTGTCGGTGGCGATGATGCCCACGTCCTTGCCCTGCGCCTCGGCACATTCGCGGGTGCAGCCGGAGACGCCGAACTTGATCTTGTGCGGCGAACGCAGGCCCTTGTAGCGGTTTTCCAGGCGCACGGCGAAGCCCACGCTGTCGCCCACGCCGTAACGGCACCAGGTCGAGCCGACGCAGGATTTCACGGTGCGCAGGGACTTGCCGTAAGCATGGCCGGTCTCGAAACCGGCGGCGATCAGTTCTTCCCAGATGTCCGGCAACTGGTCCACGCGGGCACCGAACAGGTCCACGCGCTGGCCGCCGGTGATCTTGGTGTAGAGGCCGTATTTCTTGGCGATCTGGCCGACCGCGATCAGGCCGTCGGGCGTGACTTCGCCACCGGCCATGCGCGGCACTACCGAGTAGGTGCCATCCTTCTGGATGTTGCCGAGGAAATAGTCGTTGGAATCCTGCAGGCCGGCGTGTTCCTTCTTGAGCACGAAGTCGTTCCACAGCGAGGCCAGCACATTGGCCACCATCGGCTTGCAGACATCGCAGCCCAGACCCTTGCCATGCTTGGCCAGCAGTTCATCGAAACTCCTGATCTGGCCCACGCGCACCAGGTGGTGGATTTCCTGGCGGGAGTAGGGGAAGTGTTCGCAGACATGGTTGTTGACGGCCAGACCCTGCTTTTTCATCTCCGCCTTCATCACCTGCGTGACCAGCGGCACGCAGCCGCCGCAGGCGGTGCCGGCCTTGGTGCAAGCCTTCAGGTCGCCAATCGTCGTGACACCCGAGGCGACCGCTGCACACAGCTGGCCCTTGGAGACATTGTTGCAGGAGCAGATCTGCGCCGATTCCGGCAGGGCATCCACGCCCAGACCCGGTTTTGCCTTGCCGTCCGATTGCGGCAGGATCAGGAATTCCGGCGACTCCGGCAGCTCGATCTTGTTGAGCATCATTTGCAGCAGGGTGCCGTATTCGGCGGCATCACCGACCATCACTGCGCCCAGCAGATGCTTGCCCGATTCGGAGACCACGATCTTCTTGTAGATCTGCTTGCGTTCGTCGGTGAACTGGTAGGAGCGGCTGCCGGCTTCCTTGCCGTGCGCATCGCCGATGCTGGCTACGTCCACGCCCATGAGCTTCAACTTGGTGCTCATGTCGGCACCGTTGAAGGCCGGCACTTCGATGGCGTCATCGCGGTGCGAGAGCAGGTGCTTGGCCGCAGTGCGGGCCATGTCGTAGCCGGGGGCGACCAGACCAAAGATCTTGCCGTTCCACAGCGCGCATTCGCCGATGGCGTAGACGGCCGCGTCCGATGTCAGGCAGCTGTTGTCGATGACGATGCCACCACGGTCTCCCACCTTCAGGCCCGCCTGGCGAGCCAGTTCGTCACGCGGACGAATGCCGGCGGAGAAGACGATCATGTCGGTTTCCAGGTGCGAGCCATCTTCGAAATTCATGCGATGGGTGTGCTGCTTGCCATCGACGATCTCGACCGTGTTCTTTTGCGTATGGGCGGTCACGCCCAGTTCTTCGATCTTCTGGCGCAGGATGCGGCCACCGCTTTCATCGACCTGCACCGCCATCAGGCGCGGCGCGAATTCGACCACGTGGGTTTCCAGCTTCAGGTCACGCAGGGCCTTGGCGCATTCCAGGCCCAGCAGGCCGCCGCCGATGACCACGCCGCTCTTCGAACGGCTGCCGCATTCCAGCATCGCTTCCAGGTCTTCGATGGTGCGATAGACGAAGCAATCCTTGCGCTGGTTGCCCGCCACCGTCGGCACGAAGGGATAGGAGCCGGTGGCCAGTACCAGTTTGTCATAGGACAAGGTCTCTTCTGCGCCGGCCACGTTGACCACCACCTGCTTGCGTTCCAGGTCGATGTGCCGCGCCTTGGCGTTCAGTTTGAGATCGAACTGCACCGGGCTGCGGCCGGCGTCGAAGAAACCGGGTGCCACCAGCGACAGATCTTCCGCGCTCTTGCCTGCAAAGAATTCGGAGAGGTGCACGCGGTCGTAGGCCGGACGCGGTTCTTCACAGAGGATGGTGACCTTGAGGTCGCCTGCGCCGCTCTCGGCCAGGCATTCCAGGAATTTGTGGCCGACCATGCCGTGGCCGATGACGATGATGTTCATGGGTGCTCTCCTCAGGCTGCAACTTTGCTGTCGGCCAGGGCGGCATCGCCGCTCTTGTCCGACGCGGTGAAACGGATGGCCACTGCGCACAGTGCCGAAATGGTCACCAGCACGCCCAGCATCGACAGCGTCTGCTGGGTGTTGCCCAGGCCCTTCATCAGGAAGCCCGCGGCCACTGCACCGACGTTGCCACCGGCACCGATGATGCCGGCCACGCCGCCGAGTGCCTTGCGGTCGATGAAGGGCACCAGCGCATAGGTCGCGCCGCAGGCCATGTGGGTGAACAGGCCGAAGCACAGCATGGCGATGACGGCGGCCACCACGCTGCCGGCATGGGCGAACCACAGCAGGCCCAGGCCTTCGCCCAGCATCATCACGAAGAGCAGGGTGGCGCGGCGGTTCAGGCCGCCACGCAGGGCCACCTTGTCCGAGATGTAGCCGCCCAGGGCGCGGGCAAACAGCGCCAGCAGGCCGAAGCTGGCAGCAGCGATACCGGCCGACTCCAGCGAGAGCTGGAAGTGGTCCACGTAGTAGATGGCGGCGATGTTGTGGATGAAGATTTCCACGCCGAAGCAGGCACCGTAGGTGATGAAGAGCATCCAAACGCGATAGTTGGCGGCCGCTGCACGGAAGCTGGCCCAGCCGCCGCGCTTGCCGCTTTCGATGGTCACGCCGGCGGCGCGCAGTTCGTCATAGTTGCCTTCCGGGCAGTCCTGGGTAAAGCGCCAGTAGAGCGCGGCCATCACCAGCATCAGCACGCCCGGCACCAGCAGCGCCGCACGCCAGCCCCAGCCTTGCGAGACGCCCAGCATCAGCATGGCGGCCATCAGCAGGGGCATCACGCCCTGCGCCACGCCGCCGCCCGCATTGCCCCAGCCGGCCGTGGCCGCATTGGCCGTGCCGACCACGTTGGGGGCGAACATGACCGAGGTGTGGTACTGGGTGATGACGAAGCTGGCACCGACGGCACCGATGAGCAGACGGAAGAACAGGAAGCTCTCGTAGCTCTGCGCGAAGGCCACGCCGATGACCGGCACGGCACCGGCCAGCAGCAGCCCGGTATAGGCCTTGCGCGGACCGAAGCGGTCGCACATGGGGCCGATGATGAGGCGCACCAGGATGGTCACGGCCACGGCGGCGATGTTGATGTTGGCGATCTGGCCAGGGGTGAGGTGGAATTCCCCCTTGATGACCGGCATCAGCGGCGCGCAGGCGAACCAGGCGAAGAAGCAGACGAAGAAGGCCATCCAGGTGAGGTGGAAGGCGCGCATCTGGGGCGTGCCCAGGGAGAACAGCGCGATACGATTGGATTTGCTCATGTCGGGGTCCCGTAAAAACAAAAAGGCGCCCGCTCGAATCCGAGGCCTTGCCTCGTTTCAAGCGGACGCCATTGTCCGTATGCATTGCAGATCCATCGTTAGATCGGCATCAAAGTGGTGGATCGTCCTTGATCCTGATGGACATTGAGCAAAGGCCGTGCCAGCCGCAGGGATTTGGCACGGAGGCAGCACGGGCGCGGTTTTGTGGAGAGGAAGGCGGAAATGAAGCGCAATAGTGGCGCGGGGCCCGATCACCGATATATATCATTGCATGATGTATTCGAGTGCAGTCTGCGCGTTCGTGGTGCAGTGCATCGTGACAGTGCGTGAGCGTGCGGGCCCGAAAAGATGAAGCCGGTGACGTGTTTGTTGCCGCAGGGATAGCCCGTCTGCACGGGACCGGAAAGAATCGTGCTTATCGCGGCTGGAAGGCAATCAGCGCCATGCCTGCCAGCGCCACGGCCACCCCGGCACAATCCCAGGCGGAAGGGCGCACGCCATCTACGGCCCAGAGCCAGAGCATGGCCACGGCGATATAGACCCCGCCATAGGCCGCATAGACGCGTCCGGACGCGGCTTCATGCAAGGTCAGCAGCCAGGCGAACAGGGCCAGGCTGGCGGCGGCCGGCAGCAACAGCCAGGCGCTGCGATCCTGCTTGAGCCAGAGGTAAGGAAGATAGCAGCCGACGATTTCGGCCAGTGCGGTGCAGAGATAGAGGAAAACGGTTTTCATGCGCGCGAGGCGTTCAATCTTCTTCGCGCGCGCTGATGTCGGCGCGTTCGTCGTCGGTCTTGCGCAGCCATCGGCGGTGCAGGAAGTGTTCCAGCGGACGGCCTACGACGAACAAGGTCAGGATCAGACCCGTCGCCATCAGCGCCACGCGCCACCAGCCGGCACCGCAGACGATGCCCACGGCAGCGGTCACCCAGATCGATGCCGCCGTGGTCAGGCCGCGTACCTTCTCGCTGCGCTGTTCATGGATGATCACGCCCGCGCCAAGGAAACCAATGCCGGTGATGACACCCTGGATGGCACGGCTGACCGCATCGCGGCTATGCACATCGGACTCCAGCGAGAAGTCCATGGCGGCCATCGTGACCAATGCCGATCCCAGCGCCACCAGGCCCAGGGTCTTCATGCCGGTCGGCTTGCCGCGCAGGTTGCGGTCGATGCCGATGACGCAGCCGATGAGCATGGCGAACAGGAGCCGGTAAAAAATTTCCAGATGATCGGTCATGGACAGGCGCGGGCAGTGAGCGAAGGCGACATTGTACCCTCCCGCCACGCGCGTTTTCACCGTCGAACGACTGCTGGCTGCAGCCATAAAAAAGCCCCGTCAGCTTCGACGGGGCAAATCATGCATGGCGGGAGGCATGAAGACTTCGCCATGCTGCGCTCAAGCATCAAACAACAGGAAACTACGGAGACAACAGAAACAACTACACAACGAAACAACAGGAACTACGGAGACAACAAAAGCTGAAAAAGGTCATCAGAGTATCTGAGTCATCTGCGCATTGCTGCGCAAGCGATCAGGAGCCCGAGCCGCCGGCGCCACCGGTGCCGCCGCCATTGCCGCCCGGCGAGGTGCCCAGCGGGCCGTTCTTCGAGTCAGTGGTATTGGCGTTGTTGCCCGAGCGGGAATTCTGGCTGCCGCTCTTCATCGACTTGTCCATCGACTTGTCCGACTTGTTGTGACTGCGCATGCTCTTGCCGGAAGAGGAGCCGCCCGACTCAGTGGCGCTGTTGTTGGGCGTGGTCTGTGCGCCGGTGGCACCTGCTGCGCCCGAGCCAGCCGCGCCGGAACCGGCTGCACCACCGCTGGCACCGCCGGCATTCTGTGCGAAGGCGCCGGTGCTGAAGGCAGCCACTACCAGGGCAGTGCCGAGGAATTTCAGGGTCGGTTTGGACATGGAGATCTCCTAAGGTTGTTGTGGGGGGCGTCCCGCCATCGCGAGCCGTTGGAGCCATACTAGGTCCTGCGCCGAATGCGGGCAGTCGGACGCTGTTTCAATCGCGTGTCGGTGCTTTCGTACCGGGATGACGGCGCTTGTTGTTGAGCCACGCAGGTCAACGCGCCGTTTGGGGGTAAGGTTCGGGAGGCTTTGACCTCAGGGCAGGGTCTGTCGCAACTCGCTGGGGCTGATCCCGTAATGCTGCCGAAAGCGCATCGCAAAGCGCGAGGGCGAGTCATAGCCGCAGGCCGAGGCAATGTCGGCGATGGGCAAGGACGAGGCCTGCAACTGGTCCAGCGCCAGTCCCAGCTGCACCTTGTCCAGCAATTCGCGGAAGCCGGTCTGCTCGCGCGCCAGCCGCCGCCGCAGGGTCGACACGCTGCAGTGAAAAGCCTCGGCCACGCGTTCCAGGCTGCGTTCTTCCGGGGCCAGCATCAGCAGGTGCTGTTCGATGTGATGGCTGATGGCGTCGCCACGTTCACGCAGCAGGCCGCCGATGGCGCCGCGCAGGCTCAGGGCCAGCAGCAGGCCTTCGGCTGCCTGGCATTGCAGTTCGCTGGCGGCTTCTTCGCGGATGCAGTCCTGCAGATGGCGCCAGGCGCGCAGGATGTCGGCATCCTGCGCCACGCTGCTGACCGCGCTGGCATCGCGCGCCTGTACGCCCTGGCCGGGATAGTGCAGGCGAAAGCGCTCGATCAGTGCCGGCGGCAGGGACACCATGTCGGCCGCATATTCGCCGCCCTTGGGCAGGTTGGCGACATTGACCTGGGTACCGGCGGCGATGAGCACCAGCACATCCTGCCCGCACAGCAGATGGCGATGGCCCCATTGCATGCGCTTCTTGCCCTGGCGGACGTGGCAGATGCTGGCCAGGCCGATGAAGACCTGGCGCAACTGCTGTTCGTGCCGGGCGCGGATGCGTGTCAGCGTGGGGCGGGTGCCATGGGCGAAGGGCAGGATGGCGATGTCACTTTGCATGCGGGAATCAGCGTCCGTAGGTGGCGGTCAAGCGGGCCTGGCCGAGGGCCGCGCCGTTGAGGAAGAAGCCGAGCATAGCACCGCTGGCTTGCGCATCCAGTGGCAATTTTTCGGTGTTCAGTGCCCAAATGACGAATTGATAGCGGTGCGGCTTGTCACCCGCTGGCGGGCAGGCACCACCGTAGCCGCTGCTGCCGAAATCGGTACGGCCCTGGATGGCACCAGCGGGCAGGCCGCGGCCCTGGGCATCGATGCCGGTCGGCAGGCTGGTGGTGGAGGCCGGCAGGTTGAACACGGTCCAGTGCCACCAGCCGCTGCCGGTCGGGGCATCCGGGTCATACACGGTCACGGCGAAGCTCTTGGTGCCGGCCGGGGCGTTGGACCAGGACAGCTGCGGCGAGCGGTTCAGGCCGCTGCAGCCGAAGCCGTTGAAGACTTCCGCGTTCGACAGCGCCTTGCCATTCTGGATGTCGCGGCTGGTCACGGTGAAATCGGCAGCGTGGGCCGACAGTGCAGAAAACGTCAGGGCCAGCGTGGCCACGGAAAAGCGGAAAAAGGACATGAATGCGCTCCGGTCAAGGTTGAGGAGCGCCCATGGTAGAGGGCTGGCAGCGGCGACATGGTGCAGAAAACGTCAGCCTCGGTGCAGAAAGCGTCAACGCGCCCAGAGTGCTGCGTGCCGCGTTGTCAGAACAGGTTCAGCGAAATCAGGAAGTCCAGTCCCTGGAACAGTTCGACATAGCGGCTGGCCGCCGATTCATTGATCACGATGAAGCGGGTGAAATCGAACAGCGCCGGTTCCAGCTGCGCGTCGATGGCTTGCTGGGCCGCGAAGCTGGCGTAGCTGAGGCCGAAGCTGTAGAACTGCTGCTTGAACTGCGGATTGAGATTGGCCTCGTCGACCGGGTGGAATTTCATGACCAGCCGCGCATGCTGGCTGGCCACCAGCGCCTGCATGGTGCGCAGCGAACTCATCAGGCCATGCAGGTTGCGCTGGGCCTCTTCGCTGTGCTGGCCGCAGTGCGCCACCATGTTGATGATGTTGGGCAGGAAGCACAGCCAGTGGCGCTCCGTCTCGCGCAGTCCGCCCTGAGGTTCGAGGCTGATCGTGCGCACCTGCGGCAGGCCCGCAAAGGCTTGCGGCGAGACCCGGTAGGCGCCGCCATATTTCGGGCTCTGCGCATCGAACCAGATGGCGGGCATCGCATTGACCTGCAGGACGGCTTGCGGTGTGAGGCCCAGGCGCTGCATCAGCATGGGTTTGGCTTGCAGCATGTGCAGCAGTGTGGTGGCATCGACGGCGGCATTTTGCGCCGGTGCGGCCAGCAGGGGATTGCAGGAGGTGTTGCCTTCTTCCAGGTAACACACGGTCTGCACCGCTGCCGCCAGCTTGAGCAGCTTGCCCAGCAGGAAGCCGGTGTGCGGCACGAAGATGCGCAAGGGCGTGAAGGTGGCAGGCAGGGCCGCCACCATCCCCTCCAGAAACGCCACGGTGCGTGCCGGATCCCAGATGCCGTCGTCGATGACGCTGACGTAGGGACCCTCCCATTGCATGCCACGTCCGCAGACCACCAGCGGCGCGCGCACTTCTCCCTCGCGCTGCAATTGCCGTGCGATGGAATAGGTGATGGGGCTGTGCAGGTAGACGATGTCCATGGAAGAGCAATGGCGCGGCCGGAAATGCGCGCCTGATGAGGCCAGGGCGGGATGATGGCCGCCTCGGCCTGGCTGCACCATGGGAAGATGCTTCACAAACGTAACGGGATGTAACGAGAGGCGCGCTCGGTTTCAGCGTGGACGCAGCGCCTCTACCAGCGCATCGTTCACGTAATGCGGTCCGTCGAAGAGCCAGACCCGATACCCGCGATAGTGCTGCAATTGCGGCGTCAGCTCCTCCACGGTGGCACTGCGAAATCCGCCTCCGGGTTGCGGGCGAAAGGCCTCGGCGATGATCCGCACCCGCGCCGGCCCCAGCCGCTGCGACAGCACCTGCACGTAGTGCAGCGCCACCTGCGGCTCGCGGGCATAGACGCCGACGCCATCCTGGAAGAACACGCCGACATCCGGCGGCAGCCAGCTCAGCAAGCCGGCGGCCAGTGCTTCCGGCCCCACATTGGCACTGTCGTAGACGCTGATCCACAGCGGTCGTGGCAACTGGCCGAGCAGCTGGCCCAGTTGAGCAGCCTCGGTCCAGGTCGGATCGATCTCCACCGGGAAGTACCAGCCGCTGACCTTGAGCGGCGTGGACAATCTTGCCAGCTTGGCGGATTGCGCGATCAGTTGCGGCAGGTCGGCGCGGGCGGCTGCTTCATCGAAGCGGCCGGCCAGTCCGAGGATCACCTCCTGTGCCCATGGTTCGCGCGCTATGCGCTGCCAGTCGGGCAGGCGTGGCACGGTCGGCAAATCACTGCCTGCAACAAAGGCCTGGCCATCGACTGCGCTCCATTGCACCAGCAGCGTTCGCGCTCCCAGTTTTTGCCACTGGCCGCGTGGTTCGACGGTGGCATTGTCGGGCTGCCAGACGATGCCCTCGATCTCGCCCTGCGCTTGCGCGCGCAGGTCACAGCCGGCGCAGGCGGCCAGCAGGCACGCCGAGGCAGCGGCCAGCAGGGCGCTACGGCGCAACGGGGAGGACAAGGGTGCCGGTGGCATGCACTTCATGGGAGCACCTGCGGTTCATGAGGACTCAGTAGGACAGCGTGGTGCTGAAGAAGAATCCCTGCGCCCGTTCATCGCCGCCGACGCGCCAGCGATACTGCAGCGACAGGTCCACATAGGAACGCGGTGCATGATAGCGATCGCCCCGGAACCAGTAACGCAGGTTCACCCCCGGACCCATGCCGATGGCAGTGCGATGGGTATTGAGCGAATTGAAGTCGGCGTTCAGGCTCAGATGCGGGAACAGCACCAGCTGATCGCTCACGCTGTCGAGCCGGAAACTGCGTCCGGTCTGGAGCGAGGCCAGGCCATAGGTCTGCGGATTGCGCAGGTAGCGGCCGACCTCGCCATACCATTGCGTGGTCCACCAGTCGGGACGATCCACTCGCAGGTCGGTACCGATGCCATCGGAATAGGCCAGCTGCACCAGCCAGTCGGCGGCGGACTGGCTTCCCAGCGGGATCAGCCGCCCCAGCGACAGCACCAGGTTCTGGCTGGCCAGCGGCTTCCAGCGCGCGCCTACGGTGGCTTGCGCAGTCTGCGTGCCGGTGGTGCCGCCGGACTGGTCCTGCAGGGTCTGGAATACGCGTGCGAACAGTTCGACCGGACGGCCGCCCTGATAGCCGAAGGGTCGCCAGTAGGCTTCTGCTCCCGCCTGCAGGGTGCTGTCGGTGGCGGAGGCACCGGGACGTCCGCCATTGCCGGCGCTGGGGCCGCCGCCGTTGTGCGTGAGCGAGGCAATGAAGCCGCCGCTGCGATCGATGGTGGCGATGCTGCGACGGGTATCGAAGCGCTGCTGCGGCGTCTGCTGCAGGCTGCCATCGTCGGCACGGTCGACGCTGCGCTTGAACCAGCCCAGCGCGGCGTCATCGTCACCGGCATCGATGGCGGCATACCCCGCATCAGAAAGTGCGCGGGCGGGCAGGGTGCCGCCTGCATCGGCACGACGGAAGGCGTCCCGGGCAGCGGGGGCATCCCCCGCCTGGGACGCCAGGTAGGCCAGTTGGAGATCATCCAGTCCATCCAGCGCGCCGCCATCGCGCGCGGCGAGGAAGCGTTCACGCGCTTCGCGTGGATGACCGGTGCGGGCCAGCAGCGCGATCTCGGTCTCGACCGGCAAGCCGCCTTGCGCCAAGGCCGCCTCACCATCGGCGCGGGCACCCGCGCTATCTCCCAGTTGCGCGCGCAAGGCTGCGCGCCTTGCCAGCAAGGGGCCGTCCGCACCCTGTGCCTGCAGGGTGGCGCTGATGGCCTGCTCGGCTTGCTGATCCTGTCCACCAGCCTGCAAGGCATCGATCAGCAGCAGGCGGTATTCGGCATTCTGCGGTGACAGGGCTACGGCCTCGTTCGCAGCTTGCGCCGCCTGTGCGTACTGTTGCTGCTGCATCGCCTGGTAGCCGCGTGTGGCGGCATCGAAGCCCGCATCGCGCGCTTGCGCGCCAAACGTCACGTGGCAGGGATTGACGTTTTCTGCACCATCGCGGCTGCAATCCAGCGCCGGCACGGGGTACTGGCTTGACGATACGGACGGGTTGCGCTGTTCGGCACCGAGCGCCGCCAGCCGATAGCGTCCCAGTGCCTGGGTGGCCTGCTGGCGCGTCAGGCGCAAGCGCGCAGCTTGGCGTGCATCGATTGCGGGGGCGAGCGTGTCGGGATCAAGATCGTTCAGCACATCCAGTGCTGCCTGCGGTTGTTGCATGGCCAGTTCGGCATCGGCCTGCAGAATCCCTGCATCCAGTTGTTCAGCGGCGCTGCTGTCGCTGGTTGCCAACCGGCGTGCCTGCGCGAAGTCGGCGCGGGCGGCATCGGCCTGGCCCAGACGCACGCGGGCATAGGCGCGCAGCAGCAGCGGGCCGGGCTGGCGTTCGTCCATGGCATGGGCTTCGTCGGCGGAGCGCTCGGCCTGCGCGATCTGCTCGTTGTGCAGCAGGGCTATCACCAGCATCAGGCGATATTCCATTTCCTGCGGTGCCAGTGCCACGGCCCGGCGGGCAGCGTCCAGCTCGGCCTCGACTTGGTTGCCGCTTTGTGCGCGGAAGACTTCGGCCGCAGCCATGGCGGCGCGTTCGCGTTGCAGTTCCAGCTGGCGGCGCAGCAGCGGGCGCTGGTCCGTGACCTTGTCCGCGCCTTGGGCCAGTACTTCGCTGGCGCGGTCGTAGTCATGGGTCTCGATCAGCGCATTGCCCAGCAGCAGCCAGTAGGCGCTATTGTGCGGGGCGGCTGCCACAGCCTGGCGTGCCAGCGTGACGGCCTGCTCGTAGCGCTTGCCATCGTAGGCGCGATAGGCCGCTGCTGCGGCGGCATAGCCGGGGTCGCGCGCCGTGCCACGCCCGGCGCTCATTCCGCCGCGCTGCTGTTGGCGCAGTTCGCGCAATTGGCGGCGCAAGGCCATGGAATCCGGGCGCAGGCGTATCGCTTCCTGCAGTTGCGCCTGCGCCTGCCCGAACGCACCGCGCGCCGCCGAGGCATAGGCCTGCTGCGCCAGGCGATAGGCCGGGCCGGACAGCGGCAGTTCCACCACCGCAGTTTGTGCCAGCGCGGTTCCGGTGGTGGCAGCAGCACCGCTGACCAGCAGCAGGAGCAGCAGGGACAAGGTCTTGTTCTTCATCGTGTCTTCTTGTTGTGGTGATGAGGGCGGGGCTCAGGCAGGCTGGCCGCCTTGTGCCAGCCAGTCGCGCTGGCGCCGTACCGCCTCTTCGATGGCCTCGCGCGAGATCACGGCTTCATTGACCAGGTAGTCGCCGATGCGGCCATGCAGGTCGGGTCGATAGCGCTGCATGGCGGCATCGAAGACCGGGCGCGACAGCAGGCCGCTGGCGATCAGCAGGTCGCCCAGCAGCGGGACGCGGGCTTCGGTGCGGGCCGGGTCGAAGGCATTGTCCTGCCCGCGCAGCAGGCGCAAGCCGGCAGCGATCTCGGACTCGCGCGCCACCATGGCGAAGGGGGCGCGGCCCAGGACCGCTTCCAGCTCGGCCCGCGCGGCATCGGTCAGCGCACTGGCCACGGCCACCCGCGCCATGCCCTGGTCGGGCCGGCCTTCCTTGCCGGGGCCGAGGTAGAGCGTGCGCAGGCGGGCGCAGATTTCCACCGGCAGTTCGCCCGCATGGCGTTGCACGCGTTCCCGCGTGAGGCTCACGCGCGGCAGGCCTTCTTGATAGGCCAGTGCTTCGGCCAGGGTTTCTTCATCCAGCCAGCCATGGCTGACCATGACGGTCCCCAGCGGCAATTGCGTGCGGCGCTGTTCCTCCAGCGCCATCGACAGCGTGGCCTCGTCGACTGCCTGCCAGGTCCGCAGCAGGTCACCCAGACGCAGGCGCACGCGGCTGGCGATGCCATCCGTGGGGAAGTCGTGCATGGTCTTGTCCCAGGCCAGTGCGCGGCCCGCGAACAGGTACAGCAGGAACAGCCGCCACGCACGCGCCACGGCCATGAAGTTGACGAAGTTGGCCACCACCATGCGCGGCAGGGCCATCAGGCCGTGACGCCAGCCGTACAGCTCGGTGGTGAAATAGAAACGGTGCAAGGCACGATTGAGCATCGCCAAAGCATTGAGCGTGAGCACGGTGCGCCACCAGCCGTCACCGGCCAGCAGGGGAGGGTAGAACACGTCCCACCACTGGAAAGTGGTGGCCGCCGAAAACAGGATGAACTGCAAGGCCAGCACATAACCCAGCATGCTGACGAAGGCCGTGACGACGCCCTTGCGGTCGTGCAGCAGCAGATAGCGTGCCGCCAGCGAGCCGCGCCACTCCATCTGCTCCCAGCTCTGCAGGCCGATGCCGATGACCCAGCGCGCCTTCTGGCGATAGGCCTGGGTGAAGGTGTCGGGGAAATATTCGCGCACCGCCAGCGGCATTTCCAGCGTGCTCTCGGCCACCTGCTCGCGCTTGCCGAAGAACCAGGGTTTGCGGCGTACCTTGAACTTCACGGGGAAGCGCGCAAAGATGGTCTGCATGCCCATCTGCGAGAGTTTGGTGCCGACCTCGTAGTCTTCCGTCAGGCTGGACACGTTGAAGGGCTCCCCATCGGAGGCCTGCATCAGGCCATGCAGCGCCTTGCGCGAGAAGCAGGTGCCGACCCCCGCCGAGGGTACCAGTCCGGCCACGCTTTCGCGCACCATCATGTCCTTGGCATGGCTTTCGGCGAATTCGTCCATGTAGGTACCGGCCACCAGTTCAAACCATTCGCGCTCCAGCGAGGCTACCGGCAGTTGGATCATGTCCTTGCGTGGCAGCAGGTAGTTGAAGAATTTCAGCTCCATCGGATGCAGCACGTCTTCGCTGTCGTGCAGGACCACACCGGCGAACTGCATGCCCAATCCGGCTTCGCTGGCAAAGATGGTCTTGACCACCCAGTTCAGGCAATCGGCCTTGCAGGTCGGACCGGCATGCGGCACTTCCACCCGGTGCAGCTGCTTGTAGCGCACCCGCATGCGCTCCACTTCGTCGATGGTCTCGCGGTCGTTGACGTAGGTGCCGACGAAGATGTGGTAACGCCGATAGTCCAGCACGGCCACCATGTCCTCGATCATCTGCGCGATGACGTCCGCTTCCATCCAGGCCGGCACCATGATGGCGATGGGCTGCTCATCGCGCTGCCGCAGCTGCTCGACCGTCAATGGCGTGCGCACGCGCTCGATGGTGAACCGGCGCCACAGGCGGCGCGACCAGTACCAGAGGTCGAAGAACAGGTCGTCCAGCGCCGACAGCAGGATCAGCAGGGCCACCACGGCCGCCGCAATTTCCAGTGCCGCGTAGTAGTTGGCGAACAGGAAGTTGAGCTGGGCCGTGGCATTGGCTGTGGTGAACATGCGCCGTCCTCAGTCCTGGCCGGCGTCGCGCGGCGTCGCCTGGGCTTGCTTGCGCTGGGCTTCCTGCTCGGCCATGCGACGGCGGCGCGTGCGGCTGGCCAGGATCAGCAGGAGAATGAACAGGCCGATGATGGTCAGCGGCACCACCCACCACAGGATGTCCGGAATGGTCAGCGAGGGGGCGTCCTGCACTGCATCGCGGCCACTGGCGTCATTGGTGTCGATTTCCGCCAGCAGGCCGGTCGAGGAGACGGCTGCCACATTGCCGGACGACAGCGCAAACGGTTTGGCCACCAGCGGCCGTTCCTTGCCGACGCTGTGCCAGACCACGCCTTGCTGGCCGTTGGTCTTGGCGACCTCCAGGATGCCGAGGCGGTCGAAGCCGGTGACGTCGAGCATGGGCTTGGCGCTGCTGTCATTCATCACCAGCGTATTGCCCTTGACCTGCACGATGCCCTGGGCATCCTTGAAGGGCAGGTCAAACGCCAGGAAGCTGCCAGAAGGAGCGGCCTCCTTGCCGTCGTCCACTACGGTCATGCGGGTGCGGTCGGCGGGCAGGCCGGCGCTGGAGGCCACCATGATGACGCGCTGCAGGCTGGCCGGCACGTCGTCCAGATAGCTGTGCGGCACCAGCAACTGCGCACCGGCGGCGAAGCGGCGGACCATGCCGGTGAAGTTGGCTTCGTCCTGGGCCTTGTCCAGTTTCAGGTGGCTGGATCCCAGCACCGCTACCGGGAAGGCCTGGGGCGTTTCACGGCAGTTGTCGCTGGAGGGCTGGCGCACGAAGGACACGCGCAACTGGTTCTGTGCAGCCAGCGCACCCGGCGGGATGCGCGCGATGATGCGCTCGCGCTGGCCGTCGGCCTGCAGGCTGCGCGCTCCCAGCAGCACATCGTTGAGGAACACCGAGGCCACCGGCGGCGTGCGCGTGGCACCCGGCGCGGCCGAGACATCCAGTACCAGTTCGGACGGCAGGCGGCCGTCGCTGGCGACTTCGGCGATATCGAAGGACGCACTCCAGTCGGCGCGGCTGAGCACATCGATGCTACCCGGCGCACCGCCCAGGTTTTTCAGGAGGATGAAGTCTTCACCCGTCACCGGCTTGTGCGCCGTGCGCGCCACCAGCGAGGCGGCACCGCTGATGTTGCGCCAGTAGCGGTCGAACATCTGCGCAAAGGCGGGGCCGGACTGCGCACCCGCCAGGATCACCGGATGGCCGAAGGCTGACGACAGCCGCAGTTCACCTGCCTGCAGGCTGGCGGACTGCGGCTGCACGCGGGCGCGCCAGGCGCTGAAGGCCGGCATCGCTTCGGGCGCGCTGGCCTGCACCTGCTGCTGCAGGGCGTTCATGGCGCTGTCGATACCGGAGAGCAGCGCTGCATCGGCCACCACGATGTCGGCCCGCACCTGGTTGCGGCCCAGGGCCAGCAAGGCGCCGACTTCGGCGGGATCCTTCAGGGCATGTTGGCCGCTGCCCTTGAGCGCGGCAAACGCGGCAATGCCGCGCAGCCCATCGGGTACGTTGAGGCGGCTCAGGTCGATCACGTCACCCACGCGCGGCAGCACCGTCACCGTACTGTGCTTGCCCGCGCGTTCCAGCGCCACACCGATGCGCCAGGCGCTGTCGTAGCTCTGTGCATCCAGTTGGCGTCCCGCCACCATGATGGAGGTCAGGGCCGGCAGCGCCCCCCAGGCGGTGCGCAGGTCGCCGATGGCGCGGCTGTCGTAGCGGTAGCTGAAGGAGGAATCGGGATTCACCTGCAGCACGTTGCCGGGCGTACGCGGGTCGGCGCATTGCGACAGGCCGGAGAGCATGGTGGTCCAGTTCACGCCCATGCGCACGAATCCATTGGCGCGAGGCGCGCCATCGATGCCCAGCGCCAGGCTGGCATCGCCCTGATCGGCCGTCATCGCACGCGCCGCGACCGGATAGGTATCGATGGCCAGGACCATGGTGGTGCGGCCGCCATCGGCGCGCAGATACTTTGCGTCGAGTATCAGATTGGCATCCGCCAGCGGCACGTTGGAAGGCACCGGCAGATAGAGTTCGCGGCTGCTGTCATTGGACGCCAGCACCAGCGGCGAGGTAATGCCCAGTGAGGCCAGGGTCTCGCGGCGCTCGATCCAGGTATCGTCAGTCAAGGTGCGGAAAGCGTCAGCGGCGGCGTTATTGCCTGTGGGGGCGGCCAGCAGGACCGGCGAAAAGCCGGCGGCAAGCACGGCGACGGCCAGCGTCATGAACATCGGCGTTCCCGCGGACAAGCGCAGGCGGCGCGCAGCCGCTGGCTGGGGGTGGTGGCGTGCAATCATCAGATTCCTGTCGCAAGAGGGACCATCGGTCCGCGTAGTCCGGACCTTGTGGCGTTTCGTTGAATTGTTTGTTGTTCGGTTGCGTGGCTCGGTTGCGTGCGGTAGGAGCGGAGGGAGGTCAATTTGGTTGCATGTTCGATATCACTCTTTACACCTTGCAGCACGCGGACACTTTCCTTGTGTCCATTTTTCCGTGATTTTTTGCTTGAAATGGCGAGCCAGAAAAACTAAGTATTCAGGGCGATTGCCGTCTGGCATCGTCCGGAGTAGCGCATGGGAAAAGGGGAGCTGCTGGCTGATTTCGCCTGAGGAGAAAAGGCGGGGTAACGCAACACTGACAAGGATTTTTGTGAGAATTACCTACATCAAGGGACGTAAAAAATTTTTTATATTGTTTGATTTCACCAGGTTCTGGCGGGCAAAACTTTCCATAAAAAACTAAGTAAACGGGACGACGCTACAAACCGCAACGTCTCGCCCCCCGTGGCTTGCGAATGGATGAGTCAGGCGGAGAAGGGCTGGAAGTTGCGTCCGAGAATGGCATCGGCGATGCGGGCACAGGCCTGTCCGTCGCCATAGGGATTTTGTTTGCGTGCGAAGCTGCGCCAGAGCCGGTCTTCGCTCAGCAGGGTGGCCACGGTATCGACGATGCGGCCGGTATCGGTGCCGACCAGTTGCACGGTGCCTGCGGCCACGGCCTCGGGGCGTTCGGTGACGTCGCGCATGACCAGTACCGGCTTGCCCAATGCGGGCGCTTCTTCCTGGACGCCGCCGGAATCGGTGAGGATCACGTGGGCGCGCTGCATCAGCCGCACGAACTGAAGATAGTCCAGCGGCTCGATCAGATGCAGGCGCGGCAGGCCGGACAGCTCCTGCATGACGGGGCCGCGCACGTTGGGATTGAGGTGCACCGGGTAGACGATCTGCAGGTCATCGCGTTGCGCCAACTGGGCCAGTGCGCGGCAGATCTGCAGGAATCCGGTACCGAAGTTCTCGCGCCGGTGGCCGGTGACCAGCAGCAGGCGGCGTTCGGGCAGCAGCGGTGGCAGGGCGGCATCGAGCTGGGCGCGAAGCCCGGCATCGGCATCGATGCGCGCCACCGTCATCTGCAGGGCATCGATGACGGTGTTGCCGGTGACCACGATTTTTCCCTGCAGGGTTTCTGCTTCGAGGTTGCGGCGCGACTGCGCGGTGGGGGCGAACATCAGGTCGCTGACCACGTCGATGGTGCGCCGGTTCATCTCTTCCGGCCAGGGCCGGCGCATGTCATGGGTGCGCAGGCCGGCCTCCACGTGGCCGACCGGGATGCGCCGGTGAAAGGCCGCCATGGCCGCCACCATGGCGGTGGTGGTATCGCCGTGGACCAGCACGCGGTCGGGCCGGGTCTGCTCCAGCAGCTGGTCGATGCCGGCGAAGAGGCGCGCGGAGAGACCGTTGAGCGTCTGGTCCGGCACCATCACATCGAGGCTGTGATCGGCCTCGATGGCGAACAGCTCCAGTACCTGCGCCAGCATCTGCTTGTGCTGGCCGGTGGCGCAGACGATGGACTCGATGGCGGGCTCGGCATCGAGGGCCTTGACCAGCGGTGCCATCTTGATGGCTTCGGGGCGGGTACCGAAAATCGACAGTACCCGGAGAGGGCGGCTGGGCGTGGCGTGGTCCATGATGCTCCAGTAAAGGCTGCGTGAGCGCGCCTGTATCAAATCGAGGTCGTGACCGGCGTTGGGCTGTTCTTGTTGATTGTTGGCATCAGCGTGGTGCGCGGATTGGTGGGGCCATCCGATAAGCAGAGACAGCCCGGGATGTGGGACAAGACCCGTGAAGATTTGGTTCTGGCGACAGGGCGAGGCTTGGACGGAGCATACGCGTTATCGTCATTGCGCCCGGGCAAGCTTGGCTGGCCCGGGCGCAGGACTTACGGTGAGGGCGCGGCGAGATAGTTGCGGCGCTGCCGCTGGTGGCGTATTGAGAGCAAGTGAACGACACCCCTGGAGCGGGCATAGAGCACCAGGGTATCCTTCATTACGTACTCTCGTACCTCCGTGTGTCGGGCCAGTCTGCCCAATTGCCGTTCGAGGAGGCGCAGGGCGCTGTGGACTTCGATTGATTGCCCGGCGCCGCCTTGAATCAAGGGGCCGAGCTGCGGAAAACTTTCCAGATTGGGGATGACGGTCGCGATCAGTTCATCCAGCAGCTGGTCATAGGCATCGGTTGCCTCATTGGCGTCGAGGAAATCCTCGATCTGCGCCAGCCCGCGAAGGAAATACGTCGTGACCTCGACCCGATGCGGGACGGCCACCTTGTACCTCAGCGCGTGGTCTTGGCAGTGCGGCGGCGTTTGAGGCCGTTGAGGGCGGTGCGGGCATCGTCCACATGACCGGCCGCGACATCGGCCAGCCCGGCGCGGGCATCTTCAATGGTCAGCAGGTGCAGGTGCTCCCGCTCCAACTGATGGTAGTAATCCAGTCGCTCTGTATCGATCAAGGCGACGTAGCTGACGCCGTTCTTGGTAATGATTTTCTCTGTGCCCGCCTTGACCTGATCCGCCAGTTCGGAAAGTTGGGCCCGGGCTTGCGTCAGCGTAATCACGTCAGTGGAAGAAAAGGCCATCTCGGACCTCCTAAAATGATGTACAGATTCCTGTACATTATAGAGGCCTGCCTTGCTGGTTGCTTGCGTGCGCATGATGTCACTCCTTGGATGGAAGAGGCGCATGCTCGCGCAAATTGCCTGGTCTGGCAGCGAAATCGTGAAATCAATCCGCTTTCCTCGCATTTTTTGATTGTCTGCCACTTCCATCACCATTGGCCGCCCATGAACCTCACCCCCCTCGCCATCCTCCTGGTCTTCCAATGCCTGGGCGAAGGCACCGCGCAATTGCTGGGCCTGCCCATTCCCGGTCCGGTGATCGGCATGCTGCTGTTGCTGATCGCCTTTCTCTCTTCCTCACGCCTGGCGCAGATGATGGAGCCGACCTCATGGGGCATCCTGCAGCACCTGTCGCTGCTGTTCGTGCCGGCCGGTGTCGGCGTGATTGCCGCTGCCGGCCAGCTCAAAGGCGATCTGCCGGCCATCGCGGTGGCGCTGGTGGTGAGCACGGTGCTGGCCATCGGCGTCGGCGCGCTGGTGACCAATGCGGCGATGAAGCGCTTCTCTGCGGCACGCCAGCCGGATCACGATGAGGAGTCGCACTGATGCACGGCCTGGCCCGTCTGACCGATGTCTGGGTCTACCTGGCGGCCTCGCCGCTGCTGGGGCTGACGACCACGCTGGTGGCCTATCTCGTGGCACTGTGGATCTACCGGCGGCTGGGTTACCACCCGCTGGCCAATCCCGTGCTGATCGCCATCGTCATCGTGGTCAGCATCCTGGGCATCACGCATACGCCCTACAAGACGTATTTCGAAGGCGCGCAATTCGTGCATTTCATGCTTGGACCGGCCACGGTTGCGCTGGCCATGCCGCTCTACAAGCAGTGGCACAATTTCCGCCGCGCAGTGCTGCCGCTGATGCTGGGACTGGCCGCCGGTTCCGTGACGGCCGTGGTCTCGGCGGTCGGGATCGCCTACGCCATGGGGGCCTCGCGCGACATCGTCATTTCCATGGCACCCAAGTCGGCCACCACGCCGATTGCCATGGCCATCTCGGAACGCTTCGGCGGCCTGCCGTCGCTGACCGCCGTGCTGGTGATCTGCACCGGCATCCTGGGCGCGGTCCTGGCGCGCTACGTGCTCAACTTCCTGCGCATCGACAGCCATCCGGTGCGCGGCTTCGCGCTGGGCGTGGCCTCGCATGGCATCGGTACCGCGCGCGCTTTGCAGGTCAGTGCGGAGATGGGGGCCTTTGCCGGATTGGGCATGGGACTCAATGGCGTCTTCACCGCCGTGCTGGTGCCGGTGCTCATGCCGCTGTTCCTGCGCTGGACCGGAAATTGAGAATGAACTAAATAATTTAAATTTAAGTTACTTGCTTCGGGCACCATGGCGGTACCTTGAACTGCTCCACCAGAAAATCACGCATGCGCTGCACCTTGGGCGGCAGATGCGTGCGGGTCGGGTAGAGCGTATGCACCACCAGCTGCTCGCCGGTGCTCCAGCCTTCAAACAATTCCACCAGTTCACCGGACTGGATTGCCGCGTTGACGATGAAGTCCGGCTGGATCGCGATGCCCTGGCCGGCCATGGCCATGGCACGGCAGGTAGCGCCATTGTTGACGTAGACGGTGGAGCGCACGCGCACCGTGCAGGTGTCGCCGTGCTCATGCTTGAAATGCCACTCATCGCCGCCGTTGCGGTAGCTGTAGGAGATGAAGGGATAGTCGCGCAGTTCCGCCGGACTCACCGGCGTACCGTGCCGCTGCAGGAAGGCCGGCGAGGCGCAGGCAATCATGCGCACCGGTGCCAGCGGCCGCGCCACCATGCGGCTGTCACCGAGGGTGCTGATGCGGATGGCCATGTCGAAACCTTCCTCAAGCAGGTCGATGGTGCGGTCAGACAAGGTGATGTTGAGCGTGATCAGCGGATTCTGTTCGGTGAACTTGCCCCATAGCGGAGCCAGTTGCTCCACGCCGAAATCCTGCGGAGCGCCGATGCGCAGCCGTCCGCAGGCCTGGTCGGAATTGAGCCCGACTTCGCTCTCCACATCCTGGATGGATTCCAGCAATTCCTTGCAACGCGTGAAGTAGACGCGGCCCTCATCGGTCAGCGAGAGCCGCCGCGTGGTGCGGTGGAGCAGGCGGATGCCGAGGAACTGTTCCAGCTCCGAAACCTGCCGCGAGACCGCCGGTTTGGACTGGCCGGTCACCTCCACGGCGGCTACGAAGCTGCCGCTCTCTACCACGGCGACAAAGGTTTCCATCGCTTGCAACTTGTCCATGGCTGCTTTCCGATCCGCAAGAAAAATACCGGTCAGATTGCCACAGCAGCGTGCGCCTGCCCATGCTACGTTCGGATAATGGCGCGTCCGGAAAATCCGTTCATCGCACCGTGGCGGCCCACGCCACCACTTCGCCCGCCAGCCGCGCCGAGGCGCTGCCAAAGGCGCTGACCACCTCCGGCACCTTGCTGCCGGCCACCGCTTCCACCACCGCAAAGCGCCGCGCCGCCAGTTGCTGGCGCGTGGCGGTGTCGACCAGTCGCGCGTCATAGACGATCACCACGCTGGGCGCGCCGTTGCGATATTCTGTCTGGAAGGCGTTGAGTGCGCCATCGAGTTCGACCTCGGCCGCGATGTTGGCATTGTCGCCGGACAGGCGCGGGAAACGTCCGTCGGCCTGGAAGGCATCCAGCAGGCGGTCGCGCAGCAGCTGCGGTGCCGGATCGCTCCAGCGCACGCCGGCATAGGACTTGACCACGTCGCCTTCAGGCAGCACCAGGATGCGTTCGCTGTCGATGCTGCGGCTGGCCGCCGGAGTGGCGATGCGCAGCGCGCGATAGGGCGTGCCGGTGCTCGCCGCATGCGGCGAAGCCAGCGGCGGCAGGCGATAGACCGCCAGCGGATCGGACTTGGGAAGAATCGAACACGCGGTCAGGGCCAGGCTGGCGGTCACCAGGGCGGTGCGCAGGAGCGGGGTCATCATGGTTGGAATTCCTGAAGATTGTCTTGGCCCAGCAGGTAGGCACCGGGATTGCTTTCCAGCTTGCGGCTGATGGCCCGCACCGAGGCCAGGGTACTGCGCAGTTCGGTAATGGCCGGGCCGATCTCGGCCACGCCCTGGGCACCGTTGTTGAGGGCGGCCTGGTTCTGCTGGATCAGCTTTTCGATCTGCTGGCTGCTGGCCGCCAGCGAACGCATGGCTTGCTGCAGGTTGCCCATGGCGTCATTGCCGCGTGTGGCCAGCAACTGGTTGGCCGACTGCATCGCCAGATTGGCCTGGCGCGCCGCTGCCGCCAGTTCCTGCATGGCGGTGCCGACGTTGCCGCGCTGGTTGGCCAGGGTATCGGTCAGCTGTTCCAGGTGCGCCAGGGTCTGGTTCAGGCGGCGGGCGTTTTCCGGCGCCAGGAACTGTTTGGCATTGAGCAGCACTTCATTGACGTTGGAGAGCAGGTCCTCGCCGTTGGAGAGCAGCGCCGACAGCGGCGAGGGCGAGGCGATGATGATCGGGTCATTGCCATCCTTGGACTCCAGCCGAGGACTCTCGGGCGAGCCATTGGTCAGCTGGATCAGTGCGGTACCGGTGATGCCGGCCAGGGCCAGCTTGGCGCCGGTGTCTTCCTTGATGGGCGCCTTGCCGGTCACGCGGATGCGGGCGCGCACCTTGCGCGGGTCGGCCGGGTCCAGGCTCAGGCCGACCACATCGCCCACCTTGATGCCACTGTATTGCACAGGACTGCCGCGCGAGAGGCCGCTGACCGCCTCGTTGAAGATGACCGTGTAGTAGTCGACGTCGCGGTCCTGTCCGACCTTGGTCAGCCACAGGCAGAACACCAGTGCCGCCAGGGCGACCAGGATGGTGAAGAGTCCGATGAGGACGTGATGGGCACGCGTTTCCATTAGGCGTTTCCTTGATGCGTTGGGGTGGCCGAAGCACGCAGTGCGGCCTGGCTGGCGGCCCGTCCGCGCGGGCCCTGGAAGTATTGCCGTATCCACGGATCATCGAAGGCCGCCACGGCCTCGATGCGGTCGGCCACCAGTACGCGCTTGGCCGAGAGCACGGCAACGCGGTCGCAGATGGCATAGAGGGTGTCCAGGTCATGGGTGACCAGGAACACGGTCAGGCCCAGCGCGTCGCGCAGGGTCAGGATCAGGCGGTCGAAGGCGGCGGCGCTGATGGGGTCGAGGCCGGCGGTCGGTTCGTCCAGGAACAGGATGTCCGGATCCAGCGCCAGCGCACGGGCCAGCGCGGCGCGCTTGATCATGCCGCCCGAAAGTTCCGCCGGAGTTTTGTCGCCGGCTGCAATGGGCAGACCGGCCAGCGCCAGCTTCATCGCCGAGACCCCACGCGCCTCATCGGCATCGAGTCCGCCGTATTCGGTCAGGGGCAGCGCGATGTTTTCCAGCACGGTCAGCGAAGAGAACAATGCGCCCTGCTGGAACAGCACGCCGAAGCGACGCTCATACTGCGAACGTGCTTCGGTGGACAGTGCAGACAGATCCTGTCCGAACACTTTCACCTGTCCCGCCGCAGGACGTTGCAAGCCGACGATGCTGCGCAGCAGGACCGATTTGCCGGTACCGGAACCGCCCACCACGCCCAGGATTTCACCGCGCCGCACCTGCAAGTCCAGCTGGTCATGGACCACTTGCGGTCCGAACTGGTTGCGCAGGCCGCGCACGTCGATGATCGCTTCGACGGCCTGATCGTCGTGCGCCGGGGTCACCATCCCATCTCCATGAAGAACAGGGCCGCCAGTGCATCCAGCAAAATCACCACGAAGATCGACTGCACCACGCTGGAGGTGGTGTGCTGGCCTACCGACTGGGCGCTGCCGCTGACCTTGAAGCCTTCGTTGCAGCCGATGATGGCGATCACGAAGGCAAACAGCGGTGCCTTGACCATGCCCAGCACGAAGTGGCGGATGCCCACATCCTGCTGCAGCAGCGAGAGGAACATGGTCGGGCTGATGTCCAGCGACAGCGCGCACACCATGGCTCCGCCGAAGAGGCCCGACATCATGGCGATGAAGGTGAGCAGGGGCATGGAGATCAGCAGCGCGATGATGCGCGGCAGGACCAGCAGGTTGATCGGGTCCAGTCCGAGCGCGCGGATGGCATCGATTTCCTCGTTGGCCTTCATCGAGCCGATCTGCGCCGTAAAGGAACTGGCGGTGCGCCCGGCCATCAGGATGGCCGTCAGCAGGACGGCGAATTCACGCAGGAAGGAGAAGGCCACCAGGTCCACCGTATAAAGGCTGGCGCCGAAATCGGCCAGCACGGTCGCCCCCAGGAAGGCGACCACGGCACCCACCATGAAGGTCAGCAGGGAGACGATGGGCACCGCGTCCAGCCCGGTCTGTTCCACTTGGGCCACTACGCCCGTAAAGCGCCAGCGCGAAGGACGCCAGAACGAGGCCGCCAAGGTCTGCAGGCACAGTCCGGCAAAACCCAGCAGGCCGCGCGAACAGGCGCGCAGGTTGAGGGTGGCGACGCCGGCCCGTTCCAGCATGTCGGTAATCCAGGCCTGCGGCGGCGGGGCGGCCTTGGGCATGGCGATGGCCTTGGCCTCGGCCACGGCGGCCAGCAGGCCGCGCCAGGCGCGCGGCAGATTGCTGTCCTCGCCGGTCTGGCGCAAGGCTGCGGGCACGCCCAGCAGATCCACCAGCAGCTTGGCGCCCACGGTGTCAAAGGCGGTCAGTGCAGAAAACGTCAGCACCAGCTGATCGTCTACCGCCGGCCGCTGCTGCGCGATCTGGTGCGACAGCGCGCGGTAGTTGCGCAAGGTCCAGTCGCCTTCCACGTGCAGCACAGGCGGGCTGGACGGTTCGAGGCGGAAGGTGGCGGCGTTGTTCAAATCAGGTCAGGCCAGCGAGGGCAAGGTTGGAAGAGGGCAGTGTACCGAACTTGCGCGCCACTGCGCAAAAAGCGTCAGCGGGCCGCCGCAAGTATGGCATGGGCACAGGCTTCGCGCCAGCCGCAATGACCCGCGCGGGCACTATCCCAAGAGGTAATTGCTGCGGGGGGAAGGGGCTCCTACCATGTGCCTTCCCTGGACCCGGCCAGTGCCATTCTCCTCCCTCCACCCGGCAGAAAGCACCCGGGATGATTTGACGTTTTCTGCACCATGCCGCGTGCGGCACGCTTCTCATGAAAAAACTCGTCTTCACTCTTTCCGCCCTGGGGCTGCTCAACGCCAGCCAATGTGCCCAGGCCCAGACTTCCGGCGTCACCGTCTATGGCGTCATCGACATGAGCCTGGTCTATGCCAGCAAGGTCGGTGCCGGCAACAACAGCCGCGTCAGTGTCGACTCCGGTGACGCCATGGCCTCGCGCATCGGCTTTCGCGGCCGCGAGGAACTGGGTGGCGGACTGGCGGCCATCTTCCAGCTGGAAAACGGATTCTCCGCTGACGACGGTGCCATGGCCACGCCGGGCAGCCTGTTCGACCGCAAGTCGGTGGTCGGCCTGAGCAGTCAATACGGCACCCTGACCATCGGCCGCCAGACCGATTACCTGGAGGAGATTGGTCTGCAATACAGTTCCTTCCAGATTTTCGGGGGTGGCGGTGTGCGTGCCGGTCACTTCAACAGCCTCGATCGCCTGACCGGCGCACGGACCAGCAATTCGCTGCGCTTCGATACGGCCGACATTGATGGCTTTACCGGCAGCCTCTTCTACGGCTTCGGCGAGGTCGCAGGCAAGACTTCAGCGGGACAAGCCTTCGGCGTCGGAGCCAACTATCGGCGCGGCAATGCCGGCATCGGTGCCGCTTACTACCAAAGCAAGCTGGCCGCGGATACGCCGCCGTCCAGTGCCGGTGATACCGACCTCAAGACCTTCACCCTGGGGGCCAGCTACCAGGCCGGTCCGGCCAAGCTGTTCGCAGCCTGGTCACAGGTGCGCCGCCCGACCCAGCAGCCGCTGGCGGCGAGCGGACTGGTGGCCATCACCAGCGCTACCCGCGCCAATGTGTTCGACGTCGGCGTGGATTACGCGATGAATGCCAGGCTGCACCTGCTGGGCAGTGTCATCCATGATCGTGCCGATCTGTCCCGTGCCAGCGGTGGTGCTACGCGCGGACACACCACGCAGCTCAATGTCGGCATCGATTATTTCTTCAGCAAGCGCACCGATCTCTACGCCATGGCCAGCCGCCAGTCAGCCAGCGACGTGCTCAATCCCGGCGTCATCAGCGCGGCCTATTCGTCGGCACCGGCGGACGACAGCAGCCAGAATGTCCTGCGTATCGGGCTGCGGCACAAGTTCTGAGAGCGCCGAAAAACATAGCCGAAAACGGCAAAACAGCCTCCGCAGTGCGGGGGCTGTTTTGCTTTTGAGCGGTGCGATCCGGAGACATCAGGGGCAAAGAAAGGCTGCATGCGGGAAGAGAACGCAGGCTGCGCGCGCCGCAGGACCTCGTGCGGCGCGCAGGTTTGCCAAATCGGGCTACGCCGGTGCGGGAAGGGAACGCAATAATCCATCACACCCGTTCCACACCGACACGTTCCGACCATGACCTCCACTCGTTTCCGTTCCCGCCTGCTGCGCAAGGCGGTCTTGTCTACGCTTTCCGTAGCCGGCCTGGCCACTGCCTTGCTGGCGCCGCTGCCGGCCGCCGCCCATGGCGCGGCCGCACACATGTTGCCGCTCAAGAAGACCCTGGAAGATTTCGGCGCTACCGTGCGCTGGGATGCCTATGCGGGTCTGTGGACCATCCAGCGCAACAGCGTGACCGTGCGCGTCAAGCCGCGCGCCACGACCGCGCTGGTCAACGGCCAGAGCGTGAAGCTGCCGGTGCCGCTGGTGATGAAGAACGGACAGCCCTATGTCTCCGACGAATTCATCAATACCGTCTTTGCGCCCAGTCTGGACAAGACTTTCCAGATCGAGGCCGTGCCGCATCCGCTGAACCCGCTCAGCGCCGATGAGATCAATGCCACGCTGGATGTCTTGAAGGCCAGCGGCCGCTGGCAGCCGTCCTATCGCTTTACCGAAATCACGGTGGCCGAAGCGCCCAAGGAGCAGGTCTGGAAATTCGCCCTCGGCGAACGCGGACAGACCTTTGCCCGGCGCGCCGATTTCACTTTGCTAGATGGCAGCCAGGTGATCGAAGGTACGGTGGATCTGGGCCAACGCAGCGTGACGCGCTGGGAGCCCAAGACCGGCGTGCATGGCATGGTGCTGGTGGATGACTTCGCCACCGTCCAGAATGCGATGGAAACCAGCCCCGACTACGCCCAGGCGCTGGCCAAGCGCGGCATCACCGACATCAAGAAGGTGGTGGCCACTCCGCTGACCGTGGGCTACTTCGGCGGCAAGGATGCCTTGCAGGAAGATGCCCGCCTGCTCAAGGTGGTCAGCTACCTGGATGTCGGCGACGGCAATTACTGGGCCCATCCCATCGAAAACCTGGTGGCGGTGGTCGATCTGGTGCAGAAGAAAGTCATCAAGATCGAAGACAACGGCGTGATCCCGGTGCCGATGAAACCGACCGGCTACGACGGCAGCGGCCGCGCTCTGGTGCCGCCGCCCAAGCCGCTGGACATCAGCGAGCCCGAGGGCAAGAACTACACCATCACCGGCAACACCCTGCGCTGGCGCAACTGGGAGATGCACTTCAAGCTGGATTCGCGCGTGGGGCTGATGTTCTCTACCGTCACCTACAACGACCACGGCAAGAAACGCCAGATCATGTACGAGGGTTCGCTGGGCGGCATGATCGTGCCTTACGGTGATCCGGACGTGGGCTGGTATTTCAAGGCCTACCTGGATTCGGGCGAATACGGCATGGGCACGCTGACCTCACCCATCGAGCGCGGCAAGGATGCCCCTGACAACGTGGTGCTGCTCGATGCCACGCTGGCCGACACCAGCGGCAAGCCGCGCACCATCCCGCGCGCCATTGGCGTCTTCGAACGCTATGCCGGTCCGGAATTCAAGCACCAGGAATACGGCCAGCCCAATCTGTCGGTGGAGCGGCGTGAGCTGGTGATCCGCTGGATCAGCACGGTCGGCAATTACGACTACATCTTCGACTGGGTCTTTGCCGAGAACGGCACCATCGGCATCAATGCCGGCGCCACCGGCATCGAAGCGGTCAAGGGCGTGAAGTCCTCGACCATGCGTGACGCCAGCGCGGCCGAGGACACGCGTTACGGCACGCTGATCGATCACAACATCGTCGGCACCACGCACCAGCATATCTACAACTTCCGTCTTGATCTGGACATCGATGGTGAAGGCAATACGCTCACCGAAGTTGATCCGGTGGTGTTGCCCAACACCCGGGGCGGCCCGCGCAGCAGCACCATGCAGACCGTGCAGCGCACCGCAGAGACCGAGCAGCAGGCGGCGCAGAAATTCGATGCATCGACCATTCGTTTGCTGAGCAATCCGAACAAGTTCAACAAGGTCGGCAATCCGGTCTCTTACCAGCTGATCCCGTATGCGGGCGGTACGCACCCGATTGCCAAGGGCGCCAACTTCTCGCCCGATGAATGGCTCAACAAGCGCCTGAGCTTCATGGACCGCCAGCTGTGGGTGACCCGCTATGACCCGCAGCAGCGCTTCCCGGAAGGCAAGTATCCGAACCGCTCGCACGAGGACACCGGTCTGGGCGCCTTCGTCAAGGACAACCAGTCCATCGTCAACCAGGACGATGTGGTCTGGCTGACCACCGGCACCACGCACGTGGCGCGTGCCGAAGAGTGGCCCATCATGCCCACCGAATGGGTGCACGTCCTGTTGAAGCCCTGGAACTTCTTCGACGAGACGCCCATCCTCGGCCTGAACAAGAAGAAATAAGGCTTCCCCAAGCCGGCAAAGCTTGACCGTCTGCGCTTCGGCCCGACGGTCTTTTTTCACAAGGAGACTCCATGCACATCGCATCCAACATCATCGGCGGCCAGCTGCGCACGGGCAGCCGCCTGCTCGATTCGCACAATCCCGCCAACGGCCAGGTCATGGGCCGCTTCCCGCACTCCGATGCCATCGAGGTCGCCGCTGCAGTGGCCGCCGCACGCCAGGCGCAGCCCGGCTGGGCAGCCTTGTCACTGGCGCAGCGGCGCGAGCATCTGCAGCGCGTGGCCGATGCCATCGCCGCCAACGCCGAACGGCTGGCCACGCTGGTGACGCTGGAGCAGGGCCGTCCTCTGGGCGGCGTAGGTCCTGACCAGGTGCCGGGCTCGCGCTTCGAACTGTGGGGCTGCGAGGCCTGGACGCGCGCCACGGCCAGCCTGGAACTGGCCCCGGAAGTGGTGTTCGAGGATGAGACCCGGCGCGACGAACTGCATCGCAAGCCCTATGGCGTGATTGCCGCCATCGCACCCTGGAACTGGCCGCTGATGATTTCCATCTGGCAGATCATCCCGGCGCTCTACACCGGCAATACGGTCGTGCTCAAGCCCTCCGAATACACCAGCGTCTGCGGCCTGGAACTGGCGCGCGTGATTGCGGAAGCACTGCCGGCCGGCGTGCTCAATACGGTCAGCGGCGATGGCAGCGTGGGCGCCCTGCTGGCGGAGGATGCGGACGTCAACAAGATCATGTTCACCGGCTCCGGTGCGACCGGCGCGCGCATCGTCGCGGCGGCCGCGCGCAACCTCACCCCGACCACCATGGAACTGGGCGGCAATGATGCGGCCATCGTGCTGGAAGATGCCGATCCCAAGGCGATTGCGCCGGGCCTGTTCTGGGGCGCCTTCCTCAACATGGGCCAGACCTGCGCTTGTGTCAAGCGCCTCTACGTGCCCGATGCGCTGCATGACCAGATCGTGGCCGAGCTCAAGGCCATCATTGCGGCCACGCCCATGGGCGACGGCTTGCAGCCCGGCATCGCCATGGGGCCGGTACAGAATCCCATGCAGTTGAAGAAAGTGGCGGCGCTGGTGGACAGTGCCCGTGAAGAGAGCGCCACCATCGTCTGCGGTGGCGTGCTGCCGGATGGCCCGGGCAATTTCTATCCGCTCACGCTGGTGACCGAGATCCGCGATGGTGCGCGTCTGGTGGACGAGGAGCAGTTCGGGCCGGTGCTGCCCATCATCCGCTACAGCGATCTGGAGCAGGCCATCGCCAATGCCAACCGGCTCGACGTCGGCCTGGGCGCGTCGGTGTGGAGCAGTGATACGCAGCGTGCTGCCGAAGTGGCTACCCGATTGCAGGCCGGGACGGTGTGGGTGAACCAGCACGGCATGGTCCATCCCATGGTGCCCTTTGGCGGCAACAAGCGCTCGGGGTGGGGACTGGAATTCGGGCAGGAGGGATTGAAGGGTGTCACGCAGCCGCAAGTGATCAGTTTGAAAAAATAACCGTACGGTGCTGTATCAAAAAAAGGATATCCGTGGATATCCTTTTTTAATGCCCGAAGCGACATGATGCATGCGCGCCCCAGTGGGAAAGCTTAGCGCGTCACGCTCGCCTCCAGCTTGGCCTGCCCGCCCTTGCCATACGCGATCGGCCGCTCGGCCCGTCCATCCTGCAATTCCAGCGTGGTCAGCGCATCGCGTGCCACAGCCTTGATGCGCCATTGCCGTCCGTCGTCCTCGCTCACCAGCAGCGAACCGGAGAGCGAGCTTGCCATGACCTGATTGCCTTCGCTGCGCAGGGCCGTGATGGAGCCGCTGGTGGGCGAGGCCAATACCTGCCAGTGCTGCCCACCATCCTCGCTGCGCAGCAGCTTGCCGCCCAGACCACCAACGATGATGGCCCCGGAGGCAGTGACCACGCCGCTCCACAGCGAAGCCTTGCTCCCCGTGGCCAGCGCTTCCCAGTGCTGGCCGCCATCGGGCGAGTGATACAGCACGCCTTGCTCGGCCGCGACGAACAGCGCGCCATCGCGGCCGGGGAAGATGTGCAGCAGGTTCAGGTCGCCGCGCTGCTGGCCCGGTGCCGTGGGCAGTTTGACTTGCTGCCAGCTCTTGCCGCCATCGCGCGTATGCAGCAGCAGCGACCACAAGCCGGCCGCCCAGCCCTCATTGGCATTGGCAAACCAGACCGAAAACAGTGGCTGGTCCACGCTGGTGTCGCTGCGCTGCAGGGCCCAGGTCTTGCCGCCATCGGCGGTGTGCAGGATCACGCCACCGTGGCCGGCGGCCCAACCTTGCTCTGCACCGGCGAAACTGACCGAGGTCAGCGTGGTATCGACCGGTACCTTGTCGGCCTGGCGATAGCTGGCACCGCCATCGTCGGAGAGGATGATGTAGCCATAGGCGCCAACGGCCACGATGCGGCTGCCGGCACGGGTCGCGCCCAGCATCATGTTGTGCAGGGCATGCGCATCGGAGCGCGCCGGTGACAGCGTGACCGGCGCGCCGGCCTGCGCCAATGCGCCAGGGGAGACGCCACCGGCCAGCACGGCCAAGGCCAGCGTCACAGAATGTTTGCGGAAATAAATCATGAATCGTCCTTGCGATCGGTAATCAGTGCGCCAGGGCGCTGTTGAGCTTGATGGGCGACTTGCGCGGGAACATCTTCTCCAGCACCACTGCAAAGGCGGGCAGGGCGGTCATCGCCATGACCAGGTTGACCAGGAACATGAAGGCTAGCAGCTTGCCCATGTCGGCCTGGAACTTGAGGTCGGAGAAGGACCAGGTGGCCACGCCAATGGCGAGCGTGATGGCCGTGAAGATGGTGGCGATGCCCACTTCCTGAATCGCGTTGTGCAGCGCCTCTTCAATGGGCAGGCCAGCAGCCAGATGCAGCTGCAGCCGGTTGTAGATGTAGAAGGCATAGTCCACGCCGATGCCCACGGCCAGTACCATCACGGGCAGAGTCGCTACTGTCAGGCCGATCTGCAATTGCTTCATGAAGGCATAGCCGATGAAGGTAGCCACCGTCAGCGGCAGGCAGCAGGCGATGATGGCGCGCCAGTCGCGATAGACCGCAAACACCAGCAGCACGATGGCCCCATAGACGTAGAGCATCATGGGCAGCTCGGATTTTTCCACTTCATCATTGACGGCCGCGATCACGCCCGCGTTGCCTGCGGCCAGGCGGATTTCCAGCCCGGCCAGCTTGTGCTGGTCGCGATAGGCCTTCACGGCCTGGATCACGCCATTGATGGTGGCAGCCTTGTGGTCGGCCAGGAACAGATGGCTGGCCAGCATGTTGCAGTCCTTGGAGAGGAAGCCGCGTACACGCCCGATTTCTACCGCCAGGGCGGCATAGTTGGCGGCATCCAGCGGCACCGTGAACATGGCCGGATTGCCCTCGTTGTAACCCTCGTTATAGATCTTCATCTGGTCGGCGAAGGAGCTCACGGACAGCACGCCCGGTACATGCCGCATGACCGTATCGAACTGATCCTGATAACGCCCGAAGCTGACGTTGTCGCACGAATTGGAAGGCGTCGACAGGATGACCGTCAGCCAGTCCAGCCCGTTGCCGTAGTTGTCCGCGATCCAGCGGGCATCGCGGTTGTAGCGTGCGTCGGCATGCAGTTCCGGTGCGCCCGGCTGCAGCGTGCCGACCAGGCGGTCATGGCTGTACCAGGCCGATCCGGCCAGCACCAGCAGGGTGATGACGACGATACTGCGCGCCACGCGCGGCTGTGCCGAGCGGGACAGCACGGCCAGCCAGCGGCCTCTGGCCTGCTGGGCGCGCATGGCGCTGTCGGCATAGGTCTTGCCGACCTTCAGCAGCGAGGCCGCCAGCGGCAGCATGACCAGGTTGGTGATGATCTTGTAGCCCACGCCGATGGACGCCGTGATGGCCAGCTCGCGCACCATGGGAATCGGGATCATCACCAGCGTGACGAAGGACACCAGCGCCGTCACCAGCGCCAGCACGCCCGGAATGAGCAGGCCCTTGAAACTGGCGCGGGCCGCCGCTTCGCAGGACTGGCCACTGGCAATGCCGCGCACGATGGTATTGATCTGCTGCACGCCATGCGAGACGCCAATGGCAAACACCAGGAAGGGCACCAGCACCGCCAGCGGATCGAGCCCGTAACCGAGCAGGCGCAGCGTGCCGAATTGCCACACCAGCGACACCAGCGAGCAGGCCACCGGCAGCAGCGTGAAGGGCAGCGAGCGGCAATACCAGTAGACCGCGACGGTGGTCAGCAGCAGGGCCATGGCGCAGAATTTGAGCACGCCTTCGGCACCATCGGCCACGTCGCCGATCTGCTTGGCAAAGCCGATGATCTGCACTTCGAAGTCGGCGTTCTCGTATTTCGCGCGCAGGTCGTTGAGCAGTTTGTTGTAGGCCAGATAGTCGACCTTGTCACCCTTGGCATCGAACTCGTTGATCTCGGCCACGATCATGGCGCTGTCCTGGTTGCGCGAGATGAGGGTGCCGACGAAGCCGCCATTGACGGCCGTATTGCGGATCTGTTCGATGGTCTCCGGCGTGAGCGCCGAGGGGATCACGGTGCCGGGGATGACGGGGTCGGCGCGGAAACCCTCTTCGGTGATCTCGTTCACGAAAGTGTTGGGCGTCCACAGCGACTGCACGCCGAGTCGGCTGATATTGGGCAGGAACATGACGGCCTGCGTCATCTCGGACAAACGGGTCAGTCCCTCCCTGGTCCAGATGCTGCCCTTGCGTGCGCGCAGCACGATGTTGAGGCGATTGGCCCCGAGCACGTCATCGCGGTATTGCTTGAAGGTGTCGATGTATTCGTGATGGGTCGGCATCTGTTTTTCAAAGCCGGCGTCCATGCGCAATTGCAGCGCGAAATACGACAGCACGGCGGTGAAGGCCAGCAGCAGGGCCAGGATGGGAATGCGCAGGCGGAACAGGCTGGCTTCGAGTCTATCCAGACTGAACAGGGAAGGGGCGTTGGCCATGGTGCGGTGGTCTCGGGTCGGAGTTCAAAAACGCGGGCCGCCCGCAGGCGGCTTCAAGCAAAACGGGATTGCACGTCAATGCGCCCGGACCGTGGAGGGCCCGGGCGCGCGGCCTCAGAAGTTGCGGCTGATGGTCATGCCATAGAAGCTGCGGTCACGCAGCGGTTGATCGAACACGCTGGCTCCTCCCCAGAATTTGGCGAAGTTCAGCGCCACCTGCCACTTGGCCGGGTTCTGGGTGAAGGTCACGGTGAAGTTGGCCATCTTCGCGCCTTCCATGAAAGTCGCCGTGGCATTGGGCGTGCGGCCCTTGACGGCATGGAAGAAGTAGACATCGGGAATGACCTGCCAGCCAGGGATCACCGAACCGTCGTAGACCCAGCTGAAGTCGAAGTTGTAGCCATACGAAGTCGCGCTGCCCACGCCGGAAGTATTGCCGCCATTGGCCAGTGTATTGCTGGCATTGGCCGTGGTGTCGTAGCCCCAGCCCCACAGGCCCGCAGCCACGGGGATGCCGCCATACGCGCTCTTCAGGTTGGGATACTTGATGGCCACCGCTTCCACCATCAGCGTGGCGGTATCGGCCCCCAGGGTCTTGAGCACGGCACCGTGTTCGCTGGGGGTCAGGCTGAGCATGCCGGTGATGGCCAGCTGGTATTTCTCGGTCTCGATGTAGCACTTGCCATTGGTCTGGCACAGGCCGCCATTGGCGTTCTGCACCGAGCCGTTGAGCGAGACCGCATCCTTGGGCCGATACGACAGTTCCGTGCCGATGGCCCAGTTGCCCAGCGGGAAATTGGCCGAGAGGCCAACCATCTTGCGGTCTTCCAGATAGGAATAGCCCAGGCCGCTGGCGGTATTGGCGGTCGACAGCACGGGCGATTTGTCGTGGTAATTCATCACGTACAGGCCGAAGTTCACATCGGCACCCGGCGGCGTATAGCGCAGGGCCACACCATATTGGCCGGTGGAGCGCGGACGGCCGGTGACCGGCACACCCAGCGCATCGGCGCCGCTGCCCACGGTGGCGGTCGACCAGTAGCTGCCCACGGGCGGGAAGTAATTGCTCTCCCAGCCTTGCTGCACATAGGTTTCCACCGAGAATCCACGGCCAAGGCCGGTGGCGAAGTTGACCATGGGGGCGGGCAGGATGGCTTCCTTCAACTGCGTACCCGGATTGGACAGGCGCATCAGGTCGATGGCATTGGTCTGGTTGATGCCGCCGGCGATGAACAGGCTCTCGCCCCAGTTCACCACCTGATTGCCGACGCGGATGCGGGCGCGTTCCTCGCCCAGGTCGAAGGATTTGCTGACCCACAGGTCCAGCAGGCGCACCTTGGAATGCAATTCATTGGTGGCGTCATCCGACAGCGCGCGGCCGGTGGTATTGGCTCCACTGATGTTGCCGGTGCTGCGAGTGGCCGAGTAATCGCGCAGCCAGCTCACGCGGCCCAGGAATTTCACGTCTTCCGGCATGTTGAGCAAAAGCTCATGGGTGCCTTTGAGATAGGTGGTGAAGCGGTCGCCCCGGTTGTAGTTCAGGTCGCCCTGGTCGTTGAGCGATGACAGTGCATCGGCACAGCCACCCGGCGCACTGGTGCCGGAGGCGGCCGCTGCACTGCCGCCACTGCTGCCGATGATCAGGCCGCAGGATTGCTTGCTGGCGCGCACGCCCACACCCAGCGAGACCGTGGAATCGAAATTGCCGGACACAGTCTCGCCCTCGAAGGTGATGGCCTGTGCCGCGCCGCTGCACAGCGTGGCGGCGGCCAATGCGATGACCCTGGTTTGCAGATGATTTTTCATTGTTGTTCCTCTCCCGTTGCGGATGCCGTCTCAGGACCGCTCAGCGATCGCTGATGGCACGCAGGTTGTCGGCGCTGTAGAAGCTGGCCTTGGCGCGCGGATTGCCCTTGCCGTCGACTTCCCAGGCCATGTCCTTGCCGGTGCCGGCGGCGTGCAGGTCGAACACGTAGCGGCCTTCGGCCAGGTTGTATTGCGCGAAGCCGGCCTGGTCGCAGCTGCCGGTCTCATAGACCGGGATCACGTAGGCTTCACGGTGCTTCCACAGCTTGCCTTGTGCGTCGTAATCATCGGCGGCGACCAGGTTCCAGCTGTCCTCGTCAACATAGAAAGTGCGCTTGGGCGCGAGGTGGCGCACGCCGGCCTTGACCGTGGCTTCCACCACCCAGACGCGGTGCAGCTCGTAGCGGCGGGCGCTTTCGGCGATGGACTCGTCACCGGCCACGTCTTCGAACTTGGCCTTGAAGTCGGTGGCACCGAAGCTGCCATACGGCACGTACATTTCCTTCTTGCCGACCAGCTTCCAGTCGAAGCGGTCGATGGTGCCGTTGAAGACCATGGGCTCATCCAGCGTGTACTGGTTCTCCATGCCGATCTGCGGCGAGTCGTAGGCGTAGGAGGGCATGCGGCGCACGCGGCGCTGGCCGGGGAAATAGTAAAAAGTTTCGCCGCCGGCCTGGTTGAGGAAGGTGGTCAGCGACAAGGCTTGTCCGGCCAGCGCCGTGGGCGAGTTGTAGGCGAAGTAGGTGTAGTACTCCACCGGCGGCAGGGTCGAGAGATTCACGCTGCCCTTGGCGGCCCAGGGGAAGAACATGGTCTGCTGCGACCCGGCCTTGATCCATTCGCTGCTGCCCTTGCGCGGTGAGACGGCGGTGATGGTGGACTTCCATTCCAGGGCCACACCGCGATAGCGCATCTTGCTGTTGTACATGACCTCTTCGCCGCTCTTGGGCACGGGGAAGGGAATGCCCGGCACCACCGCCTCGGCCAGGCTCCAGCCATCGGCACCGAGCTTGGCGCTGGTATTTTTCTTGGTGTTCTCCACCACGAAATCGGGAGCGCTGCAGTAACGGTGGCTGGGGTAGACATCCATCTTGTAACCCTTGATCTGCTTGATCAGGGCGACCTGGCCGGCACTGAGCTTGCTGGCGTACTTGTCGACGTTGGCGGCATCGATGGTCTCGGTTTTCTTCTCGTCCTTGTACTTGAAGAAATCGCGGCGCAGCTTGCCGTAGGACCAGCCGGGCAGGACCACGTTGTCTTCCTTCCAGTCCGGCACGCCGTTGCCGCCGGCTTTCTCGCCGCCCAGCGGCGTGAGGCTGCCGCCGAGGTCGGCGGGCGTGGCGGCCTGCGCGAACGTGGCAGCCAGCGCCAGGGCCATGGCGCTCATGTGGATGACCTTCATTGTTGTTCTCCCTTGTTGTGATGCGGGTGTGCGTTGGCCGGATGCGCTGCCGCGCAGTCCGGATGGCGGACCGCTCCCAAGGCGTGGAGGCCTTTCCTATTGCCACAACCCGTTCGGGCTGGGCCCCATGTCTGACAAAACGCTGACGTACAGGGAAATTGACTCGCTTATGGCGTTGTCCTGAATAGGTGGTTTTTTGGGAGCAGTGGACGAGGGAGAATGTAGAAGGGGCCACCTCGGTACTGTTAGCCGCTTTTAGCAATTTTCGGGAGGAACGCCCGGAGGGGATGGTGCAAAACCAGACGGCCCCGCTGTAATCGGCTTTGAAAAAGGCTTGCAGGGCGAGGCTGAGCGATTTGTCCGGCAGGATGTTGATAGGCGAAGAATGGAGCGGATTATTCCCTTGTCGTTGAATTGACCTGTGACAAAAACAGGATTGTTGCCGGAAACAATATTAATCAACCAACTGGTCGGTTTTATTGTGAGAAAAGCTCGTATTTTGAGGCGGGCTTGCCCGGAGCACGCGCAGATGGTGATGCGTGCTCCGGGTGCAAATGAGAGTGGACGATGGAGGTGGTGGACCAAGACAGGGCAGCTTTGCCAAAAACGGCTAGACCTCTGCCCCAAAATTGCCCAGGACAGCGGCACAGTCCATATTGGTAACGGGTGTTACCAATATGGACTGTGCCGGCAGACTCAGGATTGTGCGGCCGTTTTGATGACCGTTTCCGAAGGCAGGACGCCGAACATCTTCTTGTATTCCGAGGCGAAGCGGCTGGGATGGTTGAAACCGCACAGGGCGGCCAGGTTGCCGATGGTGTCGTGGCCGCGTTCTTCGCCGCTGCGCCGCTTGATTTCGCGATGGGCCGCGTTCAGGCGCAGCGCCTTGAGGTACTGCAGCGGCGAGATGTCGAGCCGTTCCTCGAAACAGTATTGGAGGGTGCGGCGGCTCACGTGGGTGGCGCGGCAGACATCGAGGATGCCGATCTCCTCGCCCGCATGCGTGCGCATGTAGTCGATGGCGTTCTGCACGATGCGTTCGCGGCGCTGGCGCGAGGGCAGGGTCGATTCCAGTTCGTGATGGCCCTGGTTCAGCGAGAGCGCCAGCGCCACGTTGCTGATGGCGGTGGAAGCCAGCGCACGCGGGCTGATCGGCCGCGTGGCCTTGCCCGCTGGCGTGTTGAGGAGATCGAAGGCAACCGAGAAGTAATGGCGCAGCATGCCCGCCGTGGCCGCATCGAGCTGCAGCACGGACAGGTCCAGCCATTTGCGCACGCTGGCTTCATCCTGCTCGTGCAGCTGCGACAGGAACAGCTCGCGCTGCACCGAGATGCCCAGCAATTCGATCGGACCGTTGGTGCGGATGTGGTGTGCCCGGCTGCCATCGAGCACGATCAACTGGTCCTGCGTGAGCGGCCGGCCGTTGAGCAGGTGGCCTTGGGCGCTGGTGTTGCAGATGCCGATGACCATCTGCTCGGGCGGCGGCACGATGCGTTCGTGCAGGGCGGTGTTGGTGGTCTCGCGGATGAAGCAGAACTCGTCGGTCTGCACCATGGCCAGCGCGCCGACAAAACGGCCACTGCCCAGTTGCTGGTACTCCTGCTCCCATCCGGTGAGCGTACTGGCTTGCTGGTCCACATCCGAAAACTGTTCGGCGTGAACGGAAAAATGGTCGGCATGCATGGCGCGGGCTCCTGTTGTTTTGTGTCAGACGATGCAAATTTCGCACCAGCCTGTCAAACATCCGGAAACGGCAAGCAAGAGGCTCATCGACGCCGCAAACCAGGTCTGCGGGCGGCGAGGGGCAGGGTGATTGATTTCCGTCTCCGTTGTCTCGGAGCACCTTCGAGGGTGGCTCTCGGACTTTCATTTTTTTCGCCAATCTACTGAATCACAGGGTAAAGCACAAGGGCGCATTCGTCACATTGGGATTCTGGAGTATTGCGGCGGGCAGAGCATTCGTGGTAACGCGGCGATGTGTCTCAAAAATGAAAATATGCTCGCTTCGTTCTGTACCTAGGTGAAGTTTCGTGCGCGCCGTCCACGGACAGAAATCTTCATATCGTTTCCGCTTGATCTATTTGATCGGCGTTGCATGTCGCATGGGGTGGCGCTTTGCGCGCTGCGTCGCGGAAAAAACTTTCATTTGGCCTGCAAGCCGCATGGGGCGGGGGCCGCCATTTTCAGCGGCATGGCGGTCCTTTGGTGCGATTTACGGGGAAGCTGTGCCGGGGTTGAATTGCCATGGGGCAAAATTGTTTTGTCTTTCAGCAAAAGTGGCCGGGTTGACACCATGTGTCGTCCGCCGACGGAAGCTGCCCTGGGGAGGGCAAGCTTGCAGTGACAACAGAGCAGCGGCATGTCGCCGCGCCGGTCGCTGCGCACCCCGGACCACGAAGGGAGGAAAGACGGACGTTTTGCCCCGCCTCCACGCATTGGCTGCACTCCGCTCAGGGAAAACAACATGAAAACAATAAACGAAAACCGCAAGGATATCCTGCCTGTCATTACGCTGGTGACGCCCGAGAAGCTGCTGGCGCACCTGTCCGGCAAGACGCGGGCGGCAGCGCCAGCGGTTCTCCTTGGCGCTGGGGGCCCGCCCATGGCGAAGAAGGCGGAAGCCGTGGCGTTCAGCCCGGCCGAGTTTGCCGTCAGGGGATCGGACAACGCCGGCCTGCCATTGCGCAGCTTGCTGTGGGCGGCATTTTCCGCGACGAGCACGGGCAGCACTTCCGCGCCGCTTGCTGCGAGCAAGGCTGCGGGCAAGATCCCTGGCCCGATGCCCGGCGAGTCCAGACCGCTGCTGCCGCCGCCTTCATCTCTTGCGTCGGTGGACGTCAGTGAGGCTGTAGCGGCGCATGGGCTGCCCGAGAAGGCGGCGCTCACAGCGGGCGAGATCTCTGTCGCATCTACCCAGACGGCCGGCGCACCGGCCGCCACCGCCGCTGCCACGGCCACTTCCACGCCATCCCTTGCGGCGCTGGTGGCGCTGTCGCCGGCAGCCCCTGCGCCCAGGAACGTGCGGCCCCCGGCCATGTCCCCTGCGGTGCTGGCACCCGCCTGTCCGGTCGCACCGGCCCCGGTGTCGGTGCAGACGGGTCAGCCGGTTCCGGTGTATGTGCCGGTTCTGTTGGATGGCCAGGTGATGCTCTGTCCCATCGATCTCTACTGCCCCGCGCTCATGCCGCTGGCAAGCTTGCCAGCAATCATCACGCGCGGCACCACCACGGCACCTGCCAACGCATCGGTCCCAGTTCCTGCCGCCGCGTCCGCACCGGAGGATTCGTCCAATGCCCCCGCCGTTTATCGCAAGGCGGGCCGCTTCAATCCCGGCAGCTTCCTGCCGCAGCAGGCCTTCAGCGAAGGCCAGGTGAGCGAGGCCGATTCAAGGAATGAGGTGAGCGATCGCAGCTGGCGCATTCTCGATGCGCGCCTGCAAGGCGTGACTGCGGCTCAGCTGGCAGCGCTGGACGGCAACCGGGACGGAGAACTCAGTGGCGCGGAATTGTCCGGCCTCATGGCCTGGTCCGATGCCAACCAGGACGGCATCGGCCAGCCCGGCGAGATCAGCGCGCTGGCCGATGCCCTGCAGCGAGTGCAACGCGATGCACTGCGGGCCACTGATTACGGCATCTTCACTGCCGGCAATGCGCGCTTGCAGGCCAGTGCTCCGGGGGAGAATCCGCCAGTCCCGCCCAGCAACTACCGCACCCTGCGCGACAACGACAACAGCATGTCTTTGCCCGGCGGCGGGGTGATCAATTTCCGGGTCAACCAGTTCAAGATCGTCAGCAGTGCGCCGGGTACTCTCATCGGCACCGATGGTGCCGACCTGCTCAGCGCCGGCAACAACGGACTGGACTACCCGCTGGGCATCGATCCGGCACGGCTGACCACCCTGCTGGCCGGTGACGGCGACGACAAGGTCTTTGGCCGCAACGGGGCCGACATCCTCTGGGCAGGCAATGGCAACGACAGCGTCAACGGCTTCGGCGGCAATGATCGGATCTATGGCGAAGACGGCGATGACCAGCTTTCCGGCGGCGAAGGTGACGATCTCATCGATGGCGGTGCGGGCAATGACAGCATGTTCGGAGGCTGGGGCAATGACAGGCTGCATGGGGGCGATGGCGATGACAGCCTCATGGGCAACGATATCGGCAGCGCGTCCCTGTTCGGATTGACGGTCCTTCCCTCGGACGACGATGTGATCTTCGGCGGAGCGGGCAATGACAGCCTGATGGGCAATGCGGGCAACGACCAGCTCCGGGGCGGCAGCGGCAACGACAAGCTGTATGGCGGCGACGGCAATGACCAGCTCCATGGCGAAGAGGGGGACGACCAACTGACCGGGAGCAATGGTGACGACATCCTCTACGGCGGCGACGGCAATGATTACCTGGTCGGCAGCGACATCCGCGCCAACTGGCTGGAACCATTGCCGGCCAGCGTGGTGGGCAACGACAAACTTCATGGCGGCGCCGGCGACGATACCCTCATCACCGCCGGAGGCGATGACTATCTCGATGGCGGCGCCGGCAACGATCACATGGAAGGCGGCAGCGGCAACGATACCTACGTCGTCAGCAGTCCCGGCGATGTGGTGCTGGAGCGCGACAATGGCGGCTACGATACGGTGCTGGCGGGCAGCAGCTATGCGCTGACCGAGTTCGTGGAAGAACTGCATCTGCTGGAAGGCGGCAACTACAACGCCGGCGGCAATGGCCTGGACAACCTCATCGTGGGCAACAGCCAGGACAACGTCATCGACGGCGTAACTGGTGCCGATACCATGATCGGGGGCAAGGGCAACGACAGCTATTTCATCGACAACCCCGGCGACAAGGTGACGGAACAGGCAGGCGAGGGTATCGATACCGTCTACTCCCGCATCAGCACTACCCTCGGGGAGAACGTCGAGAATCTGGTGCTGCTGGACGCGGGCACACCGCAGCGCGCCAGCATGGACGGCAAGCCGGTGCTGGTCTATGGCGCGCCGCATGACTACCACCTCGACTACGACCAGGGCGGCGATATCGCGGGTTACGACGGCACTTGTGGCGAGGCCAGCATCGCCAACCTGCTGACCATCGCCGGACAGTCCGTCAGCGAGCCCGATGTAGTACGCCGCGCGATCCAGATGGGCTGGTGCACGCCCAAGAATGCCAGCGGCATGGGAGGCGGCACGAATGTCTACGAACGCAGCAAGATTCTGGACAGCTATCACATGGCCCACCAGATGTTCACCAGCTATGAGGAGCAGAAGCTGCTGGATGCCCTGCAGGCAGGCCGAGGTGCCATCATCGGCGTGTGCTCGTCACGGCTGTGGGGGCATGGCGACAACGGCAGCCCGGTACGCAGCGATCACGTGATCACGCTCACCGGTGTGGTTTGCGATGAGGCCACGGGTGTTGCGCAAGGCGTCTACATCACCGATTCCGGCCAGGGCAATGCCAGCGACATGTGCCGTTTCCTGACCATGGAGCAGCTGCGTTACGCGGCCAATGTCGACGGCGCGAATGCGCTCATCACGGTGGCACCGATCAAGATGACCGACGCCAGCCTCAACGGCAGCGGCAATGCGCTGGACAACCAGCTGGTCGGCAATCGCGGCAACAACATCCTCACCGGCGGCCGAGGCGACGATACGCTGGCAGGCCAGGCCGGCAACGACACCTACGTCTTCAGCCGCGGGGATGGCCAGGACCTGGTGGCCGACAACGATGCCACCCAGGGCAACCTGGATACGCTGCAGTTCACCGACATCAGGCAGACCAACCTGTGGTTCCAGCACGTGGGCAATGACTTGCAGATCGACGTGCTGGGCGGACAGGACCAGATCACCGTCAAGGACTGGTACGTCGGCGGTGCAAGCGGCAGCGACAACCACATCGAGCGCATCAGGACCGCCGAGGGCTACACCCTCTACGACAGCGATGTGGAAAAACTGGTGCAGGCCATGGCCAGCTTCGCACCGCCGGCGGCGACCCAGACCGAGTGGCGCAGCGGCCAGTCCAGTGCGGACCAGGTGCTGTTGACCGTGACCCACTGAACACGGACCCACGGTCCGTCAAGGCGGCCGGCAAGCAGGGCAGCGGCCGTCCTTGACCCACCATCCTCGAAGCAACCCTCTCGGAAATCCTATGAACCAGACGGACCACGACCCCGGCCAGGCGGGGACGGACAGCGGCTTGCTGTGCCTGATCATGCTGGCCAAGCTGCACGGCATCGCAGCCGATGCCGTGCAATTGCAGCACCGATTCGGCCGCGAGCCCTTCAGCGTGCAGACCATCCTGCTGGGCGCGCGCGCACTGGGCATGAAGGCGCGCGCCATCCGCCAGCAAGCGGCCAGGCTGGAGCGCACGCCGGTACCAGCCATTTGCGTCGATCACGCCGGAAACTTCTTCGTGCTGGCCAAGATCGACGCCGCGCCGCAGGAGGCAGCGGGCGCGCCCTTGCGCATCCTGATCCAGCGGCCGGGCCAAGCACCGCAGGTGCTCACGCGCAGCGAATTCATGGCGCTCTGGGGTGGCCAGGTGATCCTCATGACCAGCCAGGCCAGCTATGCGGGCGAGTCCTCGCGCTTCGATTTCACCTGGTTCATCCCGGCCGTGGTCAAGTATCGCAAGGTGCTGGCCGAGGTGCTGCTGATCTCGCTGGTGCTGCAGATCATCGGCCTGGTGACGCCCCTGTTCTTCCAGGTGGTGATGGACAAGGTACTGGTCAACCACGCCATGATGACGCTCAACGTGATAGCGGTCGGCCTGATCGCCGCCACCATTTTCGAAGCCCTGTTGACCGGGATTCGTACCGCCATCTTCGCCAAGGCCAGCAGCAAGATCGACGTGGAACTGGGCGCGCGCCTGTTCGCCCATCTGCTGAGCCTGCCGCTGGCCTACTTCCAGGTACGCCGCGCGGGTGACTCGATTGCCCGCGTACGCGAGCTGGAAAACATCCGCAGCTTCCTCACCGGCAATGCCATGACGCTGGTGCTGGACCTGATGTTCTCCTTCATCTTCCTGGCGGTGATGCTCTGGTACAGCGTGCCGCTGACGCTGATCGTGCTGGCTTCCATCCCGGTCTATCTGCTGTTGTCCCTGATCTTCACACCGGTGCTGCGCGCACGCCTGAACGACAAGTTCAACAAGAGCGCCGAGAACCAGTCCTTCCTGGTGGAGACCCTGACCGGCATGGACACCGTCAAGGCACTTGCCGTGGAACCGCACTGGCAACGCAAGTGGGACCAGCAGCTGGCCGGTTATGTCGCCGCCGGTCTCACCACCACCAACATCAGCCTGGTGGCCAACGGCGGCGTGAACCTGGTGAGCAAGCTGGTCAGCGTGGGCATCATGTGGATGGGCGCGCTGCAGGTGGTGGACAACACCCTGACCGTGGGCGAACTGGTGGCCTTCAACATGCTGGCAGGTCAAGTAGCGGCACCCATCCTGCGGCTGGCGCAGCTGTGGAATGATTTCCAGCAGATCGGCATTTCCATGAGCCGGCTGGCCGATGTGCTCGATGCGCGCAGCGAAGTGGCCGGCCAGCGCACCCGCCTGCCGCGCGTGAGCGGTGCGATTGCGTTTGAGCGCGTGAGTTTTCGCTATCGTCCCGAAACGCCGGAAGTCATTCGCGGACTGACGCTGCAGATACAGCCGGGCGAGGTGATCGGCATCGTCGGCCGCTCCGGCTCCGGCAAGAGCACGCTGGCCAAGCTGGTGCAGCGGCTCTACGTCTGCGAGAGCGGACGCGTGACCGTCGATGGGCAGGACATCGCCATCATCGACACCGCCTCGCTGCGCCAGCAGATCGGCGTGGTGCTGCAGGAGAACACGCTGTTCTCGCGCTCCATCCGCGACAACATCGCCCTGGTCGATTCTTCCGCACCGATCGAGCAGGTGATCGCCGCCGCCAAGCTGGCCGGAGCGCATGACTTCATCTGCGAACTGCCCGAGGGCTATGACACGCTGGTCGGCGAGCAGGGCAGCGGACTGTCCGGCGGACAGCGCCAGCGCATCGCCATTGCGCGCGCACTCATCAGCAATCCCGGCATCCTCATCTTTGACGAGGCCACCAGCGCGCTGGACTACGAATCCGAAAAAATCATCCAGGACAACATGCGCCAGATCTGTGCCGGGCGCACCGTGCTCATCATCGCGCACCGCCTGTCGGCCGTGCGCGATGCCGACCGCATCGTGGTCATGGAGCGCGGCAGCGTCGTCGAGAGCGGCAGCCATGAGGAATTGCTCATGCTGCCCGACGGCATCTATGCGCACCTCTGTGCGCTGCAGGCCGGCAAGCCATTGCAAGGGGAGACACCATGAGTCTGCATCATCGTTCCCGGGCCTGGCTGGCGCTGTGGCAGCGCTATGGGCGCGTACTGCGGCATGCATGGCGCCAGCGCGATCCGCGCAAGAGCGGCTTCTACAACGAGCAGGAAGCCGAGTTCCTGCCGGCCGCGCTGTCGCTGCAGGAATCGCCCGATTCGGCCAGCCTGCGCTGGACTGCGCGCCTGCTCATGGCGATGGTCTTGCTCACGCTGCTGTGGTCGCTGGTGGGCCACATCGACATCGTGGTCAACGCTACCGGCAAGGTCATTCCGTCGGCCCGCATCAAGACCATCGCGTCCATCGAGGTGGCCAGCGTGCGCGACATCCTGGTCAGGGAAGGACAGCGCGTGCGAGTCGGCCAGATCCTCATGGAACTCGATGCCACCAGCAGTGATGCCGAACGCGACAAGGCCGCCGACGCCGTGGCCCAGGCGCGGCTGCAGGTGGCGCGCGCGGCGGCCATGATGCAGGCGGTGCAGCAGCTGCAGGCGCCGCAACTGGCGGAGCTTGGCGGCGCAGGCCGCGCGCAGCGGGACTCGGCCGAGCGCCAGTTGCAGGGCCAGTACCAGGATTTCCGGGCGCGGCTGGCCCGGATCGATGACGAGATCACGCGCTACGCAGCGGCCTTGCAATTGGCCAGCGCGCGTGCCGCCGATTACAAGGAGCTGATGGCCGACAACACCGTCTCGCGTCATGCATGGCTGGAGAAGGAGCAGGCGAGGGTGGATCTGCAAGGCCAGTTGAGCGAGGCCCGCAACCAGCGCACCGCGCTGTTGGCGCTGACGCAGAAGGAAGCCCACGACAGTCGCATCGAAGCCGAGAAGATCATCGAATCCGCACAGCAGGACCAGCGCCGCGCCGAAGAGCGCAGCCGCCTGCTCACGCTCATGGCCCCCGTCAGCGGCACCGTGCAGCAGCTGGCCGTGCATACCGTGGGCGGTGTGGTGGCGGCCGCCCAGCCCCTGATGCAGATCGTGCCGGAGGAGGGCGACATCGAGATCGAGGCCTGGCTGGAGAACAAGGACGTCGGCTTCGTGCGCATCGGGCAGGAGGTCGAGGTCAAGATCGATGCCTTCGACTACACCAAGTACGGCACCGTCCCGGCGCGCGTGGTGCATGTGTCGCGCGATGCCATTCAGGATGAGAAGAAGGGCCTGGTCTATTCCGCGCGCATCCTGCTTGCCCGCAACAGCTTGAATGTCGATGGTCGCAGTTTGCCGCTGTCGGCCGGGCTGGCCGTCAATGTCGGGATTCGCACCGGCAGCCGGCGCGTGATCGAGTATGTGCTGTCGCCGTTGATGCGGCATCAGAAGGAGGCTTTGCATGAGCGTTGATGACTCTTTGCGACCGCGCCATGCGGTAACGGCCCTGATCCTGATGGTCTCGCTGCTTGCGGCACCGGCTGGTGCGGCCCCGCCTGCGCGCTTCGATCCCTTGCTGGCACGCCCGCCCGAACTGGACAAGGGAAAAATACTGCCCGGCGACGACCGGGCAACGGGCTGCGCAACCAGCCCCTTCACGCCGGGCAAGGTGCTCACGCTGGTCGATGCGGTGGACCTGGCGCTGTGCCATCAGCCCCAGGTACAAGCCTCATGGGCCGCGATCAAGCTGCAGTCGTCGCAACTGGGCGAGGCGCGTGCAGCCTACCTGCCCACCCTCGGGGCGGGTGTCGGCCAGTACCGCGAGAGCGCCACGTCGGACCAGGGCAGCAGCAAGCGCTCGATCGGCACGCTGTATGCGACGTTGACCTGGCGCCTGCTCGACTTCGGCGGGCGCAGTGCCAACCAGCGCGCGGCCGATGTGCTGCTGCAGGCAGCCTCGGCCAGTCAGGACGCCACCCTGCAGAAAGCCATGGGCAATGCCGTCGGCCTGTATTACGACGCCCACAGCGCACGCGCCGCACAGCAGTCGCGCGAGCGCAGCCTGGCGCTGGCGCGCCAGATCCTGGAGGCCGCCATCAAGCGCGAGCAGCGCGGCGTGGGAGCCCTGCCTGAGACCTTGCAGGCACGCACCTTCGTGGCCAGGGCCGAGCTGGAACTGGCGCGCGCCATCGGCCAGTACAAGCGCAGCGTGGTGATGCTGGCCGTGGGCCTGGGTTTGCTGGACGAGGTGGGCGACGTACCGGTCATCACGTTGTCCTCGGAGACCGAGGAGGATCCGCTCGGGCTGGAGCAGAACCTGCCGGGCTGGCTGCAATCGGCCCGGCAGTATCACCCGGCGATCCTGGCTGCACGCGGGCAGGTGGAGGCCGCCCGCGAGAAGGTGAGAGTCGCCGTGGCCGACGGCCTGCCGACGCTGGACATGACGGCCAGCCGTTACATCAACGGCCGTCCGAACCAGCCCGGCAGTCGCGGCGATCGCGATACGGTGGTCGGACTGAACCTGACCATCCCGATCTTCGATGGCTTTGCCAACGGCTACAAGGTCGATGGCGCGCAGGCCCAACTGGAGATGCGCGAGGCCGAACTGCGTGAAGTACAGGCGCAGGTGCTGGGCGACATCGCCACTACCTATGCAGAGGCGACCACCGCCTTGCGCAGCATGGCCTCTGCACGCGGCCTGCTGGAAGCGGCCCAGCGCTCGGTAGAGTCGGTGCGGCGCAAGTACGACACGGGTGCGGCCGATATCGTGGAGATGCTCAACGCCCAGACGGCCCTGGCCGATGCCGAACTGGAACGCATCCGTGCGCTGGGAGAGTGGCGCTCGGCGCGATTGCGCCTGCTGGCCAATGCCGGCGAGATGGGGCGGGTCAGCTTCACCAAGGCCGCACGCCGGTGAGCGCGCGCGACCGGTGGCGCAGGCGAATCAGGTTGCCTGGCCCGGGCGCGCTGCGCGGCGCCAGGTCTGCCAGCCGACCAGCATCGACAGCGCTGCGCCCAGCGCGAACACCAATCCGGAGGCGGCGCGCTGCTCGATGGCCAGGGTCAGTACGGTGGGCATGAGCACCACGCCGATGAATCCGGCAAACACGCACAGCCCGGTGGCCCGGCCCACTTGGGCGCGCGGCACGAGGATGGCGATCTCCGAGAACAGCACGCCATTCCAGGCCACCACGGCCACCCCGAGCGCGGCGGCGGCCGCATGGAACATCAGCATCGGTGTGGGCGCAAAGGCCGACCACGCGAGAATGGCAAAGCCCAGCGTGCCCAGCAGGCCGGAGACGGCCAGCATGCGCAGCGCCGGCACGCCGCGGTCAACGCAGCGGCCCCAGATCAGCCGGAACACCACACCCACCAGATTGAACAGCGTCAGCAGCATGGCGGCCTGTTCGATCGACATCTGCTGGAAGCCGTGCAGGAAGGGCAGCAGCATGGCAATGGCAGTGACCTGCAAGCCCGAGAACAGGAAGGCCACCAGCGTCAGGATGCGCAGTGGCGGATGGCTGCGCAGCAGCGACCAGACGCTCTCTGCGGATGCTGCGCCTTTGCTGGCCGCCGGGGCCGGGTCGTGGTCTTGCGCCGACTTGCTGTTGAAGGCGATCGCACCGAGCAGGCCGATCAGGCCCGGCGCCACGAAGGCCCACAGCAATCCGACATGCTGCGTCATGACCGGCACCAGCAAGGCCGCCAGTGCAGCCCCGGCGGGGACGCCGCTTTGCCGTATCGAGAACAGCAGGCTGCGGTTTTTCAGCGGGCCGCTCTGGCTGAGGAAGTAGGAACTGGCGGGCGTGATGCCGCCGTAGCCCATGCCCATGAGTACGCTGCCGGCCAGCACCCCTGCCACGTGGGTGGTCGCGATGAGCAGCATCCCCAGGGCGCAGAGCGCCAGGCACCAGCGGCTGACCTGGAATGCGCCGAGCCGATGGACGCGGTTGCCGAACCAGATCGACGAGCAGGCCGCCGCCGCGTAGAGCACCGCCGTGTAGACCCCGACCCAGCGGACGGAAATGCCCAGCGTCTCGGCCAGCAGGGGCGAGATGGTCAGCACGGCTGTCGCGGCAAAGGAGGTGGCGATCTGGATGGCGGTCAGCAGGAGCAGGGCGGTGAAGGGATGCATGGACAAAATCGCGTTACCGGACTGGCCGGAAAAAATAAGGATGCCTGCGCTTTCCCGCACGGCAAATCCGTTGCGGCCAGGCATCAAGACCATGATTGTAGGAAAAGACACGCGTTCATGCTTTTCCTGATAGCGTCGGACAGCGGAAGCCTGATAGCCTGAAGCCGGGACGCAGTGACAGCAGAGGGCCGCAGCGGAGCGCGAGGCCACCCAGCGCCACGCATCACCACGCATCACCACGCAATATCAGGCGATATCAAGCGATATCAAGCAAGACGGGGCGCACCAGCCAGAGAGCTTGGCTCACCACAGCACGCGCAACAGCGGCGGGGAAGGGGAAATGCGATTTCTCAACAAACATCACCAGTGGAAGATCGGTCAGCTCATCGCGGGCGCGCTGATCTGTTTCCTGGGCTGCCTGGCGGCGTTCGGCGCGGCCGGTTTTTTCTGGCTGCAGCATGACCTCGAAGAGAAGATCGTGCAGCCGCTGCTGGAGCGCGAACTCAATCGCGTGCTGGAGGGCTTCCGCTCCGAGTACCTGGCGGGCGGGGTGTTCATCAAGCAGATGCAGGGCCTGATGCTGGAATCCTCAATCCCACTGCATGGCGATCTGCGTTCGCTGGCCCGCTTCATCGAGTCCTTGGCGCGCCGCGAGAATGCCGAGGAGCCGCGCTTTTCCTACATCCAGTTCGGCAACAACCGTGGCCAGCTGATTGCCGTCAATCTCAAGGGCTACGGCAGCCTCGACTACTACCTGCAGGATGACGCCCATCCCGGCCTGCAACACTTCGACCAGCGCCCCGACGGCGAGCACCTTGCGCCGTTGTCCGTCACGCCGGACTACGACGCCCGCCAGCGTCCCTGGTATGTGAATGCCACCGCCGAATGTCCACAGGTCTCCGCGATCTACTTCAGCATGGGAGCCGATGCGCAGTGGAATGCGTCCATGACTTGTCCCGTCAATCGCTCGCCGGAAGATCAAGGCGTGATTGCCGTCGATCTCTCGCAGGCGCGGCTGCAGCATCTGCTGGATGCGGCAGTCCAGCAGTCGCTGGTGGCGGGGGTCTTCATCGTCGATGACAATGAACGCGTACTGCTGCAATCGGATCGCCTCAGTGCCGCCGACAAGCGCTTCCTGATCGACCAGCCGCCTGGCAGCCGCGCGCGTTTTACCGAACTGGCCATTGCGCGCCTGGCGGACCGTTCGCGCATGGTCAATCTCAAGACCGATGCCAACGGCAAGTTCCTGATTTACCAGCAGCCGCTGTCGAAGATCGACGGCGCACCCGCTGAACTGGCCGGTTACCGGGTGCTGGTGATTTCGTCCCGCTCCGAACTGCTGTCGGTGTTCGATGGCATCTTCTGGATCAGTTGGGTCGCACTCGCGGTCATGCTGGTCGGCGGCCTGGTCCTGATCCGCCTGTATCGCGGCAGCATCACTTCGCCGCTGATGCGTCTGCGCCATCAGGCCGAGCAGGTGGCTTTTCGCGAGGCCAGCGGGACGCATCGCTTCGAGCTGCTCTATCCCAAAGGTTGGGCCATCGAGGAAATCGTCTCGGTGCAGGATGCCGTCGAGCGCATGGCCGGCAATCTCTACAGGCTGTATCACGAACTGCGCGACAAGGTCGACCGCGATCAGGAAAGCGGCCTCCTGAGCCTGATCGGCGCAGCCGAGCGGCTGGAGCAGAGCGCGTGGGAACAGGCCACGGTCTGCATGGTGGAAATCAACAACTATGTGGTCCTGGCGGATACGCTCAACAAGGTCGCGCTGCGTCACCTGTGGCAGAGCCTGTGCCAGCAGGTGGCTCCTGTGTGGGGTGACTTTGCGGCGCAGCGGCTGGTCCGTTGCCGCTACAGCGAGAGCCGTATCGCCGTGGTGATGCTGGGTGCGCCTGTCGACCATGAAGACATGCTCATGCGCCTGCGCAGCAAGTCCGAACTGGTGCTGTCGACCGGTGGGGCGGAAGAGGTGCGCGTATTCCTGAGTTTTGGCGTGAGTATTTGCGAACAGCGCAGCAAGGCCGCCATGGAAAAGAGCCTGGCCAATGCCGCCATTGCATTGCGCCAGGCGCAGCAGCCGGGCGGTGGCGGTTACTGCGTGTTCCAGCCGGCCATGCTGGCGCGCGAAGAACGGGTGCAGGCGCTGTTGGCGGCCATGGACGCCGCCACGCTGGAGGCCGAGTTCAGCATGGTCTACCAGCCCATCTGCGATCTGCGCAGCGGTGCGCTGCACGGCGTGGAGGCATTGATGCGCTGGCACTCGCCGGCCTTCGGCGCGGTCTCGCCAGCCGAATTCATTCCGCTGGCCGAACGTAGCGAACGTATTTCGCAGCTGGGTGCGCTGGCCTTCCGCAAGGTGGCAGCCGATGTGGCGCAGTGGCAGGCGCTGGGCATCCTGCCGGAAGGATTCACGGCGCACGTGAACGTCTCGGTGCGGCAGGCGATGAACGTGCACTTCTTCGAGCAGGTGCGCGACATCGTTCTCAACTCCGGCGTGGCTCCGCCGATGATCACGCTGGAGCTTACCGAGAGTCTGCTCATCGATGACTCGCATCATCTGCAGGCGCAGTTTCGTCAGTTGAGCACGTATGGGTTCGGACTGTGCCTGGATGATTTTGGTACTGGCTATTCCTCCTTGTCGACGCTGCACAATTTTGATTTCAACTGCGTGAAACTTGATCGCTCCTTCATCCTGCGCGTGAGCGAAGAGGGACGCGCCTCGTCGCTGCTGCCGGCCATCATCGGCATCGCGCGCTCGCAGCAGATGGAGTGCGTGGCCGAAGGCGTGGAGACCGAGGAGCAGGCCGAACTGCTGCGAGGCATGGGCTGTGCGTTCGTGCAGGGTTATCTGTTTGCGCGGCCGATGGCGGCGCAGGCGCTGGTGGCGTGGATAGATAGCCGGGGCCGGGCGTGAACGCCGTTATCCTGTTGAGTCGATTGCCGGAGCGTTTTCAGCGATCTTTTGGCGGCAGGGGGTAGCGGCTGGCGTATGACACGCGCCCGCGCTTTTTGACAGACAATGCTTCGTCATGTCTTCCTGGAGGATCTGGATCTGTGCTTCATGGCGTCGGTGCCGCTGGCGCAGGTGATCGCGCGTTTGCAGGAGAAGGGCTGGCCGATCATTGAGGGGCCGGTGTTGCGGACAGGCGCGATGCATGGATGAAGTTCGAAACGATCTTGCCCGGCAACGCTGATGCGGCATCATCGTTGAAGCGGATACACACAGTCCGCCCGGCAAGGCTCCAGAAAAGAGGTACGCACCGACTTGACCAGGCCGATGTAATCCGAGCGTTTGTTCCTCGTGTAGACGATGTGGATGGCCGCACCATATGGCCTGGGCTCGAGATCCCAGGCCCAGTAAGTCTTGCCGTTCTCCGCCTGGAAGAGGAAGAACTGACCGGTCTTCGGAAGCTCCACAGGTTGACGCAGCGCCCTGGTCAGCAGCGCACTCTGGCTGCGCAGCACCTTGCTCAGGCGCGCATGCGCCGGTCCGGGCAGGACACGTCGTGCCGCCCTTCCATTTTCGCCCGATTCTGCTTCGCCGCGCAGCGACGCGTCCAGCGCGGGCGGCTCGTCGCCCATCGCCAGAAAATGCCAGTAGATGTATCCGAAGTAATAGCCCTCCCTGCCGAGACGCCATATCGAGGCCGACTCTCCCGTGTTATCAATATCGCCCTCGGCGTCGGCAAAAAATGCGGCCAGACCGGCCGGCCAGAAATACTTGTGCGGCCATTCCGCCGTGACGAATGCGTCATTTGTCTCCTCGCTGCTCATCCGCTTTTGCAAGGCCTTGCAGGCGGGATGCCGACAACGCTGATCAGTCGTGATCACGGTCTTCATGGAGCAGACGGTACGCATCCGATATCGGCCATCCGGCTCTTTCTCGAACTGGTGGATATTGAGCCCCTCGTGGTCACCGTTGACGGTGGAGACGAGGTAATTGATTCCTTCGAAGCGCACGAAATAGGGCGAGAGCAGAACGCCATTGTTGACGCTGCCCTTGTCGATCAGGCGCTGCGATTGACCGTCCTCCTGCTTGCCGAACTCAAAAAACTGGATGAGGGCAAAGCGTCCTGATCCATTCACGTTCCAGACGTACAACTCATCAACCCCGTCATTATCCGCGTCCACAAGGGCAGCGCCGTTGTCATAGTCGGTCCAGGAGAGCAGATCAATGTCAGAGCGATCGATGAGGGCTTTTTCCACGGCATTGGGTTCACGTGCCGGGTTCGGCAGCGTGGGATGCCGGGGGTCTTTGAGATACGGGGTGAGTGCCGCGCAAAGATTGTCCGTCGATACGGCCCATGCTGGCACAGCACACGCCAACAGGAAGAGCAGGCAGATGATTTTTCTTGTTAATGAATTCGCTGGTGACATCGGGGGCGCAGAAGGTGGTGTGATGACGCTGATCGGTGGGTGACAGGTTGAACTGTAGCAGCCCGATGTTCACTTGTCGTTACCCGATATCAGGATCGGGAGTGGCATCAAAACTATGGCCTGTTCACATTCAGTCTCCGAAAGCGAGAGCTGGTCAGGCATGGTCTGACTAGGCGCGGCCACGCGTCGTAGCGCTGTTGCGGCGACGATCTCCAACAACGGCGGGCAACCCATCTCACGTCTGCATATGAAATGAGCTCTAGAGATATGAGCGCGGTATTAAGTACTAAGACGTTTTGAAATTCGGATGAATTTGCTGGCAGAAATGAAAACGGGCCCATTCGGGCCCGTTTTCATCATGTCCTGGCGGAGGCTGTGTCCGCTAAGGTTTTGTGCGGGAATATCCAAGGATGTTCTGTAATTGGTTGATTATAAACATTTATGTATCCTCTTGTTATCCAGGTTTGTCCGAGGATTTCTCTTGAAATCCAATGCTTTATGTGGGCACAATGTGGGCAGACTTTACGTGAGGGGAAGTGAATTGTGCCAAAGCGAGCCAAGGAATTAACTGCGCTAGCCGTTAGCAAGATAAAAGAGCAAGGCCGGCATGCAGTGGGCGGTGTTGATGGGTTGCATTTGCGTGTTTCGACCGGCGCGCGAGCGTGGGTGCTGAGGATTCAAATTGGCGATAAGCGCCGAGATTTAGGGCTGGGAGCATATCCTGCGGTCTCGCTCGCAGAAGCACGAGACCTCGCACGGGACTACCGGAAGAACGTACAAAACGGAATTGATCCGTTGGCTCACAAGCGTCAGCTAAAAATCGCGTTACGCACCCAGCAGGCTAGCGAAAAAACTTTTAAGCAGTGCGCAGAAGCCTATATTGAAGCTAAATCTGGCGAATGGAAAAATCCGAAGCATCGCCAACAATGGAGTAACACGCTGGCCAGCTACGCCTACCCGTATTTGGGTCAGCTACTTGTCTCAGAGGTCGATTTGCAGCATGTGTTGGAGTGCTTAGAGCCAATCTGGAAGACCAAGAATGAAACAGCAAGTCGATTGCGTGGCCGAATAGAGGCAGTATTAGATTTCGCTACAGTTCGGAAGTATCGATTCGGTGAGAATCCAGCCCGTTGGAAAGGTCACCTAGATACTATATTGCCAGCACCCTCGAAGGTGCAGAACGTGAAGCATCACGCCGCGATGGCGCTGGATGATGTCGCAGAATTTTTCGCAAGGCTGCGCCAAAAAGAAGGTTGGGGCCCAAGAGCTCTGGAGTTCTTGATCCTGACGGCTGCAAGATCAGGTGAAGTTCGTGGCGCCACGTGGGAAGAAATTGATCTAGAGAACCGCGTGTGGATCGTGCCAGCAACTCGCATGAAGGCGAGGGTGGAGCATCGTGTACCGCTCTCAGATGACGCTGTCGAATTGCTTGGAAAGCTACCTCGTTTAGCTGAATCTCCACTGGTCTTTCCTTCGCCGCAAGGCAAGCAACTTTCTGATATGACTTTGACCCAATTGATGCGACGTATGGAGGTTGCCGCTGTTCCGCACGGCTTTCGCTCCACATTTCGAGACTGGGTTGGCGAGCGGACATTCTATCCGCGAGAGCTCGCCGAGCAAGCTCTCGCCCACACGTTGGAAAGCAAGGTCGAGGCAGCTTATCGGCGCGGAGATGCGTTAGGTAAGCGACGAGTGATGATGAACGATTGGGCGAACTACCTGAAATTAGTGCCGAATCGCTGAATAAGCGCCGTCCGCTCTGTGATGATGACGTGCATTTGAATAGATCCTTTCTCATCTCTTACGAGTAACAAAGCTCCACCTGTGGCGCCGGACACGTCTTCGTCGAGACCGATCGCTTCAAACTGGATGAACCGCGCTACAACAACGGCCGCACCGTGCCCCTGAGGTAGCGAAAGCATAGCCGCTGAAGCGGCGTGGAATGTCTCGCTGCTGGTGGCCGTGCCGGCCCGCTATCACCTGCTCAAGCACAAGCGGATTCCGTTGGAAGACCTGCTGCAATTCCCGCCGGTGGTGGGTGATCTACAGGCGTGCGAGGGCAGCCATCGCGTCCTGTCCAGATCCGACACAGATCAGTAGCCCAGCGCTGGTCTGGTCCTGTGGCTACCGACGGCAAGGCTTTCCCCCTGGGACGGAAACCAATGGGCCGCTTCTTGACCTGCCAGCCTTCGAGCTGGAAGATCCGCTGCACCGTGTTCTTGTTGAACCCGAGTAGGCCAGCCACCGTGCGGTAGCCGAAGGACGGCTCTTCCAGGATCATCTTGCGAATGGGTTCGACAAAGCGCTGCTGCACCTTGGGCTCAGCCTTCACCGGCTTGTAGTAAGCGCTGCGCCTGGCAATCCCAAACCACGCACAGAGCTTGCTGACAGCCACATCGAAACCGTCTTGTTTGATTCCCTGGCGTATGGTCTCGATTACTTGTCTTCCTCGCCCAACAGGGACGCCAATTTTTTTCTGGCGCGCAGCTCCAGCATGGCTTCTCCGTAGGCTTCTTGGAGCTCCTTGAGTTGCCGTTCGTACTGCTCGCGGACATCCAAGGGCTTGGCACGCAGAGCGTTCTCCATCCCTTTACGGCCTTCATCGACCCATTCTTCAATTTCTGAAGGCGGTATAATTGTTGATTTGCTCGCGGATTTGACCCTCTCCATTTGACCCACCTTCCACCGTCTACCAAAGGCGGCCACACGGTCGTACGCCCCCTCATATCCCAGTTCTCTCAGATCCAGGAACATCTGTTTCAGGGTTCTTCGTTGCTTGCGCGATTTAACGAATTCAGCGCTCAGCCAAGCGGAGAGCCTGGGAGCAAACTCATCAAGAGAACTAGGCGAATGCCTTGCTGGGTATGCTGGTTCGATCGCGTCTGACTGAATATAACGGCGAACCGTATTGCGGGAGATGTCCAGGCAGCGGGCGATTTCCCGGATTGAGATGTGGTCTCTGATGTACCAGCGTCGAATAATTCCAAGTAGGGCCACGTTTATCACTCCGTTCTCCCGCTCGCTGTCATGAGCAGGATTGTGGTCTAACATGGGTCAACTTAGGATGCAAATTTCTGAGAAAGTGGGTCAGATTTAAATGCAATTCAACACTCTTCGGCATACATCCTCCTCAGGCGACGGCTCTCTTCTTCGAGTTTCTCAGTCGCCTCATCGACGCGTCCATACCGAGGTACCTGCTTCGCCAGCGGTAAAACAGGGCTGAGCTCTGCCGCGCTCTCGGCATAGCTCAGGAACCGGATTTCCGACGTATGCGATGCTTGAGGATGGCGATGATTTGGCTTTCCGAAAAACGTGACTGCTTCGCGTAAAACTTCCTCAATTCAAAATTGAGAAAATTCTATTTCAAAGCCGCCTAATTTCCGGAAGATTACCAGATTGAACTCAGGGCTTCTCCGGCATAGCCGAGGAATGGTGACTAGAAATAAGCCACTTCTTCCCGGTCCATCTATATGTGAACGTGTATCGCGCCTTCACCTCAGAACCGTCGTCAAATTTGAACGTGTACAGCCCTGCGTCGATCGCGCTATTGCAGTCGATTTCGATAGATCGGCTATCGATCTTTCCCACTGGCTTATGATGAAGGAAATGCTCGAAATAGTCTTCCTTCTCTACCGCCGTAAAGCGCGGTTTGTTGGAAACCGTAGGTAATAGGATAGATTTCGGAGCATAGTTGGCGACGACTTTCTTTGGGTCACCAGTTTGAAGCGAAGCATTCCACCGGTCAAACAAAGACGCAACTTGTTTTTCGGACGTACCGTGACATACCTCTGACTTGGCATACACGTTTGCTGATGCAAAAAGAAGAACTAGCGATGCAACTTGAGTAGCGTATTTCATATCTTACTCCTTTTTGTTGTTGAAATTATTTTGAACTATAGCAAAGCTTAATAGGACAAGACCGCATGGCAATTCGCAAAAAATTGCCTGCGCAATCTTAAGCACAATCGCAAAAAGCTCAACCATCGCGCGGCCTGCAGTATGCGGGGATCAGAAACGCCAGTTGACAGAGATGGCCGCCGTCAGCTCCGCATCACCGCCGCGCCAGAGCGTGCTGGACAAGGATGCGTCGACCACCATGTCCTGCCGTACCCGGTAGGCGGCGCCGGCCTGCAGGTCCAGGCTGTCGCGCTGGATCACTTCACTGCTTGCCGCAAATGCGACGTCGGGATAACCCGCCAGGCGCGCCGTCTGCGTGGTCGTGCGCGCCAGCATGTCGCGACTGACGCCAGCACGCAAATTGGCACGGACCTGCCGCCCCGAGGCCAGTGCCAAGTCGCTGCGCCATTCGCCCCCCAGGCGTGCACGCATGGAACGGAAGGAATTGCTGTCCAGTTGCAGGCCCGGCCCATCCGTATTGTTTTCCGTGATCGCGGGCCGCGACAGCACCATATAGTCGAGACCGGCCAGCGGCCCGGCGCTGCTGCCCTCGGCAATGCGCCAGCGCCAGCCACCACCCAGCGTGGCGCTGGCGACGGTGCCAGTCCAGGTGCCACGCGGTGCGCTTTGATATCCGTTGAAACTGATCTTGCGTTCCAGGCGCCCGTCTTCCACGCCCACGCGGGCCTGGGCGAAGATATGGGGCCCGGCCAGGGGATCGGCGGCATAGGTCACGTGTGCTCCTACGTCCAGCGCCGATGTCTCGCCCGACGCCGGCGTGCGGCCATCGACCCGGGTCGACTGCCCACTGACCGCGCCATGCAGGCCCACCGTCCAGCCATCCATGGACAGACCGCTGCGCTCCACCCCCAACACCACGCCATAGGTATTGCCATTCGCCCCCACGGCACGCTCGGATCGGTCGCGCCAGTAGCCACTACCGAAAGGCATGGCGAAGGCCGTCCAGTCGCTGCCGGCCTGCACCTGTCCGTCCAGCATCGTTACGACCGGTGCGCGGGCGGCCAACAGATCACCGATGTGCCGCTCGCGCAGTAAGGCGCCCGAAAACATTTCGCCATAAGCCACCGGCGAGAGCTGCCGCAACGCCGGCGCGATGGCGCTACCGTCGGCCGCTGAAAAGTCTAGAGCGGCCACCAGCGAACGCAGGTCGCCCCTTGCATTGCCGGCTACCACATCGAGCGCACGGGCAACCTGGCGCGTCAAGTCATCGTTGGCATAGCGCGAATAGGCCTCATCGCGGCGCTGCACCGAGACGGTATAGCTCAGGCCGCCAGTCGCAGTGACGCCGGCCACCAATGTCGGCGAGGCCAGCAGGGCACTGGCCGACGCAAACGCGCCGGTGATGCTGCCAGCCTGCAGCCACTGATTGCTGGTAAGTGCGAAACGGTTCGCGTACCAGCTGCGTTGCGGCGCGATGGTCAGGCTGCCATCCAGCGCCGCGTTGCCGCTGACGACCAGGGAACTGATATTGCCACTACCATCTACGCTGGTCTGCAGTCGGCCGTCGGCGCCCTGCTCGTAGTTGCCGACCACCGTGATACTGCTCCCCAGCGTGGGGGCCAGCGTGCCATGGTTGGTGAACAGGCCGGCGGAATTCAAGGTATAACGGCTGCTGCCGCCCAGCAGGGCGCCCTGGGCGATATTGACCTGGTAGATCTGATGCTCGCCGGTGAGGAGGGTAGTGCCGCCCTCGAAGGCCAGCGACAGATTGTTGATACCTACGATGTTGCCGTCATAGCGCAATGCAAAGCCAGGGTCGGCTGAGGCGGTGGCGCGCCCATCGGCGTCCGGCAGGTAACCAAAACTCAGGGTGGTCAGGCGTGGCAAACTGCCGTCGAGTTCTGCATAGTCGGAACGGATATCTCCCTGCAGCGAAGCACCGCGCATGACGTTGATCTGGCCCACATAAGCGTTGCTGGAAATATAGATGGCGGCAGTGCGGCCAGCCAGGCGACCGGTCAGGTCGAAGCGACTGACCAGCGGACCATCCAGCTCCGCCAGCAGGGCGCCTGTGGTCTGCGATCCTCGATAGATGTAGGAGCCGCGGTAGTCACTGTCATTGCCCAGAATATTGTTGCCGAAATCGAAGCTCACTGCGATGCCGTCCTCGCCCAGAGCCTGCACGTCACCGCGCTGGGTGAACGTGTGATCCTTGCCATAGGTGAACATCACGCCGCGACCATAGGCGCCATCGGCATAGACCCGAGTACCGGGCAGGATGATGATATTGTTGCCGGCGCCATCGATACGCATGCCGGCGCCACCTGCGCCGGCTGAGAGCAGGTCAGCGCGCTGATAGATGGTATTGCCGCTACCATAGACGTGCAGACCCAGGCCCAGCGTAGCCAAGTTATAGGTATTGGGCAGGTAGGCACTACCCTCTGCATTGCGCTGGAAAAAGCCGTCGTCGTTGAGGATCACCTGCCCGTCGGCGTAGACGGAACGCCCGAAGAAATTGCGACGGTCGATGTCATAGCCCAGGTCTTGCAGGATCGCCAGCTCGGCTTCCATGAAGGTGGTGTAGTTGCGATAGCTCTGATGGCTCATCAGGCTGTTCTTGAGCTCCACGTGCGACATGAAGGGCGGATCGGCGTCGGTCGCGGTGCCGGTACTGAGTGGTATGCCGCGCATGCCGGAGCCGGCCAGCACCTGAGCCACATTCGGACCGATGAAATACCCTGAGTTCTTGCTGAGGTCGAACACATCGGCGCCGGCCACGTTGCTGCATGTCATGCACCAGATCACCTGGCCGGGCAGGGCCGCCTTGCCGTTGTCGTCGCGCAGGTGCGAAGTCCACTGATTGATATTGTCGTCGAATCGATATTTTTCAAAACCGGAGGCCGGGGACGTACCGGAGGACGGGGCCGGATTACCGATGGAGGCACCGATGCCCAGCGCATGCCCGATCTCGTGAAAGACGACCGCCGGCAAATCCCAACCAGTGACATTGCGCGGCAACTGGGAAGGAATGTAGGCATTCGTGCTCACCGGCAGGTCGCCAATCGCCACGAAGCCGTGCGCACCCAGGGTCAACTGCCCCGCCTGCAGGTTCTGCAGCGCGGCCTGCACCTGGCTCGGCGCAATGATCAGGCCCGGCACCGGCTCACTGTCGGCATGGGCGTTGTTGTTGCTGGGCTCGCTGCCGATATTGATCACCGCCGGGGACGTGCCGGGGATCACCTTAATATAGTTGGCCCACTGTCGAAGCCCCGCCAGGGTCTGCTGCTTGAACATGTCCGAGAGTGCAAACGGCGAGGATTTGAACTCTTTGCCCTCTTTGAAGAAGGCACCGTCAGCAGGCCCGTAGAAGCGGGCCTCGAAGATCGGCACCCGATTGCTGTCCAAGATTGTGTGTGATTCAAATGTTTGCGCCTGAGTCTGCGCGCAGGCCAACATCGCCGCTGCAGCGACGGCCTTTAATACGAAATTCTTCATGCTAGCCCCTGATGCCCCCCCGGCAGTCCTGACTTTCGGCGCGTATCTTTACGCTTTGCGTGTTTTTGTTAAGACGTCACTATACAGGGACGAGCAAAATGGCAGAGCAGGAAAATGGGGCTGTTTACGCCCTCGATTACACAGATTGCCGCGCGTCTTGTCTGTAGTCCGACTTATTGGCCGCAGGCAAATACTGCTGAGCGTATTTTTGCAACAGTCGCGATGATTGTCCTGCAGTCACAATTCCGGCTACTTCCTTATTACGTCGTGTGCAGGATTCAAAACTGTATGCCGCACCTCTCGGGATCTGAGATCAAGTGATGAGGGAGGAGGGCTTAATCTTTGAAGTAATCACCGGTTCATTTTTGTGCAGGTTACGCTCGCTCGAAATCGTCGCGCAATCAGCATTACAGAACGCCTTTCCGAACTTCGCCACCTGTGCACATAAAGGGGATTAATAATCAGGTTTCAGCGTTCGTCAGGCCCTGGGAAGGTCGTCAGGATTACCATGATAGTTCCGTAGATATTGATGTCTGCGTCATCGCGCGTATGTATTTGCCTCGTTGATTGGAAGTTGATAGGGACGGGATCGGACTATGTCTCGGCCTGTTCACTCGTTCAAGGAAAGGAACTGCACCCGTTCCGATCGCTGACAAGTCGTCGCGGGTCACTGGTCCATTGCGGTTAAGGATTTTTGCTAGAAAGCACTATTTCCCATCGCATTCTCTGCGCGCCCTGGTGGTATTTCAGAGATCTTTAAATTTCTATCCAATATGCTTTTTTACATCGCTGTTCGAGCTATCGTTTTCCTCAATGAAAAGTAGAAATTCAACATGTAGTCTTACCATTTTTAAAAGCGGCAAGAATTTTGGCTCCAAGACTAGGGAGGCAATCTGCGCGCAACTCTCTAAGTTGCCGAAGATGTCTCTGATATCTTCTGGCTCGGCACCTGCAGCATGCATCTCGATCAAGCATTTTCTAACTTGTTTTCTAACGAGGTCGCCGAAAACTTCTCCGTCCGCCGCTTTCGTAGCGATTTTTAGGATTATCAGAAAATGGCGTCCTACAATCTCTTTCAAATATTCCGTCGACATTTGGAGGCCTTAAAATCTAATCACATGTTTGTGAAAGTTTGGATATCGAGAGCGGCCCTTTCTTCTTCGACTGATTTGTGATCCTGTTTAAGAAGAACCCTGCAGCGATAATAGACAAGTTTCCCATCGCCCCCTCCAGATAAGGTTGCTTGCAACAACGTAAAAGACGCACTTCATCGGAGGTAATGGATACTTTGCTCGGCTAAGCAAGCCTATTTTTGCATTCCATGGTATTGAGTGCGTGTGACGGCGACCGAACTCCGATAGGAAGCAAGTACATCTTTTCGCGCCTGGTGCCTCACTTTGTCCCAACTGTCTTGGCCTTAGTGGAGTCGCGGGCGATGATTACACTCAGTTTGCTCGGATCGAGATGCTTGCGGGCCGCAGCATTAACTTGTTCCAACGTGAGGGCTGAGACGCTGGCATCCCGGTTGCGCATCCACTCTGGTGTAAGGCTGCGGTCCAGCAGATTTTGCCATTGCGCGACCAAGCCCAGATCGTCGGCGCGGCTTTGCTGTCGCATCAATAGGATGCCTGACTTGGCGCGTTCCAATTCTTCCACGGTGAAGCCATCCTTAAGGAGCCGTGTCAGTTCCTCGCGCACGCCTGCTTCCACCCTTTCTAGGTTCTGTGGAGCGGCGATGGCCATGACCGAAAAATTGGCGTCGTCGGAAAAATCATCCGTATTTAAGACGGACAGGACTGTATAGGACAACCCATCCCGCTGACGCAATCGGTCGTTGAGGCGCGTCTTGGAAGAGCCGCCAACGAGGTAATTGACTGCTTGCATCGCTGCATAGTCTTCGTCGGTATCGCGAAGTCGCACATTTTGGCGTGCCATGAACACCCCGTTTTCCTTATCTGGGGTATCAATGATCCTGTGGATCGGAGCGATGTCGTGCCAGGTGGAAATGATCCGATCATAAGGCGCAGGGCTCGTCCAATTTGCGAAACTTTGGTTCAGGGCGTGAATGGCTGCTGCGGGATCGAATTCTCCGACAATGACCAGTCGGCCGTTCGCCACGCCATAGTAGTGGAGGTAGAACTGACGGATCTGCTCTAGGCTAACGTTCTTTACCTGAGCTATTTGCTCATCGAGCGACATGGCAGAGCGGACATCGCCAGAAGGATAAGCGTTGAAATGGAGCGCTAACGCTTCGTTGGCTATAAATTGCGGATCGCCGCGCGATGCCTCCAAAGAGACCAGAAGTTCATTGCGCATCTGCGTGAACTCATCCTCGTCAAAGCGCGGATGTCGCAACGCGTCTCCCATCAGTTGTAGCGCCGGAATCAAGTTGTCGCCAGTGGTCTGGAATAGTAGCAAATCGCCGCTCATCTTCAGGCGCTGCCAATTTTCGGCGAATTGCTGGCGGGTCATGGTGGTGGTTCCATGTTGCAGCATGAGCATTGTCATCTTGTTCAAGGCCTGCTTGCCGAAAAGACTACTTGCGTTGCCGAAGTCTAAGGCTAGGCCCACCGACACTACGCCGCCACTGGTCTTCTTGGGTAACAGGGCTATCTTCAAAGGAGTATTCTGCCCTTTCATCGGCTGAAAGACCTGGGTACGTTTTTCGATATTAGCCGGTGAGGTATCGAAGTTTTCGCCTCGCTTCAGCGAGGCGTGCGGCTGGTAGTGCGCCAAAATTTGGGTCATCGTCAGAGCCGCTGGGACCTCGGTACGCTGCGGACTTTCTTCTGGAATGAACATGCCGACGGTTCGATTGTCGCGACGGTAGTATTTAGCGGCTGCAGCGACAATTTGCTCGACACTTATCGTCGCGATCTGATCGCGTTGCGCGAAAAGTTGACGCCAATCGCCGAGCAAAATGGATTCGTTAAGCGCCATCGCCATCATCTGGGGATTGCTCTCCAGTCGCTCATACAGATTGATCTGCGTAAGTTTGGTGCGGGCTAATTCCTCTTCTGTGGGCGGCTGTACTACCAAGGACTCGACCCCTGCAATCAACTTGCGTTTCACGGTTTCGAGATCGCCGCCCTTTTTGACCGTCGCAGTAATGATTTGGAGACCGGGTGCCACAGCCCCCAGTTCTTGCTGTACTACAGTCGCCGCAAGTCCAGTTTCTACTAGGCACTTTTGCAGGCGTCCATCGACGGGGTTGGTCAATATAGCTCCTGCGAGTTCAAGCACCTTCGCGTCCGGATGCAACTGGGGTGCAATTCGATAGGCCACTGATACTAGTTGCACATCCCCTTGTCGACGGATGAAGAACTGTCGCTCACCATCCTGGGTCGGTTCGACAGTCCAAAAAACTGGCAGCTTGCGGGAGGGCTTCGATATCTTGCCGAAACTAAGGTTAACCCAGCCGAGTACCTTGACAGGATCGAACTTTCCCGCAATGACCAGTACCGCGTTGTCCGGTTGATAGTAGGTCTTATAAAACGCCTTCAGGTTGTTGATCGTCACGTTCTCAATGTCACTGCGGTTGCCGATAGTAGGCCGTCCATAAGCGTGCCAATCGAGAGCTGCTCCTTGTATGCGCTTTAGCATGACTTGGTCAGGTGAATTTTCACCATTTTCAAACTCGTTGCGCACTACGGTCATTTCCGTGTCAAGGTCTTTCCTCGAGATGCGCGAGTTGATCATCCGATCGGCCTCCATATCGATGACCCAACGAAGGTTATCGTCGCTCGCGGCGAAGGTCTCATGATAGTTCGTGCTGTCGACCCAAGTGACGGCATTGAACGTCATTCCGCGGCGGCTGAATTCCTGGGTAATGGTTGGATGGCGCGTTGTACCCTTGAACAGCAGGTGTTCCAGCAGATGAGCCATGCCGGTCTCACCGTAATTTTCATGGCGCGAGCCGACCAAGTAGGAGATATTCGTGGTCACAGTTGGTTGAGAGGCGTCGGGCAGCAGCAATAGCCTGAAGCCGTTAGAGAATCGGTACTCGCTGATCCCCTCGGTGACGGGGCCAGCAGTGATACCTATTGGTAAGGCATGTATGTCAGTGGGGATAGCTGGCTGAGCCTGTGCTGGTGCCAGCCTAAAACTTAGCGAGAACGACGCCAAGTTCAGCAATAGGACAACTACAAGGCTACAGCTCTTGGAAAGAGACACGCGATTCTCCTAAAAAATGGAAAGGTAGTAGTTGCTATTGGAAAGCGCGATGCGATGTAAAGACCACCAGCGCGGCCTCGCAGCTCGGAGGGAGTAATGTTCTCATCGGCATCGCTTGCAACATTTCAGTATGGCACCCACATCACTGGCGATTGGCAAGAGCATGCGAACAACTTTGACCGCATCAGTTGCCCGACATGTGTATCTCAGTCATCTCATCTGCTTTCGGAGCTGTGGGCGGCTAGTCGTAACTCTGAAAAATTGTTGCACGATCAGTCCGTGATATTACTGCTTATAAGCTGCGCCCCAGGTGCCACAAAAGCCAGGCATATTGGTTGCATAGCAGCAGATGGCGAATAGGCGAAGGGGAGTTCAGTCAGAATATCGATACGCATACCTGGCCAGTTGGCCAATGTCTTGGTGAAGTCTGCTACGCGACACGGCTCTCCTGGCTCCCCAAAGAGCAATGCACCATATTTACTAACTTTTTCTAAACTTAGATCGCGAGTAAAAATATTAGGCTGGGTGGCGGAAGACCATTGCATCAAAATGGCGGGGAGATCGCTAGCATAGAATGTAGCGACTCCGGCCACTGCTGAACCTCCAACATATCGCAGCTTGGTGCTATATCTAGCTTTCCATAAGTCCTGTCCTTGGGCACTGATTACCGCTTCACCATGTCCAGAATAGTATGTGTTTCCTACGTTAAAGAGTTTGGCGATAGCGTACCCTATGAACACAATAGCGCCAGCTATGACTAGAACAATTGATGCCCTTCGCACCAAAGTCATCGGGATATTCGAAACACATGTCATTAAGAGCGGCGGAGCTAAAATGCTGAACGGAATCAGCCATTCCGTGATGCGGCTGGGATTCTGCGTGGGGAAAAAAACGAGATAGAGCGTTATTGGGATTAATGGCAGCAACATACACAGGATAGCGCAACGCTGTACTGCAAGAACAGGCCAACGGAAAGGCACGCGCATAAGCCGAAAGACCAAGTATGGCAGCCACGCATTTGTGAATACCATCAAAGCGCTCTCGATCGTGGAGAACGCAAGGCCCCTGTGAGCGTCACTTACAAACCAATTTATTGCAACGAACTCATGCTCCCAAAGCCAAACCACATTGGGTATAACCATTGCAATGAAGCACGCAATGGCCAAATAAAACCACTGGCTTCGCCAGCTACTTCTTAATTTTGGACTCGCCAGGGTTAGCAGAAAAACACTTCCTACGAAAGCAAGCGAGGAGTATTTCGCCATCGTCGCCACACCAGAAATACCTGCGAAGGCAAGCCAAAATCGATGATCGTCAAAGCCTGCGCGGATGAAAAAATAGAACATCCACGGCCACGTCATTATGAGTAGAAAGTTGTCGTTCTGATTTTGTGCGTCAGTATTGATAATCGCGGTCAAGTGCAATAGCAAGACCGCCAGCCATGCTAGCCCTTGGGAATGCGTGAGCCGAAACGTGAGAGCCCAAACGCCCCAGACGCCAATGCCCACTCCACAGAAGTGTGCGAAGTACCAATAGAAGCTTCGCGCTGTAACGCTCTCGAAAAAAAGGGCTGGATACATAGAAAGTCCAATTGCCCATCCACTGCGCGGCGTACCCCAATCTAAGTTCGTCGCCCAATTAAATGCTTCGATGGCATCTCCGCCGGGAACCGTAGAATTTGCTGAGAATGTCAAGCTGGTCCATGCGATTACATATACAAATATGTAGCAGCATAAAAATCGCTTGTGCCTAATCAATGTCGCATCGTAAGTAGCAGTCGAATTAGCCTCGGCAACTCCCCGGTAAGTTTCTAATTGTTGTTGCACGTTTCCCCTGAGACAGTAAGTATTTTTGAAGCTTCGGCACTAACGCTGCCGCGATTCTGTTGGGCAGAATTGCAGGCGAACTGACGAGTAAGAGGTCAGGAGAAATTTCATGCTCCGATCAAACTCAAGCTAAAACTAAATCCAGCCCCCGCTCTAGCGAGCGTCTTTTATCCCGACAAAATTAATTGGTTTTATTTTTAATATTTTACCATGGAATTATTACAAAATATTTACAATAATTTTCATATTTTGCATATTAAATTAACTTAATTGCAACAAAATCATCGGGACCTATCAAAAATTATTTTTGAATAGCAAAAAATTTCTACGCGGGGAATGGTGTTTGACGCTTATGCTATCTGTGATGGAGTTTGATTTTCAAACGCCCGTTGAGAATGATCAGCAGTGCATAGATAGCAGGTCAGGCGAGTACATGATGGCCATCGAATTTGTTTTCTCTTCGGATTGCAGAATTTCATCGCGGCGCTCTCGCAAAAATGCGAAGCGGACCTTTTTTGTTGAATTGCATTTAAATCTGACCCACTTTTCTCAGGAAATTTGTATCCTAAGTTGACCCATGTTTAGACCACAGACGCAGGTCACAGCCACGATCTGATATATATCGTGGTCACGAAATATGGCGTTTTCCGCTTTGACTGACCGTACAGTTGCCTCGAACAAAAACAGACCGAAGCCTGAAAGGCACGACTTACAAAACACCGGCGCTTTCGCGACTATGTCCTGTGGCCGCGTATTTAGATTGGCTGGCAGTGAGCGGTTTGAAGAGTGGCACGTAATTCGCGGTGTTGATCGTTGGGGGAGGATCAGTGACGAGTCAATGAATCCTGCTGAACCAGCGAGAATTGCGCAATGTACTTGGGGTTCTCGATTCCCTCCTTGATTTTCTCCAAGGTGTAGGTCTTGCCGGATGAGCGCTCGCCGAGCAGAATATTCAGCCCGGTGGAAAGCATCTGCCTGTCCTCAAAGATCGGCACTAGTTCGTTGCCATCCGCGCAGCTGAGTGCCACCTTACTCTTGCCCTGTAGGCAGGACTTAATCGCTTCCAGCGAGATTTCAGAACAGTCTATATACGTCTGGCGGCCGACGAATTTATTCATCTTCTCGTGAATTCTGGAGTCGCTGAATAGGACTGGTGTCAGACTGCTTCTGTCTTTGATTGCGTAAATGAACTTCTTACTGCTAGCGACCTCACCGGCCGATATATACGGCAGCAATTTCTGCAAGGTGTCGCCGCTAATCTCGGGATTCTTATCGGCATGCAGGATCAGCAAATAGTTGTGCACATCAGGAAAAATCCCGATTAGCTCCTCAAAGCTTATGTAATCGTTCTTATCTTTGATGCGAGCGGTAATCTGATCGCACTTTCTCTGAAATTCGTCCAGATTGGCATCGTTACTGATCAACAGCAAATGGCCTTTTGCAAGATTATCCTCTTCCGCATAGTTAGAAGGAATGTCAACGAGAGTGAACAAGTGACTTTCTGCTACCTCTAGGCCTCCTAAACTTGAAAAATGCATATTTTTGAAAGTATTTTGTAAACAAAGGCTATTTTCTCGCTTAGCTGTTTACACTTTCCCATATGCCGTTGGTCAAGGAGCTGGCCGCGCTGAGACCAATAGTCAGTTTCGTGCAATGACCGATGGGAACTAGAGCATCAGCTTCTGAAAATCGGGCCATGACTTTCGAAGTCGCTACTCGCAGGCCTCTGATGCAGACGCTGTCACGTGGTTAAATCCTGCGGGCATTCGCTGGTCGAAAGCGCCGCTAATCCTTGACGATAAATTGATTTCTTGACTGAGATCCAATCACCTCGCCGCGAGATGCAATCTCCTTCAAATCGGCGGGCGTGCATCTACCCACATTAGTCAGGTAGATACGAGAGCCTTTCCCCTTGGCCCGCGATGCGATTTCTTTCAAATCGGTCGGAGTGTACTTGCTTGCGTCGAGCACCATGCCGCCGCTGCTACGGGAAGCGGTTTCTTTGAGGTCTGTAACAGTCAATACCATTTCAATGACTCCAGTAATTCTGACTATCGGTCAGTACGGGGCTAGAAAACCAGTTTTCCTTTCAATCCATTAGACGCTAGTCGCCTATCTTGAGGTGAGCACCGTCGACGTACTGGTTCAGCAGGGAATGTGCGTGCATTATCTCAGCCACGTCGGCCCGCTGTACGCTCTCTCCATGCTTGATCAACCAACTCCGGCGTAATAGCCTCTTGCATCAAACGCAGTGCATTATCCGAATATCGAGGATGTCTTTGTGATTGAAACTCGAAGACCATCACGTTTGCCGGATCGGCATCAATTTTAAGGAAATCTCGTACCGCTTTCGCTTTGTTCGAGGATAATTTAAGTTTGGCTGCGAGTGCGCTCGGACTCCAGTGATATTTCTTTTGAAGATCTACTTCACGAATGGCAGCCGCAGCTTGTGGGTCATCGCCCGATACGTAGCGAATTGCGGGAGCATCCAAAGACTTGGTTATGCGAACTCGGATTGTCGGACCTTCACCCTCAACCTTTGACGCCAGAGTCAATAAGCGCGGAAATACCTGTTCTATTTGAGTGCCCGCCTTGATAGCCTCTTCGATACGGTCTAAGTCTCGCTTTGAAACAGCCACCTCGTCGCTGACGTGTGCCTCCATGGACAGTAGCGTCGTGATTCGGCCTCTTGCTTCATCGCGAGCTCTTCTCCCAGGTGCCAGCAACTCACGAATTTGTCCGTACTCACGGTTCACAAGCATTACGAAGTCTGGGAACGGCTGGGTAGAAAGTGGGAGGACTCGCAATGGTAGATTATCCGCAAGCGTGTCAAGAAAATGCTCTGCAAGTAGTTCATCCAATGTTGTAATTAGTGCTCTAGCATTGATGTATAGAGCATCTTCAGGAACAACGATCATCCAGTGTTGTGCTTGATCTCGCATCGCGTCAATTACGCGAATCGACCCTGCCTGTTCTGCTTTAAGCCAGCCCTGAGCGACGGCAAGATTCAAACCTTTCTCGATACCGATCGACATACCTTTTTGCTTATCAAATACGTCCAATCCCTTTTGAACCAATAGCGCCTTAATCAACATTTCGCTGGCGTGTTGAAGCATGAGCAGAACTGCTTCGACTCTTCCATCATCGTCATGACTGTTGAAGGCTTCTAGGCCACGTTTTAACGATGCAATAGCCTTAACCTTTAAGGTTTTTGCCTCCCTCTTGAGCTTCATAGTTGGCCATGCCTCCCATCAGTCTGGTTTTTCTCGCTGGCCAGCACCCCGGGGCCGATCCTCTCAATGCATCAGCCCGTTCAGTGGGCCATGGGTAGATCTGCAGCGCGTTTGGTCATGCTCTCCAGCGCCGATGGATTTCTTTGGTAGCGAAGAACAAGCAGCCCAACCGGTAAGCGTTAAGCTTAACCTGTTCCTTACCTAGCCCATAAGTCCGAGTCACAACCCTCGCATCTCTCTCCGATCCAATTCGGAAGCATAACCGACAGGTAAAAGATGCAGCAGACTGGACTCGACTGAGTATTCTCGCTAAATCGACAGGCTATTCTCCTGGCAAACCGGCCACCCGTTCTCACTTCAAATCGGCTGGGTATCCGCATCTCAAACCAGCCACTCTTTCTGCCTGATCAGTATTCGCACAAATATCCCAGTGATTCTTATCCCAAAACCGCCATCGGCTCGCGCCTGAAAACCACTATCGGCATCTGCGGTAAATAGCTGATATTGGTCAGTCGTGAATGACGGTATCCCCCTAGCTGTCTGAAGTCGTTCTTCAACGGCCACGCTCCAAGACAGAGTCAGCACTGCTGTATTCGTGAACAGTAGCCAGTTGTTTGGAAGGGGCTCCGCTTTATAGAATATGGATGCTACTTTAGGGCCGATATTTGCAGAATATCTGGTAAAAGGACATCTGAAGGCTTTTCAGAAGAAGATGGCGCAATGCTCCCCAACTTAGAAGCATTTCTGTGGCTCTCTGCCTTTGGCCGTGACTGAGCCTTGATCGTGACCTGACCTGAAAAAACTGGTCCGACTTGAAATTTCATATGCTATTGAAAAGGAGAGTCAGACCATGCCCAAGAAGCGATTCACATCCGAAGACATCATCCACAAGTTGCGCGAGGCAGAAGTCATGTCAGCGCAAGGCAAAACGGTGGCCGAAATCAGCCGCCAACTTGGCGTGACGGAGCAAACCTACTTCCGCTGGCGCAAGGAGTATGGCGGCCTGAAGATTGACCAGGCCAAGCGACTGAAGGAACTGGAACAAGAGAATGCACGCTTGCGCCGAGCGCTGTCGGATGCTGTCATCGATAACCAGATACTGCGCGAGGTCAGCCGGGGAAACTTCTGAGCCCGGCACGTCGCCGCCAGGCCGTGGCCCATGTCAGAATGAGCTTGGGTCACGCTGAACGGCGTATCTGCCGGGCGCTCCATCTCTCCCGTTCCTCGGTTCGTTATGCTGCCCAGCCACGCGCCGATGAGGCACCGCTGACTGGAGCCATCATCGAACTGGCCAGCCAGTATGGGCGTTACGGCTATCGACGCATTCACGCCATCCCAATGGCTCAGCGGCGCGCGGATGGCGTAGGGACCCAGCGCCAGTTGCAATTGGCCGCCGACCAGCGTGACATCCGCGCGGCCCCAGAGCGGGCTGTCGTAATGACCCGTATAACGCGACAGCGCCTGTGGCGGGCGGGCATCGGCGGGTGGCGTCTTGCCGGCCAGCGCGCCTTGCGCCTCTGCCATCGGCGCTACCGCCTCGGTGTAGAGACGGTTCCAGTCTTGCGCGACCTGGCCGAACTGCACCAGATCGAGGAATTCCGCATTGAGGATTTCCGGCACGCCCATCGGTTGCGCGTTGGTCAGGGTGATGATGCCGACCTGCGCCGAGGGCAGCAGGCTGAAGGCCGTGGCATTGCCACGGAAACCGCCCGAATGCCCCAGCACCACGCGACCGGCGGCGGAGTCCGAGACGTTGAAACCATAACCATAGAAGCCGCTGCGCGCCTCGGGCGTGTGCGGCGCGCCGGAGACGATCTGCGGCGTCAGCGCCGGCAGCAGGGCCTTGGCGTCGATCAGCGGCTGGCCATCCACGCAGCCTTGCGCCAGCACCATCTGCATCCAGCGCGCCATGTCATTGACGCTCGATGTCACGCCGCCCGCCGGCGACTGGGCGTCGGCCGGATAGTCGGGCGTGACTTCGAACCCGCGCGCCGTCTTGATGTGCGCGGTGGCGCGGTCGGCGCGCTTGAGGAAGTCGGCGTAGCGCGAACTGGTGGCGCGCATGCCCAGTGGCTGGTACAGCGCGGTGTCGGACAGGGTGGCCCAATCGGTGTAGCTGGCGCGCGCCACGGCCTGCGCACCGGCGGTCAGGCCGAAGTTGGTATAGGCATAACTGATGCGGAACGGCGCCAGCGGGAAGTAGCGCAGGCGCTTGAGCATGTCGTCGCCGCGATAGCCCATCTGCTCCAGATAGTCACCCGCATGATCCGGCAGGCCGGAGCGATGCGCATACAGGTCGCCGACGGTGACGTGCGTCGTCACGAAGGGATCGGCCAGTCGGAAGCCGGGCAACCAGCGGCTCACCGGCGTCTCCCATTGCACCACGCCGCGCCCGACCTGGCGCGCCACCACGGTGGCGCCGATCGGCTTGGACAGCGAGGCGAGCTGGAACACGGTGTCGGCATCCACCGGCGCCTGCGTCAGCACGCTGCGTACGCCATAGCCCTTGGCGAAGACCAGCTTGCCATCGGCCACCACCGCCACGGCCATACCCGGAATGCCGGACGACGCCATGAGCGCGCGCGCCAGGCCGTCCACCTTGTCGACGGCGGCGGCGATCTGGCCGGCCGGGATCGGCACGCCGGACACCGCCGTGGGCGCGCGCGCGACGCGGACGGGAGGCGGGCAGGCCGGTCAACTCGGTCAACACGGACGGGGCAGGCGAACCAGAAGGAGGGAAGGGCATGGCAGGGCGCTTTCGCAAGGGTGGTCAGGATCCCATGACCATGGCATGGGAGCGGAATCGACGTGAGTATCAAAGCAGGCATGCCGGCGGGCAATCGCTGAAATCAGTGAGTCGCGCCGGCATCCCCGATGGCGGCGGTGTTGGCGCTGATTTCCCGCCATTATTTCTGCACTTTATTTCATCTGTAATACAAACAGGTGTTTTCTGAAGGAAAGCCGTAACCGACGCGGCCCAGAATGTCTCACATGCACAGGCCACACAGAACACAAGGCGCTGCGCACAGACTGATTGCTCACATACCACTTCACCGAAAGGAAACTATCATGCCAATGCCCTGCTACCTGATCCTCGAAGGCCAAAACCAAGGCAAGATCGAAGGCTCCACCAAAGTCAAAGGCCACGAAGGCAAGATTCTCGTGCAAGCTGTGGACCACAGCGTGGAAATCCCCAAGAGCCCGCAGACCGGCCTGCCGACCGGCAAGCGCGTCCACCTGCCGATGACCCTGACCAAGGAAATCGACAAGGCATCGCCGAAGCTGTTCCAGGCGCTGACCTCGGGCGAACAGATGAAGAATGTGACCCTGGAGTACTACCGCATCTCGCCCAAGGGCACCGAAGAAAAGTATTACACCGTCAAGCTGTCGAACGCGATCCTGACCAACATCAAGGCCTGGACCCCGAACTGCCTGACCCCGGAAAATCGTCAGATGGGCCACATGGAAGATATCGCCTTCACTTACGAGAAGATCTCCTGGACCTTCGACCCGGACGGCATCGAAGCCGAGGACTCCTGGCTTGCCCCGAAGGCCTGATCCGTCGCCGCATGCGCTGACAACCGGCTCCCGCCTTGGCGGGGCCGGTTTTTTTTCGTGGTGTTACAGCGGGCGCTCACTGATTCTGGCGATGGTCAATTTGCCATACGCCGGTATCATCGGCCTCGATCCGAACACGCGAAACCACCATGCCCAAGCCCGCAGGCCGCCCGGCCCGCCTTTGCCATTTCCTCTACGCATTGAGCGCCGTCATCGTCCTGCATGACGGGATCGGCCTGACCGCCGCGCGCGCCGACAATCCGGGCGAGCTGTTCATCGACCCCGGTGCGCAGCGGCTGGGCAAGTCCGCCATCACGGGGCAGAGCGCCGGCCAGGCCGATGTGGTGCCCGCCGCTGATGCACCGCCCGCCGCTGACGCGCCGCGCCTGAGCTGGGCCATGCTGGCGGTGCTGGAAAACAGCCATCTGTCGCACCTGTCGCACCTGTCGGCCGATGGCGGGCAACTGCCGTTTTCGCGGCTGAACTATCTTGACCCCATCATCCAGCACGCGCTGGAATTCAAGCTCACGCCCTCGCTGGGCCTGTACGCGCTGAGCCAGGTCAGGAGTTTCGCGCCGGGTGACCGCAATCGCGCCTTGCGCGATATCGACGGGCAATTGCTGAATCTGTTCCTGGCCTGGCGGCCGGACGGCCCGACCGGCGATCAGACGGTGTTCGCCGGCAAGTTCGATGCCGGCGTGGGCGAGGGATGGCATCGCATGGATGGCATCTATTCCGGTTTTTCCGCCGACTACCAATACCAGGGCGCGCTGGGCGCGGGAGCACGGCAGCAATGGCAGGGCGAATGGGGGCAGGGCGCATTGACCGCGATCGCCTTCAAGCGGGATCATGGCGTGCTGCGCGACACCTGGCGACGCGACCATCCGCAGGTGCGCGCCGACACTGACGACAGCGGCCTGGGCAAGACCCCCGGCCTGCGCTCGGCCGGGCTGGCCTGGGAAGTGAAGGACATGCCGGCCGCGCCCGGCTGGCGCTTGGCCGGCGATGTGGCGCATCTGGCGCAGGGCCGCGCGGGCGCGCGCGCCATGGACGCGGCGTCGCTGACGGCCGACTACGGCGTCGATCTGGGGCATGACTGCGGCCTGCGCGTGTTCGGCGAAATGGTGATGGCGGATGGTTTCGGTGGTCAATCCGTGCGCGCGCGCCATGCCACCTTGTCCGTGTCGCTGGCCAGTGGCCGCACCGTCTGGACCCTGACCTCGGCCCGCCGCGCCATGTGGGCCACCAGCGGAAATCTGGCCGCGCAGGGGATCGACAGCGCGCTCGATCGCGGTCTGGCGGCCGCCGTCACTTATGTCACGTCAGGCGGTCCGATCCTGCAAGGCGGCGTGTTGCGTCAACAGGCGCAAGGCATCGCGCTGACCCAGTTCACGCTGCGCGCCATCTTTTCCTTTTCCTCATGATGCGCTTGACCGTCCGGGAGCGGCAGTCACCGCCGCGCCGCCCCGAGGCGATGCGTTACACTTCACCCGATCCGAGGCCCTGACCATGAATCCCGTCCCCTCCATAACTCCAGAAGAATCCGTCTTGCCCAGCCCGCTGCTGGTGGTCGAAGACGAACCGCTGGCGCAGATGCGCCTGCGCGGCGTGTTGCTGTCGCTGGGCTACACCGAGGAAGCGCTGACCTTCGCCGACACCATCGCGCGAGCGACAGCCTTGCTGGCCGAGTGTCCGTTTGCCATGGTGCTGGTCGACGTCGGCTTGCCGGATGGCAACGGCATCGGCCTGATCCGCCGCATTCACCAGCATGACCAGGCCTTGCCGGTGCTGGTGATCTCGACCTGGAACACCGAGCGCGTGATCGTCGAAGCCTTGCAGGCCGGCGCGACCGGGTATGTGCTCAAGGAGCGCGAGGACGTCGAAGGGGCGCTCTCGATCCGCAGCGCGCTGCGCGGCGGCGCGCCCATCGATCCCTTCGTGGCGCGGCGCATCCTGGAGCTGATCGCCGAGCGTGTGCCGGACAGCCCGGCCGCGCCTGCGGTGCAGCCGCCGCAGGATTTGCTAAGTCCGCGCGAAACGGAGATCATTCAGCTCGTGTCGCGCGGGCTCACCAATCGCGAGATCGCCGGGGTGCTGTCACTTTCCAGGTTCACAGTCGAATGCCATATCAGAAACGTCTACAAGAAACTGGCGGTGCGATCGCGCACGCAAGCCGTCTACGAGGCGCACGCGCTGGGCTTTCTGTCCTGATCTTCCTGCTGTTCGCTGCCCTGATGGCGGCGTGGCCGGCGCACGCCCAGCCGGCCTCCGCGCAAGCGCTGGCGGTCGTGCGGGTGGAGGTGGTCCGCGCCGAGGCGCTGGAGGCGCAGGGCGACGGCGGCATCGAACGCGACCAGCCGCCCGCCCAAGGCTGGCAGGCGGTCAGCCTGCCCGACATGTGGTCGGCGCGCTGGCCGGGCTTTGACGGCGTGGTCTGGTATCGCGTGCACTGGCAACAGCGCGACCGCCAGCAACCGGCGGCCCTGATGTTCGATTACCTCAATATGGCCGGCGTGGTGTATCTCAACGGCAACCTGCTCGCGCGCGACAGCCAGCTGACCGAACCCTTGTCGCGTGCCTGGAACATTCCCCGCTATTTCCTTCTGCCGGCCGCCTTGCTGCGCGATGGCGACAATGTGGTCGACATCCGCGTGTCCGGCCAGGCGCGCTACCAGGCAGGTCTGGGCGAGGTGCTGGTGGGCGCGCCGGCGGCGGTGATGCCGCTCTTCGACCGCGCGCACTGGCTCCGCGTGAGTTCGCAGTGGTACTGCCTGGCGGTGGTGTTCTCGATCGGCTGCTTCTTCCTGGCGATGTGGCTGATGCGGCGGCAGGCGGCGGTCAACGGCTGGTTTGCGCTGATGTCGCTGGCCTGGTGGGGCTGCACCTATAACCAGATCGCCTATAGCCCCCTGGCCCTTTTCCGGGTCCGATGCCTGGGAAGCGGTCAACACGATGTGCCTGATGGTGTTCAATGGCGCGTTCACCTTGTTCGTGCTGCGCTTTTCCGGGCGTCACTGGCCGCGTTACGAGCGCGTCGTCTGGGCCTGCATTGCGCTGGCTTGCGCGGCGCTGTGCGTGACGCGGGGCGAGTCGCTGGCGACCCTGCGCGTTGCGCTGTCCACCGTGCAGACGCTGCATTACATCGCCGTGTCGCTGGCCTTCACCGTGTTCGCCGTACGGCGCGGCCGCATCGACCAGCGCATCCTGGCGCTGTTCCTGGCGCTGGCGGTGGCCGCCGCCATCCATGACACGCTGCTGTTCGTCGGCATCCTCAATGACAATCTCTACCTCAGCCCCTTGTCGGTGCTGGTGGAGATGGTCTGCATGGCGCTGATCCTGGGCTGGCAGTTCGTGACCAACCTGCGGCGCATCGAGCGCTTCAACACCGAACTGAAGCTGGGCATCGAGCAGGCGCGCGGCGAGCTGACCCAGACCTTGCAGCGCCAGCACGAACTGGAAATTGCCAACACACGCCTGGCGGCCCGGCTCAATCTGGCGCACGACCTGCACGACGGCCTCGGCGGCACGCTGGTCTCCAGTATCGTGACGCTGGAGCGCACGCCGCAGGACATGCCAGCGGCGCGTTTCCTGGGCGTGCTCAAGGAATTGCGCGACGACCTGCGCATCATCATCGATTCGCCGACCAACCAGCAATATGGCGCCACCACGCTGGAGAGCCAGTTGTCGCCGTTCCGCCACCGGCTCACGCGCCAGTTCGAGGCCGGCGACATCGACTGCGCCTGGCATCTGGATGGCATCGACACCTGCGCCTTGCCTCCCGCGTCCAGCCTGGAGCTGATGCGCGTGCTGCAAGAGGCGCTGACCAATGTGTTCCGTCATAGCCGCGCCAGCCGGTTGGAGATCGACATGTGGCACCGGCAGGGCGAGTTGCGCCTGACCGTCCGTGACAACGGCGCGGGCTTCCCGCCGGACATGGCCGGCCGTGAAGGCACCGGGCTGCGCAGCATGCGCGCGCGGGTGGGGCGGCTGGGCGGCACGCTCGACATCGCCTCCGCGCCGGGCGCGACGACCGTGACCGTGATCCTGAAGGATTTGTAAGCGCTCGCCGGCACAGTGCGCGCCGGCCGGCCTCCTTTTTCTCGTCAGTCCCCTTTCGTCCTTCCAGTCCTGTTAGTCCTTGTAAGCCTCTTAGGCCTTCAGGTCCTCTCAGGCCTGCCATCCCTTTCTTTTCGTTTCTTTGCCTTTCACTAAGGTCTGGGCACGGTCAACCCGTGGCGGTGGAGATGCCGCTGTCTGCGGTACTTGTCAGTGCGTCTACTCACTGATTTCAGCGATTGTCGCCGGCCGGGCGCCTTTGTACAGTGCTCGCACTCTTCCATGACAGCAATGCGGCCCCGGAGCGGGGTCAGGCGCATGTTGCAACCGTAACCTGGGCGCGGTTTCCTGAAGCGGTCCGGTAACGCGCGGCGCCCAGAATACGTTACATGCACAGGCCACACAGCACACCGCGGACTGGGCAAGGCGACGGAGACACCGGCGCCGCCAACCAACCCTCGTTGTTCAACGCGTACTGATGCGCCGCCGCGCGCACCGCTCACTGAAAGGAAATTATCATGCCAATGCCCTGCTACCTGATCCTCGAAGGCCAAAACCAAGGCAAGATCGAAGGCTCCACCAAAGTCAAAGGCCACGAAGGCAAGATCCTCGTGCAAGCCGTCAACCACACCATCGAAATCCCTAAGAGCCCGCAGACCGGCCTGCCGACCGGCAAGCGCGTGCACCTGCCGATGTCGCTGACCAAGGAAATCGACAAGTCCTCGCCGAAGCTGTTCCAGGCGCTGACCTCGGGTGAACAGATGAAGAACGTGACCCTGGAGTACTACCGCATCTCGCCGAAGGGCACGGAAGAAAAGTACTACACCGTCAAGCTGTCGAACGCGATCCTGACCAACATCAAGGCCTGGACCCCGAACTGCCTGACCCCGTCCAACCAGCAGATGGGCCACATGGAAGACATCGCCTTCACCTACGAGAAGATCTCCTGGACCTTCGATCCGGACGGCATCGAATCCGAAGACTCCTGGCTGGCACCGAAGGCCTGACCCTTCCGCCGGACCTGCCGGACACCGCTTGGGCGGTGTCCGGTTTTTTGCATTGCAGCCTCATTCATGAAGGGCCTTTCCATGACTACGCTCACGCACCGGCTTGCAGGAAACACTCGGTTCACGTTCACGCACGACTTGTCCGCTGCAGACTTGTTTGATGTCGTCAGCATGGCGGGAACGGAAGAACTGTCCAGGCTGTTTCGCTTTGAGTTGGTGTTGGTCAGCGACAAGACAGACGTGGATCTGGACGCGATGATCGACGGTGCCGTGCATCTTACGATTCTCGCGGCGGATGGCAAGACGGCTGCCCCCTATCACGGGAGGTTGAGCGAATTCGATCAGTTGCATCAAGCAGGGGGCTACGTGTTCTATTGTGCGGTCATGGTGCCGCGCATATGGCAGCTGTCGTTGTTTCGGACATCGGCTGTCCATTGGGTCGGCGGACCGATCACAGACTTGTTGCGAAAGATATTCCTGGAGCAAGGGTTAAGCTCGACCGATATCGAGTTCAGCTTGAAGAGCAAAGGATCCTCAGAGGAGGTTGTCGCCAACCGGTATGTGATTCCAGTCAGGGAATTTGTGTACCAGTATCAGGAATCACACCTTGATTTCATTTCGCGATGGCTGGAAAAAGAGGGGATGTATTACTGGGTTGAGCATGGGGAGCATGCCGAGACCATGGTCATCTCCGATGACGGGGATTTCCGTTTTGGTGCAAGTCAGGATGTCAGTTTCAAGCCGGTCGATACGCGGGATAGCAATCCGCTCAATAACGCTGTTCAGGTGTTTACCGCCAAAAGACGTGTGCTGCCCGGACTCTTGTTCATGCAGGATTATGATCCCCAGAACGCGAAAGTGACGTTTGAAAAGATGGTTGTCGTCAGCGCTTCGGGTATCGGGGCCGTGACATTACATGACGAAGGCTTGCGTTCAGAGGCCGAAATGGACCGCTCTATTGAATTGCGCGCAGAGGAAATTCGTTGCGGCGGCCAGGTCTTCCAGGGCGAGTCGACGGTCGTCGGCATACGGAGCGGACATCGAATGCGCTTGTCAGGGCATTATCGTCAGAGCTTTAACGACAGCTATCTGGTCACCGGCGTCATTCATCATGGATCGCAGGCACGCCTGTTGTTGCAAGACCTGCCATCGCCTTATTCGACGGGGCGTGAAAAGGCAGAGATTGCCTACGCCAATGACTTCACGGCGATTCCGGCGACAGTGCAGTTCCGCGCCGGTCGTGTGACCGCGAGGCCTCGTATCGCGGGCACGATTACCGCCAATGTCGAGTTGGAGAACAAGAGAGCGCAAGGCAGCGATGGTCCTGTGATGCGTCTCGACCTGGATAAGGAAAGGGCGAAAGATGATCCTCCGCCTGGCACCCGTCTTCCACCTGCCTACGCTCCTGACGAAAACGGACGCTATCGCGTGCGTATGCACTTTGATGCTGCGAGATCAATGCCAGGGAAAGCGTCGTCGCCGATGCGCATGGCGACGCCGCATGCCGGTGACAAACATGGCATGTATTTTCCCTTGATGACGGGTGACGAAGTCCTTGTGTCATTCACAGATGGCGATCCCGATCGCCCGGTCATTGTCGGCGCGGTGCCGAATTCCGAAAATAAAAGCCTTGTCGATAAGAACAAGCCCCAGCAGAACCTGTTGCGCACGCCCGACAATAACAGCGTGGAGTTCAGCGACGTGGCGGATGCGCAAGTGATCTGGATGCGTTCACCTTATAAAACCAGCTTCTTCGGCGTCGGCAAGACTGATGACAAGGGCGGCGGCGGAGTGCTGAGCAGCACCTCGGGCAGCGCAACGAGCATCACGGTGGGCTCATCGAATTCGCTGACGGTGGGGGCCAAGAATTCATTCAGCACGACCTTCGAGACTTCCCTGTCGCTGGGCCTGAAGTACAAGGTGGAAGCCGGCACCAGCATCAACTTCACCGCAGGCGCGGATGTCAGCTACAAGATGGGACAAAGCTTCACGATTGACGATGCCGATAGTGTCAGCATGAAGACTTCGTCCACGACGAAAGCGACCGATGAAGTGCTGATACAGGCGGGGCAGCGCAAGAGCAAGGCTGCACAGATTGCGGCATTGAAGAAGAGGGTGAGGGATGTGGTCATCGCGAATCTGGTCATCAATGGCGTCCTGGCCGCAGGGGCGGCGACCGCAGTGGGCGTGTCGGCTGACCGTGGTCGATCCTCAAAAAATGACGGAAAACTCAAGGTGAAGGATGTTGCCGGATGGGGGACGACGGTGGCGCAAGTCGGTACGAATGCCGTGGCCATGGGGGTCTCGCAAGGCGTATTGCGTCATACGGCCAAGGCGATCGAGCGTCTGGATGAGGACAATGATTATGCGAGCAGCATGACTGTTGCCCGCCATGGCATCAATATGGAAGTGGATGCCGTAAGCGACGAGACTCAGCTTGTCCCGGCGAGTGACACCGGGACTTCACGTCTCGGCATTGCGGGGAAGGGGAAAATCGGGGTTGCTGACGATCCGGAAGGAGAAGGCTTGAATCAGTTGTTTCATGAAGAAGATCAGACCTACCTAGGTGATTTTCTCTTCGAGGCAGACGTGCTGGATGGAACTTCCCTCAAGGTTGGCAAGACAGCGGCGGAAATTTTGCATGCGGGTAACGGTCAGGCGCAAAGGAGTCTGATCAAGGTCGATGAGGACATCGCGCTTTCTTCCAACGGCAGGATTACGCTCGCTCAGGGCGGCAAAGATAGGGAAGATGTGATATTGACGATGTCGAAGAAAAGCCTTCTCGCCGAAGTGACCGAAAAAGCATGGCTGCTCCTTGAGCCGGGCTGCGTGCAGTTGGGGACCGACAAGACCTGGCTGACGGTTAGACCCGATGGAATGGAAGCAATCGTGAACGGAGAGAAGGCTTTCGAGGTTTCTGATGCAGGTTTGAAGCTGAATCATCCTAAAGGAATCATCAACATCGGAGAAAGTCTTGTCCTCAGCAAGGGCGGCAACGTCAGGATCGCCTGACCCATGAAACTCTTCCTCCCTGATCACATGACCCTGCTGCACCGCAGCCTCCGCTTCGCGCGGCGGCGCACGCTGGCCATTGGTTTGCTGGGTTTGTTCGAGTTCGGGCGGAGCGGACCAGGCGCGCTGCGCGAGGCCGCCGATCTGTGGCGGATCGCGACGGCGGCGCTGGGCGAGGACGGCATTCTTGATGAAGGCTTTCCCAAGCCTGCCGCCGAATTCCTGTGTTACGGCAGCGCCCACGCGCCTGGCGGCACGCCGGTGACGGAGATGGTGGTGTCGGCGCAATTGGGGAGCGCGCGCAAACAATTGCTGGTGAGCGGCGACCGCCATTTCAACGCGCTGGGATTCATCGCCGCGCCGCAGCCGTTCTCGCGCATGCCGATCACGCCGGCGCATGCCTTCGGCGGTCCCGGCCACGCGGCCAATCCGGCCGGCAAGGGCGCTGCCGCCATCACGGACGCAGATGGCGCGGTCGTCTGGCCGCTGCCGAATATCGAAGCGCCGGGCGCCTGCCTCATCAGTCAGGGCGAGGTGGTCGCGCCGTCGGGATTCGGGGGCGGCTTGAATGGCCCGGAGCGGCGCGCATGGATGGGCAGCTTCGATGCGCGCGCAAGGTCGTCAGCGCGGCCTCATCCATGGTGGCCCGCAGTCGCAGCAGGCCGGTTTCGATGACACGGCGCGCTTCGAACGTCTGTCGTGATTCCTCCGCGCTGGGACGCGCCACATACCAGCCGCTGCCGACGCTGGCGGTCACCAGCTTGCGCACTGCCAGCCGGGTCAGCGCCTCGCGCACCACGGTGCGGCTGCAACCGAACAGGCTGGCGAGCTGTTGTTCGCTCAACTTGTGGCCCGGCAGCAATTTCTTGGCGAGCACCGCATCGAGGATGCGCGTGCTGATGTAGGCGGAAGTGGTCATGCCAAAGCTGTATGCAGCTTTTGTGCCAGGGCTGTATACAGCTTGTGCGAGGCTTGTCGCGGGGGGAGGCGGCCCCCGGAAAGGCGCGCCGGGGCTGGATGCGCTGTCCCCGGCGGTGCGCGGATCCCGTGGCGGTGCAGGGGAGGCCGCGCGTGCACCGAAACGGCGCGGGCCGTTCTTCCGCGTGTCTCCCATGCCTATGTTGCAGATGAAACGCGCATGGTCTTTTTTGCAACCTTGCTGCAATGCGAGGGGATCAAGATGCGTCCTGCCCGAGCCGACGGCGTCATGCGCCAGGCGTAGCGCGGTGGCCCGGATCAACCTCAACCCACTGGAGAACGCAATGAACGCTTATCAATTTTTTGGCATCCCCCTCGACAACATCCGCGCCGCCGAGGCCCACCAGGCGACCGCTTGCCTGAAGCCCCGCAACGTGCGCGTGCCGACCCGCAGCGACGTGGCGACCATGTCGCCGCTGCAGTTGCGCGACGTGCTGCATGACTGGATGGACGACAGCGCCATCGAGATCATCCCCAGCCGCATGCAGATGATCGAAGTGCTGGGCGTGCTGTGCAGCCGGCCCGACTTCGGCGACTTGCAGGAAGTGGCGCAGATGTGCACCAACTACGTCCTGTCCAACCGGCGCAGTACCCTGCATTTCATCTGAGTGCCGTCATGAAGACCTCTTTGCATGACGCCATGAGCGACGCGGAACAGGAACTGGTCGGGCTGCTGTGGCAAGCCGAGGACGTGCGCGCCGCAGTCGGCGGCGGCCAGGAAGATCCCCAGGCCTGGCAGGAATCGTTGCGCTACGGCTTGCTGGTCGAGCTGCACGCGATGCAGGCCCTGGCGGGAGTCTGCGCCTGATGGACACCCATCGATCACCGATCATTCCGCCGCAAACAAAGACGCCGGCCCGGCTCCCGCCTCGCCGGTGTCTTTGTTTGCGCCGGGAACAGATGGCGCGCGCAAAAAAACACCCCGGAAGACGAGGCTTCCGGGGCGCATGAACGGGTGTGCGCAGGGAGATTGCTGGATGGCGTGAAGACGTGATGGCTGCGCGCCCGGATCCTGCGGCGTAAGGCGGTCTGTGCGACCGCGCCGATGCCGGGCATCAGGCGATGTGGCGTGTCAGCCCATCCACCGCATGAACTGTGTCATCAGGGATTCCGGTTCCTGGTCGGACGCGGCGGGCTTCATCAATTCATAGGTCACCGGGTCCAGGGCGCGGGCGCTGAGGGAACCGGTCATGAGGGCGATGGCGATGAAAAGGCGCATGGGATTCTCCGGTGATGCAGGGCGGCGGCGGGTTGCCGGGCCTTGCGGGTTGCGATGGAGACCATTGTCGGCGCGGCCTGTTGCGCGTCTGTTTCAGGCGGCGCGCCTGCCTGTTGCAACTGAAACAAGGGCATCGTGATACCATCGGCCGCGCTGCATGCCTGCCCGCGGATAAGCACAACAACAAACGCCCGCCGACAAAGGATGGCATGGCATGCCGTCGTCACCGGGGCCACGCTTGCTGGCCCATGTCAAGCGAGAGGAGAGCATGGCGTGAATGATCTTTCCCGGCGCGACGCTTCATTGCGGCTGCGCCCCTGGGCCTCCCTGTTGTTGTTCCTGAGCGCCTACGCGCCGCTGATGGCGATCCTGATCCTCAAGGATATCGACCCCGCCAGTCCGTGGTGGGTGCGCTCGCCGGTGTATTGCACGATCCTCTTGCTGCTGGGTGTCGTCAGTTGCGTGACGACGCTGGCGACCGTGCGCGGTCTCTCGCGCGGCCTGCCCGTCGTGGTCACCAAGGCGGCCAACCGCTCGGGCGACATGTTCAGTTACACGATCCCATATCTGCTGTCCTTTGTCCGCATCGATCCGCACGACTGGCAGACCGTCGCCGGCCTGTGCATTTTCATGGGCATGCTGTTCGTGATGGCCTACCGCACGCAAACCGTCTTCATCAATCCGGTGCTGGCCATGGCGGGCTACATGCTGGTGGATTGCACCTTCAGGCGCGACGACAAGGAGCGGCAGGCGCTGGTGATCACGCGCGCGCCGATCGGCATGGGCGAGACCCACCATGTCACGCAGTTGTCCTATTACCTGTATATCGCAACGCCGGTCGCGGCACCAAATGGAGACGGACATGCGCCCAGCTGAGGGAAAAGCGCGCCTGGCGGCCTGGCAATCGCTGGATCTCGACGCCTGGAGCACCAGCTTCTGGCTGGTGCGGCGCAAGCTGGTCAACAAGACGGCGCGTTATGAGGTCATCCGGGTGGATGCCGACACGCGGCTGCAAGCCCGGCTGAAGGGCTATGTCCGCGCCCAGGTGCAGCGGGATGCCGCAGACCAGGCGCGGGCATTCCACGTCGCGCCGTATGACTTCAACACGGCCGATGGCGACGACGTGATGCTGACCCTGCCGGCCGGGGAAACGGATTTTGCCCAGGTGGCCGCCGCGATCCAGGACGGTTTTAGCCAGCCCCATGTGCAGCGCTACGAGGAACTGCTCGGCGCCTGGGCCTATGTCCCCGTGTTCGAGCAGGGCGTGCAGCGCCTGCACGCCTGGCGAAAGATCGGCGGCGACATGCAGCCAAAGCGGGTGCGCAGCCGCAGCACGCTGTTCTTCCGCAATCACCGGCTGGTGGATGTCGAAGACGAAGAGGTATTCCTGATCGATCCGGGCTTCGATTTCTTTGCCTTCGACGGCACGCTGTTCATCGCCAACAAGCGGCAGTTCGAGATCGCCATGAATTTCCGCGAAGGCATGAAGACCGATGGTGCGGAAGTGCTGGCCGATATCGAGGCGCTCAAGCTGTTCACCGATGTCGGCCTGATCCGGCAATTCGTGGGCAACAACCTGCATCACCTGCGCAAGCTGGCGGCGATCCGCGCGGCGGGCTATTACCGGCAGCCGGACTACATCCGGAAGCTCAAGGCGGTCAGCCAGCAGGAAGGCTGGAATGTGCAGGTGGAGCAGGATCGCATCGTGGTCGATCCGGACAACATCGAGCTGCTGCTCAAGCTGCTCAACAATGACCGGCTGCGGTCGCCGATCAATGACGAGATGTTCGATTCGGCGGCAAAGTCGCGCGTGGACTGAACCAAGCCCTCATACGGCGGGCGACGGGGGACCGTCGCCTGCCGCTTCATTTCAATTGCAACAGAGCGCCGCCGGATTGACATCAATCCGCAACGCGCCGGACGCATCATCCTTGCCAAGCCGACAACGCGGCAGACCCGCCGCACAGCGTGCCACAAGCACATCCGTCGGCACATTGGTTCACCACACTGAATTGGAGGATGTCATGCGTATTTTCTTGTTGGGCCTGACCTTGGCCATCATGTTTGCCAGCAGCAGCGATGTCGCGTATGCCCAGGAGCTGGATGCGCAGGGTGGCAGCGCGCATATCGTGCATGGTTTCAATCACTTGATGAATGGCTGGGTGCGCTGATCCGCCTTGCGCGGCATGGCACACCCTGGCAAGACCTTCCGTCGGAGATGGAGGGGGGAGTGGTAGGGGGAATGGTAGGGAGAAGTGGCAGCGCAGTAGCAAAGCAGAAAGAAAAAACGCCATCCGGCATGACCGGGCTGAACTGCCCCCATAAAGTTGGACGGTCAATAGCCGCTTAAGGCCTCAAGGACTGAGTTCTGTATTGCACAGGACTCAGTCCTTTTAATTTGCTTTTGATGCGGTGGTGGTTGTAATAGTGCATGTATTTGCGCAACTCGATCTTTAGCTGCTCGATGCTGGAGAAGCGATTCAGGTAAAAGCACTCCGACTTAAGCGTGCCGAAGAAGCTTTCCATGGCCGCATTATCCAGGCAATTCCCTCTGCGCGACATGCTCTGCGTGATGCCATTCTCGGCCAGGGCGCGCCGATACGCGTGCATCTGATATTGCCAGCCCTGATCCGAGTGCAGCATGGGACGTAGCACTCCTTTCAAGGTCGAGATCGCCTTCTTCAGCATGTTGTCGACCATGTGGAATTGCTGTGAACGGCTCATCTGATATGACACGATTTCGCCGTTGTACAGATCCATGATGGGTGAGAGGTAGAGCTTCTCTGCACCGACCTTGAACTCGGTCACATCCGTTACCCACTTCTCCCCGAACCGCTCTGCCTTGAACTGCCGTTGAAGCAGGTTCGCCACATGGACATGCCCAGAGCCGCGATACGACCGGTATTTCTTCGGCCGCACCAGTGATTTCAAGCCCAATTGCGCCATCAGGCGCTGCACCGTCTTGTGGTTGATCAACTGGCCTGCCTGCTTGAGCGTGTCCGTGACGCGGCGGTAGCCATACCGGCCTTTGTGTCGGTCATAGATCTTGCGGATGTGCGACTTCACGGCAGCATACTTGTCGCCAGCTTCCTGCGTCTTGACCTGGTAATAGAAGGTGCTGCGCGCCAATCCGGCAACCCTCAGCAGAACAGGCAACTTGTGATGTGGCCTCAATTCCTGGACGAGTCGCGCTGCTTTTGCGCAGCTGCTTGCTCTGCCTGAATCAAGGCCCGACGCTTTTTAGGTAATCATTCTCCGCACGCAGGTACTCGATCTCATCAAGCAATTCCTCGCGCGGGCGCGTGTCGTCTTTCTTCGTGGGCTTCGGGGGAATCTTGGGTTTCATCATCGTCGGGCGTCCTTTCGGCCTGGGCTGCAATCCGGCCAGGCCGTGCTCATGATACAAGCGTTCCCACCGACTGACTGTGCCACAGCCACGGAGTCCGAACATCGCCTCGACTTCCCGCTGCGATAACTGATCCTGTTTCATGCGCTTCAATACCGACAGCTTGAACTCGGCACTGTAGTGATCGTGCTTCTTGCTCAGCCCATCTATGCCGTGATGGCGGTAGCTCTGGACCCACCGTTGAACCATGCTGTGGCGCAGACCATATTCCTTGGCAAGGCCTCTGGCACTGCCTCCCGACAGATATTTCTGCACCACTTCATGCTTGAACTTCACATCGTACTTCGCCATGAAAAACACCCCAAAGCTTGGATTCATGTCCAACTTTTGGGGTGCAGTTCAGGCGGCGTTTTTTTGTGGCGCTGATTTACTCGGAGATTTCCGCGAATTGCAGCATCTTCATCGGCGGATAGAGTTGCAGTACGCGCGCGGCCTTCATGTTGATCAGCACGGAATGCCGCGTCAGCGTCGGCGTGCTCAGGTCGCCGGGCTGCTGGTCGTGGAACAGCACCTGACCAGCCTGATAGGCGGAGACCTGGCCGATCCCGGCGAGCGGGCTGATCAGGCCCAGCAAAATCTCGCCCTTGCGGAACGCTGATTCGGCCGAGGAAAACATCGGCACGCCCAGGGCGATCGCGCCATTGCTGATCTGGCTGATCTGTTGCAGGGTGAAGGTCGAGCCGACATTGTAGAGAAAGTCTGGCCTGGCTTCGGCCAGCTTGGACAGCGCGCCGGGGATGTCATCGGCATCCGGCTTGCCATCGGCGCGCGGCGGCAGCTTGACTTCGATCACCTCGATGCCGCGTGCCGCCAGGTTCTGGCGGGCGTCGTCGGCTTGCGCCACGGCGGCCGGCTCGTTGGTGTTGTACAGCATGCCCACCTTGCGCACCTTGCGGTAGGACTCCACCAGGTTCAGTTGCGCCGACATCGGCACCGCCGTGTTGGCCCCTGCCACATTGGGCCTGCCCGATTTTTTGAGATCGCGGGCGATCTTCGATTCCACCGGATTGCCCACATACATGTAGATCACCGGAATGTCGTCGATGTAGCGGCTGCGGTCGGCGGCGTCATACGGGCCGACCACGGCCAGCGTGATGCCGCTGCCCCAGGTGGCGATCAGGTCCGGATGCAGGCGGCGCGCCTCGGCGATCAGCGGCGGCATGCGCGCCACGTCGCCGTCGATGTCGCGCAGCACGAAGCTGACAGGCCCCTGGCTGGACAGGCTGTGCTGGAAGCTGCGGCAGACTTCTTCGCAGCCGCGGTTGGTGATCAGGTAGACGATCTTGGGCTTGACCACCATGGCCGCAGCGGCGGCGCCGGCAGCACCGGTGCCGCCGGCGGCTGAGGCGGCAGGGGCGGCCGCCGTCAGCAGGCCGGCGAGCAGCGCCAGACCGGCCGCGCGCAGGGCGCGCCAGGGACGTGAATGGCCAGCGGTCAGGAAAAAGAGGCTTGTCATGGGGTTTCCTTCTTGCACGAGCCGGCAGCGGTGGGGGGCTGCACGGGCAGCGGGTTGATCTGCCGGCGTTCGCGGCGTTGTTCGCGCCACAGGATCCAGGCTTGCAGGGCGGCGCAGGTGATCAGCAGGATGCCGATCAGGTTGGCGGTGTCGGCATAGCCGGCACTGGCTACCAGCAGGGCGATCGCCGGCGCGGCCAGCATCGCACCGATGCGCTCGACCATGCGGTAGACGCCCACGGCCACGGTCGGCGGCACGCCGGCCAGATCGCGCTCGTCCAGCCGCAGCACCAGCGCGCCCTGGGCCGGGAAGCCCGCAGCCCAGATCACGCCGATGGCGGCCACCGACAGGGCGATCGCCACGGGTGTGTCGATCATCCCGCTGGCCAGCGCCGTCAGGCCGGCAATGGCCAGGCCGGCCAGCACGATGCCGGCATGGCGGCCGCTGCGGTCGGCCCAGCGGGCGGCCGGCGCATTGAGCAGCAGCACCAGGAAGAAATACGCCATCATCGTCAGGCCGATGAAGGAAGTCGGTTCGCCTTGCGCCGACAAGGCCAGCGGCGCCCAGTAGAACAGCAGGCCCTGTTGCAGCAGTTGCATCGGCAGGCCGACCAGCACCAGCAAGCCCAGGAAGCGCGGCTGGCGCAGCAGGTGCCAGAGCGCGCCGGCCAGCGGCGTCGGCTTTTGCGAGGTCTCGCCCAGGGTCGGCAGGTTCAGCACCGAGAGGAAGGCCAGCACGGTGAACACGATGCCGACCGCGAACACGCCGCTGGTGCCGGTGCGGTCCACCAGCAGCGAGCCCAGGCCGGCGCCGCAGATGCCCGCAGCCACATAGGCCGCCAGGTACACCGCCATGCCGCGCGCGCGGGCGCCGCTGCGGCCGATGAAATCGAAGGTCGCCACGGTCAGGAAGCCCGAGCTCGCGCCGGTCAGGATACGCGCCACGCACAGGGTCAGCAGGGAATCCGCCAGCATCGCCGTGACATGGCCGGCCAGCGCCAGCACCAGGCCGGTGTGCAGCAGGCGGCGCGGGCCATGACGGGCGCTCTGGCGGCCCGCGAAGGGCGACACCAGGGCGATGGTCAGCAGGAACAGCGAAATCGGCAAGGTGTTGCGCACCGCCTCCGGCAGCAGATTGAATACGCCGAACCAGGATTCCAGCCAGGTCCCTTCCCACCAGCGCGGCAGCACCTGGCCGGCCAGCTGGCGCGCCCACATCGGCAGGAAAGCGCGCGGCAGCTCGGAGCCGGTGAAGTAAAGGAACAGCGGCAGGCGCAGGCGCGCCAGCATGCGCGCGGCCTCGGCGGCCTGGGCGTGGCGGCCGTCGGCATGCTGGGGATCATCGACATGGGCGTGCTGGTTGCGCGCCAGCAGGCCATGCAGGATTTCCATCGACAGCAGCACGCCGATCAGCAGCAGCGTGGCGAATTCGATGCCCAGCTGGCGCGTGCGTTCGGCCAGCGGGTGCGGATCGACGGTCACGGCCAGGTTGCCCATGACCTCATGGTCCAGCAGCAGCGGGAAGCGGAACAGGCTGTCGTCGGATTCGTCGCGGTTGGGCGTGGCATGCGGATTGTCGACGCGGAACAGAGGGTGCTCGCCGGCGTCTTCGATGGTCACGCTGGCGAACTCGGCACCGGCCGCGAAGGCCTGCTGCAACCAGTCGTCCACGCCGCGCAGCTTGCTCAGCGGAATGCCGTGTTCCAGCGCGCGTTCCAGGCCGGGCGTGAGGGTGTGGGCGAAGGTGGCGGCCAGACGCGGGGCATCTTCGGTGCCGACCTCGCTGAACACGTCATAGGCGCGCCAGGCGATGGCCCCTTGCACCAGCATCAGCAGCAAGGACAACAGCAAGCCCAACTGGCGGATCGAGCGGCGACGGCGTTCGCGCTGGGCGTGCAGCGCGGGCGCGGGGGCGTCTTCGGGCAATTCTTCTTCGCGCAGGCCGCGCGACCAGCGCGGGCCAAGGGCGGCCAGCAACAGGATGGTGAGAGCGAGCGCGCCGACGGCGCTGGGCCACAGGCGACGGAAGGCTTGCTGCGCCTGGCGCTGCGGGGCGCTCAGGTCGAATTCCAGCACCAGCCATCCGGCGCGCACGCCGAAGGCGTTTTGCAGCGGCAGCGCCAGCGTGCCGGAGTGCGCCTGTTCCGGCATGGGCTGGCCGCTGATGGCAGCGCGGCGCGCGCGTTGCCATAGCGCGGGCTGGCCGGGATCGTCTTCCAGGGTGGCGAGAATGCGCTGGACGCCAGCGTTATCCAAGGCCACCAGCGCGTGCAGGCGCGGATCATGGGTCAGCTCTTGCCGCAACGCCGCTTGCAGTGACGGCGTCGGCTCCAGCTCCAGCCCCAGTGCAAGGCGCGCCTCGATGGTCTTGGCCAGGTGGGCGGCCAGCATGCCGTGACGGGCGCGCTCGCGGCCTTCCAGGGTGGAGTCGAACTTGGCGTAGTTCATGAACAGCAGTATGACCGTGCCCATGGTCAGCAGCGCCGCGCCGATCCACAAGGGGCGCTGATAGGCGCGGCGCTTCACGGCCCGCTCCCGGCGACGGCGTGCGGCGCGCGCTGATAGCGGGCCATCAGGCAGGTGACGTCGTCGGCCTGCGGGCCACCGGCTTCGAACAGCTTGATGCGCTCGACCACCTGCGCCGTGACCTGGTCCACCGGCGCCGCATGCCATTGCGCGAGGGCCGCGGCGAGGCGGGCGTCGCCGAACAGTTCTTCATCGGGCGCGGCGGCCTCGGTGATACCGTCGGTGAACAGGAACAGCGCGTCGCCGTCCTGCAAGGTCGCCGTGCCTTCGCGGTAGTGCAGGCCTTCGGCCACGGCCAGCGCGGTGCCGCGCGTGTTGGGCACGAGGTCGACGCCGCCGGTGGCGCGCAGCAGATAGGGCGGGTTATGGCCGGCGTTGGTATAGGTCAGGCTGCCGTCCCGTGTGTCGAGGATGGCGTAGAACAAGGTCACAAACATCATTTCTTCATTATCCGCAGCCAACAGGTCGTTGACGCGGGCGATACAGGCCGAGGTGCTGTCGGCATAAGGCGCGACCGCGCGCAGCAGCGTGCGCGAGATCGCCATGAAAAAGGCGGCCGGGACGCCCTTGCCCGAGACGTCGGCGATCACCAGCGCCACGCGATGGGCGTCGATGGCGAAGAAGTCGTAGAAGTCGCCGCCGACTTCCTTGGCAGGCTGCATGACGGCATGCAGGGCCAGGTGCCGGTTGGCGTCGAAGTCGCGCGGCAAGATCGACAACTGCATCTTGCGGGCGATTTCCAGCTCTTGTTGCAGGGCGATGAACTGGGTCTTGGTGCGCAGGGCTTCACGCAGTTCGGCCACCAGGCGATCCAGCTCCTGGTATTGCTGGCCGACCCGGCTGACGAGGTTCTGGAAGCCCAGTGCCAGGATGCCGAATTCATCGACGATGCGCTCCAGGCGTGGATCGTCCGGCTGCATCGCGCCGAGTCCGGCCTGTTCGCCCACGGCGGGGCGGCTGGCATGTTCGATGCGCGCCAGGTCTTCGAGGATGCCGCGGCGGGCCACGTCATCCAGGCGCTCGGCCAGTTGCATCATCTGCAAGCGGATGAAGCGGGCCTGGCGTTTGCCCTGGCGTTCGCGCGAGCGGCGCAGGGTTTCCAGCGCATCCATCTTCTCGGCGATGCGCCGCACCATGCGGTACAGCTGGCGCGTCTCGCGCTGTTGCTGCTCGGGCTCGTCGGTCTCGGTGTCGCCATCGGCCAGGCGCTCCAGCCGGCGCGAGGCCTGCGCCAGCGGCAGGAACAGCGCGCGCAGGTAGAGCAGGAAACTGGCCAGCGCCAGCGCGCCCACCACCAGGCAGGCCAGCATCAGCAGGTTGACCGCGATCGTGCCTTGCGGCGCCAGCGGCAGGCTCGCCATCAGCGTGCCCAGCGCGTGGCCGGTGGGCGCGGTCAGACCCAGCGCGACCAGCAGCGCCGACTGCTGTCCGTCCTGGAGCAGCGCGTCGGCGCGCCCGTGGCTGCTCCAGTCGGCCACCAGGTCCGCGTAGCCATCGCCCAGCGGCTGGCCGCGCAGGTCGGCGGCAGCGGTCTCGACGACGGCGGCGCTGGTCTGGTTCGACAGCGGGCTCTGGCTCTGTTGCAGGCGGCGGCGCAGCGCTGCCAGGCTGACGTCGAGCGGTTGCGCTGCCATCACGACCATGGTGCGCTGGCTGCCGTCCGACGCGGGAATGTCCATGCGGCGCGCGACGCCGCTCTGGTAAGCATGCGCAACGTTTTGCCAGATGCCGTGAACCGAAGGCAAGGGCGCGGACATGATGCTGTTGTCGCGCAAGGGCGCGAGGATCAGCGCGTCAATGCGGGTGGTTTCATCCTTTTGTCCGCTGGCCACGCGCGGGGTGCCGTCGAGCGCGAAGACGGCGAAGGCGAGGGTGGGGGTGGCGGCGTCTTCCAGCATGTCGTCCAGGGCGCGGTCATCTTCGCCGGCGAGCAGGGCAGCGAAGCCGGGACGCGCCAGCAAGCGATCCAGCGCGCCATTCATGCGGACGCGGTCGTCGTCGAGCGTCGCCAGCCAGGTCTGTTGCAGGAGCTGGTCGCCGCTGTCCAGCATGCGGCGGGTGTCGGCCTTGCGCATTTCGTGATGCAGGCCGTAGCCGCATGCCGCCAGCACCAGCAGGGCGGCCAGGGTGGCGCCCAGGGCGCGGCACAGGCCGCTCGGCAGGCGTCCTTCGCCAATGGCGGCGTGTTGCGCGAGCCCGGCGTCGGCGCGGGGCTGGTGGGCCGCCAGCGGCTGCGCCAGTTGATCCAGCGAGGCCACGATGGCGGGATCGAAGTGGGCTGCGCGGACTTCGCCGATCTTCAGCATCAGATAGTCGCTGCGACGGCGCAGGGCATGCAGGCGCTCGGCCAGCACCATCTGGTATTGCGTCGCCGGATCGCGCACGCGCGGCATCGGCAAGGGTAGCAGGACGCCGTCGGCCAGCGCCTCGGCGGCGGCAAAACTGACGGCCAGCGGGCGGTGCAAGCGCTGGCGGATCAGCGCGCGCAGGGCCAGCGACACCAGGGCGGCCGCGACCAGCGCCAGGCTCAGCAAGGCGCACCACACCGCCCATCCCAGCGGCGGCGCGACGCTGCCGACCAGCAGGCGGCCGGCGACGCTGCCGTCCGCGCCGCGCAGGACGATGGCGCCCAGATACAGATTGCCGTCGACCAGGCGGCCGGCGTCGCCGTCCGGCATCTGGCTGATGGCGGCGGCGACGGCGGGCGTCACGCCGACAGCGGCCAGTTGTTTGCCGTCCTTGTCGGTCAGCACCAGCACGTCGAGCATGGCATTGTCATCGACGATGCCCTTGAACCAGCTGTTGACTTCCACCAGTTGATCGATCGGCACTTTGTAGTTGAGGGCACGTTCGATCTCGCGCGAGATTGACTGGCCGATCACGTCGGCGGTCTGGCGCAGCTCGGGCGCGGCGAGCTGGTCGGCGGCGCGTTGCGTGAGCCAGCCCAGGCCGATCGCGCACGCCAGCAGCATGCCCAGCGTCAGCACGCTCCAGCCGATCCACAAGGTGCGCAGGCGGGCATGCATGTCAGCGGGACTCCAGATTGTCGAGACGATCCGCCTCTTGGTCGATGCGGTCGAACTCTTGCTGCATGGCGTCGGCGGCGTGCAGCGCGCCGGCCACCGGGCCGGTCAGGGTGTCGTTGCGGCCGTCGCGCAACCCGGCCAGGGCGTCGGACTGGCGATGCAAGCGGCGCTCCACCGGGCGCAGGATCAGCCAGCCGAACAGCGCGCCGACGACGCCCAGCGCCGCCGTCCACACCAGCGCCAGCCAGCCGAAGCTGCCCAGTTGGCCGAAGGTCCCGGCGCGGTCGCTGAGGCGGTAGCGCAGGGCCACGCCGCCGGTGACCTGGTCGAAGCCGTTGATGACGGCGCCGCAGACCAGGCGGCCCTCGTCGTCCTGGCCGCTCCAGTTTTCCCGGCTGTGCGCCAGGCAGGGCTGGCGCCAGGTGGCGGGAATGACCGCGCCCACGCCGCCATTGTCGGTGGTGAAGACGATGTGGCCCTGGGCATCGAAGATGTCGATGGACAGGATGACCCGCTCGCGCGACCGGGTTTGCTCGATCAATTGTTGCGCGCCCGGCAAGTCGGGCAGCAGCAGGCCGACCTGGAGGCCGGCCTCGATGCCGCTGCGGATGGTGTTGAGGCTGAATTCGAAGCGGCCTTCGCGCAGCTTGGCGCCGCGTTGCTCCAGCGCCGACAGCGAGGCCAGCACGCCGCCGGCGAACACCAGCGCCAGCGCCAGCGCCAGGGCCAGCACATAGAAGCGGTTCAGGGTGAGGGTCAGGTGCAACAGGCGTTTCATGCGGCGCCGGCCTCCGGCCGCATCAGGTTGTGCAGCAATTCGGGACTGGCCTCGCCGCGCGCGACGAAATGCGCGCCGCCGGCCAGTTGCAGCAAGCCGCTGCCGATGTGGACGCTATCCGGACCGTCACCGGGCGCATCGAAGCGGATCAGCACCGGTTCGCCACTGGCGGTCACCACGGTCAGCGGCGACGGCAGCGCATGGCGCAGGTGCGCCAGCAGCGCGGCGGCCGTCGCGCCGGTGCCGCACCCCAGGGTCTCGGCTTCGACGCCGCGCTCATAGGTGCGCAGGTGCAGCATGCCGTCGTCAATGGCAATGAAATTGACATTCACGCCGCGTGGCGCGAACGCCGGGTGATGGCGCACATGGCGGCCGAGGGCCACCACCGGCGCGGCATCCAGCGATTCCCGGCTAACGAGAAAACAAACGGCGTGCGGCACGCCGACGTCCAGCGCGTCGAAATGCCATGTCGATCCTTCCCATTCGATGGGAATATCGCGTCGCAGGGCGCGGGCCGGCGGCAGGTCGAGCAGGATCTGCCGTGCTTCCAGTCGCACGCGCACGATGCCGGCGCCGGTGTCCAGTTGCAGGGCATGCTGCGCCAGGCCGGCGTCGCCGATGAAGGCGGCGAGGCAGCGTGCGCCATTGCCGCACATTTCACCGATCAGGCCGTCGGCATTGACGAAGACCATGCCGAAAGCGGGCGATGTGTCGTCGGTCGCGGCCGACGGGCGGGCCTCGCGCAGCAGCAGCAGGCCGTCCGCACCGATGCCGAAGCGGCGATGGCACAGGCGCAGGGCGAGCTGGCTTTCCAGGCCGGCGCAGCGCAGATCGCGGTCGTCGATGACCACAAAATCGTTACCGCAGGCTTGCATCTTGGCGAAAGGCAGCATGGCAGATCCGGCGCGGGGAAGCTCAGGCGGCCGCGGGCAGCGCCGCGGGTGCGGCGGGCAGATAGCGCGCCAGCAGGTCGAGATAGTCGGCGGTGTCCACCAGGCGCACGCCGCGCGCAGCCAGGGCGGCGAAGTCTTCCGGCGTCGGCTTGGGGACGTAGTGGCGTTCGCTGTCCACTTGCGCGATGGACGGCAACTGCTCGCCGCGGCCCAGCGCCAGGACGGCGTCTTCGATCATCTGCGCGCCGTTGCCGTAGTTGGCGATCCAGTTGGAAAACAGCGAGCGCGTGTAGTCCAGCGCCAGCGGGCGGACTTCGAGCAGCGGACCGGTGTCGATGCCGCGGTCGATCCAGTGCAGGGTGCAGGCGGTGTCGGCTTCGCCGGCCTTCATGCACCAGAAGGTCGGATTGACCCCGGCGTTGCGGGGCAGGGCGCCCGAATGCAGGTTCAATGCGCCCAGGCGCGCGGCTTCCAGCGCCTCGGGCTTGAAGATGAAGCCGAACTGGAAGGACACGATCAGATCGGGCGCGGCCTGTTGCACGCGGCGGTTGAGCTCGGCGGACTGGGCGATATGGCCGGCGTCCTGGATACGCACGTCATGGCGGCGCGCCAGCGCGTCGAACGAGCACCAGTGGCTGCCGTGGTCGCCTTGCCCGGCTTTGTCAGCCTGGTCCAGCAGCGGAAACAGCAATTGGTTGGGCAGATCCTGCTCGAAGAACTTGAGCCAGCCCAGTTCGGCCACGGCGGCGGTTTCCGGGCGGATGCGGTTGGCCAGCAACACCTCGACCTCGTGCGCGGCGGCCAGCGCCGGCAGCAGCCGGTTGAGCATGATGTTGCCGACCAGGTCGCGCTTGGTGCAGAGAAGAATTTTCACCCTAAACCCCTTTGTTTCCCCTGCCATGCATCGCGGCGCTGCTGCGCGCATCCCTTTTCTTGACCGGATGGCAAGGCGGCGCGACGCCGCGTGATCCGGTCGAGAAGGCGCGCTGACCCCGTGCGCGCTGTGCGCGAACGGCGCGGCATGCCGGTGGCGGGATTGTTATAGGTATGGCCGGAAGGGCATGGCGCGACGGCTGCGCGATGACTGGCGTTCGAATGTTCGATATGGCGCGTATTGTAGATTCATTGCCGCCCTCCGTGCGGTTGCGCACAAGTTTTTTTTCCTTCTTGCGTCCAATTCGAGACGAAATCGGGCCGTCATCTTCGCGTGCTACACTGCGCCGTCGAATCGACTGCAATGAGGGGAAGTCTGATGTCCGCATCATCCGCGCTGTTCATCGAGTTGAAAAACGAGCTCGCCGAGGTGGCACGCCTGGCCGCGCTCGTGGAGGATTATTGCGACGAGCACGGGCTGCCGCCCAAGGTCGCTTTCAACCTGAACCTGGTGCTGGAAGAGGTGGTCGTCAACGTGATCCATTACGCCTTCCCCGATGGCGACGCGCAGGAGCCGATCTTCGTCAGCGTCGCCCTGGAGCCCGCCGAGGGCAAGCCCGTGCGCGTGGTGTGCGAGGTGCGCGACACCGGCGTGGCGTTTGACCCGCTGGTGGGCGGCCCGCCTGATTTCGAGCTGGACCTGGAGTCGCGCCAGGTGGGCGGCCTCGGGGTGCATTTCCTCAGGACCCTAATGGATGAGGTGGCCTACGCGCGCACCGAGCGTCATAACTGCCTGCGCTTTTCCAAGGCGCTGGATGCCGCCTGAGTCGCGCCCGCGCGTCCACCGGTTTTCATTGTTTTACATTCGCGTCCCTCTTGCCGCCAGGCGCGCCATTCCGGCACCGGCGGCGGGCGCTCATCAAAGATTAGCATCATGAACATCACATTCGAAAAAGCTGGCGAGATCCTGGAGATTGGCCTGGAAGGCAAGATCAGCAGCGTCAATGCCGGGCAGTTCGAGGCCGATATCATGGCCCAGGTGGCGCGCGGCGAAAGCGATCTGCTGGTCGACATGCGCGCGCTCGACTACATCTCCAGCGCGGGTTTGCGCGTGGTCCTGCTGGTGGCCAAGAAGCTCAAGCAGACCGGTGGCGTGCTGGCGTTGTACGGCATGCAAAGCCAGATCCGCGAGGTGTTCGACATCAGCGGATTCCTGGGCATTCTCAATGTCAGCGACACGCGCGAGCAGGCCTTGCAGCACTTCCCCCATCTCGACTGAGCGCGGCGCCGGCTGCGGTGTGTGCCGCTGCTGCTCTACTTCTGCTGCTGATCGCCGTCACAATGCCGGCCGCGTCCGAACCGGAGCGGCCGGCATAACTTTTTTCACTGTCAATCCTTGTTTTCAATGATGTGGCCGACGCAATTTGCGTCCTCCGCGGCATGTCTGCGTGCGTGTTTTCAGTGCATGCGGCAGCACCTTTTTGTGACATCAGTGTGACCTACCGGTGAGTAGCGGGATTTTTGTGGGCCCTTACTGGGCGCGGCTCTCATTAAATATGTCAAATGAAACGCTAGAGCCATTTTTATTCTGTTTTTCTCGAATTAGTTTGTATTACACTCTGCCACACTTTCGATTTTCGACGAGCGCGCTCGATCGATTAGGTTTCACCTTTCCGCCGCCGTTTTTTTCAGGAGATTAGTCATGGCATCCGATGGATCAGTAGCACCCAAAGAACGCGTCAACATTGTCTACCGGCCCGCAACCGGCGACGCCAAGGCTGAAGTCGAGCTGCCACTGAAGTTGCTGGTCATGGGTGACTACACCCTGCGCGACGACGACACCCCGATCGAAGACATGAAGCCGGTCAATATCGACAAGGACAACTTCAACGACGTGCTCAAGGCACAGAAGCTGAGCCTGGACCTGACCGTGCCGAACAAGCTGGACGACAAGGCTGATCCGGACGCCGTGCTGGCGATGAACCTCAAGTTCAACGACATCAACGACTTCACCCCCGACGCCATCGTCGACAACGTCCCCGAGCTGCGCCAGATGATCGCGCTGCGCGACGCCCTGAAGGCGCTGAAAGGCCCGCTGGGCAACATCCCCGACTTCCGCAAGAAGGTGCAAGAGCTGATCGAAGACGAAGGCGTGCGCGCGCGTCTGCTGTCCGAACTGGGCATCGACGAGAAGTAATCGCCGGCAACGGCATGCGCGCATTGCCAGGGGGCTTTGCACACGAACACTGATGCCGTTTCGGCATCGCAGGGAGAATATAGGATGAGTGAAGAACAGAAACAGGCCGGCTCGGAAGCGGCCGAAGCACAAGCCGGCGATTCGTTGCTGGACCAGTTGATCGAATCGGCACGCATCAAGCCGGGCGACGATGCCTACTCGATCACCAAGCAAGGTATCCAGGCGTTCATCTCGCAACTGCTGGAACCGCAGAATTCGGTGGAACGCATCACCCAGGCGACCGTGGACTCCATGATCGCCGACCTCGACAAGAAGCTGTGCGCCCAGGTGGACGCAGTGTTGCACCACGAAAACTTCCAGAAGCTGGAATCGGCATGGCGCTCGCTGAAGTTCCTGGTGGATCGCACCAACTTCCGTGAAAACGTCAAGATCCAGTTGTTGTCCGTGAGCAAGGACAAGCTGCTGGAAGACTTCCAGGATTCCGCCGACATCACCAAGTCGGGCCTGTACAAGAACCTGTACACCGCGGAATACGGCCAGTTCGGCGGCCAGCCGTTCGGCGCCATGGTGGCTAACTACGAGTTCGGCCCGGGCGGTCAGGACATCAAGCTGCTGCAATACTGCGCCAGCGTTTCGGCCATGAGCCACGCGCCGTTCATCGCCGCGACCGCGCCGCAATTCTTCGGCGTGGACAGCTATGACCAGCTGCCGAACCTGAAGGACCTGGCGTCGATCTTCGAAGGCCCGCAGTTCGTCAAGTGGAACTCGTTCCGCGAAAGCGAAGATGCGCGCTACGTCGGCCTGACCCTGCCGCACTTCCTGCTGCGCGTGCCTTACGGCGCCGATACCGTGCCGGCCAAGAAATTCAACTACTCGGAAGACGTGTCCGGTGGCAACAAGCAGTTCCTGTGGGGCAACGCTGCGTTCGCCTTCGCGTCGCGCCTGACCCAGAGCTTCGCCGACTACCGCTGGTGCGCCAACGTCATCGGCCCGCAAGGCGGCGGCACCGTGGGCGACCTGCCGGTCTACACCTACGAGTCGATGGGCGAGCTGCAAAACAAGATCCCGACCGAAGTGCTGATCTCCGAGCGCCGCGAGTTCGAACTGGCCGAGCAGGGCTTCATCGCCCTGACCATGCGCAAGAACAGCGACAACGCCGCCTTCTTCTCGGCCAACTCGGCCCAGAAGCCCAAGTTCTTCGGCAACACCAAGGAAGGCAAGGAAGCCGAGCTCAACTACAAGCTCAGCACCCAGCTGCCCTACATGTTCGTGGTGAGCCGCCTGGCCCACTACATCAAGGTGATCCAGCGCGAAAACATCGGCACGTGGAAAGAGCGCGGCGATCTGGAAAGCGAATTGAACAACTGGATCCGCCAGTATGTCGCCGACATGGACAACCCGGCAGAAGGCGTGCGCAGCCGCCGTCCGCTGCGTCAGGCCGAAATCGTGGTGGCCGACGTCGAAGGCGATCCGGGCTGGTACAAGGTCGACATGAAGGTGCGTCCGCACTTCAAGTACATGGGCGCCTCGTTCACCCTGTCGCTGGTCGGTAAGCTGGACAAGAAGTAATCGGCAGCACGGCCATGGGACGCCGCCCGGCGTCTGCCAAGGAGGGGCAACATGGTCGCATTTCCCTGTGCGGGACGGTGGAGGGATCGTCCCGCAATCCTCGCTGGCCGCAGCTTGGCCACCCTTTATCCGCCGCCGGATGCCGGCGCGGACGTTCCATCGGCAAGACCTGTTTCCGGAGCGACGACAGGCGATGCCGGGTGACGGATGGCGCATGTTTCATTGACATGTTTCATTTGACATCCGGAACGACATTCGCTGACACGAGACGGTAACGCTTGGGCCTCAGAATGTGTTTCATGCGCAGGACACATGACACAGGAAGTGGGGGACTGGGCAGGCGTCCCGGATGCTCCGAAGACGTTAGGAAAGCGTTCTACAACGGTGGCTGTCACGGCGCCCGCCGCGATAGCCGACATGACACACGTTAATCAGCGATTCATTGAAAGGAAATCATCATGCCAATGCCATGCTACCTCATCCTCGAAGGCCAGAACCAAGGCAAGATCGAAGGCTCGACCAAGATCAAGGGCCACGAAGGCAAGATCCTGGTGCAAGCCGTTGATCACAACATCGAGATCCCGAAGAGCCCGCAGACCGGCCTGCCGACCGGCAAGCGCGTTCACCTGCCGATGACCGTCACCAAGGAAATCGACAAGTCCTCGCCGAAGCTGTTCCAGGCGCTGACCTCGGGCGAACAGATGAAGGACGTGACCCTGGAGTACTACCGCATCTCGCCGAAGGGCACCGAAGAGAAGTACTACACCGTCAAGCTGTCGAACGCCATCCTGACCAACATCCGCGCCTGGACGCCGAACTGCCTGAACCCGGCCAACGCCCAGATGGGTCACATGGAAGACATCGCCTTCACCTACGAAAAGATCACCTGGACCTTCGATCCGGACGGCATCGAAGCCGAAGATTCCTGGCTCGCTCCGAAGTCGTAATCGACGCGCGCTGAAGGGAGGCCGGGGTGAGAGAGCGCCGATTGCTGGAAAGGATCGCCAACTGGAGCGAGGCTGATGCGGAACGCACCAGCCAGACCCAAGTGGATATCCTCGTGCGATCGGTGAGCGATCACCTCGGCCGCCTGCTCAACACGCGCCAGGGCAGCGTGCAGATCGACCCGCATTTCGGGGTGCCCGATTTCACCAACCTGGCAGGTGGCACCGGCGCCGGCTCGGTGGTGGAGATGGAAGACGAGATCCGCCGCATGGTGCTCAAGTACGAGCCCCGCCTGAAGTCGCCGCGCGTGCTGCTCAATCGCGACACGACCGACGTCCTGTCCATCCGCTTCTCGCTGGAGGGCGTGCTGGAAGTCGACAACCGCGAAATCCCGTTGCAACTGTCGACCACGGTCGGTTCCAACGGCAAGGTCAATATCGGCTGAGCCCGGCCGCACGGCCTCGCGCAAGACCCGTTTCATCAGTGGTTTTCCAGTGTCGCCCGGTCACGGCGGCGCCGGCTCCTGACGAAACGCGTTTTACCGTTTTGCCGCTTTACCGTTTCACTTCGCACCCACTTTTACAGCCGACATGTTCAATCGATATTACGAAGAGGAGTTGAACAAGCTCAAGGGCCTGGCGGTGGAGTTCGCCCAGAATAATCCGGCCCTGGCGCCGATGCTCTCGGGCTCCTCGGCCGATCCGGACGTGGAACGCCTGCTCGAAGGCGTCGCCTTCCTCACCGGCATGACGCGCCAGAAGCTCGACGACGAGTTTCCCGAGTTTGTCCAGGAACTGGCCAACCTGCTGTTCCCGCATTACCTGCGCCCGGTGCCCGGCACCACCATGATGTCGTTCGCGCCCAAGGGCGCGCTGATGGAAACCGCGCGCGTGGCCGCCGGCACCGAGTTGTCCTCGCTGCCGGTGGACGGCACGCCCTGCCGTTTCGTCACCACCAGCGACCTGGATATCGAACCGGTCAAGCTGCTCGACGTGAACGTGCTCAGCCATGCCGGCGCCGCGCCTATCCTGGTGCTCGAATTCAGCATGGTCGGCCTGGATCTCTCCCAATGGCAATCCGACAGCCTGCGCCTGTTCCTCGGCAGCGGTTACAGCGAGGCGGCCAAGTTGCTGCTGCTGCTGGCCAACCACGTCAGTCAGGTGCGCGTGGCCGGCGCCGACGGCGCGCGCTTCGACCTGGGCGTCAAGAGCCTGCGCGCCAGCGGCTTCGAACAGCCGATGCTGCCATATCCGGGCAATGCCTTTTCCGGTTACCGCAATGTGCAGGAGTTCTTCGTCCAGCCCGAGAAGTTCCTGTTCGTCGAACTGCACGGTCTGCGCAAGTGGACGCAGCGCAGCGGTGCCGAGTTTTCCGTCTATATCACGCTGGATCATCTGCCCGACTGGATGCCGGAGATCCGCGGCGACAGTTTCCTGCTCAATGTGGTGCCGGCGATCAACCTGTTCGCGCATCCGGCCGATCCGATCAATCACGAGCACCGTGTCACCGAATACCGCGTCACCCCGGAAGGGCGCACGCGCGGCCACTTCCAGATCTATTCCGTCGACGAGGTCATCGGCTACCAGCAGGGGCAGGCGCGCGAACGCGTGTATGTGCCGTTCGGGCTGTATCGCCATGACCGCCGCGGCGCGCGGCTGTCGTACCGCACCACGGTGCGCTCGGCCACGGTGGGGCGCGGCAATGAGCTGTTCCTGTCGGTGAACTATCCGTCCGGCGAGGCGCCCTTGCCCGAGACCCTGTCGCTGCGGCTGACCTGCACCAACGGGCAACTGGCCGAAAGCCTGAAGCTGGGCGACATCAGTCAGCCCACCAGCAGCTCGCCGGACCGCATGAATTTCCGCAACATCCGCACGGTGTCGCCGGCGCTCAACCCGCCGACCGGCGAGGCGCTGCTGTGGCGCCTGATCTCGCATGTGTCGCTGAATTTCTTTTCGGTGGCCAGCGCCGAGAACCTTCAGGCGATGTTGAACCTGTATGTCTTCCCGGAGCGCCAGGAGCAGGGGCAGGAAGCGGCCAACCGCCGCCGCATCGAGGGCATCCAGACTGTCACGGCGACGCCCGAGACCCGGCTGGTCGGACGCGGCAGCGTGCTGCGCGGACAGCTGGTGCGCATCAAGTGCCGTCAGGATTTCTTTGCCGGCATCGGCGACATGTACGTGTTCGGCTGCGTCATCGAGCGATTCCTCGCTGACTACGCCGGCATCAATTCTTATATCCGCGTCGAGATGGAAGACGCCTTTTCAGGAGCTGTCTTCAAATGGCCGGCCCGACTCGGACAACAAGCGCTCCTGTGAAGCAGGATCTGCTCGAGAAGGGCGAGCGGTATTCCTACTTCCAGGCGATCCGGCTGCTGCGGCTGTTCGAGAAGAACACGGGCGCGGCGCGTTCGGAAAACCTGCGCATCCGGCCCAAGCTGTCGCTGAACTTTCCGGACAGCGATATCGACGGGATCGAGGCGCGGCCGCAGGGCGGCTATCGCATCACGGCCAATTTCTTCGGCTTGTACGGCGTGTCCTCGCCGCTGCCGACGTATTACACCGAGGACCTGTTCGAGGAAGAACGCGAGGGCGGACACGCCCAGCGCGAATTCATCGACATCGTGCACTACGCGCTGTATCCGCTGCTGTTCGAGGCCTGGTCGAAGTACCGGCTCGAACAGCGGGTGGTCGAGGATGGCGACGTCAACACGCTGGGCCACCTGTTTTCCTTCGTCGGGATGGACGAAGAAGAACTGCGCACCAGCCTGCTGCCGGGCAGCGCCGGGCTGTTGCGCTATGCCGGACTGCTCAGCCAGCGGCCGCGCTCGGTGCTGGGCCTGCGCACCATGCTGGCCGACGCCTTTGCCGGCGCCGGCGTGGACATCGACAGCTGCGTGTTGCGCACCTTGCCGATTCCGTCCGACCAGCAATGGAGCCTGGGCGGGCAGGGCAGCACGCTGGGCGAGGAAGCCTATCTGGGCACGCTCATCGACGACTATGGCAGCAACCTGCGCATCCGTCTGTCGGCGCTGCCGCAACAATTGTTCCATCAGTTGCTGCCGGGCGCCTCGGGGCATCAGCGCCTGAAATTCCTGGTGCGGTTCTATCTGATCGATCCGCTGGAAGTCGAGATCGAGCTGGGCCTGCGCAGCGACGAAGCGCAAGCCATGCGCACCAACAGTCAGCAGTGGTCGCGGCTGGGCCTGGACACCTGGCTCAACCCGGCGCAGTCGAATACGCCCACCGTGGTGCGGTACATGCTGTAGCAAGGCCTGCGGGAAACGTTGTCACACAGTTTTGTCACGCCGTCAGCGGCAACACGGGCCGCCCGCACGCGGGTCCGGGGACGAGAAGCATCAAGCATCATTGAATAATGCAAATCATGGGAGAGTTGAAATGCTGCTGGTCGAATTGAAACCCCTGGTAGGTCGCCTGAACAGTTTCTGCAAGCAGGCGCTGGAAGATGGCGTGGGCCTGTGCGTGTCGCGCGGGCATTACGAAATCACCGTCGAGCACTTGCTGATCAAGCTGTTCGACAACGTGCAGTCCGACATTCCGCTGCTGCTGCGCCAGCACGGCGTCGATGCCGCCCTGGTCAAGCGCGCGATGGACAAGTCCATCGAAGACATGCGCACCGGCAACGCCGGTCGTCCGGCCTTCTCGCCGCTGCTGCTGGAGTTGCTGCAAGACGCCTGGCTGATTTCCTCGGTCAACCTGTTCGAGACCCGCATCCGTTCGGGCTCTATCCTGCTGGCCTTCCTGGCCCGCGCCACCTATTACGCCACCGGCGACTATGCCACGCCGCTGCGCGCGCTGAACCGTGAAACCCTGATCGCCACCTTCGGCCAGGTCTGCGGCGGTTCTATCGAAGAATCGGCCAGCAAGGACGAAGGCGAGGGCGGCGGCGCCGCATCGCCGGCCGCCGGCGGCGACGGCAGCGCGATTGCCCGTTTCTGCGAAGACTTTACCGCCAAGGCGCGTGACGGCAAGATCGATCCGGTCTTCGGCCGCGACATGGAAATCCGCCAGATGGTGGACATCCTGGCCCGCCGCCGCAAGAACAACCCGATCTGCGTCGGCGATCCGGGCGTCGGCAAGACCGCCGTGGTCGAAGGCCTGGCCCTGCGCATCGTCGATGGCGATGTGCCTGATTCGCTGAAGGACGTCACCATCCTCGGTCTGGACATGGGCATGCTGCAAGCCGGCGCCAGTGTCAAGGGCGAGTTCGAGAACCGCCTGAAGGGCGTGATCACCGAGATCAAGGCGTCGCCCAAGCCCATCATCCTGTTCATTGACGAAGCCCACACCCTGATCGGCGCGGGCGGCCAGGCCGGCACCTCGGACGCCGCCAACCTGCTCAAGCCGGCATTGGCGCGCGGCGAACTGCGCACCATCGCGGCCACCACCTGGGCCGAGTACAAGAAGTATTTCGAAAAGGATGCCGCGCTGGCCCGCCGCTTCCAGCTGGTCAAGCTGGACGAACCGGATCTGGCCACCGCCGTGCTGATCCTGCGCGGCCTGAAGGAAAAGTATGAGGACGTGCACCGCGTGGTGATGCGCGACGACGCCATCGTCGCCGCCGCCGAGCTGTCCAGCCGCTACATCACCGGCCGTCAGCTGCCGGACAAGGCGGTGGACCTGCTTGACACCGCCTGCGCTCGCGTCAAGGTGCTGCAAAGCGCCAAGCCCGACGTGCTGGAAGACAAGGAACGCCAGATCCAGGCCCTGCACCGCGAGCAGTCCGGTCTGGAGCGTGACCGCGACAACCTGCAACCGGTGGACATCGCCCGTCTGCAAGAGATCGACGACCTGCTGGTCAAACTGGAAGACGAAGCCGGCGGCCTGCGCGCCATCTGGATGACCCAGAAGAACGCCGCCGACGCGCTGCTGGCCGCCCGTGCCGCCCGCGCCAAGGCGCGCGAGGAAGGCGCGTCGGAAGACGAGCTGGCCAAGCTGGTGCAAGAGATCGAAGCCGCCAGCGAAGCCTTCAAGACCGCCCAGGGCAAGGAGCCGCTGGTGCGCGTGGACGTCGATCCGGACGTGGTCGCCAAGGTGATCTCGGACTGGACCGGCATCCCGGTGGGCAAGATGCTGCGCGACCAGGCCGAAACCGTGATGAACATGGAAAAGACCCTGTCGGCGCGCGTGCGCGGCCAGGACCATGCCATGCACCAGATCGGCGAGATCCTCAAGACGGCGCAATCCGGCCTGCGCGATCCGCAGCAGCCGCTGGGCGTGTTCCTGCTGGCCGGTCCTTCCGGCGTCGGCAAGACCGAAACCGCGCTGTCGGTGGCCGACATCCTGTTCGGCGACGAGAAGTCCACCGTCATCGTCAACATGAGCGAGTTCCAGGAGAAGCACAATGTCAGCCGCCTGATCGGCTCGCCCCCGGGCTATGTCGGCTACGGCGAAGGCGGCGTGCTCACCGAAGCGGTGCGCCAGCGTCCGTATTCGGTGGTGCTGCTGGATGAAGTGGAAAAGGCCCACCTGGACGTGCTGAACCTGTTCTACCAGGTGTTCGACAAGGGCATGCTGTCGGACGGCGAAGGCAAGGAGATCGACTTCTCCAACACCGTCATCTTCCTGACCTCCAACCTGGCCACCGACGTCATTACCGAGATGACCGCCGGTGACGAGGTGCCGGATCACGAGACCCTGCTGGCCGCCGTGCGTCCGATCCTGTCGGCGCACTTCAAGCCGGCGCTGCTGGCGCGCATGACGGTGATTCCGTATTTCACCCTGGCCCGCGACGCGCTGGCCGGCATCGTGCGCCTGAAGATGAACAAGATCGTCAGCCGCCTGCTGCGCAACAACAAGATGCGCTTCACCTACACCGACGCCGTGGTGGATCAGATCGCCGCGCGTTGCACCGAGGTGGAAACCGGCGCGCGCAACATCGACTTCATCCTGCGTGGCACCGTGATGCCGCTGATGTCGCAGGAAATCCTGGCGCGCATGAGCGGCGAAGTGCAACCGACGGCCATCACGCTGGACGTGGCCGAAGACGGCGGCTTCAAGGTGGAGTTCCCGGCGTAAGCGGGGATGACACAGAGGGCCGGACCCCGCGCAAGCGGCGTCCGGCCCTCTGTGTTGAATGCCCTGTCACCCATCGGGCAGGACGCGGTATTACGGTCGTAACAAGGCTGAAATGGGCTGGTAAGACAGCATACGCAGAATCAGGCGCATGATAAATCAAGCATTGAGGATTTCGAGATGGCTGCATTGAATGACCTGGGCAAGGATAAGCGGTTTGAATTCGCTGTGGGCACGGACTCGGCGACATTCCATGTGGTGTCGATGACGGGCCAGGAGGGCTTGTCGCGCCTGTTCCAGTTTGATCTGACCCTGGTGACGGACAAGATCGACGTCAACCTGGATGGCATGCTCGCCAACGACATGACGCTGACGATCCTGTCGGCGGATCAGAAGACCCGGACGCCTTATCACGGTGTGCTGTCGGTGTTCGAGCAACTGCATCACGCCGGCGGCCATACCTTTTATCGCGCCGTGCTGGTGCCGCATGTGTGGACACTGTCGCTGTCCAGGGTCTCCGATCTCTATCTGGACAACAAGCGCACACCGGATCTGATCAAGTCAGTGCTGGAGAAGGCCATGTTCAACAGCAACCATGTCCAGATCGATGCGACGACCGACTTCTATCAGCCGCGCAATTATGTGAGCCAGGTGGCGGAATCGCATCTGGACTTCATCTCACGCTGGATGGAGCGTGACGGTCTTTACTATTATTTCGACCACGACGGCAAGCTTGACAAGCTGCGCATCGTTGATAAAAGCAGCGCGCACGGCAACAAGGTAGAGACCGAATACCATCCGCACGACAAGCTTGACACCGGCGTAAGCAACAAGTCGGTGCAGTCCTTCACTGGCTCCCATCGCCGTCTGCCGGCCAGCGTGATGGTGCAGGACTACAACTATGAGAAGGCAGCCCTGCCGCTGGAGTTCAAGCACGATGTTTCCGCCACCGGCGCGGGAGAAGTCATGCTGCGCGGAGAGCATATCCGCGACGAGGCGGAAGGCAAGCGCTATGCGCTGCTGCGGGCTGAAGAGATCATTTGCACTGGCAAACTCTACAACGGCGAATCCACCGTGGTGGGATTGCGCAGCGGATACCTGATGCAGATGAGCGGCCACTACCGCAAGGATTTCAATGCGTCGTATCTGGTGACCAGCATCGAGCATCGCGGCTCGCAGGCGGGCGCCTTGCTCAATGGCATGGAGACGCCGTACAACCGTGGCGAGCTGGCGCAGCAGCGCACGTTCTACACCAACAGCTTCGAGGCCATTCCGTCGGACGTGCAATATCGGGCGCCGCGTCTTACGCCGTGGCCAAGCGTGTCCGGTACGGTCACGGCCGTCATCGATTCATCCGGCGCGGGAGACTACGCCGATCTCGACAAGAAGGGCCGCTATCTGGTCCAGATGCGTTTCAACCAGACCCGGCGCGACGCTGGCAAGGGCTCTGTGCGGGTGCGCATGGCGTCGCCGTTTTCGACCAACGGCAAGGACGCGCAGCACGGCATGCATGCGCCTTTGCGCAAGGGGACGGAAGTGCTGTTGAGCTTTGATGGCGGCGATCCCGACCGGCCGGTCATCATGTCCACCGTCTCCAACTCGGAAAATGTCAATGTCGTGAACGAGGATAACAAGGCGCGCACGATCTTGAGCACGCCCGGTAACCGCATTGCCATGAATGAAACCAAGGGCCAGGAAGCGGTTGGTATCGGATCAAAGACGGGCAGCACGGTCGTTGCCGTCGGCGCGCTTCCGGCCGGCCAGCAGGGTTTTTGGCGTTCGACCTCCGGCAGCTCGTATGGCTTGACCGTGGGCACGGACACCAAAGTGACTGCCGGCGTCAAGAACTCCGTGACCCTGGCGCTGGAAAATTCCCTGTCGGCAGGCGTTGCGACCAAGTTCAATCTGGGCAGTTCGGTCAGTTTCGGCCTGGCCTTCGACATGAGCTGGAAGGCCGGACGGTCCTTCACCATCGATGACGGGAAGTCGGTTTCCCTGAAGGAAGACGGCAAACTGGTGGGCAACACCAAGGTCACCATCGCGGGTGGGCAGAAAACGCTGGTCAAGGAAACGCTGAAGAAGTGGAAGCTGGGCATCCGGGGGGCCGTTCTGGCCAATACTGCGGTGAATGTGGCGCTCGGCATGGCGGCGACCGCTGAGATATCGATGATGGCCAACACCGATGCCAGCGGCAAGCTGCCAATGGACGATGAGGACAACAAGCGTATCGCTACGCTGTATGGCGGGCTGGCCGGTCTGGAGGGCACCCTGGCGCAGGTCGCGCTGCAAAAGACGGGGAGCTATCTCGAAGGCCTGATGGATTCCAAGACCAATCCTTACACCAGCAACATTGTGGTGGACGACAAAGGCGTGGATATCAAGGTCGACGATGTGAATGGGCAGACGTCGAACGCCAGCGGCAAGTTCGGGCTTGGCACCATCGCCTTCATCGCCAGCGATGCCATCAGCAGCCATGCGACCAAAAAGATTACGGCCTCCGCAGGCGACAAGACGACCGGGATCGCCATCCAGGACAGCCGGGGCGTGACCACGACTGCCGACAAGACCACATTCAGTGTGGCGCAGGATCAGGTGAAAGCTACGGTCGAAAACGCGGTGTTGCTGATGAAAAAGGACGCCACCGAGCTGAAGTCCGGTGAAACGACGCTGTCCTTGACCTCGTCGGATGCGAAGCTGGAAAAAGGGTCTTCCATGTTGAAACTTGATGGTTCCGAGTCCTTCATCGGCCAGAAAGGTGGCGCGTTTGTGAAGGCCACGGCAACGGATATTCTGGTCAAGAGCGGTGGCACCCAGTTCAAGATCGGCGCAACCGGCTCGAAAATCATCGGCCTCAAGATCGAGCTCGGCTGACATGAAGATATTCCGCCCAGACGATATGGCGCTGATGTTCCGAAGCTTTCGCTTCGCGCGCCGAAACACCCTGGCAGTGGGGATGCTGGCCTTGTTCCGCTTTGACGCCAGCGAGCGCGGTGCCTTGTTGACGGAGACCGAGCTGTGGGCCGCCGCCGCCGAGGCCATGGGCAGCGACGCCGTGCTCGATGAAGGCTATCCGAAGCCGGTAGGAGAGTTCGCCGTCTACGGAAGCGCCTGGGCAGCCCAAGGTGCGCCGGTGGAAGAAATGGGCGTGTCGGTGCAGATCGGCGCGTTACGCAAGCAACTCGTCGTCAACGGTGACCGCGTGTTCAATGCGCTCGGGCTGGCGTCGGATCCATCACCGTTTTACGAGATGCCGCTGACGCCGGCGCACGCCTTTGGCGGGCCTGGCTACGCCGCCAATCCGTTGGGCAAGGGCGCGCAGGAAATCATGGGGAGCGATGGCGAGGCGTTCTGGCCGCTGCCCAACGTGGAAACACTGGACGACCGCATGGTGGAGACCGATGACGAGCATGCCCCGGCCGGTTTCTGGTGCCTGCCTCCGCATGCGCCGGTGCGTGCCGCCATGCTCGGACGCTTCGACGATAGCTGGTTGCGCCATACCTGGCCGCATCTGCCTGAGGATACGCAGGCGGAATATTTCCAGACTGCGCCGGCCGACCAGCGCTTGACGGCGTATTTCAGTGGCGATGAGACCATGGAATTGCGTGGCATGCATCCGCAGCACCAGGTGCTGACCAGTCATTTGCCGGGCCTGCGGGCGCGTTGCTTCATCAACCGCAGCGATGGGGCTGGTGGCGAGCGTTTCAGCGAGCTCCAGACCAGGGCGGAATCGGTCTGGCTGTTTCCCGGCGCCGCCTGCGGCATCGTGCTGTATCGGGGACAGTCAGACATCGCTGACGAAGACGGCAGCGATGTCTTGCATATCATGGCTGAGTGGGAGCGCATGACGGACGCGCCGGCGTCTTTCGATCATTATCAACGGGTGTTTCGGGAGCGGCTGGATGAAGGCGTAATCGCCGCTGAACCCACAGCGGAGCCGGTCATCGAGGCGACTGCGCCGGCAGCAGCGCTGGTCGTGCCGGCGCCTGCTGCTGCGGCCGCTGGCGCAGTTGCGATGGATGCCGGCCTGCCAGACACGAGCGAAATCGATGCCGTGGTCAATGCCCTGGAGCGCGACACTGCCGAGAAGATGGCGCGCCACGGATTGACGCCCGCCGACTTGCAACGGGTCATGCCGGTGGAGCCATCTGTGCCGCCCGCCACGCTGGAAGAAGTGGATCGTGTCATCGTTGAGCTGAACGCCGAGACCCAGGCGCGGATGCAACAACATGGGCTGACCCAGGCCGATCTGGCGCCGGTGATCAGCCAGGCCGAAGCTGCTCCGGCGTCGGCGTCGGTGGTGGAGGTCAACCAGAGCCTGCGACAGCTTGAGGCGGCCACCCAGCAACAGATGCAAAAGCACGGGTTGACCGAAGCAGATGTCGAGCGGCTGCTTGCCGCTAACCCGAATGGCGGCGCGTTGCTCGCGGCCTACCGTGAAGCGCTGGCGTTCCAGCGCGCTGAGGGCAGTGCTGCGGACATGTTTGCCGGCTTGCCCGCTTTACCCGAGATCGATATCGCACAAGCGCTGCCGGAAGTTGCCTTGCTGAGCGCGACCTTGCCCAAGGCCAGCCATCCGCCGTTGACGCGCGAGCAGGTTGTGGCGCGTCGCGCCGCAGGAGAAACGATCAGCGGTTTTGACTTGTCCGGTGTGGACTTGTCCGGTCTGGACTTATCCGGCGCTGATTTCAGCGACAGCTTGATGGAGGGCGTCCGGTTTGCCGACAGCCTCGCTACCAAGGCCAATTTCACTGACTGCCTTCTGAAAGGCGCGGATTTCACGCAGGCCGATTGCAGCCAGGCCACGTTCTTGCGCGCCAGCGTCAGCGGCAGCAAATTTACCAAGGCGCGCTTGTCGCATGCCGTGTTGCAGGACGCCGATTTCACCGGCGCTGATTTTGTCGAAGCCTCGTTGGGGCAGGCGAGTCTTGCTGGCGCAACGTTCGAGGCCGCCGTCATGACCGGCTTGTCGGCCGCTGGCGTACAGGCATCAAGCGCCAATTTCACCGGTGCGGACTTGTCCGGAGCGGATCTGCGGCAAGCCGTTCTCACTGACGCCATGTTCGTCGCCAGCAAGCTGGTGACCGCCAACTTCCATGAGGCGCAAGCCAGCGGTGCAGATTTTCAGGGCGCGGTCGCGACGGGCGCCCAGTTTGCCCAGGCTGATCTGGCAGCGGCGCGCGCAGACAAGGAGAGCAATTTTTCCCGGGCCAGTTTCGAGGGAGCGCAATTGCACCGGGCTGCGTGGGAGGGCGCACGGTTGACCGGTGCGCAATTTACCGGCGCGCGCCTGGACTTCGCCGATTTCAGCCAGACGCAGGCGCAAGGCGCAAATTTCAGAAACGCCCGCGCACGTGGCGTCAAGCTGTCCAAGGCCGACCTGTCCAAGGCCGACATGACCGGGGTCGACCTGCTCAAAGGCTCGCTGCGCAAGGCCCGTGTGGAAGACGCCGCGCTGCATTTCGCCAATCTCTATGGCGTGGATTTTGAAGGCGTCACAGTCAAAGTCGTCGCGCTGGAAGGCGCAGACACCGGTGGCACGATTCTGGGCTTCCGTCCGCCGCTGGCGTGACGACCTATCCTGATGAAAGGAAGACATATGGAACTGAACGAACTCCTGCAAGCCGCCAGCGAAGACCAGCAACTGGTCGATGTCGATCTGAGCGGCGTTGATCTGTCCGGCCGCGACCTGTCCGGCTGGACGCTGATCAATCTCAACTTGGCCAATGCCACGCTGGTCGGCACCGTGCTCCATGGCGCGTACCTGCAGAACATCAAGCTGAGCGGGGCGCGCTTGCAGAAGTTGCAGGCCCATGAAAGCAACTGGTCGGACATCGATTTCTCTGACGCGCAATGCCAGGAAGCCGATTTCCAGCATGCGGTGTTCAGCAACTGCCGCTTCGATGGCGCTAGCCTGGCCGGCGCGCAACTGGTGCGCTGTGACATGAACGATGTCAGCCTGGCCCAGGTCGACGTCAGCGGCGCCGACCTCACGCGCTGGACCGTGATGAACAGCGACCTGACGACCGTGAAGTTCGAGCGCGCGAAGATGGAACAAGCCTTCTTCCGGGGCAGCAACCTGGCGGGCCAGCGGTTCCCGGCCTGCGACCTGACCATGACCAACTTCAGCGAATGCCAGTTGCCGAAGGCCGATTTCGCGGGCGCCGTGCTGGATCGCACCAGCTTCCTCTCGGCGCAGCTGCCAGAAGCCAATTTCAGCAACGCCAGCGGCATCTATATCTGTTTCATTGATGCCCAGGGCCAGAAGGCCAATTTCAGCGGCGTGAAGTTCGACATGAGCGATGCTTCCGGCGCGGATTTCACTGACGCGCAAGGCGTGGGCGGCAGCTGGCACATGTCGGTGATGCACAAGACCGTGTGGCAGCAGGCGCAGCTGAAGCAGTCGAAGTGGGTGTATTGCGACCTGTCGAACGCCGTCTTCAATGGCGCCGATTGCAGCGCCGCCGATCTGGGCGGCGCCAATATCCACGCCATGCTGCAAAAGGATACCCGCTGGGACGGCGCCAATTTCGATGGCGTGCGCCCGACCGATCCGGCGCTGGAAAAAGCCGAGCAATGGCAGCCCAAGGCCGCCGCCCGATGATGCACCGGTCGCGCCAGCATCCCGTCGCGCCCGTCATGAAGATCAATGCAGTCCCCTTGAACCGACACTGAATTGAAATGGAGTCCACCATGCAAAACACACTGATCCCGATGTCCCGCCCCGACGCCGCTGTCGGCCTGGTCTATGCCACCGTGACCGGTCGCGCCGACAAATGGTTCTTCCTGTCGGGCGGCGACTTGTCGGTCGAGCGCGCGCAACGCGCCGACAGCTGCCTGATCGAGCCGGAAAGCGGCGACACCGTGCTGGTGTGCAACGGCGGCGCCCAGACCTCGTACATCCTGGCGGTGCTGGCGCGTGCCACGCCGGCACAGGCCACCTTGAAGCTGCCGGGCGATGTCTCGCTGCACACGGCCCAGGGCCAGTTGCAGGTGCAGGCCGAGCAGCTGGAACTGACCGGCCGCAAGCGCGTGACCGTGGTCGGCGCGCAGGTGGAGCTGGCCGGCGTGCAGGGCGATGTGCGCTTCTCGCGTCTGAACACCAGCGCCGAGGAAGTCAACGCCCGCTTCGGCGTGGTGCGCAGCATGGCGCAAAGCATCACCTCGACCGTGGGTCGCCTGGTGCAGAAGGCGCGCGACAGCTTCCGCTGGGTGGAAAACCTTGACGAGACCCGCGCCGGCCGCGTGCGCATGCAGGTCAAGGAGCGTTTCCACATGAAGGCCAAGCACACGACCTTGTTGGCAGATGGCCAGGTCAAGATCGACGGCGAGAAGATCGACCTCGGTTGAGCGCCACCGCCTGCCTTCGCCCACTCAAGATTCGCTCAAGGAGCACACCATGTTCGCAGTGACCAAGCAAGCCGGCCAGGCCATGGCCATGCCCGATGTCTGCAAGACGCCGATCCCGCCTGCCGGCCCGATCCCGATCCCGTATCCCAACATCGCCATGCCGATGATGGGCAATCCGGCCACCCTGAAGGTGTCGATCTCGGGCATGCCCGCCTTGACCAAGGCTTCCAAGATTCCGATGTCCAATGGCGACCAGCCCGGCGTGGCCGGTGGCGTGGCGTCGAGCAAGATCATGGGGCCGTGCGAGTTCGTGCTGGCCAGCTTCAAGGTCAAGCTGGAAGGCAACCCGGCGGTGCGCCTGACGGCGACCACCAAGCAGAACGACGGCAATACCGTGGGCGCGGTGCTGGTGCCGAGTCAGGCCAAGGTAATGATCATGGGTTAAACGCATGTCATGAACGCTACTGCGCGAACCTGACTGTTCACCTGCGATGCTCACCGTACTTACGTACGGCTGCGCTTCTCGGCAAACATTCAGCTCCGCTCGCTACGCGCTCACGACATGCCGAAACGTAGTCTGGGTGCTTATTTTTTATTGTTTATTTCCTATTTTTTTGGTCTCGCCATGAAAACAGTCTGGATTACTTCTCTCGGCAACAATCCCCCGCGCGTGCAGGCGTTCACTGGCGTGCTGAAACGTTATGGGCTCGACGTGAAGGGCCATTTCTGGACCGATGAGGCCGAGAAGATGGCCTGGCGCGTGGCGCTGGATTCGCTGGTCGAGGCCAAGGCCAATGTGTGGCTGGTGCTGGCCGACGCCGAGGAAATGGCCAAGCCGACCGTGCGCTACGGCCTGTCGCTGATGGCGGCGTCGCTGCGCGAGGGCAGCGGCCATGGCTTCCCGATCGTGTTCATGTGGAAGGACAAGGCGCCCGCGCCTGACACGCTGCCGCCGCTGCTGCGCAACGCCTTGCACCTGGAAGAAGCCAATGCCGCCTGGCCCGCCAAGATCGTGGCCAAGGCCAATATGCCGGGCAAGGCCGAAGCGCCGGAATACCGCCTGAACGTGGCGGGCGACGAAAAGCTGGGCCAGTGGTTCGAGATCGGCCCGCGCGCCGGCAACTGGGATGGCGTGATGTTCGGCGTGGCCGGCGAGGGCGCGGAGATCAACTTCCAGGCGGTGGGCGATGCCAATGGCTTGCCCGAGAAGACCGTGCTGGAATTCGCCCAGCAGGGCATGAAGCTGCAACTGGGCGAGACCGAATACACGGCCTGGGCCGTGCGCAACCAGGTGGGCGAGGGCCAGTCCTACTACGCCCGCGTGAAGGGTTGCCCGAGCGCCATCCTGTTCCTGCAATACACCGAAAGCGGCGACGGCGAAGCTACCGTGTTGACGCTGTCCTGATCAGAAGGAAAACGACATGTCCCTTTTTGACAACCTGGCTGCCAACAAACGCTTCGAATTCACGTCGAAGGCCTTCGACGACGCGCAGAAATTCGCCGTGGTCAATCTGCATGGCAAGGAAGCCATCTCGCAGATGTTCCGCTTCGAGTTGACGCTGGTGTCTGCCGATGCGGACATCGACTTTGGCGACATGCTACAGAAACCGGCGTCGCTGCTGATCTATCCGGCCGATGGGTCGACGGCCACGCCGTATCACGGCGTCCTCAGCGCGTTCGACCAGCTGCACAAGGCCGATGGCTATGTGTTCTATCGCGCCGTGCTGGTGCCGCGCCTGTGGCGTCTGTCGCTGTACCGGATCACCGATCTCTATGTCGGCGACCAGGTGACGCCCGAGCTGCTCAAGCTGGTGCTCGACAAGGGGCGCATCTTCAGCGACGACCGCAACTTCGTGACCTCGGGCGTGTATGACAAGCGCGACTACGTGACCCAGTACGAGGAGACCTATCTGGCCTTCCTGTCGCGCTGGATGGAGCGGGACGGCCTGTATTATTACTTTTCGCACGACAAGAACAAGGACATCCTCAACGTCGCCGACGGCATCAACAGTCATGCCGCCACGACCGTGGAGGCCAGCTACCGGCCGGCGGACCGGCTCGACACGGGCGGCAGCAACAAGGCCGTGCAATCCTTTGTCGGCGGCCAGCGCCCGCTGCCGAACAAGGTCATCCTTCAGGATTACAACTACACCGCGGCCGACGTAGCCTTGCGCTTCGAGGAAACCGTTTCAGCCAGCGGCATCGGCGATGTCATGCTGCAAAATGAGAACATCCGCACCGAAGCAGAAGGCAAGCGCTATGCGAAGCTGCGCGCGCAGGAGCTGATCTGCGCCTCGCGCCATTATTACGGCGAGTCGACGGTGGTCGGTCTGCGCAGCGGCTTCTTCCTGACATTGGCGCAGCATTACCGTTCTTCGTTCAACGGCAAGTACCTGGTGACCGAGATCGAGCACCGCGGCTCGCAGGCCGGCGCGCTGCTCAACGGCATGAGCACGCCGTTCAACGAGGACATGAATGCGGACACGCCGGCCACCTATTACGCCAATTCCTTCCAGGCGATCCCGGCCGACGTGCAGTTCCGCGCGCAACGCGTCACGCCCTGGCCCTACCGCCAGGGCACGATGAGCGCCACCATCGATTCCAGCAAGACCGACAACTACTACGCCGATCTGGATGACAAGGGCCGCTATCTGGTCAAGCTGCGCTTCACCCAGAGCGCCAGCGCCGACGCCAACAAGGTGCGCATCCGCATGGCATCGCCCTACGCCGGCACGGTCAAGGTGGACGACAAGGCGGTCGGTTACGGCATGCACACGCCCTTGCACAAGGGGGCCGAAGTGCTGCTGTCCTTCGAGGGCGGGGACCCGGACCGTCCGGTGATCCTGGGCGCAGTGGCCAACTCCCTCAATCCCAATGTGACCGTCGGGCCGGACGACAACAAGGTGGTGAGCCGCCTCATCACGCCGGGCAACAGCATCGTCATCGACGACACCAAGGGCAGCGAGTCGATCACGCTGAAGTCGGCCAGCAGCGGCACCGCGACGATCATCGGCAAGCAGCCGGCGGCGGCAGTGAAGGGCATCTGGCAAAGCACCTCGGGCAGTTCATTCAGCCTGTCGGGGGGCAATTCGACCTCGATCTCGGTGGGCGTGAAGAACTCGCTGGGCCTGTCGCTGGAAAACAGCGCCACCGCGTCGGTGACCACCAAGGCCGCCGTGGGCGCCAGCTTTGGCGTGAGCTACGGCCGCGACGTGGCCTGGAAGTTCGGCAAGAGCTTCAGTGTCGACGATTCCACCTCCGTGTCCTTCAAGACCGACGGCAAGTTGCAGGCCAATGAAACCGTGACCATCTCCGGCGGCCAGCGTGTGGTCATCAAGACCGCCGTGGAGGCGCTGAAGACGGCGGTCAAGACTGCCGTGATCGTCAATACGGTGGCCAACATGGTCGTGGCTGGCGGCGCGGCCGCGGCCAGCGCCAAGCTGTCCGACAGCGCCAGCGGCAAGCTGGCCTTTGATTCGCTCGAAAGCGGCGCGCTGACCGCCGGCCAGACCGCCGCCAACGGCCTGATCATCGGCATCACCCAGTTCGTGCTGGACAAGGCGGCCACAGCCATCGAAACCGTCTGCAAGGACGTCACCTATGCCAGCAACATCAAGGTCAACAACAGCGGCATCAACATCAAGGCCGACCAGTTGCTGCCACCGGGACTGGGCGAGATCGACGTCAAGCACAACAGCATCAAGCTGGGCGTGGCCGGAACCGCGCCACCGGGCAATTCGCATCTGGATATCACCGGCTCCAAGATCTCGGTCGTCGGTGCCGGCTTGCCGGCCTTGCAGAGCGCGCTTGATCTGGACGCGACCCAGGCGCAACTGAGCACGGCGAACCCGGTCGGCAAGGTTGCGCTGCAAACACCGGCGGGCGGGCGCTTGACGGCCAGCGCGTCTGGGCTGGTGGCCCAGGCCAATGCGGCCGGCCTGTCCGAACTGAACCTGAGCGCGACGGGCGCGACCCTGGAGTATTCCACCACCAAGGGCTTCGCCGCCAAGCCGCTCGCCGTGAGCGCCACTTATATGAAGGCCGAGATGAAGCTGAGCTCCATGGCCGCTGAACTGAGCTACGGCAGCAGCAGCCTGACGGTGTCGCCAGCCGGCGCCAAGGTCAACGGCATGATGATCCAGCTGGGTTAAGAAAGTCACCAGGCATGAAAATCTATCGCGAAAACAACCAGGCGGTACTGCACCGCAGTTTCCAGTTTGCCCGCCGCAATACGTTGGCCATCGGCATGCTGGGCCTGTTCCCGTTCGGGAAGGCCTCGCTGGATGGCCTGCGCGATGAGCCAGAGCTGTGGGATGCCGTCAAGAAAGCCATGGGCGAAGCCGTGCTCGACGAGGGCTATCCCAAGCCGGCGGGCGAATTCAAGGTGTATGGCAATGCCCACGCGCCCGGCGGCACGCCAGTGCAGGAAATGGCGGTGGCGGCGCGGGTCGGCACGGTGTCCAAGCAATTGCTGGTGCTGGGCGATCGCAGCTTTGGCGCGCTTGGCCGGATTTCGGCGACCACGCCGTTTACGGTGATGCCGCTGACCCAGCAACGCGCGTTCGGCGGCGAAGGGCATGCGGCCAACCCGCTGGGGCGGGGCATCCACGCGGTGGATGTCGCCGACGGCAGTAAGCAATGGCCCTTGCCCAATGTCGAATGGATGAGCAAGCGGATGGTCCAGCGCAGCGACCAGCCCGCGCCCGCCGGGTTCTGGGGCTTTGACGCCGCCGCGCTCATGCGCACCGCCAGCCTGGGGAAGTTCGACGACAACTGGCTCAAGCACACCTGGCCGCACCTGCCGCTGGATACGCAAGTGGAGTATTTCCACACCGTGCCGGCGGACCAGCGCGTCAGCGGTTATTTCAAGGGGGACGAAGACTTCGAGCTGCGCGGCATGCATCCGCAACAGCGCGTGCTGACCGGGCGTCTGCCGGGATTGCGCGCGCGTTGTTTCGTCAATCGCCGCCAGCCCAATGGCGTCACGCGCTTTGCCGAGGTCGAGGCGCGCCTGGACACGGTGTGGCTGTTTCCCGAACTGGAGTGCGGCATCGTGCTGTACCGCGCCCAGTCGGACACGGAAGATGACGATGCCAGCGATGTGGCGCAGATCATGGTGGCGTGGGAGCGGCTGGTCGATGCGCCGCAGACCTTCGCTGCCTACGAGGCACGATTCCACACGCTGACCAACGCCGCGCCGGCGGTGGTGGCCGAGACGCCGCCGCCGCAGGCGCCTGCTGCCGCAGCGCCCGCGGTGGCGCCGCCCATGCCCGCCGGACTGGCCGCCCTGGCTGCCGCGCCGCCGGTGCTCGACGCCGCGCCGGAAATGCAGGAAGCCTATCGCGCCGTGGCCGAACTGGAAAAAGCGACAGCCCAGCTCATGCAACAGCACGGCATCACCCCGGCGCAAGTGCAGGCGTTCATGCCGGTGGAAGAGCCGCTGCCTGCCGTGTCGATGGAAGAGGCGCATCGCGCGGTCGCCGATCTGGAATTGCAGACGCGCGAGTTCATGCGCAAGCACAACGTGACGGATGCCGACCTGCAAAAGTTCATGCCGCCGCCGCAGGCGCCGGATGCAGGTGCCAGCCTGGCGGAAGCCAAGGCTGCCATCAGTGATCTCAATGCGCAAACGCAGGCCTTCATGGCCGAGAACAAGATCACCATGCAGGACATGCAGAAGTTCGTGGCCGAGCGCCCGGACATGGCAGCTGCCCTCGGCAATCTTGATGCTGATCTGTCCGCCCTGTTGGCAGCGGTGCCCAATGAAGCGCCTGTATTGCCCGGCGTAGCGGCGGCTACCGCCTTTGGCGGTGCGCTCAAGCCGCCGGCAATGCCGGAACTGCCGCCATTGCCGGCCGCCCCGGCACGGGCGCAATTGACGCGGGAGGAGGTCATCGCGCGTCATGCGGCCAGTCAGTCGCTCAAGGGATTTGATATTTCCGGCGTGGACTTGTCGGCGCTGGACCTGTCCGGCGCCGATTTCTCCGGCAGCCTGATGGAAGGCACGGTGTTGGCCAAGAGTCGTCTGGCGGGCGCTGATTTTTCGCAGTGCCTGATGCAGGGCGCTGACTGTAGCGAGAGCGACATGACCGGCGCGAAACTGAATGAAGCAAGCGCCGCCGGCAGCAAGTTCGCCAAGTCCAGACTGTCCGGCGCGCAGCTGCGCGACGCCGATTTCACCGGCGCGGACTTCGCCGAGGCGCAGTTGTCGCAAGCGGACGCGGCGGGGGCGATCTTCGCGCAGGCCGTGATGACCAAGCTGGTGGGCGCAGGCATGCGGGCGCCGATGGCCAATTTCTCCGCCGCCGACCTGTCCGGTGCGCAGCTCGCGCAAGCCGAGCTGACGCAGGCGGTTTTCCAGGGCAGCAAGCTGGCGCAGGCCGACTTGTCCGCCGTATCGGCGCGCCATATCGATCTGCATGGCGCCGATGCCAGCGCCGGGCGGTTTAACGGGGCTGACCTGACGGCGGCGCGCGCGGCGGCGGGCAGCGTGTTTGCCAAGGCGGTCTTCAGCGACGCGCGCCTGACGGGCGCCACCTGGGAAGGCGCTGATGTCACGGCGGCCCATTTCGAGGGCGCGCAGCTCGATGCGGTCGATTTCAGCAAGGTGCAGGCCCAAGGGGCGGTGTTCCGGGACGCTTCAGCGCGCGGCGCCAAATTCGGCAAGGCCGACCTGGCGCAAGCCGACCTGACCCGCGTCAACCTGCTCAAGGGCTCATTGCGCAAAACGGTGCTGACGGACGCGGTGCTGCATTTCTCCAATCTGGTGGGCGTCGATTTCGAAGGCACACGGGTGCGGGTGGCGGCGCTGGAAGGAGCCGATACGGCCAACACCATCCTGCGGTTCCGGCCGCCGATGGCATAAGGGGCATAAGGGGCATAAGGGGCATAAGGGGCATAAGGGGCGTAAGGGGCGTAAGGGGCGTAAGGGGCGTAAGAGGTGTAAAGGCGGGAAAAAAGGAAAGGCGGGCGCTCAGTTCAACTGGCCGCGCGCCGGCCCGACCACCTTGCCGGTGTCGTCGAGCAGCACGGCCTCGCCGGGCTCGAAGGGCACGTCGACGTCGTACTGCTCGCCGTTGAAGCGGTAGCCGATGCGGTAGAGGGAGTCCTCGTGCGAGGTCAGCAGTTGCGGTCCGCAAGTCTGGTCGCGCACGAAGACCTCGGCGGCGATCGGACCATCGGGATCGGACGGCAGCGCTTCGGGCGGCTTGACCGGCGGGAACACCATGTCCCACAAGGCCTTGCCGACCAGCGCGCCGGCCAGTGCGCCCGGCAGGGTTTTCTTGTAGCGGTCGTGCTTGCCCAGCTTGTCGGCGATGCCGCCGCCGAGCCAGGCACCGGCGACGCCGCCCGGCCCGACCATGTAGCCGCCCAGCCCGGAGCCGGCGACGACCGGCAGCAGCCATTTGCGCGCAGTGGCGGCCGAGGTGATGCGCTTGAGCAGCAGGATGCCGGAGATGCCGCCCATGGCGGCGCCTACCAGCGGCCAGATGTTGCGGCTCAAGAAGGGCGTGGACTGGTAGTTCTTGTACTCCCGCATGGCGAGATCGCGCTGCGAGATCAGGGTGTCCCAGCACTGCTGGCCGACAAAGGGATCGCGGTTCTGGCTGGCGTAGACGTACTCGACCGCGGCCACGGTGGTGACGGGCGCAGGCTCGCCGAAGTCAGGCAGGGAAGGCAGGGTCAGCGGCGCGCCGGCCGCCGGCAGCGCCTGGCTCAGCAGGGCCAGCGCCAGCAGCGGGCGGGTCACACAAGCGGTCAGGCGGAGCGGGGCGGTCATGGGCGCAGGCCGGCAGGCCGGCGGAAATGGAGCAGTGCCGAGATGCTAACGCCATCGCGACGTGCTGAGAAGTGGCTGGCAGGGTTTTTCGTGTTGCAGTTGTCATGCGGGTGTCACATTGCCGTCACCTGCGCCCGTCCTGGCGCGACCGGATGCGCCGACGCCAGCAAAGCGGGGGAAATCATCCGGTAATCCGCCATTTGATTGCCTTGGCTCTATACGAAAATTGATCGCTTTTGAATCGTACTTTTACGAAATGTTGTTAATTTGTCAGACTATAATCGCGCCAGACGAATTCAGGGAGACGGCGTCCAGGCCAGATAAGGCAGACGTCGGGATGGAAGGGGTGTTGACATGGGTACAGGGATGATCGGGAAGAATCAAGCCGGCACGGACCGGCCACGCGCGCATTGGCGCGCCTGGCTGGGCTGGACGGCGGTGGCGCTGGCAGTGGCCGGCGGCGTCGGCTGCTCGGCAGCCAATGCGGCCCTGGGCGGGAATTCCCGCAAGCAGGCGCTGGCGGAAATCACCTGGGACTTCGCCAAGGATGGCGTGATGATCGAGATGTCCGCCGATCCCGAGCTGAACCGCTACGCCGGGCAGTCGCACACGCTGCTGGTGGGCGTGTACCAGATGGAAGACTCCGCGCCGTTCTACAAGATGATCGCCGATCCGGCGGCCTTGTCGCGCAGCCTGGGCGCCAACAAGGGCAATGACGGCTTCACGCAGTTCAACCGGTATGTGGTGGCGCCCGAGCAGCATTCGATCTTGGTGCTGGATCGCGCCCAGAAGGCCAAGTTCATCGGCGTGGTGGCCGGCTATTACCAGATGAGCGGCGCCACGTCGGCGCGCCTGTTCGAAGTGCCGCTGACGGTGACCAGCGAGGGGCTCGTGAGCACCACCTGGAAGGCGGCCCCGGCGCAACTGGCTGCGCGTATGCGCTTCGGCGCCGACGGCATCGTGAATTCGGAACGACTCAATTACGACCCCAGCGAAAAGAAATTGTCCGAAGCCGTGCCGCTCGACGGCGGCGGCAAGGAAATCAAGATGACGGTGGACGGCATCCAGAAGGCAGCCAAGGCGGCGCAGAGCCTGCCTTCGGTCAACCTGCCCAAACTCAAGGACTGACGCACGCATGGAAGACAAAAAGGCAATCTATTGGCACCAGGGCATGTTCATGCAGCCCCAGCATTTCCAGCTGGCCGACCTGCATGGACAATTCCTCAACAAGCCTTTGATGGAACAAGGGCTGCCGCATTTCTGGGGCGTCGGTGAACTGAGCCTGTCCACGGCCGCCGCCGCCAACCGCATGATCGAGGTGGAACGCGCCCAGCTGCTGTTCCCCGATCGCAGCTACATCGAATATCCGGGCAACGCCGCGATCGCGCCGCGCTCCTTCGATTCGGCCTGGGTCGAGGGCGACAAGCCTTTCAATGTCTATCTGGGCCTGAAGAAGCTGAGCGACCAGGAAAAGAACGCCACCCTGGTCAATACCCAGGCCGAGGCGGCTGCGGCGACCACGCGGTTCGCGGCGCTGTCCAACGGTCCGGAAGTGCCGGATCTCTACTCGGACGGCCCGCCGTCGCAGGTGCGTACGCTCCAGCACGTGGTGAAAGTGTTCTTCGACAGCGAACTAGAGAACCTGGGCGATTACGACCTGGTGCCGATCGCGCGCCTGGTGCGCGATGGCGAGAACATCAAGCTGGCCGAGAACTTCATCCCGCCGTGCTACACCCTGGGCGGCTCGGAAGTGCTGATGCGCACCATCCGCGACATCCGCGACGAGCTCTCCGGGCGCACCCGCCAGTTGCAGGAATACAAGAGCCCGCGCGAGATGCAGAAGGCCGAGTTCGACGCCAGCTACATGGTGTTCCTGCTGGCGCTGCGCTCGCTGAACCGCGCCAGCCCCTATCTGTTCCACCTGACTGAGACCCGCCAGGTGCACCCGTGGCTGGCCTATGGGGCGTTGCGCCAGCTGATCGGCGAGCTGAGCTCGTTCTCGGAGCGCTTCAACATGCTGGGCGAAGCCGAAGACGGCACGCCGGGCCTGCCGCCCTACGATCACAACGAGCTCAACAAGTGCTTCTCGCGCGCGCATTCGCTGATCAGCAACCTGCTCAACGAGATCACCGTTGGTCCCGAGTTCCTGTCCATCCTTGAGTACCGCGATGGCTACTGGACCGGCGAGTTGCCGCATACCTTCTTCGACCGCCGCAACCGCTTCTACATGGTGGTGCGCAGCGAGAAGGACGCCAAGTGGCTGGTCGACTCCCTGCTCAATGATGCGCGCCTGGCCACGCCGGAAGACATTCCCGGCCTGATCTCGCATGCCCTGCCGGGCCTGGAGCTGATTCACATGCAGGCGGCGCCGCAGGGTCTGCCGCGCCGCGCGTATTCGTATTACTTCCGCATCGAACAGATCAGCCAGTTGTGGGATTCGGTGGAACGCCAGGGCAGCATCGCGCTGCAATGGCTGGATGCCCCCGACGACATGAAGGCCGAAATTGTCGTGCTTCGACGCTAATCGACGCGCAGGGCAGGGGCGTCCCACGGACTCCCTGCGCTGCCAACCCCGTATTCCAGGATGCTCATGAGACTGGTTGATTGTTTCATTCCCCTGCTGGCGCAAGTGCGCCAGTTCCAGCGCCAGCCCGACGGCGATCCGGTGGCGCTGTCCGCGCAGCTCGACGCCGCCGTCGGCCAGGCGCGTCGTGACGCCCATGACGGCGGGCATGCCGACGCCGACACCGAGGAAGCCCTGTTCGCGGTGCTGGCGCTGGCTGACGAACTGATCCTCGCCACCGACTGGCTCGGCCGCGGCGAGTGGCAACGCCGCCTTTTGCAACGCCGCTATTTCGGCGTGACCAATGCCGGCGTTGCCTTCTATACCCGCCTGGAAAACCTGTCCGATCATCAGGTCGAGGTGCGCGAGGTCTATTTCCTGTGCCTGGGGCTGGGCTTTGCCGGCCGCTACGGCTACGACCGCAACCAGAAGGCGCTGACCGACATCAAGCGCGCCAATGCCGAAATCCTGCTGCAAGGCGATGACGGCCTGCCCGGCGAAGCCGGCAAGCTGCTGTTCCCGGATGGCTATGCCGCCGCCCTGCAAGCCCACGCGGTCATCGAGAAGCCGGCGCGCAGCCGCCGTCGCCGCTGGTTTTCCTCTCTCGCATTCAACGCAATGGTGATCCCGCTGGTGGTGGTGCTGGTGTTGTATGGCATCTACCACGTGATCATCTGGCAACTGGTGAACACGATCCTGCCGCAGATAAGCATATGAAGACATTAGGGAAGATTTTGTTGTGGCTGATCGTGCTGGTGCTGCTCGCCCTGGCATGCTGGGGCGCCGCGCTGTACATGGAGTGGCCGCTGTGGGTGGCGCTGGCCTTGTTCCTGGGCGTGATCGGCCTGTATTTCCTGGCCAAGTTCCTGCGCCGCATGTTCATCGTGATGCGCTCGCGCAGCAAGCTGGCGCAGCAGGACCTGGCTTCGCGCAGCAGCGTCGCGATGGCGGCCTCGCCGGAAGCGCTGGTGCGCCGCAAATGGAAGGACGCGGTCGCCACGCTGCGCGCGTCCAGCCTGCGTCGTCGCGGCAATCCGCTGTACGTGCTGCCCTGGTACATGGTGATCGGCAAGTCCGGCACCGGCAAGACCACGGCGCTGACCCGCGCGCGCCTGTCCTCGCCGATCCAGAAGGTCAGCCAGGGCCGGCCGGTGGAATCCACCGTGAACTACGACTGGTGGTATTTCGACCAGGCCGTGGTCATCGACAGCGCCGGGCGCTTCGTCGATGCGCAGGACATGGACGGCGACCGCGCCGAGTGGGAACTGGGCCTGGACCTGCTGGCGCGCTACCGCCCCAAGGACGGCCTCGACGGCCTGGTGCTGGCCATCAGCGCCGACCGCCTGGCGACCGTCACCAAGGATGAGCTGATCGAAGAGGGCCGTGTGGTGCGGTCCCGCATCGAGCAACTGATCCAGATGTTCGGCAAGCGTTTCCCGATCTATGTGCTGGTCACCAAGTGCGACCAGTTGTACGGCTTCGAAGAATGGGTGCGCCAGTTGCCGGACAACGCGCTGGAACAGGCCATGGGCTACCTCTCCGACGAGTTCGAGGGCGCGCACGGCGAGGCGCAGTTCCTGGACGGCGCCTTCACCAGCATCGGCGCGCGCCTGCAGCAATTGCGCGTGGCCCTGGTGGCGCGCAGCGGCATGAGCGCGGGCGCTGACGGTAGCGCGGTGATGCCTGAGCTGCTGCTGTTCCCCAATGAGTTGCAGGGCCTGCGCAGCAAGCTGGAAATGTTCCTCAATGCCAGCCTGGCCGACAATCCGTATCTCGAACGCCCGTTCCTGCGCGGCCTGTTCTTCTCCAGCGGCTTGCAGGAGGGCGGTGCGGTCTCGACCGTGCTCGGCCATGTGCTGCCGCCGGTGCCGCCGCATCCGAACGCCAACGCCGGCCTGTTCCTGCATGATTTCTTCGGCCGCATCCTGCCGCAGGACCGCTTCTCGTCGCGTCCGGCCCAGTTGGTCAACCGCTGGCGCCAGGTGACGCAGAACTTCGGCGTGATGGCCTGGATCCTGATCATGGTCGCCGTGGGCATCATGATCACCGTGTCGTTCGTCGCCAACATGGAAACCATTTCCCTGGTGCGCGAGAAGCGTCCGTTCGAGGCCCGCTACACGGGCAACATCGAACAGGACATCCCCGAACTGCAACGGGTCAGCGACGCCGTCCAGCTCGTGGAGCGCCGCAATGACAACTGGAAGACCGAATGGATGGTCATCGCCACCAATATCGATGACCTGGAAGACAAGCTGAAGAAGAACTACGTCTCCAGCTTCCGCAAGTACATCCTCCCGGTCACCTTGCAAAACTACCGGGACGACGTCGCGCGCCTTCAGGTCGCCGATCCCGATCACGAACTGCCGCACCTGGTGCAGAACCTGGTGCGTTATTCGTCGATGGTGGACGCGCGCATCCATGGCGCCGACCACGACACCCTGCAGCGCATGCCGCAACTGATCCACGGCGTGCGCTACACGCCGCAGCAGTTCCAGCAGCTCAATGCGCTGCGCGTGTCGCATCTGGCCTGGACGCCACTGACCGATCCATATCTGGCCGATCGCCTGCGCGAGAACCTGAACACGCTGGACCGCGTGGCCTATGCCGATCCGCAGATGAGCTGGCTGGCCGGGCTGGTGCCGGACAATGGCGCGCCCGGCAGCGCGGCCACCCCGGTGACGGCCGCCGATTTCTGGACCGGCAGCGTGTCGGCCGATCCTTCGCAAGCCGCCACCAACAAGGTGCCGGCGGTCTACACCAAGGCTGGCAAGAAAGAGATCGACGCCTTCCTGGGCGAGATGGAAAAGGTCGTGGACGACGGCCCGAAGTTCCTGGCCCACCGCGCCGCCTTTGAAGCCTGGTATCGCGAGCAGCGCATCCTGGCGTGGCAGCGTTTCGTGACCAACTTCAGCGGCGCCGACCGTTCGCTGCGCGGCGAGACCGAATGGCGCGCGGCGCTGGGCACCATCACCGGTTCGCAAAGCCCGTACTACCGCGTCATCGATCGCCTCAACGACGAGTTCCAGGATGTCGACGCCAAGGACTTGCCGGGCTGGCTGCTGCTGGCGCGCGATTTCCGGCAACTGCGCGGCCAGGCGGTGCGTGTTGGCATGGCCAGCCAGACCGTCGGCAAGGCGGTGCAGGTGGTCGACGCCATCAACGCCGTCGGCGGCCAGGCCGTGCGCGAGACGCTCGGCGGCGCGCCCAAGAACGGCGAGCAGATCGTGCGCAACAACATGTCGGCAGTCGACACGCTGGCCAAGTACCAGGACGAAATCAACAAGCTGGCCGCCGATGCGGTGACCGGCCAGGGCAAGTCCTACCAGCTGGCGTCGGAGTTCCACCAGTTCGGCATCGATCCCAACATCAAGTCCTCCGGCGCGCATGTGGCGGCGGGCGCCCTGATCCAGCTGAAGCAGCTGATGGGCCACCGCGAGGCGGCCTACGAGGCGATCTGGAAGCTGATCGAAGGCCCGCTCAACTTCACGCTGACCTATATCGAGCAGCAGGCATCGTGCGAATTGCAGAAGGAGTGGCAGTCGAAGGTGCACTGGCCGTTGCAGACCGCGCCCGACAAGGCCGCCATGATCGACCAGTTGTACGGCGCCAAGGGCTCGGTGTGGGCTTTCGTCGACGGTCCGGCCAAGCCTTTCCTGGAACGCGATGCCCGTCGTTTCCGCATCGTCGAGACCCTGGGCTACAGCGTGCCGTTCACCGACGCCTTCCTGCCGACCATCAACAACGCCGTGGACAAGCGCGTGCTGCAACTGGTGACCCAGCAGCGCCAGGAGGCCGACAAGGCCGCCAGCGACTTGCAGGCGCAGCAGGACCAGGCCGCGGCGCAGGCGGCGACGGCGCAGATCGAGCGCACCCAGGCCGAGGTCAAGGCCAAGACCGACGCCTTGAAGGCCCAGGTCTCGCAGCTGTCGATCACGGCCCAGCCGACCGGCGTCAACGAAGCTGCCCGCTCCAAGCCCTTCGAGACCATCCTCTCGATCCAGTGCGCGGCGGGCGCGCAGTTGCTGGATAACTTCAACTTCCCGGTGTCGACCAGCTTCCCGTGGGCGTCCGGCCAGTGCGGTGAAGTCAGTCTCCAGATCAAGATCGACACGCTGGTGCTGACCAAAAAGTATCCGGGCGCCATGGGCGTGCCGAACTTCCTGCGCGACTTCCGCGGCGGCGTGCGTCGCTTCGACGTCGACGAGTTCCCGGCCGCGAAGGAAGGACTGGACGCGCTGGGCGTGAAGCAGATCACGGTGAGCTACAACTTCGAGGGCGCCGACGCCATCATCAAGACCGCCCAGCAACTGGACGCCTATGACAAGGTGGACAAGGAAGCCGCCGTCGAGAAGGCCAAGCTCCAGGATGAGCAGTTCAAGCGCACCCAGGCCAACATCCAGCAGAAGCTGGCCGCGCAGGCGCCGCGCGTGGAGCCGCAGGCCAACGAGGTCTTCCTGCCGCCGCAGATCGGCGCATGCTGGGACCAGGGCGCGGTGAAGGATCGCTCGAAGAACATGCATTCCATCATCAATGAGCTGGTCAACAACCAGGTCTCCTTCGACGCCATGAGCACCGGCAGCGTCCCCGCCCGCACCACGCCGCCATCGGCGCAGGCCGCGCCGGCGCCAGCCGGGGCCGCACCGGCGCGCAAGAACTGAGCGCGCTGATGCAGACCGCGCCGCCCGGAGACGCTATCGAATGGCCGCGCCTGCTGGTGGCGTCGGTCATCTCGGGGATCCTGTATTACCTGGTGGCCAGTCCGGCCGCCAATGTCGCCGAGAGCACCACGCTGGCCGCCATTGCGTGGCCGGCGCCGGCCTTGCTGATCGCGCTGCTGTGGCACAAGCCGCTGCGCGAATGGGCGCCGCATCTGCTGGCCGTGTTCGTGGCCATGATGTTCGTCGGCGACAAGGACAGCTTGCCGATGTCGATCGACGCCGGGTTTGCCTTGCTCAATGTGGTCGAGATCGCGGTCTGCACGCTGATCGGTCGCCGCTTCGTGGCGCGCGACGGGCAGATCGACACGGTGCGCCGCCTGATGCGCTTCCTGCTGATGCTGCCGCTGGGCGTCATGTGCTTCGTGGCGGCCATGGGCGCGACCCTCGTGGTCGAGGGCATGGGCGGCCATTGGTGGGCCGAATGGCAGACGCTGCTGGTCGGCAACGGCTTGCCGATCCTGGTGCTGGTGCCGGCCTTCCTGTCCTGGACGCGGCCGCAGCGCGGCCCGACCGGGGCAGAAGGTGGCCACGTGGGCTGGGCTTCCTTCCTGGCCATGCTGGTGGTGGTGAGCGCCTTGCTGGCCTCGGTGAGCTTTGATTTTTCGGAAGAAGTCCTGCGCGTGCTGATGTCGCTGGCGCTGGCGGGCGCGGCCCTGTATGGCGGCATGCGCAGCGCGACGGCGGCCATGAGCGCCGCCGCTGTGCTGGCGGTGTTGCTGACCCTGCATGACCTGGGGCCGTATCGGCAGGATGGCCTGGACAGCACCTGGCGCTTGCAGATCGACCTGATGGGCCTGGCCGTGCTGGCCTTCTTCGTGGCGGTCGCCGTGCGCGAGCGGCAGGCGCTGACCGCGCGCATGGAAACCATGCGCCGCTTCGAGTCGCTGGGCCTGATGGCGGGCGGCATCGCGCATGATTTCAACAATGTGCTGGGCGCCGTGGGCGGCTATGCCGAGATGGCGCACGAGCGCGTGCCGGTGCAGTCGCCGGCGCGCAAGCCGCTGGAAGAGGTGATGTCGGCGGTCTCGCGCGGGCGCGACCTGACCGAGCAGATCCTGCTGGCGGCGCGTCGCGGCGACCGTCATCGCGCGCCGCTCGACCTGCGCGCGCCGGTCGAGGAAGCGGTGCGGCTGGCGCGGCCGCTGTGCCGGGCCGGCGTGGTCATCGAATTCACGCCGCCGGCGCAGCCGCTGGTGGTCAAAGCGCACGCCGGCCAGATCACGCGGGTGGCGCTGAACCTGGCGCGCAATGCCAGCCAGGCCGCGCGCAGCAAGGTGGTCGTCAGCCTGCAGGCGGGCGAGGCGCCTGACACCGACTTGCGCGTAGGCGATGTGCCAGCCGACCAGGCGGTGTGGCTGGAAGTGGCCGATGATGGCACGGGTATCGCGCCGGAACACATGTCGCGCCTGTTCGATCCCTTCTTCTCCACCCGCACCGGGCCGGGCGGGAAGGGGACGGGACTGGGGCTGGCGATTGTCGCCGGCATCGCCACCGAACACGATGGCGGCGTGGCCGTGAGCAGCAGCGAGGCCGGTACGCGTTTCCGCCTGTTGCTGCCGATGGACGCCGGCTTGCGACTGCCCGCGCAGGACACGATATCCGCCGGCCCGACGACGGCGCAGGATCAACCGGTGCCAGGTGAGGCGACGGAAGAACGGACGACAGAGCGGGCGGAAGAAGGGGAGGAGCCGGTGGACGTGTCCGATGCGCCCGTGCTCACAGCGTTGTCGGCGTCGCCGGCGTTATTGGAATCATCGGCATCATCGGAATCATCGGAGCCCTTGGCCCCGCTCGGCATGGGCGAGCTGGTCTTTGTGGTCGATGACGACCAGGCTGTACGCGAGCTGTCCGAGGACCGGCTGGCCGGCATGGGCTTCGAACCCGTCGGCTTCGCCGATCCGCTGGAGGCGCTGGCCGAGCTGGCGCGCGAGCCCGACGCGCTGCATCTGCTGGTGACCGATTTCGACATGCCGCAGATGAAGGGCGACGCGCTGATCACGCAAGCCCGCGCCCTGCGCGCCGACTTACCGGTGCTGTTGTGCTCCGGCGAGCGCGACACCAGCGAGATCGCGGCGCGGCTGGGCGTGCCGGCGCTGGCCAAGCCTTTCGATCAGGCCGCGTTGCGGCGCGCCATCATGGCGGCGCTGGACGCGGATCATCAGGGAAAAGAACAGGAGTCATGAGGGAAAGCCAATGAGCATCACACGAACACCCAAGATCCTGGTCGTCGACGACGACCACTCGATGCGCCAGCTGCTGGTGGAGTATCTGGCCGGCCATGGCATCGCCGCCGACAGCGCGGTCGACGGCACGGAAGCCATCGCCGCCGTGCAGAACAAGGCCTACGACCTGGTCCTGCTGGACCTGGGGCTGCCGGATGTGGACGGCGTCGAACTGGCGCGCCGCTGGCGCCAGGAAACCACCATGTCCATCATCTGCGTGACCGGTCGCAATGAAGAAGCCGACATGGTCATGGGCCTGGAGCTGGGCGCCGACGACTACATCACCAAGCCGTTCTCGCTGCGCGAAGTGCTGGCGCGGATGCGCGCCGTGCTGCGCCGCGCCGCCGGCCAGGGCGCGCCGACGCCGGTCACGCGCAGCAAGCACCCGCGCGCCTACGAGTTCGCCGGCTGGAGCCTGAACCTGAACACCCGCCGCCTGACCTCGCCGGACAAGGGCGAAGTGTCGCTGACCAATGCGGAATTCAATCTGCTGGTGGTGTTCCTGAGCGCGCCGGGCCGCATCATCTCGCGCGAGAAGCTGCTGGAAAGCACGCGCTCCTTCGACGACATCTACGATCGCGCCATCGACGTCCAGATCCTGCGCCTGCGCCGCAAGCTGGAAGCCGATCCCAAGAACCCGACCCTGCTGCGCACCGAGCGCGGCGCCGGCTATTACCTCGACACGGACAGCGACGCCCTGTGGGGGTGAGCGGCTTCCCGCTCGCCCGGACCCTGGCCCCGCCACCCTCAACATTGACACCGGACTCACGTGGAACTCACTGAACTCTCGACCCTTGGCGAAAAGCCGATCTCCGACGCCCAGCCCGCCGGCAATGACGTGCGCGAGGAAAACGGCTTCGACCTGCTGCAAAACGAAATCGCCAAGTTGTCCAGCTTCACCGGCACCGGCGGTGTGGACTGGAACGAAGTCGTCAAGCAGGCCGCGGACCTGACCGGCACCAAGGGAAAGGACATCATGGTCGGCTGTTATCTGGCGGGCGGCCTGCTGCAGACCCAGGGCTTGCCGGGGCTGCAGGCTGGCCTGAAGGTGGTGGACGACATGGTGGTGATGTACTGGGACACCCTGTTTCCGCCCGTCTCGCGCCTGCGCGCCCGCCGCAATGCATTGCAATGGCTGATGGATCGCGTCAAGGCGCACGGCGACGAGCATGACTGGTCGTCCTTTGCGCCGCAGGAAGAAGAACTGGTCAATGGTCTGCGGGACCTGCTGAAATCGATCGACGCCTTTGTCGCGGACAAGGATGGCGACGCGCCGTCGCTGCGCCCGCTGATTGCCCAGGTCGGCACGCTGATGGTCAAGGAAACCGCGCCGCCCCCGCCGCCGCCGGCACCCGCCGCCGCGCCGGAGGCTGCGTCGTCGGCTCAGCCCGCCGCCTCTGCGGCCGCGCGCGCGGCTGCGCCTGCCGCGCCGGCGCCGGCCATGGCTGCCTTGTCGGGCGGCCCGGTGGACAGCCCGGAAGCGGCCGAGACCGCCAGCGGCGAAGCCTTGCAGCGGCTGGCGGAAATCGCCGTCTGGCTGGGCGAGGGTGACCTTAACCAGCCGATGGCCTTCCGCCTGAACCGGCTCGCCGCCTGGAGCGGGCTCGAACAACTGCCGCCGGCCAATGGCGGCAAGACCATGCTGCCCAGCCCGGTGCCGCAGGTGCAGGACGCGCTCAAGGGCCTGGTGAACCGTCAGGCCGACGAAGACATCGTCCGTTTCGCCGAGGCCCAGTTGCCAGCCTTCCCCTATTGGCTGGATCTCAACTGTGTCGCCGCGCAGGCCCTGGAGCGGCTCGGCCCGGCCTATGAGGCCGCGCGCCGCGAAGTGACCGGCGCCACCGCCTGGCTGGTAACGCGCCTGCCGGGCGTCGACAAGCTGGCATTTTCCAGCGGCACGCCCTTTGCCAGCGCCGACACCCAGGCCTGGCTGCAATCGCTGTCGCAGGGCGGTGGCGACGGTGGTGGTGACAGCGCGCCGCGCCAGGATGCGGTACAGGCTGCCGGCGGACGCGCCCGCGCCATGGCCGCCGAGGGCAACCTGACGGGCGCCGCGCAGTCCTTGCAGCACGCCATCGGCCAGACGGCCGCGCCGGCGGACAAGATGAAGTTGCGCATCCAGTTGTGCGAATTCATGCTGGCGGAGCGCCCCGGCGCCAACCTGACGCCGTTCGCGCGCATGGTGCTGGCCGATATCGACCGTTTCCAGCTGACCGAATGGGATCCGCCGCTGGCGGCTGCCGGGCTGGCGGCTGCCTGGAGTGTGCTGTCACGCGACGACGAGCTCAAGGCCGAGACCGACGCCTTGCTGGCCCGATTGGCTGCCGTGGATGCCGAGATGGCAGTGCGGCTGGTGACCTGAGCCGGCATCGCCCATGAAAAAAGCGCCCCGAGGTGGACTGCCCCCATAAAGTTGGACATGAATCCAACCTTTGGGGTGCAGTTCAAGGGGGCGCTTTTTTTTGCGCTGAGCGCGCTTTTTATAGGCGAGCCGTGCTCAGTTCATGGCCGGGATGCGAATGCCCTGGATGTAGTGCTCGCACAGCACCATCACGTCGCCCACGGCGTCGTGGTCGGGGCGGGTGTACAGGACGTCCAGCACTTCCTGGATCTGCGTCTTGCTGGGAATGATCTCGATGGCCGGACGGCTCAGCCATTCGACGATGGCCTCTCGGACCTGCCCGGGCGGCAATGAAGCCACTTCGGTGCGCGACGGCACGTTGATGCATTGACGAGAGGAACGGGAGTGAATGCTATGCGCCTGGGCGGCAAGGATGTTGTCGAGCGGGACACCGAAATATTGATCTTTTTCCATGAGTTGTCAGTCGGTCATACAGTCGGAATCGGCCTTGCACCAAGGTGAGGCGCGACTTTGCGGCAGAGATTATAACGGCTGTTGTATGACAAGTTATTTCTCGCATGATGGGATTGCGAGCGCCTATTTTGAGTAAATTAAATAAACAATTATTCATGAATGGTGCGCGTATCGATGCGAGTCAATGCTGGCAATGATGTGCTCAAAAACGGCATGCTCCTACAAAGAAAATCGGGTTTTAATGAAATGCGAGCTGATTTTCAATGAGGTGACGCGGCAAGGCGTCGTCGCTGTGAGATAACGCGTCAGAACCCGAAAGAGGCCTGACTGTCGTCGGCGGGCGCGCGCCGGCGGGTGGCAGGCGGAGTGGCGGGCAATGGCCAGGCCTTCATGTCGGCCGCGGGGTAGGGGCGCAGCATGGACCGCGCCAGTTCCGGCGAGCCGGCGTTGAGCCAGGCGTCGTACTCCTGCGGCGGGATGATCACCAGGCTGCGCTTCTCATCGCCGGGCTTCTGGAAGCGGCACATCAGCGAATGCGCGTCGACGATGAGATGATGCTTGCTGCCAAACTTGCGCCGGTCCGTGGGATTCGGGCCTGTTTTTTTCCCGCCAGCATGGCCCGAATCGACGAGCTATCGACGAGAGCACGCGCCAACTGGCGGTAACTTCGATGGCCAGGCATTCCCGGGTGTAACCTTCACGAGGACTTCTCCGTGGCGAATTTAGCGAAGCCGTCACTATCAGCAATGTGCCTTAAGGTGATTCCACGTTACGCCGATACAGCTTTTCGTAAGGCCATGACAATGGCAATTGCTTTCTCTAGAACTTCTTCTTGACTGTGCAAGCCAAAGTCGTCCTTCAGTTGTGCTAATCCTTCCTTTGTCGCGGTGCTGACGCGAACGTTGATCCGTCCAGCCGGATCCGAAATGAAGCCAGGAATAATTTGTGCAGGGGACGCATCCTGCGGCTTGGACTCATTCTGTAGTTTTGATTTGTTCTTCGATCCTTTAGGTCTTCCCATCTTTATCTCCTTAGTATGTTGATTTGCTCGCAGCGTTGCCCCTTTCCAATTGACCCACCTTCCACTACCTTCCTACTGTTGCCACACAGTCATACTGTCTCTCGTAGCCAAGTTCGTCTATCCAATTACCCCATCGTCGCCCTCAAACTCTCCTTCCTCAGTACTTTCCTCTTCTAGTATCTCATCCTCCTCGACATACCAGTCGATCCAATCGTCCTCAGAAACACGGGCGCTCTCCCCTAGTATTTTGTCGACGGAGCCGATCAGGAACATATCGATATTCGCTGGTCCAATCGATTGACGGTGTTCTGTTGGACTAATTTCCCTTGCGGTACGTTCGTAGTACTCTTCTATGGTGCGTTCATTTAGCGTTGGGACGCTCTCGCCCAGTCGATCGCGCCACGTTTCCAATTCATTCGCAATATCTTGGAAAACACGCTTTGCCGGTTGGCCGTCGTCGTGGATCTTGTCCCATGCCCATAGACCTAGTGTATGGCCCAATACCTGATCCCACGCTCCGATCAGGCAAGATGTGTGGGCGAGGTGATTCATGAAGACAGAGCTGTCGAATTCGGGCGAGCTGATACCGTGGTCGCCGCCATGTTCCATCGCAGCTTCTTCCCGTAGCACTGTCCTGAAATGCGCCAGCATGCGATCAATATGGCGAGGGGAGGTAGCAATAGGAACGGATAGCAATAGTCTATCAGTCAATTTCTTACCATCCACGAGCACGGTGTTTCTTGACCCTCCGACAATGTCTATATTGTTGTAACCGCCTAGGGGCTCATAGCAGACGGTCTGTAATAGCGCGGAAATCGGATGATCCGGTTTCCTAAGCCAAGCGCTATCTAGAATGGCAGTAGCGAGTTGCGCGTCTTCACCTTGTTCGTGCGCTGCCTGGACCTTGGCCTTGATATAGCTCGTATACAAAGTCTCGCCAGCGATATGGGTGCTAAGCGCGTACGGAGTGTAGTACTCACAATAATTCAGTTGGACGATCATTGCCCGCACTTCTTGCGTGGAGGCGAAAATGCCCAACAGGGCCCTGAGCTTGGGCATGCTGAAGAATTCCTCCGCTGCGCCATGAGAGAGAAATCCCCGATCACAGACGCGGAGCAGTCTGGCGATGAAGAATTCTTCTTTTTCCGGGGTGAGCGGATACGTCAACTCAGGGATGTCGTCGTCAGTCAGAAAATTCATCAATTCCGATAGAACCCGTGGTCGGGACTTCGTTGCCAATTCGGGAAATCGATGATCGGGAATGCTGTCCAGAACGCTGTTGATTGATTGGCGAAACTTCATCAGCTCCGCAAAATAGCCACTTTGCTCCAATTTAAGACGGCGGATGGCGTACTGCAGAACAAATACCAGATCCGCAATACGTAGCTGGTTTGCTGAAATGGCAGATGAATAGTTATCGTGAGCACGTTTAGATGCGTCCCGGGGCGGGGGGAATTGAACAAGTCGTTTCAGATCCATAGGACAACTATTAATATTTTCTATCTCAGTTTTTAAAAAGTGTCAAACGTAGACGGTTGCATTCCAATGCCGTAGCTGGATTTCCTCTCCCAAAGCAAGATGCAGTTGTGCGCACACACATCCGCAAACGTCTTTTTGGAGTTTAGAAATGCAAGCTACTTCCCCTTCGCAGCATCGGTGCCTGTCCGTTACCGAGGTCCTTGAGATCGTGGGCCTTTCGCGTTCGACGTTGTACGCCATGCTGGCAGATACTTCCAGTGATTTCCCTCGCGCGCTCAAGATTGGCCGTCGCACCTGCTTCTTCCAACACGAGCTTGATGCTTGGTTGTCGTCTCGTCCTCGCCTGCACGCAGCAACCCGCTGCAAGGAGGCTAAGTGAATCTCAATATTCATCCTGCTCCCATGTCGGCCTATCCGGACGTGCTACCGGGCTTGTTAGGTGAGGTCATGCAAGCTTTCACACGTTGCGGCTATTACCCCGAGATGACCGGGCCAGTTCTGTTGGGTCTGGCCAAGCTTGCAACTCAGGACTTGGCTGACTTTGTATATGGTCAATATTCGCCCCAATCCCCCGGTGTGAGCGTCAAGGTCATTACTCCGAGTACTTCCGGGAAAACTACCCTCTTTGACAAACTCCGTGCTCCATTTGATCAATCTGATGTGGAGCAGGCACGTTTGGCGGAGGAAACAGCGAAGAAACGCAAGATGCACTTGCGTGCTCAAAAGTCGACGATCAAGGCCATCGAGGCCAGCATGGCGAAGTCTATCCATAATCCGGAGAAGCTGCAGGAATTGCAGCAACTTCTGATGCAGACGTTGGAAGACGAGCCTAAGCAGGTCGTCTCCCCAGGCATCGTATGCAGTGACACTACCATCGAAGGCCTGGTGCGCAAGCTGCATCAATGGCCTTCGGCCGGGATTATTTTGGACGAGGCGAAAATTTTCTTGAAAGATCGGGTGGGGAAAAATCCTGCTGAATATATCAAGTTGATGGACGGAAGCCCATATCGCGTCAACAGGGCAGGCGCGGGTGAGATTTTCTTACCCTCACCACGCCTGGCACTCGTGCTGATGACTCAAAATAAGCGGTACCTAGAGTTCAGGCGTCTTCACGAGAAAACGGCAAGCGAAAGCGGTCTAGATTCTCGTTTTCTATTCTCAGTATTACCCGATGAGACGCCAAGTGTCTCGAACGATGATGAGTTACTGCGTGCTGTTTTGGTCAAATATGGTTTGCGAGTGCAAGCACTGTTGCAGAAAAGCGCCGTTGCCGGATATGCGATCCTCGGGGCGCGTCCCACCATTGGCTTTTCAGCCCAAACGGAGCAATTCCTCAGCCAATTGCGCGCCGACGTTCAGCGCCAGCGAACTGGTCAGCCATCCGCGGCCGGTGTTTATTTGGCGCGTCACTTGGAGCGAACAATCAAGGTGGCAGCATCTTTCGCTCTGTTCGAGGAAATCGAAGGTGAGGTTCCCTTGGATTACGTATTACGTGCCGAGAAGGTGTGCCGCCACCACCTCGACATATATCTACAACATTTCTCCGTTCCTGTAAAAGATTACCAGGATTTCGCCGATGCGCGCGAGTTGGAACGCCAGCTTCACATTCAATGCTATCTGGATCGTGATCGCCAACGTGTTTTCAAGAAGGTCTTGATTCGCAATTTGGCGCAGAACTGGGGATTCGATAAGAAGCGCTTTGAGCGCGCGTTTGCGTTGTTGTGCGAGGAGCGCAAGATCCAGATCGTAGCTCAGGGCAATGGCGATTTCTTCCACGTGTCCCCTCATCTGCCGCAGCTTCCTATGTCGGTGGCAGAAGGCTGGCAGTGGCAGATGCTCTAGGCCTGAATGTCGAAATGTTTCGGATGCTGAGTATCCACTTGAGTCTGTTGCGTTGAGCAGTGGATTGGAATCGGGTCCTCAGTAAAGCCTGGACATTCTGAAGCGGACGAGTTTTGCTTTTTAATAAGATAAGAAGCAGAGAAGAACTATTGACAGAAGAGTAGATGAAGACAGCTCGGTAAAGCAGATCTTGATATCGGCTTGAACTAGGTAGATAGAGGCTCAAGGCTAACAGGCCTTGAGCTACCTGGTCGAGAGCGTCTCTCTTCGGTCATTAACATTGGAGCTGCAATTGAATCAAAAAAACAATGAGGAGCGCACGCAAAATAGTGCGTTCTACTTTAGGGATGTTGACCGCCAACTTCACACGGTGTCAACGCAAACAAAAAACCTCCATATCAAAACGGATTTTGCTGAAAGACTATCGGCCCTGGTCAAGTTTATGACTGAGGTGGTTTACGGGAAAGATGTTCCCTACGCTTTCATTGAAAAACTACATGGCGAGAAAACGCTCATCATGGCTCGGGGCAAGCCGATTGCCGGTTTTTTTCCGATGCTGCAGGCCCTCAATCAAATTTACGCCACGGATCTGTATTTCTCGCCACTCTTGCGCTTGTTCTTCGAATCCTATCAAGAGCATGTTCAGATTCGAGAATGCATGGAGTTTTGGCCTAATAAGAAGGTCGATTGCGTTGCAGATCGGGCACAGGTATTCAATGACTTCGTTGACTACATGCGTCAGCGCGCCAAGGCCATGCAGCTCAAATCGGCAATTGCTGATTGGGAACGTAATGCCAAGAATAACTGTGACCGGTTGAACCGATATATCCCAGCACTCTTCGAGCAGGATAGTCGACTTGTGTTCATCCGCGTTGATCTGGGATATCAGTCGTCCAAGTTGACACCGCAGGAGGCGGAGGCGGCCATTGAGCGCATTGTGGCAGAGCAGGGTCGCGAAACGGTGGACATCGAGGCTAGTCCGGAATCGGCAGACCCAGATGTTGGAATCCGTCGCGGTGGCATCAAGGAGATCTTGCTTGATCGCAAGCGTCTGATGACGAATCTGCGCAAGAAGACTTCACTCTTCAAACATTTGGTGGGTTACATCTTGCGCATCGAATGTGGTCGCGATGGTGGACATCACATTCATGCCGCGTTCATTTTCGGTGAAAGCCAAGTGCGGCAGCATGCGTGGCTGGCCCAACAAATTGGGGTGTATTGGGTACAAGATATCACCAAAGGGCGTGGTCATTTTCATAATTGCCATTACAACGACTATCCGGACTACGTCATCGGGATCGTCAATTACTATGAAACGGACAAGCGCGAACGGCTGATGGAGAAGTTGAGCTATCTGGCCAAGCGCGACCAGTTTGTGCACGTCAAACCATCCAAGCGCGGAAAGATGTTCACTACGGGGCATTTACCCAAGGTGAAGTCGACACGCCCTGGCCGTCCGCGCAAGAAGAGCGACGTGACGAAAAAGGTGATATCCGAGATGCTTCCGAAGGGGATATCACAGATGGTACCAAGCCAGGTCCAGCCATGGATTGCGCCGACCTCCATGGAGAGCAAGCCTGAGACGAGCGAGGCCAGGCAATCCTTATCGCGATGCGTAGACGATGAAAGTTGGCGCACTGCCAGCATGGGAAAAAATACACGGAGGACATCATGGTAAAGAGCGCAGTGAATGGTGGCCGTGCCGGCAAAAGTCCGCTTGACCTGCCGAGGGTTATCGCATTGATCCTCGCTATTCCGGCTACCGCACTTGGGGTCGCCCTGGCAGGTTATGTTGGTTGGTACAGAGCTGGATCTTCCGTAGAGAACGGCTTCTGGATGGCCGTTGGATGTGTGACAGTACTGGGAACCCATTTTTTGCCTATTCGATTCGCCGATCAAGGCAAAGGACGTGCCGCGGCCATGGCAATTTGGATTTGCTGCTTGGGACTGGCCATATATAGCCACGCAACGTTTTATTTGCTGAGCCAAGAGCATGCTGGCCAAAAACGGGCGGCAGCCGTCCATATTGACCAGGGCGACCAAAGCCTCACCGATGCCGCGCCTCGAAGTTTGCTGGCGATCGTTAATGAACGCGAGAAGGTTTCTGTCGATTTGGCTAGAAATCAGGCGTATGTCTGTAGTAGTCCATGTCCATGGCGGGAGGTCAGGTCGACGGCTTTGCGTGCAAGGCTGGACACCTTGACTACAGAGGAAACTGCCGTAAGGCGCTGGCAACATGATCGTGATCAGGCTGCCGAAATTTTTCGACAGCAAAAGGATGCGGCACGCCAAGATCTGGTGGCAGCCAAGCTATCCGAGGTGCTGGATGTTTCCGTCGATGACATCAACGTCACCCAAGCCTTTTTATTTGCGGTCGTGTTGGAGGGGCTAGCTTGCTTGGGGTGGCTGTTCGCTTTATCTGCGGATAGGCCTCTTTCTATCCATCAAGGGCCCGCCAAGGTGAGCCCAGGTTCCCTTGGGACCAGCCTAGATGCAGCCCTACCTGGAAGAACGGAAGTCGCTGATGCAGACGGACAGCAAAAGACATCCGAATCGGTATCCAATTCGGAGCAAAGCAGCGATTGGACTGAGCAGATGCCCGGAAAAGAAACACCACGGGAAGTCAGGCAGGTATGGCTCGAAGCGCAAGTGCGGGCTGGCAAGTACGAACCGACCGTTGTGAAGGTTCGTGAATTTTTGGGGTGCAGCCAGCCTCTCGCTCTGGATTTCACCCGTCATCTGAAGGCGGTCATGGCACAGGCTTCGCAGAAGTCGGTCACGTGACTTCGGTCATGGCGAGTCACGACTATCTGAACCGCCGGTAATGACCATTGGAGGCTCACTTCACTACTGGCAGGCAGTCCTTATAGCGGAAGTTCACCATCGGAATACGCGTTGGCGGACTTCGGGTCATTCTTCGGTCATGACTGCGTGTGACTTCTCAACGTCACTGCATTTTCCCGCGCACTAAGAGAAGCGCTACGAGAGGCAGTGTGACCAAGTGACCTGCGTCGGTAATTTATAGCCAGCTAGGCAGTGCGTAGTTTGTCGATAATTTGCAAAAAAAATCTCGACATCAAATGAAAAGAGCTACCTAAGCAGCTCTTTTCATCGTCAATTGCAGTTGCGGAGTTCTTGGAAATCAAAGTCCGACAGTTTCACCCACCCGATTGCTTTGCCGGCGCGTGGATTGCTGCCGTCAAAACCTGGGACTTCCACTAACTGCGCCAGTCCGTTGGATTCTTTCGCGACGCTAAATGCCGTTAAAGCAGTCAAGGTACTTTGGTTACTTTTCAAATCGGGGGCGCTATAGACTGCGATCGGTTTCTTGAATTGCAAATTGCCATTCTTCTGGATCGTGGTTTTCGGGAAGACGCATTGTCCTACGTTGCCCGCATGAGCCGGCAGGGCATTGACCAGAGACAATGCTGCGGTAGTGAGGATTTTCTTCATAATTGACTCCTTCGTTGAAATGTGGATCAGGACTTATGCACGCGTAGGTATAAGTAGGCGTTGCGCTCTTTCGCTGCATCGTGTACGCATCGAACGTCGCTACCGCAGTGTTGACCTACTTTATTGATCCATGCTTCTTGATCCTTTCGCAACGCGTCCTTTTCTTGCGGACTAAGTTTTGGTGATTGCATCAGGATTTGATAGTTTTTCTTGATCTGGCTAGCATGCACTTCAATCCCGCTTTTGTAGCAGGCGATGACTTCCCGATTAGGTTGACGGCTGTCGCAATAGCTATTTCCCGCATAGGCTTGGAGGGGAATACCGGTCATCCCGATTAAAGCAGCCAAAAGATATTTCATTGTTTCTCCTGAATAGCTGAAGAACCTAGATATATGGGGCTCACAGATGCTCGTTAGCGTGAGAGTTGGATTGCGACCAAAATCGCAAAGATGAGGAGAAGCGTGTACTTGAAGTTCTTGGGGAAGGTCTGGACTTCGCCATCTTTGAACAAATAGACGTCGCCCGTGAAGACGATGATTAGGGCAATAGGCATGAACACGAACGCGGCAAGTACGAGTGCCCAACGCCGGCGATACCAAGGCACTTGGTCATAGCTGGTATAGGTCATCGCCTGGTTGGGGGCACCGCAGTTAGGGCATGCGGAAGCGCTTTCATGCACTTGATGCTGGCAGTGCGGGCAGTTCACGAAATTTGGCATTTTTTTTCCTTTGATAGTTATTGGTGGTGCTACGAGCCGATGAGAACAAGAAATGAAACGACCGCCATGGAGATGGCGGCAGTGGACATGCCCTTGCCGGGCTTCTTTTGCTGCAGGTTGAAGGTGCCGGCGGCAAATGCGCTGGCAAAGACGCCGCCGGGGCCGACAATCTGGTCGCTGTTAAAGGTGTCAATCTGAATAGCGCTAATGGCTGCCACGATCGCCAGGACGACCCTGGTAATCCCCAGCCAGGGCGAACCGGTGGGGGCTCGGTGGCTGAGGTAGCTTGAGGCGCCCCACACCGCGGGCAGTGCAGCGCGGTATCGTGAATTTCCTTGCTGTAGCTGCTGCAGAAGACTATGGGCATGCATATTCACTCCTTTTTTTGTTGATAGATAGTTAATTTAAAATGTGACGATTAGTCTTCATTATTGCATGTGACGATTAGTCCGTGGTCAATTAGTCCTCATAAATGGGTTAATAGCCGCGTGAAATCATTGTCAATACGCTTTGGGGAACGAGTCAGAGAACTGAGAAAGGGGCTAGACCTTTCTCAGGAGGAGTTCGCTGATCTATGTGGTTTTGATCGAACGTATGTCAGTGGGATTGAGCGCGGGGTGCGAAATCCATCGTTGTCAGCGATAGAAACCCTGGCGAAGTCTTTGAGAGTTTCGGCGGGGCGCTTATTTGAGGGGCTTTAAGTATTAGGGCGTTCTTTATTTAAGAGAGCGCTCTAGGTTCGTTCTGGTGTTTTCTCGTGCTTTGACTTTTTTGGCTAAGGAGTCTGATGAGGCCGTTTGTTGCGCATCAGATGCGTGATTGGCAGTAAAAAACTCCTCTGCTACAGCCGGCAATTCCTCCGCAGATTCTTCGAACAAGCCGTTTTCCAATCCTGCCTTGGCTGCTTGATCCAGGGCCTCCTGATCAAATCCTCCTTTCTCTCGTCGATCCTGCGTTTCTTGTGCTTGCCGGATGGCGTCATCCAGCGTGGTTCCCTCCCGAATCGTTAAATCCACGTAGTAAATTGGCGTGCGATGCGACTGCACGGTGCTTTTGCCGCGCAGGCGCAGCTCCAGCGGTAGGGAGGCCAATAAACCTCCAGAAACCGCCTGGTAGTAGTGCAGCCTGGCTGTGAGTGTGCGGATACTGTTATAGCCGGTGGTGCGGAAGATGAAGGTGCCCAGTTCATCGGCGGCATCGATCTGCACATTGAGCCGCCCATAGGGCTTGCACTGACCCAGCCCAAATTCGCAGGTATCGGGCCCAGGGCAGGGAAGATCTGCAATCCCCTCGTGCGTAAGCCGCTTGCATGTGACTCCGTTGCCATTGCACAGCGGCCTGCCGGCATGTCGGTCAAAGAAGCAGTAGGATGCGCGCAGGTTTAGATCAGGCTGACTGAACATGACCGTGACTGGAATGGCGCGCAGCTTATTGCCGGGGGAAGCTGCCCGATAGACCGCATCGAGGGGGTGGGTCGCCCAGCCATCCGGTGTTTGCACCTGGCTGGTGATGGTAAACTGGTCGTCTTTCTCCGGCAGTCGTCGGCCGTTTTTTTCTACCACCTTACCAATTGAAATTCGCCCGAGAACAGGCGGGGTAATGCATAGACCTTTGATCATGGGAAGCTCCAAAAAAAAAGTAAAGCCAGGCATCCGAAGATGCCTGGCGATCAGGGGAAAACGAGGAACCGGCGGCTGCCAGCTTTGGGAGCGAGATAGCTTTTGACCAGATATGGATGATCGGCTTCCAGTCGGCTGACATCGAGCTGGATGCTGTCTTTGGTGCGTTTCCAAGAGACTGATCCCGTCTCGAAAAGCGCTCGACTGGAGCTCCCCATCATCTGCTGGATGGTTTGCTTCAGTTGCTGTTCGATCTTGTCGCGAGTAGCAATTTCTTCCCGAATGGCCTGCAGATCCGCAAAGACGGCCGACATGGCACGGTTTTCTCGGAAATCCGCCACGTCGCCATAGTCATGCGCGTACAACGACCGCAAGGCGCGGTCTGCCGACTCCGACCCATCGGGAGGTGGTTGAATGTCCCTTTCGACGTAATGCCAGAACTCACGCTCTAGCCTGATCAATCCTTCGATCAGCTCGTCGTCGCGGTCAATCCGGTGAATCTGGATTTCCTGACCGCAGATCAGTACACACACATCAGCCGCGTCCTTACCTGTCACCGCCAACTGGTGCTGGACTTGACATTGCACGTATTCAGGAACACCTTCACGCCAGATCCGGGTCCCAAACTCACCGGCGGTCTTGCACTCCAGGATCTGGACATCAGGCGCACCAAGGATCTCACGATCGATATTGGCAAGCATCCAGGCCTTGTCAGGATCGGGGTGTTGGAGGACTGCGTTGATCTTACGCACCTTGTTGCCAGTTTCATGCGTGTAGTGAGCAGCCACGATAGGTTCCAGAAGACTGCCCCAATAGGTTGCATTGTTACGGTCTCCTGGATCGGATTGGGGCAACAGATGGGCGCGCCCCGTCTTGATCATCCACAGCTCCAGCATGGATTGATGGGGATTCAATCCGATCGCGGCAGCCGCATCTGAACTGCCGATGCCCTTACGCCGGACGGATAGCCATTCTTCTCGAGACAGGTCGCGGGTTTTGACCAACCGTAAAGCAGCACGGCCGGGACGCCTGGTCGACTGCACATTTAATACAGGCATAGCACTCCTTTCAGAAAAGAAAAAAGCCCGGGCACGCGGCTCGGGCTTTATGTCGTTGAGATCAAGGTTCAGCTCACCAGGGCGATGGCTTGGGCCAGGGCATCATTCTTCAGATTGGCGCCTGTACCGAACCAAGCTGAGTCCAGGCGGTAGTCCGTGCTTCTGGCGCGGCGTTCATGGTCCACAAACTCGGTCACCGCATTGAGGAGACCGAATGCGGTGTTTTTGGTAGAGGAGAGTTCCGCACCCCGGCCATGGCCGACATACAGCTCCCGTACTTTCTTCATGGCGCGTTCGTTGGTGAATTTCTCCTGAGGATTGGCAAAGAGTTGCGTAATGAAGGCATCGGCCTCAATGTGTTTCAGTTTGCGTTCCGAAAGTTTCTTCATCTGGTAGACGAAGTCTTCCCACGAAGACGATGACAATCCCAGCTGTCTCTTGACTGCCTTGGGATCGAAGGTAGTGGAATGAGGCACCTTTACGGCAGCGTTTCCATCCTTAAGAGCAATGGCCAAGGTGTTGTTGCAGACAACCCGAATGCTGGTGAATTGGGCTGTTGTGGCCAACGTACCATCGCATCCGGTGGCCAGGAGCAAATAACCGTTCATCGTGTCATTGCCCCTGATGTTGGCGCTCATGTTGGTCTTGGCCAATGCCCATACTTTACGGCCACCTTTGAGAACACCCGCTGTTTCCAAGGTAAATCCATGCGCCTTGGTCAGATCACGGTAGAACTCCAGCACATCGCGAGGTTGTACTACCTGGAACCGCTGCGAGACCACTGAGAGGGCGGCGCCTGTGTCAGAGCGATAGAGCACCTTCTGATCCTCGAAAGCGCAGTGGTCTGCGTTCTTTCCAGGTTGGAAGTAGACGGGAGATTCTTGGATATTCCACTCCATGCCGGCCTGTTTGGCCCAGACGGAGAGGGGGGATCTAGCCGAGAGCTGATTACCCAGACCGTGCCAGGGAGTGGTATTGGCATATGCCATTGTTTCGATCAGGTGAGCCATGGTGATTTCCTTTTCTAAAATGAAAAAAGCCCGTCATAGGACGGGCCGTTGAGCGTGCGATGAAGGGGATTAACTCGAGAATGTGTAGTTACAGTCGGCACAACGGTAGGTGCCCAGGACCTTCGCGTCGACCATGTGGCCAATCCTTGATCCTGTTATGCCGCCAGCGGCGCTGCCTGCCAGCGCGCCCATGATGGCGTTGGCCAACGTCGCCAAGACCAGTCCTGTGGTCGGACCGGCTCCCCTCTCGTTGTCACCGTCGGTTAGTGACGTAGAGAGCCCTGCGACGGCACCCGCCGAGGCACCGATCATGCTACCGATGCGTTGCCCGCAACGTTGCGGGAGTAGATTCAAGGAGTGACAGACCGGGCAGGCGAGACTCATGCTGTGCCTTTGTCAGTCAGGAACAGGAGCGTCAGGAGGGCGTTTCCTACGATACTGAGAATGAGGATGATGCGGAGATTCAACATTGCTATTCCTTGGTGAGTGTTAAAACAAGGAGCTGGAGTACGGGTAATTCTCCAATCTCACACAAGGAATATGTAGTTGAAAAAATCTAGGATGAGGCAGTAAGTAGATGTGGATAAAGAACACACTTAACCGGTGGCTACAAAATTCGTCCCCGGTCGCGTTGAATTCAATATTTGATTTCAGTCAACTATTAGTCAGCAATCTGTAAGCCTATGAGTTAATATTTGAGAAAGATAAGGGGCTCATGGCCGAGGAAAAGACGTAGGAGAGATGGGGTGCCTAAAAATTTCATGATGGTTGGTTTTGAGTAGATCTTTGCTCCCGTTGGGGCAACTTTGAGGAAGCAGGTTGTGGCTAGCTTGGGGAAGAACGATTGGAGTTAGCGCCGTTAGCGGGTGTTCTAAAGCTTTTTAGGGGTAATTGGGGCACGGAATAATCAATTTCATACCGGCAAGAAGTCATAATGGCGCTGTTTAGGTTTCAACCGCAACCACTGTTTCTCGCGGCCATGGTTTCCGAGTAAGGTTTCTTCGGCCTTGGAAGGATAAGGCAAGGACCTATCACGCAATGAGCTGACTAATATTGCTATTTGAAAAGGCAATCATGTCGAAGATCAGTATCGAGCGTATAACGAAAATCGTACGTCTTATCCGACAACGTGGCGCTGTATCGATGGATACTTTCGTTACCGAACTTGAGGTGTCTAAAGCGTCTGTAAAGCGTGACTTTGAGTTTCTCCGGGATCGACTCGGGTGCCCACTCGAATGGGATCGTAGTCGCCGCGGCTGGATTGTTCGTGACGAGTTGGCGGATGGTGGCCGATTTGAGCTCCCCGGCGTCTGGTTCAACGCATCAGAGATTTTTGCGCTGCTGACAATGCTCCATCTGGTGGAGGGCGTCCAGCCTGGACTGCTCGATGAGCACGTCGGGCCACTGAAGTCCCGCCTTCGCGGCTTACTCGCTGAAGGCAACAAGTCAGCTAAGCCGATTGAGCGCAAGCTTAAACTTATTCATTTTGCGTCCAGGAAAGTTGAGTCAAAGCACTTTCAACTCATAGCGGGAGCCTTGCTGGACGGAAAGCGCTTGCGTTTGCGATATCTGAACCGTGATCGTAAAGAGCATACAGAGCGCGTCATTTCGCCCCAACAGTTGGTGCACTACCGAGAAAACTGGATATTAGACGCGTGGTGCCACTCCCGGGATGCCATTAGGTCTTTCGCGCTGGAGGCCGTTGACGATGTTCATGTTGTTGATGAAGCTGCCTTCGAAGTCAGCCAAGAGCAAATGCAGGAGCATTTCCGTAGCGGCTACGGAATCTTCGCTGGCCAGGCGGCTCACCGTGCTCGCCTGAAGTTCACCCCTGAGCGAGCTCAGTGGGTCAGCAAGGAGACTTGGCACCACGACCAGTCATGTAAGCATCTTGAGGATGGCAGCTATGTCTTGGAGGTTCCGTACTCCAACGACCAAGAGCTGTTGATGGACCTTCTGCGACACAGTCCAGAAGTCGAGATTCTAGAACCACCAGAGCTGCGTCAGCGCCTTCACGCAGCGCTGTGCGCCGCTGCCCGAAAAAATCTCCCCGCCGCCAGCCAGTAGGTCGTTATTTGAGCTAGTGCTTACGCAATAATGAACTCATGCTCAACATTCTTACTGGTTAGGAGGTTGCAAAAATGAAAGTGAATTTCGCCCATCTACGGGAGCGTGCACAGAACGGCGGCTGGATTAGTTTTGCCGTCTTTGAGGCTCGCTCGTCCTCTGGTACTCAAAACGACAACTCCCGCTTGCTAGCCGAGCTGACTGCCAAAGCACGCAACGCAAACCTTCGCATCGACCAAGCTGCTCTAGCCTTTATGTCCGGAGGGCGGTTGCAGTTTTTTGGAAGCCCACCTTTGGTGAATTTCCTTTCTCGTAGTGGGCTTCCTGGTTGGACCCACTCACTCGACGTGTAATTACATAGGAGACTGAAATGGCCAAGAATCCTCCCGTTGGTGACAATGCTCGTCGCGGTGCTGTACGTGACCGTTCGCAAGTGTTCAACCCTGCAAATCAGACCTGGACCAAGCGTGATACCGGCAACGGGCGCTTCATGGACCAAAAGAAGGATGGCGAACCTTTTAAGGGAGTTCGCAAGGAACACAAGTAACGAATGTGCTGCTCAAGAAATTGGGCAGCGTTGGACCTTCATCAGATAAGCCGGGTCAACGTTCTGGGAAGTGAAGCCGAGCTTGCTGATGTTGCCTTTCGCTTGGACCGCTTAGGCACGGTTCCCAGACGTGCCTAAGCTATTTCTTTAGCGCGCCATGCATGTCACCTTTGGTCTGAGTCTCGATGCCCGTCAGGGGCCGTCGCTGCAGAATTCCTTCAACGCCCCAGTTGTGGGGCGGCTCGGCTTTTTGTCGTTACTGGAAACGTATCTTGGATTGGCCAAACCTGAGGTCGCAGCGGCACAGCGCGTAGCGATCTATATGGGGCATTTGCAGCACCATGACGACGGCACCCGTTTCTACAGTGCATCGATGAAAGTCGACAGCGTCGGTACAGCGGCAAAGCTCCTGTCTTGGCGCGATGAGTGGCTTCTAGGTGGCTGGCGGGGAACGGCACTTGCGTCTCATCCCGTTCGACTTCGGGAACTGGCTCTGGTTGAATCGACCGCCGTTGCTATTCCCGCCGGAGAAGCTACTCGGCTGCAGTTGGTTGAGGAGATGCTCAAGAAAACTGGCCCTAGCCCGATTACCTCCGTTTCCCTTGTTGATCCGTTGGAAGACTTCCCATCCTTGTGGCGGAGGGTACTAGCTTGCTTGCCAGGCGTGCAAGTAAAAAATCCTATCCCGCATGGAGAAGGGGCGCTGCGCGCCCTGCAAGAAAAGGCGATTCTTGTCATGTCGGGAAAGGAGCCGCTAAGCAAGATTCCGTCTATTGAGGACGGTAGTGTGCAGCTCGTTCGCACGCTCTCTTTTTCTACTGCTGAGCATTGGCTCAGTGCGCATGCTGCAGCGTATCCGATAGACCGAGTGGTTCTCGCAGAAGAACAGGGTGACTCGCTCGATACCATGTTGGTTGCTACCGGGGGCGTCAGCTGCGGCTTTGAGAACCCAAGCCAACTTCGCCCTGCCTTGCAGGCACTGGGCCTGGCCTTGGAGATGTGCTGGACACCTCTTGACGTTGGTCGCCTGGTCGATTTCCTAGTCCATCCTGTGGGACCCTTCAGTCGGAAAGCGCGATCCGCGCTCGCAAAAGCCGTCGCTGAGCAACCTGGGATCGGCGGAGCGTCCTGGATCAAGGCTAAGAACAAGATTGCCGAAGGTGATGATGGAAAAGAACTGGTGCTCGAGATCGAGTTCTGGCTTGAAGGTGAGCGCTGGCAAAGGGATCAAGGTGCACCCGTGGATGCCCTGCTTGCACGAACCGACAGGCTCAAAGAGGCTATGCGACGCAGGTTGTCTGGCAACCCCGCTACAGTGGCCACTTTTGCACCCGCACATCACCAATGCGCGGCTGTTTTTGATAGTCTCTCTGAACTTTCTCGGCAGGGAGTAAGTACGTTGACGCCCAGACAGGTTGAACAGCTTGTGGCCCATGCGACACCCACAGGTGCATCTAATCCCGGTGCTATTTCACAAGTCGGGTGTATGCGTTCCGCAAGCAATGCAGCCGCTTGTATTGAGCCGGCTGATGAGGTGATCTGGTGGATGCCTTCTACGCCAATGCTGGCGCAGCAACTCCCTTGGCCAAGTGTGGAAGTCCAAGCATTGAAGGAATTAAACGTCGAACTGCGGCACCCCTCGAGGCAGTTAGCAGCCTTGGCAATGCAGTGGCTACGCCCTTTGTTGGCGGCTCGCAAACGCTTTGTAATGGTGTCGCCTCCTCCCGGCGCCGAAGAGCATCCTGTACGACAACTTATCCAAAAACTTATCCCGGATTTTGAAGCTCAGGCCCTGGACCTGGATGCGGCATGCGACAGCCAATTTCTGGGAAACCTGACTGAACGGGTGGCATCGCTCCCGTTCCCTGATGTGCAACGCCATATCCAGCTTCGCGATCCGCTAAATCTATCTACTAGTTCACAGTCTTACACGGCTCTCAACGAGTTGTTCAACGCGCCTGCGCTCTTTGTGCTAAAACGCATTGCTCGGCTGAATCCAGCATCTATCCTTGCGGTGGAGGAGAGTAACCGTCTTTTAGGTATTCTCGCGCACCGTGTCTTTGAAATGCTCTTCGCGCACGCAGATGCCCTTACATGGTCGAACCAAAAGGCCACCGACTGGTTCAGAGCTCAGGCCGATGAGCTGCTCCGTACGGAGGGCGCTATTCTCTTGATGCAAGGCGCAGGCATCAGTCTCCAGCGGTTCCAGATGACATGCGAAAGCGCAATCGGCTCGCTCTTGGATCATTTGCGGGGAGCCCAAGCAGTGCGTGTGCAGACTGAAGCCGAGTTCGATGGCGCACTCGGTCCAGTTCCATTGACAGGCAAGATTGACCTTTTGGTCGAACTGCCAGGCAACAAGCTTGTTGCGCTTGATATGAAGTGGCGCGGAGACAATTACTACTCTCGGATGCTGCGCGAGGGCGGCCATCTTCAGCTGGCCCTTTATTCCAGCCTAGTCAAGCAAAAGACTGGTACTGCGCCTGCGGCACTGGGATTCTTCATTCTGGAGAGTGGAGCGCTGTTCATCTCTCATCCTGGAGTCTTCCCACAGGCACAACTGACACAGCCACCGGATAACGTTACGGTTGAGACCCTTCTCAACCGTGCAAAAGCGACTTGGACGTGGAGAACTAGCCAGCTCGCAGAAGGGCAAATTGAAGTCGTTCCGCAAGAGGCCACTGACGACTACAACGGTCCCGAGGGGACTTTGCCGGTGAAAGGACCCAGTCAGTGGGACCGGGACTATCTCGTGTTGCTGGGAGGGTGGGAGTAATGAATAACATTGAATTTGTGAGCGCAGGTGCCGGAAGCGGTAAGACCTATAAGCTGACCGAGACCCTCGCCCATGCCCTCGAGTCCGGAGCCGCCCGGCCTCACGCCATTTTGGCGACGACGTTCACAGTGAAGGCTGCCTCGGAGCTGCGGGAACGCGCACGGTCATGGTTACTGGAGAAAGGTCGTGTGGACCTGGCCACGGCCATTGGACAAGCCAGATTGGGGACAGTAAACAGTGTCTGCGGACAGATGCTCAAGCAGTTCTGCTTTGAGTTGGGACTGTCCCCCGATCAGACCGTTCTCAGCGAAGGGCAAACGAAGCGGCTTCTAGAAACGTCACTTGCTGAGACTCTCGATTCAGCGGGGCAGTCCGTGTTTGTTCGGCTTACCCGAAAATTTGGAATCGAACAGGAAGACTGGGCAAAAACTGTCAAGGATGTAGTCAAGGCGTCATTGGACAACGATATTGAGCCCGTGACGCTGCGGCAGATGGGGGGGCGTAATGCAGATCAGATGCTCGCGAACTGGTCCGCGCCTACTGCCGGCGTAGACCCAACCGCAGCTCTTTCTGGGGCACTTGCTACGGCGCTCAAAAATGTCTCATCTTATGTCGACGCGCAAGTTGCTGCTGGTACAAATGTGGCTAAGAACCTCCAGGACGGTTTGGCCGACTTGCAAAAGATCGAACGTGCGTTTCGTGAGGGTCGATGGTCTTGGCCGGATTGGCTTGGTGCTGCAGGTATCAATGCTGGCGCGAAGGTAAAACATTTTCTTGATCCCGTGAAAGAGGCAGCTCAAAGGCACGAGTCCCATCCGGCCTTCCACGCTGACGTGCGGCAGTATTTGGAACTGGTGTTTAATCTCGCCGCCGACGCTCGAGATGCCTACTCTGAAGCCAAGAAGGCTCTGGGGGCAGTGGACTTCAGTGACCAAGAAGTGCTATTGCTTAGGGCGATTCGAGAGAACGCGAGCGTTCAAGCAGTCTTGGCTGACGAACTTGATCTCGTGATGGTTGATGAGTTCCAGGATACAAGCCCTCTTCAGCTAGCTCTGTTTGTGGAGCTGGCTAAATTAGCCAAGCGTTCCATTTGGGTCGGTGACCCCAAACAAGCGATTTACGGCTTTCGGGGGACCGACGCCAGTCTCATTTCTGGAGTCATTGGAGCTATCCCGGGTTGGGGCAGCACTATCGGAGAGCCTCTAACAACATCGCGTCGATCCACTCCAGCCTTGGTCTCGCTTACGAATGCAGTGTTTGGGGATGCTTTCCTGCCGGACCTCGCACCACAGGATGTTCAGCTACAACCCGTTCGCAAGGAGTTGCCTGATCAGCCTTCGCTTTTGAACTGGAATTTTGACAGCGACAAGAACGGCACGGACTATCTGGCATTGGGCCAGGCTATTGCGGAGCTACTTGCCTCTAAGGTGCAGGTGGAAGATAAGAAAACAAAAAATATTCGGGCAATCCGACCCGGTGACATAGGGGTTCTTTGTCGGAGAAATGACCAAGTGAGCTTGGCCGTCACGTCACTCACTCGATGGGGAATTCCGTCGGCAAGCCCTCGTGCGGGCTTGCTAGGGACTGCGGAGGCAATCTTTGTTCTCGCTTGTCTGCGCCGCATGCATGATGTTAGCGATACGGTTGCATCTGCTCTGGTGCTTACGCTGGTAGATGCTACCCCTGTAGCCACATGGCTTGCGGACCGTCTCGATTACCTTGAGCAAGCCGATGTCATTGCTCACGAGTGGAAGACAATCGGCGATTCAGCCCATCCCCTTCTTGTGCGCCTTGAAGGACTGCGGCCTTCGTTTTCGTCTCTGACACCGTTGGAAGCTCTGCGCCTATCGGTTGCGGAATCGCACGTCGCTCAGCTTGTCGCACAATGGTCCAGCTCTCCGCATGAGGCTCACAATAGATTGGCTAATGTTGAAGCGCTAGTTGAACTGGGGAAAAATTACGAAGACGAGTGTGTTTCTGCTAAGCGACCGGCGACAGTTAGCGGGATGTTGAGATGGCTCGATGCGGCTGCGGAAGCGGAAGATGATAGCCGAGCGGCGACAGCGGATAACGCCGTCACAGTTCTCACATATCACGGCTCCAAAGGTTTGGAATGGCCAGTGGTTGTCCTCACCGCGCTTGGAGAAACAGCTAGGAGCGCCATTTGGAGCGTGCGAGCACGAACGGAAGGCCCTTTTGATCCGCAACTGCCGCTTGGTAATCGCTTCATTCACTGCTGGCTGAAGACTTGGGGTAAGCGTTCTGCACCCCAGGCGGCAGTACGTGCAGAGGCAAGCGCAACCGGGGTGGCCATGCAGCAAGATGCGGTGGCTGAGAGTAAACGCTTGCTTTATGTTGGGTTGACCCGTGCCAGAGATTTGAACGTTCTGGTGTCGTTCGTCAGAAAATCTGGAACAATGCGCGGCTGGGTGGATGAGGTGCCGAGGGCTAGTCCGCTTCTATTTGGCCCAACTGAGGAGGTGGTCCTTCCTGATGGCCAGCGGTGCTCAAGAGGATCCAAGGACTGGAACAAAGACGAATGCGCAACGGAGCCGCCAGTACGGACGCCGCAGGACCGTCATTGGTTCACCCGTCGGCCTCACGCATCGGCTCTGCCCTTGTGGTATCGGCCTAGTAGTGCTGTTGGCGGACAGTTCAACATCGCTGAGACCGTAGAGGTTGGCATTCGCATTACGCTGACGGGAAAGCCCAACATGGCGGACTTGGGGACGGCAGTCCACCACTGCATTGCACGGGCTGGCGTCCGGGGAGCGGTGGAGCAGGCTGATGTATGTAGTATTCTCAGCAATTGGGGTGTAGGCAATACTGTCGACAACACCGCGGTCGTCGCGCAGCTTACCGCTTTTCTCGCATGGTGCAATGAGCGTTGGCCTGGGTGTTCGACCTTTTTCGAGGTCCCAATTGAGGCGAATCGTCCCGATGGGACGCGCGTAAGGGGCCGTATCGATCTACTGGTGCAGTCCCCTAAGGGATGGATTCTTCTCGACCATAAATCCAATCCAGGTGGCGCCGATCGGAATGAGCAATTGGCCGTTGAGCACGGTCCGCAACTCGCTGTGTATGCGGAGGCTCTGATTGCTGCCACTGGAATATCGGTCGCCGAGCAGTGGCTATACCTTCCGGTTGCTGGTCGTGCGTTGCGCCTCGCGTGAGTTTCTATTTCATTTCAAATTTCACCGCCGAGATCTTCGTCTGGCGATTGATTAGCCGCGGATATGGCTCGCGTCAGATATTTTGACCAACGTACATCAGAGATGGCCATCAGTCCGGACGGCATGTTTATCTATCTGAAGGGGATGAGCTTTAAGCATGGTGGGCGTAGCTCACTCGCAAACACTATTATCGACACCAGTTCAGGAACATCAGTTGCTCAATTCGGACGTGTCCCGGATGGGGGCGATGGCTTTGCGCTTGATCCGACGGGCTCCAGATTGGCACTGGGTTTCGCAAGCTCAGTTGAAATTTACTTTATTCAATAACTCGCTTAAGAAAAATACGCCATGACCCAATCTGCCCCCACCGTAACACTAAACGATTTGGCAACCGCTGCAGTCGCTGCTTACAACACCGGAAAAGTGGGTGAGCCCGCTATGGGAAGCCAGTGAACTCAGGTTTCCCAGACCAAAATTCTGGAGCAAAATCCTACCCTTACGCAAGCCGATCTTGACAAGGTGGGCTTTTCAGGCGAGGCCTACATCAACACGCAAACTGGCGAGGTGATCATTGCGGATCGCGGCACGGTTGGTAATGTTCAGAGCATCATTTCCGATGCTGAAATTACGGTGGGAGCGATGCAGCAGGCGCAATCTGTTGCCAACGAGTTTGCTGCCTCAGCACTAGGGACTGCCCAGGAACAATTGAGTAACTCGGGCGTTCAGGTGAGTGCAATTTATACCACCGGCCACTCCCTTGGAGGCATGCGAAAAGTCAGAGCAAGGTGACGAGCTTGCAAACGGTATCGTTACTTCTTGGGAGATTCTCCATGTCCGAGAACTTGGTGCAGATGCGATTGCTGTAGGTAGTGATGGAAGAATTATCGGAGGATAAGAATAGAAGAGGACTTGTACGCTGAGATATGCGTTGCGATTTGCTGAGGGTGGCACACCAGTGGTCGACGTCTGTCGGCAGCTTGGGGTGCGGGAATACGCCGTTAGGGAAGTTTAAGGTCCGGTTCGGGTATTTGACCGCAGAGAGTCAGAGCGAAGCTAGCATTGCGAGCACTTGACGTCGCTAAGAGAAAAATCCGCCATTTGATGCGTGAACGATATTTTTCTTATGTGGGATTTTATGTGGGATAAAAAGAAAAACGGGCCGCAAAGGCCCGTTCTATATGATGTTCTGGCGGAGGCTGTGAGAGGATAATTCAGAAAAAAAACCTATATAAATCAGCGGCATATATTTGCCATCGATTTTCTCCTTGTACCGGTCATTTGTACCGATTTTTGTACTTTAGCCGTACATGTCGATATAGTCAAATTAACGCCTGAGAGACCATATTCTTTCGCTCCAGGGATTCATTTGCGGCTTTGGTTACACGTCTTTCCGTTAGTTGGGGGGACTTGGCATCGAATAAGTTTTAAACCATACGTAGTGTGAGAGTAGCGCTTGATACATAACTCGTTTCCAGTCATTTGGGGGAGACGTTCCTACCAACAATGGTTCCAAAACTGACCCGCATGCCCGGACGTAAGAGCCGCTACGAGAACAACTTTTTTCTATCTTACGCAGTACCACTTCTAATTCTTTCTCCGCAGCTTCTGAATATTCTCTAGCTAGTCCATTGTTTTCGAAGTAGGTGATGACTTCCTCTTTGGCTGAGTCACTCATGTTAGGATGCGGCGCGACGTAATATTCAATACGTCCGGGCCAAGAGCGGCCATGGCCGGGAGCGATAAAATCGGCGTGTAACCACTGAATTGAGTCATGAGGTACATGGAGGTCCCGAACGTTATGCGAATAATATCCAAGTAGCGCTTCGTACATAACTCTGCGCCAATCGTTATTAGCTTGGTTGTCCCGGACCTTTGCAGCGACCTGCAGATATCGCTTACACCCTTCGGTATATGACCCGTAATCAGCGTGGTAAGCCTCCATTGTCTCTATCACTTGATTCAAGTGTACGGCGGCATTCGTTCCGTATCTTTTTCCCAGTTTGAAAAAATGGAAATGATGTGCGACTCTTTTTTTATCAGCATCATCCCAATTTTCCGGGGGGCTTACGTAGTATTCAATGATGGCCTCGCTTCGAGTGAGACTTTTTGGAAGAAAATCAGCATATAGCCACTGCTGCTGAAAAACAGCATCTTTTTCGTGGTAAGGATGAATAATCTGTTCATTTATCGAAGTGGCAAATTTCTGCCCCTTTTCATCTTCGTTACATTTTGTGCAGGAGGGGACTAGATTATTTGGAAAAATTGAAAACTCAGGAAAGTGAGCCTTCGGTAGATAGTGGTCGAGGGTGCTGGCTCCGGGTAGGGCGCAATAAAGGCAAATCTCATGTGCGCGTAATTTTATTGCGTCGTAAATTTCGCGGCCAGATTTTCTTTCTCGTAAGTAGGTGTCGTATGCTGAATGAAGGTCTGCAACGGTCAAAGTATGAGCGACCGTGTGATTGCTATCGACCTTTCCCAGAGGTGCCTGCAAATATAACGTTTGGTTTTTTGCATTGTTGAAATAGGCTACCGATTTAGACAGTAATGATGGCTTACTATCATCAAGTCTCTTCTGGAAAGCGATATCTGAGGCTGCTCCTTCAATGCAGCTTTTTATAATGTCATCGTACAAAAAGCCCGGAGGAGTAAGGCGTTTCAACGTTTACTCCTTTTGTCTCGATTTGCAATCAGTGAAGACAAGACCGCCCTACCTTCAAGCCCCAGTTGCCAATCAATGCTTTCCAAAATCTCTTCGTAGGTATGCCCTTTTTTGACAGCTTCGGATAAAAGCGTATGGAATCCCGAGCGCTCTACATCGAGGCCAAAGACTTCAGATGTTAATACACCTACATTTTCTCCGAACGTATCTCTAGCGGGCCTGCTAACGGATACCCGGGACCCCACCCGATAGATTTTCCACACGCAGGTGCTGGGTATTTCCTGAAGTACCACAGGCGAGTGGGTAGCAATAATCGCCACGCCATTTCGCTCACGTAGCAGCTCTTCTAATGCACGTATGAACGCAGATAACAGAGGCGGATGTAAATGGACCTCCGGCTCGTCGATGAGCACGAGAGTTTTTTCGTCTACAGCTGCTACAAGCTGTGTCATCGTGTGAAAAACGATGAAATGCCCAGAGCTCATTGCGTCGAGAGAAGGCTGAACAAAGTTATTGAAATCGCCACTTAGAAGCATTTGTCGCCGCTTAAAAAAGGATGGCTCAATTCCGATGGTGCTTGCGTAGCGCTCTGGAAGGTCTATAAGTCCAAGAGCACCGAATAGAACATCGGAGCGGCCAAGAATCTGCATGGAGTCGAGCCAACGCTCAGTTCGCTTTTCATCATCAAAGCAATAGCCAAGTTCCTCGATACATTCTTGATGAAGTTGAGAGATAGTACGCAATTCTTGACGATTTTCTTTCGCACGAAGGCCCACGTAGCGGTATTTTGGTCCCTTATGTGGGCCTCGCTGGTCAGGCGGGGGCGGAAATTGGTCAAATGCACTGAAGGAAACAGAAACCAGACCGCTAAAAAAATCGGTACTGCTTATGTTGGGCGACTGATAGGGGCTGTTGGATTGGCTGCTCTCAAATCTAGCCTGGTCGGGTGTTATAGGGGACTTATTAGTAAGCGCACCAATCATCTCGTTGAGAATGGTAGTTTTTCCAGCGCCATTGCGGCCGATAATCGCATGAATGTTTGTGCTCAGTCGGCGTTTTATATCAACGCTGAATTCGAGAGTCAGTCTTTCTATATTTTTGCGTTGAGCACACACAAACCTAAAATTGTAGTTTTGATGAGCGCTTTCCCCACGAATGAGTCTCGTGTATTGACCTTGAATTACCGAATAACTGGTGTTGCGAAGCAGTGAGATGTGAAAAACAGGTTCATCACCGATTGACGTGAGAATGGTCTGATTCGCAACGACGTCGCGAAGTGAATTTAATATGTCAAGCTTGATTTGACTATCTAGGGATGAGCAATTTTTATAGAAATCAGCATCTCCTCCCAACGAGAAAAAATCTTCTTCAAGGCTTTGAAAAGTCTCTCCGTATCGCCTAAGTATCTCTTCAAAAGTGGTAGAGGACTCTTCTTGGCCGTGATAGCCAATTTTGATATTTCCAAGTTTTAGCTTTTCACCTACCGGTGAAATATAAGTGGCAAAGAACTGGGTAACAAAGTCATAGTCATTCCATCTATCTATCTGAAGAACGACGTGTTCGTAATTAGGTTGTTGATAGATAATTCCAGCGCCCGCTAAACAAAACTGCATCGTTTCCATCCTCCGTGAATATCATTAATTTCATTTCCAAGAACGCTATGAAATATCAAGCTAGATATTAGGTGTCAATACTAATTGTCTTAGAAACCGTCGCATACATATACTTTCAGCCGCATGGCTAAGTGATAGAGGGTGGACCTGGTGACGCCGAATTGGTCAACAAGGTCGAGCAAGTAAATCCCTATTCAGCATCGAAATGCTGACTGTTCACTTCAACGAAAGGTCGCATTCGCTCCTCGTTACTACGAGGTTCATGCAGATATACCAGCAGCCTCACGGCGCTTTTCCACTTCTTTATTCCTTGCAATGATGTTCGCAACTGCCTGACATAGATTATCAATGTCGGCTATAAACGCATCTGGTTCTGGAAGCGGAGGAGGGGCCTCGGCGCCACCCTCGTGAGTAAAATTGGAACAACGAGTCATTCCCGCGAAAACAGCTGCGACGTCGTCATCTTCCACTGAAACCATACGTAGTTTTTTGGTTTCGATTGACCGGCGAAACCGCTTTACTGCGCCGGCGAACATCAATTCTTCAACGAGAAGCTCCCAGGTGTCGCGCATACGTCGATAGCCAGCACGAACCATGTCATTGTATGTCTCATGGTCGTGCTCCTGTTCGAGAGTCTTCTTTGCTTTGGCGGCGAAGGTCTTCAGTTCGTTGACGCGTGCGTCCAATCGCTTGCCTTCAAATGGCAAGGCTTCTCCACAATATCCTTTCAACGCTCCTGCGGCGTAGACATGTCTTTCAGCATGCTTAACTCCGAAGCGTTCGGCCGATTCCCTTAGCGACCATGCGAATGCAAGGTCGTGAGTGAATACGATAACTTGTCGGTCTTTTCCTTCCTTGGCTAGCCTGTCTGCAATACGTTCGCGGCGCACATGGTCTAAGGAGGAGACGGGGTCATCGAAAATGATGCCTGACTTGCCTGGTTCTACCCCAATCTCTGCAAGGAATGCAGCCAAGGCAATGGCACGCTGCTCTCCCTCACTCAATACATCTGACAGCTTGACCTTGGAAAATTGAGAAGAAGCGCCGAGCTTCAACTTTTGAACCCGCATGCCCCTTTGCCCCGCTAATTCCAGGCCAATTTTCACATTGGATAAGCCAAGTTCAGTGAGCTCGCTGGTCAATCTGGAAGTCAGTTCGCCAGTCACATATTTCTCGTAGAGTTCGCTGATTTTCCGGGTAATGCCTGTTGTATTAAATCCGCGAGAAGCTTCGGAAAGGACATGGTCTAGCTGCAATGTAGCGACAGCCTCATGAATTGTTGGTATCAGCGGTCCTAAATTTCGTCGAGCTTCGAGTTCAGCGAGTCTTGCAGTTTTTGCCGCTCTTTCCTCGGGCTTCAATGCTTGTTCTAAAATCGCAGCTTGCCGAGACAAAGTTTCTCGAATTTGTGCGAGTACAGTCGCTTGTGGTGGGGGAAGAGGCGCTATTTCGCCAATCCGGCGCTCTGCCGCCATTTCTTTCACTATCGTCTGGCGTGCTCGAAGTGACTCGATGAAATTGGCGATGGCCGAAATAGCCTCTGGGTGTTTTTCTTTCAGTTCCTCGAATAGGACCTTGTCCGACGGGAAGGTATCTAGTTTTACGCCAGCAATGTCCTTGTAAATACGGGTCGCTTTTTCCCTCGCCTTTGCAAATTTTGTCTGAGCATCTGCTTCAAGGAACTGCAGAAATTTCTGAAGGCGTTGGTGAGCGTCTGCCGATAGTGGTTGCTGGCAAAGTACGCAGCTTGCTCCATCCTCTGGGCCTGGCAAGCCGATTTCAGGGTACGGTCCGCTAGCAGCGAATGCCATTGCGCTTCGTAGCAGAACTTCCCAGGGTTCACTACCAGTTCCTTCTAACGCCTTTCCGCCTTCACGTAATTCGTCAGCAGCAATCTTCGATGCTGCCTCAGTCGTGCGCAAATCAGTGAGAGCAATTCGCAGCTCGTCGATTTTGACGTCCGACAACGCTAGTTCAAGCGCCTCCAGTTCTGTTTGAACATTCTGAATACGAGATGCCAGGCGTTTAAGGGGCTGCGCTTGCTGCGCCGGGTCTTCTTCTCGAAGTTGCTTAATCAAGGCGGAAAGCTCTGTTTGTTCATCACCGGTCAGCACAGCGAGCTCGGTTACCTGCTTGACGTCAGTCTTACGGCTCAGGCCAGAAATCATTCTGCCTACACTGTGGGTCCCTGCTAATGCAGCAAACTTTGTTCTATCAAGTTGCGTGCGGGCGCGCTCCGTGTCTACTAGTTTTTGTGCATCCTGCATCGCCGACGCTAGAATTTTCAGGACGTCCATGCCGAAAGGTACGTATGAAACTTCGGCTTGGTCGTCTACAAACACGCGCGCACAGAGCGAGTCGAAGACGGCAATGCGAGACAGTGGTGCAGGAGAGGTCGTGCCGTCAGTCCAACGGGCACTTTCTTGCTTCCCATCTGCGCGCCATTCAAGAAATGCACTGGCAGGCACTATTTTCCCAGGCGGGGAGAATACGTTTGGAACGATGGCCTCGTTGTTTCGTGCCCTGCAGGCTTTCTTCAGCGCGCGGGCGTAACCGGATTTGCCGGCGCCGTTGTATCCATAGATGATTGTTAGCCCATCTGCCTCGAACGATAAGGTTTGAGCTGAATCGATGGCATTTAGATGTTGAGGCTCTTTGAGCGCAAGCAGTGCAACGCTGTTTACGTCGTCACGTGGGGCGGGCAAGGTGCTTGCATCTAAAACTTGAGGCTGAGGGGCACCATCTGTTTTTAGGCCTAAATCGGATTTTGCAAACAAAGCCATGTCTTGAACATCTTTCGGCGATAGAGCGCCGGCCTCGAAGATTTTCCGAAGTGCATCGGACATCCAGGCCGGTTGCCCTCTTGACCATTGCAATATGTCTGCTATCACACTCATTGACTTTCCCCATGTAGTTTTAATGTCAATTTGGCAAAGAAAACACGCCACAGCAGCGTACTTTAAACCTCGCAGAGGCACAAGAATTCATCCCTATTTGCCTAGCTTGTTGCGAATCAAGTTGAGTTTTTAAAACCTAAAAATAAAGTGTAATAAATTTCCTAATAGAAAGTTTGTATAATGCAATTCTTTCATGAGGGAACTACTAGATGGCAAATTGGGAAAAGCTTGTTAAACAAGACCCGGTAGCAACGCTGCTCTCTTCGATGATGAGCCTTTATGTGAATTATCCAATTACGCGATTGGTGGGCAAGGAGGAAGCTAAAAGCCTTCCTCCTGCAGAGGCCATGATTTTGTCTCTCATGTGCTTGAAGGGCCAATACAGCAGCATCGGCTTGCACATGGAGCTTGGCATGATTTACGGCATCATGGACCGTCAAGATGCTCGCCAGTTTGTCGAAATCACCCTGGATAGCTTGACTTCGCTCGGCTATCTGAAGCTGGCAAGTAAAGAAGCAGAGCAGGTCTATCAAGAGCACGTTGTGGAAGGCGAGTGGGGCCTGCCCGAATTGCCTTTCGTCGTTACAGCAACTGGCGCGAAGCGTATTGGCTCATTGGTCGCAAATCTGACCGGCGCCAAGTTTGCCGATGTCGTCAAGAAAGTGCAGAAAGACTCTAAGAACGCAGGCGCAGCCTGGCTGGTTAAGCACAGGAACTTCAAAAAACAAGAGGCTGCTACAGTGAAAAAAGCTGAAGATGCGAAAAAGGTGGTTGCGGCGAAGAAGCCAGCAGCAGCGGCGAAGCCCACCTTGAAAAAGCCTGCTGCAGCAAAAAAGCCGGCAGCCAAGAAATGACCATCTAAGCAGTATGTAGCACGTCAACAATGGCCGCATTTGCGACCATTGTTTCGATTGCGTTTTATGAATATGGTTGTTTCTTGTCCTGGCTAGCCAGCTCATAGAGAGTTGTTCGGCTCACGCCAAATTGCCGCGCAAGGCTAGCCACTGAAAACTCCCGGTTTTTCATCATGGCTTTTGCCATACGTGCTTTCTCGGCATCCAAGGCCGGCGGCCGTCCTCCTTTCCTCCCTCTGGCGCGAGCCGCTTCCATGCCAGCCTGCGTACGCTCCAAAATCAGAGACCGCTCGAACTGCGCCAGCGAAGCAAAGAGGTGAAAGACCAATGTGCTTGTTGGTCCAGATGTGTCTATGCGTTCGGTGATGGAGCGGAAGGAGACTCCTTTGTCCTTCAGGTCCTCAACGATTCGAATCAGGTCCTTGAGATTGCGCCCCAACCGGTCGAGGCGCCAGACAACCAACTCGTCGCCTGGTCGAAGTGCTTTCAAGCAGTGTTCCAGCTCTGGCCGGTTAGCGGACTTGCCGCTGGCCTTCTCCTCATAGATTTCGCTCGCACCTGCCAATCTCAACGAATCGAGCTGAAGGTCGAGGCTTTGCTCACTTGTACTGACCCGCGCATATCCGATAACTGCCATTGCATACCCTTTTCCGAATGATGATTTGCGTACGGGAATCCGTACACTTTAAGAGGTATAGAGCGGCCGAAATCGATGTTTGGCGGAGGGTGTCCGGAAAACCACCGGTTTCCGGACGTCCGTCAGCCGCGAAGTGTTGAGGAGGGCTTGACGTGCCTCCACTCGAGTAGGGTAGATTTGTTGGATGAATACTCGAGTCAAAGACATCATCGCCAAACTATATCGTCCTCCGGCCCAGGGGTGGCAGGCCTTCCCTCTCTCCAGGGAAGATGCTGAGCGGGTGCCGTGTATCGATAGGGCGCCATGATTTCCATCACGGCGCCAAAAAAAGGGGCCAGCGCAGCTACCTGAGTACGAGCATCTCTTGCAGCTCAGCTTCGCAGATGTCGACTTTCTGTCCACGGAGCTGTCCTCTCGCGCGGCAGAGAAACTCCCGGCCGCAATGACGCAGGTCGACGCCGAACGCTTCCTTCAGTTTGTCCAAGCGCCTCCAGCGTCCGTCCATAGCTTGGTCGTTCATTGTGAAGGTGGATTTTCGCGGTCAGCGGGTGTCGTTGCATCATTGAAGCAGCTGTATGGCTACGAGGTAGAGGATGTGCGCCTGGTAAAAGCAAATCAGAGCGTGGTGAAAACCCCTTTAGAAATGGCGAATGGGAAGGGCGCAAGCGGCGCCGCTAGCTGCTGGCAAGCGCCCTAGATTGCCTTTTGGGCGGCAGATTGGTAACCTATTTGAAAGAGCCTCTCCAGCCGACTCGTGAGGCCGCCCTCCAAGCTCCGCTTGGGCTAGCAACCGCTAGGTAAGAGGAGTCGGACCCGATGTGCCAGAAGCCCCGCTAGTCGGGGCTTCAGCCTTTGGAGGCGCATGATAGAAGTTTTTTTGAGGCTATTGGCTCAGCTTCCAATTGAGGATAGAGCAGTCAAGGCGATTCCCTTGGGAATTGGACCATCAGAACTAGAAAGTAGTTGAGGAAAGGAGCAAAACGCCTTCGGAAGCTTTAATTCAACACAGAAGAGTTGACGGGCTAGAGGCAGATTCCCTTGGGAAACGAGAGAAGTAACTTTGGGGCTGAAAATCTGCATGTAAAACAACAAGATTACGGTACATAAATGACACAAAAAAATGAAGCACTTCGCCTCTTAGATGAGTCATTAAAAGAAATTGAGTCGTCGAGGGGTTCCGTCTTATCCGCTGTTCAGAAGCTCTTGAGGGCATCTGCTCTGGTCAATAATCATGAGGTTCAGTATTGGTGTGAAATCCAGTTGGGGAATAGTCGTTTTGTTGGGCCGCTGAAGAAACTTTACGACCTAATTCGTGCACCAGATGATGGTGACAAAGAAAAAAAGCAAAAGGCGATTTATGCAGCACGAGAGACGCTCGACGAAATGGGCCTTAAATCCGGCACTCACTATAGCTCTGAGGAATTTCAGCTAAAGATTGACGTTGGCTCTGGCGGTTATGAAGGTATTGCATTCATTGAGGAGCGCTATGCAGACCTTGTGCGAACAAAAAAAGGGAACGATGGTACTTACTACAAGAACAATTTGTTGAGTCATTTAAACTACGTAAAACAGAAAACTCATAGCCACGCTTCTGAATTATTTAATCGGTTGAAATTTTCCGGTACGGTTACCAGTTGCTTCGATGTATTGAAATCCGCAGTTGATGACAAGCTGTTGGACATCAATCCAATGCTGGCAGAGCAGTTGATGCTTTCGTTTAAGGGGGTCTCAAGTGCGAAAGATGAAGAATGGTCGCAGGCTCTTACATCAAGTCGGAGGTTCTTGGAAGGGTTAGCTGACCAGTTGTATCCGGCAAGTACCGAACCTACGAAGGGGCGGCCGCTTAACCAGGCTCAATACGTCAATCGCCTTTGGGCATTCATGGATAAGGCCATTGAGTCCGATAGCAACAAAGAGCTCGCAAAAGCACATGTAGATTTTTTAGGTGCTTGGTTAGAGAAAACAAATAAGATTGCGAATAAAGGAGTGCATGCGGAAGTAACACAGCTCGAAGCAGTGAAGGCGATATTTCATCTTTATTTGGTCGTTGCCGATTTGCTTGGATACATCGATGCAGCAAAAGAACCAAAAGCTCAGTTAGATATTAATTCCGCATCACTCGATGAACTTGAGACCCTCTTGAATGTGACTCGAGCAACTGCAAAAGAAATTTTCAAAGCTCGATTAGAGCATGGGAGGCTTGACAAGTCTTTACTGGAAAAAGTACCTGGAGTGGGGGCTAAAACTCTTGCGAAAGCAGTTACCGTGTTTTCACTCTAAGGATTGAGATGGCGCGGAAAATCTTCATAGATAGGGGGAAAAAATGAGGTCTTATGAACAAAAGTAGCGCGCCGCGTCGCCCACGAAAAACCCGACGTTCAAAGCAAGAGGACGTCGAATTCTCTAAGAAAGAGGAGAGTACCCGTAAATGGCTTACGGATAGTTTCGTACTTCTCAATGAGCTCAGGCGGAAAGATAGAACGTTCCACGGGTTGGCTAAAGAGTTCAGATTCTGGAAGGAGTCCTTGCTAGCGGGATACGTAAAGTCCAAGGACATCGCACATCCGCGTGATAGAGGTGCTGTACGAGAGGGGATTCTAAGAAGCTTCCTAACAAATAGCGGCTTCCTACCCAAAAAGTATGGTGTGTCGAAAATGAGTACACGCGTTGCTTCAACTAGCGGACACATAAGCAACGAGCTCGACCTTGTCCTTTATGATGCTGAAGAATCCATCATTTTGATGGAACAAGAGGAATCGTTCCAGGTTCTGCCCATCGAGAGTACGTACGGAACAATTCAAATCAAATCGCGACTGAATAGAACGGTTCTGCGCGAGGCGTTCGAGAACATTGCGTCGTTCAAAAGGCTTAAACCGTCACATAAGCCCACAGTCCAATTTTCGAATTCCCGTAGGCCAAACAGTTTGCGTCCGTTTGGATTAATCTTTGCCTACGAGAGTGAGTTGTCTTGGGCAGACCTTGTCGCCGAGCTGAAACTGCTTTATTCCGAGACGGAGCAGCATCTTGTTCCCAACGCCATCGTCGTGCTATCGGATGGTCATTTCATGGTGGGTGACGGGCAACGTGCCGTACTGTACAACCCAGATATTGCCCAACTTTCCAAGCCTGTTATTTTCGGCTTTCCGGACCGGGCAAATGATGTTTTGCACTCGTTCTATTCCATGTTGATGGAGTTGTTGCGTGCAACTACAGTCAGTGAGGTCCCATTCAATGGTTACTACGACGTTCCTTTAGTCGCTGATAAATACTCCTACGAATTTATCTTTGGCCCATTCGTTGAAGTTCTTAAGTGTGCGAAGCACGGTCCATTTGCGAAAAAAATTTCCGTGCAAAATATGGAGAAGCTGATTGCTTGGTGTTCGGAGTCAACTGCATTCAACTGGATGCAGCTGGACGCGGAAATCTTTATGGGTAGCTCGGGTGAGGAAAACAGAAGGGAGAATAGCCACAATGTTTTCGTATACAACCCAGAAGCACGTCCACTCTCTCAGATTTTAGCCAACGATAGGGAGATGACCCTACCAGATGGTGAGAAGGCCGTAGCGAAGGTGCTAGCTTATGACGCTGTTCATCTGCTGAGCACAGGGCAGCGAATCCTAATTCCACAGCATTACATGCCAGTAATCCTGGACCCGTGCCCAAAGTGCAAGTCATGGGAAGAATTTTCGAAAAACAATATGCCTGTGCTCGAGGATGACTCTAAGTAAGCAAAATGCGTCGGACTCTGGCTTGTCTGCTGGCAGTCTCACTATCGAAAGTAAGACGCGCAATGGTCTTTCATGTCGGTCACATCAGGCACTACCTCGTTGAAGCCTGCCGGCTAACTAGATTTTATTGTAGGAATATCGAGATGGCATCTCCCTTAGCCTCGGCTATAACGAGTGTGGATTATACGTGGCAAGGCACGTGCTGCTGCAGCGAAGCCTGGGCTCCTCGCATGCACGGGAGGGGGCACGAGCCCTATAGACCGTTCTAGGGGGGGGCTGCGGGCAGACCGCCAACTGTAAATCACACACATGTCGAAAGACACGCAAGGGGCGCCAACCTCGTGTACACCGCCTTAGCTGCATGCCGGGTAATACTGGCTGGTGCGGCTGAAACTGGTGCCGGTGGCGGACCTGCCTCTTTCGGCCCAACCCGTCCAGGATGACGTGTATTGGGCGACTCGAAAGGCTGTGCAGTTTTTTTAGCAGCAGCCAGTAATTGCCGAGTCTGTTGATTGCCGGCACCCCTAGTGCATCAAATCATGGTGCTAGAGTAGCCCTATACATAAATGGATGATTAGCCCAACTCGAGAAGTGCTGTCATCCTGGTGTGGACTCGGCATACAAGACTAACTCACAACCCGTCTCAACGCATGATTTCCGGTCAGTCGGTCATGCCGGGGTTGCGCTCATAAGGGGGGCAGCATACGTAGGCTGCCCCTGCAGCGTTTTATATTTCCTTACCAAGGGTCATTAAAATTCGACCCGTAGAAATTTCCGTATATATCGACACCATTGTGCATTGGCATACCGTTTGCACAATTGACGGCTGGTTCCCAATAATCATAGCTATCGACGCTAGATGACGTATCCGACTCCGATTCATAAATTGCATGGTCGTACGCTTTGATAGCGCTCTGCTTAATACTTGGAGTGTAGTTTGCACTTATCTCTTCCGGTGCATTACGGTATGAGATGCTGGTAGCTGTCGCTAAGATTGCTGCCCCGCTTGAGGCGGGCAGCAGTCTCGCTGGTTGAGTTGATTTCATTGAGTTAGGCCTCTTCTTTTCTAAGTACATCGTGGTGTTCCGAGGAGCCCACCCTTTGTTCCTTTTCTTCATCCGTAATATCAAATAGATGAAAAACGTGGCGATGGTGCCAGCGGCAATGCTCGCAATAAGAGTCAGTCGTTGCGTCAGATTTCGCTCGTCTTTGCGCTTTTGAGCATCTCTAAGTAATTGCGCGTCGAACGATGGGGTGCTAATTGCAATGAACTTGTCTTGGTCACCGCCTTCAATTCGCATGTGCCAGTCGCCCACATTGAAAGACTTGTCTTTTTGAGACTTGGCACGAGATGACTTCGCTAGTCTCTTCAGCATCTCCGTTGGCGAGTTGCTCGCCCATATGAACACGGCTGTAAGCCTCTTTTTCGCGTCGTACAGCAGGATGGCGGAGCCTTTCATATTGCCTACGATTGGTCCTTCTACCCATAGAGCCTCACCACCAGAATAGTCGACTGCGGCTTTCTCGATGCTGAAGCTCTTTGGCGGTAACTTGGCACCATCCTCTAATGTCGATTTCCCCACAATCTGATTAGCGATTTTGATGTTTGCCCAAGCGTGCTGTGCAATCATCAATAGAAGAACCGTGAAGAGTGATGTAAGTCCGCTTATCAGTGAATGGCGATTTGGAAAGCGCATCGTATAAACGCTAATTTGCTTCATTGCTATTCACATCTTTGTCTATCTCTCGGCCGGTCTGTTTCCCGGCCAGCTCAGCGCCTAACTGGTCCGCCAATATTTCGATTGCGTCACTAAGCAATGCTTGTTCGTACAGTTCATTGTCACCATGTCTTGGCGGCTGTTGACGCTGTTCGCAAGGTATGGTGGTGCGTATGCAAACTGTGTTGACTTTTGCAAGCCAGGCGGGATGATTTTGTAATGTCGCTTCCATATATTTGGCGTCGCGGAAGATGAAATAAATAGCGCATTGCCTAACGTTAACAATTGAATCTGTCAGCGGGCAACAGCTTTATCTGCGCAGTTGGCAAAGGGCGAATTTAACGGTATACGAGTTGTTGTATCTGCGGTACACGGAGGCGGTGTTATTGTGATGGTGTCCCAGATAGCAGTGACGAGTAGGCGTGGTTTGAGTTGAGACGACTTTCCAAACGTCTCGAAGTCACTGCACCATGCGAGAGCCGGTTGATTCGCGCGCACCCGAAGGGACCCGGAGCGCTCTCGCGCGGAGGGGTGCCGGCCGCCCACGGCCAGCATGCACTTAGGGGGGAGCCAAGACCAGGGAGCCGGCCTCACCGGCTAGTCGCCCAAGCGACGACCTGGTCTTGGGGGGACGATAGTCCCACGGCCCCGACTGCGGTCGGGCAACCGGGTACAGACCGGCGCCGACCCGGGCCCCGCCGCCGGCTTGCCGGTGGATGGGAGGGAGGTGAGCCCAAAGGGCCGCGACACCTCTGGTGGAGGGCTGGCTGTAGCCGGTTGCCCGAGCGCAGCTTGGGGCCGCAGTGACACGGCCCACTAGGGCCGAGTCTTTTTTAGGGCGTCCAGCCCGTTAAAAAAAAGACGCTGTCACGCAAGGGAGATTTATCTCCCGAGCAGCCTCCGATAGGGGGCGAAGGGTAACGTCGGAGACGTTACCAAGGCTATGGGTGCATATATGTTTCCGCGCGTTTCTCTATACAGATACACATATCACTTTAGAGAACGCGATGAACAAAAGAGACCAAGGGCAGGTATATCGGGTACATGCATTGATGACGCTGGCACATCTGGGCTACGCGACTACACGGCAGCTTGCGCGCATTGTGCATCGACTGTGTTCGATGTCTACGCGCAAGATGATGCTGCGGACGATTCAATGGCTGCAAAAGGAACGCCTGGTGGTGACTCGGCGAGAAGGTGATAGCGTTGCTGGAGAGACGCTCGTTGCACTTACCGCCAAAGGGGCGGCATGGTTAGCGGAACACGGCGAGCCTATGGTTGGGGGAAAGGCGCATGCGAGGGATTGGCTGCGTCATGCGCATGGTCATCGAACTGCGTGCAACAGCGTCTATGCGGCTTTGTGCGGGTTGATACCCGAACCGGGTGGGTGGTCTGAAATCGAGATTCGAAATCGAAGTTCTCCCCTCACAGAGTACCAGTTTCAATTCGAAGGCAAGTCGACGTCGAAGATTCCCGATGTCGTCATGCAATTGCACGACGGCGGATTAATATGGGTCGAGGTCGAAAATAGCTGGCGTAGCGATAAGGATATGCGGAAGTTGCACGCGTTCATGCGCTCTGTGTTTCGAACTCCAGGACAGGTGCGCACCCTGTATTTCATCATCACTCGCCCTGGCGCCAAAAGTATCGGTGACCGACTTCGGCGAATGTTATCGCACCCTTCAGATTCCGGCTTGCCGCTCCAAGTGAAGGAGCTGGATTCACGGATTTTGGAAAAGCACATCAAAGTCTTCCTGCTGGATGCCGAGGTTTTAGAGCTATTGCCTGTCGCCGTCTGATGCCTTTGCTGAGAAAATGGCAGTCCGAGGGCTGCCATTTTCTTCATGCGGCTATAGCCTTTCGTTGCTTCCTCACTCCTTTAGGTTCAGGCCTTCGAGGCTGGCCGCCAGTGTAAGGTTGCACTCCTCCGTAAGCAACCATCACTCCCACCAGAATCTCCAGATGGGGAAATTTACGAACAAATGCATCCGGATTCGTAAGAACAATTCCGGGTGGAAGTTTTCCGCTGGTCTCCACATTCAAACCTGCGGCCATCAGCATGCATCTTTGTGCTTGCTGCATTTCGGGGGTGACGTATTTACCTCGTCTTCCAGATGGACGTGGCAAATTTGACGCAGCCTCTACCGTGAGCGTCGGATGTAGTTTCGCTTTCAGAACCGTCGATAGGGCCTCCTCAACACTCTTGTGGTGTCCGAGCGCAACCATGGGATGACGGCCTGTGGGGAACCAGTGCTGTCGCTTCCATCGGCCCAGCGACATCGACTCATACGCAGGAATTTCGATAGGGTCTGCTGAGGCGGGTTCGCCATTGGTGTACGGCTGGACTCCTTGATGGGCAAGCATAATCGGAACTACATTCGCCAGATGCGGAAACGTCGCTAGGAACAAATTCACATCGCAAATTTTGATATGTGCAGGAAGTTCGAATTCGCCGCATTTCTGAAGACCGGCACTTAGCATAAGGCGGGTATCTGCCAGATATTCACTGGGGCTCGGAGATTCATGTTCATCGAGCATATCCAAATTCATATGACATGCGGCTTCCACGGACTTCGTCGGTGTAATGCGGGCCTCAAGCACGGCACGTAGTGCCTTTTTCACAGTATCAAACTGTCGCACATGCCATGTCGCACTGGTTCTGATTAACTTTTCGTCGGTGTATTCGTCTTCGGAGAAATCTTGAAAACCACCTTGAATCAGTTGAAATGTGGGTTTGGACTGCGACGAGAAGTGCGTGGGACGTGGCAAAAGAATCTCCTTGAGAGTTGGTGAACTTTATCAAAGAGATTCGCCCAGGACAGGGGGAGGAACGAATCGTAAGGGCACGGACGGATTCCATCACAGTATTAGCTGTGCCGTCGCATCTAAGTGCTAGAGGGCATTAATCATATCCGCCGAAATTGTTTCCTGTCAACAACCATTCGGGCACTGGAACTCATCACTCAGGTTACAAAGCCTCCAACTTCCCGAAGCAGGGATAAAAAAATACTTACCTTAATTTACTGATGGTTCCTGCAAGTTAAGTGCATTTATGCAGAATCACCAAAAAAGTTGCGTGCTTATACTCAGTGCAGTCATATGACTGTATGACATAGGAACGAGACAAGTGCTTCCCCTTCTTTCTCCTCACGACCTGGCCAAAGTGCTGGGGGTCGCAGAGCAGACCATCTACAACCGTCACTCCAATCGTGACGACCTTCCGCCCAGCATTAAGCTCGGCCGACTCCTACGGTTCCGACGCGAGGATGTTGACACCTGGCTACAGCAAAAGCTGTTCGAGTGCACTTCCAAATCCACACCAAACGCTAAGCAGATTCCAGCCGTCTGCCGTTCGTATCAAGAAAATCATCAAAAATGAGCAAGATTCCGCCCTTCAACCCTATTGAGTTCGCTGAGCAGCTTGACGCGACTAATGATTACGCTGTCCATGATGGGCAGATGCTGCACTGGTGTGGAACGCACTGGAGAACCGTCCATGAGGACGACATTAAGAGAAAGGCACTTCGATGGTTGCGTCAGGATACCGTCTGGCCTGTGTCTGCCTCCAACGCACGTTCGGCTTACGAAACGGCTTTGCTCCATTTTCCAACACTGAAGACTCCGGATGCGGAATGCACCATCATTCCCTTAATGAATGGCTACCTGCATATAGAAGATGCCATCATGCGTTTGGAGCCGCACGACAAAGCGTGCGGCCAGATGTATGTGCTGGACTGCAGTTATGACGCCGGAGCACCAGCACCGACAGAGTTCTCAAGGTTTCTTGCGCGAGTCTTGCCCGATGAGGCAGTACGTCAACGCGTACAGGAATATGTCGGGTACACGTTGACTGCCGACGCTCGACATCAGAGGGCTCATTTATGGCTGGGAAGCGGAGCCAACGGGAAGGGTGTGCTAGCGAATATTGTGCAAGCACTTCATGCTCGAACAGCAGCTGTGCAACTAGACAATCTGGAAGGATTCTCAATGTCCGATATGGTCGGCGCGTCGCTACTTTACTGTGACGAAGCGCCGCTACGGGGTATCAACGAAAAGATATTGAAATCAGTTATCGCGGGGGAAAAGGTCTCAATTGATATAAAGTACCGCGCCCCTATCAGTACTTGCCTCACCGGTAAACTTTTGGTCTTGGCCAACCATATCCCTGTGGTGACAGACCAATCGCAAGGATTTTGGCGTCGCTGGGATATCGTACCGTTTGATGTCGTAATTCCCCCTGCCGAGCGGGACTCGCTGCTAGCGAAACGTATTATCAAGCACGAGCTTACAGGCGTATTGAATTGGGCTTTGGAGGGATTGATGCGTTTAGTTGCTCGAGGTCGATTTGACGAGCAATTACCCTTCGCAATACAACGGGCAAGCGAAAGTGCGAAGGTAGAAACTAACTCCGTTGCTGCTTGGGTTAAAGAAGCGGAGATTGAGTTGTCGACTGTGATTGATACGTCAAAAGTAGTTGTCTATGAGCACTATGCCGCTTGGTGTAAAGCAAATGGGATGATTGCTGTCGCATCCCCCCAATTTTGGAAACGTATCCCGGATGTGCTCGGTGGCGCAATATTGTTCTGTCGCCACAAACAAGCAGGGGGATACAGACGGGACTGCAATATTCGCTTATCTGCAAATTAAGGCTACAGTCCCTGGTTGCAAAAAGTGTCGGTGTACGCGCCGCTTTTCTTGATGACCAAGATGACCAGCTATTTTTCTAAACTCTTATTTTTTCTCCCTTCGTACCGTATTTAGGTTAAAGGGGGAGAAGAAAACAGGTTTTCAAAATTACTTGGTCATCTTGGTCATCTATAAAGTGACGCTGCGCGGCGGCAGCCAGGGGGCAGAGCAACGCACTACATCATCACGACGCTGGCCCCGATATTCCGGTGGAAATTGTCCCAAATCGCTCTTCTAGGCTAGTCGGTTATATTTTTTTCTGACGCAATGTCAGCTTTTTGCCCCAAAATATTATCGCCGTTACAATTGTATGCGTATCAATGGGAGCGATGGGAGGCGGCGCTGAGCAGGGGCGTAGAGCGCGTTGAGACATCGCAGGGCAGTTCTTGAACATATACCGGATGGGCTAGGCGTCTCGTCGACGTGTGAGGCTCATTCGTCAATATCAAAAAGATAACAAAATGACCGCAACTCAAAATGCATCCGTGATTGGAGTGCTAGATTACATCAAGCACGTTGAAAAGCTCACCAAAACCGCGCCAATTGCAGTACCCACGGAATACTTTGCCGCTCTCGAATCTGATATGCGTGCAATTCCAGGGCTTGAGTTCAATCAGGTCGAAAATGGCGACGACGTGTGGTTGCATGTTCCGCGATTGATGGAAGTCAACCCACCGCAGCCAGAAGAAAAGCTTGCGAAGTGGCTCGTACTTTCGAAGTCTCCCAGCAAAGAGCCAGAACTGCGTACAGAAATTGCTGAGAAATCCTCCCATAAGAAGGATGCCGTGGCTCTTACTTTGAAGCTGCAGGACCACCCTGAGGTCAGAGAGCTTTTTGACTGGTATGTGTCGCATCTTTGGAATCCTTGGGCTTTGGTCGAAAAAGAGCGGCGAAAGACGATGGCCGTCTATACAAAGCTATTTTCACTTCAGCAGCACATGTCGACAGAAGGTGCTGAAACGCCTATTGAGCTAGTCTGGGGTATTGGCCACACTGTATGGCGGCCAGAAGGTAAGGGCAGGACTATCAAGCATCCCCTTATCACTCAGTTGTGCGATTTGACGCTGAACAACCGCACCTATGCCCTTGAAGTGCGTCCGCGAGATATGGAGCCAAGGCTAGAGTTGGACTGTTATGCCGAAATAGAGAATGCTGGAGTTCCAGCCGTAATGGGCTTTTGGAAGGCAGACCAGGCAGCAGCGGCGAATAACCTGACTCCGTTTGATTCTTTGACTTTTGAGCGGGTATTGAAGAATGCGGTGGCCAACCTTGACGCGAATGGACATTACCTGACGCCAGATGACCGTGTCATGCCAGATGCGACCGAGAAACTCTGCGTCACCGATACTTGGGTGCTTTACGCTAGGAAACGCTCAGAGCATATTCTATTGCAAGACATTGAGCGGCTTATTTCTAAGTTAGAGGATAACTCTGAGGTGCCGGACGTTATTCGTGGATTTGTCGAACGTGGTAGCGCACAGGTCAAGGCACCTGACCCGATTCTCTTTAGAGGTTTGTCATCAAGTAGCTCAGCAGACGGGGTACGGGAGTTGTACTTTCCAATGCCCTATAACGATGAGCAAGTCGCTATCGTTCAGCAGCTGGAAACCGGAAATGGTTCGGTTGTGCAAGGGCCGCCAGGGACGGGCAAGACGCACACGATTGCAAACATTATCAGTCACTACTTGGCGCAAGGCAAACGTGTGTTGGTGACTTCAAAGGGAGAGGCAGCTCTTTCAGTTGTTCAAGAAAAACTTCCTGAGTCGATTCGGCCGCTCTGCGTCGCACTGCTTTCGGAAGATAAGGCTGGCATGAAGCAGTTTGAAGCCTCCATTCAAGAAATCGCCACGCGTGTCAGCTCGTTACAACCGGGACGGGTTGCACAAGACATCAAAAACTCCGAACAACAGTTGGACGAGCTACATCGCAAGCTCGCCGCGATAGATTCAAATATTGCGGAATTTGCGAGACAGCATATGACTAAGTTTGTGTTGCATGGGCGGGAGATGAATCCTCCTGACTTGGCGCATTTTGTTCTGGAAAATGAAGATAACTTTGATTGGCTGGATGATTCATTAGACGCCGTCCGAAACGGGAACGTACCGTTTGCAGAGCACATCATCGCAGATGCACACAGTGCGCGCGTCGCTCTCAAGGGCGATTTGGGCTATCTGCTAGCAAAGCTCCCATCTGTTGACGACTTCTGCTCTGGCCCCGAGTTGGCAGCACTGCACGACGATTTGGTACGAGCTCGCCAGATTGAGTCTCAGGTTAAGGCGGGGGCTACATTGCCGCTGACTGATGCCACTCCTGAGACATTGATGAGGGCACAGGAGCTGGTTCCTTTCCTAGAGTCCTATCTGGAACTCCAAACAGAAATTGATGCATATGACGCGCCATGGGTCTCTAATTTGTCAAAGGCATATCAAGAGACACAGCCTGATGTGGTGCTAGTACAGCTTGGCGAACTGATTGCGATAGTGGAGGCTCTGGAGGTCGAGCGGAAAAATCTCATGACGGCCCCGGTGGAGCTTCCAACGAATGCTGAATCGAATAGCGATTTCATGGAAGCTTTAGGTCGTCTCATCCAAGGGAAAAGTGCTTTCTCACTTCCGTTTGGAAAGAAAGACGCGCGCGACATTCTCGGTTCGATAACTGTATCTGGTGCCAAGCCCGCTGGTGCTGAGGGGTGGAAAGCTGTTGCGGCAACCTGCCAGCTAAGAAAGGATATTCGGCAACTCGTATCGCGATGGAATGCCGTGGCTGCCGAATATGACCTTCCAAATGTGGATGCTGACTTTCAAGCTTTACGTTGCCTAAATGAGGTCGCCAAGAAAGTGACGCGTCTCAAGGAGTTTGTCCAAGGATATGAACGCGCGTTGCCCGCCAAAGTCGAGTCTGTATTTGGTAAGCGAGTGCTTGTAGCTGGTGAGGAAGGGGCCGAGGTGCTGCTCTCAGCGCTTGCTCAACATCTCGATAAAAATCGCCTTAACTATGCCATTCTGCGAGTTTCAGACTATTTGTCAAAGCTCGAGCAAAAGAATGGGGCTATTACAATTGAGTTAAACGCATTTTTGCGCCACGAACTAGGAAATCCTGAAAGGACTTCAGAATATATCAGTCTCGAATGGACAGATAAATTGGCGGAACTGCGACGTGTTCGCGAACTTAGAGGAATGTTGGACACGGTTGCCGAAGTGGCGGACCAAGTTGAACGAGCTGGCGCGCCACGGTGGGCTGACCGTTTGCGTACAGAGGCTGCCATGGGTGAAGTGGATTTCTTGACTCCATCAAATTGGTTGGAAGCATGGTTCTGGCGCTGCGCCAAAACATTCTTGGATAGCATTGATGTGCACGAAGAGCTCAAAAAGCTGCAGGCTCAGCGGCATGAAACTGAGCGCTCTCTCAGTCGCGTCTACAAAGAACTGATTGCCGCGAAGACGTGGTTGGGCGTCTATCAAAATTCCCCTGAATCGGTGCAACAGGCGTTGCAACAATATCTGAATTCGATTCAATCGGTAGGGAGTGGTACGGGTATTCGAGCAATCCGCCATCGACGGAATGCTCGAGAAGCGATGACTCGTGCTTACTCTGCAGTGCCTTGTTGGGTCATGCCTCAGTGGCGTGTTTCAGAAAGCATCCCAGCTGAATTAGGTCTTTTCGACCTGGTTATTGTTGACGAGTCTTCGCAGTCAGACATTTGGGCCTTCCCGGTGCTATTGAGAGGAAAAAAACTCCTTATCGTAGGAGACCATAAGCAGGTCTCTCCAGGAGCTGTCGGGATGGCGGAAGAGAAGATTAAGGAGCTGCACCACCGCTTCCTGGCCAGCCAGCCTCACGGCTCTGAAATGACTCCCGATAAGTCCATTTATGACTTGGCGCGAGTTGTTTTCGCTGGGAACTCGACCATGTTAAAGGAGCATTTCCGTTGTGTTCCCGCGATTATCGAATTCTCCAAACGAGAGTTCTATCAGCATGAAATTCGACCAATGCGAATTCCTCGCCGTTCAGAGCGTCTCGACCCACCGCTGATTGATGTGTATGTGAAGAGCGGCTATAGAAAAGGGGATTTGAATCCGCCGGAGGCAGACGCAATAGTTGATGAAATCGAACGCATTATTGGAGACCCCACGCTGTCGGGGCGAAGTATTGGCATAGTAACCTTGCAGGGCACCGCTCAAGCCGCCCATATCCATGACCTTGTGCATCAGCGGATTCCCATGAGTGAAATCCTCGAGCGACAGATTATGGTGGGGACGCCTCCTACTTTCCAAGGTGGCGAGCGAGACATCATGCTTTTATCCATGGTGTCCGCGAAAGGAGACAGAGCGACAAGCAGCGCTGCGACATTCGAACAACGCTATAACGTGGCCGCCTCTCGAGCCCGAGAACGCATGATGCTCTTCCGGTCGGTCGATGAGGCTGATATGAAGCCCGAAGACCTGCGCGCAAAGCTCATTCGACATTTTGCTGCACCGTTTAAGCAAGACGCCCAAGAATTGAGCAATTTGCGTGAACTCTGTGATTCAGGCTTTGAACGCGAGGTATACGACGTGCTTACAGAGAAGGGGTATCGCGTCAAGCCGCAGGTTAAAGTCGGAGGTTACAAAATCGATTTTGTGGTTGAGGGCGCAGAGGACCGTAGATTGGCGATTGAGCTCGATGGTGACCGTTTCCACGGACCAGGTCAGTGGCTTGATGATATGACACGCCAGCGCATTTTGGAGCGCGCCGGCTGGACGTTCTGGAGATGTTTTGCGTCCAGTTACTACATGAGAAAAGATGAAGTTCTCGCAGACCTCTTTGCAACGATGGAACGAATGGGCATTGATGCAATAGGTGCTGAAGATGTCGACAATACAAAGTACGTTGAACGTCGCGTTATCGACCCAATAGCATCGGCCGCACTTGAATCAGCGAATGACGACCAACAGGAAGGGAAAGGGGCAGCTGCAGCATGAACCGTCCTTTGCTCAGTCTCTCGATTGTTGACCTCATAGAGAAATTCGACGCGGCAAATGGCGATGTGGCAGTCGCGTTGGAGTTGGTTAAAGAACTTCGCCACCGGAATACTCCGAAAGCCGTCGTGCTGAACAAGCGTGTTTTAGAGGTGTTGGCGATGAATGCGTCGGGCCGGTTGTTTCAATCTCTTTTGCTACCGGAATTGGAGATTTTATACGCATCATTTCTTGATTTGAAGGACGTGAGAACTTCACTAATTTCAGTTCTTGAGACCAGAAATTCTGGTAAATCTAAGAAGTTGTTAGAGTTGTTAAAGACGCAGAATGTGCCGTCATTCCCAACGAGTGAGCGTGGTGCGATTGGGAACTCGCAGGCGAGCGCACGGCCAAAGCCGGCTTTGCAGGTGTCAAAGGGGGAGGCTTCTGACGAAGAAGTAGCGGTCCCCTCTGATGTACGCCAGGCACTTAATTTCTTCGGGTTGCCAATTGATGCTTCGTGGAGCGACATCGAGGCGGCGCGGCGTGCACAGGTGTTTAGATATCGGCCAGGTTCGGGAATTTCAGCGGAGACCGCCCAAAAGGTGCTGAAGGAAATATCAAGCTCTTATTTATTATTGGCTAAACATATGCAAGCTCGGCACTGAATTGGCTTGTCGATTGTAAGCGTTATACGCTTTTTGGGTTCAAAGGAAATCATATGGAAAACAAAGCTCTGTCGAGTGGAGACCAAAGCAAAATTGTACTTTTCTCGTTATTGATGATTCCGACCTTGCCGCTGTTTGTTGGGATATTGCCGGTGTTTTTTTTGCTATTCGGCGTGTTTATGATGAGGCGAAGTGGAGATTTTTCTTACATTAGGACTACAGTCAAAATAGCGAAGGGATACGTTGTTTTGATTATGATTGTTGTGGTGGTCATATTACTTATTGCGACGGGCACTTTCGGCAATGAGAAGCCGTATGACTACGATAGCTTGGTGATAGCGGAAGTATTTTTTCTAGCGCTTTCACTCTTCTATTACTGCATCCTGGACCGTCTGTATTGGCGGCCGCTTGAGGCACACCAAGAATGGGTTGCTCGGAATGGGATATTTGCAACGAAAGAAAAGCCGTTAGCTACATTAGTTAAAAATCCTTCAACAAAGGTTGTGCATGCCGAGAAGCTGGCATCGTTTTCAGTAGCAGACGAACTTTTGAAATGGGCGAAGCTGCGAGAGGAGGGGCACATTACAGAAGAAGAATATAGTGACGCGCGCAATAAACTCCTCAATAAGTAGATGTAGAACGGTCTCCGCAGTTGTCGGAGACCAACTTACATCTTCTTTAATTCTTCCTGGACAAGACGCATAAAGTCTTGAGGGTCCAAGTCAAGTGCATAGGCAACTTTGAAAACCGTGAACAGAGACGGTTGTTTTTGCCCCAATTCAATTTCAGAAACAAAATTCCGCTGAATTGTCGCCTTAAATCCCAATTTCTCTTGTGATAAACCCGCCTCTTTCCGGAGCCGCCTGAGCACTTTCCCGGCAGCTTCTGCCACTTCTTCTGCTTGCAATTGCGTCATCGATTTCTCCCGCTGTAGTAGGAGAAATACTTGCCCCGTGGTACTCTTTAGTCTTCCCGCTATAGCGGGAATATTGAATGTTGCTTAGATAATTTCCATGTTGCCAATAGAGCAAAACATAGGGGTGGTGTGAATGCTAGATGTACTGAATGTGTTGAATGGCGTGGTCTTGGGAAGCACCATGCTCGCCAACATCACTTTGTATTCCGATGCGGACTACGAGGTACAGCGAACCAGGGAATTAAAGGATGTGGCCACAGTGGTCAGCGCCCATCGCGAGTGGTGGCGGGACGATAGCAAGTGCCACTTCCAGGGAGTCATGGTTCCGTATGCTAGGGATTGGCCTGAGACCGTCAAGAATGGTGAGATAGAAACTGTTTTGCCACCCGAACCAGACAAGGTGGCTGGCCAGGCATTCATCTGGAATCGGAAAATCTGCCCTGGGAAGCCGGATGAGGTGATTTATCGCGTGAGCGAAAAATGGCGCAACCCTGGGGTGTTTTTGGAAAAGCATCAGGTCACTGCAGAAGACCTATTGAGTATGAAGGTCGAAGACCGGCCTAAATGGCTGGAGCAGGTTCAGGCCCGAATCGACCGCGTGGCGCAGCACGATGAAAAGGTTAGAGCCTTTGTCGACTTCACTTTCACAGGGGCAGCTCAACGAACACCCCTCGTTCAGCCTTCCGACACACCATCTGAATAGCGCTCGGACATCGCATATTAAAACTATGACTATGAAATCAATCGTAATCCTCGCTGCGGCCACGGTCGCATTGTCCCTGGCTGCGTGTAGTACCACACCTCGAACTCCGAAATTGACCGATGAGCAGAAAGAAGCCCAGCGGCTTACCACTTTAAAGGTCTATGACGATAACTCCGTTGCGTTCAAATTCAGCGGAGACTCTGGGGTTGCCGCCTGGGCCTGGTCGGATGACCGCGACTGGATAACCGCGCTCGAACTGGACGGGCAGCTCTACAATGCCAGGGACCTTGTGAGCATCACAGGCAAGCCTCGCAAAATCAGCGGTGAGACAGAGCTGACGGTGCTGTTTAAGGACGGTAGGACGAATACCTCGGTCGTGAACTATATACTGCCTGGTAGGCCGGGGCCGGCTTGGTTCTCGTGCGATAGGGCATTGAAGTATTGCTCTTACCGACAAAAGGTTAGTGGCAGTGGTGGCAGCATGAGCTTTGTTTTTCTGACCGAGGGAGCGCTCAGCAACCTCACTTCAACTGTTCCGCTGGGAGCGGATGGCAAGTTGGGTGACGCACGCCGTGAGTTGCCGGCCATGTGGAGCGGGAAGACAGAGGTTCTGAGTGACGCAGACCGAAAGAAGCTTGCGGAGCGCGTGCAGCAGGTGGCAGCGGTTCGGGCAGGAAATCTCAAGGCCATTAAGGACGAGCGGGAACGTATTGCTGCGGCTAAGGCGAAGAAGATTGCCGACGAGACGTCGCAGCTTCAAAAGACTGTTCGAATTGGCAGTGAGACCAATTGCGGAACCATTTTCGACATCAGATTGCCGTTGGTCGGTGTCCAGACGATGATTGGTCAACAATACCTGCGCCTTGATTCCTTGTATGGGCCGAGTGCTACATGTCGCTTCTCTAACGGGCAGTACGTGGGGCAGTAATAAAATCCAAATCTGCGATGCTGTCTGATACCAAATCCAGCCATGTGACCCAAGTTGGCGGCAATGTGTTCGCTGACTTGGGATTCGAACCGGAAGACGCGTTTGCGCTACAAGCTGAGTCCAGAAGGCTCATTGCTCAAGCTAAAGCTGCAATGGCGGAATTCAAATTCACTTTGGCGTTCAAGCTGTACGCAGACGACTTGAGTCTTCAGGACATTACGGAGCGACTTTGCGCTGCGGGCTGCATTAATGCTTTAGTTGGTATTGGCCCGGAAGGGAAAGTTGTAATGGAATTTACGCGTCAGTCTTTTCGCGCAGAGAGGCAATCCGGTCTGCCGTAGTTGATGTTCTAGCCGCGATTCCGACGGCTGTTCTGATTTGAGACTTTCTAGCGGTATCTATTCGGCCTCGCCCGAGCACGTTCCTGCTATAGCGCCATCGCTATCGAGGAGAATCATCATACTCACCTCTTCCTATACCTCTCCAGAGGCGTTGGCCACATTTCGTGGCCACCTAACTGGAGAAAGGTCAAAAATGGATGAGATTGTGGATGTGCTGATTGTGTGCATGAATGGTTCGGCGCGAGGGCCAATTGCTGAAGCGTTGATGAGTGTTTTAAGTAAGGGACGAATAAGGCCGTTCAATGCCTCAATTGTTCCGACGCACTTGGTCCATCCGTATGCGAAGGAATTGATGGATTCAATTGGATATGAAAAGAAGGAGAGCAATGGGCCGTCGAATATCTACGACCATTGGCAACTCCGGGGCCAGCAAGCCGACTTTATCTACGGTGTTTGCGGTGAGGTGGCTAGACTAACCTTCGGCAATTGGCCTGGCGAAGCGCGATATAGTCGTTACAGCTCTTTTCGGGAATTGGAGCCGCCATTTCAGGTATGGGACAATGACGGGCAAGCAGCTGTTGATATCGATATCAATGACTGGCCCAATCTGCCTATCTTTTACGAAGTTCTTGAGGAGATGATACGGGATATCACTGAATATGTTGTCACAGTGATGACTATGGTGGATGGGCGAGAATTTGTGCCCGCCGAGCTGCCAGTGATTGCAGACCTTTAAGGCCACGATATTTGAAAGTGTACCCCACGGATTTTTTCTGGTAGCGTCCTGTGCAAGCGTTCTAGTTCCTTAATCAGAACATACTCTATGAAAAGGCGCCTCATGGCGCCTTTTCATTCTTCACTTCCCCGAATTACAAGAGGTCATAACCTCCCGCTATGTGGCACTGGACTTGTGCCAATCCACTTCCTGCGAAGAGGTAATGCTGTCGGCTTTGGCTGATTTCCCAACGGCTATCCCGACTGCGGAGCTCCCCTAAGAACAATCATCACACACAATTTTGCCTATACCTCGGTAGAGGAGTGACCGCATTTCGCGGTCACCTCAAACTGAAAGAGGTGAAAAATGGATAAGGTCCATAAAGTTTTGATTTTGAGCCGGGGTGACTCGGCGCGCGGCCCGCTCGCTGCTGCATTGGTTCGAATCCTCAGTAAGGGGCACATGGAGGTATATCGAGCTGGCATCAGTCCACGGTATGACCTTCACCCGATGGCGGTTCAAAAGATGCGAGAGCTAGGTGTTGAAGGCGATATTGCCCCACCAGACGGCTTGTACGGTTATTGGAAGGCCGGGGCGCCAGAGATGGACTACGTGCTGGGGATTTGCAGCAACGCGTACCATGAGGCGTTTTCGCAGTGGCCTGGAGCTCCGTTAATACGACGCTACAACGAATTCTATGATTTGGAGTGCCACGGTCGCCCTAATCCAAATTCGGTTTTTCCTTCGGTAGAGGCTCAATGGCAGTTGGAGCGAGAGGAAGAATTTGAAAAGACATTCAACCAGTTGCTGGCGGTGCTTAGTGCATTCGTCTCTACAATAATGCGAGGGCATGACCGCACTTTTGTTCTTGGACAGATTCCTGCACTGGCAAGTAGTTATTAAGCAAAGAGAATTCGCGAATTCTTGTTGACGAATAAATTTGAGTAATTTTCTATCGCTGTGATTTGTCAGACATAAATGCGAAAAAGGCGCCCGAAGGCGCCTTTTTCATTTCAATCGGGACAAAAAGGGGGTTACGGATGTTTTCTCCACGCGGTACCGTAGTCCCGGTCCAGAATCGCAATCAAACGGCCGTCAACTGACGGACGGCCATTAAGCCACTGAGCATACGGGCGAGGCAGTTTGACTTTGTCGTACTGCACCTTTTCCACAAATGGCATCACCAGTTCGGGATTAAAGCCGTCCCCGTAGTGCTGCTCACTTCCAATGTTTCTGAAGAAGCCTCGGTCATGGTCTCCGGGTACCTTGCGTCCGGAATAATATTGGCCCAAGCCAGCTGGCCAGACGCCTCCTGGTGCGAGCTGAATGTTGCGAAGGCAGTCTTCGAGGGTATGGCGGAAACTATGTGTTCCATAGCCGCTTCCGAAACCAAGCTTGTCACGGACGTATCGTACAAAGCTTTGCTCGAAAGCGCGTCCCCACATTGCTTCCACTTCATCTTCGGCTGACGTTTCCCCATTTTTTTCCTCTGTGTCTTCTTCTTTCACGTCAGGGAGAGATGATAAGAACAGTGGTGCATTGGGGCCGCGCAATAAGGCTTCTTGAACCAGTTCCATAAATCCGAGCTCTACCAGCTTAGGATGAATTGGGACGGTCCGCTTTGTCGCCTCGTTCTTGAGGCTGCGCATAGGGAGCAGATTACTCTGAGTCGTAGGCTCCCCGGTTTCCTCATCCGTTTGAATTGCAAGAAGAGGGTACGCGGCAAAGATAATGTCGTGCACGCATATCTGAGTCGCTTCTCGGACCCGTAGACCGTGATGGAGGCAAATCAGTGGAATCCAGTATCGTGCTGCCAAGTCCCATTTCATACGCCCGCGCATCTTTTCCGAGTCAGGGTCATACCACTCAGATGCAAAGATAGTGTTCAGTTTCTCGTCTGTGAATGGATAGCGAGGCTTCCGCCGTTTCTTTTCATCTTCGGCGGAAATTTGGGGCATAGCACGGAGCGCACTGGCGGGATTCTCATTGGTAATGCCGTGCGCATCAGCCAAGGAAAACACGAAAATGAATTCTCGTTTGACCTTGCTGTTCGTATCCATCGTCCAATTGTCATCGCCTGAAGCCTTGAGGCGGGTTTCGAAGAAAGCGTAGATATCTGTTTTAGTGACTTCCTGGATAGGCTTGTCGTCACAGAAATCGACAAGCCGGCGCCACCACGAAAGACGCGTTGTACGTGTTTTGCGTTGGACGATACTCAGATGCTTCTCGTACAAAGGGATAACGTCAGATAGCTTTGGCGAACGGGGCTGCGAGGAGAGAGGCGCCATATATACTTCCTTGGGCTCCCAGACGGGGCGCAGGAGAGGGCCTTCAGGAAGGATTACCTCAAATTCAACATCCTCACCCTGTTGCCTTAAGGCCAGCACTTCATAAGCCTTCTTCAACAACCGAAGATATTCGATGGTAAGCGTTTGTACTTGCGCTTCCGTAGCGTCAAGGTAGTACCCTTTTCCTGCCAACCACAGTTCAATTTGCGAGCGCCATGGCTTTACTTTCCCGGTGGCGAGGGCTTTGTTGATGATGGGGACATTTGTTTCGATTTGCTTATTAACGTCCTCATAGTCATCAAACGTCCCTTCACGGCGGGCTTGCATTTCAGCCGCCATTGCATCCATCGTCCATTTAGCAATGCTCGCTCCCAAATTGGGAGTATCGCCCTTGATGCGGACCGGCTGGCGCTGGGAGCGGGGCTTTTGCAAATGGGCTTCAAAGTTCTTCTCGCTCTCGGCCTGCTGACGCGCGTTCTCTATTTTCTGGCCAATTTCTGCCTCGATGCGATGGTAGGCAAGCATAGCCTGCTCCCTGTTGTCGCCAAGGGAGCGTTTGATTTCGGATTTGTTTTCGAAGACGTGCCGGACGTCGGCAGGTAGGACTTTGCGGTAAGTGTAGATACCGGTCTTACTTTTCTTAAGATTCGGCGGCATCGGGCCCCTTTCGGTGTGAAGGGCCTCTAACTGCTTCCTATGCTTTGTGCCTGCCATTTGTACCAACGCAATTAAAAAAGTACTTTATATTACGTTAAAACAATGACTTGCGGCAACTTGGCGGAGGCTGTGAGATTCGAACTCACGGACGGGTCACCCCGTCGGCAGTTTTCAAGACTGCTGGTTTAAACCACTCACCCAAACCTCCTTGCGTGGCAGCCGGGCATGTTGCCCGTCGCACGAGGGCCGCATTATACATCACATCACTTGCTTTGCATCCACCCTTTCCGGCATGCAAGGCATCCGCCCACCAGACCACCCTGCATCCCGCTCAGAACGTCCCCGGATAAGCCCCCCCATCCATCAGCAGATTCTGCCCCGTGATGAACCCCGCCTGCGCACTGCACAGATACGCGCAGGCATCCCCGAACTCGGCCGGATCGCCAAAGCGTCCCGCCGGATTGAGCTTGCGCCGGTCCGCCAGTACCTCGTCCACCGTACGCCCGCTCTCCTTGGCCGCCCCCGTCGCAGTGGAGCGCAAGCGATCCGTTTCGAACGGCCCCGGCAGGAGATTGTTGATGGTCACGTTGTGCGCCACCGTCTTGCGCGCCAGCCCCGCCACAAAACCCGTCAGCCCGGAGCGCGCGCCATTGGAGAGCCCCAGGATATCGATCGGTGCCCGCACCGCACTCGACGTGATGTTGACGATGCGCCCGAAGCCGCGCGCGATCATCCCATCCACCGTGGCCTTGATGAGCTCGATGGGCGTCAGCATGTTGGCGTCGACCGCCGCGATCCAGTCATCCCGCGTCCACTCACGAAAATCGCCCGGCTTGGGTCCGCCGGCATTGGTCACCAGAATGTCCGGGGCAGGGCAGGCGGCCAGCGCCAGGGCGCGTCCTTCCGGGGTGGTGATGTCGCACGCGACCGTGGTGGTGATGGCACCGGTGGCGGCGGTCTCCGTGCGGATGGCCTGGGCCGTTGCTTCCAGTGCCTCCGCACCGCGTGCCAGCAGGGTGACGTGCACGCCTTCGCGCGCCAGCGAGAGTGCGCACGCGCGGCCGAGGCCCTTGCTCGATGCGCAGACGAGGGCGGTTTTACCTTTGATGCCGAGATCCATTCTGTCTTCCTTTGCTTGAGGGGGGATGGCAGGAAAGCACAGCCGCCGGGACAGCCCGGTCCGCCTGCGCTACACTGTCGGGCCTGATCGGCGGCGCTATTTCTTCATCACCATGTAGATGGCCAGCGCAATGAGGGCGACCACGCCCATCTCCAGCGCAAACACGATGACGCCGCTCATGTCAGTCTCCTTTTTTATCCTTCGATGCGGCCACTGCACCTTGCAGCCGGCCAGCAGAGGCATCACTGTACACCGATGACGGCTTCCTTGTTTTTCTCCGGCGTAGTCAACTTCCTGCTCGGCGGCCTGCTGGGCGCCATGGGCGGTCTCTTCGGGATCGGCGGCGGTCTCATCGCCATCCCCGTGCTGGGCTACCTATACGGCATGGACCAGCAACTGGCCCAAGGCACGGCACTCGTGATGATCGTGCCCAACGTCGTCATCGCCTTCTGGCGCTACAAGCAGCGCAATCACATCCAATGGAGTACCGCCGCCATGATGTGCGTGCCGGCTGTCTTCACGACCTATGTCTCGGCCCGCATCGCCACGGCCATGGCGGCGCGCAGCCTGCATGTCTGCTTCGCCGCCTTCATGGGCCTGCTGGCGCTGTATTACCTGTGGACGCTGTTGCGCAACAAGCGCAGCGTGGAATCGTCCGTGATCCTCTCGCGTCGCTACATTCCGCTGGTGGGGATGGCTGCCGGCGCCTCGGCCGGCTTCTTCAGCGTGGGCGGCGCCATCGTCGCCGTGCCCTTGCTGACGGCCTTGTTCGGTGTGACGCAGACCGCCGCGCAAGGACTGGGGCTGGCCATGGTCACGCCCGGTACGCTGGTGGCCCTGTGGACCTACGCCCAGGCGGGGCACGTGGACTGGTCAGTGGGGATTCCGATGGCGCTGGGCGGCGTGCTCAGCATCTCCTGGGGCGTGGCGCTGGCACACCATCTGCCGGAGCGACGCCTGCGCATCCTCTTCTGCGCCGCATTGCTGTTGCTGTCGGTCTGGATGATGATCGCCGGCTGAGGGCCGGCCATCTCCGCCGCTCAGGCGGTCTTTCTGGCGTGTGCGGCGAGCTTGTCTTCGTCGCTCTCCTGCGCCATCTGCTCGCGGATGAATTCCACCAGATTGCGTGCATGCGGCGACAGCGTATCCATGTTCTGGAACACCAAGCTGCGCTCGCGCACGCTCCACGGATCGCTCAACTCCACCACCGCCAACTGCATGGTCTGCTGATGCCGCTGCGCCGCTGATCGCGGCACGATGCCGATGCCGACATTGGTCTCGATCATGCGGCACATGGCTTCGAAGCTGCGCACCTGAATCCGCAGCTTGAGACGCTGCCCCTGTTCGGAAACGATCTTGTTGAGGAAGTGGTGCAGGGTGCTGCCTTCGTGCAGGCCGATGTGTTCGTACTCCAGCGTGTCCTGGAAGGGAACGCTGCCGGCGCCCGCCAGCGGGTGTTCCAGCGCAGTGGCCAGCACCAGCCTGTCCGTCGAGAAGTTGAGTACCTGCAGTCCATCCCCCTGCACCGGCCCGGCCACGATGCCGATATCGGCCGTGCCTTCCTGGATGCCGCGCAGGATGTCATGGTTCAGGCGCTCTTCCAGTGAGACGTTGACCTGCGGATGTCTGGCCAGGAACTTGCCCAGAATCTCGGGCATGAATTCAGTCACCGCCGTGGTGTTGGCGAAAATGCGGATATAGCCCTTGATGCCGTTGTTGTACTGCTGCATGTCGCTCTTGAGGTGTTCCACCTGCTGCATGAAGAGCTGTGCGTGATGCAGCAGGGTATGCCCGGCTGGCGTGAGCTGTACGCCCTTGCTCTCGCGATAGAGCAGGCGGGTGCCGAAGCGCGTTTCCAGTTCCTTGATGCGATTGCTGGTGGCGGCCAGCGAGAGATTCATGCGCTCGGCGCTGCGGGTGAGGCTGTTGAGTTCGGCGATGAGGATGAAGAGGCGCAGGTCGGTCAGATCGAAAAGCATGATGTCTCCCGGAAAGATTCGGTGAGGATGCCGCCTGCACTGCGGCAAGCCTGGCCATCCTGTATTGCGGCACGCTTCCGCCATCGGTGCACGCGTGCTCTCGGTGGCTGTCCATGGTACGCCGAATCGCGTCGCTGCATGGCGTGAAATACGGACGAGTTGTGACGCGATGCCGCATCCCTGTGCTGCGCGTGACTTCAGTTCTGCGTAAGCCCCCCTTCCAAAAATACAGATTGTCCCCGGCGGGTGGACACCGCAGACTCGTGCCCAACCAACAACCACGATGCGAGGAGCCATGTCGCACCCCGACCTCGATCTCGCCCTGCTGCGGCAGTGGCTGGACAAGACCGAAACGCGCCACGACCAGATCAGCCCGGCCTTCGCGGCAGCGCTGGCGGCTACGCTGGACGGTCCGCGCCAGCCGCAGGTCGGCGACGCGCTGCCGCCGCTGTGGCACTGGATCTATTTCTGGAGCGTGTGCCGCCAGTCCGAAGTGGGCGCGGATGGCCATCCGCAGCGCGGTGGTTTCTTGCCGCCGGTGCCGCTGCCACGCCGCATGTGGGCCGGGGGAAGGCTGCGGTTTGCGGCTGCGTTGCCCATCGGCGCAGGGGCCGAGAAGGTCTCGCGCATCGCCAGCGTGGACGTGAAGCAGGGCCGCACCGGCGCGCTCGCTTTCGTGAGCGTGCAGCACACCATCCGTCATCAGGGTCAGCTGTGCCTGACCGAAGAGCATGACATCGTCTATCGCGATCTGCCCCAGCCGGGCGCCCCGGTGGTGGTGCCGAAGAGCGCGCCCACCGATGCGCGCTGGTCGCGCCGCGTGGAGCCGGACCCGGTGCTGCTGTTCCGCTATTCGGCGCTGACCTTCAACGGTCATCGCATCCATTACGACCGCAGCTATGTCACCGAAGTGGAGGGCTATCCCGGCCTCATCGTCCACGGGCCGCTGATCGCCACCTTGCTGGCCGACCTGGTGGCGCGTGAAATGCCGCAGGCGGTGATGCGCGAGTTCAACTTCCGCTCGGTGGGAACCTTGTTCGATACCGAGCCCTTCACGCTGTGCGGCAAGCCTGCTGCCGATGGCAAGAGCGTGGCGCTGTGGGCGCAGAACGAACGTGGCGAGCTGGCGATGCAGGCCGAAGCCCTGCTGGACTGAAACTAAATAAATCATTTAAATAATATAGAGCCGGAGCCCCCTCATGTCGTATCAAGCCGTCCCTGATGCCTACACCGACCTGCGCGACGCCGTGCGTGACCTGTGCCAGACCTTCCCGCCGGAGTACTGGCGCAAGGTCGACGAAGCGCGCGGCTATCCCGAGCAATTCGTCGATGCGCTCACCAAAGCCGGCTGGATGGCGGCCCTGATTCCGCAGGAATACGGTGGCTCGGGACTGGGGCTGACCGAAGCCTCGGTCATCATGGAAGAGATCAATCGTACTGGCGGGAATTCCGGGGCCTGTCACGGCCAGATGTACAACATGGGTACGCTGCTGCGCCACGGCTCGGAACGGCAGAAGCAGCAATACCTGCCCAAGATCGCCAGCGGCGAACTGCGCCTGCAATCGATGGGCGTGACCGAACCCACGACCGGTACCGACACCACGCGCATCAAGACGGTGGCGGTGAAGAAGGGCGATCGTTACGTGGTCAATGGCCAGAAGGTCTGGATCTCGCGGGTACAGCATTCCGACCTGATGATCCTGCTCGCCAGGACCACGCCTTTGGATCAGGTGAAGAAAAAGTCCGAGGGCATGTCGATCTTCCTGGTCGATCTGAGGGAAGCCATCGGCAAGGGGCTGAAGGTGCGGCCCATTCTGAATATGGTCAATCATGAGACCAATGAACTTTTCTTCGACAATCTGGAAATCCCTGCCGAGAACCTGATCGGCGAGGAGGGGCGCGGCTTCAGGTACATCCTCGACGGCCTCAACGCCGAGCGCACCCTGATCGCCGCCGAGTGCATCGGCGACGGCTACTGGTTCATCGACAAGGCGAGCGCTTATGCCAAAGAACGCGTGGTCTTCGATCGCCCCATCGGCATGAACCAGGGCGTGCAGTTCCCGATTGCCGATGCCTACATCGAGATCGAGGCCGCCAACCTGATGCGCTACCAGGCCTGTGCGCTCTTTGATGCTCATCAGAACTGCGGTGCCCAGGCCAACATGGCCAAGTATCTCGCGGCCAAGGCCTCGTGGGAGGCGGCCAATGTCTGCCTGCAGACGCATGGCGGGTTTGGCTTTGCCTGCGAATACGACGTCGAGCGCAAGTTCCGCGAGACACGGCTGTATCAGGTGGCGCCGATTTCGACCAACCTGATTTTTTCCTACGTGGCCGAGCACATTCTCGGTCTGCCCCGTTCCTTCTGAATCAGGCCGCCCAAGGGAGTCTCCATGTCGCACGCCAATCGCCCGCTGGAGGGCATCACCGTCATCAGTCTGGAACACGCCATCGCCGCGCCGTTCTGTACGCGCCAGCTGGCAGACCTGGGGGCCCGTGTCATCAAGATCGAGCGGCCCGGTGTCGGGGATTTTGCGCGCGGCTACGATACGCGCGTCAACGGCTTGTCCTCGCATTTCGTCTGGACCAATCGTTCCAAGGAAAGTCTGACCCTCAACCTCAAGGATGAAGAGGGCAAGCGCATCATCGACCAGCTTCTGGGCGGAGCCGATGTGCTGGTGCAGAACCTCGCGCCGGGCGCCGCCGCCGGGCTCGGCCTGTCGGCCAAGACGCTGCATGCGAAGCATCCGGGCCTGATCGTGTGTGACATCTCCGGCTATGGCGAGGATGGTCCCTATCGCGACAAGAAAGCCTATGACCTGCTGATCCAGAGTGAAGCCGGTTTTCTGTCGGTCACCGGGACGCCGGATGAAGTGGTCAAGGCCGGATGCTCGATTGCCGATATCGCCGCCGGCATGTACGCGTATTCCAACATTCTGGCCGCCCTCATCAAACGCGGGCGCGACGGACGCGGCAGCCATATCGATCTCTCGATGCTGGAAGCGTTGACGGAGTGGATGAGCTTTCCGCTGTATTACGCCTACCAGGGAGCCAGCGCGCCGGGCCGTTCGGGCGCGGAGCACGCCACCATCTATCCCTATGGGCCATTCAAGGCCGGTGATGGCAAGACCGTCATGCTGGGCTTGCAGAACGAACGCGAATGGAAAGTCTTCTGCGAGGTGGTCTTGCAGGACGCCGCGCTGGCCACCGATGAACGCTTTTCCAGCAATGCGCGCCGCCATGAACATCGCGAAGCGCTGCGCCAGCTGATCCTGGGCATGTTCGCCGACATGAATGCCGAGCAGGTGGTGGCGCGCCTGGACCAGGCGCAGATCGCCAATGCGCGCGTGAATACCATGCAGGAACTGTGGCAGCACCCGCAACTGGCCGCGCGCGAACGCTGGACCGAAGTGGATACGCCGGCCGGCAAGGTGGCGGCGCTACTGCCGCCGGGTGCCAATGACAGTTTCGATTACCGCATGGAAGCCATTCCTGCCTTGGGTCAGCACACCGAGGCCATCCTCGCCAGACTGGGCTATGACGCAGCAGCCATCACTGCGCTGCGCGAACGGGGAGCCGTGTAATGGCACCGCACATCGCCACGGCCAGCAGCTACCTGTTCGTTCCGGCCAATCGTCCCGAGCGCTACGCCAAGGCGCTGGAGAGCGGGGCGGACGCCGTCATCGTTGACTTGGAAGATGCAGTCGCCCTGCCGCAGAAGGAGGAAGCGCGCGCCACATTGGCCCGCTGGCTGCGCGGCAATGGTCCGCAGCCGCGCCTGTGGGTGCGCATCAACGCGGCCGACACCGTCTGGCACGGTGATGACCTGTTGACGTTTTCTGCACTATCGATGGCGGGCATTGTTCTGCCGAAGGCAGAGGAGGCCAAGACCCTGTCTGCCATCGCGCGTCGGCTGGGGCCTGGGCGTGGTCTGATTGCGCTGATCGAAAGTGCCGCCGGCCTGGCCGCGATGCGCGAGATCGCCGCCGTGCCGGGGGTGCAGCGGCTGGCCTTCGGTTCCATCGATGCGCAGGTCGATCTGGGCATGCAATGCGGCCCGGAGGAAGAAGAGCTGATGCATTTCCGCATGGAGATGGTGATGGCATCGCGCCTGGCGGGCATCGCGCCGCCCATCGATGGCGTGACCACGGACTTCAATGACGATGCCTTCCTCGCACGCATGGTGCAGCGGGCCAGGCGCATGGGCTTTGGCGCGAAGCTGTGCATCCATCCGAAGCAGGTGGAGGGCGTGCGGCGTGGCTTCATGCCCGGCGAGCAGGAGCTGGCGTGGGCCGAGGAAGTGATGGCGGCCGTGCGTACCAGCGATGGCGGTGCGATTTCGCTCAAGGGAAAAATGATCGACAAACCGGTGATCCTGCAGGCGGAGAAATTCCTGCATCAGGCCGGACGTCTGGTGGACTGAGCGCAGCTTGACCCGCGTTGCGCCGGGCAGCGCTCGTGTAATCTAGGCGTTTTCCAACAAGCAGGGAGACGACACCATGAAAATCCAGGCCGCCGTATTGCGTGAAATGACCGAGGCTTACCCATTTGCGGTGAGCCAGCCGCTGAAGATCGAGGAACTCGATCTCGATCCGCCGGGCCCCGGTGAAGTGCTGGTCAAGATGAAGGCAGCGGGCCTGTGCCACTCGGACCTGTCGGTCATCACCGGTGTGCGTCCGCGTCCGGTGCCCATGGCGCTGGGGCACGAGGCATCGGCCGAAGTGGTCGAGGTCGGGAGCGGCGTGAGCGACCTGCGTGCGGGTGACCTGGTGGTGCTGGTCTTCGTGCCGAGCTGCGGTCACTGCCTGCCTTGCATGGAAGGACGTCCCGCGCTGTGCGAGCCGGGTGCGGCAACCAACGCGGTAGGGGAATTGCTCTCCGGCCAGCGCCGGCTGCATGACCGCGCGCAGCATGTGCACCATCACCTGGGCGTGTCGGCCTTTGCCGATCATGCGGTGGTGTCGCGCCGCTCCTGCGTGAAGATCGAGGCGGACATCGATCCGGTACAGGCGGCCCTGTTCGGCTGCGCCGTGCTGACCGGTGTGGGTGCGGCGGTCAATACGGCCGAGGTCAAGGCCGGGACCACGGCGGCCGTGCTGGGATTGGGCGGCGTGGGCCTGTGCACCATGCTGGGCGCGCTGGCCTCCGGTGCCCGCGAAGTGATTGCCGTCGATCTGCATGACAGCAAGCTGGAAGTGGCGCGCGCCCTGGGCGCTACGGCCACCGTCAATGCCCGTGATCCGGATGCGGTGGAGAAGGTCAAGGCGCTGACCAAGGGCGGTGTTGATTACGCCTTTGAGATGGCGGGATCGGTCCAGGCCATGGAGGCCGCCTATCGCATGACCCGGCGCGGCGGCATGACGGTGACGGCCGGCCTGCCGGCACCCAATCAGAACTGGCCTTTGCAGCAGGTCAGCCTGGTGGCCGAGGAACGGACCGTCAAGGGCAGCTACATCGGCTCCTGCGTGCCGGTGCGCGACATCCCGCGCTATATCGGCCTGTACCAGGCCGGCAAGCTGCCGGTGGACAAGCTCATAGGCGAGCGCCTGGCGCTGGCCGACATCAATCGCGGCTTCGACCGCCTGCTTAGCGGGGAGGGCCTGCGTGACCTGATCGTGTTCTAACGCCGGGAGGCCGAGGTCATCGGCCTGCCGGCTTCACCCCCGGAGGAGACATCCATGACCATCATCACAAAGCGGGCGGCACTGACCGCCTGCGCCTTCGCCACGCTGAGCCTGTCGGCCACGGCAGCGCTGGCCCAGCAGACCATCGTCATCAAGTTCAGCCACGTGGTGGCCAATGACACGCCCAAGGGCAAGGGCGCGGAACGCTTCAAGGAACTGGCCGAGAAGGCGACCCATGGCCGCGTCAAGGTCGAGGTCTATCCCAACAGCACGCTCTACAAGGACAAGGAAGAACTGGAAGCCCTGCAACTGGGGTCGGTGCAGATGCTTGCTCCTTCGCTGGCCAAGTTCGGCCCGCTGGGCGCCAAGGAGTTCGAGGTCTTCGATCTTCCCTACATCTTCCCCAACAAGACCGTGCTGAAACGGGTGACCGAAGGGCCGATCGGGCAGGGGCTGTTCCAGAAGCTGGAGAGCAAGGGCATCAAGGGCCTGGCCTACTGGGATAACGGCATGAAGGTGATGACGGCCAACCGCCCGCTGCACAAGGTGGCGGACTTCCGGGCACTGAAGATGCGCATCCAGTCCTCCAAGGTACTCGATGAACAGTTCCGCGCCCTCAAGGCCAATCCGCAGGTGCTGGCGTTTTCCGAGGTGTATCAGGCCATGCAGACCGGCGTGGTGGATGGCAGCGAGAACACCCCGTCCAATGTCTATACGCAGAAGATGCACGAGGTGCAGTCCAACCTGACGGTGTCGGACCACGGCTACATCGGCTATGCGGTGATCGTGAACAAGAAGTTCTGGGAAGCCTTGCCGGCGGACGTGCGCAGCCAGCTTGAAGGGGCCATGAAGGAGGCGACCGTGTATGCCAATACCATCGCCCAGAAGGAAAATGACGATGCCCTGGTTGCCATCAAGGCCAGTGGCAAGACCAAGATCTATACTCTGAGCGAGGACGAGAAAGCCGAATGGCGGCGCGCACTGCTGCCGGTACACAAGAGCATGGCCTCGCGCGTGGGGCAGGATCTCATCGATGCAATCTATAAGGAAAGCGAGGCGGCGGGCGTGAAGATGAATTGAGCGTACAGCCCGCAACAGCCGAAAGCGCGGCCTGCAGCGATGCAGGCCGTTTTTTCATGCGGCAGAGGAGGGAAGAAAAAACTTACTTTTTCTTGCGCTCGCGGACGTATTGCTCGGCCGCCGTGACGGCATTCTGCAGGGCTTCCATCTTGGAATTGCCCGGCTTGAAATCGCCGAATTCATGCGTGGTGCGGTCCGGAAAGTCGATATGGACGAACGCCGTCCACTTGCCATCGGTACGCAATACGGGAGTCAGTTTGATGGTCGCGTCAAAATACTTGCACGCGATAGCGCCTAAGGTGGTGGACATCTTGCTTCGAAGCGGGCGGCGGTCACTGCTGAGGGGGGAGGGCCGGCACCTGCAGGTTGGGTGGCAAATCGAGGTGCCATCATGCCACAGCCTGCGCTTTCCTGCCTTGCGCTATTTCAGTCCTTTACCACAATTTACGAGTCAGACGCTTGACGGCGGGCGCGGCCTTGTGGGTGTCGCCCGCCGGTCAATGGATACGTGCTGATGAGCTTGGTCCTGATACACGAGTCAGCGGGCACCCAGCATGAGGTCCAGGTTCTGCACGGCGGCACCGGAGGCGCCCTTGCCCAGGTTGTCGAACACGGCGCACAGCAGGAGGTGTCCTTCGGCGGCATTGCCGAAGACCCCCAGCGTCATGTCGTTGCTGTTGTTGTGGCGGGTTGGATCGAGCTGGGCCGTGGCCGCGCTTTGTTCCGCATCCAGCACGGTGACGTGGCGCGCACCGGCGTAATGCGCCTGCAGGGCGGCCCGCAGGCTCTCCAGCGTGGCGTTCGGCGGCAGCAGGCGGGCCTGCAAGGCGATGGACAGCACGATGCCCTGGCGGAAGGCGCCATAGCTGGGCACGAATACCGGGCGCTGCGACAAGCCGGCGTGCAACTGCATCTCCGGCGGATGCTTGTGCGCCAGTCCCAGTCCGTATAGCACGAAGGGCGCGGCTTGCGCGGCCTCCGCCCCTTCGTATTGCTCGACCTGGGCGCGGCCGCCACCGGAATAGCCGGAGACCGCATGGATGGCCAGCGGATAATCGGCGGGCACCAGGCCGGCGTGGACCAGCGGACGCAGCAGGGCAATGGCACCGGTCGGGTAGCAGCCGGGATTGGTCACGCGCTGTGCATGGGCAATCGCCTGCGGCTGTTCTGCCGACAGTTCGGGGAAGCCATAAACCCAGCTGGGGCTGGTGCGATGGGCCGAGCTGGCATCGATCACGCGCACCTTGGGATTCTCGATCAGCGTGATGGCTTCGCGGGCAGCGGCATCCGGCAGGCACAGCAGGGCGATGTCGGCGCTGTTGATGGCCTCGGCGCGGCGGGCTGCATCCTTGCGCTCGGCGGCCGGCAGGGTCAGGATGCGCAGGTCCTTGCGGTCGCGCAGACGCTCATGGATCTGCAGGCCGGTGGTGCCTTGGTCGCCATCGATGAAGATCAGGGGAAGTGTGCTCACGGGTTGCTCCAATGCAGGGAAGACAGGGATGTGCGCCGAATCAGGTCGGCTGGCGCTTGCCGAAGACCTGCATGGTGAACCGGATCGTATAATTGGAAAAGTTGAATATCACAAAGAGATCATTCAGTTTTCCTGAACGTCGTCTTTTCCACGGGAGTCATGCAATGCGTGAATTGAGCCTGGACCGTCTGCGTACCCTGGTGGCCATTGCCGACCTGGGTTCCTTTGCCGCCGCCGCGCGCGAACTGCACCTGGCTCCACCCACGGTGAGCCTGCACATCAGCGAACTGGAAGAGCGCATCGGTGCGCCGCTGCTGTTGCGCCAGCGCAGCCAGGTGCGGCCTTCCGGCATCGGTGCCACCCTGATCGCCCGCGCACGGCAATTGCTGGCGGCGGCCGACCAGGCACTGGAAGAAGTCGGCCGGCAAGTGCTGGGGCTGGCCGGGCGCGTCAGGCTGGGTGCCTCCACCGGGGCCATTGCCACGTTGCTGCCGCAGGTGCTGGAACGGCTGGGGCAGCGCCATCCCGATATCGACGTGCAGATCCACATCCTGACCTCGCAGGAGACACTGTCGCAGTTGAACGAAGGGCTGCTGGACATCGGCCTGGTGGCCTTGCCACAGTCTCCCGTGAGCGGCCTGACGGTCCGCCCGTGGCGGCGTGATCCGGTGATGGCCTTCCTGCCGGCGGCCTGGCACGCGCCCCGGCTGGTCACGCCGGGCTGGCTGGCCGCGCAGCCGCTGATCCTCAATGCGCCCGAGACGCGGCTCTCGCGCCTCACCAGCGAATGGTTCGCGGGGGCCGGTGAGCAACCGGAGGCGCGCATCCAGCTCAATTTCAACGATGCCATCAAGAGTCTGGTGGCCGCCGGTTACGGTGCCACGCTGCTGCCGCATGAGGCCAGCGCGCAAGGGCGGCCGGTGCCGCTGGATCCGCGCATCGTCATGCGGCCCTTGCGGCCAGCGCTGTGGCGGCCCCTCGGTATCGCCCATCGCGCCAGCCAGCTGGAACCGGCGACGCGCCATGTGCTGGAAGCGCTGTGGGAACTCAAGCAGCTCAAGACACCGCGTTCGTCTGCGTGAGCGCGGCGCGTGTCAGGACGGAAAGTGACTGGCGCTGCTGGCCCGCTGCATCGAAATTGCCGTCGTACAGCCATCGTTCAAAGGCTGCGCGTAGTGCCGGCCATTCGCTGTCGATGATGGAGAACCACGCCGTATCCCGGCTGCGGCCACGATAGACGATGGCCTGGCGGAAGATGCCCTCGAAGCTGAACCCCAGGCGCTGCGCGGCAGCGCGCGAGGGCGCATTGAGGCTGTCGCACTTCCATTCGTAGCGGCGATAGCCGAGATCCTCGAAGACGTGGCGCATCAGCAGGTAGTGCGCTTCGGTGGCCATACGGCTGCGCTTGAGCAGCGGCGAGAGTGCGATGTGCCCGACCTCGATCACGCCGTGCGCCGGTTCGATGCGCATGAGGGCCAGGGTGCCGATGGCGTCCCCCGTGCGCAGGTCGATCACGGCATGGTGCAGCGGATCCTGCGTGCCCTGCATCTGCGTGGCCTGCTGACGGTAGCTGGCGGCGTCGGGGAAGGGGCCGCTCATCATGTAGGTCCAGTCGCGTCCATCCGGGGCGGTGGCGAAGGCGGCGTGCAGTTGCGCGGCGTGGCGGTCGGCATCCAGCCGCTCCAGCCGGCAGCTGCGGCCTTGCAGGGTGCGGCCATCGGGACGCGCACGCGGCTGCCAGTCCGGCAGGGCAGGGCCGATGGGTTGCTGGTAATCGTTGCTGCGGACGAGATCGGTCATGGTGGCTTTCATGGCGAGGGAGAGCTGGCACGATAGCGTTTTCGTGGCATCATCAAAAGTGCCACAGGTTGATGATTTGATGGAGCCACGAAAACTCGCTTGCCATGCTACTTTCCCTGCTGTCTTCCCCGCTCAATGTACGGCCCGGTGCGGCCTCGCGCCAGCAGCAATTGCTGGCGCGCTTCAAGCGCGCCATCCTCGGTGGCCAGTTGCCGCCCGGCAGTCGCCTGCCTTCCACCCGCAGCCTGTGCGAGCAGTTGCAGGTAGCGCGCAATACCGTGCTGGCAGTCTATGAACAACTGGTGGCCGAGGGCTATGCCGTAGCGGATCGGCAGGGGACGCGCGTGGCGACCCTGCTGGCAGCGCCGGCAAGGCTGCATGCCGTGTCCCCTGCGTCACGCACTGGCCACGCACGCCCATCGCGCCGGGTCAGCACCATGCAGCCCACGCGCGATGCCGGTGACCGCGGGCTGGCCCTCACGCCGGGGATGCCGGCGCTCAATCGCTTTCCGCTCAATGCCTGGCTGCGCGCGCAGGAGCGCGCGCTGAAACGGGCCGGCCCGATGGCGCTGGCCTATGGCGATCCGCTGGGCGAGCCAGCCTTGCGCGAGGCCATCGCGCAATATCTGCGGGTGGCTCGCGGCGTGCGTTGCGAAGCGGGACAGGTAGTGGTGACCGAGGGCTCACAAGGAGCGCTGTCGCTGTGCGTGCGGCTCTTTGCCAATCCGGGTGAGCGCGCCTGGCTGGAGGATCCCGGCTATGGCGGGGTGCGTGCCGCCTTCCATGCAGGCGATATGAAGATTCGTTCCATGCCGGTCGACGAGGAGGGCATCCTGATTGCCGAGCGGGCCTGGCGCTCGCCGCCCCGGCTGATCCATGTGACGCCTTCGCACCAATATCCGACCGGCGCGGTACTGTCGCTGGCGCGGCGGCTGGCGCTCATCGCGCGGGCCCGTGAACACGGCTGCTGGATCATCGAGGACGATTACGACAGCGACTTCCGCCATCACGGCCATCCCATCCCGGCCATGCAGGGACTGGTGCCGGATGCGCCGGTGCTGTACGTGGGCACCTTCAGCAAGACCCTGTTCCCGGGCTTGCGCATCGGTTTTCTGGTACTGCCGTCTTCCGTGGGAGAGGGGGCGGGGCGCGCGCTGTCCGAGTTGTTGCGCGGCGGGCACCGGCTGGAGCAGCTGGCGTTGGCGGAGTTCATGGCCGGCGGCCAGTTCGCGCGCCATCTGGGACGCATGAAGCGGCTCTATCGGGAGCGCCAGCAGGCTCTGCGGGCGGCCTTGCAGGCGCAGTTGCCGGAGTTCGGCATTTCAGGGGGCGACAGCGGCTTGCATTTGACCTTGCGGCTGCCGCCGGATTGTCCGGATACCGCCGTGAGTACGGCGGCGCGGGCGGCGGGCATGAACGTCGGGGCGCTGTCGTCGTTTTCGGCTGGGCCGGCGCAGGCTGGCAACAACGGGCTGGTGATCGGTTACGGCAATACCTCGCAAGAGCAATACGCCGCGCTGATCAGGCGCCTGGCGGGGATCGTCAGGCGCGTGCAGCGTGATCAGAGCGTGGCCGGCTGATGCAGGCGCTGCTTCACGCAGCGCGTGACCAGGTCCATGTAATCGGCCGCGCGGGCCGGCTTGGCGGCATACCAGATGCGGCTGTCTTGTTCCTGGGCGAAATCGGCGGACATCGGCGCGGCCGTGAACAGCACCAGCGGGATATGCGCCAGTTGCTGGTAGATGCACAGGGTGCGCAGCAATTCATACCCTTCGGTGCCGGTAAAGCTGCGCGGATCCAGCAGGATCAGGGCCGGCAGCTCCTTGCTGCGGCACAGCGCCTTGGTCAGCAGCGAAGCATTGGCCAGTTCGGCATCGTCGAACCATTCGAACTGGCAGGGCAACTGGCTGCGCCAGACGGCGAAGCGGGCGGTTTCGATGGCGTCCAGGTCGGCATCGACGACGAGTACGCTGGGCAGGTGATGGGTCAGGGACATGGCAGCCTCCTTGCTGGTATGGAGGCATCTTAGGGGAGAGGCTGCGGGCAGGGTATCAGGAGCTTCCTGATGGGCTGCGCAGGTGTTGCCGGCAGCCCCGGTGCGGATCGAAATCAGGCGCTTTCGCGGGCGCTGCTTTCGAATTGTCTGGCGTATTCGGCACGGCGCGCCTGGTCCGATTCGATCAGCAGGCGATAGCGGGTTTCCGATACGCGCTGCTGCAGCACCGCGGCATAGCGCTCGCGCTGCAGCCACTCGATGATGATCGAGGCGGTGGCGACGATGACCATGTAGACCAGGATCAGGAAGATGTCCTTGTCGTTGAGCCCGTCCATCGTGTAATACGGCTTGCGGAAGAAGAACATGGCCGTGGGGATGCTGATGGCCAGCAGGCCCAGGGAGTACAGATAGCCGAACAGATAGCTCATCACGATGCAATTGACGGCAAAGAACAGCATCGACAGCGATTCCTCGACAAAAGGCGCCAGCGCATAGCGCAGCCCGAAGGCGGCGACGAAGCCGAAAGTACTCACGTACAACGGCCTGAAGCCCTGCGGGCGCCAGCTTTTGGCGTTCTTGAGTCGGATCAGGCTCATGATGGTCTTGGAGTGGGGGCGCGTCGTATCCATCTTGGTTCACATTGCACGGTGGTGCAATGGGCTCATGTTAAGAATGCTGTCTGTCAAAAGACTTACTGGCGGCCAAATTGCCGGGCTGCGTTGTATCTTCACATCAAGTCAGTGCCGTCTGTCCTTCAGTGGCGAGGCATGGGCGAGATACTTGCGGTTCATCTCGTTGCCGTGGATCTCGATGCTGCGCTTGATGAACATCACGGTTTCGTTGGTGACGATTTCACGTTCATTGTCGACGGTGATGATGTGATAACAGTCGCCCAGCCAGATCACCTTGCGTACCTCGGCGTTGATCTGTTGCAGGATCAGCTCGGCATTGCGCGGCGATGCGGTTTCATCGTCGATGGAGTGAATGATCAGGGTATCGGTGCGGACCAGGGGCAGGGATTTGCGCACGAAAGCGATCATGCGCAGGGCGGCGCGCAGGTGGCGTGCCGGGATGGCAGCGGCACCGACGGCGGCCACGCCATCCTTTTCCAGTGCGGCGGCCACACGGCGGCGCATCTCGTAATTCTTGATGCCGTAGGGTTCGCTTTCCTTGTAGGACCAGTTGCGCACGCCCATGTCATAGACCACGGTCAACATTTTCCAGTACCAGGGCACTGACCAGCCATCGTATTGCAGCACCGGCGAGAGCAGCACCACCGACAGCAGTTCCTTGCTGCGCGCCGCCACGGCCAGCGCCAGCGTCGCGCCCATGGACAGGCCGCACAACGAGACGGTACGGAATTCTTCCTTCAGGCGCGCCACCCGGCTTTCGACCACGGCGCACCAGTCTTCCCAATTGGGCGAGACGCGCGGATTGGTGAGGGCAGCGGAATAGTTGTCGATGTTGAGCGGGATGACGGTACAGCCAGCCTTCTTCAGCTGCTTGGGGATGGACCCCATTTCCAGCTGCGAACCGCACAGGCCGTGCAGCAGGATGACCGCATGCTCCTTGTGCGGGCCGCCGTGTCGCTCTTCAGGCTGAGGTTGCTCGACAGGCTCGGCCGCTGTGCTGGCCGGGCTGCTGGTATCGGTGGATGACAGTGAGTCCATAAATCTTCAAACGCTTTTCGCGCCCCGTGGGCGCCGCCCGGCGAATTCTTCGCCCCCCGTTCAGTACGAGTAAGCGGGTCGACGCTTCAGCGTTCTGTTTCCCGACTACCAACTCCGCTGCCGTCCAGGCGGATGACTTTTCGCGAAAGTCTAACTGCCTCGTTGAAATGTTGCCAGCGTTTATCAATTGCCTTCCCGGAAACGCCGGGTGACGGTTGCCTGGCATGCCATCCGGCAGGAAAATGACAATCTGATGTCAGGATAACGTTGTAAAGACGCAATTGGTGCACAAATCTTCATATCCAGCACCAAAAGACAAATACCGGGCGGTTAAATGACAACAAAGAAAAAGCCCTTCGAGGCGACTCGAAGGGCTTGTTTGCTCGCGCCCGGAGACCGGGCGAAGGGGCTGTCGGACTTAACCGCGGCCTTCCAGGCGGCCATTGACCACGCGCACCTGGTCGCCGACACGCCAGTTTTCGCTGGTTTGCGGGAAGCTGCGGGTCTTGCCATTGTCCATGCGGACGTCGACGACGTAGCTGGTGGTGGAGCGCACGTTCTTTTCCACTTCGTTGCCGGCGTAACCGCCGCCGACGGCACCGGCAATGGTGGCCAGGGTACGGCCGGTACCGCCACCGATCTGGTTGCCCAGCAGGCCGCCGACCACGGCACCGCCAGCAATACCCACACCGCTGGTCGGGACGCTGTGGCGCACGGTCCGCACGCCGATCACTTCACCGCAGCTGCTGCAAACGGCCGCGGCGCGCTGGGCCACGGGGGCTGCTGCCTGGGCCGGGTAGGCGCCCTGTTGCGGCTGGTAAGAGGTGGATTGCGGAGCTTGTTGCTGCACCAGCGGTTGCTGGCCCTGGGCGGCTTGGCCCGGCTGGCCGGCTTGCTCCATGGCCGCGACCTGCTGCGGCGAATTGGCGCTCTTGGAGCTGGGCAACAGACCCGTCATCGCGGCCACGCCGATCAGGCTGACCAGAATCACGGCCACCGAGGCACCGGCGACCAGCGGATGAATCCGTCCCGACGAAGCAGGTGCGGAAGGCTGGCTCACGGCGTTGTTGCTTGCGTTCAGGTTTTGCGGGGTATTGGTATTGGCATTGGTTTCCATGATGACCTCTCTAGTTGTTCTGTTGTCGTTGATGAGTGGATGACTGGATTATGGAGTGGTCATGGGCCAAAAAAAATCCCGATTCTGTGTCAGTTGTAAGGACTTGTAATCCTGCAACAGTCGGTCTGGACACGGGTTTGCGGCAAGACAACACTGCTCTGGAGCAATCGAAGGGCGTTTCAGGCGGGAAGGGAGGGGCGTGCAGGGGGGATGGGGTTCCGCATCCCGGGCGGGATGCGGAGGCAGCAAGGCGGGATGCGCCAACGCGGGAGCGGCGCAGCGCCGTCCCGCGTGACGATCAGTCTTCGCGGCGCAGGTGCGGGAACAGGATCACGTCGCGGATGTTGGGCGAGTCGGTGATCAGCATCATCAGGCGGTCGATGCCGATGCCGCAGCCACCGGCCGGCGGCATGCCGTATTCCAGGGCACGGATGTAGTCGGCGTCGTAGTACATGGCTTCTTCATCGCCAGCGTCCTTGGCGGCCACTTGCGCCTGGAAGCGGGCGGCCTGGTCTTCAGCGTCATTCAACTCGGAGAAGCCGTTGGCGATCTCGCGGCCGGTGATGAACAGTTCGAAGCGCTCGGTGATGCCGGCGACCGTGTCGGAAGCGCGCGCCAGCGGCGAGACCTCGACCGGGTAATCGATGATGTAGGTCGGGTTCCACAGCTGCGATTCGGCCGTTTCTTCGAACAGCGCCAGTTGCAGCGCGCCGATGCCGGCACCGGCCAGCGGGGCCTGGTCGGTCTTGACGCCGAACTTCTTGAGTTCAGTGCGCAGGAAGTCGATGTCGGCCAGTTGCGCTTCGGTGTAGTTCGGAGCGTACTTCAGGATCGCGCCGGTGATGGTCAGGCGGTCGAAGGGCTTGGACAGGTCCAGCTCGCGGCCCTGGTAGGTCAGCACGGCGGTGCCGTGGGCGTCGATGGCGGCCTGGCGGATCACCTGTTCGGTGAAGCCCATCAGCCACTGGTAATCCACGTAGGCAGCGTAGAACTCCATCATCGTGAATTCGGGGTTGTGACGCGGCGAGACACCTTCGTTGCGGAAGTTGCGGTTGACCTCGAAGACGCGCTCGAAACCGCCCACCACCAGGCGCTTCAGGTACAGCTCGGGGGCGATGCGCATGAACATCTGCATGTCCAGCGCATTGTGGTGGGTGATGAAGGGCTTGGCCGCCGCGCCGCCCGGGATCGGGTGCAGCATCGGGGTTTCCACTTCCATGAAACCGTTGGTTTCCATGAAGCGGCGGATCGACGACATCGCTGCAGTACGCGCCTTGAAGGTGCGGCGCGTCTCTTCGCTCATGATCAGGTCCACGTAGCGCTGGCGATACTTCATTTCCTGGTCGGCCAGGCCGTGGAACTTGTCCGGCAGCGGGCGCAGCGACTTGGTGATGAGTTTCAACTTGGTGACCTTGATGGACAGCTCGCCGGTCTTGGTCTTGAAGAGGGTGCCTTCAACGCCCAGGATATCGCCCAGGTCATAGTGCTTGAAAGCGGCCATGGCTTCTTCGCCGGTGACGTCGCGGGTCACGTAGAGCTGGATGCGGCCATCGGCGCGCGCGCCCGAGGCGTCCTGCAGGGTGGCGAAGGCCGCCTTGCCCATGACACGCTTCAACATCATGCGGCCCGCCACGGTCACCTGGACCGGTTCGGCTTCCAGCGCTTCATTCTCCAGGCCATCGTACTTGGCGTGCAGGTCGGCGGCATTGTTGGCCGGGCGGAAATCGTTGGGGAAGGCGACGCCCTGCTCGCGGATGGCGGCCAGCTTGGCGCGGCGCTCGGCGATGATGCTGTTCTCGTCGGCTGCCGGCTGGGCGGCGGGGGTGTTTTGCGTGGTCATGGTTGGAATTCTTGATGGTTGAACGGTCAGTCCGGAAAGCCGGGCCGCGCAGCACAGCCGCGCGGCCCGCCTGGATCAGACGCCCTGTTTCAGCGAGGCCGCGATGAAGTCGTCGATGTCGCCATCGAGGACGGCCTTGGTATTGCCGGTTTCGAAGTTGGTACGCAGGTCCTTGATGCGGGACTGGTCCAGCACGTAGGAGCGGATCTGGTGGCCCCAGCCGACGTCGGTCTTGGAGTCTTCCAGCTTCTGCTGCTCGCTCATGCGCTTGCGCAGTTCCAGTTCGAACAGCTTGGCGCGCAGCATGTCCCAGGCCTCGGCCCGGTTGCGGTGCTGGCTGCGGTCGTTCTGGCATTGCACGACGATGCCCGTCGGGGCGTGCGTCAGGCGCACGGCGGAGTCGGTCTTGTTGATGTGCTGGCCACCCGCGCCGGAGGCACGGTAGGTGTCCACCCGCACATCAGCCGGGTTGATCTCGATCTCGAAGGATTCATCCACTTCGGGGTAGACGAACAGGCTCGAGAAGGACGTATGGCGGCCATTGGACGAGTCGAACGGCGACTTGCGCACCAGGCGGTGCACGCCCGTTTCGGTGCGCAGGAAGCCATAGGCGTATTCGCCCTCGACCTTGATGGTGGCGGTCTTGATGCCGGCCACTTCACCGTCGGACTGTTCCAGGATTTCGGCCTTGAAGCCCTTGCGCTCGCAGTAGCGCAGGTATTGGCGCAGCAGCATGGAAGCCCAGTCCTGGGCTTCGGTACCGCCGGCACCGGCCTGGATGTCGATGAAGCAGTTGTTGGCGTCCATGGGGCCGCTGAACATGCGGCGGAATTCCATGTCTTCGACCAGCTTCTTCAGGGTCTCGGCATCGGCTTCGATGGCGACGATGGTGTCCTCGTCCTTTTCCTCGCGGGCCATCTCGAAGAGGTCGCGCGCATCCGCCAACTCGCTGTCGATCTTGATGAGGGTGTGGACGATCGCTTCCAGCGATTTCTTTTCCTTGCCGAGGTCCTGGGCCCGCTTCTGGTCGTTCCAGACGTTGGGATCTTCCAGTTCGGCGTTGACTTGTTCGAGTTTCTCCGACTTCACATCGAAGTCAAAGATACCTCCGAAGCTCGGTGGCACGGGTGGCCAGATCATCGAGCAAGGATTGGAGGGAATTGAGGCGTTCTGCTTCCATGATGGTTTCTTTTGCGATCAAACCTCGAATTATACAAGAGGAGGAGGGCAGTTTCACCCCCGTCACGCGCCTGTCATTTTCCGTCGCTACCATCGGCGCGCTTGTTTGACTGACAAAATACTGACGGGTGCGTCCGCCGCTGCCCGACATCTGCTAGCCACCACCGGAGAATCCTCGATGAGACAGCCTGCCCCCACCGCCACCCCAACCGTCGCCGACCAGCCGCAAGCCGGCCGCCGCAACCTGCTCAAGGCTCTGGGCGCTGCGCCCCTGCTGCCGCTGGCGGGCGGCCTGTCGGCCTCGGCCCTGCTGGCCGCCTGCGCCACCCCGGGTGCGGGCAAGCCCTTCGCCTCGGCGCGTTTCACCGGCATGCCGGCCCCGACCCTGGACAACCCGGCCGCCATGGCCGCCACCACCGTCGGCTCGGCCCTGGAAGTGACTTTTGCAGATGGCAGCAAGCAGAGCTACAAGCTGGCCTATCAGCCTTTCTTCATGACCGGCGACATGGTCCCGAACGGCAAGGGCGGCAGCATCCTCGCCGGCGGCTACCTGGACATCAACAACCAGCCCATCATCGACCGCTCGGTGCCGGGCAAGGAGCGCCAGTTCTATTCCGACTGCCCGGACGGCTCTTCGCTGCTGACCGTGGCCGGTGCCAAGGTGCCGGGCGTGAAGGGCAATGCGGTATTTGCCGTGGTGCAATTCGAATACACCACGCGCGACCAGAAGCAGGCGGCCATGTACGGCCAGCTGCCGTCGCCCATCGCCGTGCTGACCCTGGACCAGGATCCTTCGTCGGGCAAGCTCTCGCTGGTGCAGTACCACAATGTTGATACCTCCCAGGTCAACGGCCTGTGGATCACTTGCGGTGCCAGCCTGTCGCCTTGGAATACGCACCTGTCGTCGGAAGAATATGAACCGGACGCCTCTGCCATCGCCTCCAATCCGCAATTCAAGGCCTTCAGCAAGAACCTGTATGGCGACGAAAACCGCGCCAATCCCTATCACTACGGCCACCTGCCGGAAGTGACCGTCAACCCGGACGGCACCGGTTCCATCAAGAAGCACTATTGCCTGGGCCGCATCTCGCACGAGCTGGTACAGGTCATGCCGGACCAGCGTACCGTGCTGATGGGCGACGATGCCACCAACGGCGGCCTGTTCATGTTCATCGCCGACCGCGCCGCTGACCTGTCCGCGGGCACGCTCTATGTGGCGCGCTGGGAGCAGGTCTCGGGCGTTGGTCCGGGTGCCGGCAAGCTGTCCTGGGTACGCCTGGGCAGCGCCACCAGTGCCGAAATCAAGGCCATGGCGGACCGCTACAAGTCCTCCGACATCATGGACATCCGCACTACCGATCCGGCTGACGGTTCCTTCTCCAAGATCCCGTTCAATGGCAAGTTCAACTGGGTGCGCGTCAAGCCGGGCATGCAGAAGGCCGCCGCCTTCCTGGAAACCCACCGCTACGCGGCACTGGCCGGTGGCAGCCTGGGCTTCACCAAGATGGAAGGCACCACCGTCAATGCTCGCGACAAGATCGCCTATTCGGCCATGTCCTATGTGCAGACCTCGATGCTCAACGGCTCCGGCCACATCAAGGTCGAAGGCCCCAAGGCTGGCGCCGTGTATGCCCTGAACCTGCGCGGTGGCCAGCGCGATGCCGGTGGCAATGCCATCGACAGCGAATGGGTGGCCATCGACATGGCCCCGCCGGCTGCCCTGGTGGGCGTGGACCTGAAGACCCCGGATGCCTTGGGCAACCTGGCCGACCAAGAACACATCGCCAATCCGGACAACATAAAGTTCTCGGAAAAGCTGCGTACCTTGTTCATCGGTGAAGACAGCGGCATGCACGTCAACAACTTCCTGTGGGCCTACAACGTCGATACCAAGGCGCTCACCCGCGTGCTGTCCTGCCCGGCGGGCGCTGAATCGACCGGCCTGCATGCGGTGGATGAGATCAACGGCTGGACCTACGTGATGAGCAACTTCCAGCACGCCGGCGATTGGGAGAAAGGCTTGCACGACAAGGTCAAGGACACCCTCGATCCCCTGGTGCGCGCCAACTTCAAGGACCGCTTCGGTGCCACCGTGGGCTACCTGACCGGTTTGCCGCAGACCGGCAAGGCCTGATGTGAAGCAAAAGGCTTCAGCCTGAAGGGGGCGGACGGAACGCATTCTGCTAGGATCAGTCCTATCAGCTCGTTTCGTCCCGCCCGCCGATGACCAGAAAGCTGTTCTCCCTTCTGCCCCTGTCCTTGCTGTGCGCCACCCTGTTGGGCGGCTGCGCCTCGCCCCCCGCGCCGCATGGCGAAGTCAAGGGGGCCGAGGCCAGTTCACGCGAGATGGGGCAATCCGACAGCAACCGTGTGGCCACCCTGGCCATGCGCGCCAATCTCGATAGCCTGTACCTGCTGATGTCCAAGCTGTATCGGCGCAATCCGGCCGAGTGGAAGAAAACCGCTGGCAGCCGCGACGAGGCCGAGAAGAAGGTGAAACAAGCCATCGAACAGCGCCAGGCCTGGCCCGAATTGCAGGGCAAGCGCGATATCCAGGCCATGACGCTGGCCTTGTCACCGGAGTTCAAGGGGGATCGGGTCGCCGCCTTCATCGATGCGACCGCCGACATGATCATCGTCGCGCATGGCAACAAGATCGAATTCTTTCTGGTCGACGGGCTCGACGCCCAGCATCTCTACAATGCCGCGCGCAATGTGGAAATCGCCGCCTGGATCCTCTCCAGCCGCAAGAATGCCAACGGAGCGCCCCTGCTGCTGTCCGACGAGATCGGCAGCGAGGCACGCAACCTGAGTTTTGAACGGGAATTCGGCAAGATCGTCGGCCGTCTCGACCTGATGGCCGAATTCATGACCGAGCGCTATCGCCGCGCCGGCATCAGCTATGTGCAGAACCTGCTGGGCGGGTCATTCCTGCAGTTCCTCCCGGTGCGCTGAGTTCTCCTGGCACTCCCGGCCAAGCCGGTGCAATCACGTAGCAACCGCGCCCATTGCCCTTGGCGGCATACATGGCCTTGTCAGCGGCCTGCAGCAGGCTGTCGGCGTCACAGCTTCCATCACACACGGCGATGCCTACTGACACGCCCAGCTGGTACTCGCCCTGCGCCAGTTGCAGTGGTTCGGAGACCACCCGGATGCATTTTTCGGCCAGTACCTGCGCGCCGTTTTCATAGGGCTGGCCGAGGTCGGTGATGAGCAGCACGAATTCATCCCCGCCCACACGCGCCAGCGTGTCGCCGTGGCGGGCCACCTGACGCAGCCGCCGCGTGACTTCCTGCAGCACCTGGTCACCGGCCTTGTGGCCGAGGGTATCGTTGATCGGCTTGAATCCATCCAGGTCGAGGAACAGCAGCGCCACCCCATTGCGTTCGCGGCAGGCGTGAGTGAGTGCGGCTTCCATGCGTTCGGCCAGCATCATGCGGTTGGGCAGGCCGGTGAGTACATCGTGATGCGCCTGGTGCTGCAATTCCGCCTGGTGCAGCTTGAGGCGCGACAGCAAGCCGTTGAAGGCCATGGTCAGGTGGCCGACTTCATCGCGCCGTTCCACTGGCAGCGGCGACAAGGGCAATTCACCGCGCGTCATGCGGTCTGCCAGTGCGGCGGCGCGGCGCAGGGGACGGAAGAACCACAAGTAGGCCAGCGTCACCAGCAGGATCACCATCGCTCCCTGGATCAGTCCGCCGCGTCCGATCAGGGCGCGCGTGCGCTCGACCGTCGGCAGGGCGTCGGCCAGCGGCAGCGTCACGGCCACCAGCCAACTGGTACCGGGAATCGACGCGAAGGCCTTGATTTCATTGATGCCATTCGCGGCCAGGCCGACGCCATTGCCGCGGAAACCCTGTTGCAGGGCGCGGTCCATCAGCAGGTCCTTGCCGACCGGGGGCAACTGGCTGTAGACCAGGGCTTCGTCACTGGAGGCGATGATCAAGCGCTGGCTCGGCGAAATCAGCAGGAAGCTGCCGGTCGGCCCCAGCCGGGCCCGTTGCAGATGATCGAGGAAGCCCGGCGCATTGAGTTCGGTACTGCCGCCCAGCACGCCCACCACCTTGCCTTCGGTATTGCGCAGCGGGGTGAGCATGGCGATGATGGGTTTGCCGCTGGCCGGGCTGGTCATGGGGGGACAGATCACCGTCGCCCCTTGCAGCACCCGTTCGAAATCCGTGTACTGGGTCAGTGAGAGCGCGCGGCGGCCATTGAGCGTGGGGTAGTCGACCACGATGAGCCCATTGGCATCGGCCACGAACAGGCCCTGGGCAAACAGCGGCTGCAGCTCCTGGTGGTCCTGCAGCCAGGCGCGGATGGCGGCACGGTCGTCCAGCATCGGCGAGGGCATGTGCCGGGCCAGGCGCTCCAGATAACGTGCACGTTCCTGCACGCGGTAGCCGATGTCTTCGGCCAGATAGCTGGCGATGGTGCTTTGCTGGTCGGCGGCGACCTGGGCCTGCTCCTTTTCGAGAAAGCCGATCAGGATGTGATAGCGCAGGAGCGCGCTGCCCACGATCAGCAGGAGGCCGAAGAGGACGAGACGAGTCACCAGGCTGCAATGGATGCGCTTGAGCTTCATTCAGGGGTTTGCTGTTGTTGTTATTCCTCGGAGCGCCCGTGTTGTCCACTTCCCTCAAATCGATTCGGAAGTCGCTCCAAGCCAACATTGTGCCACTGCAACGTTGCGATTGTTGGCTTTTTTTACGCTTGTTTCCATGCCGCAATCCTTGTCTGGCGCGGGTTCGCGGCCAGACAAGGGTGTGATGATCCGTCAGTTTTCCGGCAGGAAGCGGCTGTGTCCGATCAGGCCGGCTCAGCGTGCTCCACCATCAGCTGCACCGTGGTTTTGCCGTTGTACTCATTGGCATCGAGCCGGAAGGCAACCTGGGCGTGATCGGGCAGGGCATCGGTATGGCCGAACCAGATGGCATCGTACTTGCGGCCCCCCTTTTCCAGCTGCAGCTTGAGGTGCTTTTCCTTCAGGATGCGCTGGCTGAGTACGCGGAAATGGTCGCAGAACACCGGCGGGGCGAAGCCCTGGCCCCAGACCTGCTGGTCCATCAGGGTGATGAATTCGACCGAGTAATAGCTTTCCTCCAGTTCACCATCAGTCTCGATGACACGTTCCAGCTGGTTCTGCGTGAGCCAGTCGCGGCCGACCGCCTCAAAGGCCTGGGAGAAGGCATCGAAGGCGTCGGCATGGATGGTCAATCCGGCCGCCATGGCGTGGCCGCCGAACTTGGTCATCACCGAAGGCGCGTGCTTGGATACCAGGTCCAGCGCGTCGCGCAGGTGGAAGCCGGCAATCGAGCGGCCCGAGCCCTTGATGAAACCTTCATCGCCGGGCGCGAAGGTGATCGTGGGGCGGTAGAACTTGTCTTTCAGGCGCGAGGCCACGATGCCGATCACGCCCTGGTGCCAGGAGGGATCAAAGATGGCGATGGTACGGCGGTCGGCCGGATTGAAATCGTCCAGCAGCAGCAGGGCGGTGTCCTGCATGCCGGCCTCGATGTCGCGCCGTTCGCGGTTGATGGCATCGAGTTGCTGGGCGATGGCCCAGGCCCGGCCTTCGTCATCGGTAGTGAGGCATTCGATGCCCAGCGACATGTCGGCCAGGCGGCCGGCTGCGTTCAGGCGCGGGCCCACGGCAAAGCCGAGGTCGAACGGGGTGGCGCGGCGGGCTTCACGGCCGGCGGCGCGGAACAGGGCGGCGATGCCGGGATGCATCTTGCCGCTGCGCATGCGCTTCAAGCCTTGGGCCACCAGGATGCGGTTGTTGGCATCGAGCTTGACCACGTCGGCCACCGTGCCCAGGGCCACCAGGTCCAGCAGGCTGTCCAGGCGCGGCTGGGTCTGGGCATCGAACAGGCCGCGCTTGCGCATCTCGGCGCGCAAGGCCAGCAGCACGTAGAACATCACCCCCACGCCCGCCAGGTTCTTGCTGGGGAAGCCGCACTGCGGCTGGTTGGGGTTGACGATCACGCGTGCGTCCGGCAGGGCGTCGCCCGGCAGGTGGTGGTCGGTCACGACGACGTCGATGCCGCGCCGCTTGGCTTCGGCCACGCCGTCAATGCTGGCGATGCCGTTGTCGACGGTGACGATGATGTCGGGATTCTTCTCGCGCACGGTCAGTTCGACGATCTCGGGCGTGAGGCCATAACCGTATTCGAAGCGGTTGGGCACGATGTAGTCCACCTGCGCGCCCAGCAGGCGCAGGCCGCGCAGGCCGACGGCACAGGCGGTAGCACCGTCGCAGTCGTAGTCGGCGACGATGACCAGCTTCTTGCGCTCGGCGATGGCGTCGGCCAGGTAAATGGCGGCCGCCTCGATATGCAGCAAGCCGGAAGGCGCAATCAGGGCATTGAGCTCGCTGGCCAGTTCGCGCGCAGTGGACAGCCCGCGCGCCGCGTAGACCCGCGCCAGCACCGGATGCACGCCTTCGGCGATCAGATGCTCGGCTTGGGAAATGTCATAGGAACGGGTGGTGACGCGAATCATGCCGACAGCCCCGCCAGTGAAGCTTTACGCCAGAACCGGCGCAGTGCGCCGCGCGTGACCGCCACTTCCTGGCTGCGGTCAGCGCCGGTCAGGATCAGGTTCAGCGATTCCAGGCTGCCGGCCTTGAGCGACACCAGCAAGGGCGCCAGCCAGTCGCGGTCCAGGTGTTCCAGATGCTGCAGCCACAGGCCCCATTCCTCGGCCAGTGCCGCTTCGGCCAGCGCATCCAGTACCAGCAGGCGATGGCCACTGCCTTGGGCCACTTGGGCCGCACCACCGTCGGCGCGCTCTTCGCCGAAGGCGCGCAGCCAGCCGCGCAGGCCGAAGCGGGCGGCGTAAGTGGCGTCGGCGCGTACGCCAGCATCGGCTCCACCCCAGATCCAGATCGAATTGATGGCCTTCTGGCCGCGCATTTCGCGCTGTTCATTGAGCGACTCGGCAAACCACTGCATCTGCACTTCGTTCTGCAGCTTGCGCCAGGCCAGTTCGCCCGGTCCTTCCGGCATCCAGATGTCGACGTTGCGCCCGCTCGCGGCCGAGGGCGTGGAGGTGCGCAGCCCGGCCCAGGCGTCGGCCCGGATGAACCAGGTGCGGGCATCGCCATAGACCAGCTCATGGCCGATCTCGGTGAACAGGGGCAGGGCGGCGGCAAACAGGCGGCGCGATTCATCCTCTTCCAACTGCAGCTGGCCGATGTCGGTCAGCACCAGGTGGTCACGCGCCACGTGGATGTGGGCCGGATGCAGCACGAACCAGTGACCGGCCGCAGGCGTGTGACCCAGGCGCTGCATCAGCGCGCTGGCGGCGGCGGGGCTGGAATCCTGGGGCGCGGGCGGCAGGCCGAAGCGCCGGGCCAGCCAGTGCTCATGCGGCAGGGCGCGCGAAAACGGGTCATGCGCCAGGCGTGGCGCAGCCTTGCCACGGCCCAGCAGCATGGCCAGGGCCGGTGCCTGGCTCTGCCGCAACAGGTCGCGCGCCAGTTCAGCCGGGGGCAGGGCAAAGGGAATGAGGATGTCGAGTTGATTCATGGGGCGCTATTTTAGCGGCTGGCGCGCCGCTTGGCCCCGGTTGCCTGAACAAGGCTTCACTTCAAAGCGGGGTCAGCCATTGTTCCAGGCCTTTTTTGCACGCTGGCGCACCAGCATGCGCACGCTGTCGGGCATGGGCGTGCGCGCGCCATTGGTCTCGGCCGAGAGCCACAGGCTGTCTTCGAAGAAGGGCAGCATGCGCGGCGTGATGAAGCGGCTGCGGATGCCGTTGACGTGGCGGTCGCCCTGCGCGGTCTGCTGGGTGATGTAGAAACGCTGCGGCACCACCAGGTGCAGATACTCCTTCGCACGCGTCATGGCCACGTACAGCAGGCGCCGCTCCTCGGCGATCTCGGCCTCGCTGCCGGTGGCCAGGTCCGACGGGATGCAGCCATCGACCACATTGAGCACGTGGACCGAGCGCCATTCCTGGCCCTTGGCGGAGTGGATGGTGGAGAGCGTCAGGTAATCCTCGTCGCGGTAGGGCGGAGCGGAGAAGTCGCTGCTGGCTTCGGGCGGATCCAGCGTCAGTTCGGTCAGGAATTTCTCGCGCGAGGCATAGCCATTGGCCAGCGCGGTCAGTTGCTCGATGTCGGCAGCGCGGGCGTCGGCGTCTTCATAGCGCTGCTCCAGGTGCGGCAGATACCAGTCGCGCGCGGCCTGGATGTCGGTCGGCCAGCTGGCACTGGCGCGGCGCATCAGGTCGTAGGTGTCGGCAAAGGCCTGCCATTGCAGGGCGATACTCGCGGGTGCGCCGAAGTTCAGCAGCGCATCGGCCGGGTCGCTGGCGGCGGCCATGAGGTCCAGTACCTTCCTGGCCGTAGCGGGACCGACCCCGGGAATCAGTTGCAGCGCCCGGAAGCCCGCCATGCGCCCGCTGGGATTGTGCGCCAGGCGCAGCAGCGAGAGCAGGTCCTTGATGTGGGTGCTTTCCAGGAATTTGAGTCCGCCGAACTTCACGAAGGGGATGTTGCGCCGGACCAGCTCCAGTTCCAACGCCGCGCTGTGGGTGGCGGTACGAAACAGCACCGCCTGGGATTTCAGGGTGAGCCCTTCTTCACGATGCGCCAGGATGCGGTTGGCGACCCAGCGCGCCTGTTCGGCCTCATCCGGGATGACCACCAGTTGCGGCTTCTGTGAGGACGGCTTGTCGCTCCAGAGCTGCTTGACGTGCCGTTCCGGCGCATCGGCGATGACGGCGTTGGAGGCCTGCAGGATGGGCTGGGTGGAGCGGTAATTCTGTTCCAGCGTCAACAGCCGCGCCGGCTGGGTGAACAGCTCGGGAAAATCGAGGATGTTGCGCACCGTCGCGCCCCGGAAGGAATAGATGGACTGGGCATCGTCACCCACGGCGGTCACGCCGGCGCCATCGGGCTTCATCCGTTGCAGGATCTCGGCTTGCAGGCGGTTGGTGTCCTGGTACTCATCCACCAGCACATGATCGAAGCGTGCACCGACCGATTGCGCAATCTCGCGGTCGGAGAGCATGTCGGCCCAGAACAGCAGCAGGTCGTCGTAATCGAGCACGTGCTGTGCTTCCTTGGCCTCGACATAGCGGGTAAAAAGTTCGCCCAGCAGCCTCTCCCATTCACGGCACCAGGGGAATTGTGTCTGCAGCACGGTGCCCAGATCTTGCCGGGTATTGACCGCACGTGAATAAATCGACAGGCAAGTGCCCTTCAGCGGAAAACGCTTGTCGGTAGAGGACAGCCCCATCTCGTGGCGCAGCAGTCCGATCAGGTCTTCGGAATCGCCGCGATCCTGGATGGTGAAGTCTTCTTCCAGGCCGATGACGGCCGCGTACTCGCGCAACAGCCGCGCGCCGATGGCATGGAAGGTGCCTGACCAGGGTAGTTGCGGCGGGCTGTCGGTGGCCGCCAGCCCCAGCACCTGGCGGATCACCTGGCCCACGCGCCGGCCCATGTCGGCCGCCGCCCGGCGCGAGAAGGTCAGCAGCAGGATGCGTTGCGGGTCGGCCCCGTCTAGGATCAGCCTGGCCACCCGGTGCGCCAGGGTATTGGTCTTGCCCGAACCGGCACCGGCCACGATGAGCAGCGGCGGCTGCTGTGCTGCTGGCAAGGCGCTGCCATGCTCGACCGCCTCGCGCTGCTGTGCGTTCAGGCGCGCAAACGGGCCGCGCTCGCCGGTGGGCGGGCTGCTGGTGTCGGGGACGTCCTGGGCGAGTTCGGGTGGCATGGTGCGGGGAAATTCATATCGGCGATGGCTGGGCAAGGAGGTACTGTATATATAACCAGTCCCCGATGCAACATCAGGCACATCCACTATATGAAACATCTTGGCGCGAACCTCTGCCGTAGAAGTGAATCTACAGGCTTCACGGCAGACGACCGACGGGTCCGGCGCGAGTATGGAGCAGATGGCCAGGGATGGGCCATGACTGCAAACTGTGGCAAACTTCGCGCTTTGTCTTCGCCCGTGTTGGCGTGCGGCCAGAGGATTGCGTCCCGGAACCGGGAGGCGAGGCCACTGGCAGCACATTGTGCAGGCCCTCTCCCGGAGCAATTTTGAGTCTGATTAAAAACCTGCCGTTCGAATGGCTGGTCGGCATCCGCTACACGCGGGCCGGCAAGCGCAGCGGCCGCAACAGTTTCATTTCCTTCATTTCCCTCATTTCCATGGCCGGCATCGCGCTGGGCGTGGCTGCCCTGATCGTGGTGCTGTCGGTCATGAATGGTTTCCAGAAGGAAGTGCGTGACCGCATGCTTTCCGTGCTGGCCCACATCGAAGTCTTCGATGCCTCCGGCTCCATGAAGGACTGGCAGGCGGTGGCCAAGCAGACCTTCCAGAACCCCGAGGTACTGGGCGCTGCGCCCTATGTATCGGGCCAGGCCATGATGACGCGTGACGACAACCTGCGTGGCGTGCTGGTGCGCGGCGTGCTGCCCGAGGAAGAGCCCAAGGTCTCGGACGTGGCCAAGCAGGTCAAGCAGGGCAGTTTCGATTCCCTGAAACCCGGCGAATTCAACATCGTCATCGGCGGCGAGCTGGCGCGCGGCATGCGCGTGGGCCTGGGCGACAAGGTCACGTTGATCGTGCCGCAAGGGCAGGTGACCCCGGCCGGCGTCTTGCCGCGCCTGAAGCAATTCACGGTGACCGGGATCTTCGAAGCCGGCCATTATGAATTCGATTCGTCGCTGGCCTTCATCCAGCTGCAGGATGCCGAAACCCTGTTCCGTATGGATGCCCCCACCGGCGTGCGCCTGCGCATCCGCGACATGCTGCAGGCCCCGGAAGTGACCCAGCAGCTGGCGCGCACCCTGAGCGGCGACCTGTACCTGCGCGACTGGTCGCAGCAGAACAGCAACTGGTTCGCGGCCGTCAAGACCGAAAAGCGGATGATGTTCATCATCCTCGCGTTGATCATCGCGGTGGCGGCCTTCAATCTGGTGTCCACGCTGGTGATGACGGTCACCGACAAGCAGGCGGACATCGCCATCCTGCGCACGCTGGGGGCTTCTCCCGCCTCCATCATGAAGATTTTTGTCATCCAGGGGGCCCTGGTGGGCCTGGTTGGTACTGCCATCGGCGTCGGCCTGGGAGTGGTGGTGGCACTCAATATCGACGTGCTGGTACCGGCCATAGAGCGGGCTTTCCACGTACAGTTCCTGCCCAAGAGCATTTACGTGATTTCTGAATTGCCATCCGAACTGATCTGGTCGGACGTCTATACCATCGGCGGTCTGGCCGTGGTGCTGGCCTTCCTGGCTACCTTGTATCCGAGCTGGGCAGCGGCCCGTGTCAAACCGGCGGAGGCGCTGCGCTATGAATAACAACGATCCGATCAAGAATCGCCAGGCCGTGCTGTCGTCGCGCGGCCTGGGCAAGACCTTCACTCAGGGCAAGTATTCGGTGAAGGTATTGGGTAATGTCGATATCGACGTCTACCATGGTGAGCAAGTCGCCATCGTCGGTGCCTCGGGCTCCGGCAAGTCGACTTTGCTGCACCTGCTGGGCGGGCTCGATACGCCCAGCACCGGTACCGTCAGCCTGTTGGGCAAGGATTTCGCCAGCCTGGGCGAGAGCGAGCGCGGCACGCTGCGCAACCAGTCGCTGGGCTTTGTCTATCAGTTCCACCATCTGCTGCCGGAATTCTCGGCGCTGGACAACGTGGCCATGCCGCTGATGATTCGCCGCGTCAAGCGGGCCGAAGCGCAGGAGCAGGCGCGCGAGATGCTGGACAAGGTCGGCCTGGCGCAGCGCGTGACGCACGTGCCGGGTGAGCTTTCCGGTGGCGAGCGCCAGCGCGTGGCCCTGGCGCGCGCGCTGGTGACGCGTCCGGCCTGCGTGCTGGCCGATGAACCGACCGGCAACCTGGACCGCAGCACGGCCGACCGCACCTTCGAGCTGATGATCGAACTCTCGCGCACGCTGGGCACGGCCTTCGTGATCGTGACCCACGACATCGAACTGGCAGGCCGCTGCGCGCGCGTATTGCGCTTGTCCGACCAAGGCCTGAAAGTGGCCGGTCAGCAGCCTTGATGCATTCCGGGTAAGCTATCGCCTTTGACGCCGCCGTCTTGATACAAGACGGCGGTCTGCTTTTGAAGACACGAATACCTGTACAGACGGAAACTGGAGCAAGACAATGAACACCCGCCAATGGCTAGAGACCCTGGTCGCCTTCGATACCACCAGCCGCAATTCCAACCTGGAACTCATCACCACCGTGCGTGACAGCTTGGAAAAGCAGGGCATCTCCTCCTGGCTGGCGCACAACAAGGAGCAGACCAAGGCCAACCTGTTCGCCACCTTGCCCGCGACCGCCGGCCCCCATGCCGGCAGCACCGAAGGCGGCATCGTGCTCTCCGGCCATACCGACGTGGTGCCGGTGGATGGCCAGAAATGGGATACCGACCCCTTCAAGCTGACCGAGAAGGATGGCAGCCTGTTCGGTCGCGGTACCTGCGACATGAAGGGTTTCATCGCCACTTCGCTGGCCTTGGTGCCTGAATTCCTGGCCATGCCGCGTGTAAAGCCGATTCACCTGGCGTTTTCCTATGATGAAGAAATCGGCTGCATCGGCGCGCCCGTGATGCTGGAAGAAATCGTCAAGCGCGGCATCAAGGTCGATGGCTGCGTGGTGGGTGAACCCACCAGCATGAACGTGGTGGTGGCGCACAAGGGCATCAACGTGTTTGCCTGCAAGGTGCACGGCAAGTCCGCGCACTCTTCGCTGACCCCGCAGGGCTGCAACGCCATCGAGCACGCCGCACGCCTGATCTGCGCCATCCGCGATTTCGCCGATGGCTACAAGGCCAATGGCCCGTATGACCAATTCTTCGATGTGCCCTTCAGCACCATGACCACCAATCAGATCCGTGGCGGCATCGCGGTCAACACCATTCCCGAGCTATGTGAATTTACTTACGAATTCCGCAACCTGCCCGGCATGAGCGTGGCCGACATCCAGGCGCAGATCGACAAGTACATCGCCGAGGTGCTGCTGCCCAAGATGCGCAGCGAATTCCCGGACGCCCGCGTGGAGATCGACAACTTCGCCGGCAGCCCGGCGCTGGAAGCGGTCGAGCAGCCGGCCATCACCGAGCTGGTGCGCGCACTGACGGGGGATCGTGAAACCCGCAAGGTGGCGTATGGCACCGAGGCCGGCCTGTTCCAGCAGATCGGCATCCCGACCATCGTCTGCGGTCCTGGCGACATCGGCAATGCCCACAAGCCCAACGAGTTCGTGACACTGTCGCAGATGGAGCGCTGCGAGCAGTTCCTGCGCAAGCTGGGCAAGTCGCTGCAGCCGGCCTGATCACGCCTGATCGGTGCACCCCGGTGGCGTGCGAGATGAAGGACGCGAGCGATCGCGTCCTTTTTTTCATGTCCGCGCGTGAAGGATTCGGGATTTCTTTACCATTGTTAATTACTGCAAGAGGGCGTTAGACGGTAAACTGCGCGGGTTGAAGCCGGTTCAAACCGGCTATGCTGTTCAAACAACAAGACGCTTCGGGGGAAGCGAGCCGCATCAGCAGCCTGGCTGAATCATGCGATCGCGGCCCCTGCGGCGGGTGTCGTTATCCGGAACCGCTGCCCTGAGGCCGGTCTTCCGATTTTCGCCAAGCCAGCACATGTGGGTCGATACGCACTGCCATCTCGACGCCGGGGAATTCGGCGAACGTTCCGCTGCCGTGGCCGCCGAGGCTGCGCAGGCCGGCGTGCGCGCCATCGTCATTCCCGCCATCGCCAAAGTGAACTTCAAGGAAGTCGGACGGCTTGCGCGCGAAGTCGGCAATGCCGTCTATGCGCTGGGCATTCATCCGCTTTACGTCCCCACTGCCAAGGAATCCGATCTGGAGATCTTGCGTACGGCCATCGGCGAGGCGCTGGGCGATCCGCTGTTCGTGGGGATCGGTGAGATCGGGCTGGATTTCTTCGTGCCGGCCCTGAAAGAAGCGCCGCTGCGCGAGAAGCAGGAATTCTTCTTTGCCGAGCAGCTCAAGCTGGCACGCGACTTCGACCTGCCGGTGCTGCTGCATGTGCGGCGTTCGCAGGACATCATCCTCAAATACCTGCGCCGCATCCGCGTGCCGGGTGGCATCGCGCATGCCTTCAATGGCAGCGACCAGCAGGCCCGGACCTTCGTGGAGCTGGGGCTGCACCTGGGATTTGGCGGCGCCATGACTTTCCCGCGTTCGCTGCAGATCCGCCGGCTGGCGACCGAATTGCCCTTGTCCTCGATCGTGCTGGAAACCGACGCGCCGGATATTTCACCGGCCTGGCGGCATCCCGGCATCAACACCCCGGACCAGATCCCGCGCATCGGTGCAGTCCTGGCCGAGCTGCGCCAGCTGCCGCTGCAGGAGATCGCCGCCGCCACCACCGCCAATGCCCGGGCCGCGTTGCCGCGCCTGGCGCATGCAGGATTGCCACTCTGATGCGCGCGCTGATCATCGGGTTTGCCATCGGCGTGGGATTGCTGCAGGTGCAGGGCCAGTTGCCGGGCACCGAATGGTATGCGGTCGGGCTGGTGCTGGCGCTCTTGCTGGGTTTGACGGCCTGGAAGTTCTGGCAGCCCTGGCTGCGGGTGCCCCTGTTGCTGACCTGTGGTGCCTGGCTGGGCTTCTTGTGGGCGGCTTCCTTTGCCCTGTATTACCTCGATCAGGAGCTCCCCAAAGCCTGGGAAGGACGTGATATCACCGTCATCGGTACCGTCGCGGATTTGCCTGCGCATACCGAGCAGGGCGTGCGCTTCCGTTTCGATGTGGAGCAGGTGGTGGTACAGGGGGGCGTGAAGCCGCCGGTGCCGCCCCGGCTGGCGCTGTCCTGGTACGGCAACCAGCGCTACCAGCAGCCCTCCGAGGATGGCGAGCAGGCCGCGCCGCCCAGGATGGCCGTGCCCGACCTGCGGCCGGGTGAGCGCTGGCGCTTGCAGGTGCGGCTCAAGCGTCCCCATGGCAATGCCAATCCGGATGGCTTCGACTACGAGCTGTGGCTGCTGCAGGACGATGTGCGAGCCACCGGCTACGTGGTGGGCCGTCCGGCGGCCTCGGGTGCTGCGCTGACGGCGCTCAATCGCCGTGTCGACGACTTCGTTTGGACGCCTTCCCATATGATCGACAGCGCCCGCGGCTGGCTGCGCGACCGCATCTACTCGGCGCTGCCCGGCGCCCCCTATGCCGGCGTGATCGCAGCCCTGGTCATGGGCGACCAGCGCGGCATCAACCAGGCGGACTGGACCGTGTTCAATCGCACCGGCATCGGCCATCTGATGGCCATCTCCGGCCTGCACATCACCATGCTGGCTGCCTTGTGCGGCGGTCTGGCAAGCTGGCTGTGGCGGCGCTCTTTCTTCACGGGCGCGCAATTGCCGCTGCGGCTGCCGGCCCAGAAGGTGGCGGTGATCGTCGGGATGGGAGCGGCATTCATCTACGTGTTGTTGGCCGGGTTCGGGGTGCCGGCGCAACGTACCCTCTACATGCTCATCGTGGTCGGGATCGCTTTCTGGCGCGGCCGCATCGTGCGCGTCTCGGTGGTGCAGTGCCTGGCCTTGGCACTGGTCTTGCTGCTGGATCCCTGGGCGGTGCTGTGGCCGGGCTTCTGGCTTTCCTTCGGTGCGGTGGCCTTGTTGCTGTATGGCTCGGTCGGGCGCATGCAGCCGCCGCAGGCCATGGCCGCTGCCGCTTCGCACAAGCACTGGTGGTCGGCGCTGCTGCAGCGGATCAAGCAAGCCGGTTATGCCCAATACGTCGTCACGCTGGGACTGGTGCCGCTGACGGTGCTCTTGTTCGGACAATATTCGCTGGTCAGCCCGATTGCCAATGCGGTGGCCATTCCGCTGGTCTCGCTGGTGATCACGCCGCTGGCGCTGCTGGGCAGCATCCTGCCGGCCGTGCTCGCGCAATTCGTGCTGCAGGTGCCGCATCAACTGCTGGTCTGGCTGGCCGAATTCCTGCAGGGGCTCAATGCCATGCCCTGGGCCGTGTGGCAAACGCCGCTGCCCAGCACCTGGATGTTTGCCCTGGCCCTGGGCGGAACCCTGCTGGTGCTGGCACCGCGCGGCTGGCCGGTGCGCTGGCTGGGCCTGTTCGGCTGGTTGCCTTTGCTGCTCAATGCCCCGGTAGCGCCGGCGGAAGGAAGCATGCGTGTGACTGCCTTCGACGTCGGGCAGGGGATGGCGGTGCTGGTGGAGACGCCGGGCCATCGCCTGCTCTACGACACAGGCCCGTATTACACGGCCGAGTCGGACGGGGCCACGCGGGTGATCGTGCCCTACCTGCGTGCGCGCGGGATCGACCATCTGGATCGCGTGGTGATTTCACACAATGACAACGATCATTCCGGCGGGGCGGTATCGCTCTTCAGGCATTTGCCGGTTGACAGCGTCTATTCTTCTCTGTCGCCGGACAGCCCGATCCTGCGCGCCGCCCCCGAGCACACGCGCTGCCAGGCCGGACAATCCTGGAACTGGGATGGCATCGGCTTTACCGTGCTGCATCCGGATGCAGCCAGCTATGACAGCGACAAATGGCGGCCGAATGCCCGCAGTTGCGTGCTGAAGGTGCAGATCGGACGGCAATCGGTCCTGCTGGCCGGGGATATCGAGGCGGTGCAGGAAGATGAGCTGGTGAGCGGGCCGCTGGCCGACCGCTTGCCCTCCACGGTGTTGCTGGCTCCGCATCATGGCAGCGGTACTTCGTCCACCGAACCTTTCCTGCGCGCGGTGCGGCCGGAACTGGCGGTGTTCCAGGTCGGCTATCGCAACCGTTTCAATCATCCCAAGCCGGAAGTCTATGAACGTTATGGCCGACTCGGCATTCGCCGCCTGCGCACTGACGAAACCGGCGCGCTGACCATGACCTTGGGCGACCAGTTGCAGGTGGAGCAATACCGCAAGCAGCACGCGCGTTACTGGTACGAGCAGTGATGTCCTTGGGCGGGGTCGGTCCTGCCTGATCCTTCATTTCGCGATGCGGGAAAATAGCACGCTCGCGGCGCTGGCCGTTTTGCTATGCTGCGGCCATTGCCCAGCCTGTGCCTTTCCATGAGCCATCCGATTCTTCATTTCGCCCACGCCAACAGCTATCCGGCGGGGACTTACGGCATGTTCTTCGAGCAGCTGCGCGCCCATTACGATGTGCGTGCCTTGCCGATCCACGCCCACAATCCGCGCTTCCCGGTCGATGACGGCTGGCGTACCCTGGCCCGCGAGCTGCGCGAGGAGCTGGAGCGCAGCTACACCGAACCGGTGATCCTGGTCGGCCATTCCATGGGCGGTATCCTGGCGCTGATGGCTGCGCGCAAGCGGCCTGCGCTGGTGCGCTGCGTGGTGCTGCTGGATTCGCCCATCGTGGCTGGCTGGCGTGCACACCTGCTGCGTCTGGCTAAAATCCTCAAATACGAGAGCCGCCATTCGCCCTCGGTGGCCTCGGCGCGCCGCCGCGATAACTGGCCCGACATGGAAGCGGCTTATGAGCATTACGCGGCCAAGTCCCTGTTTGCTGCCTGGCCGCAGCAGGTGCTGCGCGACTACGTGCAGCATGGGCTGGTGCCCCAGCCGGGCGGGGGCGTCAGGCTGCGCTTCTCGCGGGAGACCGAAACGGCGGTCTACCGCACCATTCCGCATCACCTCGGGCGTCTGGCGCGCCAGACCTATCCGGTGCCGGTGGGCTTCGTCGGTGGCGTCGATTCGGTCGAGTGCCGCCTGGCCGGACTGGACGCCACGCGCCGGCTGGTCGGACCGAATTTCCTGCAGATCGCCGGAGGGCACCTGTTCCCGATGGAGTCGCCGGTGGAGGCGGCCCAAGCCACGCACGCCATGATCGGGCAGCTGTTGCAGGGCAGGGGGCTTCAGGTTAAATAGCGCGGAGATGAACCAATCTGCCGGGATGATGGTCAAGAAGCCATTCCCGGCGGCCGGGCGTGTTTTCTTGCTGCAAGTTTGTCGATGGCGAGACACTAATCGCAAGCAGGCTTAAAAAACGAGCCGGTTTTGGGGTATAATTTGAATTTCCCGCATGTGCCGTTCGGCACTCATCTGTAATGACCAAGTTTGTATTTGTCACTGGCGGCGTCGTGTCTTCCCTGGGTAAAGGGATTGCCGCCGCGTCCCTGGCTGCGATCCTCGAATCGCGCGGCCTCAAAGTCACCCTCCTGAAGCTCGATCCCTACATCAACGTCGACCCCGGCACGATGAGCCCGTTGCAGCACGGTGAAGTGTTCGTCACCGATGACGGCGCCGAAACCGACCTCGACCTGGGGCACTACGAGCGTTTCATCTCGGCCAAGATGAAGAAGGTGAACAATTTCACCACCGGCCAGGTGTATGAATCGGTGATCCGCAAGGAGCGCCGTGGCGAATACCTGGGCAAGACCGTCCAGGTGATCCCGCACATCACCAACGAGATCCAGGAATTCATCCATCGCGGCGCCGAAGGTTTCGAAGTGGCGCTGGTGGAAATCGGTGGCACCGTCGGTGACATCGAGTCGCTGCCCTTCCTGGAGGCTGCGCGCCAGCTGAGCCTGCGCTCCGGCCGCAACGCCACCGCTTTCGTCCACCTGACCCTGGTGCCGTTCCTGGCCTCGGCCGGCGAACTCAAGACCAAGCCTACCCAGCACAGCGTGCAGAAACTGCGCGAGATCGGCATTTCGCCCGACGCGCTGCTGTGCCGTGCCGACCGCCGCATTCCTGACGACGAACGTGACAAGATCTCGCTGTTCTCCAACGTCGCCGCCGACGCCGTCATTTCGGTGTGGGATGCCGATAGCATCTACAAGATTCCGCAGATGCTGCACGACCAGGGTTTGGATACCATCATCTGCGAAAAGCTGGGCCTGTCGCCCAAGCCGGCCGATCTGTCGATGTGGGACAAGCTGATCGATGCGCAGAACAATCCTTCGCACGAAGTCACCATCGGCATGGTCGGCAAGTATGTCGACCTGACCGAGTCCTACAAGTCGCTGACCGAAGCGCTGCGCCACGCCGGTATTCATACTGGCAGCCGCGTCAACATTGAGTACCTGGATTCGGAAGAGATTGAAGCCAACGGCACTGACAGCCTGAACAAGTACGATGCCATCCTGGTCCCGGGCGGCTTCGGCAAGCGCGGCGTGGAAGGCAAGATTGCCGCTGCCCGCTACGCCCGTGAGAACAAGGTTCCGTATCTGGGCATCTGCCTGGGCATGCAAGTGGCTCTGCTGGAATATGCCCGCAACAAGGCCGGCCTGTCCAAGGCCAACTCGACCGAGTTCGATCCGGATACCGAGCAACCGGTGGTCGCTCTGATCGACGAATGGCAGAACCATGATGGCAAGGTCGAGCGTCGCGATGCCAATTCCGACCTGGGCGGCACCATGCGCCTGGGCGCGCAGACCTGTGCGGTCAAGCCGGGTACGCTGGCGGCCGAGATCTATGGCGACAGCGTGACCGAGCGTCACCGCCATCGCTATGAAGCCAACAACTTCTATCTGACCCGCGTGGAAGAAGCCGGCATGGTGGTCTCGGCCCGTACCCCGACCGAAGACCTGTGCGAAATCATGGAACTGCCGCGCACCGGCGAGAACGCTCACCCGTTCTACATCGGCGTGCAGTATCACCCGGAGTTCAAGTCCACCCCGCGTGATGGTCATCCGCTGTTCATTTCCTACATCCGTGCAGCCCTGGCGCATCACGCCGAGTTGCAACAGGATGCCGCTGCAAAGGGCAAAGCATGAAACTGTGCGGTTTTGATGTCGGTCTGGAACACCCGTTCTTCCTGATCGCCGGCACCTGCGTGATCGAGTCCGAGCAGATGGCGCTCGACACCGCCGGTACCCTGAAGGAGATCACGACGGAACTGGGTATCCCGTTCATCTACAAGTCGTCCTTCGACAAGGCCAACCGTTCTTCGGGTACCTCGTTCCGTGGCCTGGGCATGGAGAAGGGTCTGGAGATCCTGGCCAAGGTCAAGAAGGAAATCGGCGTGCCGGTCCTCACCGACATCCACGAGATCGACGAGATCAAGCCCGTGGCCGCCGTGGTGGATGTGCTGCAGACGCCGGCCTTCCTGTGCCGCCAGACCGACTTCATCCGCGCCTGTGCGCAATCGGGCAAGCCGGTCAATATCAAGAAGGGCCAGTTCCTGGCACCGCACGACATGGTCAACGTCATCGACAAGGCTCGTGCTGCTGCCAAGGAAGCCGGGCTGCCGACCGACCAGTTCATGGCCTGCGAGCGCGGCGCTTCGTTCGGCTACAACAACCTGGTGTCCGATATGCGCAGCCTGGCCATCATGCGCGAAACCGGCGCTCCGGTGGTGTTTGATGCCACCCACTCGGTGCAACTGCCGGGCGGGCAGGGCACGTCGTCAGGCGGCCAGCGCGAGTTCGTGCCGGTGCTGGCGCGCGCCGCCATCGCCGTGGGCATTTCGGGTGTGTTCATGGAAACCCACCCGAACCCCGCCGAAGCCAAGTCGGATGGTCCCAATGCCGTGCCACTGGCGCGCATGAAGGATTTGCTGGGCACGATGATCGATCTGGATCGCATCGTGAAGAAGGCAGGCTTCCTGGAAAACAATTTTTCCTGATGTGTGCATGAAACGGCTGCCGCCCGGCGGCCGTTTCATCATGGGCGCAACGCACGCTGACAGGGTGCGGCTGTCCCGGCGACCGGGCCTGCTCCCGCCAACAATTTTTAAAACCTCGATGGAGATCTGGAATGAGTGCAATCGTTGATATTATCGGCCGCGAAGTGATCGACTCGCGTGGCAATCCGACCGTGGAATGCGACGTGCTGCTGGAATCCGGCGTGCTGGGCCGCGCTGCCGTGCCTTCGGGCGCCTCCACCGGTTCGCGCGAAGCGATCGAACTGCGCGACGGCGACAAGAGCCGCTACTTCGGCAAGGGCGTGCTGCAAGCCTGCGAAAACATCAACACCGAGATCTCGGAAGCCATCATGGGCCTGGACGCCAATGAGCAAGCCTTCCTGGATCGCACCCTGATCGACCTGGACGGCACCGAGAACAAGAGCCGCCTGGGAGCCAACGCCATGCTGGCCGTCTCGATGGCCGTGGCCAAGGCCGCTGCCGAAGAATCGGGCCTGCCCCTGTACCGTTACTTCGGTGGCAGCGGCTCCATGCAGATGCCGGTGCCTATGATGAACGTCATCAACGGCGGTGCCCACGCCGACAACAACCTGGATATCCAGGAATTCATGATCATCCCGGTTGGCGCACCGAGCTTCCGTGAAGCCCTGCGCTACGGCGCCGAGGTGTTCCACACCCTCAAGAAGATCCTGCACGACCGTGGCCTGGCCACCTCCGTCGGCGACGAAGGCGGCTTCGCCCCCAACGTCTCCAGCCACGAAGAAGCCATCAAGCTGATCATCGAAGCCATCGAGAAGGCTGGCTACGAGCCGGGTACCCAGATCGCCCTGGGCCTGGACTGCGCCGCTTCCGAGTACTACAAGGACGGCAACTACCATCTGGCCGGTGAAAACATGGTGCTGACCCCGGCGCAAAAGACGGGTCTCCTGGCATCCTGGTGCGACAAGTACCCGATCATCAGCATCGAAGACGGCATGGCCGAGAACGACTGGGCTGGCTGGAAGCTCCTGACCGAAACCCTGGGCAAGAAGGTGCAGCTGGTGGGCGACGACCTGTTCGTCACCAACACCAAGATCCTGAAGGAAGGCATCGACAAGGGCATCGCCAACTCGATCCTGATCAAGATCAACCAGATCGGCACCCTCACCGAAACCTTCGCTGCCATCGAAATGGCCAAGCGTGCCGGCTACACCGCCGTGATCTCGCACCGTTCGGGCGAAACCGAAGACTCGACCATCGCCGATATCGCCGTGGGCATGAACGCCCTGCAGATCAAGACCGGCTCCATGTCGCGTTCGGATCGCATGGCCAAGTACAACCAGCTGCTGCGTATCGAAGAAGATCTGGGCGACATCGCCAGCTATCCCGGCCGCGCTGCGTTCTACAACCTGAAGTAAACAAGCTTGCGGTGCCGACCCTGAAGGCAGGCACCGCATCGAGAGCTCCCGGCTATGCGCCTGATCATCCTTTGCCTGTCCTTCCTGCTGGTCGTGATCCAGTATCCTCTTTGGCTGGGGAAGGGTGGTTGGTTCAAGGTCTGGGAGCTCGACCGCCAGGTTCAACTGGCACACAAGAAGAACGACGAACTCAAGGAACGCAACGCCAAGCTGTCCTCTGAAGTGGACGACCTGAAGCAGTCCAAGGGGGCCGTCGAGGAACGTGCACGCTTTGAGCTGGGCATGATCCGCCAGAACGAAATCTTCATTCAGCTGCTCGATGGCAGCTCCGGCAAGCCTGCGGCAGCCGTCAATCCGAATCCCTACATGCCTGGTTCCGGGCAGCCCAACAGTGTCTCCGTGCCGGCCAATGCGCCCGCCGCCGGTGGCCGTGTCGCCTCGCGCTGAGCACCTGCAGTTTTTTCCTTCACATGCGTCCTGATACCCCGCTGGTGTGGCTTGGCCTGAGCACCACGCCACTGGAACTGGTCTCCTTCGCGCTGGCCGTGATCACGGTCTGGCTCAATATTCGCCAGAATCACTGGGCATGGCTGTTTTCGATTCTCTCTTCGTTGTTGTACGCGGCCGTCTTCGCCGATGCGCGCCTCTATGGCGACGCCGGCTTGCAGTTCGTCTTCGTGGCAGTGTCAGTATGGGGCTGGACGCAGTGGCTGCGTGGCGGCGACCAGCACCAGGCTTTGCAGGTATCGCAGTTGGCCGCACGTGGCTGGGCAATCATGGCAGTCGCCTGGCTGGGCGGGTGGCTGCTGCTGTCCTGGTTCCTGCAGCGTTATACCGACACCGATGTGCCGCATATGGATGGCTTCCTCACGGCGGGCAGCCTGGTCGGGCAGTTCCTGTTGTCTCGGAAGAAGCTGGAAAACTGGCTGGTCTGGATCGCGGTGGACGTGCTCTACGTCGGCCTGTATCTCTACAAGCACCTGACGCTCACCGCCATCCTGTACGCACTGTTCGTGCTGATGGCGATGGCCGGCTGGCGCAGCTGGCAGCGTGCGCTGGCGGACATGCGGCGCTGAAGCGCCGGCAGCGGATCCCTTCAGTCCGGCGACGGCAGGCTGGGAGCGTCCGCCGGCGGATCGGCAAAGACGATGCGGTTCTTGCCGGCATTCTTTGCCTTGTACAGCGCCACGTCGGTGCGCTTGAGCAATTCGGCCTGGCTCTCGCCGGGATGATAGACCGACACGCCGGCACTGAAGGTAATCAGCAGGCGCTGGCTTTCATGCATGAAGATGCGCTTGGTCAGTTCGCGCTGTACGCGGGTGATGATCTGCACCGCATCCTGCGGGCTGGTCTCCGGCATGAGGATGACGAACTCTTCGCCGCCGAAACGCGCAATCACATCCAGCTTGCGCAAGGTTTCCCGGATCACCTGCACCAGGTGCACCAGCACTTCGTCGCCGGTGGCGTGACCATGCGTGTCATTGATGCGCTTGAAATCATCCAGGTCCAGCAAGGCCACACACAGTGGCGTTTCGCGGCGCAGGGCGTTGGCGATCTCGCGATCCAGGGATTCATCCATGCCGCGCCGGTTGAGGCTGCCCGTCAACTGGTCTTCGCGCACCAGTTCACCCATCTGCTGCAATTGCTGTTCCAGCGCCTGGATACGTTCTTCGGCTTTTTCCACTTCCTGGCGCGCATCGACCATGGCGTCGCGCGAGCGGGTGGCTTCTTCCTGGGCTTTCTGCGTCTCGGTCATGATTTCGCTGAGCACGCTGTTGAGGTCAGCGATGTTGCCGGCCTGGCTGATCTGCTGGGAGAAGCCGCGAATGGTGCGCTGGTAGTTGTCGGTGGTGGAGACCATGGCCGAGAGCCGGTCCACGAAGGTCAGCATCATGTTCTTGACCACCACTTTTTCCTCGGACAGCGTGTTCTTCAGCAGGCCCTGCTTGTAGATCACTTCCTTGAGGTTCTTGGTGGCGTCGGCCAGCGAGGTATTGCTGAGCGGACCGGCGATCAGGCTTTGCACCGTTTCGATCTGGCTCGACAGCCAGGAGCCTTGTTCCAGTAGCCCGTTGATGTTTTCCAGCAGCAGCTGGAACAGGCGCATCAGCAATTCCTGCTGCTGGGCCATGTCGTCGGTCTTGAGCTCGATCTGGAAGCTCAGCTGCTTGACGCGGGTGATGATCTCGTTCATCGCCTGCTCGGAGAACGCCATTTTGAGATCCTGGCCGCTGTTGCGCGACTCGTTGGCCAGTTCCGGTGCGGTCGAGAGCAGCGAGGGCAGGTTGAAGACCAGGATGCGGGCCAGCATTTCGCGCAGCATCTTCTCCTTGATGCTGTCGCGGATGAATTGCCGTTCCAGGTCGATCGGCACCAGTTCACCATGCGGCACGGCCGGTTTGGCCGGTACGATGGGTCGGCTCTGCCAGTTGGCGTCAGCGAACTCGATCAGCTGGCGCTCGAACTCGGTCCAGTCGCCATTCTCGCGGGCGCGCACCAGGCGCGTGCCCAGCAATCCGTTTTCCCCTGGCTGGCGCGAGAGCTTGGTGGCGAAGGTGCTCAGTACCGACTCGGCCGTCACGCCGGGCATGCCCCCCTGGATTTCCTCGTAGGCGATGCGATAGGCATCCGGGGTAGGCGAGATGCGACGCGCCCCAAGCCTCTGGAAAGCTTCTCGGGCGATCTCGACGGGCGTGAGCGTGGTCGGTTTCTTGGACATGCCGGCTGGTGACTGTATTGTTGGTGTGATTGTCTGTGTGCCACGGGGAATTTCCTACGGTATCGGCGCAGGCAGGCATTGCTTGAGCACGGCCTTCCACCCCGATCATCGTGCGGACGCACCCTGGTCTCCCCCCTCAGTTGCAGTCCGTTGCCGCTCGCCCGGAAGGGAGAGGCAAAAATGACAACTAATTGTACGTCAGCGCCTGTTCTCTGGATGCATTTAATAGGAGGAGAAAAGCCCCTTTCCAACTGGGAAGCCAGCGCTTCCCGCGTGACGGGAGCGTGGCGATGGCTTACTCGACCAGATTGTTCTTGAGTGCGTAGTGGGTGAGTTCCGCGTTGTGGCGCATCTTCATCTTGGCCAGCACGCGCGAGCGATACATGCTGATGGTCTTGACCGACAGCAGCAGTTCGCTGGCGATGTCGCTGACGGTCTTGCCGGAGGCGATCATGACCATGGTCTGGTATTCCCGGTCGGAGAGGGTTTCATGCAGCGGGGTGTCGTGGTCGAAGCCGATCTGGTTGGCCAGTTCCTGCGCCAGCGAGGGGCTCACGTACTTGCGCCCGGCCGCCGCCTGGCGGATGGCGGCCAGCAGCTCACCCGGGCTGGCCTGCTTGTTCAGGAAACCGGCGGCCCCCGCCTTGAGCGAGCGGATCGCGTACTGGTCTTCGCGATGGATGGACAGGATCAGCACCGGCAGGTCCGGTTGTTCCTTGCGGATCTGCTTGAGGATATCGATACCGCTGCGGTCGGGCAGCACGATGTCCAGCAACATGACATCGCCATTGCCTTCGCGGGCCAGCTTGATGGCCTCCAGCCCGTTGGCGGCATTGCCGGCCACGACGATGTCCTTGCTGCCGGCGCAGATCTGGCGCAGGCCTTCGCGCACGATGGCGTGGTCGTCGGCGATCAGGACCTTGATGGCGGCGGTGGATTTCTTGCTCATGGGCGGACGGCGACACTCCTCTGGAAGCCTTGCTGCATGCTGCTGAAGGCGAGGGCGTATTCTATAGCGTTCATTCAGTGTGCGACAGGTATGCAGATATGTACGCGAGAACCATGTCCTGCGCGCGCCTCCCATGCGGCGCTGCCGCCCAGGGCTGCGGCGCGCTGGCGCATGTTGGCCAGGCCATGGCCACGCCTGCCATCGCGCCCGGTAGCGGCGGGGTCGAAGCCACGGCCGTTGTCGTCGATGTGCAGATGCAGGCTGTCGTCGGTCTGCTCCACGCGAACCTCGACCTGACTGGCGGCAGCGTGCCGCGCAATATTGTTGAGTGCCTCCCGCAGGATGCGCAGCAGGCTCAGTACCAGGAAGTCGTCCTGTACTGCCAACTGATCCGTGGCCAGGAACCGGCAATCCACTCCGCTCTGGCGGCTGAAGTGGCGGCACTGCCAGCGCAGGGCATCGGCCAGGCCGAACTCGACGATGGGCGGATGCAGATCGTCAATGATGCGCTCCATGCCCTCGCGTGCCTGCTGCAGCAATTGCGCCGCGTAGTCGGCTTGGGGCAGGGCGGCATGGCGCTCCAAGGCCAGCTGTTCGCGCAACTGGCCCAGCGCCATGCCGATGCCGGTCAGCTGCGCGCCCAGCTCATCATGCAGATCGCGGGCGATGCGCGTGCGTTCTTCTTCACGTAGGCGAAAAGCGGCGGACAGGGCGGGGGCAGCTGGATCGGACATTCGGGGCGGATCAGGTCAACGGTGGTGAATATTCCTTCATAATAGCTGTGAGGGACCGGCTGGTCATCCATCCTGCATCAATAGCGTAGATGCGCCGTTGGCGTTCGGTGGCCGTGGCGTTCAGGACCCATGGGATGAAGAGGGAAGAAAAGCCGAATTTCTCGTCAGGCAAAAAAATTTCAAAAAGGGCCTTCCCAAACGGGAAAACATGCTGCTATAATTTTGTTTTTCGCGGCTGTAGCTCAGCTGGATAGAGTACTTGGCTACGAACCAAGGGGTCGTGGGTTCGATTCCTGCCAGCCGCACCAGATTTAAAGGGTCCATCGCAAGATGGACCCTTTTGTCTTTTCTGCTTCCGTTTTTGTTTTTCCGGTGTCTTCTCTGTGGTGCCGCTCCGTGCGGCAGGCAGGGTGTCGTCGCAGGATCAGCCTGGTTCTGTTGTCACCGGAGGATGTTGCAGCCAGTAATTCACGGTCTGGTTGATCAACTGCATGAACTCCCTTGCATCCACCGGTTTGACCAGATAGTCATTGGCCCCCGCTTCTCGCGAGCGGGTGGCGTCGGTTTCGTCGTAGGACGTGGCAAACATGATGACCGGCAGGGCCTGCGTATGTGGCTGGCTGCGCAGCATGTGCAGCAGGTCCAGGCCTTCCATGCGCGGCAGGCGGGGTTCCAGCAGGATCAGGCAGGGCAGGGTGTCGGGGTGGTGTTGTGCGTGCGGGCTGAACAGCGATTCCATGGCCCGTTCCGCATCTTCGAACCAGCCGAAGTCGCACTCCAGCTTGCTGCGCCAAAGGCTGAAGCGCGCCAGTTCCACCGACTCCGGACTGGGATCAACCATCAATATGCTGGGGGGAGACATGCGTTATGTGCGGGACTGGGTATTGTTTTTTGAATGTTGCATTTCTGATTTCCGGCAAGTTTGACATAGCAGGGTGCAGAAATCCATTATTGAATACGCTCGCCAAGCCCGGCAGCGCTTGAGTCTCCCCGATACGACGCATTCCGCCGCGAGCGCGCGCTACCGCAGTGAGCTTACGTGAGAATTACAACGCAAGCTTGACTGCCCCCTCCCGACGCCTTTTGCCGCGCTCCTCGGCCTCGATACTGGATCATTCAATTTCTGAATGCCAGATATGCGTGAATAAAATCTCGCACTGCAGCATTTCTTCATTGCTGCTGGGCTATATTCCTGACAGCCACGTCACAGCTTGAGACGAAATTACGTCGTAAACCGTCATCGCGTACGTGGCGGCGATGCTTCCGGTGCGTCGCACAAAAAATCCAAAAAAATCAGGACAGGCATTCAACAAGGGGAGTGCAATGAAGGTGTCGCCACGACGAAACAGAAAGGCCTTGGTCATCGGGGGCGGGGCGCCCAATTCGACCTTGATCGCCGGGGCACTGGCGGCCTTCCTCGCGGAAGGGGTGGAGTTCGATGTCATCTCGGCCTCCGGTGCCGGGGTGCTCATGGGCTTGCTGGCGACCGCACCGCGCGACGCCGCGCCGCAGGACGCACTGATGCAATGGGCGGAAGTGGGTGTGGCCGACAGCATCTACAAGCTGTTCCCGGTCAACTACAAGGTCTTCAAAAAGCCGGGGGCGCAGGCGGAGAACTACCGCGATGCCATGCTGGCGCAATGGCAGCAGATGCCGGGCCTGGCCGCCTCGCCCTTCGCCGCCATGTTCAATCAGCACTTCGCCGACGCCTCGGCCAAGTGGAATGACTGGATGCATCTGATGATGTCGGCCTTGTCACCTTCCGACCTGCATTCGGGCAGCCTGGGACTGTGCGCCCATCTTCCCTTCCTCGAGCAATCGATCGATTTTTCGGCGGTGCCGCAGATGCGCCCCGAGTTCTACATCAACGCCTACAACCTCGACCGCCACCAGATGCAGATCTGGAGCAAGGAGCAGATCACGGCGGCGCATGTGCGGGCCTCGCTGTCCTTTCCCTTCCTGTATGCACCCACCGAGATCGATGGCGAGCACTACATCGAAGGCGCGGCGCTCGATACGCTCAACTTCACGCCTTTCATCACCGATCCGGCCACCGGCGTGGCGCCGGCCGGTGAGGTCGATACTCTGGTGGTGCTGGACATCTTGGGCGAGGATCGCCTGATCCGCAAGCCGCGCAACCTGTATGACGCCTGGGTGCGTTCCATCATCACGCCGCTGGTCAAGATCTCCCAGACCGAGCAGCGTCTCTTCGAGCTGGAACACAACCGTGATCCCGCGACCGGCGCGCCGCTGCGCCAGCTGCTCAAGGTCGATCTGATGGCCGGTGTGCCGCAGGATCACTGGCCGCAGGTGCTGGACTGGTCCGCTTCCAACATGCAGCTGCTGTTCGGCGTGGGATATCGCGCCGGCGTCGACTTCTGTCGCCAGCACGGCGAGCTGCTGGGTGCCGTGGCGCAGGATGCGCCGCTGGCCGCGTAGGCGGGCGGGTTGGCCAGCGGGCCTGTTTCTTCATCTCCTTGTTTTGTTGTGTAGCTGAACCGGCGCGCTGCGGCGCGCTTTCCTTTCTCCGGTGAATTTTCCATCATGACCATTACCAAGCGCCTCATCCTCACTCTCTCGACAGCCCTGCTGGCGCTGCTGTTCGTCGGTGCCGACGGACTCTGGCAATTGCAGCGCGCCCAGCAGCGTCTGGAACTGATCCAGAACCGCATCATTCCGGGCATGGACAGCCTCAACCTGCTGAAGGGCTATCTGGCCGATTCACGCCTGGCCGGCTATCGCCTCTCGGTCTTTGCCAACCTGCCCGACAAGACCGCGTTGCAGAAGGCGGTCGATGCCTCCAACAAGGCGCTGGATGAGGAATTCGCCCACTATGAGCGCGATCTCATCTTCGATGAGAAGGACCGCGCCCTGATCCAGGCTGACAAGGCCAACATCGAGGCCTACCGCAAGGCTCTGGTGCCATTCTTCGCCGCGGCTTATGCCAATGACATGGACGGCGTGCGCGCCACGCTGCAGGCCGGGACACCGCTGGCGGTGTCGGCGGCTGCTGCCAAGAAGGGTTTCGACGACCACATTCTGGTGGGTCGCCAGATGATCGATACCGTCAAGCAGGAGAGCGATGCCGCCTATGCCTTCGCATTGCGCGCGATGATCGCCGTGATCGTGGTGGCGGTGCTGCTGACCGGCGTGCTGGGCATCCGCACCCTGCGCAGCGTCACGCGCAGCCTGGGCAAGATCCAGCAGACCTTCGAGCATGTCAGCCAGACGCTGGACCTGTCGCGTCCGGTGCCGGTGGAACGCATGGATGAAATCGGCCGCACCGCTGCTGCCTTCAACAAGCTGCTGGCCCGCATTGTCGATGTGGTGGCGACGACCCGTACCTCGACCGATTCGGTAACCGTGGCGGCGCGCCAGATTGCCGCCGGCAATGCCGACCTGTCGGCCCGTACCGAACAGCAGGCGGCAGCGCTGGAGGAAAGCGCGTCCAGCCTGGAGGAGCTGACCTCGGTGGTGCTCCAGAACACCCAGAACGCCCGTCAGGCCAATGAGCTGGCGCAATCGGCGTCGCACATCGCCTCGCAAGGCGGTGACGTGGTGCGCCAGGTAGTCGATACCATGAACTCCATCAATGCCTCCTCGCGCAAGATCGTCGACATCATTGCGGTCATCGATGGCATTGCCTTCCAGACCAATATCCTGGCGCTCAATGCGGCAGTGGAAGCGGCCCGTGCCGGAGAGCAGGGACGCGGTTTTGCCGTCGTTGCCTCTGAAGTTCGTTCGCTGGCGCAGCGCTCGGCCGCCGCTGCCAAGGAAATCAAGGAGCTGATCGACGACTCCGTGGACAAGGTCGGCAGCGGCAGCAAGCTGGTCGAGCAGGCGGGCGCCACCATGAGCGATATCGTCGATAGCGTGCAGCGCGTGACCCAGATCGTGGGCAACATCGCCGACGCCAGCGAGGAGCAGAGCGCCGGCATCACCCAGGTCAACCAGGCCATTTCGCAAATGGACCAGGGCACCCAGCAGAATGCGGCGCTGGTGGAAGAGGCGGCCGCAGCAGCCCAGGCCTTGCAGGGCCAGGCGGAGAAGCTGGAAAGCGTGGTTGCCGTCTTCAAGCTGGAAGGGCGCGCAGCCATGCCTGTGCGCAGCGTGGAGGTGAAGCCGGTGGCGGCACCGCGAGCACCGGTGGCCGCTGGCCAGATCGCTGAGCTGGAAGAATTCTGAGCGCTGAGTTCCGAATCCTGACTCCCGGATTCTGAACCCGGCACCGGTGGCAGCATGCCGCTACCGGCGCACTCCGCACCCTGAAAAACCGCCCGGTTTCAACGCCGGGCGGTTTTTCATTTTTTGCCTGTTTTTACGCTTTGGTCAGCATTGCTGTGAAGGATTGCACTAAGGTGCGGCGTCGGCTGCCTCAAAGGGTGATATACTTAATGCTAATCATTATCATTTGTCACCAGGAGAATACGCAATGATCGGTTTCAAGAAACTGGCGGTCGCCGCAGCACTCGGACTGTGCTTTGCAGGTACCGCTTCGGCCGCCGAATACCCCATCGGCAAGCCGCAGATCCAGAACGGCTTTGAAGTCAACGCCGTCTACCTGCAGCCGGTGAAGATGGAGCCGGACGGCATGATGCGCAAGGCAGAGGAATCCGATATCCACCTCGAAGCCGATATCCGCGCCGTGGCCAAGAACCCCAATGGTTTCGCCGAAGGCGACTGGATGCCTTACATGGTCATCAAGTACGAACTGACCAAGGTGGGTTCCACCAAGTCCATCAAGGGCGACATGATGCCCATGGTGGCCAACGACGGTCCGCACTACGGCGACAACGTCAAGCTGGAAGGCCCGGGCAAGTACAAGCTCAAGCTGACCATCTCCTCGCCGCAAGCCAATGAACACGCCCACTTCGGCCGTCACGTCGACAAGGAAACCGGCGTCGGTCCGTGGTTCAAGACCTTCGAGCTGAACTACGACTTCACCTTCGCCGGCATCGGCAAGAAGGGCGGCTACTAAACAGGTCGCCGGGTCTTGATCCAGACCGCACGTTTGCAGTGATGCGATGCCGGTCCGCGCCGTGATGGCGGACCGGCTTCACCGTTTTGAGAGTTCCGGAGTTTTCATGATCGCAAGAATCGTCCGACTGATCTGCCTGTCCCTGGCTGCGATGGCCATGCTGGGCAGCGCCGTGCAGGCCAGCGCTTCCGACCTGCTGACCTTCAAGCTGGAGATGCAGGATGGCAAGCTCATCCCGCCGCGCATCGAAGTGCCGGCCGGACAGCGCATCAAGATCGAAGTGCACAACATCGGCAAGTCCGCCGCCGAGTTCGAGAGCGTTGAACTGCGCAAGGAAAAGGTGCTGGCACCGGGTGCGCAGTCCTTCGTGGTGATCGCGCCCTTGCGTCCGGGCGAATACAAGTTTTTCGATGACTTCCACCTCAACATGCCGCCCGGCGTGATCGTCGCCAAGTAAGAGGGGATGCGCGCAAGCAGTAAGGAAGCAGGGAAGTCCAGGTTTTCAGGAAGGGAAGAGTTTCATGGGACAGGTCATGTTCATCGTCTGGCGCGAAAGCGTCGAGGCGCTTCTGGTGGTCGGCATTCTGTATGCCTGGCTGAAGAACGGTGATGTCGGCGCACGGCGCGGCATTCCCTATCTGTGGGGCGGCGTGGTTGCCGGCGTGGTGCTGGCGGGTGCCCTGGGCGCAGCGCTGCTGGGCTTTTCGGAACTGCTCTCGGGCGATGCCCAGACCTACTTCCAGATAGCCATCGTCCTGATTGCGGCGGTGCTGATCGTGCAGATGGTGTTCTGGATGCGCAAGCACGGCCGGACCTTGAAGAAGGAAATGGAAAGCTCCATGCAGTCCAGCTATGAAAGCGGCAACTGGTGGGGCGTGTTCGTGCTGGTGATGCTGGCGATCGCCCGCGAAGGCAGCGAGACTGCCGTTTTCCTGTACGGCATTGGCCTGGGCCAGCAGGATGCCAGCACGGCGTCGCTGGTGCTGGCAGGCGCGATCGGTTTCGGACTGGCTTTCCTGACCTTCTATCTGCTGCAGCTGGGCGGCAAGATTTTCTCCTGGCGGCGTTTCTTCCAGGTCACCGAAGTGATTCTGCTGTTGCTGGCGGCCGGTTTGCTGGTCACCGGCGTGGAAAAGCTGTTCGACGTATTGCTGGAAAGCTCCGACATGCTGGCCTCGGCCAACTGGACCATGACCCTGACTGGCCAGCTCTGGGATACCTCGGCGCTGCTGGATGATTCCACCACCCTGGGCAGCCTGGTCTCGACCCTGACCGGCTACCGCGCCCGTCCGGCGCTGCTGTCGGTGATCGTCTACGCCCTTTACTGGGTCGTGGTATGTTCGTTCCTCTATCGAAAACCCCAGCCTCAGCTCAAGAGCAAGAGGCAGGAAGCCGTCTGAACCTCATGACAACCTGTACGCAATCGCCGACTCTGCTCACGCGTACCGGAGACTGGATGCGCCGCCATGGCGCATTCATCCGAGGCCTGCAATGGATCGTGGTGGCTGTCTATGCGCTGCTGATCCTGGTCCCGGTGTTCCTCCCGCTGCCTGATGAAACCGCGCATCTCTGGTCCAACCTCACCCTGATCGCCCAGTTCGCCTTCTGGGGCATCTGGTGGCCCTTCGTGCTGGTCAGCATGGTGCTGATGGGCCGTGTGTGGTGCGGCGTTCTATGCCCGGAAGGGGCGCTGACCGAGTTCGCCAGCCGCCATGGACGCGGACGTGCGATTCCCAAATGGGTACGCTGGGGCGGCTGGCCCTTCGTGGCCTTCGCCCTGACCACCGTGTATGGCCAGATGGTCAGCGTGTACCAGTATCCGAAGGCGGTGCTGCTGGTGCTGGGCGGCTCCACCGTTGGTGCCATGATCATCGGCTACCTCTATGGCCGCGACAAGCGCGTCTGGTGCAAGTACCTGTGCCCGGTCAATGGCGTCTTCGGCCTGCTGGCCAAACTGGCCCCGGTTCACTACAAAGTGAACGAAGATGCATGGCGCGCCTCCTATCATCCCGAGCACAAGATCATTCCCATCAATTGCGCGCCGCTGGTCCCCTTGCGCAATATGAAGGGTGCTTCCGACTGCCATATGTGCGGCCGCTGCAGTGGCCACCGCGATGCGATTGCCCTGAGCTTCCGTCCGCCTGCCGTCGAGGTGGTGCACTTCGGCAAGACCCAGAACAACCTGTGGGAAAGCGCCCTGGTGCTCTACGGCCTGCTGGGCATCGCCATCGGTGCCTTCCACTGGACGGTCAGCCCCTGGTTCATCGCCATCAAGCAGGACATCGCCACCTGGCTGATTGACCGCGACATCATGTGGCCTTTCGGGACCCAGGCACCGTGGTGGCTGCTGACCAATTATCCGCAGCAAAGCGATGTCTTCACCTGGCTCGATGGCGCCATGGTCGTGGGCTACATTCTCGCCACCGGCCTGGTGCTGGGCACCGGCGTGGCGCTGATGTTCGGGCTGGCCACGCGCCTGCTGGGCAAGTGGGAGTGGAGCCGCTTCAACCACCTGGTACAGGCATTGATCCCGCTGGCGGGCTGCGGCGTCTTCATCGGCCTGTCGGCGACCACCATCAGCCTGCTGCGGGCCGAGCACTGGCCGGTCTATTGGGCCAATGACGTGCGCGCGGCGCTCCTGACGGTCATGACGCTGTGGAGCCTGTGGCTGTGCTGGAAAGTGGTGGCGCGCCATGCCACCCATTGGGTTCAGCAAGTGCTGGCGATGCTGCCGCTGATCGGTGGCCTGGCGCTGGTCAATACCGCCTGGTGGCTGATGTTCTGGGGCTGGTAAAGCGTCTTCCGCAGCAGTGATATGAAGGAAAATGGCAGGCTTGCTCGCAAGCCTGCCATTTTTATTTGCGTCTTATTTGATCTTGGGTCCCGCAAGCTATGTGAAGTTGGCGACCGAAGCAGTACAATCGCTGCCTTTTCAAGCCAATTGCCGGAGTTTAATTTACATGAGCACCTTGCCCGCCTGTCCCCAATGCCAGTCCGAATTCACCTATGAGGATGGCAGCCAGTTCGTCTGCCCCGAATGCGGCCACGAATGGAGTGCCCAGGCTGCTCCCGCCGAGCAGGCCCGCGTCTGGCGCGATGCCTCGGGCAACGTGCTGCAGGATGGCGATACCGTCACCGTCATCAAGGACCTGAAGCTCAAGGGCGGCGGTGGCGTGGTCAAGATGGGCACCAAGGTCAAGAACATCCGCCTGGTTGAGGGCGACCACGATATCGACTGCAAGATCGACGGATTCGGCTCCATGGGCCTGAAGACCGAATTCGTGCGCAAGGCCTGATCCTGGCCTGCATCCTGAGCGGAGCCCTGCAAGCCGGGCCCGCTCTCACGTAGAATGGCGGTTTGCCTGCAGCCTATGTATACATAAGCTTGCGGGTTTCCCGATCAAGACAACAACGAAACCGCCATGGCCCGTCCCCGCTTCCTGCCCGATAACATGACCTTGATGCTGCTGGCCGTCGTGCTGACCGCATCCTTCCTTCCCTGTACCGGCCAGGTGGCCGAGGCCTTCGACGGGCTGACCACGTTCGTGATCGGCCTGCTGTTCTTCATGCACGGGGCCAAGCTCTCACGGGAAGCCGTGGTGGCCGGGTTCACGCACTGGAAGCTGCACGTCACCGTGCTGCTGTGTACCTTTGCGCTGTTCCCGCTCATTGGCTTGGCCTTGAAGCCGGTGCTGCTGCAATTCATTACGCCCGAGCTGTACCTGGGGCTGCTCTTCCTGTGCGTGCTGCCCTCCACCGTGCAGTCGTCCATCGCCTTCACTTCTGTGGCGCGCGGCAATGTGCCGGCGGCGATCTGCGCGGCGTCCGCCTCCAACCTGCTGGGCATCTTCCTGACCCCGCTGCTGGTGGGCGTGCTGGTGGTGGCCCATGATGGCGGCGGGCATTCCTCGCTCGATTCCATCCTGAAAATCGTTTATCAATTGCTGCTGCCCTTCGTGGCCGGCCAGATCGCGCGTCCCTTCATCGGCCGCTGGGTCGAGCGCAACAAGTCCTGGCTCAAGTTCGTCGACCAGAGCTCCATCCTGCTGGTGGTCTATGTAGCCTTCAGCGAGGCAGTGGTGCAGGGCCTGTGGCACCAGGTGCCGCTGTCGATGCTGGTGGCGCTGCTGGTCATCAATGCGGTGCTGCTGGCCATCATCATGGGGCTGACCACCTTCGGTAGCCGCCGCCTGGGCTTCAACAAGGAGGACGAGATCACCATCGTCTTCTGCGGCTCCAAGAAGAGCCTGGCCTCGGGCGTGCCCATGGCCAAGGTGCTGTTCTCCAGCGGTGCCATCGGCATGGTGCTGTTGCCGGTGATGCTGTTCCACCAGATCCAGCTCATGGTGTGTGCCGTCATGGCCGCGCGGTATGGCGCGCGTGACGAACAGGTGAAGGCGGCCGTGGCTACTGAAAGTGGCGGCGACTGAGATTCCCGGGCGCTGTATCCGCCAACAAAAAATGACCGGCAAGGCCGGTCATTTTTTTTGCTTTGGCGGTTCGCCCGTTTCGGCTCAGGGCGCCGGATTGGGCTGCTTGCGGTGGATGGCTTCGATGCCCGCCAGCACCTCGTCGCTCAATTGCACCTGGGTGCTGTCGATGTTGCTGCGCAGTTGTTCCAGGGTGGTCGCGCCGATGATGTTGGAGGTCAGGAAGCGGCGGCTGTTGACGTAGGCCAGCGCCATCTGCGCCGGATCCAGTCCGTGCTGGCGCGCCAGTGCGACGTACTGCGCGGTGGCGCTTTCCGCTTGTGGATTGTTATAGCGCACGAAGCGTTCGAACAGCGTCAGGCGTCCGCCTGCAGGACGTGCCCCTTCCAGGTATTTGCCGCTCAACATGCCGAAAGCCAGCGGCGAGTAGGCCAGCAGGCCGACCTGCTCGCGATGGGCGAATTCGGCCAGGTTCACTTCGAAGCTGCGGTTGAGCAGGTTGTACGGATTCTGGATGGTGACGATGCGCTCCAGTCCATGCTGCTCGGCCGCGCGCAGGAATTGCGCGACGCCCCAGGCGGTTTCGTTGGACAAGCCGATGGTGCGGATCTTGCCGGCCTTCACGAATTCAGAGAGCACCGTCAGCGTCTCTTCGATGGGTACCGTGGTTTCATCTTCCACATGCTCGTAGCCCAACTGGCCAAAGCTGTTGACGCTGCGGTCGGGCCAGTGCAGCTGATACAGATCCACGTGATCCAGTTGCAGGCGCTCCAGGCTGCCATGCAGTGCATCGGTGAGGCCCTTGCGGTCCAGCTCGTTGTTGCCGCCACGGATGTGGCGCGGGTTGTGTGGTTTGCGGGCGGGGCCGGTGCACTTGGTGGCGATCAGCAACTGGTCGCGCTTGCCGGATTTCTTCAGCCAGGTGCCGAGATAGCGTTCAGTGAGTCCTTGCGTTTCCGCCTTGGGCGGGACCGGATACATTTCGGCGGCGTCGATCAGGTTGATGCCGCGTTCGACGGCGTAGTCCAGTTGCGAGTGGGCGTCGGCTTCAGTGTTCTGCTCGCCCCAGGTCATGGTACCCAGAGTGATGAGACTGACCTTCAGGTCGGTGCGGCCGAGTTGGCGGTACTGCATGCGGATTCTCCTTGTGATGCGCAGGCAGGGACCGGGGCGTGTCCTGCCGGCTGGCGCGGGATCGGGTAGTATAGCGGCGCTCGTCCTGCCTTGCAGGGCAGGGCCGCAGCGGCGCCAAGACCGCTCGCGCCAGGCCGGTTGCCGCTTGCAGTGCCCGGACTCGATAACGCCAGAACACTTCCTTCCCATCCACGAGACATGTCAGTTCCTTCCCCCAGTATCCCCCCGGATGAAGCCGCCGAATCCCTGCGCCATCACACCCCATTCAAGCTCTTCTGGTGCGCCAGCGTCGCATCCACCATTGCCCTGCAGATGCAGATCGTGGCGGTTGGCTGGCAGGTCTACCAGCTCACCCACAGCGCCTTCGATCTCGGCATCGTGGGCCTGGTGCAGTTCATTCCTTCGCTGATCCTGGTGTTCGTGGTGGGCCATGTGGCCGACCGCTTTGATCGCCGCAACGTTGCGCGCGTCAGTTCGCTGGTGGAAGCCGCCGCTGCCGCCACGCTGGCGCTGGGCAGCCTGCATGGCTGGCTCAGCCGCGAGATGATTTTCGTGATCGTGGCCATCATCGGTGCGGGCCGGGCCTTTTCCAAACCGACCATGTCGGCGCTGCTGCCCAGCCTGATGTCGCCCAAGGCCTTGCCGGGCGCGGTGGCGGGCTCGGCCTCGGCGACCCAGTTCGCCATCATCATCGGCCCGGCGCTGGGGGGCTTTCTCTACGTGGCGGGACCAGCGGTGGTGTATGCCAGCAGCTGCGCGCTGTTCGTTGCATGCAGCGTACTGTTGTCGCTGATCCGGCGTCCGGCCCAGGTCGCGGCGGCCCAGGCTGCACCGGCCAAGCCGACCGGGGCCAGTCTGTCGTCGGTGTTCGCAGGACTGGCTTTCATCCGCAGCAAGCCCGCCATCTTCGGTGCCATCTCGCTGGACATGTTTGCCGTGCTGCTGGGCGGTGCTACCGCCTTGCTGCCGGTCTTCGCCAACGACATCCTGCATACCGGTGCGGTCGGCCTGGGTCTGCTGCGCTCGGCACCGGCGGCCGGGGCCTTGATCGTGGCGCTGCTGCTGGCGCGCTTTCCGCTGGGCGGCAGGGTAGGGCGCACCATGTTCATCGCCGTGGCCGTGTTCGGACTGGCCACCATCGTGTTTGGCCTGTCACGCTCCTTCCCGCTGTCGCTGGCCGCGTTGGCGGTGCTGGGCGCAGCCGACATGATCAGCGTGGTGGTGCGCTCGTCCTTCGTTCAGCTGGAAACGCCGGACGCCATGCGCGGCCGCGTTTCGGCCGTCAATTCGGTCTTCATCGGAACGTCCAATCAGCTCGGAGAATTCGAATCGGGCCTCACCGCCGCCTGGTTCGGTGCGGTGCCGGCCGTGCTCATCGGCGGGATCGGCACGCTGCTGATCGTGCTGCTGTGGATGCGCCTGTTCCCCTCGCTCTATCAGGTCGACCGGCTGGCCGCACGCCAGTCCTGAAGCCGGCGGCAAGCAGCCGCGCGCTCACGGCGGATCGCCCTCGGTCACCAGCATCTGGCTGGACTGGCGCGTGAGCTCCTGCTGCATCACCAGCATCTGCAGGAACTGCGCATAGGGAACCGGCTTGCTGAAGTAATAGCCCTGGTACTCATCCGAGCCGAACTCGCGCAGCGCCTGCAACTGTTTCTCCGTCTCCACGCCTTCGGTCACCACCTTCAGGTTCAATGCATGGCTCATGGCGATGATGGCCTGCACGATGGCGCTGCTGTTGGCATCGTCGGGAATGTCGTTGATGAAGGATTTGTCGATCTTCAGCGTATTGACCGGGAAACGCTTGAGATAGGCCAGCGAGGAATAGCCGGTGCCGAAGTCGTCAATGGAAATGGTGAAGCCTTCTGCACGGATGCCATCCATGATCGCGATCGCACGGTCGCGGTTGTGCATCACCATGCTTTCGGTGATCTCGAACTCCAGGCAGGCCGGTGGCGTGCCGTGGCGCTGGACCACGCTCTTGATGTCTTCCAGCAGATGTTCATCGCCGAACTGGCTGCCGGTCAGATTGATGGAGATGCGTCCGCACACCAGTTCGCGTTCCAGCATCAGGCCGATGTCGCGGCAGGCCACGTCCAGCACCACCAGGCCGATCTGGTCGATCAGGCGGGTCTCCTCAGCCAGCGGGATGAATTCACCCGGCGGCACCAGGCCGCGCACCGGATGCTGCCAGCGGACCAGGGCTTCCGCACCGACGATGCCGCCGGTGGCCAGGTTGATCTTGGGCTGGTAGTGCACCACGAACTCGGCGCGTTCGATGGCGCGGCGCAGTTCGGCTTCCAGCGCGATGCGCTCTACCGTATTGGTGTTGACCTCGTCGGAGAAGAAGCGATAGTCATCCTTGCCATGGTGCTTGGCGCGGTACATGGCAATGTCGGCATTCTTGATGAGCGTTTGCGCATTGTCGCCATCGCCCGGATAGGTGGCGATGCCGATACTGGCCGAGAGCATGGCTTCCTGGCCGTCGATGATGAAGGGCTTGCGCGCCTCGGTGAGCAGCTTCTGTGCAATCTCGCCCAGTTGCAGCGGATCGTCGAAGTCATCCACCAGCACGATGAATTCATCGCCGCCCACGCGCGCCAGGATATCCAGCTCGCGCAGGGTATTGCGGAAGCGCTGGGCGATTTCCTGCAGCACCGCTTCGCCGGCCTCGTGACCGAAGGTATCGTTGATGTTCTTGAAGCGATCCAGGTCCATCAGCAGCACGGCCACCATGCCGTCGCGGTGCTCGGCGTGGGTAATGGCATTGGAAACGTGCTGGGTGCACAGGAAGCGGTTGGGCAGGCCGGTGAGCTCGTCATAGTGCGCCAGGTGGCGGATGCGCTCGTCGGCGCGGCGGCTCTCGATGGCCACGCTGGCGAGGTCGGCGGCGATGTTGGCCAGCTGCAGGTATTCATTGCTGGGGGCCTGGTTTTCCTTGAGCAGGGCGGCGAACACGCCCAGCAATTGGCCTTCCTTGCCCATGATGGGCCAGGCCCCGCAGGACGGGTAGATCTCCACATCGATGAGTACCCGCAGGTGTTCGGTCACCGGATCGCGCGCGATGTCGGTGACGATGCAGGGGCCGCGCCGCAAAGCCGCTTCAGCGCCGACGCCGCAGCCATGACGGATCGGCATGCCCTGCAAGGCACGCAGCAGGCGTGGCGGATAGCGCTTGCTCAGCACGGAAGTGAAATGCGAGGCTTGCTCATTGACCAGCATCACGCAACTGGCCCCATATGGAATCTGCGCATCGGCAAAGCCGATGATCTCGTTGAGGATGCCGTCCAGGTCATCGTCGGCCATTACCATGTGCAGCACCCGGTTCTGTTCGCTCTGCAGCAACTCGGCGCGCTTGCGGGCGCTGATATCGCGCAGGATGGCGAAGATCGCATAGCCACGATCGAATTCGGCGCGGTTGAGGGTAACGTCGGTATGAATGATCTTGTTGCGGCGGACTGTCACCCATTCGAACTGCTGCGGTTGCCCCGCGAGCACCCGGCCGACCAGCTCATCGATGTCCGGCTGGTCGGGCTGGCGCGCTTTGTGGCGAGAAAACAGGCCGACCTTGCGGCCGATGATGCGGTCCTTGTCCGGCACCCCGAAGAAGCGCAGCGCGGCCGCATTGCAGTCGAGGTAGCGCAGCTCCGAGGAGATCAGCACGATGGGATCGCTGCCTTCTTCGTAGAGCTTGCGGTAGCGGTATTCGCTGCTCGACAGGGCGTGATCCAGGCGGCGCTGGTAGCGGTAGTACACCAGGAAGGCAATGAGCGCGATGAGGATGAAACCAAGGATGCCGGTGGTCAGCAGGATGCGGTTTTCGGTACGGCTGCGCCATGGCGAGAGCACGTCTTCCATGCGCCGCGCATAGACCGCCACCAATGACCATTTGTCCAGGCGCTTGTAGGAGAACAGCAGTGGTTCGCCGGTCAGATGCGAGATCTCTTCGAACGACCCTTCCTCGGCCCCGGCACGGATGCGTGCCATGCTTTTGGCATCGGCCAGGCTGACGCTGAGCCAGCGCTCTTCGAAAGGCGAGCGCAGCATCATCGAGCCGCTGTCGGTGCGCAGCGAGACGATGGATTCGAAATTGGTGATGCGCTTGTAGAAGTCGAAGAAGGTTGCAGCCTTCAGTTCGGCGACCAGCAGGCCGATGGGGCGGCTGCTGCGGTCGTAGAGATTCATGGCCACCGGCAGCACCAGGTCGCGGTTGTAGCGACTGCGCATGAGCTGGCCCACGAACAGGTTGGGCCTGGCCGGATTGCCGTCCACGTGGGTCAGCTTGTGGTCTTCGGGGATGCTGGTGGTGTCGAAGGGGCGCAGCGAACTGGCGCGGGTGTTGCCGTTGCGGTCGATGTAGCGCAGCACCATCACGGTGGACAGCCGCTGTTGCGTGTCCGACAGCAGTCGGTACAGCGCCTGGTCGTCGTCCAGCAGGTCGGGGCCGGCGACGTGGATTTGCTCGGCGGCGGACCAGAGCAACTTGTCCAGTTCGCCGAAAACGCGTTCGGCGTGCTCCTGCACGCTGCGCACGGCCGCCATCGAGCTGGCGCGTTCGGCGTCGATGGTCAGCTGGCGGTCCTGGCGGATTTCCCACCAGGTCTGCACGACAATGAACGACCCGACGAAGCCGACGAACAGCAGCAAGGTTTTCAGGGTGTAGCCTGGGCGTCCTGGCGATTTGTTCTGTTTTCCCATGTGACCCACTATCACATTACCTGTCGTTAGGCAGCAGATTGCTGCACGTCCCTTGGCCCGGAAAGATGCCGGACGACCGTTTCGACAGCCCTCGCACGCAATCGGCACGTTCCTGCCAGCGGAACGGCGGCTGCTGACACGGGCATGGTGGATAGCCCTTGTCAGTGCGGCAAGCCGCGCGCGTTCACACGGTGTGATCGCGCTTACGCCAAAATTACGTGGATGCCCCCACTTCGTGATACGCGAGGCGTCAGTATGCCACCTCGTGTCCTGCTGCGCTTTGTTGGCGCTTGTCCTTGCTTTGTGCCCTTGTTGTGCGCTGATCAATGGCCGCTGCGCCAGCCACGTTCACCGTTTGTTTTGTAGCAACCTTACCGCAAGCTAAGGGCTTTGTCATCCTGCGCGCAACGTCGCGGCAACGCGACAGCGTGATTTTCATGTCAGATGGAAATTTTCACTTGTTCTGGCATCAACATGAAGGATGTTAAGCGTTGCAGATGCGTTTTCGTTTGCAATGCGATAATACCGCCCAGCCGGAAGTTTCACAGGCATCACCAGTTTTACTGAATTTTCCTGACGAGGCCCAACTGGCCGGTCGGGAAGTTTTACTTCAATCATCACGCAAAGGACCCATCCCTATGAAGACAAGAGCAGCGGTAGCATGGCAGGCAGGCAAGCCCTTGACCATCGAGGAAGTCGAACTCGGCGGCCCCAAGGCCGGCGAAGTCCTGGTCGAGATCAAGGCCACCGGCATCTGCCATACCGACTATTACACGCTCTCGGGTGCCGACCCGGAAGGCATCTTCCCGGCCATCCTCGGCCACGAAGGCGCGGGCGTGGTGGTCGACGTCGGCCCGGGCGTGAAGTCGCTCAAGAAGGATGACCATGTCATCCCCCTGTACACGCCGGAATGCCGCGAGTGCAAGTTCTGTCTCTCGCAAAAGACCAACCTGTGCCAGGCCATCCGTGCCACCCAGGGCCGCGGCCTGATGCCGGATGCCACCAGCCGCTTCTCGCTGGACGGCAAGCCGCTGTTCCACTACATGGGCACGTCCACCTTCTCCAACTACATCGTCGTACCGGAAATCGCCCTGGCCAAGATTCGTTCGGATGCGCCTTTTGACAAGGTCTGCTACATCGGCTGTGGCGTGACCACCGGCGTGGGTGCGGTGCTGTTCACCGCCAAGGTGGAAGCGGGTGCCAACGTGGTGGTGTTCGGTTTGGGCGGCATCGGCCTGAACGTCATCCAGGCGGCCAAGATGGTGGGGGCCAACAAGATCATCGGCGTCGACCTGAATCCGGCGCGTGAAGCCATGGCGCGCAAGTTCGGCATGACCGACTTCATCAATCCCAAGGACGTGCCCAACGTGGTTGATGCCATCATCGGCATGACCGATGGCGGCGCCGACTACAGCTTCGAGTGCATCGGCAACACCACCACCATGCGCCAGTCGCTGGAGTGCTGCCACAAGGGCTGGGGCCAGTCCATCATCATCGGCGTGGCCGCAGCCGGCCAGGAGATCTCGACCCGTCCGTTCCAGCTGGTGACCGGCCGCGTCTGGAAGGGCTCGGCCTTCGGTGGCGCGCGTGGGCGTACCGACGTGCCGAAGATTGTCGACTGGTACATGGAAGGCAAGCTCAACATTGATGACCTGATCACGCACAAGCTGCCGCTGGAGCGCATCAATGAAGGCTTCGACCTGATGAAGAGCGGCGAGTCGATCCGCTCCGTAGTCGAGTTCTGAGGAGAGCGCGATGCTGGAGACTCTCTCCGAGCACGGCTGTTTTGGCGGCGTGCAGGGCTTTTATCGCCATGCCTCGCCCGCCATCGGGCTGGACATGCGCTTTTCGGTGTTCGTGCCGCCGCAGGCCGGGCAGGGCGACCGCAAGCTGCCCGTGCTGTTCTACCTGGCCGGACTGACCTGCACGGAAGAAACCTTCATGATCAAAGCTGGTGCGCAGCGCGTGGCGGCTGAACTGGGCCTGATTCTGGTGGCTTGTGACACCAGCCCGCGCGGTGCCGGCATTGCCGGTGAAAGCGACAGCTGGGACTTTGGCGTGGGTGCCGGATTCTACCTGGATGCCACCCAGACGCCGTGGAGCCAGCGCTACCGCATGGAAAGTTACGTGGTCGAGGATTTGCGCCGCGCCGTGCTGGAGCGCTTCCCGGCCGACCCGCAGCGCATGGGCATTTTCGGTCATTCCATGGGCGGGCATGGCGCACTGACGCTGGCCTTGCGGCATCGTGATCTGTACCGCTCGGTATCGGCCTTCGCGCCGATCGCCGCGCCGGTGCACTGCCCGTGGGGGCAGAAGGCCTTCAGTCACTATCTGGGCGAGGATCAGGAAAGCTGGCAGGCGCATGACGCCAGCGAGCTGATGCGCAAGCTGTATGCGCCTTTCCCGCAGGGGATCCTGATCGATCAGGGGCTCGCAGACAAATTCCTGATCGAGCAGCTGCACCCGGAACGCTTCGAGGCAGCCTGCAAGGAAGCCTCACAGCCGCTGACCTTGCGTCGGCATGCGGGGTATGACCATGGGTATTACTTCATCGAGAGTTTTGTGGAAGATCATTTGCGATTCCATCATGCGAATTTGATGGCTTGAACTCGCTTGAGCTGAAATGAAGGGCTGACGATCAACATCGTCAGCCCTTATTTTTTTCTTCAGTCCTTCCACATGCTCTGCAGACCCGTAATGTTCACTTTTGAACTGATGCACGCTTGCTGTGATTGATTGACTACGCGGATCCCAACCCTTATCCGGACGTATGGAAATCGTCATGCAACGATAGGTCTTGCGGCGCTACTCGTTTAATTTGTCGATTTTCAAAGGAGGGCCGATGTGCTCCGTGATTTTCCTGACAAGCCGGATTTCTTGTGGTGACTTCAAAGGAAGGGCAAGTCAATGAGGCCGCTTCCATTTGTGTTGTGGCTGGTCTCGTTGACGGCGCTTGCCGCACCCTCAGAGGATGTCGTCAAAAGCTGTCTCTCCAGCACGGCCCGCAATGGGGTATCGCGAACTGCGATTGAAACCGGGGCTTTCTATCTTCAGGACGAATGCCAGCCCGGTTATCAGGCCGAGTATTTATTATTTCGTGGCATGGAGATCGGGAGCGCCCAATCGGGGCGCGGCGATGCGTTGCTGTATCGCGGCAGGCTCTACCCGCTGAGGCGGGCAGTAAAGCTGCCGCAGACAAGATCAAGGGAGCGTCCCGCCATCCAGGTTGCGCTTGCAGACTGGTCCTTGATCCGGGAGAACGGCAAGCAATATCTGTGCGTCAGCGATCAGTTCGACGGTATCGGTCGCAGTGGCAGTTTCCAGAAAGCCAGATATGGCTATCTGCTGGAGACGTGGAAGAAGGGGAGGCTGTTCTTCTTCGATGGGCTAGTGGACTGATTCAGCGCTCAAAAGCGGAAAAATCGGCCCGAGGGCCGATTTTTCTGAATCGATGCAGCTCGACGCCGCATGCGCGTAATCAGACGAACGCGTCAGTAACAACATGCTCCCCCAGCATGAACGCATCTGCCACATGCCGCAGCGGTGCCACATCCACATCGGACGATCCGCTGCGGATCAATTGGCAGAAATGTGCATACAGCGAGGGATACTCCCCCTCCACCGGCAGCTGGCACGGCGCATCGTTGATCCAAAGTTCATGTCCGCCCTTTTTCAGGTGGACCCGGGTGCTGTCGGTCTCGATGACGATGTCCCAGGTCTGTTCACCCGTCTGGCGCCAGTCGAAGTCCGCTTGTACATCCGTGCCCAGAGCATCGGTAAAGCCCAGGCGCGCGGCAATCGGCGTCTGGCGGTTGGATGGCACTTCCAGCGTGGCCTGCTTCAGGAACATCGCCTGCGGCAGGATCTCGGTGACGATCGACAAGGCATTGATGCCCGGATCGAACACGCCCAGGCCGCCCGGCTGCCAGATCCATTCCTGGTCCGGGTGCCAGTGGCGCACGTCTTCACGCCAGATCACCTTGACCTTGCGCGGCGCATGTTCCTGCAGATGGCGCTTGACCACCTGCACCGCCGGCGCATGGCGCGAGTGCCAGCTGGCGAACAGGGTCACGCCTTTGTCCGCCGCCAGGTTCTTCAGCGACTCGACTTCGGAGAGCGTGGCACCTGGCGGCTTTTCCAGGAACACGTGCTTGCCCGCGCTCAGTGCTTCTCGTGCGGCTTCATAGCGGTACTGCGGCGGCATGCACAGGGAGATGGCCTCGATGGCCGTGCCCGAGGCCAGCATCTCGGCCATGCTCTTGTAGGCGGTCACGCCCTCGATGCTGTGGTTGCGGCTGGCGGTCGCGACCAGCTTGAAATCGGCATTGCCGGCAATGGCCGGGGCATGCTGGTCATAAACGATCTTGCCGACGCCGGCGATGGCGAGCTGGATGGGTGTCATGGTGTCCTTGCTTATTATTGGTTACATGAAGGGGAGGCGCCACAGATTACCAGCGTTGATGCACGTACGGTGCAATGTCATGCAGATAGAGTTCGCGCAGCGCCTGCATCACCTCATCCGTGATCGGCGGCAGGGCGCTGGCCGCACTGTTGGACTGCGCCTGCGCAACGTTGCGTGCACCGGGGATCACGGTGCTGATGCCGCTTTCCATCAGGATCCAGCGCAGCGCGAATTGCGCCATGGGAACACCTTGCGGCAGCAGCGCGCGGATCTTTTCCACGGCGGCCAGTGCGACCTCATACGGCACGCCCGAGAAGGTCTCGCCGACATCGAAGGCTTCGCCATGGCGGTTGAACTGGCGATGGTCGTCGGCGGCAAAGGTGGTCTGCGCATTCATCTTGCCGGTCAGCAGGCCCGAGGCCAGCGGCACGCGGGCGATCACGGCGATGTCGCGGCGCTGCGCTTCCTGCAGGAACAGCCCGATGGGGCGCTGGCGGAAGATGTTGAAGATGATCTGCACCGATTTCACGTTCGGATATTCGATGGCCTTGAGCGCTTCTTCCACCTTCTCTACCGAGACGCCGTAATGGCGGATCTTGCCGGCCGCGACCAGATCATCCATGTAAGCGAACACTTCCTGCTGGTAATACACCTCGGTGGGCGGGCAGTGCAGTTGCACCAGGTCCAGGCAATCGACCTCCAGGTTCTTGAGCGAACGGTCCACGAAGGCGGTGAGATTGTCCTTGTTGTTGTAGCCGCTGGCCACATGCGGCGAGAGCCGGCGGCCGGCCTTGGTGGCCACGAACGGACGTGCGCCGCCACGTTCCTTCAGGACTTGCGCAATCAACTGCTCGGAGCGGCCATCGCCATAGACATCGGCCGTGTCGATGAAGGTGACGCCCGCATCCAGTGCGGCGTGCAGCGCGGCCTTGGCATCCTGGGAGGAGACGTCACCCCACGAACCGCCAATGGCCCATGCGCCAAATCCGATTTCGGAAACTTCCGCACCCGTGCGGCCAAAGCGTCTTGTTTTCATGCCGGTACTCCTTCTGAGCATTCCAAAAGCCGTAGTTATACCGCGCACCACGCGCGAAGGTGGCTGGTTTAAGATGAGCCAGATTCATTCCTGAAGTGATTTCAATTCATTCATGTCCCTCCTCGACCATATCGAATTTTCCGATCTGCGGATCTTCGTCACCATCCTGCGTACCGGCAGTTTCAAGGCCGCCGCGATCCAGCTTGGCCTGACGCCCTCGGCCACCAGCCATGCCATGAAGCGGCTGGAAGAGCGGCTGTCGACCCAATTGCTGTACCGGTCCAGCCGCGCGATCTCGCCCACGGCGGCCGGCAGTGAACTGGCGGCCCGGCTGGAAGAAGGATTTGAGCAGATCGCGCAGGCGCTGGGCCAGCTGGAAAGCTCGGCAGAGGGGAGCCTGGGCGAATTGCGCATCAACGTTTTCGCCGACGCCGCCCATCTGCTGATCGAGCCGGCCATTCCCGAATTCGTGCGGCTATGTCCCAAGGTCAAGCTCACCATCGTGGTCGATGACAAGCCCATCGACATCGTCAGCGAAGGCTATGACGCCGGCATCCGTTACGGCCACTACGTGCCGGAGGGCATGGTGACTGCGCCGCTCACGCGCGCGCATCGCTGGGTGGCAGCGGCCTCGCCGGCGTATCTGGATCGGCATGGACGGCCGCTCACATTGGAAGACCTGCAGCAGCACACCTGCCTGCAATTGCTTCTGGGTGACAACTCCAGCTACCAGTGGGAATTCGGTAAAGGCAAGCACCGCCAGCGCATTCGCGTGCCGGGCCTGGTGACGATCAACAATACGGCAGCCACCATCGCGGCGGCCAAGGCCGGGGTGGGTATCGCCTATCTGTTGGAGGGAAGGATCAGCAAGGAAATCGATGAAGGCTCGCTGGAAGCCATCCTGGAAGAATGGGCGGCCCCCAGCGAGCCGTTTCACATGTACTACAGCAGCCGCCGCCATGCGCATCCGGCCTTGCGCAAGCTCATCGACATCATCCGCCTGCAGCACGGCCTGTCACGGCTGCGTTAGCCGCCACAGGCCGGCCAGTTCAGTGTGCCGCCGACGCTTCGGCCGCACCCGCGCCGCCCTTGGAGGGCTTGATGATCCAGATCAGCGGGATGATGACGATGAAGATCACCGCCGAGACATAGAAAATGTCATTGATGCCCAGCATGGCCGCCTGGAAGGTAATGGTCCGCTCCAGCATGCCTGCGGTCTGCTCGGCGTTCAGGCCCAAGGTGCTGCTGAGGTTGTTGACGGTTTCCTGCAGCCAGGGGCTGTAGGGGGTGGCGTGTTCGGTCAGCTGTGCGTGGTGCATGATGGTGCGGTTGTTCCAGGCCGTGGTCGAAATGGAGGTGCCGACCGCGCCGCAGAACACGCGCACGAAGGACGACAGGCCGGCCGCCGCCGGGATGCGTTCCGGTGGCAGGCCGGAGAGCAGCAGCACCGTCAGCGGCACGAAGAACATGGCCGTCGGAATCCCCTGCAGCAGCGTGGGCAGGATCACCGTCATCTGATCCACCTGCAGGTTGTAGCGCGAGCGCAGCCAGAACACGATGGCAAAGCCGATGAAGGACGCCGTGGCCACCTTGCGCGCATCCACCAGCGGCAGGAAGCGTCCGATGAGCGGCATCAGGATCACCGCGAAGATGCCGATCGGTGCGGTCGACAGCCCCGAGTCGATCGAGCGATAGCCCAGGTATTGCTGCAGCCATTGCGGCAGGATCACCAGGTTGCCGAAGAAGACCCCGTAGCCGATGGAAATGGCGATGGTGCCGCCGGCGAAATTGCGCCGGCCGAACAGGCGCAGGTCCACCACCGGATGGTCATTGTTCAGTTCCCACACGACGAAGTAGGCAAAGGCGATCAGCGCGATGATGCCCAGCGTGACGATGGTGGGCGAGGAGAACCAGTCCAGGTCCTTGCCCTTGTCGAGCATGATCTGGAAGGCCGCGACCCAGGTCACCAGCAGCGCCAGGCCGATCTTGTCGATGGGCAGCTTGTGGGTCGGCGTCTCGCGCGAACGGTAGATGGCCAGCGTGAGGCCGGCGGCAATCAGGCCCACCGGGATGTTGATGTAGAAGATCCAGGGCCAGGTGTAGCTGTCGGTGATCCAGCCGCCCAGCGCGGGGCCGGCCACCGGTGCCACCACCGCCGTCATGCCCCATAGCGCCAGGGCGAAGGAGGATTTCGATTTGGGGTAGGCCCCCAGCAGCAGCGATTGCGACAGCGGCACCATGGGGCCGGCCACCAGGCCTTGCAGCACGCGCGCGGCCAGCAGGATGGGCAGGGTGGGCGCCAGGCCGCACAGCCAGGAGGCCAGCACGAACAGCAGCACCGAGGTTACGAACAGGCGCACCGCGCCCAGGCGCTGCGTCAGCCATCCGGTCAGCGGGATCGAGATGGCGTTGGCAGCGGCAAACGAGGTGATGACCCAGGTGCCCTCATCGACCGACACACCCAGGTTGCCCGAGATGGTCGGAATGGCGACGTTGGCGATGGAGGAATCCAGCACGTTCATGAACACCGCCAGCGACACCGACAAGGTGCCCAGCACCAGGTTGGCACCCGTCAGCGGCGGTGGCGGCGTGTAGGGTTTGGGGGGAGTAGTGGCCATAAGGCTTGATCAATGTCCGGTGAAGGTCGGGTAGGGACAGCCGCACCCCATCAGGTGTGCGGCACCGCCACCGGTGCGGCGGCCGCCTTGCTCTTGCGCGCCTGCGGCAGGCCGCTGGCGTTGTCGCTGATGATGCGCTCGACGATGGCATCGGCCTGCTTGCCGAGGTCGTCATAGACATTGGTCTGGTAATTGGTCGGCACCGCTTCCAGCGCACGGCCATCGCCATGGATGTCCACAGTGGCGGTAGTGGACAGGCCGATGCGCAGCGGATGCGCGCGCACCTGTTCCGGATCGAGCGCAATGCGCACTGGTACGCGCTGCACCACCTTGATCCAGTTGCCGGTGGCGTTCTGTGCCGGCAGCAGCGAGAAGGCGCCACCGGTCCCGGCCGAGAAGCCGATCACGGTGCCCTTGTACTTGACGCTGGAACCGTAGACGTCAGCGATCACTTCCACCGGCTGCCCCAGGCGGATGTGCTGCAACTGGCTTTCCTTGAAGTTGGCGTCGATCCAGATCTGTTCCAGCGGCACGATGGCCATGAGCGGATTGCCGGCCGCGATGCGCTGGCCGACCTGCACCGAACGCTTGGAGACGAAACCGGAGACCGGTGCCACGATGTTCACGCGGGCATAGTTCAGGTAGGCATTGCGCACGGCGGTGGCCGCCTGCAGCACGTTGGGGTGCTCGGTCACGCTGGTGTGGTCGGTCAGGGCGCGGTTGGCGGCTGCAGCAGCGCGGGCCTGGTCGAGTGCGGCGACGGCGCTCTTGACGGCGTCGCGCGCGTGCGAGACGTCTTCCTGCGAGACCGCACCGGAAGACAGGCCAGCCTGGCGGCGCTGCAGGTCTTCCCGGGCACGGGCCAGGTTGCTGTCGGCTGCGGCCACATTGGCGGCGAGCGTGTCGTTGTTCAGGAACAGCTGGCGCGTTTGGCGCACGGCTTGGGCCAGTGCGGCCTGGGCCTGCTCCAGCGCGAGCTTGGTGTCAGCTGCATCGAGTGCCACCAGCGGCTGACCGGCCTTGACCACTTGCGTGTCGTCGGCCTTGACGGCCACCACGGTGCCGCCAACCTGGGCGGAGATCTGCACGACGTTGCCGCCGACATAGGCGTCATCGGTTTCTTCAAAGAAGCGGGCATGCAGGAACCAGTACAGGAAACAGGCGATGGCGATCACCAGCAGGACCAGCGTGAGCAGGATCAGCTGACGCTTGCGCTTGCCGTTGCCATTTCCGTTGCCATTGCCATTGCCATTGCTGTTGGCTTGCGGGTTTTGTTGGGTGGTGCTGTCACTCATGGAGGACTCCGTTCTATCTTTTTGTAGTCGGTCGATCAGCCCCGCCGCAGCAGCGGGGCCGTCCCGGTCACCGGCGGCAGGGTGGAGAAGCCGGTGGCGGGCTGGGTTCAGTTCATTGGCTCAGGTCGTCTTGGGGCAGGCTCATCGCGACGGCGGCGGGGCTGCCGCCAGTCCGGCCTGCTGGGCGTCGAAACCGCCGCCCAGAGCCTTGTAGAGCGCCACTTGCTGTTCACGGCGCTGGGCTTCCAGCGCCACCAGCGACTGGCGCTGGGCCAGCACGCCCGTTTCCGAGGACAGCAGCGTCAGTTGCGACACCAGGCCCAGGCGATAGCGTTCGCGCGCCAGGTCGTAGGCACGCTCGGCGGCTTGCAGCGCTTCACGGCGGATCGGCAGCTGGCGCTCGATGGAGTGGATTGCCGCAATCTGGCGCGCCACATCGGCATAGGCATCGTTCAAGGTCTTGTTGTAAGTGGCGACGGCCAGCTCGTAGTTTGCGTATTCGCCCTTGAGCCCGGCCCGCAGTGCGCCGCCTTCGAAGATCGGCAGCGTGATGGCCGGACCGAAGGCGATGCTCTTGCTGGCGGCCGTGAAGGGATTGGCATCGACCAGACTGTCGAAACCGATCATGGCGCTCAGGTTGATGTCCGGATAGAAACGCGCCTTGGCGACATCCACACCACGGCTGGCGGCTTCCACCTGCCAGCGCGCGGCCACGATGTCGGGACGGCGGCCCAGCAGGTTCAGCGGCAGGTCGGCCGGCAGGCCCGGCGTGGCCATGTTCTGCAGGGCGGGCGGGGCCAGTTGCAGGCCGCGGTCCGGTCCCTTGCCGCTGAGCGCGCCCAGCTGCTGGCGCAGCAGCACGATCTGGCCGGCATTCTGTTCCAGCTGGGCGCGGGCATCGGCACTGCTGGTGCGCGACTGGTTGCGTTCGATCTGGCTGTCCAGACCGGTCTTGACGCGGTCGGCGGTGATGGTCTCCAGATTGCTGCGCTGCTGTACCGTGCGCTGCAGGATGTCCTGTACCGCATATTGCGCCGCCAGCTGGCTGTAGACCGAGACGATCGAGGCCGTGAGTGCCAGGCGTGCTTCCTGCTCGCTGGCCTGGGCCGCCTTCTCGCTGGAGATGGCTTGCTCCAGGGCAGACTGGTTCTTGTTCCAGAGGTCAAGCTCATAGCCGACGTTCAGGCCAGCCTTTTTTTCGTTGTACCAGTTGCCACCGTAAGGCGGCGGGTAGATCGAGGTACTGGAAAACTGATTGCGGATGACCGAGGCTTCGGCGTTCACGGTCGGCAGCAGCGGTGCGCCGCGTGACTCAGCCAGTGCGGCCGCTGCACTGATGCGGGCGCGCGCCTGTTGCAGGCCGGGATTGGTGGCGAGAGCGTCCTCGATCAATGCGGTGAGCTGGGCGTCACCGAACTGGCGAACCCAGTCGCTGCCCGGCCATTGCCCGTTGGGGGCGCCGGGATTGGGATCGGAGAGGCTGCGTGTGGTACTGAAGTCGCGCGCCTGGGCCAGCTGCTTGTCGCTGCCGATGCCCTCGAAGCTGGCACAGCCCGCCAGGCCGATGGCCCCGATCAGCGCGGCCAGCACGGCGCAGGCTGCCTTCGCCCGCGGCCGGGTGGCGGGCGAGATGATGCGTTGCATAGAATTCTCCACGAAGAATGTTTGGCGATACGAGTTGTTTTTCGAGTTTTGCGATACGCGCCGCGACGTTCCGACAGCCTTCAGTCGCGAAGACTCGCAGGACCGGGCCGATGGGGCAGGCAGCGCTTGCCTGGATTTACGAGTACCATGACGGGGTCGGGCGAGTAAAAACTCATTTTTCGTATTATACTTCGATATACGAACAATCACTCACGTTGCGAATTCGCGTCGGGGGCGGGCGAATTCCTCACCAAAGCTGCCAATGAAACTGCAACCCAGAAAAGAACCTCGCCAAGCGCGTTCGCGGGCGATGGTCGATACCATCCTTGATGCCATGTCGCGCGTGCTCGTCGAGCGTGGCTATGCCAAGACCAATACCAATCTCGTGGCCGAATCGGCCGGCATCAGCGTCGGTTCGCTGTACCAGTATTTCCCCAACAAGGATGCGCTGATCTTCGCGCTGCGCGAGCGGCACAGCACGCGCATGCTCACGCTGTTCGAAGACGTGGTGGCGCACATCGATGCTTCCGGGACGCTCTCGGGCGATTTCGAGAAACTGATCAACGCACTGGTGGCGGCACACCTGCTGGAGCCGGAACTCAATCGCATCCTCGAAGAGGAATTTCCGGCCTTCAACCTGCCGGTCTCGCAGGAAATCCGCCAGGGCTTCTTCGATTCCATTCGCCGGGTGCTGGAAAAGCACCGCGCCGCGATCACGCCCCCCGATCTGGATGTGGCGACCTTCGTGGTCCAGCGCATGCTGAAGGCGCTCATCAAGGCGGTGGTGCTGACCGGTTACGGTGGCGTCTCCCCGGCCAGCGTGCGGACCGAGATCCTGCCCGCCGTGATCGGCTATCTGACCGCTCCGCGCAGTCAGTAGCGCGACATCAAATGATCTGGTTGCTGAGGGGCATCCAGTATTGAAATTCACGGGCATAATTACCAGAGTGAAGATTGAAACGGGGATCGGGGCGGCCACCGAGGGCGGGAAGGCCGATGATCCTGGAATATTGCGCACAGGCAAGTCAGAAACTCCCCGATATCCATCCCGCAGGGCTTCCGTATAGTGCGGGGATGGAAGGCTGGAAGGATGCGCTGTTGCCACGGTCGCCGCCGGTCATCTTCATTGCCCTTATTTTTCAATGACAGCGATATGCAGAAAAAGAACATGCGCCGCGCCCCCCTCCTGACTCTCTTCCTGTTGTGGGCAGGAACGTGGGCCTTGAGCGCTCAGGCCGCCGTCTCGGTGCAGGTGCTCGACAGCGCCGGCCAGCCGGTGCCCAATGCCGTGGTCTATGCCGAACCGGCGGGTGGCGGGGGCGCCGTCAAGGCGGCGCGCCAGGTGGAGATCGAGCAGAAGAACAAGACCTTCATTCCCTTGGTGACGGTGGTGCAGACCGGGACAGCGATCCTGTTCCCCAACCATGACAACGTCCGGCACCATGTCTATTCGTTTTCCCCGGCCAAGACCTTCGAGCTGAAGCTGTATTCGGGCGTGCCGGGCAGTCCGGTAGTGTTCGACAAGGCCGGTACCGTGGTATTGGGTTGCAACATCCACGACGAAATGGTGGCCTACGTGCAGGTGGTCAACACGCCGCATTTCGGAGTGAGCGAACGTAACGGCGTGGTGAAGCTGGACGGCATCGCCAATGGCCGCTACACGCTCAAGGCCTGGTATTTCACCATGGGACCGAACCAGGCCGCCGTCGAGCAGCCGCTGGAAGTACAGGGAGACGGCCGGGCCGTCATCAAACTCAACGTCAAGGCGGTGCCGCTCTGAAGCGGCGGCATCACGCCAATCTGAACAACAGGAATCGGGGCCGGGGTGCGTCTTTACCGTCTGGAAAGCAAGATCGTCGCGCTGTTCATCATCCTCATCGTGGTGGTGCAACTGGCCGGCTTCGTGGCGATCCGAACCGCCATTGATCGCAATGCGCGCAGCGCCATCAGCGAGGAGCTGATCATTGGCGAGCGCGTCTTCACACGCCTGCTGGACCAGAATGCCCAGAAGCTGACCCAAGGCGCACGTCTGCTGGCCTCCGATTTCGGCTTCCGCCAGGCCATCGGCACCGATGACCGCGACACCATCGCCTCGGTACTGGCCAACCACGGGGCGCGCATCGGTGCGTCCATGGGCATGCTGGTCGGCACCGATGGCCTCATCCACGCTTCCACCCTCGAATATCCCGATACCGACCTGCAGCGCAGCAGCCTGGAACTGGTCCGCAAGGCCGGCAACGGCAATGGCGCGGCCGAAAGTGCGGTGGTCGGCGACAACCTGTTCCAGATCGTAGCGGTGCCGATCAAGGCCCCGGTCACCATCGCCTGGGTGGTGATGGGCTTCCCGGTGGACCGCGACCTGGTCAACGACATGCGCGCGCTGTCGCAACTGCAGGTCTCCATCCTGGTGCGCCAGCGTGGCAGCGCGGGCTGGACGGCCGATGTATCGACCCTGCCCAAGGCAGAAGCTCAGATGATGGCCAAGGAGGCCAGCAGCCCGCAGATGGGCCAGGCGGGTGCCACCGACCTGCAGATCGACGGCAACCAGTATCGTGCCCGCGTGCTGCCGCTGGCACGCGCCAGCAATGGCCAGGAAGCGGTGGCCGTATTGCAGCGCTCGGTGAGCGAGGCGGTGGCTCCATATCAGCGTCTGCAACTGATCTTGCTCAGCATCACCGTGCTGGGCGTGCTCGGTGCGGCGGTCGCCAGCGCCGTGATGGCGCGCCGCATCACCAGCCCCCTGCGTGACCTGGCCACCGTGGCCAAGCGGCTGGGGGAGGGCGATTACAGCGAAGGGCTCTACATTCGTCGGCAGGACGAAATCGGTCGCCTTGGCGCGGCCTTCGAAACCATGCGCTCGGAAATCGCCAGCCGCGAACTCAAGATCAGCCGGCTGGCGTATCAGGACCAATTGACCGGCCTGCCCAACCGGGTGCAATTCGGCGACCTGCTGCGTGAAGCGATCGGCCAGGCGCAGGCGCTGCCGGGAGGCAGCTGCCACATCCTCATGATGGACCTGGACCGCTTCCAGCAGGTCAACGATGTGCTCGGCCACAGCTTCGGCGACGACCTGCTGCGCCAGGTAGCGGCACGCCTGGACGCGCAGCTGCTGTATCCGGGGGCCAAGGTGGCGCGCCTGGGCGGGGATGAGTTCGCCATCCTGCTGCCGGGCGTCGATCTCGCTGGCGCGCTGGATCAGGCGGCACACATCCTGCGTGCGCTCGAACAGCCCTTGTCGCTGCAGGAACAGACCGTGGACCTGGGGGCCGGCATCGGCGTGGCCGGCTATCCGGCCCACGGTGACAGCAGCGAAGTGCTGCTCAGCCGGGCCGAGGTCGCCATGTACACCGCCAAACGCAAGGGCAATGGCGTGACGATCTACGATCCGGCCATCGACCAGAGCAGCCAGGAAAGCCTGTCGCTGCTGTCCGAACTGCGCCGCGCGCTGGAACGCGACGAATTCATGCTCTATCTCCAACCCAAGCTGGACCTGGCCACGGGTGCCGTGGTCGGCGGCGAAGCGCTGGTGCGCTGGGTGCATCCGGAGAAGGGCTTCATCGGGCCCGACAATTTCATTCCGTTTGCCGAGACCACCGGTTTCATCCGCATGCTGACCATCTGGATGATGGAAAAGGTGGCGGGGCTGTCGGCCCGGTTGCAGGCGCAGGGGCTGCGCCTGAAGTTCTCGGTCAACCTCTCCACGCGCGACTTGCTGGACCAGGAATTGCCGAACGCCTTCGGGGCCATCCTCGAACGCCATCGCCTCACGCCCGCCGCGCTCTGCCTGGAAATCACCGAGAGCGCCATCATGGATGATCCGGCGCGCGCCCAGAGCACGCTGGACCGTCTGGCCGCCATGGGCTTTGCGCTGAGCATCGATGACTTCGGTACCGGCTATTCCTCGCTGGCCTACCTCAAGCGCCTGCCGGTGGATGAACTGAAGATCGACAAGTCCTTCGTCATGAAGATGGCGCAGGATCAGGATGACGCCAAGATCGTGCGCTCCACCGTGGACCTGGGCCACAACCTGGGCTTGCGGGTGGTGGCCGAAGGGGTGGAAAGCGAAGAGGTCTGGTTCCTGCTGCGACAGATGGGCTGCGACCAGGGACAAGGGTATTTCATGGGCAAGCCGATGCCGGTGGAGCGCTTCCTGGAGTGGCTGCAGCAATGGCGGGCGCCGGAGATGCTGGATCAGTCGGAAAACGTCGCAATATGAAGGATGGCGCGAGGGGTCGCGCCAGCAAAGAATCACCAAGAGGGGGCAGGGGACAGTATGAAGAAAATCACCAAAAGTGGCGCGTTCGCGTTGCTGGCGACACTGTCTGCGCCGGGTTGGGCGCAGCTCAGCGATGCCGACCGCGAGGCCTGGATGCAGGCACAGCAGCGCAAGGCCGCTCAGGCCATGCGCGCCGCGCCGGGCCCCGTCAGTTCCGGCGCGGCAGCCACTGCCCCCGAACCCGCTGCCGATCAGGACAAGACACGCTGGATGCCCGACCTCGGCAAGCTCACTGCCACAGGCGGCGTGATCCAGGTCGAGGGGGCCGGCGGCGGCGGTCTGACGCCCTGGGCGCTCATCACCGGCTATGGCACGCGCGACAGCTATGGTGCCAACGCCCATTACACCTATCTGGCGACCCAGGATTACACGCTCAAATCCTATGGCGTGGCCGTGGGGATGCTGGACCGGTTGGAACTGTCGCTGGCCAAGCAGGAGTTCTACGGCAGCCTGGCCCCGTTGGCCGATCTCAAGATCACGCAGGACATCGTCGGCATCAAGCTCAAGCTGGCCGGTGACGCCGTCTATGATCAGGACCGCTGGCTGCCGCAGATCGCCGTCGGTGCCATGTTCAAGCACAACAACGGCATCGGCGGGCTGGGCACGGTCACCAGCGTCAAGCAGCTTGGCGCGGCCAGTGATGCCGGCATCGACTATTACCTCTCGGCCACCAAGCTGCTGCTGGAGCAGAGCCTGCTGCTCAACGGTACGCTGCGGCTGACCAAGGCCAACCAGATGGGACTGCTCGGTTTCGGCGGCGACCTCAATGACCGCTACCAGGCCATGGGCGAGTTTTCGGCGGCCTACATGATCAACCGCAAGCTGGCGCTGGGTATGGAATACCGCATGAAGCCGCGCAACCTGGCGGCCGACCATGAGAAGGATTATTACGATGCCTTCCTGGCCTGGCTCCCCAGCAAGAACCTGTCGATGACCCTGGCCTACGTGGCGCTGGGCGACATTACCGTCTACAACCCCAAGCGGCAACGCGGCGTCTATCTGTCGCTGCAGGCCGGTTTCTGAGCGCACGGGAGCCGCGATGAACAAGTTCAGAATGCAGCAAGCCGCGCTCGCACTGACCCTGGCCTGTGCCCTCGGCCTGGCGCAGGCCCAGACTCCGGCCACGCCCGATGACAGCCTGTTTCGCGCACTGGGCGGCTTGCCCGTGATCGAGCGGGTGGTGCAGGATTTCATGGACAACATGCTGGCGGATGCCCGCATCCGCCATACCTTCGACAATTCCAACGTCAAGCGCGTCAGGGAAAAGCTGGTGGAGCAGTTCTGCCAGCTCAGCGGCGGTGGTTGCATCTACACCGGGGATCCCATGCGCGAAGTGCACCAGGGTCTCAAACTGAGCAATGCCGACTTCAATGCCCTGGTGGAAGATCTGCAATTGGCCATGGACAAGAATGGCATCCCCTCCCGCACCCAGAACCGCCTGCTGGCGCTGCTGGCACCCATGCAGCGCGAGACGGTCAGCCGATAGCAAAAAATATTTTGTGGCGGCGGGAATAAAGCAGGGCCGCCTTCCGTATACGTCGGCATGGGTATGGCACATCGCGCAACCCGACCACGAAAAGGAAACATCATGAGACTGCTCGCAACCTCCCTGCTGGCGCTGGCCTGCGCCTCGGTGTCTTTCACCGCCTCGGCCCAGAGCGCCGGTGTCAAGACCATGGACGGCATCCTGGTCGACGCCAGCGGCATGACCGTCTACACCTTCGACAAGGACACCGCCAACAGCGGCAAGAGCGTCTGCAACGGCCCCTGTGCCAAGCTGTGGCCGCCGGTCGCACCGATGGGCAAGCCGGCCGCGCCGTATTCCACGGTGACGCGCGACGATGGCAGCGCCCAACTGGCCTACCAGGGCAAGCCGCTGTACCTGTACGAGGCCGACAAGAAGCCGGGTGACCGTACCGGCGACAACTTCAAGGACGTCTGGCACGTCGTCAAGCCCTGATCGTCCTTCAGACCCTCCTGCCCGCCATGTTCGGACGCACCGCCAGGCTGCAGCGCCAGCAACGGGAACGTCAGGCCGACGAGCAAGCCATGCTCGCCTGCCTGCCGCGCCTGCGGCGGTACGCCCGCGCGCTTACGGGCGGGCGCGACAGTGCCGACGACCTGGTGCAGGACACCCTGGAGCGCGCCTGGCAGAAGCTCGACAGCTGGCAACGCGGCAGCGACATGCGGCCCTGGCTGTTTGCCATCATGCACAATCTGCACGCCGACCAGCGCCGCCAGCCGACGCTGGTCACGGTGGACCTGGAGCAGGCAGCAGACGCTGCGGCCCCGGCGTCGCTGGCCGAACACGGCTTGGCCCTGGATCTGGAAGCGGCCCTGCAGCTGCTGCCGGCGGAGCAGCGGGAAGTCCTGCTGCTGGTGGTGCTGGAAGAGATGCGTTATGAAGAAGTCGCGGCCACGCTGGGCATTCCGACCGGGACCGTGATGTCCCGCCTGTCGCGCGCCCGCGAGCGTCTGCGGCAATGGATGGAGGGACCCGGCGGGCAGGGTGAAGCCGGTGCGACCCTGAAGGTGGTGAAATGAAGACCCCGGCATTCCCCGAAGAAGATTTGCACGCTTACACCGACGGCCAGCTGCCGGCGGCGCGTGCCAGCGAGATGGCCGCCTGGCTGGAGCAAGACCCGGCACACGCCGGGGATCTGCACCGCGTGCGCGCCTGGCGCGCCCAGAACCGCGCCTTGCATGCCCATTACGACCCGGTCCTCGAAGAGCCCCTGCCGCCGCGTCTGGCTGCAGCGGTGCTGGCCGGGGCGGGGGAGCCGCACCGCCGCCGCGATGAGGCAGGCGAGGGGGCGGCCAATGGCCGGTTCTGGTGGCGTTATGCGGCCATGCTGTTGCTCACGCTGGCGGGCGCTACGGGCGGCTGGCTGGCGCATGACCTGAGCGGCGGCGGCCGCGCCGGCACGCTGGCATCCGCGCCCGTGATGCTGGCGCGCCAGGCCGCGGTGGCCCATACCGTCTTCAGTGCCGACTTGCGGCGGCCGGTGGAAGTCGGGGCCGATCAGGAACAGGCGCTGGTGACCTGGCTGTCGCGCCGGCTGGGCGTGAACGTGCGCGCCCCCAAGCTGGCACCGCTGGGGTACGACCTGATCGGTGGCCGGCTGCTGCCGGGGCAGAGCGGTCCGGTGGCGCAGTTCATGTATCAGGATGCGGCCGGACAGCGGCTGACCCTGTATGTCTCGCACGACCAGGTGCAGAACAGCGAGACCGGCTTCCGCTTCGCTCAGGAAGGCAAGGTCAACGTCTTCTACTGGATCGATGGCCAGTTCGGTTATGCGCTGTCGGGCGGCGTTGCACGCGCTGAACTGTCGCGCATTGCCAGTTCGGTCTACGAGCAACTGGTGCCATTGCCGCCCGCGCCGTCACGCTGAGCGCCTTACGGCGGACCTTGTTCCGACTTGAGGTTTACACATGCAAAAGCGGGTAAGGACGGGGCAACTCCCGTCAAGACTGTCTGCTTGCCTGCCGCTAACACATTTACCCATGACGTAAAGCCTGATCAACCATGGTGGGGGGATGTGGAAACATGCGAGATCAGGCTCACGCCATGGTCCGGTTGCACTTCAGACAAGGAGTTTCATATGGAGCTAGCAACTATCGCCAGCGGTGCAGCAACGGCCTGGCTGGTCGACAAGGCGGCGCAGTCCGTCGGCATCGATCTGGGCAAGGTCGCCAAGGCGGCGGTGGATGATGTGGTAGGTGTCGCAACGACCGTGGCGCGCCTGCCGGCCAATGTCAACATTGGACGCATCATCAATACCATCGTCTAGGTGGCCAGGGCTTGCTGCCTTGGCGTTCGCTTGATCGCACCCTTCGGGGTGCGATTTTTTTTGTCATGATGGGCTCAAGATATTCGTAGCGAGACGTGTCGAGCTGAGTTGAAATACTGACAAATACTCAAAAATATTCTTGATTGATGTAAAGAAACAGCGTCCAATGCCGTAACCAAGGCACCGGGCGACGCATCCTGTTTCCCGGTATCCCCCAAAAGGAGAGCACCATGGATGTCAATCAAATCGCATCACTGGCCACCAGCATGGCGTCGGCGCAGACTTCGGATTCGGTCAACGTACTGATGCTGAAGAAAGCGCTCGACAGCCAGGCTTCTGCCGCCGTGGGCCTGTTGCAGGCATTGCCGCCGTTGCCGGCCAACCCGAACATCGGGCGCAACGTCAATACCACTGCCTGAACACCGTCCTCTTGAAATCGCAGTCCTTGCCGGACTGCGATTTTTTTTGTGCATCGTCGGATCGCCGCCTTTGCCAATTCTTCGGAAGAACAATAGATTGTGCGTTTAGGTAAATACACAATCTGTTGTTCTTGATTTCGTGCAGATGACCAATATAATGGTTATATGTAAAAAGAACCATTTAATTGGATCTTCTGATGACCAATCTGCAAGACATCGGCCGTCGTATTCGCACCGCGCGTAAAGCACGGGGGATGACGGCTGTCGCGCTGGCCGCGCTGGCCGGAATGCACCGCAACACCTTGCTGGCGCTGGAAACCGGGCGCGGCAACATCGAACTGGTCAAGCTGCTGGCCCTGTGCGAGGAGCTGGAGCTGGACCTGCTGCTGTTGCCGCGCCAAGCAGCGCCGCTGCGCGCCGCCGAGGCGCAAGGCGCTGGCAGCCAGACCGAACTGGGGGCGCGGCTGCAAGCGCTCATGGGCGAAGGAGGCGGGGCATGAGCATGCTGCGTTCCCTGCGCATCCGCCTCGGGCAGACCGAGGTCGGTTCCTTGTTCGCCCTGGATGACGGGCGCTGCTATTTCCGTTTCGATGACGCCTATGCCTTGCAGGGGGACGATCGTCCCGTCCTCTCGCAGCTTTATCTGGCCTCCACCGAAGAGCGTACCCGCGCCCAGCTGCTCGATCCCACGCTGGCGGCCAACCGGGGGGATGGCCGTGGCGGATTGCCTCCCTTCTTCCAGAATCTCCTGCCCGAAGGGCAGTTGCGCAAACACCTGATCCAGCGCGCCGGTCTCGCTCCGGACGATGAATTTGGCCTGCTGGCCTACTGCGGACGCGATCTGCCCGGCGATGTCTCGGCGCTGGCCGAAGAATTGGATGAACGCGGTCTCGGCCGCCTGCTAGGCCAGGGCCATGACAGCTACGAGATGAGTTCCGGCCAGTTGCCGGTGCCGGGCGGGGAATCGCTCTCGGGTGTCCAGCCCAAGCTGGCGCTGGTGCGGGAGAGCGGGGGACGCTACGTCATGCGCTCCAAGGATAGCCAGGGCAGCCACTTCATCGCCAAGCTGCCGGCCACCGACTACCCCAACATGCCGCAGGTTGAGTTTGCCTCGCTGACCCTGGCCGCTGCCGCTGGCGTGCAGACTTGCCGGTTCAGCCTGGAGCCGTTGTCGGCCATCGGTGATCACCTGCCGTTCGGCCTGCGCAACGACGCCAGCCGTTTCCTGCTGGTGCAGCGCTTCGACCGCGACGCGCCCACGCCCACCGGACGCTTGCACATGGAGGATTTCGCCCAGGTCACCGGTACTGCGCCGGCGGCCAAGTATGTCGGTACCTACGCGGCCATCGGCGTGGTACTGCTGGAGCGAAGTACGCGCGGGGCCGAGGATGTCTACGAGTTGCTGCGGCGGATCAAGGTCAACGAGCTGCTCGGCAATTTCGATGCGCACCTGAAGAATTTCAGCCTGCTGTATCACACGCCCCAGCAGGCCGCGTTGTCTCCGGCCTATGACATCGTGGCCTACGCCGCCTACGTGGGCGGCGATGGCCATGCGCTGGCCTTCGTGCCGGGACAGAAGGGCAAGCAATTGCTCACGCCCGCCATCCTGCGCCAGCTCGCCAACCTGTGGCGCCTGCCGGAGCCGCGATTGCAGGCGGTGCTGGTGGAGACGGTCGAGCGCGCCATGACGCAATGGCCTTCCCTGATCGAAAGCCTCCCCTTTACCGACGCCCAGCGCGGCAAGCTGCTGGCGCATCTGGAGGCCAATGCCAGCGTGGCCGCCTGGCGCCGCCGCGCCGCGCGCAGGAAGCCTGCCAGCGCGGAGGGCGCATGAGGCCCACGCCCACCCTGCCCATGCGCGAGGGCTTGTCGCCCAGCTACCTGTGGCTGCAACCGGGGCCTTGGCGCGACATGCTGTCCTTCCTGGCCGACCGCTTTACGGCCGTCCCCGAATCGATCTGGCGCGAGCGCCTGCTGCGGGGGGAAGTCCGCAACCAGCATGGTGAAGCATTGCGCCCGGAGTCGCCCTATCGCAGCGGCGATTGCATTTTCTACTACCGCGAATTACCCGAGGGTGAAGCGCGCATTCCGGTGGAAGAAAAGATTCTGCATCTGGACGACCATTTGTTGGTAGCCGACAAACCGCATTTCCTGCCGGTGATCCCGACTGGTCGCTTCGTGCAGGAAACCCTGCTGGTGCGACTCAAGAAGGCCACCGGCCTGCAGGACCTGGTCCCCATCCACCGGCTGGACCGGGAGACGGCCGGGGTGATCGTCTTTTCGCATCAGCCGGCCAGCCGAGGCAAGTATCAGTCCATGTTCCAGCAACGGTCCATGTTCAAGGTCTATGAAGCGATTGCCCCGCTGCGGCCGGATCTGGCGTTGCCACGGGTGCACCGCAGCCGAGTGGAAGAGATCCCTGAACAGTTCTTTAAGATGTATGAGGCCGAAGGCGCGCCCAATTCTGAAACCCACATTTCCCTCCTCGAACAGCGGGGAGAACTGGGCCTCTACCAGCTGGAACCGGTCACCGGACGGCGTCACCAGTTGCGGGTGCACATGGCCTCGCTGGGCATTCCCATCCTCAACGATCTGTTCTATCCGCACGCCGTGCCCGTGGGCGTGGCCGATGATCTGGACAAGCCCCTCAAACTGCTGGCCCGTTCCCTGTTCTTCATCGATCCGCTCGATGGCAGCGAGCGGCATTTCGTCAGCCAGCGCAGCCTTTAGCCGGGACGTTAACGCGGGTCAGGCAGCCGATTTGAGCTGGTGCAGAGAAGCCACCAGATCAGCAAACCGTTGCCCCTGGATCATGATGTGCTGGCGCAGCACCTCGACGGTACGTTCCGGGTCGCCGGCGATGATGGCATCCACCACGGCCTGGTGTTCGTCATAGGACATCCTGAGACGATCCCGCACCCGCAACTGCAGGCGGCGATACGGCCGCAAGCGGCGGTGCAGGGCGCGCGCCTGCTCGGCCAGGAAGCCATTGTGGCTGCCGGCATAGATGTGGTCGTGGAAGGCTTCGTTCAGGTAAAAATAGGCATCCGGATCGCTGGCATCGCGCGCCGCCTGGCAGGCCTGGTGCGCCGCCAGCAGCTCGGCATGCTCGGCCGGCGTCATGCGGCGCGCGGCCAGGCGGCCGCACATGGCTTCGAATTCGGCCATCACTTCAAACATCTCGATCAATTGCTGCGGGCCGATCTCGGCCACGATGGCCCCCCGGCGCGGCCGCATCTCGACGATGCCCATCGAGGCCAGCTGGATCAGCGCTTCACGGATGGGCGTGCGCGAAACACCGAATTCCTCGGCCAGCGAGGTTTCATCCAGATGCTGGCCCGGCGCCAGCTTGCCGACGGCGATCAGCTCTTCAATCGATTCGCGCAGGGTTTCAGAACGGGTCTTTGGCGTGTCCATGGTGTGTTGCCTCTAAAACAAGCATTGTAAAGGGAAGAGCCTCCACGGGATTAATGCTTGACAATGTATGCGTTTCGACTGAAATTGTATACACGATGAGAGCATAAAAACACAGTAGTTCCATCAATTCCTGGAGGAGATACCAGCATGACCGCATTTACCCGTCGCCATTTCCTTGGCACCCTGGCCGCTGCACCGCTTGCCACCGCCATGCCCGCTGCTTGGGCGCAAACGGCCAGCCTGAAGATTTCTCACCAGTTTCCCGGTGGCACCCTGACAGAAGGCGACTTCCGTGACCGCCTGGTGCGCATGTTCGCCCAGCAGGTGAACGAAAAGACCAAAGGGGCCTTGAAGTTCGAGATCTATCCCGGCTCGTCGCTGATGAAGACCAATGCCCAGTTCTCCGCCCTGCGCAAGGGCGCGCTGGACATGTCGCTGGTACCGCTGAACTATGCAGGCGGGGAAGTCCCGGAAACCAACATCGGCCTCATGCCCGGCCTGGTGACCTCCTACCAGCAGGGCGCCGCCTGGAAGAATGCCGAAGTGGGCAAGGAACTGGCCCGCATCCTGGGCGAGAAGGGCGTGGTCATCGTCAGCTGGATCTGGCAGGCGGGCGGCGTGGCCTCGCGCGGCAAGCCCATCGTCGATCCGGCCGATGCCAAGGGCATGAAGGTGCGCGGCGGTTCGCGCGAGATGGACCTGATCCTGAAGGAAGCGGGGGCCGCCGTGGTGACCCTGCCTTCCAATGAGATCTACGCCGCCATGCAGACCGGCGCGATGGATGCGGCGATGACTTCGTCGACTTCCTTCATGTCCTTCCGCCTGGAGGAGGTGGCCAAGTCCCTCACTACCGGGCGCGACAAGGCTTACTGGTACATGTTCGAGCCGCTGATGATGTCCAAGGCCGTGTTCGAACGTCTGCCCAAGGACCAGCAGGCCGTCATCATGTCCGTCGGTGCAGACATGGAACAGTTCGCCACCAAGGCTGCCCAGGCCGACGACATCGCCGTGGCCCAGGTCTACCAGAAGGCCGGTGCCAAGGTGGTTGACCTCAACGCCGAGGTCGTCAAGAAGTGGCAGGACATCGCCCGCAATACCGCCTGGAAGGACTTCGCGGCCCGCAATACCAACTGCGCCAAGCTGCTGGCCCTGGCGGAGAAGACCGTATGAGCCACGGCTTCGAGATGCCCGGCGCGGCGGCCACGCGCCCGGCCGTGCCGGCCAGCGCCCCGGTGGCCTGGCTGTCGGCCTTCCTGCAGGGCTACCATCGCGTGGCCGTGTTCCTGGGAATGATTGCGCTGCTGGTGACCTCCTGCATCCTCACCTATTCGGTGGTGGTGCGTTACTTCTTCCATCAGCCTACCGACTGGCAGGATGAAGCCTCGGTCTTCATGCTGGTTGGCGTGATCTTCCTGTGCTCGGCTTATGTGCAGTCGCTGCGCGGGCACATCGGCATCGAGGCGCTGGCCGGCTTGCTCTCGCCGCTGGCCAACAAGGTGCGCATGTTCATCGTGGATGTGGTGTCCTTCCTGTTCTGCGCTTTCTTCACCTGGAAGTCGTGGACCCTGTTCCATGAAGCCTGGGTGGAGGGGCAGACCACGTCGTCCACCTTTGCGCCGCCGCTGTGGATTCCGTATTCCCTGATGGCGCTGGGCATGAGCATGCTGACGCTGCAATTGCTGGTGCAGGTGCTCACGCGCATCACCGGCACCGTGCCTGCTGCAACGTCCGGAGGTGCGCAATGAGTCCGCTGACCCTGGGTGTGCTCTATGGCGTGGTCACCATCCTGGTGATGTGTTCGGGCATGCCGATCGCCTTTGCGCTGGGCGTGGTGGCGACCGGTTTCATGTATTTCTTCATGCCGGAATCGTCGCTGGATACCATCACGCAAAACGTTTATGAAGAAATCGCTTCCATCACGCTGCTGTCGATTCCGCTCTTCATCCTGAAGGGGGCGGCCATCGGCAAATCTCCTGCGGGCAAGGACTTGTATTCGGCCATCCACGCCTGGTTGAACAAGGTGCCGGGCGGGCTGGGCATCGCCAACGTGTTTGCCTGCGCGCTTTTTGCCGCCATGGCCGGTTCGTCGCCGGCGACCTGCTCGGCCATCGGTTCGGCGGGCATTCCCGAGATGCGCCGTCGTGGCTATTCACCGGGGTTTGCCGCGGGCATCATCGCCGCCGGCGGCACGCTGGGCATCCTGTTGCCGCCGTCGATCACCATGATCCTGTATGCCGTGGCCGCCGAGCAGTCGCTGGGACGGCTGTTCCTGGCCGGTATCGGGCCGGGCGTGCTGCTGGTGATCCTGTTCGCGGGCTATGCGGTCTTCCGGGCGCGCAAGGAATACAAGCTGGCGCATGCCGTCTACACCGCCGGTGGGGCCAAGTCGGCCTACTTGGACGACGAACATTTCACGCTGGCCCAGAAAGTGGAAATGCTGCCGCGCGTGCTGCCTTTCCTGATCTTGCTGATCGGGGTGATGGTGGCGCTCTATGGCGGCCTGGCCACGCCCTCCGAAACCGCTGGCCTGGGCGCGCTGCTGGCGCTGGTGCTGATCGCGGTGGTCTATCGCATCTACAAGCCCAAACAGATCGCACCCTTCCTCAGTTCCACCATCAAGGAATCGGGGATGCTGCTGCTCATCATCGGCATGTCGCTGCTGTATTCCTACGTGATGAGCTACCTGCACATCAGCCAGTCGGCAGCGCAATGGGTGGTCGACCTGCATCTGTCGAAGTGGCTGCTGCTGGCCGTGATCCTGGGCATGGTGATCGTGCTGGGCTTCTTCCTGCCGCCGGTGTCGATCATCCTCATGACCGCGCCCATCATCTTGCCGCCTCTCAAGGCCGCCGGTTTCGACCTGATCTGGTTCGGCATCGTCATGACGGTGGTCATGGAGATGGGCCTGATCCACCCGCCGGTGGGGCTGAATCTGTTCGTGATCAAGAACATCGCACCCGATATCGCGCTGGGCGATGTCATCAAGGGTACGATTCCTTTCCTGGCGCTGATGTTTCTCGCGGTCCTGCTCTTGTGCATGTTCCCCGGCATCGCGACCGTATTGCCTGATTTGTTGATGGGAGCCAAGTAAATGAGTAGTAGCGAACGCGTGTGGAATGCGCGCCAGAAGAACCGTGAACAGCGGCTGGCGCGCGCCACCGCCGCATTGGGTAGCCAGTTGCAGGGCAAGATCGCGCCTGCGGACAAACTGGCGGAGCTGCTCTATGCGGTGCTGGAAAACGGCGACCGGGTCTGTGTCGAGGGCAACAACCAGAAGCAGGCCGATTTCCTGGCCAAGGGCCTGGCGGCGCTCGATCCGGCACGGGTCAAGGGCTTGCACATGCTGTTTTCGGTGCTGGCCTTGCCGGAACATCTGGACGTGTTCGAGAAGGGCATCGCCGACCGGCTCGATTTTTCCTTCTCCGGTCCGCAGGCCGGCCGCCTGGCCAAACTGGCCTCGGCCGGCAAGCTCAACATCGGTGCCATCCATACTTACCTGGAGCTGTTTGGCCGCTACTTCGTCGACCTGACGCCGCGCGTGGCGCTGGTGGCTGCGCAGGCGGCCGACCGCCACGGCAATCTCTATACCGGGCCCAATACGGAAGATACGCCCGCCATTGTCGAAGCGACGGCCTTCTCCAGCGGCATCGTCATTGCGCAGGTGAACGAAATCGTCGATGAGCTGCCGCGCGTGGACATCCCGGCCGACTGGGTCAACTTTGCCATCAAGGCTCCCACGCCGCATTACATCGAACCGCTCTTCACGCGCGACCCGGCGCAGATTTCCGAGATCCAGGTGCTCATGGCGATGATGGCCATCAAGGGCATCTATGCCGAATACGGCGTGCAGCGCTTGAATCACGGCATCGGTTTCGATACCGCCGCCATCGAGCTGATCCTGCCTACCTATGCCGAATCGCTGGGCCTGCGCGGCAAGATCTGCAAGCACTGGGCGCTCAATCCGCACCCGGCGCTCATTCCCGCCATCGAGGCCGGGTTTGTGGAATCCGTGCACTCCTTCGGCTCCGAGCTGGGCATGGAAGATTACATCCGCGCACGGCCCGATGTCTTCTTCGTCGGACCCGATGGCTCCATGCGCAGCAACCGCGCCTTCTCGCAGACGGCCGGCCACTATGGCTGTGACATGTTCATCGGATCGACCTTGCAGATCGACTTGCAGGGCAATTCCTCCACGGCCACGCTGGGCCGCATCGCCGGCTTTGGCGGCGCCCCCAACATGGGCGCGGATGCGCGCGGACGCCGCCACGCCAGCGAGGCCTGGCTCAAGGCCGGCCAGCAGGCGCGCGCCGGACGCAATACCATTCCGCGCGGCCAGAAGCTGGTGGTGCAGACGGTGGAGACCTTCCGCGAGCACATGCAGCCGGCCTTCGTCGAGAAGCTGGACGCGTGGCAGCTGGGCGAGCAGGCCAAGATGCCGATTCCGCCCGTGATGATCTATGGCGACGATGTCACCCACATCCTCACTGAAGAGGGCATCGCCAACCTGCTGCTGTGCCGTACCGAAGAAGAGCGCGAGCAGGCCATCCGCGGCGTGGCCGGTTATACGGCGGTCGGCATGGGCCGTGACAAGCGCATGGTGGAGAACCTGCGCGACCGGGGCATCATCCGCCGCGCCGAAGACCTGGGCATCGACAAGCGCATGGCCACCCGCGACCTGCTGGCGGCCAAGAACATGAAGGACCTGGTGCGGGCTTCCGGCGGGCTGTACAACCCGCCCAAGCGCTTCCGCAACTGGTGATTTTCCCGCAATGAAAGCGACATTATGGAAACTTTGACTTTTCGCTTCGAGCACGGCCAGCGCCGCCTCAAGGCCACGCCTGAACTGGTCGGCGTGGTCAGCTCGGGCAACCTGGAGGTACTGATCGAGCATGCGGCCCTCAATGGTGCCTGCGCCATCGAGGTCAAGACCGCCGCGCGCGGCTTCGGCACCATCTGGGAAGCGGTGATGACCGACTTCCAGCAACGCTGGCAACTGGCCGATACCCGCATCTCCATCAACGACATGGGGGCCACGCCGGCCGTGGTCAGCCTGCGCCTGGACCAGGCCGTGGAAGCCATGGTGGAGGAGGGCGCATGAGTGCGAGCTATCTGGAAGCCACGGCGCGCGAGCGCATCCTGGCGGTGCTGGACGCCGGCAGCTTCAAGGAACTGCTGCCGCCCGCGCAGCGTGTGGTGAGTCCGCATCTGGGCCAGCTCGATGCGCCGGTCTCTTTCGACGATGGCGTCATCATCGGCGAAGGCCTGCTGGGTGGAAGCGCCGTGATGGCCGCCGCGCAGGAAGGCGGATTCATGGGGGGGGCAGTGGGCGAGGTGCACGGTGCCAAACTGGTGGGGCTGCTCAAGCGCGCCATGGCCAGGCAGGCCGCAGGCGTGATCCTGCTGCTGGAAACCGGCGGCGTGCGCCTGCATGAAGCCAATGCGGGGCTCATCGCCGTCTCCGAAGTGATGCGCGCAGTGCTGGAGGCGCGTGCCGCCGGCATTCCGGTGATCGTGCTGGTCGGTGGAGCCAATGGCTGCTTCGGCGGCATGGGCATCGTGGCGCGGTGTGCCAATACCGTCATCATGTCCGAGGAAGGGCGGCTGGCCATGTCCGGTCCGGAAGTGATCGAGACTGCCAATGGCGTCGAGGAATTCGATTCGCGCGACCGTGCCCTGGTCTGGCGAACGACCGGCGGCAAGCATCGCTACCTGATCGGCGATTGCCAGCAACTGGTGAGCGATGACATTGACGCCTTCCGCACGGCAGCCATCGCCGCGTTGTCCGCCGTCAGCGATGCGAAGCTCACGCTGTCCGGGCTGGAAGCCGAGCAGGAGATGCTGCGCCGTCGCATCGCCACTTTCGGCCATGCCGAGGACCCGATGGATATCTGGGCCGAGCTGGGCGTGGCCCGACCGGAAACGGTACCGATGCTGGAAGCCGCTGCCTTCACCGCCATGGCCGAGCGCCTGCGCATCGTCTCCAAGGCCTGAGAGGAATTCATGAACCAGACTGTTACTCAACCCCAGGTCGACTGGCGCGCACTGGCGCAGGACTTGTTCCCGCAAGGCCATGCGATCACCGAGCAGGATCACTTCCTCTCCGGCACGGCGCAGGTGGATGGCCGTACCGTCACCGTGGTCGGTACCACCGGGCATACGCCCATCGGCATCGAAATTGCGCTGGCCCAGGCCAGTGCGATCCTGCAGACGGTGCGTGAACATCCCGGCCGGCCCATCGTGATCCTGGTCGATACCCAGGGCCAGCGCTTGCGCCACCGCGATGAAATGCTGGGCATCAACAGCTACATGGCGCATCTGGGCAAATGCGTGGAACTGGCGCGCCGTCAGGGCCATCGCGTGGTCGGCCTGGTGTATGACCAGGCGCTGTCGGGCGGCTTCATCACCAGCGGCCTGATCGCCGATGCCTGCTATGCCTTGCCGGAGGCGACCATTCGCGTCATGGGCCTGCCAGCGATGGCCCGCATTACCAAGGTGCCGGAAGAACGGCTGACCGAGCTGGCCAAGAGCAATCCGGTGTTTGCCCCCGGACCTGAAAATTATTTACGCATGGGCGGCGTTGCCGAGATCTGGAATGGCGATCTCGCCACGGCGCTGGCCGCTGCGCTGGCCCAGGATCGCAGTGCCGACACCCGTGCGGCCACGGGGCTCGAACGGGGCGGGCGCAAGTGGGCGCAACGCGTCATCGATGCGGTCGCCAACGATACGCCCTTGAACGGATGAGTATGCCGTCCGCGTCCGCTCTGGCCGACTCGCGTCATCACCTGCTCTGGCTGAGCGAGGCGGGCTGGTCGCGCCTGCTGGCCGGTGGCAGTGATGCACGCCAGCAGGCCACGCTACAGCACTGGCAGCGCATGCGCTGGCCGCTGATCGTGCGTCGCCGCGACGTGGAGGCCAAGGACGAAGAGATCTGTGTCGGCATCGCCTTGCCGCCCGATGCGCAGGGCAACAAGCCGCGCATCGCGCTGCGGGTGAGGGCCGATGAAGTGGCATCAAGCCGCGCGCCTTTCCTGCTGCGCGACATCGTCGCTGCGCGTCTGGCCGGTCTGCCGGCCGCGTGGCAGGCTGGGCTGGCGGAGTTGCAGGAGCACATGGAGCGCGCCGGTATTGCTCTCTCTGTATTCGGTTCTCTGGCCTGGCAGGCGGTGACGGCGCAAGTTTATCTGCGCAGCAGTTCCGACATCGACCTGCTGTTCCAGCCGCGCAGCCAGGCCCAGCTGGAAGCAGGCGTGAGGCTGCTGGCCTGGCAGGCGATGTTCCTGCCGCTGGATGGAGAAATCGTGTTTCCTGACGGGGCCGCCGTGTCGTGGAAGGAATGGCGACAGGTCGCGGTGCTGGGCAGCCATCCCGAAGGCCAGGTGCTGGTCAAGCGGCCAGCCAGCGTAGCGCTCGAACGCGTGGGCGCACTGCGCGCCAGCCTGCCGCAGGAGCAGACATGCGCCGCCTGATGCAGCATCCCGATACGCTGACCCCGCCGCTGCACCATACGCAGAAGCGCCGCGCCGCCCGCGAGAACCTGGCGTTCTGCCGCCAGCTCGCGCGCCTGGCGGTGCGCAGCCTGTACCAGGAACTTGTGCTCTATCCCAAGCCCGGCCTGGTCTCGCGCGTGGACAATGGCAGCCACACCGACATGACGGCCGAGACTTTCCTGCGCAGTCTGTTTGCGCTGCGCCATTACTTTTTCCAGATCGCCGCCGCAGGCCTCGACGGCGCGTCTTTCCGCACCCTGCAGACGCTGGCGATTCGCGCCGAAGAGCGCATGTTGCGCGCCACCGGCGGCATCAACACGCATCGCGGCGCGATCTTTGCGCTGGGCATGCTGTGCGCGGCCACGGGATATGCGCGGGGCCGTCACATGCCCCTGCAACCGGCCACCCTCCGCGCCACTTTGCTGATCCAGTGGGGCGATGCACTGGCCCGCCATAGCGCGGCAGCGATGCCGTGCGGCCAGCACAGCCATGGCCAGCGCGTGGCCGCCGAGCATGCCGTGGGCGGGGCGCGAGAGGAGGGCGCGCTGGGCTTCCCGGCAGTGTTCGAGGTGGCCTTGCCGCAATTGCAGGCCACCCTGGCGGCCGGACGCGAGCTGTATCAAGCCCGTATCGATGCGCTCTTTGCGCTGATGGCGCATCTCAGCGATACCAATGTCTACCATCGCGGCGGGGCCGAGGGCGCTGCCCTGGTTCGCAGTCGCAGTGCGGCCTTCCTGGCGGCGGGCGGTACTGCGCTTGCCGATTGGGAAGCGCGTGCGCTGGACTGCCATCGCGAGTTCGTCACCCGCCGCCTGTCGCCGGGCGGCGCGGCCGATCTGCTGGCGGCGGCTTGCCTGGTCCATGAGGTTTGCAACTTATGAGTCTGCGCCTGGCTATCCTGTGTCCGGGGCAGGGCGCGCAGCATGCGGGCATGTTCGATCTGCTGCGCGAGGATCCCGTGGCCAGCGCTTTCCTGACGCAAAGCGATCTGTCGTCGCATCTGCAAGCGCCGGTGGAAACGGTGCTCAACGATCCTGCGCAGCTGTACGCCAATCGCAACGCCCAACCGCTGATCGTCGCGGCGCAACTCGCCGCATGGCAAGCGTTGCGGGAGCCGTTGTCAGCCTTCGCGGGTGCGCCTTTGGTGGTGGCAGGTTACAGCGTGGGCGAACTGGCCGCCTATGCGGTCGCCGGGGTCCTCGATCCCGCGCAGTCCGTCGCGCTGGCAGCACGACGCGCTGCAGCGATGACCGAGGCGGCCAGCGTGCAACCGGAACAAGGCTTGATGGCCATTGGTGGACTGCCGCTTGCCGTGGCGCAGGAATGCCTGGCGCGGCATGGTGGTTACGTCGCCATCGTCACTGGCGAAGACACGCTCATCGCCGGTGGCACCGGGAAGGCCCTGCAAGCCGCCGCGGATGAGCTTGCGGCCGCTGGCGCGCGGATTTCCTCCCTGCCCGTCGGGCTGGCCTCGCACACCCCATTGATGCAGGCGGCCACGGACTTGTTTGCGGCAGAGCTTGCCGCACTCCAGCTGTGCTCGCCCGGTCCGGCCTTGCTGGCGGGTGTCACCGGGCAGGCGATTGCCGATGCAGCGCAGGCGCGGACACTGCTGGTGCGACAGCTGGTCGCGTCCATCCAGTGGGCCGGCTGCATGGATGCCATGGCTGAGCGTGGCGTGACGGTCGCGCTGGAACTGGGGCCTGGCGCGGCACTGTCGCGCATGCTGCGCGAGCGCCATCCGCAGATGGCCTGCCGTTCGCTGGCGGACTTCCGCAGCCTCTCGGGCGCGCTGGCATGGCTGCGTCGGCAAACTGACTGAATCGGCGCGCGGTCCGCCTTCAGCTGGCTTCTGCGCCATGCTGGTGCTATCGTGAAATGAAGAATTCTTCCATTGTCCATGCGCCTGTCGGATCCGGCTGACAGCGCAACCCGCTTTGTGCAGTTCAGTCCATCGCGGCGGCGAACCAATGACCGAACCCTCAGTCGCATCTTGAAGCAGTGCCCATGTTCAACCCGACCAGGAGGCCCCAAGATGAAAGTCGATGTGTACAAGCGCCCGGACGGCGACGGTTTGTTTTCCTACCTCGTCCTGCCCCACGAAAAGCCCATGCCGGAAGAGGTGACCAATACCGACTGGCAGCTCCATGAGCAAAACGTGGACTTTGAGCGCGACGGCAAGCGGCATTTCACGCTGGATCCGGAAGATGCCTTCATGCAGATCGGCGAGAAAGGCTACGCCATCACCCATCTGGACCAACGCAGCGGCGACGGCGCGGCCTGAGACCCCAGGCTATCGGCCCATCCGCAGAGGAGATCATCATGCCCACTGAACAAGTAGGCGATTACGAAGTGGAATACGCTGGCGTGCGCCTCATCGGCGGCGACGAATGGGTGGCCCAGGTGGCCATCTTCGGCCATTCCACCAATCCCATGCACCGCAACCCGGTGTTCCCGGTGCAGCGCGTGCTGCCCGACCAGACCTTCGCCGATGAAAAGGCGGCCGAGGAGGGCGCGCGCCAGGCTGCGCATGAGCTGCTGGAGAAGCAGACAGCGCGGCATTGACCGCAGTTTCCCACTAAAGAAGCCCGATCCGCCTGTTGGCGCATCGGGCTTCTTCGCATTGATTGGACGCTGATGGCATGGAATTCGCATGCTGACGGCAGCGGCTGATGAGTGGCAGGCTGCTCACTCTGCTGTTTCGCAATAGAATGGCGATGATTGCATTTTCCTTCACCTCTTCCTTTTCCCCCGTCCGGCCAGGTCCCCTCATGAAACCGCCTCTGCTCGTCCTGATTCACCTTTCCGAAGAAAGCACCGCCACCATCGCCGCCCACTACGACATCCTTTACGCGCCGGATCGCCAGCGCCGTGACGCGATGATCGCCGGCCCGGCCAAAAAGGTGGCGGTGGTGCTGACCAACGGTTCCACCGGCCTGACTGCCGACGAAATGCGTGCCTTGCCGCATCTGCAGCTGGTGTGTGCCCTGGGCGCCGGTTTTGAAAACATCGACGCCGCCCATGCCAAGGCGCATGGCATCGAGATCGCCACCGGTGCCGGTACCAACGAGGACTGCGTGGCCGACCATACGCTGGGCCTGCTGCTGGCCATCCTGCGCAACATCCCGGTGCTGGACCGCTACACCCGCGACGGCGGTTGGCGCGAAACCATCCCCTTGCAACCGCAGCTGGCGGGCAAGCGGGTGGGCATCGTCGGCATGGGCAATATCGGCAAGAAGATCGCCCGCCGCGCCGCTGCCTTCGATGCCGAGATCGCCTACTGCAACCGCAAGAAGCGTGATGACGTCGATTTCCACTACTTTCCGGACGTGGCCCAACTGGCCGGCTGGGCCGACTGCCTGATCGTGGCAGCGCCCGGCGGCGCCCAGACCCATCACCTCATCAATGCACGCGTGCTGGAAGAACTCGGTCCCAAGGGCTACCTGGTCAACATCGGCCGTGGCAGCATCGTCGATACCGAGGCCCTCGCCGCGGCCCTGTCGGCCGGCCGCCTGGCCGGTGCCGGGCTGGATGTCTACGAAGGCGAGCCCAAGCCGCCGGCCGCCCTGATCGGCCTGCCCAATGTGGTCCTGACGCCGCACATCGCCGGCTGGTCGCCGGAAGCCATCAGTGCTTCCGTGCGCCAGTTCCTGCGCAATTGCGAGGAGCATTTCGCAGCAGCCGAGCCGGTGGTGCGGGCCTGAGCGGGCGGCTGCGCGACAGCTGACGCGAGTTTTTTTGCCATAGCCGGGCTGGCTGGCCGATAATGTCGGCCGCGGCCGGGGTGCTTTCCTCCACGAGAGCGTCCCGGCCGGTCGCCTGCGCGCGCTCGGGGGAGCGTGCCGGCGCACGGCACCCCGGTGTCATTTCATTCGAAGATCAACCCATCGCCATCACACTACAGAGAGAGCCACGCACCATGGATCTGCCATCTCACCAACTCACCATGACGGTCCTGATGACCCCGGACATGGCCAACTTCGCCGGCAACGTGCACGGGGGAACCATCCTCAAGCTGCTTGACCAGGTGGCCTATGCCTGCGGCAGCCGCTACGCCGGCCAGTACGTGGTGACCCTGTCGGTGGACCAGGTGATGTTCCGCCAGCCCATCCACGTGGGCGAGCTGGTGACCTTCCTGGCCAGCGTCAACCATACCGGCAAGTCGTCCATGGAAATCGGCATCAAGGTGGTGGCCGAGAACATCCGCACCCAGGAAACGCGCCACGTCAACAGCTGCTTCTTCACCATGGTGGCCGTGGACGACCAGCGCAAGCCGATCCCGGTGCCGCCGCTGCGACCCTTCTCGCAGGAAGAAAAGCGCCGCTTTGACGCCGCCGTGATCCGCAAGTCGCTGCGCCAGGAACTGGCGCGCCGCTACGAGGAAGTCAAGCCCGGCACGGACAAGGCCAACTGAGCCTTCCGGATCGCGCAATGAAAAAGGGGATGAGCCAGCGCTCATCCCCTTTTTTGATTCCCGCCGGACTGGCGCTCAGTCCAGATGCACCACCACCGAGCCAAGCACGCCCAGCTCGGCCAGCACCGTCTGTCCTGCCCGCACCGGCATGGGCACGATGGTGGAGCCGGTGGCAACCAGCTGTCCGGCTGCCAGTGTCAGGCCGTACTCGCGCAATTCATTGGCCAGCCAGGTCAGCGCCACGCGCGGATCGCCCAGCACCTGGGCGCCACTTCCGGTGCGCCGTTCGCCGCCCTCGATGGTGGCCGAGGTCGCCAGCGCGGCCAGGTCCAGGCTGCGCCAGTCGATGCTGGCCGGTGCGCCCAGCACGAACTGGTCGCCACAGCTGTTGTCGGCGATCAGCTGCGCTGCGCCTACTTCGCGGAACAGGTCATACCGGGTGTCGGGGATCTCGATGGCCGGATGCACCGCGGCCACGGCCGCCATCACTTCTTCCTGCGTGTAAGGCGTATCGCGTGGCGCGAGCGTGCTGCCCATGCGGAAGGCCACTTCCACTTCGGCCACGCGCATCAGGTTGTCGCCCAGCGTGATGCGGGCACCGCTGCGGTGAATGCGCTCGGCCAGCAGGCGGCCAGCCAGCGGTGCATCGACCTTGAGCAATTGCTGTCCGCCGGGACCGGTGGCGGCGTTCTTCCAGCCGGCCAGCGGCGCGAAGCTGCGCGCTTCCAGGCGGCGCTGGATGTCATAGGCCTGGCGCCGGTCCCCCGGCTGCAGATGCGCCGGCAATTGCGGGATGCGGCGGTTGTGCGCCCAGCAGTCCCACAGCAGGTCGGCGGCTTCCTGGCATTGTGAATCGGTCAGCACGGCGGTCTCCCCAAAATGAAGGCTTGTGTTCAGACGCTCAAGGGGCCGAGTGCGCCGATGGCGATGGTCAGCAGGCCCAGGCACAGGTTGATGCCTACCAGCATGCGCACCTGGCGCAGTGCGCGCGAGGCGCGGTCCCAGTCTTGCTGGGCGGCCGCCAGCTTGAGTCGGCGGAAGGGGGCGAAGAAGATGTGGGCGAAGATCAGCATCATCACGATACCGATGCCGGTCATGGCGTGGACATAGGGCGGCAACTTGGCAGCGCCAGCGCCCATCATGGCCATCATGTGCAGGCCGCTGCCCAGCACCAGTGCGATGGCGACCCAGACCCAGATGAAGAAATTGGCCAGCACGGCGGCCATCAGGCTCAGCCGCTGCTCCGGATGCAGCACGCCCAGCGCGGGGCGCAGGGCCATGTGGGCGAAGAACATGCCGCCGACCCAGATCGTCAGGCCCAGCAGATGGAAGAATTTGGCAAACAGCATGGCGCTCCCGTCAGAAAAGTTCATATGCATCCGTGGCGCATTGTCGCATGAGTGGGAACACGGCGTATCGTCAGCCGGGCGAAACCGCCAGCTTGTGGTAATGTCTTGCAGAAACTTCATCACCAATACTACTCACTCATCGGGCGCTTCTTTGCGCCGCCATCCGGGGGGACGGTCACACCATGTCGAACACTAGCTTCAGCGGCACCACGCTCAGTGCCATCTTCTTCTATCCGATCAAATCCTGCGGCGCGCTCTCCCTGAGCCGCGCCGAGATCAGTCCGCTGGGCCTGGCGCTGGACCGCCACTGGATGCTGGTGGACCGCCAAGGCCAGTTCCTGACCCAGCGCACGCATCCGGCGATGGCCTGCATCACGCCCGCTTTCGAGGGCGATGCCCTGGTACTGCGTGCGCCCGGCATGCCCGCGCTGCAGCTGGCCGCCGCCGGCCAGGATGGTGCCACGCTCGCCGTCAAGGTCTGGGACAGCCGGGTTGAAGCGCTCGACCAGGGTGAGCAGGCGCGCGAGTGGTTCTCCGCCTACCTGCAGGATGACGCCCGCCTGGTGCGTTTCAATCCGGCCGTCAAGCGCGCCTGCAGTACCCGCTGGACCGGCGAGCATCGGGCCACCACGCAGTTCTCGGATGGCTATCCGCTGCTGGTAATCGGCCAGGCCTCGCTGGATGACCTCAACGCCCGGCTCGCTGCCAAGGGCGCACCGGCCTTGCCCATGGATCGCTTCCGTCCTAACCTGGTGATCGCCGGTTGGGAGGCCTATGAAGAAGACTTCATCGATACCGTGCGCCTGGGCAGTGAAGACCGTCCGGTACAACTGAAGCTGGTGAAGCCTTGTGCAAGATGTCCGATCCCCGGCATCGACCAGCGCAGCGGCCAGCGCGATCCGCAGTGGCCCAATGAACCCATGGACACGCTGGCCACCTATCGTGCCAATGCCAGGGTGAATGGCGGTCTCACCTTCGGCCAGAACGCCATCGTGATCGGCGGGGAGGGCGGCGTGATCGAGGTCGGCCAGGCCTGCGAGTGGGAACTGAATTTCTGAGTGTCCCGCCGGGTGGCCCCGTCAAACTCGATCCAGCTTCAATCCAATCTCAAGCCATTTCCGGCAGTACTGCAGCAAGGAACAAGATGATCAAGGCATTGCGACAATCCCTCCTGCTCACCCTGGCTCTGGCGGGCGCGGGGTGCTTTTTTGCCAGCGGCAGCGCTGGGGCCCAGGCACGTACCGTGCTGATCGGCCTGGCCGCGCCCATGAGCGGCCCGTCCGGCAGCACGGGCGTGAGCCTGGAACGCGCCGCCCAACTGGCGGTGGACGACCTCAACAACAGCAAGCCCGTCATCGCCGGCGAGCCGGTGCTGTTCAAGCTGCTGCCGCAGGACGACCGGGCCGATCCGCGCACGGGCGAGCTGATCGCCGATTACTTCGTCAAGAGCAAGGTGGCCGCCGTAGTCGGTCACTGGAACAGTGGCGTGGGCATCCCCGCCGCACGCATCTATGCCGCGGCCGGCATTCCGCACGTGGCCCCCGCCGTAACGGCCCCGGCTTACACGCAGCAGGGCGACGCCAGTGCCTTCCGCATCGTGCCGCACGACGGCGAGGGCGCGCGCCTGACCGCCGACTATGTCGTCCGCGAGCTGAAAGGCGTCAACGTCGCCGTGATCGATGACAGCACGGTGTTTGGCTCCACTTACGCCGATGAATTCGTCAAGTCGCTGACGGCCTTGCAGGGCAGGGTCACGGGACGCTATGCGGTGAGCAGCAAGACCTCCGACTTCAACAGCGTCCTGCGCAGCATCCGCGACAGCCATCCCGACGTGGTCTTCTTCGCCGGACTCGATGCCCAGGCCGCGCAACTGGTACAGGACCTGCGGCGGTTGCAGATCCGCGCGCCGCTGGTGGGGATCGGCGGACTGGTGGGGCCGACCTTTCTCAAGCTGGCCGGTGCCGCCGGGGAGGGGGTGAGCGTGGTGGAACCGGGACTGCCTTCCTACAAGGGCCCGCAGTGGAGCCATTTCGAACAAGCCTGGAAGGCGCGTTATCAGGACGAGATCTATCTCTATGCGCCCTTTGCCTATGATGCCGTGCGCGTGATCGCGGCCGCCATGCGCGAGGCCGATTCGGTGGAGCCGGCCAAGGTCACGGCCAGTCTGCACCGGATTCGATACAAGGGGATTTCCGGCACGATCGCCTTCGATGCCCAAGGCAACTTGCGCGATCCCGTATTTACCTTGTATCGCGTCAGTGGCGGACGGTGGCGCGTCGTGCGCAGCATCGGCAATCCGGACAGGAGTTGAGGGCGATCGAAGAATTCGAAGGAAATTCTCGCTGCCAAAAACAATGCCGCCCGGATGAACCGGGCGGCATTGCTGTTTGCGAAGAGCAGGGGGGCTTATTTCTTGGGACGTCCCACCTTCAGCGGGGTCAGGCTGCCGAGGATGTCCTTCAGTTCGTTGATCTTGAGGTTCTTGATCAGCGACACGCCGATACGCAGCAGGTCGCTCTTCTTGATCTCGACACCGGACTTCAGGCAGGTCTTCTTGACCTGGGCCAGCACGGCGTACTCGTTCTCGGGCATGGTGAAGCTGTCGCGCACTTGCTTGACCTTCTTGGCCTTGGGGGCTTTCTCGACTTTTTCTACCTTCTCGGCCTTGACCGGCTTGTCGGCCTTTTCAGGCTTGGCGACTTTCTCGACCTTCTTTTCGGCCTTGGGGGCTGCCGGTGCAGCTGCTGCAGCGGCCGGCTTGGCGGCTGCGCGGGTGGCGGGCTTGACGGCTGGTTTCTTCACCGCGGCGGGCTTGGGGGCTGCCGGCTTGGCGACAGGTTTCTTGGTTTCGGTTGCTGCTGCTGCGGCTTGAACTCTGGTGGCCATGAACGCTCCTCTGAAAATTGATATAAACAATATATATTTTTTGCGCCTTTGCCGCAACATTCCTGCCGCCTGGCAACGATTTCATCGTCGTATTTCGATGTTGCAAACGTTTTCAGGGGTGCGGTGACCACAGCATACGCGCCTGGCCGTATTGCGGCGAATTACTTGTCCCGGGCGAAATGAACTTCTCCAGATTCATGGCCGCGATGCTAGCAAGTCCAGGTTAAAACTCTGTGACAAAGGTCAAAACAATTTATACGAAGCGCAAAGCCACAAAAAAAAGCAGCCCGGCCTTGCGGACGGACTGCAATCAACAACGCTCTCTACCGGGGACTTACATGATGCTGTTGGCGACGGCTGGCAACTTATCGCTGGAGACCGGTGTGCTGCCAGGCTGGTTGCCGGCAGCAGTCTTCAGTGGGGTCACGGTGGCCGGGCCCTTGGGCTGGGCGGCCTGCGCCAGATCGTTCTGGCTGGTGAATTCCTGCAGGAACTGGGCGAAGCCGGTGCCGACTTCCTTGTGCTTGAAGCCCATGGCGACGGCTGCCTTCAGGTAGCCCAGCTTGGAGCCGCAGTCGAAACGCTGGCCTTCGTAGCGATAGGCCAGGATCTGTTCCTGTTCCAGGAGGGCAGAGATGGCATCGGTCAGCTGGATTTCGCCACCGGCACCGGTGCCGATGTTTTCCAGGCGCTCGAAGATGGCCGGGGTCAGCACATAGCGGCCCACGACGGCGAGGGTCGACGGTGCGTCTTCCGGCGACGGCTTTTCGACGATGCCGCTCAGCAGCTCGGTACGCTCGCCGTGTGCGGTGCCGCTGACGATGCCGTACTGGCGGGTTTCCGGACGCGGTACGTCCTGCACGGCCAGCAGGCTCTTGCCTTCACGTTCGTACAGTTCGGTCATCTGTGCCATCACGTTTTTCTGGCCGGGAGCGGCATCCATGAAATCGTCAGCCAGCAGCACGGCGAAGGGCTCGTCACCCACCAGCGGCTTGGCCAGCAGCACGGCGTGGCCCAGGCCCAGCGGCTCGGCCTGGCGCACGTAGACGCAGTTGATGTGCTTGGGAATGACGTTGCGGATGGTTTCCAGCAGCTTCACCTTGCCGGCGGCTTCCAGTTCGGATTCCAGCTCATAGGCCTTGTCGAAGTGGTCTTCGATGGCGCGCTTGTTGCGGCCGGTGATGAAGATCATTTCGGTAATGCCCGCTTCCACCGCTTCTTCAACGGCGTACTGGATCAGCGGCTTGTCGACGATGGGCAGCATTTCCTTGGGCTGTGCCTTGGTGGCGGGAAGGAAGCGGCTGCCGAGGCCAGCGACGGGGAAAACGGCTTTGGTGATTTTTTTCATGGTAAGTCCAGTTTTGGTTGAGTGAAGGGCGTGACACCCAAAGGCACACAATGCAGGCTTGCTAGCGACTCGCGCCTCCTCACGCCTGTCTGTTGTTCTTGATCATCTTCATCTGCAAAAACGCGCGGCATCCCTGAAACAGGGGCGCGACGCCGGGGAAGGCGTGGCTCAATGCATGCGCCGCAGTCTCCAGCAGGGAAGCGCGCGGCTGACGGCGCGTTGCCGGTACAGCGGCCGCTGCCTGCTCATCGACCAGCGCGATGCGCTGCGGCAGGCTGCCTTCGTTGAGTTGGTCCAGCACCGAAGCCAGCTGTGGTGCCTTCATCGAAATCTGATGCAGCATCTCGGCCGATTCGCGGGCGTAGCGGGCATAGTGTTCGACGAAATCAGCGCCCTCGGCGGCCTGCGGTGCAGTGCCGAAGGTGTTCAGCGCGAAGGCATTGGCAAAAACGGGTGACGGACGGGCACTGGTTTCGGTGGCGGACATGATGGCGGCTCTCTTGGAAATCGGGCTGGCGAATGCGGTATTGGGCAGGCGCGGCGGCAAGCGATGGAGGCTGTGTTCGATGCTGCACTGCGCTTATGTGCAGCAAGAGTAAAAAAACTCGCGCTTCCTCTCTATAGGAATGCCGCCTTTTGCGATGTAGGAAAAGAGGAAGGCGCGGCCATGACCGCTTTGCGCGCCGCAAACCAGCGTGGCCTGGCGCTGATCGGCTCAACAGCGCCACATGCCGGGCTTGTCCTACAAGGAAATGGGCCGCTGTCCGATACCTTGCCGACGCGCGCTTTTCTATCATCACCTCATCTGTTGCGCAGAGCGCTTGCAGAGAAGTGGAAGCAAGAGGAAGCCCCTGCATTGCACGGTTTCCGACATCAACCCAAGAACGACAGAACGATTGAAAGGGAACATCATGGAACACGGACTCATCGCATGGCTGATCATTGGCGCCGTTGCCGGCTGGCTGGCCGGTGTGCTGGTCAAGGGTGGCGGCTTCGGTCTGCTGGCTGACATCCTCATCGGTATCGTCGGTGCCGTCATCGGTGGCTGGCTCGCCGGCCTGCTGGGCATCGCCGTGGGTGGCGGCATCCTGGCCTCCATCGTCACCGCGACGCTGGGTGCCATCGTGCTGCTGGTGATCGTGCGCGCTTTCCGGCGAGCCTGACCAGGCCTGCACGCGGCCACGCCTGAAGGGGCGCGGCCGGTGTTTCTGCCCTGACCGAATGCGTCCGTGCCTTGGCCCGGACGCGTTTTGCTTTTCGGCAAGAAGCTTCATGCGTCACCAGCATCCCCGCATCGCCGTGGCCCGCAAAGCCCCGTGAACAGTGCCTCGCGGCAAGCTTTCTGCAAGAATCTTCATATCGATGCTGCAGCGCGCCATCCTGGCGTTACAATGTCCGGGACGTTGAAAAAAGATCAAGTAGCGAAGTGGCCGTGCCACCTCGTTTCCTCAGATATCCATTCATCCAGAACAAACCTATGAGTAGCGTCAATCCCCTCGCCGGCAAGCGTGCCGCACCCTCAGCCCTGGTGAACCTGCCGGTGCTGCTGTCGAACTACTACAGCCTGCGTCCTGATGTGGCCGAAGCCAGCCACCGTGTGGCGTTCGGTACCTCCGGCCATCGCGGCAATGCCAATCTGCACAGCTTCAACGAATGGCACGTGCTGGCCATCACGCAGGCCATCTGCGACTACCGCAAGGAGCAGGGTTTCAAGGGGCCGCTGTTCCTGGGCATCGATACCCACGCCCTGTCGGAACCGGCCTGGCACAGCGCACTGGAAGTGCTGGCCGCCAACGAAGTGGTGACCATGCTGGCCGAGGGCAGCCCCTATGCGCCCACGCCAGCCGTCTCGCACGCCATCCTCACGCACAACCGCGTGCATCGTGACAAGCTGGCCGATGGCATCGTGGTCACGCCCTCGCACAACCCGCCGGACAATGGCGGTTTCAAGTACAACATGCCCAATGGCGGTCCCTCGGATTCCAACGTCACCAGCTGGATCGAGAAGCGCGCCAATGGCTATCTGGAGCAGAAGCTGGAAGGCGTGCGCCGCGTCAGCTTCGAGAAGGCCCTGAAGGCCGAGACCACGCGCCGCTACGACTATCTCGACAACTACGTGGGCGACCTGCCCAACATCATCGACCTGGGGGCCATCTCGGCGGCCAACGTCAAGATCGGGGTGGATCCGCTGGGCGGTGCCGGCCTGCATTACTGGTCGGCCATCGCCGATCGCTACAAGCTCAACCTGGAAGTGGTCAACACCGATGTCGATGCCAGCTTCCGCTTCGTGCCGCTGGACTGGGACGCGCAGATCCGCATGGATCCGTCCTCGCCCTATGCCATGAGCGAGCTGATCGCCCTGAAGGATCGCTTCGACGTCGCCATGGCCTGCGACACCGACCATGACCGCCACGGCATCGTCGCCAAAAGCACCGGCCTCCTGCCGGCCAACGACTACCTGTCGGTGGCGGTGTATTACTTGTTCCGCCATCGTCCGGCCTGGCGTGCTGACGCGGCCGTGGGCAAGACCCTGGTGTCGAGCCAGATGATCAATCGCGTGGCCGATCACCTGGGCCGCAAGCTGCTGGAGATGCCGGTCGGTTTCAAGTGGTTCGTCGATGGCCTGTACGACGGCAGCCTGGGCTTCGGTTGCGAGGAAAGCGCCGGCGCCTCCTTCGTGCGTTTCGACGGCCAGCCCTGGAGCACCGACAAGGACGGCATCACCGCCGCCTTGCTGGCCGCCGAGATGACCGCCCGCACCGGCAATGATCCCGGTCAGATCTACCAGGACCTGACCCGCCAGTTGGGTGCGCCTGTCAATGGCCGCAAGGAAGCCGCCGCCACGCCGGAGCAGAAGGCGCGCCTGTCCAAACTGTCGCCGCAGGATGTGACGTCGACCGAGCTGGCCGGCGAGACCATCCGCGAGGTGATGACGACCGCACCGGCCAACGGCAAGCCCTTCGGCGGCCTGAAGATCGTCACCGACAATGGCTGGTTCGCGGCCCGTCCTTCCGGTACCGAAAGCATCTACAAGATCTATGGCGAGAGCTTCCGCGACCAGGCGCATCTGGACCGCATCTTCGCCGAAGCGCAAGAAATCGTGACGCGCGCGCTCAAGGCCAGCTGAATGCGCTGACGTCTTGCATTGCGCATGCCGATGACGCCGCCACCCCTTGGGGCTGGCGGCGTTTTTTTTCCGGCCTTCCTACAGGCGAATGGGCCGATGTCTGGCTGAGGGCAGGGCAGGGGCTTCGTAAGATGAGGTATTGTTTGCCACCTTGTCAGGAGGACCGCCATGAACCTGCCTCGTCCGGATCTCGCTGCAGAGTCCGCTGCAGCGCAGGGCGCGCGACCACCGGAAACCCCGGCAGCCGCACTGCTGCGTCCACCCGGCACGCCGCCTGCGCCGTCAGGCGCGCCCGTGCCGGATCACATCGTGGCCGATCCCGGCCATGTCGTTGAGCCCGACGGCACCGAAGACCCGCTGGCCAATGCCGATGATGGCTTGCTGCCCATGCTGCCGGCACGGCCCGGCGACCACACTACCCCGTTACCCTCAGAGGAGAACACCATGCACAAGCCCCAGGACACCCCGCCGGTCGAGGTCCCGCCGCTCGATCCGACGCCGCCCCAGGACCCGATTCCCCATCAGAACCCGATGGCCGGCCAGGGTTGAGCTTGCCTGCCGGATCTGCCACCCGAATTGCCCTGTCCGAGGAGGTCTGTTTGTACCATTCCCTGCACACTCCCCAAGAAACCCCGCCGGTCAACGAGCCCAACCTGCCGCCGCCGGCACTGCCCGATGATGAGCCGGTGCCGGTGCAAGATCCGCCCGACAATCCCCGGCCTTCTGACAAGCCTTTGCGCATGTAAGTAGCTGTCGTTGAGCGCGCTTGCGAAGCAGGCGCGCCGTTCTTCGTTGCGCTTGCAGCCGTCCATCGCGACCTTGGTTTTTGCATTTCCGTTCACGTCTTGCGAGCGATCGAGCGTGCAACATGCCGTTACGCGGCCATTGCGACTGCGCGCTGTCTTTTTCTTTCATATCGCCCCGGAACCGCCCTGATTTCGGCCCGCACCATCTCCTTTGCAGTCTGCCCTCTCTCCCCGCCATTCTTTCGCGTTGATTGAGACTTTTCTCGTTCAAGCCGCTTTGCATTTGTGAAAGCATCTGCTTTTTGCGGAGACCGCAGATGAATTGAGCAGGACTGCCACCTCCGCCGTCCTTGTCAGGAGTGGCACCTTGTATCCCTATCCTCCGCAGTCCATGGGTTTTCCCGCTGGCCGCCGCCACACTGTGCTGGCGGCGCTTCCTCTGCATGTGCTGGTACGCCTGCAGCCAAGCGGCAGCAGCACCGCCCGGGTGCTGTGCGAGCCGGTCAAGGCCGGGCCGGCTGCCGGTGCGCAGGCCATGGTGCTCTACCTGTCTCCCTTTGATGCGCATCTCGATGCGCTCTGGCTGGGTCTGGCTGTGGAGGATTACCAGGTACTGCCGGTGGCGTCCTTTTCCCCCGATGAACTGGTGGCGCGTCATCAGGGCCACTTGCCGTACTGCCTGCATCTGGCATGGGGCGCGCACGATGGCCGCATCGCCGTGCGCGCGCAGGGCGATCCGGTGCGGCTGTCGTCGGCGCGCGTGGCCCAGGTGTCGGCGAGCATCGACAGCATCCCGCTGGACATCGGACTGGCCGATCTCGAATGCCACGCCCGGCTATGGGAGTGTGCCGGTCTCTACGCCCATGCGGAGACAGCGGCCCGGCTGGAACAACTGAACCCGCAGCAGCGCCACCGGCATGCCGAGCGGGCCATGGAGCGCATCCCGGGCCGCACTGAACCGGGCCGGGAAATCAACCAGATCGCGCTGTATGACGCCGAATCGGCGCAATGGCACTTCGTCGCCCTCGATTTTCTTGCCGAGATGGTCGCCGGGCCGCGCTGAGGCCGTCGCGAGCCGACATCGGCCTCTCGGTGTTGTCGCCGGGCGCACAACAGGGCGCACGCCGTCCATGGCAAGTGACTTGTTCCTGCTCATTGAGAGTTTTCTGATATCCATGGCATTGCCCTTCTGCAACCATGGTGGCCGGTTGTGTTTCTGCTGCAGCCGATCTGATCCGCCGTCTGTTGAAGGAGCTGTCAATGATTTGCTTCCTTGCCCATGCCTCTCTCTGGAAGAAGAGCGCGCTGCGCTGCCTGCCCTTGGTCCTGCTGTTCGTCTGTCTGGCGGCGCTGCCCGGTCCGCCTTCGCCGCCCGAAGAAGTGCTGGCCAGTTGCCTGGCCGTAGACCATTTTCCCCTCAGCCGGGTCAGCATCGATCCGGTCGCAGGGCGGGTCGAGGTGATGGAAAGCGGCCCGGCATCTCCCTACAGCCTGTATCTGCCTGATGGCGACAATCGCCAGTGGCGCATCGGTTATGCCAGCGGCAAGCCACCCGGACGTGACTATCTGTTCGTCAATTCCCATCGCGGCTACCTTGACCGCGCCATCGGCCTGTCACCGGAGCGTGCCCCCCGGCTGTCCCGCCCGCAAAAGGCCTCGTTTGCCGTGCTGGGCTTCCTGGGGGAACGCTACCTGTGCCTGATGGAAGTGCACGGGCACGGTCCCCGGTCCGGCCAGCGCTCGGTGTACGTGGCGCGCATTCCCACCCGCATGGGGGCGGAAATGAGCCTGTATTACAAGCTGGCGGCTTCGCCTGCCTTGCCGCAACTGCCGGCTGCTTCCTCCAGTGCTTCCCCCTCATCCTCCCCACCGCTCCAGCCCGCCTTGCCCCGCTGAAGTTGCCGCCAGCCCCGTACAGGCTGACAATGCAGGTTGCCCAAGCCCGCCCCCGCCTTTATACTTCGCCCCTTAGCATTGCTTCTGGTATTCCGTGCGCAGCCGCGCCCGGGATTGAAACGGGAAGCCGGTGCGGCCGGTGCCACAGCATCGGGCCAAAGCCGGCGCTGCCCCCGCAACGGTAAGCGAGGAAGGACACGCACTACGCCACTGTGCCCCGCGCATGGGAAGGCGCCTGTCCCGAAGCCCCAGGCTTCCCCTCGCCAGCCCGGAGACCGGCCCGAGGCAAGTTCTTGAATGCATCGCGGAGGGCGATCATGCGGAAAGCTTCCATCATTTCCCGCTGGTGTGAACCGGTGCCGTCAGCCGACGGCGGGATTGTGCTTGGGCGCTCGCCGTGTGGCTTCCTTCGTTTCATCCACCTGCCAAGGAAAGCGCATGTCCACTCCCTCCGGTCTCGACGCCCGTCACACCGCTGATTCTTCCTCTTCCAGCCGCTCCGGCAGCCAGGTCTGGCGCGACCGCATCGCGCCCTCGCTGCTGGCCTTCGCGCTGGGCGTGGCGCTGATCTACGGCGCCGGCTTCGCCTCCAAGGTCGAGCTGCACAATGCTGCCCACGATGGCCGCCACTCGGCCGGTTTCCCCTGCCACTGAGGAGCGGACGATGAACTGGACCGTATTCCGGCGCATGGCGTCGGCTGTGGTGGTGGCAGGTGCCTTGTCGGGCGTGCTGCTGTCGGGCGTGCAGCAATTCCAGGTCGAAAAGATCATCCTCAAGGCCGAGGAATATGAAAAGGCCGGCGAATCGGCGGCCCCCGCGGCCGATGACCACGTCCACGAACCCGCCGCCCAGGCGGCTGCGCACGAGCACTCGCATGCGAACGCACATGAGCACGAACACGCGCATGACGCCAATGCCTGGGAGCCGGCTGACGGCGCCGAGCGCACCGGCTACACCGTGCTGGCCAACGTCAGCATGGCGGTCGGTTTCGCCTTGCTGCTGGTGGCGGCCTTTGCCCTGAGCGGACGCCAGATCAGCTGGCGCAGCGGCCTGCTGTGGGGCCTGGCCGGTTATGGCGTGTTCTTCGTCGCGCCCTCGCTGGGCTTGCCGCCGGAAGTCCCCGGTACCCTGGCCGCACCGCTGCAGGCGCGCCAGCTCTGGTGGGTGATGACCGCCGCCATGACGGCGGCCAGCCTGGGCCTGTTCGTCTTCACCCGTGGCTGGCCGTGGAAGCTGGTCGGCGTCATGCTCCTGGTGGTTCCGCATTTCATCGGTGCACCGCAGCCGGAAGTGCATGGCAGCGTGGCACCCGAAGAGCTGGCACAAGCCTTCATCCGCGCCACGGCGGCGGCCAATGCCGTGTTCTGGCTGGCGCTGGGCGGGCTGACCGGTTTCTTCTATCGCCGCTTCGGCTGATGGGCCGGCCCTGACGGGCCCCTGTCCGGCGTTGCTGCGCCGGGGAAAGTAAAGCATCAAAGCCATGAGAACTCATCATCGTCACGTGCTCATGTGCGTGGGTCCGCGTTGTACCGAAAACGGCGTGCTGGCCGAAGCCATGTTCGGCGTGCTGGGCGAGCAGATTGACGCCCGCCCCGAGCTGCGCGTCAAGCGTACCCGTACCCACTGCATGGTGGCCTGCAAGGCGCAGGCCCCGGTGGTGGTGGTCTATCCCGAGGGCGTGTGGTATCGCTGCGAGGATGCCGCCGCCATCGAGCGCGTGGTGGTGGAGCACCTGGAAGGCGGGCGCGAAGTGAGCGACCTCATCTTCCATCGCCTTGGCACCGGTGACGTGATGCCGGAAGCGGAGGCCTCCGATGCATGATCCCGTGGCTCGAATCGTCCTGCTGACGCACGCCCCGACCGACCTGGCGCTGCTGGCTGCTGCACGCGCGCAGTTGCCGGCGGAATTCCCCGCCGTAGCGGGCTACGACCTGCAAGCCCTGCAATCTGGCACCGACGAGCAGGGCCAGCCGCTGCGCACGCTGGCGACCCTGCTGCGCACGGAGCTGGCCAGCGCCCAGGTGATCGTGCTGCGCGTCCTCGGACGGCTGGGTGCAGTAGCCGGTTTTCCTGAATTGCTGCGCGCTGCGCGCGCCGAAGGGCGGCACTTGATCGTGCTGTCCGGCACCGGCGAGCCCGATGCCGAACTGGCTGCGGCGTCCACTGCTGCGCCCGATGTGCAACAGCAGGCGCTGGCGTATTTCAACGGCGGCGGCAGCGTCAACCTGGCGCAGTTGCTGCGCTGTCTGTCGGACCGCCTGCTGCTGAGCGGCTACGGCTACGAACCCGCGCAAGCCTTGCCCGAACACGGCCTTTATCATCCCGACCTCGAACAGGACGCCCGCCTCGACGACTGGCTGGCCCTGCGCGCTCAGGCCCCGGCGGGCAAGCCGGCGGTGGGCATCATCTTCTACCGGGCGCATTGGCTCTCGGGCAATACCGCCTTCATCGATGCGCTGGTGGCAGCAGTGGAGGCGCGCGGCATGGATGTGCTGCCAGTCTTCACGTCTTCGCTGCGGGTGTCGGCCGGCAGTGGGGCGGCACTGCCGCCTGCGTTGGCGTATTTCGCCGAGGGCCGGGTCGATCTCATCATCAACACCACCAGCTTCGCCATGGGCGAGATTACGGCAGGCGGCATCACGCCGGCGGGCTGGTCGGTCTCGGTGCTGGAACAGTTGAACCGCCCGGTGCTGCAGGCCATCACCAGCGGCATGACGCAGGACCAGTGGCAGCATTCCACGCGCGGCATGAATCCGCTGGATGCGGCCATGAACGTGGTCCTGCCCGAATTCGACGGCCGCATCATCGGGGTGCCGCTGTCCTTCAAGCACACCAGTGAAGCGGGCGTGGTGCAGTACCAGGCCCTGCCGGACCGCGTGCGCCGCCTCGCCGGACTGGCGCAGCGGCTGGTGCGCCTGCGCTGCACGCCCAATGCAGAAAAACGCATCGCCTTCATCTTCACCAATTCCAGCAGCAAGGCCGCGCAGATCGGCAATGCCGTGGGGCTGGATGCGCCCGAGTCGCTCATGGCCGTGCTGCGCGCGCTGGCAGCAGATGGCTATGCCATCGGCGATCTGCCCGACACCGGTACGGCCCTGATCCACGAACTGGTGGACCGCTGCTCCTACGACGACATCCTGCTCTCCGAAGACCAGCTGCGCCGCGCTGCCGCGCGCATTCCGGCGGCGCGCTATGCGCAATGGTTCGCCGCCTTGCCCGCCGTCTTGCAGGCCAGGATGCAGCGCCAATGGGGCGCCGCGCCCGGCGAGGCTTACGTGCACGACCAGCATCTGGTGATCGCCGGCCTCGATCTGGGCAATGCCTTCGTGGCCCTGCAACCGCCGCGCGGCTACGGCATGGACCCGGACGCCATCTACCACCAGCCCGACCTGCCGCCCACGCATCACTACTACGCGCTGTACCGCTGGCTGGATGAAGAATGGGGCGCGGATGCCATCGTCCACGTCGGCAAGCACGGCACCCTGGAGTGGTTGCCGGGCAAGGGCGTGGGCCTGTCTGAAGAATGCTTCCCGGATGCCTTGCTGGGCGATGTGCCGCTGTTCTATCCCTTCATCATCAACGATCCCGGCGAAGGTTCGCAGGCCAAGCGCCGCGCCCATGCCGTGGTGGTGGACCACCTGACGCCGCCCATGACCACCGCCGACAGCTACGGCGCGCTGGCCCAGCTCACGCAGCTGGTGGACGAGTATTACCAGGTCGAGGTGCTCGATCCGGCCAAGCTGCCACTGCTGCAGCAGCAGATCTGGGAGCTGGTACGGCAGACCAATCTGGATACGGACCTGCAGTACAAGCTGCTGCATCATGACCACGATCATGACCATGAGCACGGGCACGACCATGGGCATCACCATCATCACGGACATCATCATCACGATGACCCTCACCATCACCATCATCACGACCATGACCATGCGCACGACGACGCGCTGCCGCACGCGCTGAGCGAGCTGGATGGTGCCGGTGTGGCGCACCTGATCGAGGACCTCGACGGCTACCTGTGCGAACTGGGCGCTGCCCAGATCCGCGACGGCCTGCACATCCTCGGCCGCATGCCCGATGCGCAGCAACTGCCGGACATGCTGGTGGCCCTGACGCGTCTGCCCAACCAGGACCTGCCGGGCCTGCAGGAAGAAGTGGCGCGTCTCTTCGGCCTGTCGCTGGACATGCTGCTGGAACACAAGGGCCGCCGCCTCAACATCGACGATGCGCTGTCCCGCACGGCCGGACGCGCCATCGTCACCCGCGCCGATGCGCTGGAAGCCATCGATGCGCTGTGCCTGTCGCTGCTGCAGGCCCTGCAGCAGCACAATTTCGCGGTGCAGGCCATCGAGCCAGTCATCCAGGCCATGTTCGCCCCGCTGTTCAGTGCCCCCGCCGAAGAAAAGCCGCGCCTGCAACCGACCCAGCAAAAAAGCACAGGCAGCGTTCTGGGTGGCATGCGCGCCATGGCGCGACCGGCCGCACCGCTCAAGCGCGCAGTACCGGCCGCTGCCATCAAGGCTACCGACACCAGCGCCGTACGCCGCATCCTGGCCTTCGCCTGCGAGCAGCTGGTGCCGCGCCTGCAGCGTACCGAGGAGGAAATCAGCAACCAGCTCAACGGCCTGCGCGGTGGCTACATTCCAGCCGGACCCAGCGGATCGCCCACACGCGGCATGGCCCACATCTTGCCGACCGGACGCAATTTCTACTCGGTCGATCCGCGCAGCGTGCCCTCGCAATCGGCCTGGCGCGTGGGCCAGCAACTGGCGCGCGAAGTGCTGGAGCGCCATCACCGCGAGAGCGGCGACTATCCCGAGAGCGTGGCCATCAGCATCTGGGGCACCAGCGCCATGCGTACCCATGGCGACGATGTGGCGCAGATCCTTTCATTGATGGGCGCGCAGCCGGTGTGGCGCGAAGGCAACCGGCAGGTGGCCGGGGTCGAACTGATTCCGCTGGAGCAACTGCAGCGTCCGCGCATCGACGTGACCACGCGCATCAGCGGCTTCTTCCGCGATGCTTTCCCGCAGCTGATCGAACTGATCGACGATGCCGTGCAACTGGCCATCGCCGCCGACGAGCCGGAACACCTGAACTTCGTGCGCAAGCACTACCTGCGCGATCTGCAGCAAGCCATGCAGGGCGGACTGGGCCAGGCCGAGGCGGCGGCGCAGGCGTCCTATCGCGTCTTCGGGGCCAAGCCCGGCAGCTACGGCGCAGGCATCCTGCCGCTGATCCAGGAGAAGAACTGGCAGGACCAGGCCGATTTCGCCGAGGCCTACATCAACTGGGGCGGCTATGCCTACGGCCGCAAGGTGCAGGGCGCGGACCAGCGCGAGGCCTTCCGCCAGCGTCTCTCGGGTGTGCAGGTCGCCTTGCACAACCAGGACAACCGCGAACACGACATCTTCGACAGCGACGACTACCTGCAATATCACGGCGGCATGATCGCCACCATCCGCGCCTTGTCCGGCCAGCAGCCGCGCCATTATTTTGGCGACAGCCACGACCCGCAGCGCGCCGCCGTGCGCGACCTGAAGGAAGAAACCCTGCGCGTCTTCCGCGCCCGCGTGGTCAATCCCAAGTGGCTGGCCAGCATCCGCCGCCATGGCTACAAGGGAGGCCTCGAGTTGACGGCCACCGTTGATTACCTGTTCGGCTACGATGCCACCGCCCAAGTGATGGAGGACTGGATGTACCAGCAACTGGCCGAAACCTATGGTTTCGATCCGGCCATGCGCGAGTTCCTGGAGCAGGCCAATCCCTGGGCCCAGAACGCCATCGCCGAGCGTCTGCTGGAAGCCGCCAGCCGTGGCATGTGGCAGACACCTGCAGTACAGACCATCGAACAGTTGCGCTCACTGTACCTGCACAGTGAAGCCCTGCTGGAAGCACGCGGTGAAACCGTGCGCGGCAGCGAACACACCAAGGACATGCAATGACGGCGTTCAATGCCTATCCCTTCGCGGCCATCGTCGGCCAGCCCCTGCTGAAGCAGGCGCTGCTGCTGTGCGCGGTCGATCCCGGCATTGGTGGCGTGCTCGTGCGCGGCGACAAGGGCACGGCCAAGAGCACTGCTGCCCGTGGGCTGACCCAGGTGCTGCCGCCGATCACCCTGAGCGAGGGCTGCGCTTTCCGTTGCGCGCCGGGCCAGCCGGCCAGTGCCTGTACAGTTTGCAATACAGACCCGGTACAGCGCCAGGACACCGTACCCTTCGTGACCTTGCCACTTGGCGCCACCGAAGACCGTGTGCTCGGTTCGCTCGACCTGCAGCAGGCGCTCCAAGGTGGCCAGCGCGCGTTCCAGCCCGGCCTGCTGGCTGCGGCCCATCGCGGCATCCTCTACATCGATGAAGTCAATTTGCTGGCCGACCACCTGGTCGATGTGCTGCTGGATGTGGCCGCCATGGGCGTCAATTCAGTGCAGCGCGAGGGCATCTCGATCAGCCATCCGGCGCGCTTCACGCTGATCGGCACCATGAACCTGGAAGAGGGCGATCTGCGGCCGCAATTGCTGGACCGCTTCGGCCTCATGGTGGAAGTGAGCGCACCGACCGACAAGACCGTGCGCGCCGAGGTGGTACGTCGCCGCATTGCCTTCGAGACTGATCCTGGCGCCTTTGCGCAGCGCTGGCAGCCGCAGCAGGACGCCTTGCTTGCGCAGGTGGCCGAGGCCCAGCGCCTGCTGCCAGCAGTGGTGCTGGACGATGCCATGCTGGAGCTGATCAGCCATCTCTGCTGCGAGTTCGAAGTGGCGAGCCTGCGGGCCGACATCGTCATGCACAAGACCGCGCGCGCCATCGCCGCCCTGCAGGCCCGCACGCGGGTCACACCGGACGATGTACGCGAAGCCGCCTTGCTGGTGCTGCCGCATCGCCGCCGCCGCAAGCCCTTCGAGCAAACCGGCATGGACGAGGACAAGCTGGATGACCTGGTCGATCAGGCGCGCCAGCCCGAGCCGACGCCGCCGCAAGCTGAACATGGCGATAACCGGGGCGAAGATGCGGAAGAGACGCCTCCCTCCGATGAGCCGCAGCAGGAACAGGAGCAGGAAGGCGAGGGCGGGCAACAGACCTTCGCCGTTGCTGCAGCGGGTACGGCCCGCAGAATCAGCGTGGCTGCGACGCCGCAATCGGCCGCCAATGCAGCCAGCGGCCGCCGCAGTACCGTGGCTGATGCCAACCGGGGCAGCGCCGTACGCGCCGTGCCCGATGCGAATCCGGACCGCCTGGCCATCGGTGCCACCCTGCGCAGTGCCGCCGTGCGCGGCGCACTGGCGGGCGAGACGGACGGGCCACTCACCGTCACCCGCGACGACCTGCATCGCCAGGTCCGCAGCGGGCGCGGTGCCAACCTGATCGTCTTCGTGGTCGATGCGTCCGGCTCCATGGCCGCACAGCGGCGCATGGAAGCGGTCAAGGGCGCGGTGCTTGCGCTGCTGACCGATGCTTATCAGCGCCGCGATCAACTGGCCGTGATCGCCTTCCGTGGCGAGCAGGCGCAATTGCTGCTGGCCCCGACCCGTAGCGCCGATCTGGCCGAGCAGGGCTTGCGCGAACTGCCTACTGGTGGCCGCACGCCATTGCCGCATGCGCTGCAACTGGCGGCACAAGTGCTGCAGCAAGCCGCCCACCACGGCGCGCAGGAAGCCCCCCCGCTGCTGGTGATCCTCTCCGACGGCAAGGCCAACGTCAGCCTGCCCGGCAGCAGCGGCGACCCCTGGACCGAAACCCTGCAAGCCGCACAGACGCTGGCCGCGCAGGGCGTACCGGCCCTGGTGCTGGACACCGAAGCCGGCTACCTGCGCCTGGGCCGTGCGGCCCAGCTGGCCGAGGCGCTGGGTGCGCCTTGCCTGACCCTCGAACAATTGACCGGCGACGCCCTGGCGTTGACCGTGCGCGCGCAACTGGGCGCGCGCTGAACAAGGAAAACACATGATCATCTGCATCGGTGCCGGACCCGGCGACCATTCCTACCTGACGATGCGCGGCGCGGAACTGATCCGCAATGCCGACGTGGTGGCCGGCTTCAATGCCGTGGTCGATGTGGTCAAGGACCTCATCCCCGCCAGCGCCCAGGTCGTGCTGATGGGCTACCGCGACCAGGTCGCCAAGCTCGACGAAGTCGCCGCCCTGCATCACGCGGGCAAGCGCTGCGTGGTGGTCTTCATGGGCGATATCCACTTCAGCGGCTTCCAGTACCTGGAGCGCGTGGAGCGTGCTTGCGGCCATCGCGTGGAGACCTTGCCGGGCATTTCCTCGGCGCAGATCCTCGCTTCCAGGGCGCGGGTGTGCTTTGATGAAACGACCTTCATCACCTTCCACCGGCGCGGCGACCTGGAGCCCTTCAAGCGCCACCTGGTGAACGTATTGAACGATGGACGCAATGCCATCGTCATCCCTTGTCCGTGGGATGCGGCGCGCTCCTTCATGCCGCGTCATATTGCGACTTATCTGCTGCAACAGGGCGTCAATCCCGAACATCCCACGGAAGTCTGGGAAAACCTGACCCGGGGCGATGCCGAGTGGCACGGCAAGCTCGCCGATTGTGCCGACAAGGAATTCAGCGACATGAGCATCATGCTCATCCGCACCTTGACGCCCATGGACAGCCAGATCGAACCGCCGCCGGAAAAGGTGGCAGCGGGAGCCCCGGCATGATTACCACGCGCCAATCGGCCGTCGTGATCGCCGGCCACGGCAGCCGCGATCCCGATGCCCTGCGGGAATTCGAGGCACTGGTCGCGCTGGTGCGGGATCGTGCCGAGGGCCGCATCGTGCGCCATGGCTATCTGGAATTTGCGGCCCCCACAATCTCGGAAGCGGCCGCCGCCTGCGTGGCCGACGGCGCCACCGAAGTGGCGGTGGTGCCCGGCGTGCTGCTGGGCGCACGCCACGCCAAGAACGACATGCCGGCCGAACTGCTGGCCCTGGCCCGCGATTATCCGCAGGTCGATTTCCATTTCGGCGCGCCCATGGACCTGCACCCGCTGCTGCTGCAACTGGTGCAGCAGCGCGTGGTGGAAGCCGAAGCCGGTTCGGAAGAAATCATCCATCGCCAGGATGCCTGCCTGGTGCTGGTCGGCCGTGGTACCACCGATCCGGACGCCAATGGCGAGATCGCCAAGCTGGCGCGCATGGTGCAGGAAGGCATGGGCTTTGGCGGCGTCAAGGTTTGCTTCTCGGGCACGGCCACGCCGCTGGTGCGGGACGGCTTGTCCCAGGCCGCTGGCGAAGGCTGGCAGCGTCTGGTGGTGTTGCCGTTCTTCCTGTTCGATGGCGTGCTGGTCAAGCGTATCTACGCTGCTGCCGATGAACTGGCACAGCGCGAGCGAGGCGTGGAAGTGCTCAAGGCCGCCTATCTGGGCGTGCATGCGCACGTGGCCGATGTGATGCTGGAACGCGCGCGTGATGCCGCTGAAGGCCGTGCCGCCATGAACTGCACGCTCTGCAAGTACCGGGTGCAGATCGTCGGCTTCGAGCAGCAGGTCGGCGAGCCGCAGCGCGCGCATCACCTGCAGGTGCGCGATCTGTCCGCACGCGAGCAGCTGGCGCAGGGCACGGCAGGCACGGCCCCTTACGTGCCCCATCCCATCGAAGCGGAAAGCATGGAGATCATCCAGGCCGGACGCGACTGGAGCGGCTTCCCGCCCGATCACCTGACGGTCCTGCAGCGCCTGGTCCACACCAGCGGCGACTTCGCCGTGGCCGATGAAATCTATTTTTCTGCCGGTGCCGTGCAGGCCGGCATGAAGGCCTTGCTGCGCACCAAGCGGGTAGTAACGGATGTGACGATGGTCCAAACGGGTCTCAAGCGCGCCGTGCTGGAACAGCTGGGTGTGGAAACCTGGTGCGGCGTGCATGATCCCGAATCGCACCTGATGGCGCAGAACCTGGGCATGACGCGTTCGGCCGCCGGTATCCGCCGCGCCTGGCAAAAGTTCGGCAACGACATGGTGTTGGCCATCGGTGATGCACCGACGGCCATCACCGAGGCGGTGCGCCTGATCCGCGAACACGGCTGGCGGCCGCAACTGGTGATCGGCTTGCCGGTCGGTTTTGTCGGCACGCGCGAGAGCAAGGATGAACTGCGCCGCTGCCTGCAGGTGCCGCGCATCACCAACAGCGGCACGCGCGGCGGCTCGCCCTGGGCGGCCAGCGTGGTCAATGCACTGATGATCGATGCCATCGCCTGGCTGGTCGCGCAGGAAGCGCAGAGCGAAGGCGTGCAGTGAACGAGGCCAGCGGCGAGCTGCAGCGTGCCGAGTACGACCTGTCCGTGCTGGCGCCCAATGGCCTGCGGCGCGGACGCAGTACCGGCAGTTGCGCCACCGCTGCGGTGCGTGCGGCCTTGTATCGCTTGCTGGCGGGCATGACGGTGCAGCAGACCGAAGTGAGCCTGCCCGATGGCCTGCATTACCTGAGTGTGCCGATCCAGTCGGTGAGCATGATCGATGCCGATACCGCGCAGGCGGAAGTGCTCAAGGATGGCGGCGATGATCCCGACAATACGCACGGCGCGACCATTGTGGCGCAGGTGCGGCGCAATGCCGGGGGCGAGATACGCTTCTTCGCCGGCGAGGGCGTCGGCACGGCCACCATGCCGGGCTTGCGGGTAGCCGTCGGCGAGCCGGCCATCAACCCGGTGCCGCGTGCCATGATGCGGGCGGCCGTGGCGGAGGTGCTGGCGGAGCTGTTGCCCGGTGCGCAGGGATGGGGCTTCGACCTCACCATCGGCTGTCGCGAAGGTCTCTCGATTGCGCCCAAGACTTTCAATCCCAAGCTGGGCATCGTCGGCGGCATTTCCATCCTGGGCACCTCGGGCATTGTGGAACCGATGTCGATGGCCTCGTGGATCGCCTCCATCGAGGTCTACATCCGCGTGGCCCTGGCCGCCTGTGCGCCGGGCGATGCGGTGGCCTACCTGCCGGGCAAGATCGGCCGTGTCTTTGTGGCACAGACGCTGGGCCTGCCCGACAAGCGCAGCGTGCAGATCGCCAATTTCCTCGGCGATGCGCTGGACTTCACGCAAAAGGCGCTGGCCGAAGAGGGACGCACGCTGCCGCTGCTGTGGCTGGCGGGGCATCCGGGCAAACTGGCCAAGGTGCTGGATGGCGTATGGGATACGCACTCCAGCAAGAGCAACATGGCCATGCTGGGCGTGGCCCGCGTGGCCGAAGAAATGAACGCGGCGGGGCAGGGCGTCTGCTTTGACGCCGCCCTGCTGCAGCAGATGAAGGAAGCCAATACGGTGGAAGCAATCATAGAACTGGTGCGCCAGCAGGATGCCGCGTTGTCGCGCCGCCTCTGGTGCGAGATCGAAGCCCGCATTGCGGCGCTCACCCAGGCGCGCGTGCCGGCGGTTGAACGCATCGTGGTGCGGCTGTTCGATCTGGACGGACGGCAACTGGGAGAGGGCGCATGAGCGGGCGTCTCACGGGGATCGGTGTCGGTCCCGGTCCGGCCGGCTATCTGCCGCTGGCGGCGCTCACAGCGCTGCGGTCGGCCGATGTGATCTACATTCCGCGTGCGCGTGGCGCGGACTTGTCGGTGGCCCTGCAATGCCTGGAAGGCGTGGAGTTCGACCGCAGCCGCCTGTGCGAAATCGAATTCAACATGGATCCGGATCGCCAGGTCCTGCAGGAACATTACGCGCAACTGGGCCAGCAACTGGCGGCGCAACTGCGTGAGGGCCTGCAGGTGGTGTATCTCACCATCGGTGATGCGCTGACCTACTCGACCTACGGCTATGTGCTGGCGGCCGTGCGTGACCTGTATCCCGGGTGCGACTGCGTGACGCTGCCCGGCATCACCAGCTACGCCGCTGCGGCTGCCGCGCTGGAATGGCCGCTGGGGGTGGGCAAGGAGCGCACGCTGATCCTCCCTTGTCCGGAAGACGCCGCCACCTTGCGCGCCGAGATCGAAGGCCATGACATCGTCGTGCTGATGAAAGTCGGCGCACGCCTGCCTTGGGTGCTGGCCTTGCTGCGGGAGATGGGCATTGCGCAGCACTGCGGCTTCGCCCGTCGCATCGGGCTGGAAGGTGAAGTGCTGGCCACTGACCTCACCTCGCTGGATGCGGCAGAAGCGAGCGGCTATCTCGCCGTGCTGCTGATCCGCAAGACGGCCCAGGCGCAGCGCCATCGTGCGCCCGAAGAGAATTCGAAAGGAAATGCATGAAAGTTTATTTCGTCGGGGCCGGCCCCGGTGCGGCCGACCTCATCACCCTGCGCGGTGCGCGCCTGCTGGGCCAGGTGCGCATGGTGCTGTATGCCGGTTCGCTGGTGCCGACCGCCTTGCTGGAACATTGCCACCCCGAGGCCGAGATCATCGATACCGCCGCCCTCGATCTGGAGCAGCAGCAAGCTTGCTACGTGCGTGCGCACGAGCAGGGCATTGATGTGGTACGACTGCATTCGGGCGATCCCGCCATCTACGGCGCGACTGCCGAGCAGATGCGCCGTCTCGATGCGCTGGGCATTGCCTATGAAGTGGTGCCGGGGGTGTCGTCCTTCACCGCTGCCGCAGCGGCGGTGTCGGCTGAACTGACCAAGCCGGAGGTGTCGCAGAGCGTGATCCTGACGCGGGTGTCGGGACGTGCTTCAGCCGTGCCGGAATCGGAATCGATCGCTTCGCTGGCGGCACATCGCGCCACCATGTGCATCTTCCTTTCCGGCCCGCACCTGAAGAAGATCGTCAACGACCTGCTGCTGCACTATCCGCCGGAAACGCCCGTGACACTGGTCTATCGTGCGACATGGCCGGAGCAGCGCATCTATCAGGGCTCGCTCGACAAGGTGCTGGAAGAGAACAAGCGCGGCGAGTGGAACCTGACCACCATGATGCTGGTGGGTGCCGCCCTGAACAAGGAACAGGTCGCCGAATCCAGTCTCTACTCCAAGGACTTCACGCACCTCTTCCGCGTGGTCAAGAAGAACAAGGACGCCGCATGAATCCCCCCGTCGCCCCGGCTGAACTCGGCCTGTGGCCGGTGCGTGCCGAGGCGGCGGCGCTGGCTCTTTACCTGCAGGACAGGCTGGGCGGCGAGCTGTATCAGCCGTGGCTGCAGGCCGAGGGCGGACTGTCGCAGCGGCAGCAGTTTGCGCTGGCCTATCGCCGCCATCGGCAATGGATCATGATCGGCGCCACCGGCATTGCCGTGCGCTTCCTGGACGGCCTGCCGCAGGACAAGCACAGCGATCCGGCGCTGGTGGTGGTCGATGAGGTGGCCCGTTTTGCCATCGCCTTGCTGGCCGGACATGAAGGCGGGGCCAACGGACTGGCCTACCGCGTAGCGCAACTGACGGGGGCGCAGACGGTGGTGACGACCGCCACGGAAGCGGTCAAGCCGCTGGTACTGGGCATCGGTTGCCGCAAGCTGGCCTCGGCGGAGCAGATTGCCCTTGCCGTGTCGCAGGCGCTGGCGCTGTGCCCCGGCGCGTCACTGGCCCAGGTGCGTGAAGTGGCCACCATCGACATGAAGGCGCAAGAGCCGGGCCTGCTGGCCTTTTGCGCCACCCATGACTTGCCGCTGCGCGTGATTGCACGCGAGCAGATCGCCCAGCGCGCCTGGGTCGGCAAGCCCTCGGAGTGGGTGCGCCAGAATGTCGGCGTGGATGGCGTATGCGAACCGGCGGCCTTGATCGCCAGCCCGCGTGGCCGTCTGTTGCTGGGCAAGACCGCGCTGGACGGGGTGACCGTGGCCGTGGTGGATGACGCGGATGCTTGGCGGACATTCAAAGACAAGCTGTAAAACATGGAAAGTATGCAGATGGAAGTCGTCAAGAAAAAAGGCGTATTGAACCTGGTCTCCGTAGGACCGGGTTTTGAAGAGATGATCATCCCGCGCGCCATCGAGGCCTTGCGCGACAGCGAGGTCATCGTCGCCTACGAGTTGTATTTGCGCTGGATCGCCTCGCACATCGTGGGCAAGGAAATCCACACGCCGCCGCTCACGCAAGAGCGCGAGCGCGCCTTGCTGGCCATCGAGCAGGCCCGCGCCGGACGCCGCGTGGCGCTCATCTCCAGCGGCGACATCGGCATCTACGCCATGGCCGCGCTGGCCTTCGACGACATGCGCGAGGACGATACCTATGAGGTCAACGTCATTCCCGGCGTGACCTCGGCCAATGCCTGCGCTTCGCTGCTGGGGTCGCCACTGTCGCATGACTTCGCCACGCTGTCGCTGTCGAACCTGCTGTGCCCGTGGTCATGGATCGAGCAGCGCGCCAGCCACATCGCCCAGGCCGACCTGGCCTGCGTGCTCTACAACGTGCAGAGTGCCGGGCGGCAGGAGGGCGTCTATCGCATCCTGCAGCTGATGCTGCAACACAAGGCCCCGCACACCCTGTGCGGCGTGGTGCGCAACGCCTATCGGCCGGGCCAGCAGGTGTCCATTCATCGCCTGGATGAATTGCCGGGCCTGCAGTTCGACATGCTGACCTCGATCGTCATCGGCAACCGCTTTACCCAGCGCAAGCGCGACTGGATCTTTACCCCGCGCGGCTACAACGACTGGAGCGAAGAATCGCAGGCCGCTGAAGTGGCGCAACTGCCGCAGCGGGCGGTGTGGGTCTTTGCCGGTACCAGCGATGGCAATCTGGTGGCACGCGAGCTGGCCCGTCAGGGCGAGCAGGTGGTGATCTCCACGGCGACCGCTTATGGCGGCGAACTGGCCAGCCAGGATTGTCCGGGGGCTCACGTCTGGTCCGGCCGCCAGGGCGTGGAAGCGCGCCGCCAGGCCTTGCGCGAGAGCCAGGCGCGCGTGCTGGTGGATGCCACGCATCCGTTTGCGGTGCAGATGTCGCAGCAACTCATGACGCTGGCCAAGGAGTTGACGATACCGTATCTGCGCTACGAACGTGCTAGCGACCTGGCCGCCGATGATCCGCACGCCTGCGCCGACATGGAAGAAGCCGCCACCCGCGCCATCGCCATGGGCCGCCGCATCTTCCTGGCCACCGGCTCCAAGGACCTGGGCAGCTTCGTGCAGGCGCCCGGTGCGGCCGATAAGCAATGGTTCGCCCGCGTCACCGCCGATCCGGACTTCATCAAGCGCGCGCTGGAACTGGGCTTGCCGCGCGCCCACCTGTGCGCCATGCAGGGACCGTTCTCGCAGGCCTTCAATGAAGCGCTGTGGCGGGATTGGGGCATCGACTGCGTGGTCACGAAGGATTCGGGCGAGGCCGGTGGCTATCGGGCCAAGGTGGAGGCGGCGCGCGCCTTGGGCATCCCGCTGTTGACGGTGCGCCGGCCAGCGCTGGCCTATCCGCAGGTGGCCCATGATGTGCCGGCCCTGCAGGCGCAACTGGCGGCACTGGCCGGGGGCTGAAGATGGCCAGCGTCTTACCTTCCTTGCCGCCACCATTGCCGCCGATACCAGTAACAGTGGTGACGGGTTTCCTCGGTGCCGGCAAGACCACTTTGCTGCGCGGCCTGGTCCAGCGCCGCCAGTCGCGCCGCCTGGCCTTGCTCATCAATGAATTCGGCGAGGTCGCCATCGATGGCGACCTGCTGCGTGCCGAAGGAGATGCGCAGGGTCATGTACAGATCCAGGATTTTGCCCATGGCCTCATCGCCTATGGCGACGATGAACATTTCGTCCCCGCCATGCTGGCCCTGGCCGCACGGCGGGCACAGATCGATCACGTGCTCATCGAGACGTCCGGCCTGGCCCTGCCCAGTGCCGTCATGGAAGTGCTGCAATCGCCGGAACTGGCCCCGCACTTCGTGCTCGACGCCACGCTGGCCGTGGTCGACACGCCGCTGCTGCTGGAAGAAGCCTTTGCCAGCGGCGACGCCGTGCGCGATGCGACGGCGCAGCTGTTCCGCCAGCAGCTGGAATGCGCTGACGTGGTGGTGTTGAACAAGATCGATGGCATGGAAGAAGCGCCGCTGCTGCAGGCTGAGGAGACCGTGCGCGCATTGGCACCGAACGTGCGTTTCCTGGAGCTGGCCTATGGAGCGAGGCTGGACATCCGTCTCGCACTCGGCTTGCGCCTGCACCAGGCAGGCAGCACCGTGCATCACCATTACACGCCGGTGGGCATGCCGGGCGAACGCTCCACCGTGGCAGCGGACCAGTGGCGCTTCAATGGCCATGCACACTCCGGGCTGGGCGCGCACAGCCATGGCTTGTCCACCCACAAGCATTTCCATGAGCAGGATCCCGGCTGGCAATCCTTTACGCTGCGCAGCCAGGCAGCGCAGGAGCCGGAGTCCCTGCGCCGTGCCGTGGTGGCCGTGGCGCTGGACCAGCCCATCCTGCGCACAAAGGGTTTCATCGCCACTGCCGAGGGCAGCACGCAATTGCTGCAAGCCGTGCGTGCGCGGGCCGTCGTGGCCGGCGCGCAGGGCGGCAAGAGCGCGGGACGATCGGAACTGGTCTTCATTGGCTACCACCCCAGTCGCACGCGTGTGGCGCAGTTGCTGTCGTCGCTGACCGGCACCGAATGGATTTGAATTTGTTGCAGTACCAGGAAAGAACCTCACCATGAAAACCGATCCCGAATCGCACAAGCGCATGACCCAGCGTCACAAGGAGGGCTTCGAAAAGAAGAAGGCCGCCGCCCAGAAGGAAAAGGGTCTGCTGATCGTCAACACCGGTACCGGCAAGGGCAAGTCCAGTGCCGCCTTCGGCATGGGCATGCGCATCCTCGGCCACGGCATGAAGCTGGGCGTGGTGCAGTTCATCAAGGGCGCGCTCTACAGCGCCGAGCGCGACTTCCTGGGCGGGCACGCCAACTGTGACTTCCACGTCGTCGGCGAAGGCTACACCTGGGATACCCAGGACCGCGACGCCGACATGCGCACCGCCGCGCGCGGCTGGGACGAGGCCGTGCGCATGATCGGGGATCCGAGCTACGACATGGTGATCCTGGATGAACTCAACATCGTCCTGAAATACCAGTACCTCGATCTGGAGGAAGTGCTGCGTGTCTTCGCGGCACGCCGCGAGATGCTGCACATCGTCGTCACCGGCCGCCATGCGCCGGAGGCCCTGATTGAACACGCCGACCTGGTCAGCGAGATGCGCCCGCTGAAACATCCCTACAAGGAGCAGGGCGTGAAGGCGCAGAAAGGCGTGGAGTTCTGATGTCTGCCCCTCAATATCGTTGCCCGGCCCTGTTCATCTCGGCCCCGGCCTCGGGCCATGGCAAGACCACCATCACCGCCGCCCTGGCACGCTTGTATCGCCACCAGGGCAAGCGGGTGCGGGTGTTCAAGACCGGCCCGGATTTCCTCGATCCGATGGTGTTGCAGCAGGCCAGCGGCCAGCCGGTGGCCAACCTCGACCTGTGGCTGGGCGGGGAGGATCACTGCCGCCGCCAGGTGGCACTGGCCGCCGCCGAATCCGATGTGCTGCTGGTGGAGGGCGTGATGGGCCTCTTCGATGGCGAGCCCAGCAGTGCCGACCTGGCGCAGTTGCTGGGCATTCCCATCGTGGCCGTCATCAATGCGCGCGGCATGGGCCAGACCATCGGCGCGCTGGCGCAAGGCTTGCTGGCCTATCGTCCCGAGCTGAAGTTCGCCGGGGTGCTGGCCAATGGCGTGGCCAGTCCGCGCCATGCGCAGATGCTGCGCCAGGGCTTGCAGAATGCACGGCCTTCAGTGCCGCTGCTGACCGGCTTGCAGCGCGACATGCAATTCGCCTTGCCGGAGCGCCACCTGGGACTGGTGGCTGCGCCCGAGATCGCCGATCTGGATGCGCGCCTGGATGCAGTGGCCGAAAGAATGTCCGCTACTTCACTGGCCAATCTGCCTCCGGAAGTGGACTTCGGCACGCCCCCGCCGGAACGCGCATTCCCGCGCCTGCTGGAGGGCAAGACCATCGCCGTGGCGCGCGATCTGGCGTTTTCCTTCATTTACCCCGCCAACCTCGATCTGCTGGCGCTCATGGGGGCCAGCGTGACCTTCTTCTCGCCGCTGGCCGATGAAGCGGTCCCGGAGTGCGACGCGGTCTGGCTGCCGGGCGGTTATCCGGAACTGCACCTGCCAGCCTTGCAGGCCGCGCAACGCACCCAATCCAGCCTGCGCGCCCATGCCGGGGCCGGCAAGCCGCTCTATGCGGAATGCGGCGGCATGCTGTTCCTGCTGGAGACGGTCATTGCCGGTGACGGCAGCAGCGGCCAGCTGTGCGGCATCCTGCCCGGCCAGGCCACGGTGCAGCCGCGCCTGCAGGGACTCGGTTACCAGACCTTGCAACTGAACCTGCCCGGTGCAGTCGGCGAGCATCTGCGCTGCCATACCTTCCACTATTCGCGTGCGGTGGTCGGGGCGGAATTCATCGCACGCGGCGAGCGTCTCTTTGATTCTTCCGAAGGGGAAGTGGTCTATCGCCGTGGCCAGGTCACCGCCAGCTATCTGCACGCCTATTTCCGTTCGGCGCCGCGCACGGTGGCGGCGCTGCTGGGAGGGGCGGCCTCATGAGCGAGGGCGTCTCTCACCGCTATCCGCAGGCGCAGATCGATGCGGTCTACCGTGTCATTCGCGAGCGGCGCGACATGCGCCATTTCCTGCCCGATCCGGTTGCGCCTGACCTGCTGGAACGCCTGCTGCAGGCCGCCCATCATGGCCCCAGCGTGGGCTTCATGCAGCCGTGGCGTTTCATTCGCATCCGCAGCCAGGCGCTGCGCCAGCAGATCCATACGTTGGTGGAACAGGAGCGCATCGCCACTGCTCGCGCACTGGATCAGCGCGAAGACGAATTCATGCGCCTGAAGGTAGAAGGCATTCGCGAGTGTGGCGAGGTACTCGTCGCCGCACTGATGGATCAGCGCGAGACCCATATCTTCGGTCGCCGCACCTTGCCGCAGATGGACCTGGCCTCGCTGTCCTGCGCGCTGCAGAACATGTGGCTGGCCGCCCGTGCCGAAGGGCTGGGGATGGGCTGGGTATCGCTGTTTGAACCGGCGGCACTGGCGCAATTGCTGCATCTGCCTGAGGGTGCCGAACCGGTAGCGGTACTGTGCCTGGGCCACGTGCCCGCATTCTATGACAAGCCCATGCTGGAGCAGGAGCAATGGGCGACCCGCCAACGTTTGGAGGACCTGGTCTTTGAAGACCGCTGGCCCGTGCAAGGAGCATCACAAGCATGACTTCCCCAATCTCAACCCGACATCGCAGCCTCATCTTCGGCGGCGCCCGCAGCGGCAAGAGTGCGCACGCGGAGCGCCTGGCCCTGGCGGCGGCGCAGTCCGGTCCGCAGGAGATCGTCTATCTGGCCACCGCCAATCGCGCCGCCAGCCGCGACGATGCCGAGATGCAGCAACGCATCGCCCATCACCAGCAGCGCCGCCGCGCGCTGGGCGGCCACTGGAGCACCGTGGAAGAACCGCTGGCATTGGGTCAGGCGCTGCGGAGCCTGAGCCGGCCCGAGTCCGTGGTGCTGGTCGACTGTCTCACCGTCTGGCTGGCCAACCTGCTCTTCGCCGAGGGCGTGGACTATCCGGAGGTAGGGCCGATCACGCCGCCGCTGGCCTTTACGCAGCAGCGCGCGGATTTCCTGCGCGCCTTGCAGGACGCGCAGGGTAGCGTGATCCTGGTCTCCAATGAAGTGGGTATGGGCATCGTGCCGCAGGGGGCGATCTCGCGCTGGTTCGTCGATGAGGCAGGGCGCCTGAACCAGGCTGTAGCGGCCCTGTGCGAACGCGTGCAATGGGTGGCGGCCGGCCTGCCGCTGACCTTCAAGGACCATCCATGTTGAGCGGGCTGTCGTGGCCCGCGCTGGCCGCATTGGTGGCGCTGGGCATCGCGCTGGACCTGCTGCTGGGCGAGGCGCGGCGCTGGCATCCGCTGGTCGGCTTCGGCCACCTGACCAAGCGCATCGAGGGCGCACTCAATCACGCTCCCGCGCTGCGTCTGCGCGGTGTACTGGCCTGGTGCCTGGCAGTGTTGCCGCCGGTGCTGGCTTGCGCTTGGCTGCTCTCCGTATTGCCGGGATGGCTAGCCGCGCTGGCGCATGCGGCGCTGCTGTATTTCTGCATCGGCCTGCGCAGCCTGCGCGAACATACGCTGCCGATTGCGCAGGCGCTGGCGCAAGGCGATCTGCCACTGGCACGGCGGCTGACCTCGTACATCGTCAGCCGGGATACGCGTGAGTCCGGTGAGGGCGAGCTGGCCAAGGCGGGCGTTGAATCCCTGCTGGAGAATGGCAACGATGCCGTCTTCGGCACCTTGTTCTGGTTTCTGGTGGCGGGCGGTCCGGGGGCGTTGCTGTTCCGGCTGGCCAATACGCTGGATGCCATGTGGGGCTATCGCAATGCGCGTTTCCTGTATTTTGGCTGGTCTGCCGCCCGCATCGATGATGCCCTCAACTGGCTGCCCGCCCGCCTGACCGCGTTCTCCTATGCGTGGCTGGGCCAGCGCCGCCAAGCGCTGGATTGCTGGAAGGCGCAGGCACCCGCTTGGAGCAGCCCCAACGCCGGCCCCGTGATGGCGGCCGGTGCCGGCGCACTGGGGCTGGCCCTGGGCGGACCTGCCATCTACGACGGTGAAGTGGAAGAGCGCCCTCCGCTGGGACGCGGCCTGCCGCCGCAAGGGCCGGACATCGTGCGTGCCTGGCGTCTGGTGGCGATGAGCACGGCGCTATGGGTGGCCGTGGTCTGCGCGCTGGCAGTGCTGACCCTCGCAGTCGGAACGGGAGCGCACCATGCTTGAACACGGCGGCAATCTGAACGAAGCGGCCCGCCATTACGGCCGTGCGCGCAGTGAATGGCTGGACCTCTCTACCGGCATCAATCCGCGTCCTTACCCGGCCCCTGCACCTGCGCCCGATGCATGGCATCGCCTGCCCGAGCCCTCGCACGCGCTGGAACGGGCCGCCTGCGCGTATTACGGCGCGCCCCGCCTGCTGGCCGTGGCGGGCACGCAAGCGGCGATACAGGCATTGCCGCAACTGCGCCTGCAACAGCAAGGCCGACCGGCACAGGTGGTGGTCGCGGCCCCCATCTATGCCGAACACGCCCACTGCTGGCGGCGTGCAGGGCATGCCGTGCGGGAGGTGCCGTATGACGATCTGGATGAGGCGGTCCGTGAGTCGCGCTGCGAGGTGCTGGTGCTGTGCAATCCCAACAACCCGACCGGTGCCATGGCGGCACCGGAGGATGTATTACGCTGGTCGACGCTGCTGGCCGCACGCGGTGGCTGGCTGGTGGTGGATGAGGCTTTTGGCGACACCGTGCAGGGCCACAGCGTGGCCGCCCACAGCGGCCAGCCTGGCCTGATCGTGCTGCGGTCGGTCGGCAAGTTTTTTGGCCTGGCCGGTTTGCGGCTGGGTTTCGTGGGGGCTGCGCCCGCCGTGCTGGAGGCGCTGGCCGACTGGCTCGGTCCCTGGTCCATCAGCGGCCCGGCCCAGCATATCGGCAGCGCCGCGCTGTGTGATCGGCCATGGCAGGTCGCCACGCTGGAGACCTTGCTTGCCGAAGGCGAACGCCTGCATGCGCTGCTGGCGCAGCACGGCATCCGCGCCAGTGGTACGGCGCTGTTCCAGTGGTGGCCCGAGCCCGAGGCGCAGGCGTTTCATGAAGTGATGGCGCGTGCCGGCATCTGGGTGCGCCTCTTCACGCGCGGTGCCGGTGGCATCCGGCTCGGCCTGCCACCGGATGAAGCGGGCTGGTCGCGTCTGCAAGACGCCTTGAACACATGGAGCCAACGTGGCTGATTTTCCCTTTCATACCTTGATGATTCAGGGCACCACGTCGGATGCCGGCAAGAGCACCCTGGCCGCTGCGCTGTGTCGTCTGCTGAAGAAGGATGGCATCGGCGTCGCCCCCTTCAAGCCGCAGAACATGGCCTTGAACAGCGCCGTCACCAGCGACGGTGGCGAGATCGGACGGGCCCAGGCCTTGCAGGCCCAGGCCGCCGGTATCGCGCCCCACACCGATATGAATCCGGTGCTGCTGAAACCTTCCAGCGATACCGGCGCTCAGGTCATCGTGCATGGCAAGGTGCGCGCGGATATGAATGCCCGTGACTATCACCGCTACAAGACCGAAGCCATGCAGGCCGTGCTGCAATCCTACGAGCGCCTGCGCACGCAATATGCCTGCGTGATCGTGGAGGGCGCGGGCAGTCCGGCCGAGATCAACCTGCGCGCGCGCGACATCGCCAACATGGGCTTTGCGGAAGCGGTCGATTGTCCGGTCATCATCGTGGCCGACATCGACCGGGGCGGCGTCTTCGCCCATCTGACAGGCACCCTCGATTGCCTTTCCGAGAGTGAGCGCGAGCGCGTGATCGGCTTCGTCATCAATCGTTTTCGGGGCGATATCAGTCTCTTGCAGGGCGGCCTGGATTGGCTCGAAGCCCGCACCGGCAAGCCCGTGCTGGCGGTGCTGCCTTACCTGCACGGACTGCATCTCGATGCCGAGGATGCCGTGGCGGCCACGCAGGAAGTCAAGGGCGATTTCCGCATTGTGGTGCCGGTCTTTCCGCGCATCAGCAACCACACCGACTTTGACGCGCTGCGCGCCCATTCCGGTGTGGACCTGCGTTTCATCGGGCCGGGTCAGCCGGTGCCGTCCGCCGATCTCATCATCCTGCCCGGCAGCAAGAACACGCGCGGTGACCTGCGCTGGCTGCGTGAGCATGGCTGGGACGCGGCCATCGCACGGCACCTGCGCTATGGCGGCAAGCTCATCGGCATCTGTGGCGGCTTCCAGATGTTAGGGGAGAGCGTGGACGATCCGCATGGTGTGGAAGGTGCGCCCGGCAGCAGTGCCGGCCTCGGCTTGCTGCCCATGCGTACCGAACTGACGCGTGAGAAGAAACTGCTGCAGGTCAGCGGCCAGTGTGCCTTCGGAGAGACGGCTGCAACGGTCAGTGGCTACGAGATCCACATGGGCGTGTCCTCCGGCCCGGCGCTGGGGCGTCCTGCGTTCGTGATCGACGGGCGCGGCGAGGGTGCGCAATCGGAAGATGGTCAGATCCTGGGCAGCTACCTGCATGGCATGTTCGATACGCCGCAAGCCTTCGGTGCGCTGCTGGCCTGGGCCGGACTGGCGGGGACGGAGCCGGTGGATCTGGACGCGCTGCGCGAGGCCAGCCTGGAGCGTCTGGCCGAGTCCTGCCGGCCCTTGTATGACGCCCTGCAGCGGGTGCCGACGCGGTTTGCGCTGAAGTAATACGGCAGGCCAGACGCACGTCTGATTGCCTGGCGCTGCCGGAAGGGCGGCTTGCTAACGCAAGGTGTACATCAAGGTGCCATAGCCGGTCTGATCGTAACCACCACTGTTGGGTCCGTAGTCGCCGCCGCCTCCCTCTGGCCGCACCTTCTCGGCAAAGCGTTGCACGGCGGGCGCGGGCAGGCCTTTGAGCACCACATAGTGCTGGTACAGCAGTTCCCAGATCGGGCGTATTTCGCCTCGGCCTGCGGGTGAGATGGTCTCCTGCGTCACGTCGCTGTTGTGATAAGGCGTGAAGGGAACGGTATCGCCCAGGTTGTAGCGCGCCACATATTCGGCACCGCGCAGCAGCCGATTGTTTTCGTAGCCGAACAGGTCATCACCCTGGTTCCAGGCCATCTGGCAGAACGCGCCGGCAAGGGCCAGGTCCAGCAGGCTGTGTCCCTGGTCGCGACCGCTTTCCTGAATCTGGCCAAGACCGTCGGGATAGAGCGTCCAGACCAGATTGTTGATGGCACCATTGCCGGCTCCCTGCTTGAAGTAGCGGACGGCTTCCTGGTAGAGATCGTGGCGATCGGCCAGGATCCCGATCGCCATCATCGAACTCATGTTGGCGAGGTCCCAGTTGGCCCAGTAGTGATCGATGCGGGCCCCATTGTGGCGGGTGAGGAAGTCGTGATTCATCGGGTAGAAGACCCGCAGCATCATGTCCTTGAACGCGTTGAAGCCGCCGCCGGGCCAGTGTGGATAGTCGCGCAGGAGTTCTCCTGCGTTGGCCAGCTGGTAGCCATAGATGCCCGATGCCAGGAAGCGGTCCGAACTGCCTTCGATAGCCTGCAAGGTGCTGGCCCATGCGTCAAGCAGGAGCGCAGCGCGCGCGGCGTAGCGATCGTCGCCGCTGATTTTCCAGCGCAGGGCCAGGGCATAGGCTGCGGCCGCATCATTGAAGAGGCGGCTGTAGTTTTCTGCATGTCCGGCTCCATCCTTGCCGCGATAGATCACCGGGACCGCCGCCGGCTGCCAGTCGAGGCCGGCGTGGCGGTTGCCGGTGAGGCGCTGCCAGCCTGCAGTCCAGGGCTGGTCCATGGCGGCCAGGCGGGTCTTGATCCGGGTGAAATCCGCGGTGGTGTGCAGGCCGCCCGGATGAACGAAGGCGCTGCCTTCGGCCTCCGCCAGCGGCGTGCATCCCGCGCACAGGCAAAGCAAGGCGGTACGCAGTGTGGTTCGGGTGGTCTGGAAGAAAATTGTCAGCATGGTGTGCGCGTGAAGGGGCGACAGTGGAGTGTCCAGCAAAGCCTGGGATCACTGAACCGGGCTCGTCCTCTGACTGCGTAACGTTGGCCGGGTTCAGCTCAGATCAAAGGCGTTTCACTTGCCTTGTCCTGTGAGCGGTGGTCTGCCTCGGCGGCCCCGGTGTCACGGTGCAGCGTGTCAGCCAAAGAAAATCCCGGCCTTGCGGGCCGGGATGCGGTTGGGGGAGTGGCGGATGAGAATCAGGCCAGGGCTTCCTTGGCGGCTTCTTCCGGGGTGAGGCCATCGTAGTAGAGGTCAGTGAACCATTCGACCTGTTCCTCGATGTGCTCTTGTGCCTGGTCCAGCGTGGCACCGCCCTTGACCAGGAATTGCTCGACTTCGGTACACCATTGGATCAGGGCTTCGGTTTCCGGGTCCAGTTTCTCTTTCTTGGGCATGTTGACTCCTTTGCTTCGGTAATGATGGGCGTGAGTGCCCTGTGCAAGGATAGGCCAAACCGGCCATGCGTGCGCACTTTTATTGGGCCGGGTTCATTGCAGCAACTGGCTGCCGCTGCTGGTACCGCTGGCCGCCGCGATACTGCTGGCCAGCACCGCCGCCGCCGATCTCGTCTCCACCCCCAGCTTCACGAAGATATGTTCCAGGTGCTTGTTGACGGTACGCGGACTCATGCCGAGGATCTCGGCGATGTCGCGGTTGGTCTTGCCCTTGCCCAGCCAGAGCAGCACGTCGCTTTCGCGCGGCGTCAGGCGCGCGCCTTCCAGAGTGGCCGGCAGGACCATGAGCTCTTCGCCACGCTGCGCCCCGCCAGCGATTTTCTCCTCCAGCACCAGACTCACGCCATGCCCCTGACCCGGACCGGAGAGGGTGATGTGCAGTTCATCCTGTTGCTGGCGCACGATCAACGGCGGTACGTGATCCAGGCTCTCGCCCTGGCGCTGCCGTACCAGCTGCTCGTTGAGCCAGACCTGCAAGGGCCCGGGCAGCTTGTGACTGGCCGGTGCCGCCGGGCCATAGTATTTTTCCAGCCACTGTGAGGCCTTGCTGGTCTGCCACATCGGCAAGCCATTGCCGCCCAGAACGATCACCGCATGTGCCGCATGTTCCAGCATGCCGCGCGTCTGCGTCATCATGCGCGCAGTACGGATATGCGCACCGATGCGCGCCACTACCTCCTGCGGACGGATCGGCTTGGTCACGTAGTCGATGCCGCCGACCTCGAAGCCGCGCACCACGTGCTCGGTCTCCGACAGGCCCGTCATGAACACCACCGGGACATGCGCCACGCGCTTGACCTGCTTGATGCGGCGACAGGTCTCGAAGCCATCGATGCCGGGCATCATCGCATCCAGCAGGATCAGGTCGGGCGTGATGTGATCCAGCCGCTCCAGCGCCGCCAGGCCGTCGGTGGCGACCAGCACGATGTGGCCGCTCTCATCGAGCGCGTCGGACAACATGGCCAGGTTGTCGGGCATGTCATCGACGATCAGTACCACGTGTCTATCGAACGTCGTTGAGATCATGTCGGATCAGCTCCTTGATGCGGGTGACGTATTCGTTCAATCGGAATTGCTTGACCAGCTGCCGCAGCTCGGTGGTGAAGGGCAGGTAGGCCGGCTGCTGGCGCTCCATGGCGTCGAGCTGGCGCAGGATTTCCTTGGCGTAGCCGATGCTGCCCAGTTCCAGCAGGGTGGCCAGCTTCTCTTGCGGTGGCACCAGCATCAGGGCCTGTGGCGCCGCAGATGGCGGTGGCACTTCTGCCGGCACAGCAGGAAGGATGCTCGCCACCCAGTCCAGTTGCAGATGCTGGCGGATCTTGCCCAGCAATTCGTGATACGAGACCGGCTTGACCACGAAGTCATTGACCAGCGGCGGCTCGTTGCGCTCATGCAGGTTCTCGAAGGCATTGGCCGAGACCAGCAGGATGGGCAACTGCGTGAGCCCGCGTGCGCGAATGGCGCGGGCCACCGTCCAGCCATCCATCTGCGGCATGGCGATGTCCAGCAGGATCAGGTCCGGTACTTCGCGTCCCAGACGCTCCATGCAGGCCAGTCCGCTGTCGGCTTCGCTCACCACGAATCCCAGCGGCATGAGCATGTCCCTGAGCAGGCGACGTTGCGAGGCCTGGTCGTCCACCACCAGGATGTGGCGAGAAGGACCGGCGTAGCCCGACATCTGGTCTTCCAGCTTGATGCGCGGGCGCGGGACGTGTACTTCAGGCAGGTAGATCTTGAGATGGAAACTGCTGCCCTGGCCGACCCGGCTCTGCACGCTCAATTCGCCGCCCATGATGTGCACCAGCATGCGGCTGATGGCCAGACCGAGGCCGGTGCCGATGTCTTCGCGCAGATTGGCGGCGCTGCTGCGCTCGAAGGGCAGGAAGATGCGTTCCAGGTCCTCGTCGGCAATGCCGATGCCGCTGTCGATCACATCGAAATACGCGATCTCGCGGGCGTAGCGCAGCTTGAGCGTGACGCCGCCGTGATCGGTGAATTTCACCGCATTGCCCAGCAGGTTGATGAGGATCTGGCGCAGCCGCTTCTGGTCCGCGTGCACGATCTGCGGCAGGCGTCCGGATTTCTCGAAGCGGAAGTGCAGCCCCTTCTGTTCGGCCTGTGGCGCGAACATGCCGACGATCTGTTCCAGGAAAGCTTCCAGCGCCAGCTCGTCCGAGGCCAGGCGCATCTTGCCGGCTTCGATCTTGGCGATATCGAGCAGGCCATCGATCAGACTCAATAGGTGTTCGCCGCTGCGGCGGATGATGGCGATGGCTTCCTTGCGGGCCGGCGGGATGGTGGCATCCACGTGCAGAATCTGGGCATAGCCGAGGATGCTGTTCAGGGGCGTGCGCAATTCGTGGCTCATGCCGGCCACGAAGCGGCTCTTGGCCAGGTTGGCCGATTCGGCGGCTTCCTTGGCGCGCTGCAGTTCGGCATCGGTCTGCTTGTGGGCCTCGATTTCCTGCAGCAGCAGGTTGGTCTGGCGTTCCGATTCTTCCTGGGCGACGGCGCGGCTCTCGTTGGTCAGTACCAGCCACCAGGCACCGACGCCAACCACTACCAGCAGCAGGCAGAACAGCTTGATGAAGACGCCCCGCAATGAATCCGGTGCGGACAAGCTCAGCCCGGAAAGATCGGCCATCTGCTGGAAATACAGCATCCACAACACGATGGCCAGCCCGCCGGCCAACAGCCCGAAGACACTCAGGTAATGCCCGATGCGCGTATTGAGCTTGAGTGCGAAGCGCGCCGGGATCAGCTGGCGTAGCGTATGAAGAATCTGGTTGGGCAGGCGTGCGCGGGGCGTCTTGCAGCGGTCCTTGCAGCGTGCATCGAGTGAACAGCACAGCGAACAGATGGCCCCCTGGTAGGCTGGACAATGCGCCATGTCCGGCGTCTCGAACGCATTGCCACAGATCACGCAATCCAGTACCGAGTGCGCCTGTCCGGGCGTGACGGGCCGATAGTTCTGCTCGGACAGCGTATCGCGCCGCGCGATGTAGTAGCGGCTGCCGGTGGCCAGCGCGATCAGCGGCGCCGTCACCAGCGCCGTCCCCAATGCGATGAAGGGGGCCATCGCGGCAATGGTCTTGCCCAGCACGCCCGACATGGCCAGCGTGGAGAGCAGGGTGGCAATCACCATCGATCCCACACCCACGGGGTTCACGTCATACAGGTGCGCGCGCTTGAATTCGATGTGCGCCGGGCTCAGGCGCAGCGGCTTGTTGATGACCAGGTCGGCTACCACGGCCCCGATCCAGGAGATGGCCACCAGGCTGTAGAGCGCCAGCACGTGTTCCAGTGCATTGAACACCCCAAGCTCCATGAGCAGCACCGCGATCAGCACATTGAACACCAGCCACACCACGCGCCCCGGATGGCTATGCGTGAGGCGCGCAAAGAAATTGGACCAGGCCAGCGAGCCGGCATAGGCATTGGTGACATTGATCTTGATCTGCGACACCACCACGAACAGCACCACCGCCCCCAGCGCAAAGGCCGGATTGCCGAACACGTACTGGTAGCCGATCAGGTACATCTGGGTCGGCTCCACGGCACGCGCCATGGGCACTTCATGCTGGATGGCGAGGAACGCCAGCAGCGTTCCGCCCAGCATCTTGGCCCCGCCCAGCAGGATCCAGCCGGGTCCGGCCAGCAGCAGGGCGCTCCACCAGCGGCCGCGATTGGCGGCGGTCTTCTGCGGCAGGAAGCGCAGGAAGTCCACCTGTTCGCCCACTTGCGCAATGAGCGAGAAGGCCACCGTGGCGGCAGCGCCGAAGAGCGTGAGGTTGAAGGAGCTGCCTTCTTCGGCACGGCCCGCGAAGCTCATCAGGTTCGACAGTGCCTCCGGTTCCTTGTACAGCACGCAGGCATAGGGCAGCACCAGCAGCACCAGCCACAGCGGCTGGGTCCACATCTGCAGGCGATTGATGAGGGTGATGCCGTAGGCCACCATGGGGATGATGATGAGCGAACAGAGCACATAGCCATACACCAGCGGCAGGCCGAAATAGATCTCGATGGCCTGCGCCATGATGGCCGCTTCCAGCGCGAAGAAGATGAAGGTGAAGCTGGCGTAGATCAGCGAGGTAATGGTCGAACCGATGTAGCCGAAGCCGGCGCCGCGCGTGAGCAGGTCCATGTCGACCCCGTAGCGCGCCGCGTAATAGCTGATGGGCAGGCCGGTCGCGAAGAACAGCACCATCACGCAGATGATGGCCCAGAAGGCATTGGTAAAGCCATAGCTCAGGGTGATGGCACCGCTGATGGCTTCCAGCGCCAGGAAGGAGGTGGCCCCCAGCGCCGTGTTGGCCAGGCGAAATTCGGACCAGCGGCGAAAGGACAGCGGCGTGTAGCGCAGCGCGTAGTCTTCCAGCGTCTCGTTGGCGACCCAGGTGTTGTAGTCGCGCCTGACCTTGACGATGCGTTGTGTGGCGGGATGGGTCACGTTGGCTCTTGGTGGGGTCGGGGGTTCCGGTGGCTCATGTCCGTCAGCATTCTGTCAGTGTGCTGTAGCGCAGACGGGCTGCCTGGCTCGTGTTTATGTCCAAGCAATTTTCAAACCATTCGGGGCAAGAGGGCATACGTCAAATGACGTAGATGCCTGTCTGCATGACATGAGAATTCACCAAGAAAAGGCAGCCGGCATGAACGCCGTCGCCGCATCCCGACGCCCTGCACGCAAAGTGCGCACCAACAGCAGGCAAGCCATGATCAAAAGCTGTGCAGGCCGGCAGGCCGCACCAGCAGGGGGCTTACGTCAAACAACGTATTGTTGCGCTGCACCTGCGAACCTATTCTGCGCCTCAGAACGAAGCGCCGGAACCGTGTGATGGACGGGGTTTCCCGAGCTGCGCCACTGCCGGGGCAGTGACTTGTCCGGTCTTCGTTTCACCGCTTGCATGACGCCACGATGGCCCAGACCGAGTCCAACAACAACGCCCGAAAGGAGTACCGCATGTCGCATTCCTCGTCTTCCAATCCTCCCTCGCTCCCGCGCCGCAAGATCCTCATGGGCCTGGCCGCCGGGGCGGCAGCAGCGGCCCTGCCGGGCATGGCCTCGGCCCAGCAGTATCCGACCGCCAAGGTCAACACCACCAAGCTGGCCATCACCGATACCGAAGTCACGGTCGGCCAGCTGCACTCGGCTACCGGCACCATGGCCATCAGCGAAACCGGTTCGATCCAGGCCGAGCGCCTGGCCATCGACCAGATCAATGCCATGGGCGGCATCCTCGGCCGCAAGATCAAGATCATCCAGGAAGACGGTGCCAGCGACTGGCCGACCTTCGCCGAAAAGGCCAAGAAGCTGCTGGAAAACGACCGCGTGGCTGCCGTCTTCGGCTGTTGGACGTCAGCCTCGCGCAAGGCGGTGCTGCCGGTGTTCGAGAAGGACAATGGCCTGCTGTATTACCCGACCTTCTACGAAGGCCTGGAGCAATCCAAGAACGTGTTCTATACCGGTCAGGAGGCGACGCAACAGGTGCTGGCAGGCCTGAATTGGGTGGCCAAGGAGAAGAAGGCCAAGACCTTCTTCCTGGTTGGCTCGGACTACATCTGGCCGCGGACTTCCAACAAGATCGCCCGCAAGCACATCGAGAACGTGCTCAAGGGGTCGGTGGTGGGCGAGGAATACTACCCGCTGGGCAACACGCAATTCGGTTCGCTCATCAACAAGATCAAGTTGAAAAAGCCCGACGTGATTTTCGCCGACGTGGTCGGTGGCTCCAACGTCGCTTTCTACAAGCAGCTGAAGGCCGCCGGCGTGACCGCCAAGACCCAGAACCTGCTGACCATTTCGGTGACCGAGGATGAAATGCTGGGCATCGGCGGCGAGAACGTGGAAGGCTTCTTCGCCTCGATGAAATATTTCCAGAGCCTGGACAACGCCAACAACAAGAAATTCGTGGCCGAGTTCAAGGCCAAGTTCGGTGCCAATTCGGTCATCGGCGACGTCACCCAAGCCGCCTATCTCGGCCCCTGGTTGTGGAAGGCTGCCGTGGAAAAGGCCGGCAGCTTCGATGTCGACAAGGTGGTGGCCGCTTCGCCCGGCATCGAACTCAAGACCGCGCCCGAAGGCTACGTCAAGGTTCATGAAAACCATCACCTGTGGAGCAAGACCCGCATCGGCGAAGCGCAGAAGGATGGCCAGTTCAAGGTGGTCTACGAGTCCGAACTGATCGAGCCAAATCCCTTCCCCAAGGGCTACCAGTAAGGCGGTCCGGCCGGTGCCGCACCGGCCCTTCGTGCAGCAAAGCGGCGGCGTCTGTAGTGACATGCGGGCGCTGCCGCCCATTTCTCCAATCGGCAACTCTGCCCCGTCGGGAGTCATCATGGTTTCTCTATCCGAATTCGGCGCCATCTTCGCCATGCAGGGCTTCAATGGCCTCTCGGTCTTCTGCGTGCTGCTGCTCATGGCGCTGGGCCTGGCCATCATCTTCGGGCAGATGGGCGTGATCAACATGGCCCACGGTGAATTCCTCACCATCGGTGCCTACATCACCTACCTGCTGTCGCACCTGACCACCACCTATGCACCGGCCTTGCAGCCGTTCTATTTTTTCGTGGCCATCGTGCTGTCCTTCGCCGTGGCCTATGGCGTGGGTTATCTCACCGAGCTGCTGCTCATCAGCCGCCTCTACAAGCGTCCGCTCGATACGCTGCTGGCGACCTGGGGCCTGTCGCTGGCGATGCAGCAGACCTTCCGTTCCATCTTCGGCGCCAAGGAAGTCAGCGCCACCTTGCCGGACTGGCTCATGGGTTCCTTCAAGCCGACCGATGCCATCGATATCCCCTTGAACGGTCTCTTCATGATGGGCCTCACGGTGCTGCTCACCGGTGCCATCTTCGTATTGCTGTTCCGTTCACGCTGGGGCCTGCAGGTACGGGCCACGATGCAGAACCGCGTCATGAGCGGAGCGGTAGGCATCAATACCCGCAAGGTGGACCGCACCACCTTTGCACTCGGCTGCGGTGTGGCCGGCGTGGCGGGGGCGGCCTTCACCACCATCGGTTCCACCGGCCCGACCAGCGGATCGCTCTACATCGTCGATACCTTCCTGGTGGTGGTCTTCGGTGGCGCGCAGAGTCTGATCGGCACCATCGCCTCGGCCTTCTCGATTGCGCAGACGCAGTCCACGGCGGAATTCTTCCTGACCGGTTCCATGGCCAAGGTGCTGACCTTGTCGGCGGTGATCCTGATCCTGATGCTGCGTCCGCAAGGGCTGTTCTCGGCGAAGGTGCGCAAATGAATCTGAAACATGGCCACTTCCGATCCAACTACATGAGCGAGGTCCGATGATGAATGCAGCCTATGAAAAACTGCTGGGCGGGCGCTCCGGTGCGCTTGGCCTGCTTGTGATGGCAGCCCTGTTGCTGGTGGTGTTCCCGCTGACGATGGACATGTTCCGTCTCAACCTGGTGGGCAAATACCTGTCCTACGCCTTCGTGGCCGTGGGCCTGGTGCTGTGCTGGGGCTACGGCGGCATCCTCAGCCTGGGGCAGGGCGTGTTCTTCGGCCTGGGCGGCTATTGCATGGCCATGTTCCTCAAGCTCGAAGCCTCTGACCCCATCAGCACCAAGATCCAGTCCACGCCGGGCATTCCCGACTTCATGGACTGGAACCAGATCACCGCCTTGCCGGCCATGTGGGAGCCTTTCCATAGTTTTGCCTTCACGATTATTGCCGTGCTGGTGGTACCGACCGCGCTGGCCATGCTGATCGGGCTGGCGATGTTCAAGCGCCGTGTGGGGGATGTGTATTTCTCCATCGTCACGCAAGCCATTGCGGCCATCCTGTCCATCCTCATCATCGGCCAGCAGGGGCTGACCGGCGGCGTCAATGGCATCACCGACCTCAAGACTCTGATGGGCTGGGATATCCGCACCGACCACGCCAAGCTGGTGCTGTATTTCGTCAATGCGGGATTGCTTTTCGGCTGCATCCTGTTTGGCCGCTATGTGCTCGGGTCCAAGCTGGGCCGCCTGCTGGTGGCCATGCGCGACAAGGAAGAACGGGTGCGCTTCTCCGGCTATGACGTGGCCAGCTTCAAGGTCTTCGTCTTCTGTGCGGCGGCCATGTTCTCGGCCATCGGCGGGGCCATGTTCACGCTGCAGGTGGGCTTCATGTCGCCGTCCTTCGTCGGGATCGTGCCTTCCATCGAAATGGTGATCTTTGCTGCAGTGGGTGGCCGCATGTCGCTGCTGGGCGCGGTGTACGGAACGCTGCTGGTGAACTTTGGCAAAACCTACTTCTCCGAAACGTTCCCCGAATTGTGGCTGTTCCTGATGGGCGGTCTCTTCATCGCGGTGGTGATGTATTTCCCCAATGGCCTGGCCGGCCTCTGGCAGACCCAGGGCAAGCGCCTGATGGACAAGCTGCGCGGCCCATCCAAGCCGGTAGCCCCCGTTGCTGCAGAAGCCGCCAAGCCGGTTTCCCGAGCATCCACCCCTGAACCCAAGCGCGATGGCATCGAGCCGGGCGCGACCCTGGAGGCCAGCAAATGAGCGAGAACGCCATCGGTTTCGAATCGGACGCCCATCCGGTCCTGGCCATCGAAGACCTGACCGTGTCTTTCGATGGGTTCAAGGCAGTCGACAAGCTCAATCTCTACGTGCAGCGCAATGAGGTGCGCGTGGTGATCGGCCCCAACGGCGCAGGCAAGACCACGGTGCTGGACCTGATCTGCGGCAAGACCCGCGCCACCTCCGGCAGCATCAAGTTCAACAATCACGAACTGACGAAGATGAGCGAGCACGCCATCGTGCGGGTAGGCGTGGGACGCAAGTTCCAGACCCCGTCCATCTACGAGAACCTCTCCGTGTTCGAGAACCTGGAGATGTCCTTCCCGCGTGGCCGCAAGGTGTTCGGCGCGCTGACTTTCAAGCGTTCGCCGGATGTGGTGGCGCGGGTGGAAGCGGTGGCCGCCGAGATCTTCCTGGACGAACAACTGCATACGCAAGCCGACCTGCTCTCGCACGGCCAGAAGCAGTGGCTGGAGATCGGCATGCTGCTGATGCAGGAGCCGGAGCTCTTGATGCTGGATGAACCGGTGGCCGGCATGAGCGTGTCCGAACGCGAAAAGACGGCCGAGCTGCTGGGCCGCATCAGCCAGGGCCGCTCGGTGGTGGTGATCGAGCACGACATGGATTTCGTCAAGAGCATCGCCCACAAGGTCACCGTGCTGCACCAGGGGAAAATCCTGGCTGAGGGCAGCATGGAGAAGGTGCAGTCCGATCCCAAAGTGATCGACGTCTATCTCGGTCACTGAACTTTCCTCATCCTCGGAGCCTGCCATGTTCAAAGTCTCGCAACTCGCCTCCGGCTACGGCCAGAGCAAGGTCATCCACGATGTCGACCTGTCGGTGGCCAAGGAAGAAATCGTCGCCGTCATGGGCCGCAACGGCATGGGCAAGACCACGCTGTTCAAGACCCTAATGGGCATCCTGCCGCTGCGCGGCGGCAGCATCAGCATCGATGGCGTGGAACTCGGTGGCCTGGAAAGCCACCAGCGCGTCGAGCGCGGCGTGGCCTACGTGCCGCAGGGGCGCATGATCTTTTCGCACATGACGGTGCTGGAAAACATCCAGACCGGCTTGCCCGCATCGGCCAAGGGCAAGGTGCCCGATGAACTGTATTCGCTGTTCCCGGTGCTGTATGACATGCGTACCCGCAAGGGCGGCAATCTGTCCGGCGGACAGCAGCAGCAACTGGCCATTGCGCGCGCACTGGCGACCAACCCGCGCGTGCTGCTGCTGGATGAACCGACTGAAGGGATACAGCCTTCCATCATCAAGGACATCGCCAAAAGCCTCAAGGAAATCCGCAAGATCCGTGCGCTCACCATCGTGGTCTCGGAGCAGGTGCTGAGCTTCACGCTGGAGATTGCGGACCGTTTTCTGGTCATCGACAAGGGCCGCTTTGTCTACGAGGACACGCGCGAGAACGTCGATGCGCCCACCATCAGCAAGTATCTGTCGGTCTGATCCGACCGTCTTTTCAGAGGAGCAAGCCCATGCGACACGGAGACATTTCAGCCAGCCGCGACGCCGTCGGCGTGGCCGTGGTGAACTACAAGATGCCACGCCTGCATACGCGCGGCGAGGTACTGGAGAACGCCAGGAAGATCGCCGCCATGCTGGTCGGCATGAAGCAGGGACTGCCAGGGCTGGACCTGGTGGTGTTTCCCGAGTATTCCACCCACGGCATCATGTATGACCGTGAAGAAATGTTCGAGACCGCCGCCACCATCCCCGGCGACGAGACCGCCATCTTTTCCGAAGCCTGCCGCATCGCCGGCGTGTGGGGCGTCTTTTCGCTCACCGGCGAGCGCCATGAGGAGCATCCGCGCAAGGTGCCCTACAACACCCTCATCCTCATCAACGACCAGGGCGAGATCGTGCAGAAGTATCGCAAGATCATGCCGTGGACGCCCATCGAGGGCTGGTATCCGGGCGATACCACCTACGTCTGCGACGGCCCCAAGGGCTTGAAGATCAGCCTCATCATCTGTGATGACGGCAACTATCCCGAGATCTGGCGCGACTGCGCCATGAAGGGTGCGGAACTGGTGGTGCGCTGCCAGGGCTACATGTATCCGGCCAAGGAACAGCAGATCATGGTCTCCAAGGCCATGGCCTGGATGAACAACCTGTATGTGGCCGTGGCCAATGCATCAGGGTTCGATGGCGTCTATTCCTACTTCGGCCATTCGGCCATCGTCGGTTTCGACGGCCGCACGCTGGGCGAGTGCGGTACCGAAGAGATGGGCATCCAGTATGCCGAACTGTCGGTCTCGGCCATCCGCGATGCACGCCGCAACTGGCAGTCGCAGAACCACCTCTACAAGCTGCTGCATCGCGGCTACACCGGCAAGATCAATTCTGGCGAATCGCCGGCCGGCGTGGCCGAGTGTCCCTTCGACTTTTATCGCACCTGGGTCAACGACCCGGCGGCTGCACGCGCCCAGGTCGAGGCATTGACGCGCAACAGTGCCGGTACGCCCGAATGCCCGATGCCGGGGATTCCCACCGAGCCGGCAGCCTGAGGCCGAAGGCGCAAGGCCTCATCACACATCCACCACCAAGGAGATCGCATGCAACACTTCAAGATCAAGCCCGGCGTCCCGCTGGCAGAGCAGGCTGAACTGGGTCACAACCGCTGGCACCCGGACCTGCCTTTCCTGGCCTCGGTCAAGCCGGGCGAATCCATCCTGATCGAGTCGCTGGACTTCCTCGACGCGCAGATCCAGGACACTGACGATGTCTCCGACGTCAAGAACGTCGACCTCACCCGCGCCCATCCGCTGACCGGTCCCTTCCACGTCGAAGGCGCAGAACCGGGTGACCTGCTGGTGATCGACCTGCTGGACATCAAGCCGGTCACCCCGGTCGGTTTCTCGGGCGTGTTTGCCAAGGAAAACGGCGGCGGCTTCCTGGCCGATTATTTCCCCGAAGCCGACAAGGCGATCTGGGACCTGAAGGGCTTGTATGCCACCTCGCGCCATATTCCGGGCGTGCGCATCGCAGGCCTGACCCACCCTGGTCTGATGGGTTGCCTGCCGTCCCACGATCTGCTGGCTGAGTGGAATCGCCGGGAAGCGCCGCTGGCCGCCAAGGGCCTGGCGCAACCACCGAACCCCAGCACTGCCGTCTTGCGCGGCCTGACCGGTGCGAAATTCGACGAGATGGCCAAGGTTGCCGCCCGCACCGTGCCGCCGCGCGAGCATGGCGGCAACACCGACATCAAGGACCTGTCGGCAGGCACCCGCATCTTCTTCCCGGTGTACGTGAAGGGCGCGGGTTTCTCGATGGGGGACCTGCACTTCTCGCAGGGTGATGGCGAGATCGGTTTCTGCGGCGCCATCGAGATGGATGGCGTGAGCCACGTCGGCTTCGACCTCATCAAGGGCGGCATGGCCAAGTACAACATCACCTCGCCCATCTTCATGCCCAGCATCGTCAAGCCGCATTACGAGCAGTGGCTGACTTTCGAAGGCATCAGTGTGGAAAACGGCGTGAACTACTACCTCGACGCCACCGTGGCCTATCGCCAGGCCTGCCTGAAGGCCATCGACTACCTGACCCACTTCGGCTACACCGGCAGCCAGGCCTACATGCTGCTGACGGCCGCGCCGGTGGAAGGGCGCATCGGCGGCATCGTCGATATTCCCAACTGCGCCTGCACGGTGGCCTTGCCGACCTCCATCTTCGATCAGGACATCACGCCCAAGGGCATGCTCAACGACAAATCCTATTGGGGCCGCAAGGGCTAGCGATCAACGCAGTGACGTGTGTGTTCCCGGCCGGGCGCAGGCCTGGCCGGTTTTTTTCGTGATAACGGATTGGTGAAGGAGTCCCCATGCCCTTGTATGACATTCGTTGCAGCCATTGCGAAGGCATCTTCGAACGCCTCATTCCCCTTCAGGGATTGCACGGCCAGACTTGCTGTCCCTATTGCAAGGAGGAGACGGCCGCCTCACCCATGGCCACGGGCGGTCATGTCGGCTTGCAGGTCAAGCATCGCTGGCAGCCGCGCAACGGTGCCGAGCAACTGGCCGGGCAGGGGGCGACCGGGCCGGGCACCCATGCAGGGGCAGGCCGCAGCAGCGTGCTGCACAACTGCAAGGGACACAGCTGCAGTATCTGCGCGACCTGAGGCCGGCCGGATTGCTCCAGTTACTCCAGCATGGCGTCCAGCCCCGCCGCCAGTTCGGTGAGCGAGGGCATGGCACGCTCGGCCTTGTCGGGATCGCGCTTCACCAGCACCGGCATCCAGGCCGGATCCACGCCCAGCCTCTTGCCCACGGCCACCGGATAGGTGGCCAGTGCGGCTTCGTCATCCAGTGACAGCACGGTCACGCGTGCGGCCCACGCGCCCAGGTGTACCCAGGCAGCGGCGCGGTCGAGCCGGCCCGCTGCCAGCGGATCAGGCACCGAGCGCAGTGCCGTGACCAGCGCTTCAGGGAAATTCCAGATCGCCGCCAGTTCGGCCGAGACATCGGCGTAGTGAAAGCCCCAGGCCTGCTTTTCCCGTTCGGCGCGGTCGCCGTCGAGCACGTTGCATTGCTTGTCCAGCGGGGCGACTGTCGCGGCGGCCACCGCATGCAGTTGCAACTGGCCGATGCCATGCATCATGCCGACGGTGAAGACAGCGTCGCCATTGTCTTCGCCGTGGATGCCGGCGTGCATCGACAGCCAGCGCGCTGCCACGGCGGTGTAGAGGGTATGTCGCCAGAACTGCGGCAGCTCCATGCCGCGCGTGCTCTTGAAAGCCGCCACCATGCCATTGCCCAGCACCAGATTGCGCACCATGATGAAACCCAGCATGCGCAGCGCATCGTCGACCGTCCCGATGGTGCGCGAAGCGTGAAAGAACGCCGAGTTCGCCAGTCGCAGCAGTTTGGCGGTGAGCGTCGGGTCGGCCGCGATCTGGTGGGCGATATCCTGGGCCGAGACTTCCTCGCTGTTGAAGCTGGTCATCAGCTGCTGCACGACCTTGGGGATGGTCGGCAGCTTGCCGGGCTGGTCTACCAGGCTCTTGAGCTCCATGACAGTTCCTCCATGCAATGGTTTGTGTGGTTTTTGCAGGCAATTCCGGGAATTGCGGTTCCATTGTCGCAGAGTTCGGACGATTTGCTGACGATCCAGGTCAGTATGATGGAAGTCTCACTTGACCGGAGTGCACCCATGGCAAGCCGCAAGACGTCCGACCCGCATCCTCCCGAGCAGCCCGTCACGCCCGCCGGGGCGTGGGGAGATGTACCGAATTATGTGCAGGATTGCGTGCAGCGCAGTTTCCTTTTCCTCGATACCTTGCTCGACCGGGGCAATGACTACCTGGAGCATCTGGAGCAGGGCACGCCGCCGCTCCTCAAATTCGAGCACGAACTGGTGCTGGACGGTCACGACCTGCCGCAGCCCTGCAACTACGCCTTGCTGCGCCTGCAACCGCCGCCGGGCCTGCCGGTTGATCCACAGGCGCGACCGGTGGTGGTGGTCGATCCGCGCGCCGGACACGGCCCCGGTATTGGCGGCTTCAAGTTCGATTCGGAAGTGGGCATGGCGATGAAGGCCGGGCATACCGTGTATTTCGTCACTTTCCGGCCCGAGCCCGAGGAGGGCCAGACGCTGGTCACCGTGATGGATGCGGAGGCGCGCTTCCTCGAAGAAGTGATACGCCGCCATCCGCAATGCCCGGCCAAGCCGGTAGTGATCGGCAATTGCCAGGCCGGCTGGGCCATGATGACGCTCGATGCCGTGCGGCCCGAGCTGTTCGGGCCGCTGATGATGGTCGGTGCCCCGGCCTCCTACTGGGCCGGCAGCTCCACGCTCAATCCCATGCGCTACAGCGGTGCCAACCTCGGCGGGACCTGGCTGGCCTCGCTGGCCGCCGATCTCGGGGCCGACCGCTTCGATGGCGCCTATCTGGTCGAGAACTTCGAGAAGCTCAATCCGGCCAATACCTTCTGGAGCAAGTATTACAACCTCTGGGCCGGAGTCGATCAGGAGGCAGCGCGTTTCCTGGAATTCGAACGCTGGTGGGGCGGTTTCTTCCGAATGACCGGGGCAGAGATCGAGGCCATCACCGAGAATCTGTTCGTGGGCAACAAGCTGGCGCGCGGAGAGCTGGAGGTCAAGGGCAGGGTTGTCAATCTGCGCGACATCACGGCGCCCATCGTGGTCTTCGCCTCCTGGGGGGACAACATCACGCCGCCGCCGCAGGCGTTGAACTGGATCATCGATGTCTGGGGCGACGAGCGGGCCATCGCCGCCGCCGGCCGCACCATCATCTACGTGCTGCACGAGAGCGTGGGCCATCTGGGCATCTTCGTGGGCGGCTCGGTGGCGCTCAAGGAACACGACCAGCTGGTCAGCTCGCTGGACGTCATCGAGAGCCTGCCACCAGGGCTCTACGAAATGAAGCTGGAACGCAAGGACGGCCGCGCGACCCAGCGCTGGGATGCGCTGGAGCCGGGTGACTACACGGTGCACTACCAGCACCGCACCATGGAAGACCTGCGCAAGCTCAATCCCGAAGGCCGAGAGGAAGAGTCGCTGTTCTCGACCATCAGCCAGTGGTCGCAACTCAATGCGCAGTGGTACAAGACCTGGGTGCGTCCGTGGGTGCGCATGACGGCCACCCGCGACAGCGCCAATGCGCTGATGCGCATGAATCCCTTGCGCATGCAGCGGCAACTGTTCTCGGACAAGCACCCGGCCGCCGCCTTCATTCGCCAGCAAGCTGCTGCCGCGCGCACGCACCGGGTACAACTCGACCCCGACCATCCGCTGAAGCAATACGAACGCCGCATGGCGCAGAAGATCACCGACGAGCTCAATGCCTGGCGCGACCAGCGCGATGCCCGCACGGTACGGATGACGCGCCAGCTGTTCGGTCCGACCGGACTGGGTGCCTGGCTGCCGCCGCGCGAGCCGGATGCCGATCTGGCCCAGCGCTGGGCGCAGCAGGAGCTGGGAAGCTACCGTGATACGGTCATTGGCCAGATAGCCGACGGCGGTTTTGCCGAAGCGGTTTGCCGGATCGTCATCGCCGGCATGGTCTCCATCGGTGCGTTCGAACGGCGCAGCCTGCGTCTGGCCAGGCTGCTGGCGCAACTGCCGAACATGCATGCCAGCGTGTCGCCCCAGACCAACTGGGTGCAGTTGCTGAAGGAGCAGGCACGCATTACCGCGGTGGCCCCTGTGGAGGCGCTCAATGCACTCGGGCAGATGCTGCCTGATGCAGCCTCGCGCGAGCGCGCGCTGGCACTGGCAGCGGCGGTGATGATGATCGAACCGACGCTGGCCAATCCGCGCTCGGAAATCATCGAACTGCTGGTTGCAACGCTGGAGGTCGATCCCGATCGCGTGATCGCGCTGGCCCGCAAGCTGACCAAGGCCATCGGTGAAGACGATGATGCGCTGACCTTGCCGTCGTCTGATGAGGAACCGGCGCGACCGGCGCCAGCACCGCGCAAGCGGGCCGCACGCCCGCCTGCGTCCGTGGCCAAGCCGGCCAAGGTGAGTGCGCCGCCGAAGCCGGTCAGAAGCGCATCCTCGGCCAAGCCTGCCAGCGCCAAGACCAAGACCTCCGCCAAGACAGCGAAGTCTGCGCCCATCGCCAAAGCCACGGGGACCACCAAGACCACCAGGAGCGGCACACCGGCGCGCACGCGGTCCAAGCGCAGCTGAAACACTCAAGGCCAGGTTCACGTTGCCCTTTGCGGATGGCCTTCATGGTTTGCCGAAAGTCCCGGCGGGCAGGTTCCACATGGCCTGCTCGCTGGTGGACAAGGCCACCGCGCCACCCTCCAGTGCCGCACGCGCATCGTCTGCATTGCAGACGAAGCCCGACGCGACGATGGGCGGAAGCACGGCGCGGTCCGCCGGCTTGAGTTGCGTGAGCATCGGTGCCGGCATCAGTTGCACCAGGTTGGGTTCGCTCTGTTCGAGCGCCTTCAGGCTGCGCGGCCAGGTGGTGCGATCGGTCACGAATACCTTCTGCATGGTGATCATGCCGGCCCGGCTGGCCCGCAGCAGCGTGGCCACCCGCGTTGACACCAGCGACGGTACGCCCAGGGCGACCAGATAATCGATGGCGGCCTTGTCCTGCGCCAGTCCTTCACAGGTATCCACATTGAGCATCAGGAACTTGCCCGCATCCCGGATGCGGGTGCTGAGCGCCAGCAACTCACGCAACTCCACGTTGGCAACGATGCCGACTTCAGCGGCGCTGGCGAGAAAGGCTGGCAGGTGCTGGGTTCCATAGACCGCTGCCATGACCGGATGCCGCCTGAGCCTGGCTTGCAGGGAGCGGTCGTCAGGGGAGGCGGGCGGGGAGGCCGGCGCGGCGGCGGCGCGTGCCGGGGAACGAGGGGGAGAGGGAGAGCGCATGCAAGGTTCCAGAGTGAAAAAAGAGAAGCAAGAAAGAAAGGCGAATGGAAAACACGCGGCTAGCGTGTGTTTTCCTGGCGCACATGGTCCAGCTCGGCACATAGCCGTGCCTGCCACCGGGCACGGCGGCAGGCACGCTCGGCGAAGTCGATGCGTGGCTTGAAGACCGCCTGCAACCGGGTCCGGGCGCAGGCCTGGGGCAAGTCATCCCACAGCAGGCCATGGCTGCCGGCCAGGAAAGCGATGCCGCGCAGGCTGGCGTGCGCACTCTGGTGGGTGCGGCAGGTGGTTACGCCCGACAGGTCGGCTTGCAACTGCAGCAGCAGGTCGCTGCTGGCCAGCGTACCGCCGCTCATGATCCGCGAGACCGGTAGTCCGGCCGTGTCGGCGCTGGCACTGACGCACGCGGTCACCGATTGCGCGATTCCCTCCACCAGCGCATGTGCCACTTCGGCGCGGCCCGTGGCCAGCGACAGCCCCTGCAGGGCTGCTCGCGCTGCGGGTTGGCGTTGCGGTGACTGCATCCCGGCCAGCGCCGGCAGGAAGCTGACGCCGCCGGCCGAACTCACGCTGGCCGCCAGGGCCAGCAGCTGGCCGGCATCCGGAAACCAGCGCAGGCGCTGGCAGGCCCAGGTGAGTGCGGCTCCGGTGGAGGCGGTGTAGCTTTCGAGGGCGAAGTGGGAGACGCCGTTCTGACGCCTGGCGGTGACTACTACGCTGGCCTCGGCGGTGCTGTCGGCGGGGGCGAGTGCAACGCGCGGGCCGACCAGCACGTCGATGAAGCTGCCGGTGCCGTGCTGACACAGCGCCTGGCCGGGTTCCAGGCAACCCTGCCCGATGGCAGCGGCCAGCTGATCTCCGGCGCAGGCGCGAATCGGCAGGGCGGCGCCGAGAACGGCAGCGTCGCTGCGGCCGTAGTCGTCGGCATCCTGGCACAGCGTGGGCAGCAGCCCGGCGGGGAAGCCAAGCGCCTCCAGCCAGTCCAGCGCATAGGCATGCGCGTCCAGTACATAGGCGTTGCAGGCCGTGGCATTGGTCGCGCTGGTAGCCAGCAGGCGGCGGCCGCTCAGTTGCCACAGCAGCCAGGTGTCAATGCCGCCAAAGCCCAGCCGTCCTTGCGCCCAGGCACGCGCCACGCGCGGCTGATGGCGCAGCAGATGGGCCGCCCAGAGGTAGGGCGAGCGGCTGCCGACCGGTCGCCCCAGACGCGGTCGCAGCCGCTGATCCCAGTGCGGTGCCAGTGCCGCCAGTTCGGCCGCGTGCCGGCTGTCCTGCCAGGACAGTGCCGGTGCCAGCGGTTCTCCGCTCACGGTATCCCACACCACGGCGCTGGCGCGCTGGTTGCACAGACCGATGGCGCGCACCCGCAGTCCCTTCTGCCGCGCCTGCTGCAGGCTGGCGCGGCACGCGGCCAGGGTCTGCTGCCAGATCAGCGCCGCATCCTGTTCCACCACGCCGCTGCGTGCGTAGTGCGTGCGCAAGGGGCGTCGGTGCAGGCAGGAGACCAGGCCATCGGCCGTCACGATCGCCGCGCGTGTGCTGGAGCTGCCGGCGTCGATGGCGAGGATCCCGTCACGGCTGTTCATGGCGGCTTCTGTCGACAGGAACGGGCGCACTGCTGGCGGTGGCGTGGCCGCAGCGGTAGGGGCGGGAGTCAATCAAGGCGGCGACATCGTCGATGTCGCGCAAGGGGACTGCGGTGTGCACAGGGCTCTCCTGATGTTGACTGCAAGAGGCCTGCGCACTGCGCGCGTGAAGAGACCATCTTGCAGATGGTCTCTTGTGTGAATTATCTGCCGGGCAATTCTATGAGCCCGGCGACGGGCTTGTCAACGACCGCAAAGGATGGCGCAGCAGCCGGTGCCGCCTGTTTTCAGGGGCGTTCACCCCTTGCCAGCCGCGCCCGGACATGAGCCACGATCTGCGGCAGGTCGGCCACCGAATCGATCACGTAGTGCGCGCCGGCGGCGAGCAGGCGTGTTTCGGCGTGTGTCTTGAGGCGCTCGATTTCCTCGGTCGGCGAGGCGTCCAGTTCGGCTCGCGTGAGCCCCACTTCATTGCCCGAAAGGGAGAGGCCAACGCTCCACATGCCGGCGCGAATACCTTCCTCAATTCCCGGCACCGTATCGTCGACCTTGATGCAACAGGCCACGTCATCGATCTGCAGCGCCAGTACGTTGGCCAGTGCCATGTAGGGGCCCGGACGGCCACCGGCCTCCAGTTCGTCGCCGGCCACCACGTGGTCGGGGCGCAGGCCTTCCTCGGCCGCCATCGGCAGCAGCACATCCAACACCTGGCGCGGATAGCCGGAGCAGGAACCGATTTTGAGACCTTGGCCGCGCAGCCAGGCCAGCACCTGCGCCGCGCCCGCGATGGGCTGCGAATACTGGCCGACCTTGGCGATCTGCATCGGCATGAAGCGGGCATAGATGGCATCGACATCCGCATCGGTGGGCGCCCGGCCGTTCTGCTGCTGCCACTGCGCCGCGATGGCCGTATCGTCCAGCAGCACGCGGATATGCTGCCACTTGGACAGGCCCATGGGGCCGCGTGCCTGTTGCAGGGTGAGGTTGATGCCGAAGCTCTTGAAGGCATCGACGAAGATTTGCGTGGGCGCCAGCGAACCGAAGTCGACCAGTGTACCGGCCCAGTCGAAGATGACGCCTTGCAGGTTGCGCGGACGGGCGAGTGATGGGTGCATGGGTTTTTCCTTGAAAGTGAGTCAGCAGAAGTCAATGGATTGCGGCGATGAAGTTGCGTCCGCGCGGCCCGCACAGCGCTGCCTGCAGGGCCGCTTCCCAGCGGTCTTGCAGGCCATAGTGGGCCGGGTCGGTGGACACGCCCAGCGATTCGAGCAAGCCGGCCAGGCGCGCGACGGCCTGCTCGGTACTGGTGGCATCGAAGATCTGCAGCAACAGGGCGTCGACCGCGCTGTCGCGCCCCATCGCCAGGCGCAGGATGTGTGGCAGCGAGAAGGAACAGGCGATGCCGTGCGGGACACCGCGCTGCAGCGTGATGTCATAGGACAAGGAATGCGCCAGCGCAGTCCGGGTATTGGAAAAGGCCAGGCCGGCCTGGAGCGCAGCCAATGCCATCTGTTCGCGCAGGGCCAGGTCCTCAGGCTCGCGGATGAGTGCCGGCAGCGTGGCCACGATGGCGCGGGCGGCGCTGCTGGCCAGGGTCGAAGAGACCGGGTTGCGATGCACGTTCCAGATCGCCTCCAGCGCATGGGAGAGGGCATCCAGGCCGCTGGCCAGCGTTGCCGGGGCGGGCAGGCTCAGCATCAGGCTGGCATCGATGATGGCTGCCTGCGGCCAGGTCCAGGGGCGATGCAGTGAATACTTGCGCCCGCGCTGCGCATCCCACAGCGTGGCCCAGGGCGTGACTTCGCTGCCGGTGCCGGCCGTGGTGGGGATGGCAATGAGCGACTTCAGATGCGCCGGATCGGGTTCAAAGGGGGTGTCTTCGCGCAGATGCGCGAGCAGTTCGTCGAAGTGGCCCGACGGCGTGGGTGCCAGCATGGCCTTGGCACAATCGATGACGCTGCCGCCCCCGAGGGCGATCAGGCAGGGGACATCGGCGTGGCGCTGCCACAGGCGCTGGTACATGCCGGTCAGCCAGTTCACGTCAGGATTGGGCAGGACGCCGTTGTCGATGCCAACCAGTTGCGGGCCCAGCAGGTCGGCGACCTTCTGTTGCAGCCCCAGGGCAGCGGCCTCGGGAAAGGTGATCAGCAATGCGGGCCGGCCGGCCAGCAGCTGCGGCAATTGTGCGAGGCTGCCGACACCGGCATGGAGATCGACAGGATTATGAAAATGCCACATGGTTTTTTCTCTTCTTGCATCAAGATGGGGAGGGGCGAAGTCAATGGGCATGGCCGTCCTGGATCATGCGCCGCAGCCGGCTCGACAGGGCATCTGCCGCCACCACCATCAAGGTCACCACGACGATGCAGGTGGCCGTGTCCTGGTACTTGAACAGCTTGAGGCTGTTGACCAGTTCAAAGCCCAGTCCGCCGGCGCCGACCATGCCCAGCACAGTGGCCTGGCGCAGGTTGACTTCGAAACGGTAGAGCACGGTGGCGATCCAGGCCGTAGCCACCTGGGGCAGCACCCCGAAGACGATCACCTGCAGGGGCCGGGCTCCGGTGGCACGCAGGGCTTCCAACGGGCCCTGGTCGATTTCCTCGATGCTCTCGGCAAAGAACTTGCCGATCATGCCGACGCCGTGTACAGCCAGCGCCAGCACCCCGGGAAAGGGCCCCAGACCCACTGCCGAGACGAACACCAGCGCCAGGATCAGTTCATTGATGCTGCGCGTGACGTTGAGGCCCTGGCGTACCAGCGCATGCAGGGTGCGGTTGGCATTGAGATTGCGCGCGGCCAGCAAGGCCACCGGTACTGCGCCCAGCACACCCAGCAAGGTTCCCCAGAGGGCGATCTGCAAGGTTTCGACGGCCGGGGCCAGCAGTGACGGCAGCAAGCCCCAGTTGGGCGGGAAGGAGCGCGCCAGGAAGTCGCCGATCTGCGGCAGGCCATTGGCCAATTCGCTCCACGACAGTTGCGTGCCGGCAGCGCTCCAGGCCAGGATCCAAGCCGCCAGCAGCACAATCGCCATGAATCCCAGCCAGCCGCGCAGCGTCGCCGGACGCGGACCGGTCCACAGGTAGCCGCGCGGTCCTGAAGGGGGGGCGGCCGGAGAAGAAAAATTCATGTCAGTGCTCCTGTTGCTGCCTGCACGGCCGATGCCATCAGGGGCAATTCAGCCTCGTTCATTTCGGGCTTGCCGGCGTAGATGGCGTCGAGATGGTGTTCGTTGAGCGTTTCACCGGTGCCATCGAAGACCAGACGTCCTCCGGCCAGGCCGATGATGCGGTCGCCGAACTCGCGCGCGTAGTCCACCTGGTGCAGGTTGCAGAGCACGGTAATGCCCAGCTCCCGCGAGGCGGTGCGCAGGTAATGCAGCACCAGCCGCGCGGTCTTGGGATCCAGGCTGGCAATGGGTTCGTCGGCCAGGATCACCTGCGGCTGCTGGGCCAGGGCGCGGGCAATGCCGACCCGCTGGCGCTGGCCGCCGGAGAGCGCGTCGGTGCGTTGATGGGCCTTGTGTTCCAATTCCACCCGGCGCAGGCAGTCCAGGGCAAGGGCAATGTCCTGGGGCGAGAACAACTGCAGGATCGACGCCAGGGTGGGAGCCTGACCGAGGCGGCCGGTCAGGGTGTTCTTCAGCACCGACAGGCGCGGTACCACGTTGTGATGCTGGAAAATCATCGCCACCTGGCGCCGCAACTGGCGTACCTGAGCGGCGCGGGTGTCGGTGGCGTCGAAGCCGGCCACCCGGAGCTCTCCCGAGCTGGGCTGGACCAGCCCGTTCAGGCAGCGCAGCAGGGTCGATTTGCCCGCCCCGGACGGGCCCAGCACCACCAGGAACTGGCCGGCCGGCACGTCCAGGTCGATCCCGCGCAAGACGGCATGGCTGCCGTATTGCTTGGCGAGGCCGCGGATGTGGATCATTTCATGGCCTTCAGGTCCAGGTTCAGGATCTTGGCGGTCTCGCGCACCACGTCGTAAGCACCGTCGGTAGTGGGCACGAAACCGTTGAGGACGCCCTGGTCACCCCATTTCACGTCCTTGATGTTGGCGAAGGCGGCGGCGATCTTCTGCTTCAGGGCCGGGTCCAGATCCTTGCGCCAGACCATGGGCGACTCGGGAATGTCCGGCGAGGTCCACACCACGTTCAGTTCCGACTGCTGCACCACACCCTTGGCCACGGCCGCGGCCAGGATGCTGGCGTCGTGCGAGCCCGAGAAGATCACCCGCGAAAAATACTTGTTGGGATCGATGTTGAGTTTCTGCAGGCCGGCGCTGGGGAACAGGTGCCCGGAAGCCGACGAGGGATCAACAAACGCCATGGTGCGGCCCTTCAACTGTTCCAGACTCTGCAGCCCGCTCTCCTTGCGGGTGATGATGAGGCTCTTGTAGAAGCTGCGGCCGCTCTTCTTGGTCTCGGCCACGGCGAAGGCTTCCACGTTGGCCACCGAACTGGCCAGTACGTAGGAGAAGGGGCCGAGATAAGCCACATCCAGCTTGCGCGAGCGCAGTGCCTCGATGATGCCGTTGTAGTCGGTGGCGATGAAGGGCTTGACCGGCATGCCCAGTTGCTGCTGCAGGCTGTCGATGACGGCCTTGCTGTTTTCCAGCATGGCCTGCGAATCTTCGGCCGGGATCAGGCCGACAGTCAGTGGCGGTACTGCGGCTGCAGGCCCTGCCAGCAAGACAGAGGCGAGGGCGCCCAGGCACAGGGTGAAGAAGCTGCGTCGCTGCATGATTGCATCCTTGTTGAGGGCGTCCCGGGGACGGGACGCGATGAGCGGGGTGCCAAAGGACCGATGGTTCGGCCTTGGCGCTCGTCAGGAGCCGTTGCGGTTGATGCGGCGCCGACAGGACAGAAGCTTAAAGAGACATTGTGACGCCCCTGTTATCGATATAATCGTGAAAATCGAATAAATCTATTGATAGGATCTATAGATGACCCCTTCACAATTGCGCGCTTTCCTGGCCGTCGCACGCCATCGCGGTTTTTCGGCCGCTGCCCGGGCGCTGGGCGTGAGCCAGCCCACGCTGACCACCCAGGTGCAATCGCTGGAGCGTGAGCACAACGTGGAACTGTTCTTCCGGCGCGGGCGACGTGTCGATCTTTCTGAAACCGCCCAGCGCCTGCTGCCGATCGCCCAGAACATCGCCGAGCTGGAGCTCGATGCCCTGAACCTGCTGGTCAATTCGGGCGCGCTGCACGTGGGCCATCTGCGCATCGGCGCGGTCGGCCCTTTTCACGTGATCGAGATGGTCGATGCCTATCGCGCCCGTTATCCGCAGGTGGAGCTGTCGATCAAACTGGGCAACTCCGCGCAATCCCTGGCTGACCTGGAAAACTACGTGACCGACGTGGCGGTGCTGGCCAGTTTCACCGACGACGCGCGCTTTCATGCGCTGCCCTACGCCGACCATGCGGTGGTGCTGTTCGCCCACCGCAGTCATCCTTTTTACCAGCGCGAAGCGGTCTCACTGGCCGAGCTGGACCAGCAGCCCATGCTCATGCGCGAGCAGGGATCCACCACCCGCCTGGCGCTGGAAAAAGCCATGCAGCAGGCCGGTGCAAGCCCACGGATCGTGATGGAAATCGGCAGCCGTGAAGCCTTGCGCGAAGCAGTCGCGCGGGGGCTGGGCCTGGGGGCGGTTTCCGAGGCAGAATTCATTGCGGATGAACGTTTCCGCATGGTGCGCATTGCGGGCGATCCTGTCAGCACCCACACCTATGTCTATTGCCTGGCCGAACGCAGGGAAGGGCGGCTGGTCGGCTCCTTCATGAAGATCGCCCAGCGCAACGCTGGCAACTGAGGCAGCTGGCACTTTGGCTTATCATTACGGACTGTTCATTTCTGACCAGGAAGCCCTACCGTGATCAAGCATATCGTCATGTGGAAACTGAAGGACCATGCAGAAGGGGCCGACAAGGCCACCAACCTGCTCAAGATGAAGGCACTGCTGGACAGCTGTGCCAACGTGGTGCCCGGCATCCTGAAGTTCGAAGCCGTGCTGGCCCAGCCGGGCCTGGAAGCGACCTACGATGTAGTGCTCTATTCCGAATTTGCCTCGCGCGAAGCGCTGGACGCCTATCAGGAGCATCCGGACCACGTGGCCATCAAGCCCTTCATCGGTGCCGTGCGCGAAGCGCGCCAATGTATGGATTACGAAATTTGAGGCCGGCATGAGTCTGTCCGTTACTGACATCTTCCCGCAGGGGAATCCGTATCTGGAAGCACTGGGCGTGGAGGTGCTGGAATACGGCAATGACCGCGCCGTCATGGCACTGAAGCTCAAGCCCGAGTTCATGAACAGCTGGCATGTGGCCCAGGGTGGCATCAGCATGACCTTGCTGGACGTTGCCATGGGCCTGTCGGCCCGCGCCGGCGCTCCCGATGCCAAATCCTCCGCGACCGTCGAGATGAGCACCAGTTTCTTGCAGCCGGCCGGGCACGCCGGGGACACCATCATCGCGCGCGGCCACACTTATCACCGCTCCACCACCATGTGCTTCTGCCAGGCCGACCTGTTCAACGGCGATCGCCTGGTGGCCAAGGCCATGGGCACCTTCAAGCTGATTCGCCGCCTGGATATCTCGCGCAAGCTGGATCAGGAGTGAGCGGAGCACGCTGTTCTTTTTTTTTGCAGGAAGTCCACCATGAAAATCACCACCGGCAGCTGGGAGCAGCTGCGTGCGCAGGCCCAGCCGATTCGCTTCGAGGTCTTTGTCGATGAACAGAAGGTACCCGCCGAGATCGAGCTAGATGAGATGGACCCGCATTGCGTACACGCCGTGGCCTATGACGATGCGGGCCAGCCGCTGGCGACCGGCCGCTTGCTGCCGGACGGGCACATCGGCCGCATGGCCGTGCGCAAGGCCGGGCGCGGCCAAGGCGTGGGCGGCGCCGTATTGCAGGCCTTGATTGCTGCGGCTCGTGCACGTGGCGACGCCGAAGTCATCCTCAATGCCCAGGTGCATGCCGAGGGCTTCTATCAGCGCCATGGTTTCGCCCGCGAGGGTGAGCAATTCATGGAAGCCGGCATCCCCCACATCACCATGCGCGCGCGACTGCAAGGGGCGGCCGCTTGATCGTCCTGCTCAAGCTTGCGAGGCCGACGACGGCATCGCCGGACGGCTCTCGTCCAGTCTGAAGTAGCACAGCTGGGCGGTCAGTTCGCGCGCCCGTTCGGCCACCAGTTCCGCAGTGGTGGCCAGTTCCTCGGAGGCGGCCGCGTTGCGCTGGGTGGTGTCATTGAGCTGCATCACCGCCGAACCGATTTCTTGCACACCTTCCTCCTGCATGCGCGCAGACAGTGTGATCTTGTTGATCTGCTGTGAGGCTTCACGGATGCCGTTGAGTGTACCGGCGGCCAGGCGCTGGCTGGTGGCCTCGGCCAATTCCACGCTTTGCTGGGCAATCACGCTGATCTCCTGCGCGCTGCCCTGGCTGCGCTCGGCCAGCTTGCGGATTTCAGCCGCCACCACGGAGAATCCGCGTCCGTGTTCTCCCGCGCGCGCCGCCTCGATGGCGGCGTTCAAGGCCAGCAGATTGGTCTGGTAGGCGATGTCGTCGATCACCCCGACCTGGCGCGCGATGCCGCGCATGGCCGCCACCGTGCTCTGGACGGCCGCACCGCTCTGGTCGGCGTCGGCAGCAGCGTTCAGGGCGATCTGGTCGGTGCGGCGGGCATGTTCTCCGGTCTGCTGGATGGCCAGGCTGATGTTGCTGATGGCGCTGTGTACTTCTTCCACGGCGGCCGCCTGCTCGTTGGAAGCGCTCGCCAGGTCCTGGGCAGTGGCATTGAGCTGGCGGGCAGAGTCGCCCAGGGCCTGCGTCAGAAGCGTGACGCCGCGCAGGATGTCGGTGAGCCGTTCGCGCATGCCTTGCATCGCGTACAGCAGGCTGCTGCGGTCCCGGCGGCGCAGGGTGACCGCCACGCCCAGATTGCCTTCGGCGATCTGATGCACGATGTGGGCGGCGTAATCCGGCTCTCCACCGAGCTGGCGGCGCAGGCTGATCATGATCCACAGCGCAATGGACACGCCGATGGCCAGCGCCAGTCCGGCGATCTGCAGGTTGTGGGTGCGCAGTTGCCGATAGTCCTGCAACGCCGCCTCATAAGAGGTGCGCGTAAAACTTTCCTGCAACTGGCCCAGGGTGGCCAGCTGCGTCGCCAGGCCGGCCAGCTCGCTGGTCAGCGGGGTCCAGCGGCGGTTGGCCTGCAGCGGCTCGTTGCTGCGCAACAGGTCCAGCACCACGGCGCGCTCGGCGACGTAGCGCCGCCAGCTCTGCTCGAAGCGTTCCGCCTCGGTCTGTTCCTGAGGTTCCAGCCGCGTCGCCCGGTAAGCTTGCCAGCCTTGCTCAAAGGTCGCATCCAGCGCCGGGATGCGTTCCAGCAGGGGTTTGATGCGATCGCTGCTGGTGCCGTTGCTGTCGTCAATGGCCGGAGCGGGCAGGTTGGCGATCATCAGGGCACGGCCCATGACGTCGCGGTTCAGGTAGAGCGCGTCGCGCACCCGGGCGATGTGGATCAGCGCCATGGTGCGGTCTTCATAGACGTAGCGCAGCTTGTCGTTGCTGGACGCCATGCCCTGTATGTCGCGCCAGGCCAGCAGGACTACGCTGCCGCACAGTACCGCCACCAGGATCGCCAGGCGGGCGGTGACCGTCAGTTTTCGTTGCACGATGTTTTCCTTGTAAGTGCCGACTGCATCCGGAGAAAGAATGAACCGTTCAGTCCGGCACAGAATATAGCGAATTTTGTTGCTATGCAGAATGAAGAATAAAGCAGTTTGCGTGCCTCTTTAGTGACGCTATGTGGTTTCCCACAATACCCGCCCGGAAATGACTGCGAGATACTTGCGGCCGAACCGGGGAGGGGGAGTTCTCCCGGACAAACAATAAGTACCCGCCAGAACGGACGACGATCCGACAACGGCAGGCGGCAGGTCTCCACGGACCCGCCGGTCATCCATGTTTCAAGGAGAAAGCACTATGTCGGCGCAAAAACCGCCCCTTTACAAATCCCTGTATTTCCAGGTCCTGTGTGCCATCGTGATCGGTATCGCGCTGGGTCACTTCTATCCGTCTACCGGTGAAGCCATGAAGCCGCTGGGCGATGGCTTCGTCAAGCTGATCAAGATGATCATCGCGCCGGTCATCTTCTGTACCGTCGTCATCGGCATCGCCGGCATGGAAGACATGAAGAAGGTCGGCAAAACCGGCGGCCTGGCCCTGCTGTATTTCGAAATCGTCAGCACCGTGGCACTGATCATCGGCCTGTTGCTGGTGAACTTCCTGCAACCGGGCGTGGGCATGAACGTCGATCCGGCTTCGCTGGATACCAAGAGCATCGCCGCCTACACCGCCCCGGGCAAGATGGGTTCGGTGACCGACTTCGTGCTGGGCATCATCCCCACCAGCATGGTGGACGCCTTTGCCAAGGGTGACGTGCTGCAGGTGTTGCTGGTGGCAGTGCTGTTCGGCTTCGCGCTGCACAAGTTCGGCGGCCGCGGCACGCTGGTGTTCGATTTCATCGAAAAGATCTCGCACGTGCTGTTCTCGGTGGTGGGCGCGATCATGAAGGTGGCCCCGATCGGTGCCTTCGGCGCGATGTCCTTCACCATCGGCAAGTACGGCGTCGGTTCGCTGTTCTCGCTGGCCAAGCTGATGGGTACCTTCTACCTGACCTGCCTGCTGTTCATCTTCGTGGTGCTGGGCATCATCACCCGCCTGCACGGCTTCTCGATCTGGAAGTTCGTCAAGTACATCAAGGAAGAACTGCTGATCGTGCTGGGCACCTCGTCCTCGGAATCGGTGCTGCCGCGCATGCTGGCCAAGATGGAAAACGCCGGTGCCAAGAAGACCGTGGTCGGCCTGGTGATCCCGACGGGTTACTCCTTCAACCTGGACGGTACCGCGATCTACCTGACCATGGCCGCCGTGTTCATCGCCCAGGCGACCAACACCCCCATGACCTTCGTGCAGGAACTGACGCTTCTGGGCGTGCTGCTGCTGACCTCCAAGGGGGCAGCCGGCATCACGGGTTCGGGCTTCATCGTGCTGGCGGCGACGCTGTCGGCCGTGGGCCACGTGCCGGTGGCCGGTCTGGCGCTGATCCTGGGTATCGACCGCTTCATGTCGGAAGCTCGCGCACTGACCAACACCATCGGCAACGGCGTGGCCACCCTGGTGGTCGCCAAGTGGAGCGGTGAACTGGACAGCGAACGCCTGACCAAGGTCTTGAACAACGAGACCGTGGAAGACGCGCAAGCCCCTGAAGCCGTCCTGGATCGTACCGAAGCCAAGATGCATCACTAAGCAGGGAGGCGGGAAGCATTCCCGCACCCATTGCCTCGTCGGCCCCATCTTCGCGTCTTAGTTGGCGTGGCGATGGGGCCGATGTTTTATGGCCGCACCGCCTGCATCACGAAATCCACAAACGCCCGCACCCGCGCCGACAGATGGCGATTGTGCGGATACAGGATGGAGAAACGCCGGGTGCGATGCCCGGCCGACTGCAGCACTTCCACCAGCTCGCCCCGTTGCACGGCGGCTTGCGCGATGAAGTGATAGATCTGGAACAGGCCCCCGCCGGCAATGGCCCAGTTGACGCAGCCCAGTACGTCGTCATGGATGCGCTGCCGGCTCCGGAAATGAAAATCCATGTCGCGCCCTTGTCCGTCCTTGAAGATCCACGGCATCGCGCGTCCGGTACTGGGCAGGATGAACTGGATGCAGTCGTGTTGTTTCAGCGCTTCCACGCTGTCGGGCGTGCCGCGCCGGGCCAGATAGGAGGGGGACGCAAAGACGCCCAGCGTGGCATCCTCCAGCGTGTGCGCGATCAGCCTTGAATCCTGCGGCACGCCCAGGCGGATGGCCAGGTCATAGCCCTCTTCGACGAAATCGATGACGCGGTTCGCAATGCTCAATTCCACCTCGATCTGCGGAAACGCCGCCTGGAAACGCGGCAGCAACGGCAGCAGCCGATAGTGCGCATAAGGCGTGCCGACGCTGATGCGCAGCGGGCCGCTGGGCACTTTCTGCTGGCCGGTGAGGATGCGTTCGGCCTCGGCGATCTGTTCCAGCGCCTGGCGGCACTGCTCGTGATACAGCTCGCCCTCGCGGGTCAGCCGGATCTGGCGCGTGGTCCGGGCGAACAGCCGTACGCCCAGACGAGCTTCCAGCCGGCTGATGGAACGGCTCACCGAGGCCGGCGTCAGGCCCAGCGCCTCGGCGGCGGCCGTGAAGCTGCCCAGTTCGGCGGCTTTGCAGAACAGTTCGATGCTGCCTAACTGGACGGGATCGAAGTTGCGCATTTGTTCAATGGTGTAATGAATGAATTGAGAGGGATGGAGTTTATCTTTGTTTTTGATGGGAATACAGTGATCGGCAGTCTGGCAATGCCGCTTTGCTGCAGATGCCGTCCCTCCCTCGTGAAGAAAGGAACACCATGAAGAAGCCCAACATCCTGATGATCGTCACCTCCAGCAGCCGCATGGGTGAAACCGACAAGCCCACCGGCCTGTGGGCCGAAGAGCTGGCGGCCCCGTACTACGCCCTGGTGGATGCCGGTGCCTCGGTCGTCATCGCCTCCACCGCCGGTGGCAAGGCCCCGATCGATCCGGGCAGCGTCAAGCCGCAAGGTCAGAACGATGCCATCGTCGAACGCATGCTGGCCGATGCGGAACTGCAGCAGCGCATCGCGGCCACGCGTGCGCTGGGCGAAATCGAAGTCGGCGCATTTGATGCGGTGTTCTTCCCCGGCGGCCATGGCACCATGTGGGACCTGCCTACCGATGCCAACGTCAAGAAGACCGTCGAGAGCGCCTATGCCGCCGGCAAGTTCATTGCTTCAGTCTGCCACGGTGCCGCTGGCCTGGTGTCGGCCGTGAAGGCCGATGGCAAGCCGATGGTAGCTGGCAAGCGTGTCAATTCCTTCACAGATGCCGAAGAGCGCGAAGTGGGACTGGCCGAGGTCGTGCCCTTCCTGCTGGAGAGCCGTCTGCGTGAACTGGGTGCCGTCTTTGAGGGGACCGACAACTGGCAGGTGTTTGCCATCCGTGACGGCCAGCTGATCACCGGCCAGAATCCGCAGTCTTCCGAGCGCGTGGCTGAAATGTTGTTGGAAGCGCTGGAACTGGGTGCCTGATTTTTCCTGTCGTCTGCTGGTTGAAAGGCTCGTCCCATGCGGGGCGGGCCTTTATTTTTCCGTGCCGACGATGCCCTTGACGAACCAGCGCTGCGCCGCCACCACGAACACGGCGGGGATCACGATGGCCACCAGGGCCGCCGCCATCAGCAGGTTCCACTGCGGCATCTGCCCGCTTTCCACCGGCAGGAAGCTGGCCAGCGCGAGGGTGATGGTGCGCATCTGGTCATGGCTGGTGATGACCAGGGGCCACATGTAGTCTTTCCAGGTATTGATGAAGACGATGGATCCCAGCGCCGCAAAATTGGTCTTCGACAGCGGCAGGAGGATATCTACGTAGAAGCGCCACGGCCCGGTCCCGTCGATGCGCGCCGCTTCCACCAGCTCGGGCGGGATGGTGCGGTAGAACTGCAGAAACAGGAAGGTTCCCGTGGCGGACGCCACCAACGGCAAGGACAGGCCTGCATAGGTATTGATCAGGCTGATCGACGGCACCGCATGCTGTCCACCCAGGCCCAGCGCCTGCAACAGGCTGCGCAGCGGTTCGAACAAGTCAGAGGCCGCTGCATAGGTCGGGACGATGCGCACTTCCAGCGGCAGCAGCAGGGCACTGAACAGCAAGGCCAGGATCAGGCCCCGGCAGCGTGGCTGGAAGTAGGTCACCGCAAAAGCCGTGACCGAGGACAGCAGCAGCTTGCCGGTCACCACCAGAGCGGCCACCAGCAGACTGTTGAAGAGATAGCGCCAGAGGTCGATACGCTGCGCCACTTCGCGCAGATTGTCCGGCAGCGCGGTGCCTGGCATGAGCGGCATGCCTTGGCTGATCCACTGCTGGCTGGAGACGCTGGCCGAGCACAGGATCAGGTACAGCGGCCCCAAGGCCAGCACTACGCCCAGCCCCAGGATGCAGTAGGCCAGCGCGGTCATGCGCGGATGGCGCTCTACCATCGTCCTGCTCCTTGGCGGAAGAAGCGCAGCTGCAACACCGTGAGCGCCACGATGAACAGCATCAGGATCACCGACAAGGCCGATGAGCCCGAGAGGTCCAGCCCGATGAAGCCATCCGAATAGATCTGATAGGCCAGGATCGCCGTGCTGCGGCCGGGTCCGCCCTGGGTCAGTGCGTCCACCAGCCCGAAGCCGTGGGTAAAGGCCTCGATCACGTTGAGGACACCGGCCAGCAGCAGTGCCGGTGCGATCATCGGCAACTGGATATCCATGAAGCGCCGCCACGGGCCAGCCCCATCGATGGCGGCGGCTCCCGTCAGATCGGCGGGAATCCGCTGCAAGGCGGCAGAAAACAGGATGAAGTTCAGCGGCACCTGGGTCCAGGCGAAGGCCGCGATCAGTACCAGCATGGCTTGCTGGCCAGCCAGATGGGGTGCCCACAGGCCCGGCCAGAGGTGGTTGAGAAAAGCCAGCAAACCGGTAACCGGATTGATCAAGACCTTCAGCACGATACCGACTACTACCCCGGCCACGGCATAGGGCCAGATGAAGATGCTGCGCAGCAGGCGCTTGGCGCGCACATCCAGTTCCAGGCAGGCCGCCAGTGCCAGGGCGATGGTCACGGCCAGCAGGGTGCTGCCGGCCGTGAAGACCAGCGTGGCGCGCAGGGAGGCATAGAAGCCGTCATCAGTGAGAATGCGCAGGTAGTTGTCCAGTCCGACGAAGCGCGAACCGTTGCCGAAGGGACGTACCAGATAGAAGGACCAGGCGATCGCCTTGACGGCCGGCCACAGGAAGAACAGAAACACGATCAGCATCTGCGGCGCGGCCAGCAGCAAGGGGAACCAGCGGGCAGGGAAGGCGGGGCGGGTATCCATGATGTGTGCTAGCGCTGCGGTGCAGGGGAATAGGCGGGGGCATAGGTGAGGCGGAAACGCTGCAGCAAGGCATCCCCCCGGCGGCGCGCCTTGGCCAAAGCACTCGCCATGTCCTGCTGGCCGGCCAGTGCGGTCTGCACCTGCTCGGTCCAGGCCAGTCGCAGCTGCGGGAAGAAGCCCAGGCGCGGTCCGACTCCTGGCTGGCCAGCGTTCGCATCCAGCGAATGAATGCCCGCCACCACCGAGGCCGGATAGTGCCCCGCATCGTCCATGATCTGGGCTGCCACCTGGCGGGTAACGGGCAGGTAACCGGTCTGCCGCACCAGCAGACGCTGGTTCTGCGGTTGCTGCAGATAAGCGATGAAGGCCGCCACGGCCGCATAGACCTGGTCGTCAAATCCCTTCATCACCCACAGCGAGGCGCCGCCGGGTACGCTGTTGTGGCGCGCACTCCCGGCATGCACCGGCAGCGGCAGCACTGCCAGTCCGGGCAGGCCGCTGCGCGCCACGGCATGCCAGGCGCTGGTGGAGTCGAGCAGCATGGCGCATTCCCCGGTAGTGAAGGCCAGGGTATGGCGCCCGGTGCGGGTGGCGGCGGCTTCCACCAGCAGATGCTGCTGATGCCAGCGCTGTACCTGCTGCATGAAGCGCAGATGCAGTCCCTGGTCGAACAGATAATGGGTGGCCAGGCTCCGGTGGCCGTTGTCTTGGTCGGCCAGCGGTGCGCCCTCGATGGTGCTGACCTGCTCCAGCAGGATCCAGGGATTGAAGTCGCTCACCAGAGGGCAGGTCTGGCCAACCGCGCGCAACTGCCGTGCAGCCTGCTCCAGTTCACTCCAGGTGGCGGGCAGGGTGTTGATGCCGGCTTGCTGCAGCCTGGCAGTGTTCAGGTACAGAACAGCGGTGGAGACATTGAAGGGCAGGGAATCAAACTGCCCCTTGGCATCGGTGTAATAGCTGCGGATCGCGGGCAGGTAATCCTGCCAGTCCACGTGGTAGCCATGCGCGGCCATCAACTGGTGGACCGGCACGATGGCTCCGCTCAGCATCATGTCCAGCGTGCCGACATCGTAGATTTCCACCAGCGCAGGTTGTTGCGCGGCGCGATAGGCGGCGATGGTCTTCTGCATGGTCTGCTCGTAGGAGCCGGGCGTGACACAACGTACCTGATGCTGCTTTTGTGCGGTATTGAAGCCCGCGCATAGTTGCCGAACGGCCTGGGCCATGGGGCCGCTGTGGCTGCTCCAGAATTCGAAGTTGGCCGACTGCGCGCGCGGCACCGCCAAGACCAGCAGCAATGCCATGCAGTGCCGGAAGAGAGTGAGGCGGCAGCGTGCGCGGCCAGGACGGGCAGGATGCTTCACATGACCGGGCGGGTACTGTCGCGGATCACCAGGTGCGTCGAGAACATCTTCTGCACCAGGGCCGCCTGGGCGGCGGCAGCATCACCGGACTGGTTGCGTTGCTCCTGGCGCAGCTCGATGCGTTCCAGCAGCAGCTTCACGGCAAACTCGCACATCTCCAGCATGGGCGCGTCCACGCTGGTGAGGGACGGGATGCTGAAGTCGGCATAGCGCATGTTGTCGAAGCCCACCACGCTGATCTCTTGCGGCACCTTCACGCCAAGGTCGTAGAGCGCCTTGAGCGCGCCCAGCGCCATGCGGTCATTGCCGAGGAAGATGGCGTCCGGACGCTCGGACTGGTGACAGAGCTGGGCGGCCGCGCGATAGCCGCTTTCCAGCGACCAGTCTCCGGTCACTATCCATTCCGGGCGCGGCGTCAGGCCGCACTTTTCCAGTCCGTCGAGATAACCGAAATAGCGCGCTTCGCTGGAAGTCGGTACGCCGTCCTCGCGCGATTTTCCCTGTTCATGATCCTTGTGCGGCCCGGTCACCAGGGCGATGCGGCGGCAGCCGGTGCGATAGAGGTGTTCGACCACGGCCAGCCCGGCCTGCCGGTCCGATTGCACGACGTGGTGACAAGCCGGGTCGGCCATGCCATAGACCACGCAGGGGTAGCCCAGCCGATGCAATTCATTCACCACCGGATTGCCGGCGCGATTGACCATGGCAATCATGCCGTCGATGCGTCCGGCCAGGAACAGGTCGCGCACATAGACCAGCGAGGCTTCGTCTTCGCGCATCAGATTGCGTTGCAGGAGCGTATAGCCGGCGCGATCGGCTGCGCGGGTGAGGGTCTGCACCACGTTGTGATAGTGGGTGTCCTGGGTGCGCTCGGAGCGTTCGTCGTAGGACGAACCATTGAACATCACGCAGGCCAGCGTGCGCGTGGAAATGTTGCGCAGCGAGCGGGCGGCCACGTTGGGGATGAAATTGAGCGAATCGATGGCCGCTTGCACCAGCTCGCGTGTCCTCGGGGCGACTTTCTCCGGGTGGTTCAGCACCAGCGAGACGGTCTGGAAACTGACGCCAGCCGCCTTGGCGACATCCTTGATGGTGAGGCGACTCATGAACGGAGCGGTTGGCGCAAGCGCAGCGAGGACGGGGAGGAGCGGAGCAGGCAAGTCATGTCAGGTCGGCGTCGGGTTGCGGCGGCGCAAGAGCGTGCCGCGCTGCGCAATCATATATGACGCCATGCACAACCGGGCTGGGTAGCCGCCAAAAATGTTTTTGCGACAAGCGCATCGGATGTAATCACGAGGTCACAAATCTTCGAGAAAATACGAGTCTATTGGAACGTTCTAATGTAAAGCAACTGAAATAAAGTTGCCAAAAAAGAATAGTGGCAGGGACTTATTGTAAAGACTGCCATTTTTTTCTTTCTGAAATTAGAACGTTCTATAAATGATAGCCCGCTTCGCATCCCGCCGCCATGGCTGATCCGGATGCGCACGCCTTCTCGCCACGACTTGATTTTCAGGGGAATACCATGTCTTACCGCAGTGGAAGTCCGCAGTACCGACGTTTGTCTTTGATGAGCCTGGCGATGCTGTCGGTGCTGCCGCTGCTGGCGCGGGCAGCCGATGACGCCGCTTCGCCTGCTGCCACGACCCAGGCCGATGGGTCGCCGGCAGCCCAGGATGGGAGCGTCAAGCGCCTCGACAGCGTGGTGGTCACGCGCAAGCGCAGCCAGACCAGTGCGGCGGTGGCCGGCAAGCAGGTGGAAGAGCGTGTGATGGACAGCGTGACCCGCGAGCAGGTGGAGCGCCTGCCGGATTCCACGGTGACCGATGTGGTCAAGCGCGTGGCTGGCGTATCGGTCAGTTTCAACCCGGATAATGTGAACGGTCGGGACAAGGCCCAGTTCATCGCCATTCGCGGTCTCGATGGCAGCTACAACAACGTCACCATCAACGGCGCGCCACTGGCCTCGGTCGACCAGACCACCCGCAGCGCCCGTACCAACATGCTGCCGGCCTCGATGGTCAAGGAAGTGCAGGTCTTCAAGACCTGGACTCCGGACATGGATCCCAATGCGGTCGGCGGCTCGGTCAACATCGTCAGCCGCAGCGCCTTCGATAACGGCGGCAAACCCATGTTCAGCGCCACCGGTGCCCTCGGCCACGCCGGCGGCAGCGGCAAGGTCGCTTCGGGAGCGGAGGGTCTGGCCAAGAAGTCGGATGTTACCTTCAGCAACACCTTTGGTCCGGACAATCGCTTCGGCTACGTGATCTCGGCCAATTTCGAGAAGGAAAACACGGTCTCCATCGGTCACATGACCACCGACAACATCTTCTACAACTATTACAACGCCAACGGCAGCATCGCCAACCCGGCAGCATCCGGCGGGCCCAACACCGGCAACGGTTTCCCGGTGCCGCAGCAGTTCAAGTATTGGCAGCACCTCAAGAACAGCGAGACCAGCGGCTTCAATGCCAAGCTGGAAGGGCGCTTCACCCCGGATGTCTACGGCTTCCTGGGCTTTGGCTACAACAGCGATTCCACCCACATCCTGCGCAATGAAACCTTCATCGACGACAGCCGCAGCACCGGCAACAATCCGGTCCTGAACCAGACCGCCACCAGCGGGCAGTTCGCGCGCGGCGAGGCCGAAGCCGGCTATGCTGCCTCCACCATCAAGCGCACCACATCGGCCCTGCAGGGCGGACTGGACTGGAAGCTGGACGACAGCCAGGTGCTCTCGCTGCGTTCTTCCTACTCGCAAGCCCAGCACCGCGAGCCGCGCGAGCTGGCCAAGTACATCTTTGCCAACTTCGCCTATCCGGGGGCGGGATCGGCACCGGTCCTGAGCGGCACCAATGCGCTCGGCATGAGCTACAACACCTCCGGTTTCGAGCCTTCGGTCGCACTGAACAATCCTTCCAACTTCACCAACCTGAACAACTGGCAGGCTTATTACTGGCGCAAGGAGATGGTCAGCATCGATGACCAGGTCGGCGACGTGAAGCTGGATTACCGCTGGAACATGGACCAGGATGCCCGCGGCCTGGGTGCCGGCGTGGGCGTCGATTATCGCCGCCTGGAGCACAGCTATGACTACGTCAACAACCAGTACTTCCCGACCTCGGGCGGGCTGACGCTGGCCGGCAATGGTTCGGTATCCGGCACCATCATGCCCTACAGCGGCGGCTTGCCCTTCATCCTGGTCAACGGTGCCCAGGCCTGGCAGCAGTTCGCGGCCAACCAGGGACAGATCGCCGCCAGCAGTGCCAACAGCGTCAACAGCCTGCAGAGCAATTACTCGCACAGTGAACAGACCGCCGCGCTGTATGCGATGGGTTCCTACCGGACCGATCGCTGGAGCGCATTGTTCGGCCTGCGCCAGGACAATACGAATCTTTCCACCACCGGTAACGTGCGCAACGTCAGCAATGGCAGCACCACCTGGGTGTCGCAGACCAAGGATTCCAGCTACAACTATCTGCTGCCGGCGGCGTCGCTGGTCTTCAGCGCCACCGATGCCGTCAAGCTGAAGCTGGCGGCGAGCCAGACCATCGGCCGTCCCAACTACGATGCCTATGCGCCCAACACCACGATCAGCCAGAACACCGATGGCTCGGTCACCGTGACCCAGGGCAATCCGGACATCAAGCCGCGCGAATCGACCAACCTCGATGCCTCGGTCGAGTGGTACCTGCCCAATTCCAGCCTGGTGTCGCTGGCGGTGTTCAACAAGAAGATCAAGAACGAGATCTACACCCTTTCCAGCCAGGGCACTCTGTTCTACAACGGCGCGACCCGTGCGGCCTCGATCACCCAGCCGGTCAATGCCTCCAGCTCGCGTATCAACGGCGTGGAACTGAGTTACGTGCAGAGTTCGCTGGGCTGGATCAGCCCGGCCCTGCAAGGCCTGGGCTTCAGCGCCAACCTGAGTTTCCTGGACGGCCGGCTCAACGCCGCCACCAGCAGTGGCGGTACGCGCACCATCCAGAACCTGGTCAACCAGCCCGACCAGATCCGCAACCTTACCGTGTTCTACAACTACCAGAAGCTGGATCTTTCGGCCGCCTACAACTGGACCGGCCGCAGCCTGCGCCTGGTCGACGCCAGCCTGCCCAGCCAGGATGTCTACTGGCAGGCCCGCAAGCAGATCGACCTGCAGGCCCGTTACGACCTGGGCGGTGGCTGGCGCGCCTTTGCCGAGGTGGCCAACCTGACCAATTCGCCGGTGACCAGCGTCACTGGTCCCAACAAGGACCAGCTCAAGGACACCTTCTCCATGGGCCGGATGATCTGGCTCGGAGTGAACTACAGCCCCAAGAACCTGTGATGCATTGTTTTGTTTGACTCACCCTTTGTACCTCCCCCCTGTAAGGAAACGCCATGTCCAATCTTGAACAACTCCTGGAACTGAGCCGCCAATCGATGGGCATCATTCCCGTCCTGGCCCTGTTGCTGCTGGTCGTGCTGGCCGTCTCGGTCGAGCGCTTCATCTTCTTTGCCCGCTGCCTGCCGTCGGGCAAGCAGATCGACCAGGCGCTGCTGCGCGCCGATCACCGCAGCGACGCCGCCTTGCAGGAGATCGCCCAGCGCTATCGCAACACGGTCTTCGGCCCGACCCTGCATGCGGCCGTGGAGTCGCGTGCACTGGCCTCGGGCGAGGCCATGGATCGTTACATCGACGAGGCCATCGTACGGACCATGCCCGAACTGGACCGCGCACTGTGGCTGCTGGGTGCGGCCATTACGCTGGGCCCGCTGATCGGCCTGCTCGGTACCATCATCGGCATCACCGAATCCTTCAACGTGCTGGGCACCGCCGGCAGCAGCAGCGGGGCGGTCACCAACGGGATCGGCCACTCCTTGCTGGCCACGGGCTGTGGCTTGCTGGTGGCCATCGCCGGGGTGGCGGCCAATAGTTACTTCTCCAAGCGAGTGCGCCTGGCGCTGCTGGAGCTGGATCTGATCAAGCTGGTCTTCATCAAGCAGCACTGTCTGCTGGAAGAATCCATCGTGGTGCGTCAGGCCGGAGAGTCGCCAGCAGCCGGGCAGGGCAAGCCCGTCATCAAGCGCGCCGCCGAGGTCGTCTATGCCGGAGCCGCATCATGAGCCGCACCCGCTACCTGCAGTCGGATGAGCCGCATATCGAGATCATCCCGATGATCGACATCATGATGTTCCTGCTCATTTTCTTCATGGTGACGATGCTCAAGATGATCGATGTGAGCGGACTCAAGATCAACGTGCCACAAGCCGCCAGTGCCGCCACGCTGCCCAGCAAGTCGCTCACCATCGTGGTGGACAAGACGGGGGCCATGTTCTTCGAAGGCAAGCCGGTTGAGCATGATGCGCTGGTTGGCCAACTGAAAGAGCGCGCCCGGACCGCCAAGCTGGAAGTGCTGGTAGCCGGCGACAAGGACGTGTCGCTGGAAAACCTGCTGCACGTGATGGATGTGGCCCGCGCTGCCGGGGTCGAAGACATCGGCATTGCGGCCAAGCATTGAGGTGGATATGCGTCATTCCATGACCCTGCCGCGGTCCGCCGCGCCGTCATCTTCCTGGCAGGATCAGCCACCCGCCGTACCCGCCGGCAGCGCCCTGCGCTGGCCGCTGGCGGTCGGCGTGGCGGTGGCGGTCGAGTGCGCCATCGTGCTGCTGGCCTGGCCCAAGACACAGGTGCCCGAACCTCCGCCCGAACCGGTCAAGGTGATGAAGCTGGTGAGCATTGCCGAGGCACCGCCGTTGCCTGCGCCCGCACCGCCGACGCCGGTGCCTCCGACGCCCAGGCCGCCGCCCAAACCGGTCCCGCCCAAGCCAGCGCCCACGCCGAAGCCGGCTCCGGTGGTGCCCGCACCGAGCGCGCCGTCTCAGGAAGTGCCAGCCCCGGTGTCTCCCAGTCAGCCAGCCCCTGCTGCGGCTGTGCCCAGTACGCCGCCGGCACCGGCGGCGCCTGCGCCCAAGGCCCAGCCCGGCGAGGTACGGCGCGGTCTGGTGCCGCTGAAGCGAGTTGAGCCGGACTACCCGCCCAAAGCCCTGGCCAGCAATACCGAAGGTGTGGTGGTGGCCCACCTGACCATCGAGAAGGATGGCTCAGTCAGCGCCGTGCAGATCGTGCGCGCGCAGCCGCCCAAGCTGTTCGACCAGGCCGCGACCAAGGCGTTGATGCAATGGAAGTTCTCACGTACCGATGAGCCGGTGCTGGGTGAGGTCGAACTGCGCTTCAGTCTGAACTGAGCGTAACAATACGAAGATTGCGAGATTCGCCGATGAACAGAAAATCCCCCGGCCGCCGCCATTTCCTCAAGAATGCTGCCCGCACCGGCAGCGCGGCGCTGGCACTGACGGCCTTGCCAGCCAGCATCCGCAAGGCGCTGGCAGTGGCTCCCTCGTCACCGACCGGCACCATCAAGGATGTGAAACACGTGGTGATCCTGATGCAGGAGAACCGGTCCTTCGATCATTATTTCGGTTGCCTGAAGGGCGTCCGCGGCTTCGCTGATCCTATCCCGCGTCCCTTGCCGGACGGCAGCCCGGTGTTTCACCAGCGCGATCCGCAGGGCCGGCTGGTGCTGCCGTATCGCATGGAGATGGCCACCACCAGTGCCGGGCGCGCCGGCGGCAATCTGCCGCATGCCTGGAAGGATCAGCACGCGGCCTGGAACCGGGGCGACTATGACAAGTGGATCGAGGCCAAGAAGGACACCGTGACCATGGCCTACTTCACGCGCGAAGACCTGCCTTTCCACTACGCGCTGGCCGATGCCTTCACCATTTGCGATGCCTATCACTGCTCGGTGCTGGGGTCGACCAATCCCAATCGCTTTCACATGATGAGCGGCGGCATCGACCTGCAGGGCAGGGCAGGTGGACCCATGACCTTCCAGCCGCGTACCGGCAGCTGGTCCGGGGTGCCGGGCGAGCGCCGCAACGGTGCCGACAGTTTCCGCTGGACCACCTATCCGGAGCGGCTGGAGCAGCATGGCGTGTCGTGGAAGGTGTATCAGGGGACCGATGACCTGCACAAGGACCACGGCGACTATCCGAGCGACTTCAACGTGCTGCAGTATTTTTTCGCGCAGTACCAGAATGCCGCGCCCGATTCGCCGTTGTGGCAGAAGGCCTGCAGCAAGTTCACGCTGGCCGACCTGGCGCGTGATGTCAACGGCGGCACGCTACCGCAGGTATCCTGGCTGATGCCGCCCAAGCTCAGTTGCGAGCATCCTGACCGCACTCCCGGCTACGGCGCGCATTACATCAGCCAGGTGCTGGACATCCTCACCGCCAATCCGGCGCTGTGGAGCAGCACCGTACTGTTGGTGAACTACGACGAGAACGATGGCTTCTTCGACCACGTGGCACCGCCCACGCCGCCGCTGCATGGGGGGCAGGGCCAGTCCACGGTAGAGGTCAGCGGCGAATTCCATCGGCTGGGCGACTACGTCAACCCGGCCGATGACCTGCCCGCCGGGCTGGGGGCGCGGGTGCCGATGATGGTGATCTCGCCCTGGTCCAAGGGCGGCTATGTGTGCTCGGAAGTGTTCGACCATACCTCGGTCATCCGTTTCCTGGAGCAGATCTTCGATGTGCACGAACCCAACATCAGCCCATGGCGGCGCGCGGTGTGCGGGGATCTGACCTCGGCCTTCGATTTCAGTCGCCGCGACGTGGCCAGTCCGGTCTTGCCCGACACCTCGGCCTATCGCGCGCTGTCGGATGCGCAGGCCCGCCTGCCCGCACCCGTTGCGCCTGCCAGTCCGATGATGCCGCAGCAGGAGCGCGGCATGCGGCCGGCGCGGGCCTTGCCGTATGTGCTGGCGGTAGATGACCTGCCGCTGCCACAAGGGGGCGCTCTGCAGCTGGAGTTCCTCAACCCCGGCAAGGCGGGTGTGGTCTATCAGGTGTATGCCCGTCAGGAGAGCGAACGCTACCAGACCTTCACCGTACAACCGGGCAAGTCACTGACGGCGCAATGGCGCGGCGTCGGGCCGGCGGGCGTCTACGACCTGAAGGTGTACGGCCCCAACGGTTTCCTGCGTGAGTTGCGCGGCAGCCTGGACGCTGGCGGCGATGCCGGGCCGGTAGTGCAGGTGCGCCATGATGGCGAGCGTGGCGAGCTGGTACTGGCCTTGACCAATCCGGGTGCGCAAGTAGTGCGCCTGGTGCTGCGGGATCAGGCCTACGGGCAGCCTGCGCGTATGGCTGCGCTGGCACCGGGGCAGTCGGCCACGCTGCGATGGCCGCTGCAAAACAGTCACCACTGGTACGACCTGCTGGTCCAGAGCGAGGACAGGCCGGGTTTTGCGCGCCGGCTGGCGGGCCATGTGGAAACCGGGCGTCCGTCCTTTTTCGTCACCTAGTCATTTCTTCATGGGTCATTTCAGGACGGCCCATTTTTACATTCCTTCATCTACCAGGAAGTTTTCATGCATTCTCTTGGCCGTTTTCTCCTCACCTGTACCTTTTGCCTGCTCATGGATCAAGCTCTCGCACAAGCAGCACCCCTTGCCTGGCGTCAGTCGGCGCTGACCACCGCGACCGGCCCGGTGCTGGTGTCCTCGCACCGCAGCTGCTGGACTGAAACCTCGGAGAATTCGCTCGATGGCATCCGTCGCTGCATCGCCGAAGGCATCGATATCGGAGAAATCGATGTCCGCACCACGCGCGATGGCGCGTTGGTGCTGATGCACGATGAGACCGTGGATCGCACGACCAACGGACATGGCGCGGTGGCCGACCTTACGCTGGCCGAGATTCAGGCCCTGCGCCTGTATGCGCGCGGCGGTGGCAAAGGCGCGTCCCTGACCGCGCGCCGGGTGCCTACGCTGCAAGAAGCGTTGGCTGCGGCGCGCGGGCGCATCCTGCTCAATCTGGATGTCAAGGCGGCGGACATCGGGCCAATGGTGGCGGCGATCCTGGAGACGGATACCGCGCGCGACGTGCTGCTGAACATCAATGCAGGTGTCGATGCGCAGCAGGTGGCCTGGGCGCGTTCGCTGGGCATTGCCGTGCAGACGCTGTATTTCGATGAAAAGACCGGAGCGTCAGCGCGCAGCGGGCAATTGCAAACCATGGCCCGACAGGAGCCGACGGTGTTGCAGATCATCTTCCGTGATCCCGCCGTAGTCGGCGAGGCAGTTCAGGCGATCGGGCGCAGGCCGGTACGCCTGCTGGTCAACACCATGGCGATCGACATCGACAGCGGACGGCCCATGGATCTGGCCGGACCTTACCTCGATACGGTGGCGGTGGTTCATCCCGAGCAAGTGTGGGGCAAGCTCATTGCCAGTGGGGTGAGCATCATCCAGACCGATGAACCGCAGCGATTGCTGGCGTGGTTGAAGCGCAAGAAGTTGCGTTGAGAGCGGCACCGGGCGGCGGGAGCAATCCCGTTGGCCCGGTATCGCCGTGTATGGACGAAAAAAAAGCCCACGACCTTGCGGTGTGGGCTTCAATCCAATTCTTTAGGAGGAAATTGGAGGAGACAGGTGCAACTTTACTGCTCCGCACCAAATTCAGCCAATTTATCTTTCGTATATCAGATATTCGATTTGCTTATTTCTCGATGGGCTCATGTGAAGCCGAATCATCACGCCGGGCGTGTGGTTTCACCCTGCAGCCCGTCTTCTGGTGAAGCTTCTTGCACACGTGGTTTGCACGGAATCTTGCAAGCCTTGTCCGTGGCCGGCTCGGCACTATATTGCATTGCCATAGGATCGACCACGTGCTCGGTCAGCACCGGCTCACCGACGATGGGCACGCGCAGCACCGTCGAGCAGCGGGTACCGTAGTCCGGGGAGCGAATGAAGATGGGCGAGAGCATGCGCTCCTTCTCCAGCCCCACCCCGGTATCGGGCAAGCGGCAATCATTGGCGCGGGTGCCATCAGTGAGCATCTCGAAGAAGGTCTCTTCCGGAGCTCCCTGGCACAGCAGGCTGGCAAATTGCGCCTTGGCGCGGGTGAGCTTGGGCCATGGGGTATCGAGCAAGGCGTTGGAAACGCCGTAGACGCCATACTCCAAAGGCTGTCCGTTGCGCGGATCCTCCTGCCCCCGGTTGGAATACCACACCATCGTTTCCCGGTTGCCCAGCAGCAGGTTGAAGCCGTTGTAGCGTTGCGCTTGCGGTTCGATCTGGCGCAAGTAGGCTTGCGGATCAAGGTCTCCGGCCAGATAGCCGGCCACCAGTTGCCCGCGTGTGGGCGCATCGGCCCGTCGCTCCGAAGGTGCGCGCACATTGGTGAGCGCCGCAAAACGTCCGTCCCGGGTCACGCCCAGCCAGGTACCGCCGCCTTGCAGATCGCGCCCGGCGTAAATGTGGGGATGGTCGTTCCACCAGCCGGCATCGGCGGCGGGGCGGGCATAGAACTCGTCCCGGTTGGCCGCCAGGATCAGCGGCATGCCGGGGATCACTTTCCAGGCGAAGATGATCAGGCACATGGCGCAACATCCTCGAAGTGCTCGACGTGGCGTTCGCCGCTGATGAGCGCCGCTGCGCCGGAATCTGCCAGCGCGCGGTCCAGGGTCCGGGTGAAGTCCTCAGCGGAAGCGGGCAGGATGCCCTGGTAGATTTCCATCCAGGTCTGCAGGCCGTCTTGTTCGCCGGGACGCCGCTTGAGCGCGCCGGCGATGCCCAGGCGCGCTTGCAGCATGGCTTGCACGCCTTTGATCTTGCCGAACAGGGTAGTCGCGTGCGCACTGTCGACCCGATAGTAAATGTAGAGATCCATGGATGCGTCCCTATGGCTGCGGTGTGGCTCAGGCGGCGCGCCGCTTATTGCGGATCGGCCAGCTCATAGGGAAGGGCGTGGAAATGCAGGGCCGGGCCATCGGCGGCACCAAGATGCACGGCATCCTCGGCAGCGGCCAGTTTCATTTCCACCAAAGCCAGTGCGTGCTCCGCATCCAGCGCTTCGGCGTTGACCACCATGCCGCAGGGCTGCCCCGGATCGGCGGCAGCGAAGACTTCTTGCCCGGCGCGTGCCTCGGCGCTGGCAATGGTGGCCAGCATGGTACGGCGCTTGAGCTTGCCCAGGTACTGGCTGCGCGCCACGATTTCCTGGCCGGGATAGCAGCCCTTCTTGAAGTTGACGCCCCCGATCAGTTCGAAATTGATCATCTGCGGGACAAACTGCTCCTGCGTGGCTTGCACGATCCCCGGCACGCCCGCACGGATCTCCGACAGCCGCCAGGCCAGGCTGGCCGTCGGGGTCAGATGCTGGGCCAGCTTGGGCCAGGCGGCGGTGAGGACGTCGACCGGCGCGATCCACTGGTAGCGCGGGCTGCCGGCGACATCGGCCAGGCGTATCAGGGTGCCGTGGCTGTTGTCGATCTTGGCGTAGGGGGCCGCCGGCAAGACCGGGAACCATTCAGCAAGGGCATTGGCCGTGGCCGGGCCGACCAGGCCAAGCACGGCACGTTCGGCACTGGCATCGGCCAGTTTTGCCTTGGCACGCATCACGAACATCTGCAAACGCTTCTGGATCGCCGGCTGCAGGCTGCGCGGCAGTTGCAGCCAGATGGCCTGCTCGTCGCGCCAGATCAGGAAGGTCGCCAGCAGACGGCCCTTGGGGGAGCAATAGCCGGCCAGGCGGGCCGCACTGCTGTCGAGCTGTTGCACATCATTGGTGAGCTGCCCATGCAGGAAGCTGGCGGCGTCCTCGCCGGTGGCTGTGATCAGGCCCAGGCTGGCGAGGGGGGCCATGAAGCTTTCCAGGCTTTGCGGTGCCGGGGCGGTCGGGCCAAAGCCCGTGATGTCGCCACTCTCGGCGTCGAACTGGGCGCCTTGTTGCGCCAGAAAGTCACGCCAGCCGGAGGGCGAAGAAGTCATGTCTGTCATAAAGGAAATCTTTTACGGATTACGTCTTGCCGGGTCGGTCGGTCCGGCAAATTAGGCAACTGTCGTGCCAGCGATTATCATTGATGCCTCGATTATAGTGATCTCCGAAAAATCGCGTCGGAGCAACAAGGATTTCGCCTCTGGTATGAAGAAGTTATTTGTGACATTGCTGGTGCTGGCAGCCTTGGTGGCAGGGGCAGGCGTCTATTGGTCCAAGCAGCCCATCGTGGAGCCGAACGGACAAGTGATTGCCTTCACCATCACGCCGGGCGCGGGCGTCAACGGCGCTGCCCAGCAGATTGCCGCGGCCGGGGTGCCGGTCAACCCCGACCTGTTTGCCCTGTACGCGCGCCTGTCCGGCGAAGGCGGCCGCATCAAGGCCGGCAGCTATGAAATCAAGCCCGGCTACACGCCGCAGCGCCTGCTGCTGCAACTGGTGCGCGGGGAATTCGCCCAGGAAGCGCTGACGGTGATCGAAGGCTGGACCTTCAAGCAGATGCGTAAGGCCATCGCCGATCAACCCGCCCTGAAGCACGACACCGCCACCTGGACCGATCAGCAGATCCTGGCCAAGCTGACCAACGAATACACCTATCCGGAAGGCCTGTTCTTCCCCGATACCTACCTCTTCGCCAAGGGGGCCAGTGATATGCAGGTCTACAAACAGGCCTTCGCCCTCATGAGCAAGAAGCTCAACGAAGCTTGGGCGCGGCGCGACCTGTCGCTGCCGTACCGTACGCCTTATGAGGCGCTGACCATGGCTTCCATCGTCGAAAAGGAGACCGGGCAGAAATCCGAGCGTGGCATGGTGGCCGGGGTCTTCGTCAACCGCCTGCGCACCGGCATGCTGCTGCAAACCGATCCGACCGTGATTTATGGCATGGGCGACCGTTACCAGGGCAAGATCCGCAAAGTCGACCTGCTCACCGACACCCCCTACAACACCTACACGCGCGCCGGTCTGCCGCCCACGCCGATTGCCTTGCCCGGAGCAGCCTCTCTGGCGGCGGCCTTGAACCCGGACAAGACCGAGGCCTTATACTTCGTGGCGCGCGGGGATGGCACCAGCCATTTCTCCAGCAACCTGAACGAACACAACCAGGCCGTCAACCGCTACCAGCGTTGAGCCAGTCTTTCTTTTACCGTTTCATTCATTGAGTAGCGATACCTTCATGGCATCAGGCAAATTCATCACCTTCGAAGGCATCGACGGCGCCGGCAAGTCGACCCACATTCCTTTCGTGACCCAGCTGCTGCGCGAGCGCGGCATGACTGTGGTCGCCACCCGTGAACCCGGCGGCACCGACCTGGGCGAACGCCTGCGCGAGCTGGTCCTGCATCACAAGATGCATCTGGAAACCGAAGCCCTGCTGATGTTCGCCTCGCGCCGCGAGCATCTGGCCCAGGTCATCGAGCCGGCCCTGGCACGCGGCGACTGGGTCATCTCGGATCGTTTTACCGATGCCACCTTCGCCTACCAGGGCGGTGGCCGCAAGCTGGCGCTGGACAAGCTGGACAGCCTCGAACAGTGGGTCCATCCCCATCTGCAACCGGATCTGACGCTGCTCTTCGATGTGCCGCTGGAAGTGGCGCGTGCGCGGCTGGATGCCGAACGCACGCTGGACAAGTTCGAGCAGGAAAAGGCCGATTTCTTCGCCAACACCCGCGCCGAATACCTGCGCCGCGCCGCGCAGTTCCCGCAGCGTTTCCGCCTGATCGATTCCACGCGTCCCATCCCGGTGATCCAGGAAGAACTGCGCGCCATCGTGGCAGCGCTGTGAGGGAGGCTGCATGTCCGTGACCGTTTCCGAGGTATTGCTGCCCTGGCAGGGCGAGAGCTGGCGCCAGTTGCAGCAGCTGCGTGAACGCCTGCCGCATGCGCTGCTGTTCTATGGCGCGGCCGGCACCGGCAAGACGCAGTTCGTCGAAGCCTTCGCCAAGTCCCTGCTGTGCGAATCGCCCACGCCAGAGGCCCATGCCTGCGGCGTATGTGCCTCCTGCAACTGGTTCTCGCAATCGAATCATCCTGACTACCGGCGCGTGCGCCCTGAAGTACTGGACGATGAGACCGCCGAAGACGAGGCAGGTGAAGAAAAGAAAACCGCCAAGGCCAGCAAGGCCCCCTCCAAGGACATCAAGATCGACCAGATCCGTGCGCTGGCCGATTTCATGAACGTTTCCACCCACCGCTCGGGCTTGCGGGTGGTGATGCTGTATCCGGCCGAAGCGCTCAACACGGCGGCCGCTAATGCGCTCCTCAAGACGCTGGAAGAACCGCCGCCGGGCACCATGTTCCTGCTGCTGTCCAATCGCCTGGACCGCCTGCTGCCGACCATTCTGTCGCGCTGCCGCAAGTTCGCCCTGACCGCACCCGGCCATGACGAAGCGCTGGCCTGGCTCAAGCAGCAGGGCGTCAAGGATGCCGATGCCTGGCTGGCCGAGCAGGGGGGGGCACCGCTGGCCGCGCTGGAAGCTGCCCAGGGCGAGGGCCGTGATGCCCTGGATGAATTGCTGCGCCACCTGGCCCAGCCCGGCGTGGATGGTGCCTTGCGCGCTGCCGACAAACTGCAGAAAACGCCGGCCGCCGACCTGGTCGGCTGGGTACAGCGCTGGCTGTATGATTTGCTGTCGCTGAAGTCGGCCGGGGTGGTGCGCTACTACCCGCGGTATGGCAAAGAACTGGGGCGTCTGGCCGAACGGGTCGATGCGCTGGCCGTGTCCAAGGCCTTGCGCGGCATGGGCGATCGCCGCGCCATTGCGGATCACCCCTTGTCGGCCAAGCTGTTCATCGAGGAAATGCTGATCGATTACGCGCGCTTGTTCGATTGACGCCGCGTCGACCAGGCCGGGCCTGCGGCAAATCGCCGCGCCTGGGGGGAAGCGGCGTGCCGGACCGTATAATTCCGGCATGATGTCGCTGACCTCCTTCTTCATTCCCGTCTCCGAGCAGATGAACCAGCCGCAGCACCTGCTGCTGTCGCGGCTGTTCTGGCTGCGCTGGGCCATGGTGGCGGGCGAGCTGCTGGTGCTGGCCGGGGCACATGCCTGGCTGCATATCGCCTTGCCCTTGCCGGCGCTGCTGGCCTTGATCGGCCTGCAGGCCATCATCAACGCGGCCACCTGGCTGCGCATGCGCTGGGCGCGGCCGGCCGAGCAGGCCGAACTGTTCATGCAATTGCTGCTGGATGTGACGGTATTGACGGCGCTGCTGTATTTTTCGGGCGGCTCGACCAATCCCTTCGTTTCCTTCTACCTGCCGGCACTGGCAGCAGGCGCTGCCACGCTGGCCTGGCCCTATGCCTTGCTGCTGGCCCTGTGTGCGCTGGGCTGCTATTCGGGGCTGGTGTACTTTTACCAGCCGCTGCACATCCACGACCACGGGCAGGCGATGGCCTATCACCTGGCCGGGATGTGGATCAACTTCTCGATCTCGGCCTTGCTCATCACCTGGTTCGTCAGCCGCATCGCAGCGGCCGTGCGCTTGCGCGACGGCCAGCTGGCACAGGCGCGCGAGCGCCAGCTGCAGAGCCATCGCATCGTCGCCCTCGGCACCCAGGCTGCCGGTGCCGCCCATGCGCTCAATACACCGCTGTCCACGGTAGCAGTGATCGCTGGCGAAATGCGCCGCGACATGGCCAGCAATCCCGCGCTGGCGGCCTATGAGGAAGACGTGCGGGTGGTCGAGGAACAGATCGCCGTCTGCAAGGCCGCATTGGAGAACATGCGGCTCGACGCCGATGCCCAGTTGCGCAATGAAGACAGCGCGCCCATCACGCCCTGGCTCACCAGCCTGCTGGAAGGCTGGCGCCTGCGCCATCCGGCCGTGCTGCTGGCGGCGGAGGTACATCAGCCGGGCTGGCGGGCCAGCCAGTTGCAGGACTTGTCGCAGATCCTGCTGACCTTGCTGGACAATGCAGCCCATGCCGTGCGCGGCCTCGGCCACCAAGGCGAAATCCGCATCCGCCTGGCACCGGCCGAGGCGGGCGAGGGCGGATCTGCCGCCTCCGGCAAGCCGGGGCGCACCATGGCGATCATCGAGGTCTCCGACAATGGCGCCGGCATCAGCCCGGAACTGTTGCAGCGCCTGGGCCACGGGCCGGTGGCCAGCAGTTCGGGCGGCTCGGGCATCGGCCTGATGCTGGCCTCGGCCAGCGCCACCCACCTGGGCGGCAAGCTGAAGCTGCGCTCGTCGCCGGGCCAGGGCACGGTCGCGCAGTTGCGCTTCCCCCTGGTGTGAACCGCCATCCTTCATTCTTCTGGTTTTACGGATATCCCCATGAGTGCCGCCTTCCTGATCCTCGATGACAATGACGTCTTTGCCAGCACGCTGGCACGTTCGCTGGCACGGCGCGGCTTTCGTGCCGTCGTCGCCCACACCGGCGAAGAGGCGCTGGAGGCCGCGCGCCGCGAGCGTTTCGACTACGTCACCATCGACCTGCAGCTGGAAAAGGATTCCGGCCTGCAATGGGTCGGGCCGCTGCGCCAGGCGTTGCCGGAGGCGCGCCTGCTGGTGCTGACCGGCTATGCCAGCATCGCCACCACGGTGCAGGCCATCAAGTCCGGCGCAGATAACTACCTGGCCAAGCCGGCCAATGTGGATTCCATCCTGTCGGCGCTGTCGTACGTGGCCGAAGGCGAGGCAGTCGATGAGCCCGTATTGCCGGTGGAAGAGGCATCGCCACTGTCGCTGGAACGACTGGAATGGGAGCACATCCAGCGCGTACTGGCCGAGCACGAAGGCAATATTTCCTCCACCGCACGGGCGCTGAACATGCACCGCCGCACCCTGCAGCGCAAGCTGGCCAAGCGGCCGGTAGCACGCTGAGCCGACATCGCGGGGCTCTGTAACGAAAGGTAAGCGCCCGGCAAGCAGGGGCGACAGCCTGTCGGCATGGCTTTACAATAGCGGCCATGTATATCGATTCCCATTGCCACATCAATTTTCCCGACCTGGCGGCGCGCTTGCCCGAGATCTTCGGCAAGATGGCCGACAACCAGGTCAGCCATGCCCTGTGCGTCTCGGTGGACCTGCCGGATTTCCCGCAGGTGCTGGCCCTGGCCGAGCAATATCCCAACGTCTACGCCTCGGTCGGCGTGCATCCGGATTACGAAGACACCCCCGAGCCGACGCTCGATGAGCTGATCCGCCTGGCGGACCATCCGCGCATCGTGGCCATCGGTGAAACCGGGCTGGATTACTACCGCCTTCAGGGTGACCTGGAATGGCAGCGCGAGCGTTTCCGTACCCATATCCGCGCCTCGCGGGCCACTGGCAAGCCGCTCATCATCCATACCCGTTCTGCGTCGGAAGACACCATCCGCATCCTGCAGGAAGAGGGCGCCAGCCCGCAGGCGGGCGGTGTGGCCGGGGTCATGCATTGCTTCACGGAATCACAGGCGGTGGCCGATGCGGCCATTGAACTGGGTTTCTACATTTCCTTCTCCGGCATCGTCACCTTCAAGTCGGCCAAGGACTTGCAGCAAGTCGCCCGCACCATTCCGCTGGAGCGCATGCTGATCGAAACCGATTCGCCCTACCTGGCACCGGTTCCGTTCCGGGGCAAGACCAACGAGCCAGGTTACGTGCGCCATGTCGGTGAATTCATCGCCGACCTGCGCGGCATCAGCGCGGCCGAAGTGGCGCGCCAGACCTCTGACAATTTCTTCAAGCTGTTCGGAATCAAGCCATGACCCTGCTGGAAAAGCTGCGCGCCCGCTTCGGCGGCATCGGCCGTATCGTCCTTTATACCTCGCTGCTGTTGCCGGGGGCCGCCCGCGCGGGTGCGTATGAAGATTATTTCCAGGCCATCCGCATGGACAATGTCTATTTCCTCAAGCAGCTGATGCAGCGGGGCATGGGGCCCAACCTGATCGAGCCCAAGCGCGGCTATACCGGCCTGATGCTGGCCATCCGCGAAGATTCGATGAAGGCTTTCGACGTGCTGGTCAATGCGCCCGATGTGAACCTGGAAGCCCAGGCCACCAACGGTGACACGCCGCTGATGCTGGCCTCCTTCTACGGCAATATCCCTGTGGTGAAGCTGTTGCTGGCGCGCGAGGTCGAGGTCAACCGTCCCGGCTGGACCGCCCTGCATTACGCCGCCATCAATGGCAGCTCCGAGATCGTCAAGCTGCTGCTGGATGCCTCGGCCTATGTCGATGCCGAATCCCCCGATGACAAAATGACGCCCGTCATGCTGGCCGCCATGCGCGGCCGCGTTGCGGCAGTGGAAGTGCTGCGCGACAACGGCGCTGACCTCACGCTCAAGAACAAGGATGGCTTGACTGCCATGGACCTGGCCCGCCGCTACGGGCAGGAGGGCGTGATCGACGTGCTCAACGTCAAACCGCGCCAGTAAGCCGCACATTCGGTCCCGCAAAAGGAAACGTCCCGGCCACCTCACGGTGGACCGGGACGTTTTACATGGTCGGCTGCTTCAGCGCACCAGAATCTGCGGACCGACGTCCTTGATGTCCTTGGTACCGGTCAGTGCCATGCTGACGTCGAGTTCCTTGCGCATGATTTCCAGCATCTGCGACACGCCATCGCCGCCCATGGCGCCGAGGCTGTAGAGGAAGGCACGGCCGATCATGGTGCCGCGTGCACCCAGGGCGACCGCCTTCAACACATCCTGGCCGGAGCGGATGCCGCCGTCGAACCAGACTTCGATCTGGTCGCCGACGGCTTCGGCGATGGCGGGCAGGGCTTCGATGGAGGACATGGCGCCATCGAGCTGGCGGCCACCGTGGTTGGAGACCACGATGGCATCGGCACCGCTTTGCACGGCCAGTTTGGCATCTTCCACATCGAGGATGCCCTTCAGAATCAGCTTGCCGCCCCATTGCTGCTTGATCCAGGCGACATCTTCCCAGTTCAGGGTCGGGTCGAACTGGCTGGCGGTCCACTTGGACAGTGTCTGCACGCCGCCGGCACCTTCACCGCCCTTGATGTGGCCGGCCAGGTTGCCGAAGGTCTTGCGGCCGCCCAGTGCACGCAGCGCCCAGCCGGGCTTGCTGGCCAGGTCGAGCAGGGTGTCGAGGGTCAGCTTGGGGGGCACGGACATGCCATTTTTCAGGTCCTTGTGGCGCTGGCCGAGGATCTGCAGGTCCAGCGTCAGCACCAGGGCCGAGCACTTGGCGGCCTTGGCGCGGTCGATCAGGGACTGCACGAAGCCACGGTCGCGCATCACGTAGAGCTGGAACCAGAAGGGTTTCGTGGTCACGCTGGCCACGTCCTCGATGGAGCAGATGCTCATCGTGGAGAGGGTGAAGGGGATGCCGAATTTCTCGGCCGCGATGGCACCCAGCATCTCGCCATTGGCCCATTGCATGCCGGTCAGGCCGGTCGGGGCGATGGCCACCGGCATGGTCACGTCGTGGCCGATCATGGTGCTGCGGGTGCTGCGCTCATCGACATTGATGGCAACGCGCTGGCGCAGCTTCACGGCGGCCAGATCCTTGGTGTTGGCGCGATAGGTGCTCTCGGTGTAGGAGCCGCTGTCGGCGTAATCGTAGAACGCCTTGGGAACGCGCTTCTTGGCCAGCAGGCGGAAGTCTTCGACACAGGTCATGACCGGCATGGTGTTTTCTCCGTTGTTATGGTGGGCGGCCAGGGCCGCCTTGTGTTGGGCTTGCAGACACGAACCGGAATCGGGCTGCGGACAAAAGGACTGCAGAATGCCCGTTATGCTAGTGCATACCTGCCGCGCTTGGGGTGAATCCCTTTGCCGCCATCCATGAAAATTTTACGGTCAGGCCGCCAGCAGCCGCGCAGCTGCCATCCCGCTGCGCACCGCGCCTTCCAGGGTGGCAGGGTAATCGCCCGCCACGTAATCGCCGGCCAGTGCCAGTCCGGCGGGCATGCCGGTATTGTCGGGCCGCTGCAGGCCGGGTGTGCAGGCAAAGGTGGCGCGCTTTTCGGTGATGACGCGGCTCCAGCCGGGCGTGGCGAGGGCCGCTTCGCCGAAGTCGCTGGCCAGTTGGCGTGTGATGCCTGCCGTCAGTGCCGCGTGGCCCTCGGCAATGGCCTGGCCGGCAGCGCTGACGACGACGGCCAGCAAGCCTGCCTCACCGCTCAGTTGTCCCCGATCAAAGACGAACTGGCCCCAGGCCTGGCGCTGCGGATCATCGGCCAGCGCCAGGAAGGGAGCCGGCAGGCGCACGCCAGACGGGTATTGCAGGTAGCAGGTGGTGATCGGTTCGTGGTCCAGCGCCTGCAGCAGCGCCGTGTCATGCAGGCCTTCCAGCAACTGGGCGGCGGCGTCGGGGCCGGTGGCCAGCACCACCCCGGCGAATTCGCCCAGGCTTTCAGCGGCGCGGTCTTCCAGCCGCCAGCTGCCCTCGTCATTGCCCGGCAGCAGGCGTGCCACGGCCACGCCTGCCTGCACCAGACCGCCGCGCTTGCCCAGATAGGCCGCGGCGGCATCGGGCAGCAATGCGCCCAGGTCAACGCGGGGGAGCAGCATGTCGGAGGCGGCGCGGCGCGCGCCCAGGCTGTCACGCAGCACGTTCAGGAAGACTTGCGCCGAAGCCCGTTCCGGCGCGGTATTGAGCGCGGCGATGCACAGCGGACGCCACATCAGGCGGATCAGGCGCGCGGTCTGCTCATAACGTTCCAGCAGCTCGGCCACGCTGCAATCCTGATGCAGCTGCCAGCCCATCCAGCGCGCCGTGGTGGAAAAGCGCGCCAGCGCCATCTTGTCTTCGCGTTGCAATCCCTTGGCCCGCAGCAGCGCCACGGCCACATGCCAGGGGGCCGGCAGGCGGGGTGCCACGAAATCCATGCCCTCGGCCCCCGTGGCCAGCGGATAGCGCATCTGCAAGGGCAGGCGCAGCAAGGCGCTGGCCGGATCGACGCCGACCTGCTTCATCAGTGCCAATGTGGAGCGATAGGCCCCCAGCAGGATGTGCTGGCCATTGTCGAGCGTGCGTTCGTCCAGTTCTACCCGGCGCGCGCGGCCGCCCAGCGTACGGGCAGCTTCGAACAGGCTCACGCGATGGCCGCCGGCAGCCAGCGCCACGGCAGCAGCGCACCCGGCCCAGCCGGCACCGATGACGGCGTAGTGACGCGGGGCGTTCATCGGGAGAATGCCCGGTCAGCCGAAGACATAGGTCTTCCAGGCCAGCCAGAGCTTGCGGATGGGGGTGAGTGAGATGCGCTGGTTGAGCACGTGGTAGCCGTCTCGCGTGATCTCGTCCAGCAGGGTGCGATAGATGGCGGCCATCATCAGGCCGGGGCGCTGGGCGCGGCGGTCCTCCTTGGGCAGCAGGGCGAAGGCTTCGTCATAGACCGCCTGGGCGCGCTCGACCTGGAACTTCATCAGTGCCTCGAAGCGCTCGCTGTGGCGGGCGTTGAGGATGTCGGCGGCGGTGACGTTGAATTGCTGCAATTCATTGACGGGCAGGTAGATGCGGCCCTTGCGGCCATCCTCGCCGACATCGCGGATGATGTTGGTGAGCTGGAAGGCCAGCCCCAGCTTTTCGGCAAAGAGCAGGGTGCCGGGCTGGGTATGGCCGAAGATGCTGGCCGAGAGCACCCCGACCACCCCGGCCACGTGCCAGCAGTAGCGCTGCAGGCCGGGATAGTCGAGGTAGCGGGTCTGGTCCAGGTCCATTTCCATGCCATCGATGATGGCCTGCAGGTGTTCTCCCTTGAGCTGGTAGGTCGCCACGTGCGGATGCAGGGCCTTGGTGACCGGGTGCGTGGGCTGGCCTTCGAGCATGGCTGCGATTTCCTTGCGCCACCACATGAGCTTGGTGCGGGCCACCATGGCGTCCTCGATTTCATCGACGGTGTCGTCGACCTCGCGGCAAAAGGCGTACAGCGCCGTGATCGCCAGCCGGCGTTGCGGCGGCAGGAACAGGAAGCTGTAATAAAAACTGGAACCGCTGGCGGCGGCCTTCTGCTGGCAGTATTCGTCTGGAGACATGGATGCGTGGCGGGCGGTTGAAGCATGGGGCAGGCAGCCTGACGGCCCCCTGCGGCAAAGGCGCTATGCTAGCCGAGTGCGCCCGGCAGGGCAAATGCCGGCTGCCGTTGACCTGGCCTTGAAACGGGGCCTGAAACCCGTCTATTGCGGCCCCCGGCGTTGTCCATTAAGCTCGGGTCAAGCGCATCCCGGAAAAACAAATTCACATGACATCAAATCCGGATGAATTCTGCCGTTAATCTAACCAGACGTGGCGCTGCAGCGGTCAACCCCGCTTGCAGCGCGGCACATCGGCAACCCCGGCCATCGACGATGGCCCCCTGGAGGCTGGAGACAATATGGACAGACTGGAAATCTTTCGCAACATCGCTTCGCAGGCTGGTCGCGGCGAGCTGGTATTCCCGGCCAACGTCAGCGCCTCGCTGAAGCTGCAAAAGGCCCTGGCCGACCCGGACTGCCATCTGGAGCTGGCTGCCAAGCTGGTGATGGCCGAGCCGCTGGTGTCGGCGCGTACCGTGGCCATTGCCAATTCGGCGGCCTACAACCGTTCCGGCGGCGAGATCAACAACGTGCGGGCGGCCGTGATGCGGCTGGGCTTCCGCACCCTGAACACCATCACGACGTCGGTGATCGTGCGCCAGTTGGGGCGGACCATCAACAATCCCGGCATGCGCATCAAGTCGGCCCAGCTGTGGGAGCACTGCGCCCACGTGGCGGCCACCGCCTATGTGCTGACCTCCAAGCTGACCAAGGCCGATCCGGAAACGGCGATGTTTGCCGGCATCGTGCATGAAGTGGGTGGCTTCTACCTGCTCTCACGCACGGATGACTTCCCCGGGCTGCTCGACGGCGGTACTGAGGACTGGATGGAATACGGAGAGAAGATGATCGGCCGTGCCGTGCTCAAGAAGCTGGGCGTGCCGCAGCCGGTGGTCGATGCCATCGAATCCCTGTGGCATGGCGTGCGGGTGCTGCCGCCGCAGACCATCGGCGACGTGCTGCTGCTGGCCAAGGAACTGTCGCCGGTGCCCTCGCCGCTGCAACGCACCGTGGTGGCCGAGGCCGGCATCGGTGGCGAGAACCTGGTGGATGATTACATCGGGGACCGTTCGCTGCGCGAGATGCTGGATGATTCCGAAGAACAGATCCGCACCCTGACCGCTGCCTTGCTGGTCTGAACCAGTACGCGACCGCTTCTTCTTGAAGCCCTGCCCGGCCAATGTGCCGGGCGGGGCTTTTTCATTGCGGCTGCGGCTTATCGGGTCAGGCCGCGCCAGCCGACGAGGAGCCAGTCCGGCTTGCCCAGCTTGGGGCGCTGGCGGAAGACATCGCCTTGCACCGCCTCGATGCGCTCCAGGATGCGCAGCCCGCCTTGCACCACCATGCGCAGTTCCAGCCCGATACGGCCCGGCAGGCGGCGCGCCAGCGGGGCACCGGAAAGCATCAATGCACGCGCCCGCGTGACCTCGAACTGCATCAGCTGTTGCCAGCGCTGGTCGCTGCAGGCTTGGGCGATGTCGTTTTCACTGACGCCGAAGTGCTCCAGGTCTTCCAGCGGCAGGTAGATGCGCGCCTTTTGCCAGTCGATGGCCACATCTTGCCAGAAGTTGATGAGCTGCAAGGCACTGCAGATGGCATCCGAATCCCGGAGGTTTTCTTCATTTGCCGCACCGTACAGGTGAAGCATCAGAGTTCCTACCGGGTTCGCAGACCGGCGGCAGTAGTCCAGCAGGTCCGCATAGCGGGGGTAACGGGTGGTCACCACATCCTGGCGGAAGGCCGAGAGCAGGTCGCGGAAGGGTTGCAGGGGCAGGGCGTGATCGGCGATGGTCTGCTGCAGACGCGGGAAGACGGGATGCGTGCAGGGCAACTGCTGCTCGATCAGGTCGAGCTGCGCGTCGTAGGCATGCAGCGCGGCCAGTCGTTCTTCAGGGCGGGCGTCGCCTTCATCGGCGATGTCGTCGGCGCTGCGGGCAAAGGCGTAGATGGCGGTGACTGCCGGCCGCAGGCGGGCCGGCAGCAACAGCGAGGCCACGGGGAAGTTCTCGTAGTGATCGACGGCCATGGGGCACGTGACTCAGTCGAACTTGTCCTTGAGCAGCGCCTCGATGGTGGCGATGCGGGTTTCGACCGTCTCCAGCAGGGCCTTGGGCATGGTGCCGCCGGCATTCAACTGCGCGGCCAGCGAGCGGGCAATGCCCATGGCGCCTTCGGTGAACTGCTTGCCATCCTTGGACAGCACGGCCGCTGCCGTGAAGAGGGTGGAGAACAGGATCTGGTCAGCGGTATTGTTCTCGATGAACTTGTTGAGCAAGGCGTTGTGGCTTTGCTTGAGTGCGTCGAATTCTTCCTGGGTGGGCATGGCGGGTCCTCGCGGGATGGCGCGGCTGGGGCAGGATAGGCTCCTGCAGCAGCCAGCAAAGGCGCGGATTGTAGCAGTTCAGCACGCCGCTGCGGGCAGGCGAGGCGCAATCAGCCCAGCGTGCGTGGATCGCAGCAAAAAAGCCTTCAAGTGAAGTTTTCTCCGGCAGCCCCTTGCCGTCGCCCGTCGGGGGCCGCCGCCTTGGGGGCTGGTGAAGCAAATTGCAAAAAAACAGAAGCCGGCGGCGAGGTCTTGATTCGCCACCGGCTTGCCTGGTGCCAGCCGCTCAATCCGGACTGGCTCCAATCGGCCCCATCGTCAATGGCTGCGGGCTTGCTGGTGATGGGTGGCGGTGCGATATCCGGTTTGACGTTGACCGGCGTTTGGATGGGCGACGGCTTGGCTGCTGCCGGTTTGGTGGGGCTGGCCAAGGGCGGCGCGACGACGGGCTTGCTCGCAATGGCTGGCGGCCTGGTGGCCGGTGGCGTGGTGGCGGGCTTTTCCGGTGGATCGAAGAGCTTGATGTCGGGCGAGATCGGCGCAAAGACGATCTTGGTGCCGGTGCCGGTCTTGATCTGGACGAAGCGCTTGTCGATGCGAGTGATGACCGGATGCGAAAGCGACGATGCTGCCTTGGGTTGATCCTGCGAGGTGGTGGTTGACACGGGTTCCCTTTCAATTACGCCGGTAAAGGCGAAGGCGTTCGGAGAGAGTCTGCGCATGCTGCGTCTTTCCCCGGGGACGTGTTGCTTGCAATGCCGCGTGGCCCGGACGCTGGCCGGAAGTGCCAGCGCCGGGATGGCACGGTGCCGCAAGCTTGCTATATGAATTTTGTTGTCCCGGGGCGATTCAATCGGATTGAAATGCTTCGGTAAATCGCACAAAAGTGCCGTTGGCCGCTTGACAAGAACTGACCACAAGAGAAATGCCAACGTGAGGGGACTGATGGTCGTTCAAAGCGGTGGCGGTGAGGACTGGAAGCGGGGGAGGCGGGAAGGGGGCATGATATTTTTTTTCATGCCGGTGCGGCCTGTGACGAAGGGTCGGCAGTGGCCGGGTGCCACGAGGGTGAGCCGTTGCAGGCGCGTTTTGCTGCTCAAAGGAGTTAGGTCGGTGAAGCAAGGGTGGGCTTCACGGCGTATCAATGGCCCGGAGACGGTTCGATACTGTAATGCGTCTTGCGCCTATTTACGCCCTCTTGATTCTGGCATTTTCTTGTTGAGATCGAATTTGGTCGACGATGCTGTGCGACGAGGCAGTGCATAGTTGGATTCTCTTTTTGGGCTCTACGGCGAGACGTCAATATCTCTTCATTCAGGCAGCGATTAATCCGCCCCCGGCTCGCTCTGAGTCAGGAGAAAACCCCTTGAGAGGGTAGGTAAGTGCCAGACGATTCAGTTGACTTTGTGCATCTGAAATGCAATCGATTCGCCCCTTTCTTCCTGATGAAGCCCAGGTAAATGGCGGGATTAATGGCGCAGAGTCAGCCTGTCGGCTCGCCCAGGCCCTGGTGAACGTGTTGAGTTTGCAATCCAGCGCGACAAGCCGATGAGCCTGTCGCGCATTTGGTCGCTTCTTGTTGTGGTGATCCGGACTCGCCACCCCCCCGAAGCCCGGCCCGCTGAATGGCGGTCCGGTTCCCCTCCTGAAGTCGGCAAATCCAACAGCATTTTAGGAATTCTCAGGGACATTGGCACTAGTCCAGATGGACTGTGTATTTCCGGCTCATCGCGGCGCCATGCCCAGCCGCAACGGGTTCGGTCCCAAGCCGATGACTTCAGCGATATTGAGCAGCAGCATGGGCGGGTACAAGTCCAGACTCTGCGCGGTGCGCATGTTGATCAGCAGCGAGAAGCGCTGCAGGGTGGAGGCTGGTATGCGTTGTGCAGGGATATGCTGTACCAGAATCTGCAAGGCCTTGGCCGCAGCGTAACGCCCGGTGTTGGCCCCGTTGGAAAACAATCCGAACATGCAGCCGGAGCGCCGCACGATGCTCTCGGTGGCGCAGAACGTGGGCAGGCGGGCCTGCAGCGCCGCCCCGGTGACCAGATCCCGGTGGGTGAAGGCCAGTAACGTACTGGGGCCGATGTACAGGAAATCCACCTTGCGTTCGGCCATGCGGCGGATCAGAGCCGGCAGGGCCTGGACATCGGGTTCGCCGCGGGCATCGAGCGGAATGTCGGCGCTTTCCACCTCGAATTTCTGCTGCGCTGCCAGTTGCTGCAACTGGGCGCGGACCAGCGCGGAATTGGGTTCGGCCGGATTGTGCAGGTAGCCCAGCCGACTGAACGGGCGATATGAGCGTATCGCATTGAGCTGCACCGGCAGCGGCGCTACGTGACTCACGCCGGTGACGTTGCTCTCATGGTGATCCAGTGAGCGCATCAGTCCGGCTCCGACCGGATCGGTCACCTCCGTAAAGACGATGGGAATGTCGCGAATGGCGTCGCCCGCCGGGCCATCGACCTTGCCAGCCAGTGCCAGGGTGGTGGGCGTGCCCCAGGAATAGATCAGGTCGGGATGCGCATCGCGCACTTCCTGGCGCAAGCGGCCGGCATCCTCGGCTCTGCCGCTGAAGCGAATGGGGATGTAATGCACCGACAGGCCCTGATGCTGCAGATAAGCCTTGAAGGCTTCCTCGATATTCTGTTCCTCGCGCGGCAGGACCATGGCAATGGTCACCGTCGCGATATTGCGCGCCTCCACCGGTTGGTCCCGGGGAGTCGGCATCTGGGCCATGGCCAGCGTCGCATTGCAGAGAAAAAGCGCACACAGCAAGCGGGTCATCCCGGCCGACGTGAAAGCAAAGAAGGCATGCATGGAACAATTCCTTGGTATAAGCACGTGATTCATCAAGAGCGAGCGCTGATCGCCAGCGGCGCAGAGGGTCGCAGCCCCAGCCAGACTCCGAGCGCGCCCAGCGCCAGCAACACGCCCACGGCCGCTACCGCCCCCTCCAGGCCCAGCAGCGCGATCGCCAATGCGGTCACGAAGGGGGCGATGATACTGCCACCCCGTTCGATCAGGCGGAAGGCCGCCAGCGCCTGCTCAGGCGTGGCGGCCTGAACGGAGGCCTCCTTGCGCTCGAACAGCTCGGTCACCAGCGTGATCTGGGGCGAGGACTGGACCGCCTGACCCACACCCAGCAAGGCGCAGCAAAGCGCCAGTCCGCCGATGCCCTGGATGGCCGGCAACTGCAGGCAGGCCACAGCAGCCACGAGGCAACCGGCCACAATGAACGGTTTGCGCTGCCCTAGCAGGTCAGACCAGTGCGCCATCAACGAGGCGGTTGCGGCAAAGCACAGGAAATACATCAACATCACCCGGCCGGCGGCATCGGCTGACAGCTCCAGCTGCCTGACGTACAGCGGTGCCACCACCACCAGGACGGTCACAGCCACCAGCCTGGCCGGCAGTGCCGACCCCAGGATCACGCACATGGCCCGCCAGTTGTGGAGGACCGCCAGGTAGCCACGCCAGGTGGGTGCCGTGGTGGTTACCGGAGTCTCAGCATCCCGGGCGGTGCACGACAGGCGCAGGCGCGATGCCACCACCAGGGCGCCGATCATCGCCAGCGCGCAGGCCAGCAAGGCGTGGGCGTCGCCGATACGGCCTGACAGCATGCCGCCGAACGGAGGGCCGACGATGCCGGCGGCGACGATGGCCGCAGCTACCTCCGCCAGACTGCGGGCGCGTTGGGCTGGAGGCGCATGGCGCACGATGGCGGTCTGCACCAGGATCAATCCCAGGCCGTAGGCTGCGCCGCTGACCGAGCGCAACAATACCAGCGCGCCAACATCGTGGGTGAAGGCCGTTCCGACCAGCGCCAGGGCGCCTGCCGGTGCAGCGAGCATGAGCATGCGGCGCAGGTCGAAACGTTGTGCCAGCATGGGGCCGATGATCTGCGACAAGGCCAGCATGCTCATGAAGGCCACCACCGGAAGACCGGCCAGCATGGCCGGTGACAGCCATGCAGAAGACGTTTGCATCTCACTTGCGAAAGCGGTGAAGAAGGGACGCAGCAATTCATCCGACAGCGCAATCAGGAACACCGCCAGCCGTAGCCGCGTCAGCTGGACGCCGAAATCCGTGCCGCCGCTGTCGATCTCGCCGTGGACGTGGCCCGAGGCGGCGATGGAGAGTTCAGCCTTGCATTTCTTGCGTGCCTCTTCGACGGTCTTCGACGAGGGCTTGCGTCCCCGCAGGCCATCAATCCACCACCAGACGCGGGCAATGCGATAGTCCAGCAAAGGATGCAGCAGCGAACGGCGCCACAGCCCTCGGGTGAGCTCACGCAGCAGCACCACGCTGATGACCACGGCCAGTACCAGGTCCAGCAGCATTGCGCCCAGTGCGCGATCCACGTAGTTGTGCGAATAGGCGGCCACGATGCGGGCGCTGCTGCCGCCAACCGGGGCGCTGCGCTCGGTCATGATGTCATCCGGATGGCTGGTGCCGGCATGCGCCAGTTCCTGGCCGTCGGGGCCGCGCAGGGCCAGCCAGGACAGCTCGCGCGCCACCGCCAGTCGATCCGCGAACAGGGCTGGCAGCCCGTTGAGCGACTGCAGTGGCACGCCCAGCTGCAGCGCGCGCTGGACCTGGCCGGCCACGCTGGCTGCCACCATGTCGGCGCTGGATTCGATCTGTGCACTGACATAGGGGCGGGCGGCTTCACGAGCGATCCAGATCATCGCCGGAGAAGCCAGCAACAGGGCCGCCAGCATCAGCGGCGCGGCGCGGCGCGCGCGCCGGCTACCGGCCGTGCCGGTGTGGCCGGTGACCAGCCAGATGCTGCGCCTGGCCCAGCCATGCATGGCCAGGTAGAGAACCAGGCAGGACAGCACCGCCAGCGGCAAGGCCTTCAGGACCACCGCCTGGGCTGCGCTGCGCGCCTGGATGCGCAGCGCCTCGGGGCTCGCGACCAGCCACAGGCTGGCTACCGGGCTACCGGTCGGATCGAACAGAGTGGCACCGCTGATCGTGTGCGCCGGCAGGTGACGCAGTTCACTGGCCGCGCTGCGTCCCCCGCTCATCAGGCGCTGGATCCAGCGTGGATCAATCAGCCGGCGCAGGGCACGGTCGCCCGATTCCGCCACGGCCTCGCCGGTACGAGTTTCGACGAAGGCCAGCAAGATGCCCGGATCGTCCTGGCGCAAGCGCTCCAGACGCTCCTGGTAGAACTGCAGGTCGCCAGCATCGATCCCCAGCCGCATGGCGCCTTCGCCTTCCTCGACCAGCTGGCGCACGATGCGATCGGTCCTGTCCTGGGCCAGCGTCGTCAACATCTGCTCGACCCGCCAGATGATCAGTACCAGTGTCAGGCAGAACAGCAAGCCGCAGAACAAGCCTGAAAACTGCATCGCCTGGCGACGCAGTTTTTTTCGCATTGAGTGCGCTTGAACTGAAGTATCCAACTCTTGCTTTCCCATGTTAGACTCCAACCACATTCAGTTTTACCTTCCCCCTCCTCGCGCCGAAGACTGAGTATTTCCCTACGCTTGTCTAGGAGATTCAGACTTGTATTCGACGCAATATTCCATGATGTCCACGCAGATGTCTGTCGGCGGTTTCGCCGGCCGGTCGGAGCTGCACAGCCGTTTGCTCTTGCGGGATGACCTGCCGGCTCTCAAGGCGCTGCGTGATGAAGTGCTGGCGGCGTTGCCCGATCCCGATTGCTATGTGCGCGAATCCGATGAGCACACTTTCCTGCTGCAACACCTCGGTGCACATGGTGCCACCATCGGCATCTTCCATGAGGGCAGCCTTGTGGCCTATGCCATGTTGGCCTTGCCGCACCCGGAGGATCCCGCCAACCTGGGTGCGGTGATCGGCCTGCCGCCGCGCGATCGGATGGAGGTGGCTCACCTGGCAAGCTGCATGGTGCGCGAGGGATGGCGTGGCATCGGCTTGCAGCGGGCGCTGCTGGCTGCCCGCCTGGCCTTGGCGCGCGGCTATGGCCGCAACGTCTGCATGGGCATGGTCTCGCTTCGCAATCATTCCAGCCGTCACAACATGCTGCGCTCGGGCATGCACATTGCCTGGGCCGGCGACATCGATGGCTTGCAACGACAGCTCACCCTCATCGACATGCGGCGCAGGCCCGTCGTCGTCGCCAGCGACGAGCGCCTGATCGGCAGCGACAACCTGAGCGGCCAGCAGCAGGCGCTTGCCGCCGGCTACATCGGCGTAGGGGAACAACGTTCGCTGCGCGAGGCGCACCTGCGCTTCCAGCGCCGCTTGCCGGGCCATCTGCCGTTCTGAGGCCGAGGGCGCCAGGGGCGGCGGGGCGGGAGTATTCATGCGCCACCCCGGTAGCGCACCATCATGCAAGTAATGTCATCGGCTTGCGGTCCGCCAGCCTCGAAGTCCTTGATGCGCTCGACAACGTGTCGGGTAATCTGGTCTACCGGCCGTCCGGTCGCCTGTTTCAGCTCTTCGATGAGCCGCTGCTCGCCAAACAGCTGTTGATCAGGATCGGTGGCTTCGGTAATGCCGTCGGTATAGAGGAACAGGCCATCGCCCGGCGCAAGCTGTACCGTTCCCTGCTCGAAATACATGTCCGTCTCCACTGCCAGGGCAATGCCTCGGGTCGCGGGAGGATGTCCGGCGCACCCGTCCGCACGCAGCAGGTAGGGAGGGTTATGCCCGGCGTTGATGTAGTGCATGCTGCCATCACGAGTGTCGAGGATGGCGTAGAAGAGGGTCACGAACATCATCTCTTCATTGTCTGCTGCCAGCAGATCGTTGACGCGCGCGATGCAGGCCGCTGCGCTGCTCGTATACGGCGCAATGGCACGTAGCAACGTGCGTGACACGGCCATGAAGAATGCCGCAGGCACGCCCTTTCCGGAAACGTCGGCAATCACCAGGGCAGTGCGATGGGCGTCGAGGTCGAAGAAGTCATAGAAATCGCCGCCGACTTCCTTGGCCGGAATCATCATGGCGTGCAGCGACAAGGCCGGATTGGCGGCGAATTGCCGGGGCAGGATGGATAACTGCATCTTGCTGGCGATTTCGAGTTCTTGTTGCAGCGCGATGAACTGGGTCTTGGCTTGCAAGGCCTCGCGGAGCTGGTTTACCAGGCGGTCCAGTTCCTGGTATTGCTCGCCGACGCGGCTCACCAAGTTCTGGAAACCCAGTGCCAGCACGCCGAATTCGTCAGCGATGCGCCCGGCGCGCTCATCGGTTCCGGAATCGCTGGTCGCATCCGGGCGCCGGCCGTGCTCGATGCGGTGCAGGTCCTCCAGGATGCCGCGGCGGGCGGCTTCATCAAGGCGCTCGGCCAGCTGCATCATCTGGCGCCGGATGAAACGCGCCTGACGCTTGCCCTGGCGCTCGCGGGAACGGCGAAGCGTTTCGAGGGCATCGATCTTGCCGGCAATACGCTGCATCATGCCGTGCCATAGCCGTACCTGGCGAACGCCCTGCAAGGGCGCCTGGACATCGGTGTCACCATCGGCCAGTCTTTCCAGCTGCCGTGTCGCCTGTCCGAGCAACACGAACGGGCTGCGCACGTAGAGCAGCAAGGCCAGCAGGGCCGATGCCGCCAGTGCTGCCCACAGCAGGATCGCCAGGTCTTCGTCCGGTTCCAGCCGGGGCGCCTGCGGAAGCATGGCCAACAAGGTGCCCAGCGCATGCCCGCTGGGTGCATTCAGGGCCAGGCTCACCAGGACTGCGGCCTGATTGCCATCGCGCATGAAATTGCTGCGATCGTGGGCGCGCCATAGACTGGTCAGTGACGCATAGGCGTCCAGTACCGGCTGGCCGCGCAGGTCGGCCACCGCCACCTGCAGACTGCTTGCGCCGTCGTCCCCGGCTGCCAAGCGAGTGGCCAGCAGGCGTTCGCGCAGGCGGCCCAGACTCTTTTCCAGCGGGCGGGTGGCCACCAGCAGCAGGGCGTGTCCCTCGACCTCGATGCGCCTGACGGCACCGCTCTGATAATCGCGCACACCGTTTTGCCAGATGCCGTACAGGCCATCGGTGGCGCCCCGCAGCAAGGGCAAGGTCAGCACAGGAATGGTGGTGGCTTCGCGCGACTGGCCGGCGGCGGCATGCAGCGAGCCGTCCAGCTCCAGCACGGCCAGCGCCAGCCCGGGTCGGGTACTGTGCCGTATCACCGTCTCCAGGACATCGTCAGGGCTCTTGTCGCGTAGCAGCCGCTGGCCGGCCTCTGCGGTCAGCAGCGGTGCCAGATCCTGGTCGAGCTGGTTACGGTCTTCATCGAGCACAGCTTGCCAGGACTGCAGCAGCAGTTGTGAGCCGCTTTCCAGGAGCCTGCGCTGATCCGCCTGCTGGTATTGTCGGTGCAGCCCATAGGCGCAGGTCAGCAGGGTCAGCACACACATCAGTGTGACCAGTAGCGCACGGTGCTGAGCATTCGCACCGCGAGCGGTGGACTGCGCGGCCTCCTGATGGGAGGGCGGACGGCGCGCCAACAGCGGGCGCGCCAAGTTATCCAGGGTCTCGACGATGGCGGGGTTGAAATGCGCCGCGCGGACTTCCTCCAGCTTGAGCAGCAACGCATCGTTACGGCGCCGCAGCGTATGCAGGTATCCCGCCAGGGCCGCCTGATATTGCGAAGCCGGATCGCGTACCGGTACATCGCTCAGGTGCGACAACTTCCCGCCGGCCAGTGCCAGGGTGCACTGGTGCGACAGCGCCAAGGGCGACTGCAGGCGCCAGCGGACCAGTTGCAACAGGCTGAGGGTCGCCAGTGCGGCCAGGACGACGGCTGCCGACAGCGACCACCACCAGCCGTAGAGCGGCAGGGGGGGAGCTTTGCTGCCCACGTGCAACCAGCCGGCCAGCGCGCCGTCGGGGGTCTTGATTGGCAAGGTTTCGATGTAACTGAAACTGCCGCGCGCCATGCCATGTGCCGCCGTGGTTTGGGCGGAAGCCGCGCCCAGCTCGCGCAGCACGGTCGCATCGCCGCCAAGCCTGGCCAGGATATTGCCCTGGGCATCGGTCAGCACCAGCAGGTCCAGCATGGGATTGTCGCGCGCCAGTCCATTGAACCAGGCATCGACGCCGACCAGGCGGGCGATGGGAATGCGATAGGCCAGGGCCCGTTCCAGATCGCCGACCAAGGTGCGGCCAATCAGGCGCGAGCTTTGCTTCAATTCGGGAGCCGCCAGATCGGCGGCTGCGCGGTGGGCCATCCATCCCAGGCCGGCGACCAGCGCCATCAAGGCCGCCAGCATCAGCAAGGACCAGCTCAGCCAAAGCCTGCGCAAGGGGCGGGGCAGCATCAGCTCGCCTCCAGGTTGTCGAGCCGATCGGCTTCGCGGTCGACCTGCGCCAGCGCTTGCTGCAAGGCGTGGCCTTGCACGATGGCATCGGCCAACGGACCGCACAAGGCATCGTTGTGCGCCGTACCCTCGCCGGCGAGGGCGGCGGTCTGCGCTTGCAGATCCCGCTCCAGCGGGCGCAACAGCAGCCACGCCAGCAGGCCGACACCGCACAGCAGCGTCGCGCCCAATCCCAGCAACATCGGCCAATAGCGCGTCAGTTGATTGAGCAGGCTGCTGCGGTCCGGCAGGCCGTAGCGCAGGGCCACTCCCCCGGCGACCTGATCGAAGCCGGTGATGACCGAACCGCACAGCAGGCGGCCCTCTTCATCCTCCGCCCCCCAGTTGGCTGCAGTCGCGCTCAGACAGGACTGGCGCCAGGACACCGGGATGTTGGCACCCACGCCACCGCCATCGGTACTGAAAACAATATGCCCCTGGGCGTCGAAGACGTCGATGGAACGAATGACCACCTCGTAGGCGCGCACCTGCTCTATGAGATGCTGCATGCCGGTCTGCTCGGGCAGTTGCAGCCCGACCTGCAGTCCGGATTCGAGCTGGCGCTTGATGGTGTTGAGATTGAATTGGAATCGTGCCTCGCGCAGGACAGCACTGCGTTGTTCCAGCGCCTCGCGCCAGGCCAGTACACCGGCCACGCTGCCCACGAGCAGCACCAGTGCCAGCAACATGACGAAAAAACGGTTCAGCGTGAGCGTGAACATCCAGAGGCGCTTCAGCGAGTTCATGCCAGGTCGGCTCCCTCGTCAACGCCTGATGCGCTGGATGTGAACGGACCGACGCAAGCACACGCCTCACTCGAAGTGCATGACGCGACGGCTGCGTTTGCCCAGCTGTTTTTCCCGCCCCTTGATATTTTCACGGCCATCCCCCCGTACTGAGCGCCCTTGCCGGTCAGATGCCGGCTGCGTCGATCAATCCGCGCGCTATTGTAGATGGAAATGAGCGGCCTCGGTGACGGAAAACCGCCGTTGCGCGCCAGCAGGCGCGTTGGCGCAGGGCCCGAGAGTCACGTCCGGCTGACGCAATTGCCGGGGTGTGAGACATCCTTGTGTTTCAACTGTAACCGAAACGGTGCGGGCGTGAAATGTGCCGGTAACGAAAGCGCCCCAGAATGATTTCCATGCCCAGGGCGCTGAAGAAGGACTGGGCAGGGGCAGGCAAATGATGGCGTGTGGGGCTGAGGGGCCTTGCCGCCGGAGCGGGCCCCATGAATGGATCTGCCCATTACGCTATCAACAGCGAACCAACCGACTCTCTACATAAAGGAAATCATCATGCCGATGCCATGCTACCTGATCCTCGAAGGCCAGAACCAGGGCAAGATCGAAGGCTCGACCAAAGTGAAGGGTCACGAAGGCAAGATCCTGGTGCAAGCCGTGGATCACACCATCGAGATCCCGAAGAGCCCGCAGACCGGGCTGCCGACCGGCAAGCGCGTGCACCTGCCGATGACGCTGACCAAGGAAATCGACAAGTCCTCGCCCAAGCTGTTCCAGGCGCTGACTTCGGGCGAGCAGATGAAGGATGTGACGCTGGAGTACTACCGCATCTCGCCCAAGGGCACGGAAGAGAAGTACTACACGGTCAAGCTGTCCAACGCCATCCTGACCAACATGCGTGCCTGGACGCCGAACTGCCTGACGCCGACCAATCAGCAGATGGGTCACATGGAAGACATCTCCTTCACCTACGAGAAGATCACCTGGACCTTCGATCCGGACGGTATCGAGGCAGAAGACTCCTGGCTCGCTCCGAAGTCCTGAGTGCCTGGGGTAAACCAGTAGCGCCGGCTCTGCCAGCAGGCAGGGCTGGCGCTGTTGTTATCTGCCCCATGTGGGAAGGCTTCGATGAACGAGAAAAGAATGCTCAATGGAGTTTGTCGGCACAGCTGAGATGATTTATCGGCATGTAGCCCCTGACTTTTGGCCATCTGCCGGACATTGATCACGACATTTTCTTCGTCTGACGAAAATATGCCGCCGGTATGGCAAGGCTGAGCCGCCGAGAAGGAAAAACAAAGGCCTCTGGTGCATGAGCGGTAGAGGCCTTTTTGTTTGCACCTAAACAGAGTCAGCTTCTGATTCTGCTGGCATTACTGTGCTAAAACTGTCACACAATACGCGCAATAATGTCAGTCGAGAATTTCTAAGTCTTTGATTTCAAAGAGATTTTTTGTGCGAGGAGGGGGGCTCGAATATCCTCACTACACAATAATGAAGCGTGTTGTAGCGGGGATGCTGGCATAAGGTTGTCATTGCCATTGTTTTGCTCATAGCAAGCTCGTGTATATTTCGGCAGATGCTTGGGATTAAAGGGATGCTTCGCTGTGGATGAGAATAATAGGGAGCTAGCTCTCGCTAAAAAATTCAGGATCAGCAATGAGCTGGCGGACGAAGTGGCGCGTTCGTCTGAGAAATTTTCGGCTGTCGTGGTTACGCTCGCTCCGCTAATGAAAGATCCCCTCATGCGAGATCTACGAAATATAGGTGTCCATGTCGAGCATTTCATTATGGATATGCAGCTCGCGATGGTCGCATTGGAAGGATGCGCTGAAGGATCTCGTCTGCAGCGGTTCGCAGCTGCGCGTGTTATTCATTCCTTGTATGAGTTAAAGCACGCACAGCGATGGTTTTTTAAGAAGGTTCGTGATTTTGCTGTTTCTGCTGGGCTAGCTTTTGATTTCGGGGAAATCAAGTTGGCACGTGTGTTGATTTGCTCGCAGATTTGACCCTCTCCATTTGACCCACCTTCCATCGTCTACCAAAGGCGGCCACACGGTCGTACGACCCTTGATATCCCAGTTCTTTTAGATCCAGGAACATCTGTTTCAGGGTTCTTCGTTGCTTGCGAGATTTAACGGATTCAGCGCTCAGCCAAGCGGAGAGCCTGGGAGCAAACTCATCAAGGGAGCTGGGCGAATGCCTTGCCGGGTATGCGGGTTCGATCGCATCCGACCGGATATAACGGCGAACCGTGTTGCGTGAGATGTCCAGGCGACGAGCGATTTCCCGGATTGAGATATGGTCTCTGATGTACCAGCGTCGAATAATTCCAAGTAGGGCCACGTTTATCACTCCGTTCTCCCGCTCGCTGTCATGAGCAGGATTGTGGTCTAAACATGGGTCAACTTAGGATGCAAATTTCCTGAGAAAGTGGGTCAGATTTCAATGCAATTCAACATCTAAGTTATTGATTTTAAAGGGATTTTCTGGTGCGAGGAGGGGGACTCGAACCCCCACACCATTGCTGGCGTCAGGACCTAAACCTGGTGCGTCTACCAATTTCGCCATCCTCGCTGAAGGGGGTCGGGCACCGGTGCGATAGCAGTCTGGCAGGGCTTTCGCCGCAGACCTGCCGCTACCGATGCAGGTAGCAATTTGTCAAAGCGCGCCATTGTACTGCAAGGTGTTGTCACTGTGGGCGTTTTTCTGTGCGGACATTTTTGTGCCGCCGCTGATCGGTAGTACCATGCCGCTTCTTCTTCCAGCCAGCAGGATCGCCATGACACGCTATCGTCACTACAAGGGCGGCATCTATGACTATATCGACGAGGCCATCCTCGAAGCCGACCTCACGCCCATGATCATCTACCGCGCCGCCGATGGCCGCCTTTGGCTGCGTCCGCGCGATGTCTTCTTCGAAACGGTCGAGGTCGACGGCAAGCAGGTGCCGCGTTTCGAAAAGATTGAGGACTGATCCAGCCCGTAGTTCCGGGTGGCTGCTGCGATTCGATGCAAAACCGCGTCGCTGGCGGATGCAAGCTGAACAATGCGCGCGCATGACGGTCTACTTCAATCCTTCATAAATTCCATTCACCTTATTCGGGCATCCTCATGAAACATCAAGCACGCGCCCTGGCCGGGGCGATCTTCTCCGTCTTCGCCCTTGCCGCCACCATTCCCCATGTGGCCTCGGCCGAAGAACTGGCCGACGTCAGCACCGCCTTCCGCTGGCTGGGCAAGAACGACCGCGTGGTCATCGAAGCCTATGATGATCCCAAGGTGCAGGGCGTGACCTGCTACGTCTCGCGTGCCCGCACCGGTGGCGTCAAGGGCACGGTCGGCCTGGCCGAGGACAAGTCCGAAGCCTCCATCGCCTGCCGCCAGGTGGCGCCGACCCTGCAATTCCAGGACAAGCTGCCGGTCCAGGAAGACGTCTTCAGCGAGCGCATGTCCATTCTCTTCAAACGCCTGCACGTCGTGCGGGTGGTCGATACCAAGCGCAATACGCTGGTCTACCTGACCTATTCGGACAAGCTCATCGATGGCAGCCCGATGAATGCCGTCACCGCCGTGCCGGTGGCACCTTCCACGCCGATTCCGGTGAAATGAGGAAAATTCTCTAAATTCTTTACGGTGGACTTTGCTGACAGGCAATCCATGGGCGGCGGTCACGCGTTGGCGGGCCGCACCGGCGCTGGCCCGGCGGGCTTTGGAGGGGATTTGCTGCTGTTTGCAGCATGGCAAGCCCATTTTTGGACTATCGGCGCTTTTTGCGTATAAAATAGCGAGCTTTAGCGCGGCCGGGCAGGGCGCTTTTCGTCTGCAGTCTGATGATTGGGATGGAAGACAGCATGCTCCGGCTTACGGAATTCTTAACATTTGGACGATTTAAATGGCAACTGCAGTCGAAACCCTGAGCAAACTCGAACGTCGTATGACCCTGTCTTTCCCGCTGGCCGATGTTCAGGCTGAAGTGGAAAAGCGCCTGAAGGTGCGCGCCCGTACCGCCAAGGCACCGGGTTTCCGTCCGGGTAAAGTGCCGATGAAGATGGTTGCCGCCCAGTTCGGCTACCAGGTCGAAACCGAAGTCCTGAACGACAAGGTCGGCCGCGCATTCAACGACGCTGCTGTCGAAAACAATCTGCGCGTGGCAGGTTTCCCCCGCATCGAACCCAAGACCAGCGAAGAAGCCGGCGAAGGCAAGCTGGCCTTCGACGCCACTTTCGAAGTCTATCCGGAAGTCACCCTGGGTGACCTGTCCGGCGCTGAAGTCGAGAAGACCACCGCGGCCGTCTCCGACGCCGAAATCGACAAGACCATCGACATCCTGCGCAAGCAGCGCGTGCACTACCACGTCAAGGGCGAGCAAGGCGCGCACGGCGACGGCGGTGCCGACCAGTCGGCCCAGAACGGCGACCGCGTGACCGTGGACTTCGTCGGCAAGATCGACGGCGTTGAATTCCAGGGCGGCAAGGCCGATGCCTTCCCGTTCGTGCTGGGCGAAGGCCGCATGCTGCCGGAATTCGAAGCTGCGACCATCGGCCTGAAGGTCGGCGAGTCGAAGTCCTTCCCGCTGGCTTTCCCCGAGGACTATCATGGCAAGGACGTGGCCGGCAAGACCGCTGAATTCACCATCACCGTCAAGAAGATCGAATGGGCCCACATGCCTGAAGTCGATGCAGTCTTCGCTCAATCCCTGGGCATCGAAGACGGCGACCTGACCAAGATGCGCGAAGACATCAAGAAGAACCTGGAGCGCGAAGTCACCGCCCGCACCAAGGCCAAGACCAAGGACAGCGTCATGAACGCCCTGATCAAGGCGTCGGAACTGGAAGTGCCCAAGGCCCTGATCGATCAGGACGTCGAGCGCCTGTCCGAAATGGCCCGTCAGGACATGGCCCAGCGCGGCATGGACCCGAAGGTCATGCAACTGCCCAAGGAACTGTTCACCGCCCAGGCCGAGCGCCGCGTGCGCCTGGGCCTGATCCTGGCTGAAGTGGTCAAGCAGAACAAGCTGGAAGCCACCGAAGAGCAGGTCAAGGCCCAGATCGAAGACTTCGCCCAAAGCTACGAAGATCCGCAACAAGTGCTGAAGTACTACTTCTCCGACCGTCGCCGTCTGGCCGAAGTCGAAGCTCTTGTTTTGGAAGAAAACGTCGTCAACTACGTTCTCGGCAAGGCCAAGGTCTCGGAAAAGCCGGTTTCGTTCGACGAACTGATGGGTAATCAGGCGCAAGCGTAATCCGGTTTTCTCTAGTAGTATCAGAAAACTCTTACGCTTAAGGATGCATACATGACAGGTCTGATGAAGCAATCTGCACTGGATACCCAAATGCTCGGCATGGTGCCGATGGTGATCGAACAGAGTGGCCGTGGCGAACGCGCTTACGACATCTATTCGCGCCTGCTGAAGGAACGCATCATTTTCCTGGTCGGACCGGTCAATGATGCGATGGCCAACCTGATCGTGGCCCAGCTGCTGTTCCTGGAAAGCGAAAACCCGGACAAGGACATTTCCCTGTACATCAACTCGCCTGGCGGTTCGGTTTCGGCCGGCATGGCGATCTTCGACACGATGCAGTTCATCAAGCCGCAAGTGTCGACGCTGTGCACGGGTCTGGCTGCCTCCATGGGCGCTTTCCTGCTGGCTGCTGGTGCCAAGGGCAAGCGTTTCTCGCTGCCGAACTCGCGCATCATGATTCACCAGCCTCTGGGCGGCGCCCAGGGCCAGGCATCGGATATCGAGATCCAGGCACGTGAAATCCTGTACCTGCGTGAACGTCTGAACACCATCCTCGCTGAGAAGACCGGCCGTAGCGTCGAGCAGATCAGCAAGGACACCGATCGCGACAATTTCATGTCGGCCGAGGCCGCCGCGGAATACGGTCTGATCGACCAGGTGCTGACCCAGCGCGCTTGAGTTTGCGTCATCGCATTGGCGACCATCCAACGCGAAAAATGCCCGAACGTAATGTTGTTCGGGCATTTTTTTTTGGCCAAATTTTGACGAAATTGGCACAGAGCGGCTTTTCGGGTTCTATTTGCTTGATAAATGGCACCTGGGCTGACATATAACGGTCATACGGCAGTCCTGTGAAGCAATTTGGGACAGCAAAAATGACCAAGCCGTGACGAATCCGGATTTCGCGGGTATGATCGGGTCGTAACTTTTACTCTAGTAGCTCTATGTCCGAGAAAAAATCTTCCAGCGGCGAAAAACTGCTTTATTGCTCCTTCTGCGGCAAAAGCCAGCATGAAGTGAAGAAGCTCATCGCCGGTCCTTCGGTCTTCATCTGCGACGAATGCATCGACCTGTGCAACGACATCATCCGTGATGAAGCCGCCAGCGTGGAAAGCGTCACCGGCACCAAGTCGGATCTGCCAACCCCGCAGGAAATCACCGACCTGCTGGATCAGTACGTGATCGGACAGGCTACCGCCAAGCGCATCCTGTCGGTGGCGGTCTACAACCACTACAAGCGCCTGAAGCACCTCGGCAAGAAGGATGACGTCGAACTGGCCAAGAGCAACATCCTGCTGGTGGGCCCGACCGGCTCCGGCAAGACCTTGCTGGCACAGACCTTGGCACGCATGCTCAACGTCCCGTTCGTGATCGCGGATGCGACCACCCTGACCGAAGCCGGCTATGTTGGCGAGGACGTCGAGAACATCATCCAGAAGCTGCTGCAGAACTGCAATTACGAAGTCGAGAAAGCCCAGAAGGGCATCGTCTACATCGATGAGATCGACAAGATTTCCCGCAAGTCGGATAACCCGTCCATCACCCGCGACGTGTCCGGCGAAGGTGTGCAGCAAGCCCTGCTGAAGCTGATCGAAGGCACCATGGCATCGGTGCCGCCGCAAGGTGGCCGCAAGCATCCGAACCAGGACTTCGTGCAGATCGACACGACCAACATCATGTTCATCTGCGGCGGCGCCTTCGATGGCCTGGCCAAGATCATTTCCGACCGTTCCGAAAAGAGCGGCATCGGTTTCTCGGCCAGCGTGAAGAGCCAGACCCAGAAGAGCAATTCGGAAGTGCTGTTGAATGCCGAGCCGGAAGACCTGGTCAAGTTCGGCCTGATACCGGAACTGGTGGGCCGTCTGCCGGTGATCGCGACCTTGAACGAGCTGGATGAAGAAGCCCTGATCCAGATCCTGATCGAGCCCAAGAACGCGCTCATCAAGCAGTACGCCAAGCTGTTGCAGATGGAAGGCGCAGAGCTGGAAATCCGTCCGGCGGCCATGCACGCCATCGCCAAGAAGGCCCTGGCGCGCAAGACCGGTGCACGCGGCCTGCGGTCCATCCTGGAGCACGCCCTGCTGGACGTGATGTATGAACTTCCGAGCGAGCAGAACGTGGCCAAGGTGGTGGTCGACGAGAACACCATCACCAATGGTGCCAAGCCGCTGTTGATCTATCACGACCAACCCAAGGTCTCGGGCGGCTGATTGCCCGGCAAGTGAAGTAAAGAGCAGTAAAAGGAAGGCCCCCAAGTGGGGCCTTCCGGAAGCAAGAAGCCACCACGAAGTCCGGTCACCGCAAACACGGTAAAATAAACCGGCGCACATAACTGGCTTCCATCGAAAAGCCACCCGGAGCTAGCTTCGCGTGTGGCTTTTTTATTTTGTTGCGATCATGACAACGCGCAGCTGGTGAATATTTCTTCCACCGGACTTGTGTTTTGGTCACTCGTGCCAACATCATTCACAGTACTTATTGATAAGGCCCGCCATGACGACTCCTATACTCACAGAACAATCGCAATTGCCGCTGTTGCCCTTACGGGATGTGGTTGTCTTCCCGCATATGGTGATTCCGCTCTTCGTCGGCCGCCCGAAGTCGATCAAGGCGCTGGAAGCGGCCATGGAGCAGGGCAAGAGCATCATGCTGGCAGCCCAGAAGGCCGCCGCCAAGGATGAGCCTTCGGCCGAAGACATTTATGAAATCGGCTGCGTGGCCAATATCTTGCAGATGCTGAAGCTGCCTGACGGTACCGTGAAGGTGCTGGTTGAAGGCGCACAGCGTGCCCGCATCCATCACATCAGCGAACTGGAAACCCACTTCGTCGCCGACCTGACCCCGGTCGAATCCGAGCAGGGCGACGAGGCCGAAGTCGAAGCCATGCGCCGTACCATCGTGCAGCAGTTCGACCAGTACGTGAAGCTGAACAAGAAGATCCCCCCCGAGATCCTGACCTCGCTGGCCGGAATCGATGACGCTGGCCGCCTGGCCGACACCATCGCCGCGCATCTGCCGCTGAAGCTGGAGCAGAAGCAGGTGATCCTGGAGATCTTCAACGTCACCAAGCGCTACGAGCATCTGCTGGGGCAGCTGGAAGGCGAACTGGACATCCTGCAGGTGGAAAAGCGCATCCGTGGGCGCGTCAAGCGCCAGATGGAAAAGTCGCAGCGCGAGTACTACCTGAACGAACAGGTCAAGGCCATCCAGAAGGAACTGGGCGAAGGCGAAGACGGTGCCGATCTGGAAGAGCTGGAAAAGAAGATCGCCGCTGCCAAGATGCCCAAGGAAGCTCTGGAAAAGGCGCAATCCGAGCTGAAGAAGCTCAAGCTCATGTCGCCCATGTCGGCCGAAGCGACCGTGGTGCGCAACTACATTGACACGCTGGTGGCCTTGCCGTGGAAGAAGAAGTCCAAGGTCAACAACGACCTGACCAATGCCGAGAAGGTGCTGGAAGGCGATCACTATGGCCTGGAGAAGGTCAAGGAACGCATCCTGGAATACCTCGCCGTGCAACAGCGCGTGGACAAGCTGAAGGCACCGATCCTGTGCTTCGTCGGCCCCCCGGGCGTGGGCAAGACCTCGCTGGGCCAATCCATCGCCCGCGCAACGAACCGCAAGTTCGTGCGCATGGCCCTGGGTGGTGTGCGTGATGAAGCCGAGATCCGTGGCCACCGCCGCACCTACATCGGTTCCATGCCGGGCAAGATCCTGCAGAGCCTGTCCAAGGTCGGCGTGCGCAACCCGCTGTTCCTGCTCGATGAAATCGACAAGCTGGGGATGGATTTCCGTGGCGATCCTTCGTCGGCCCTGCTGGAAGTGCTGGATCCGGAGCAGAACCACACCTTCTCCGACCACTACATCGAAGTCGATTTCGACTTGTCGGACGTGATGTTCGTGGCGACGTCGAATTCCTTCAACATCCCGCCGGCGCTGCTGGACCGGATGGAAGTGATCCGCCTGTCGGGTTACACCGAGGACGAGAAGACCAGCATTGCGCAGCGTTACCTGCTGCCCAAGCAGATCAAGAACAACGGCCTGAAGGAAGGCGAGATCAGCGTGGCTGAATCAGCCATCCGTGACATCATTCGCTACTACACCCGTGAAGCCGGTGTGCGTTCGCTGGAACGCGAAGTCTCGAAGATCTGCCGCAAGGTGGTCAAGCTGCTGCTGCTGAAGAAGCAGGAGAAGAAGGTCACCGTCACCTCGCGCAATCTGGACAAGTTCCTGGGCGTGCGTCGTTATGACTTCGGCATGGCCGAGAAGGAAAACCAGATCGGCCAGGTGGTCGGCCTGGCCTGGACCGAAGTCGGCGGCGACCTGCTGACCATCGAAGCGGTGAACATGCCCGGCAAGGGCCAGATTATCCGCACCGGTACTCTGGGCGACGTGATGAAGGAATCGATCGAGGCAGCACGTACCGTGGTTCGCAGCCGTGCCCGCAAGCTGGGCATCAAGAATGAGGTGTTCGAGAAGAGCGACATTCACATCCACGTGCCGGAAGGTGCGACGCCCAAGGATGGTCCGTCGGCCGGTATTGCGATGACCACGGCGCTGGTGTCCATCTTCAGCGGCATTCCGGTGCGTGCTGATGTGGCGATGACCGGTGAAATCACGCTGCGCGGCGAGGTGCTGCCCATCGGCGGTCTGAAGGAAAAGCTGCTGGCGGCGCATCGCGGTGGCATCAAGACCGTGTTGATTCCTGAGCAGAATGTGAAGGATCTGGCCGAGATCCCGGACAACGTCAAGAACAAGCTGGAGATCATCCCGGTGCGCTGGATCGACAAGGTCCTGGAAGTGGCGCTGGAGCGCCAGCCGGTCCCGCTGACCGAAGATGAAGCCATCGTCGAAGCGGCCGTCAAGCCGAAGGAAGGTGCGACGGACCCGGTTGTGAAGCATTGATCCTGCGGGAGTCCTCCGCTTTGAAAGGCGCCTCAGTTGAGGCGCCTTTTTTATGTACCCAAAGGCTTCATGTATCGGCCTGCGGGAATGTGCGTGAAAATCTCACTGAAAATCGCGTCAAGCCTGCGCCTTGGCTTGACAGCGCTGCAGATGGGCTTGTTTAATAGCCGCTGCGGAAAATTTCCGTCAGGCAAGCGATGGTGAGGAGGGCTCTGTCGCGCTGTGTTGGAGCCGAAGCACCGTCGTTTGAAATCAAACAAACCAGAAACTCGTTCGAGGGGCGTAAGTGAATAAAGGCGAACTGATTGAGCACATTGCCGGCGAGGCAGACATCTCCAAGGCAGCAGCAGGACGAGCAGTAGACGCATTCATTGGTGCTGTGAAGACCACGCTGAAGAAGAATGGCACGGTTACCCTGGTGGGTTTCGGCACTTTTGCGGTGGGCAAGCGTGCGGCGCGTACGGGCCGCAATCCTCAGACGGGCGCTGCCCTGAAAATCAAGGCATCCAAGGTTCCTAAATTTAAAGCTGGCAAAGCTTTAAAAGATGCTATAAAATAATGTTCTTTCGTTGCTGAGGTAACAAAGCAACGAGACTGACAAGTTTGCCGGGGCGCTTAGCTCAGTTGGTAGAGCGGAGCCCTTACAAGGCTTAGGTCGGGAGTTCGAGCCTCTCAGCGCCCACCAGCATCTTGCAGTCAGCACCAGTTTAGGAGCGGTAGTTCAGTTGGTTAGAATACCGGCCTGTCACGCCGGGGGTCGCGGGTTCGAGCCCCGTCCGCTCCGCCAAATAAAACGCCTCGTTCGCAAGAACGGGGCGTTTTTGTTTTTGCGCAGCAAAAACATGCGGAGCGGAGGGAGCCGCCTGCGCGGCTCCCGGCGGGGCGAGAAGGGAATCGCTTGCAAGCGATTCCGCGGCCTGCGCTTGTGTAGGAGAGCCCCGTCCGCTCCGCCAAATAAAACGCCTCGTTCGCAAGAACGGGGCGTTTTTGTTTTTGCGCAGCGAAAAGCTTCACTCCACTCATCATTTCTCACCCACTGGCTTTATTTCCCTCTCCTGACAAAATTACGCGACAGGAGTCAAATAAATGTGATTTTCAAGTACTTTTCCGCGCGGAAATGTTTACACTGAACCGGAATTTGCAATTTCTCAAAAAACAGGAGACCGGCATAGCCCGGGGCAAACAATGTTTTTGAGGGAACCCGGCCCCTGCAAGCAGGCCGAGGAAGAAGGGCACAAGCCGCTCCCCAAAGATGTGAAGAGAACCCAAGAGACGCATTGCGGATTCGCAAAGTGGTGCAGTGTCATGGGCACGCAGGGCAATCAGCGACGACTCGGGACAAAGTCGTCCAGCCAGGGCCTGCACGTGGGCATCAAATGGGACAAACAAGGGGGTAGCGATGAAGCTCGCCAATTTCAACATTGGCGTCCGCCTGGGCGGCGCTTTTGCAGTAGTCTTGCTGCTGATCATGGTGACGGCCATGGTCGGTGTCAGGAACCAGTCTTCCAACAACGCTGAAATCAACAGCATCGTCAACGAGAAGTACCAGCTCATCGCCTTGAGCAACCAGATCAAGAACAATGGCTACAAGGCCAATGCGGTGCTGTCCAACATCCTGCTGGCGACCACGCCCGAGGCTTCGGCGAAGTACATGGGTGAATACGACGGCCTGCGAAAGGCCAACACCGAGGCCTACAAGCAGCTCGAAGGCATGCTCGATTCCGACAAGACCAAAGCGCTCTACGCCGAGCAGACTACCGCCCGCTCGGCCTACGGCGTGGCCGTGCGCAAGTTCTTCGAATTGATGAAGACCGGCGAACGCGCCGAGGCGACCACGCTCTTCCAGGGCGATCTGGCGCGCCTGCAGACGGAGTACTTCGTCATGGTCGACAAGATGGTCAATTCGCTGGCCCAGGAAATGGTCGAAGATTCCCGCCAGGTCGCCGAGGACGGCCACCTGGCCGTGATCCAGATGATCGTGCTGGCCGCCGTGGCCGTGGTACTGGCGTCGGTGATTGGCGTGCTCATCACGCGCTCCATCACCGCCCCCGTGCGCCACGCCGTGGTGCTGGCCGAAGCGGTGGCCCAGGGCGACCTGTCCTATCGCCTCAACGCTGCCGGCAAGGACGAGATCAGCCGCCTGCTGCAGGCGCTGCAGCACATGAGCGATAACCTGCACGATACCGTCTCCAACGTGCGCAATGGCACCTCCGCCATCGACATGGCCGCGCGCGAACTGGCGCAAGGCAACCTGAGCCTGTCGGATCGCACCGAACAGCAGGCCAGCTCGCTGGAAGAAACCGCTTCCGCCATGGAGCAGCTGACCTCGGCCGTGCGCCAGAATGCCGACAATGCTCGCCAGGCCAGCGAACTGGCAGTCTCCGCCTCGGATGTCGCGGTACGCGGTGGTGCCTCGGTGGAGCAGGTGGTCAACATCATGACCGCCATCAGCACCTCCTCCGGCAAGATCGCCGACATCATCACGGTCATCGATGGCATCGCCTTCCAGACCAACCTGCTGGCGCTGAACGCGGCCGTGGAAGCGGCCCGCGCCGGCGAGCACGGACGTGGCTTTGCGGTGGTGGCCAGCGAAGTGCGCGGCCTGGCTCAGCGCAGTGCCGTGGCCGCCAAGGAAATCAAGTCGCTCATCGAAGGCTCGGTCGGTCATGTGAAGGCCGGCAGCAGCATCGTCGAGCAGACCGTCGCCACCATCGATGAAGTCATCGCCAGCATCAAGCACGCCACCGACCTCATCACCGATATCAGCGCCTCCAGCAAGGAGCAAAGCGAGGGCATCGAGCAGATCAACCAGGCCATCAGCCAGATGGACCAGATGACCCAGGAAAACTCGGCCCTGGTGGAACAGAATGCGGCCGCTTCCCAGGCACTGCAATCCCAGGCCGAGCAGCTGTCGGCGCTGATGGGCCGCTTCCGGCTCAGCGAGTTGCTGGCCAACGGCCAGGCTGGCGGCCATGCCGCTTCCCCGCGCAAAGGTCCGCGCGAAAAGGTCATCCAGCCCGAGCTGTCGCTGATCCAGGGCTGATGCTTCACCCGGGCGGCGTGCCTGCCGCCTGAACCGGTATCTGCGAGGAGACCGCGCCCGCTTCGTCACGCCGGGCGCGACAACAACAAAGTGTCCCCCTGCACGCTGCTGCCGCACCCGGCCTGAAAAGGCCTGGCAGCCGGCTGGCAGGAGCGGACACGTCCGTTGCGTGCGTCGCCGCTGCTCAGGGCGCTGCACGCAGTCCGCCCCCGACCCAGCCCCGAAAGGTTAGCCATGACGCTCCACCATTCCCCCGCCGGCAGCACCGAGCAGACGTCCGATGCGCGCCAGGCCCTGGCCCACGCCCGCATACAATCCTTCATCGAGGCCTATCGCCATGAGGGCTACCGGATCGCTGACATCGATCCTCTGGGCACGCTCTCGGTGCCCGAGATCCCTGCCTTGCTGCCCCAACACCACGATCTGAAGGATGAGGACCTGGCGCTGGGCCAGCACCGCTTTCTGGAGGGGCTCGGCCTCACCAATGTGAAGGAATTGACGCATTTTCTGAGTCGGCTGTATTGCGGCCCGCTCGGCCTCGATGCCAGTGGCGTACGTGATGAGTCCCGCCGCCAGTGGCTGTTTGCACGCCTGGCCGCGCGCGACCCGGGGGCCGATCCTGCAACTGCCGAGCGCGCCGCCATCCTGGCCCGGCTGGCTGCCGCCGAACAGTGGGAGCACTACCTGCAGCAAGATTATCCGCACGCCAAGCGCTTTTCGCTGGAAGGCTGCGAAGCGCTGCTGGTACTGATGGATGCGCTGGCCGAGCGCAGCAGTTTCTATCAGCTGGAGCAATTGTTCCTGGCCATGCCGCATCGCGGCCGTCTCAACCTGCTGGTGAACCTGATGCAGATGCCGGCGGCCGATATCGTGGCGTATTTCGACGCGACGAGCACGACCGCAGCAGCAGCCGGCGCAGTGGATCTGCCTTACCATCTGGGGGCCGAGACCGTGCGCACCACCGCCCATGGTCAGCTGGGCCTGTTCATGGCGCACAATCCCTCCCATCTGGAAAGCGCCTATCCGGTGCTGCTGGGCATGGTGCGCGGCTACCGCAGTGCGCATCCGCAATCACCCATGCCGGCCTCGGTGGTGATCCATGGCGATGCTGCCTTCTGCGGCCAGGGCGTGGTGATGGAGTCGCTCAAGCTGTCCCTGCATCCGGGTTACAGCGTGGGCGGCACGGTCCACGTGATCGTCAACAACCAGATCGGCTTCACCACGCCCAATCCGCTTGATCCCCTCAATCATGGCTACTGCACCGACATCGCCCGCATCGTCGGCGCGCCAGTGCTGCACGTCAACGCCGACCAGCCGGAGGCGGTACTGCGTGCCGCGCGGATCGCTTTCGACTATCGCATGCAGTTTGGCGCCGATGTGGTGATCGATCTGGTCGGCTATCGTCGCTGGGGGCATGCGGAACAGGATACGGCGACCGTGACCCAGCCCCTGCTGCACGGTTTCATCGACAAGCATCCGCCGGTCACGCAGCTCTATGCCCAGGCCGGGTGGCCCGGTTCGGACGACGGCGCGACGCTGCTGGCGGTGAGCAGCCAGCAAGTGCTCGCAAGCTTCCGCAACAGTCGTCCATCCGCCCCGGCGGCGCAACGGAGGGCACCCGCCTTGGCCGTCAAGCCCGACGCGCCGGACCTGCTGCGCCTGCGCCAGTTCGTGGAACGCATGACGCGCTTGCCGGAAGGCTTTGCTGCACATCCTGCAGTCACGCGACTGATTGCGCAGTGGCAGGACAGCGTCAGCGCCAGCGATCACGCGTGCAGCTGGAATTTCGCCGAAAACATGGCCTATGCCTCCTTGCTGTGGGAAGGGCAGGGGCTGCGCATTTCCGGTATGGATGTGCAACGTGGCACCTTCATGCAGCGCCACGCCGTCTGGCATGCGATCGACGCGGCGCAAGGCGTGCAGCAGGCCTTCTGGCCCCTGCGCCAGGTGGCTGCGCCCGGTACGGCGCTGGAGGTGGTCAATTCACCGCTGAGTGAAGAGGCAGTGGTTGGCTTCGAATATGGATTCAGCGTACAGGCGGGGCCCGGTACGATGGTCATCTGGGAGGCCCAGTTCGGCGACTTCGTCAACGGTGCCCAGATCATGATCGACCAGTTCATCGCCTCCGGTCGCGGCAAATGGGGCTACCCCTCCGCGCTGACCGTGTTGCTGCCGCACGGCTATGAAGGCGTGGGGCCGGAGCACTCGACCGGCTACCTCAGCCGCATGCTGCTGCTGTGCGCGCAGGAGAACATGCGCGTGGCGTATCCGTCCAGTTCGGCGCAGTGGTTCCACCTGCTGCGTCAGCAGGCACTGCAGGGCGACCGTCCGCTGGTGGTCTTCACGCCCAAATCGATGCTGCATGGCGAAGTGCGTTCGCAGTCGCCCTTGTCGGCCCTGTTGCAAGGGGACTTCCAACCCCTGGTGGAGGATGCCGATGCGCCGCCGCCCGCACAGGTGCAGCGGGTGGTCTTGTGCAGTGGCAAGGTCTGCTACGACCTGGCCGACGGCCGCCGCAAGGCGGGCGACACGCGCACTGTCCTGCTGACCGTGGAGCAGTTGCATCCCTTCCCCGAAGACAGGCTGGGTGCTGTCTTGCGCAGCTATCCGCAGCTGGAGGAAGTGATCTGGGTACAGGAGGAAGAGAGCAAGCAGGGGGCCTGGCTGTGCGTGCGGGATGCCATCGAAGCGGCCTTGCCGTTGCAGGTGCGTCTGCGAGCCGTAACACGGCCGGATACCGATGCCGGTCCGACGGCGTCCAAGGCCCGCCACTATGCCCAGCAGGCGGCGCTGGTGCAGTCCGTATTCCCGGCATGAACGCATCAGGCCGACGCGCCAAACCACGACTTGGCGGATGAAAAAAAAACGGTGTACTTCATCATGAAGTACACCGCCCACCCCCTCCGGTTTCCCCGGTATGCATCGCAGCTGATGTTGTAGTCCGCGTCTTGCAGGATCGTCAAGCTGCAGCGCAATGCTTGCAGTGCAATCCTTGTGTCAAAAGCGCGTCAGGCCATCCTGTCAGCCTTCCATCCTTGAATACTTCCGTAGTTCAGTAGGTCAGCGTCACGGTCACGGTATCCGAGTAGGAACCTGCCAGCGGCGTCTGGGCCGCCGGGATCTGGCCGTAGACGGTCAGGGTCTGGGTCAGGCCGGAACCGGTGCCGGTCAGGGTATCGGTGCCGATGGTCGAACCCCAGTTGTTGCTGCGGGCCGAATCGCGGTACAGCGCATAGTTCAGGGTGCCGCCGCCGGCTGCGCTCATCTTGCGGTTGCTCACGCTGGCACCGGTGCCGGTACCGGCGTCCAGACCAACGTTGTAGGCCGTGCCGTTGGTGCACAGCACGGTGATGGTGCCGGACTGGTTGACCACGCTCTGGGTGTAGGCGCCAAAGGCGATGGCCGAACCGACCACGGTGCAGGCGGCGACCACCGAGGCGCTGATGGTCAGCGTGCCACTGGCAGTGGCGGCGAAGGAAGCCGGTGCGCTGGAAGCCAGCACGACAGCAGCGATGGAAGCAGCGACGATGCGATTTTTCTTGATGAAGAACATTTTGTTTCTCCTGGTCTGGCTGCCCCGTCCTCGCCCCTTGCAAGAACTTCCCTGTGCAGCGTTGGTATGGAGATACTTTAATTTCCGCAGCCCGTATCAGGCATCCGGCTATTCCCTATCACCCTGTCAATTTTCGTCAGGGAAAACCTGAATCGCAACGAGAACGTTTATCAAGCTCATCAGCAGTTCTCCAGCCACTTTGCCGGATCCGCTCAGTAGGTGATGAGCACCGTCAGCGTATCCAGATAGCTGCCAGCCTTGACGTTCTGGCTGCCCGGTATGCGTCCGTAGACGGTGTAGGTCCTGCTCACCGGCGTGAGGACCTGAAGCAGGTAGCCGTCGCTGATGAAACTGGTGCTGGAGGAACCATCGCCCCACACGGAGGTGTGCGCGGCGTCGCGATATGCCTGGTAGTTGAGGCTGTTGGCACCGCTGAGCATCTTGCGCTGGGCATAGGCACCGCTGCTGCCGGCACTGAGCTTGACGGTATAGGCGATCAGCAGCGAGGCGGTTGCCTGGCAGGTGACGGTGATGTTGCCGGTGTTGTCGAGGCTGCTGCTGGACTGCGGATCGTAGAGGCCGAAGGACACCGGGTTGGACGCCGCCGAGCAGAGTTGCTGGGCCTGCGCCGGACCAGCGGCCAATGCGATGAGCAGCGCCAGCGCAGCCAGGGACACGGAATGGATAGTGTTCTTCATGTGCTCTCCACGATGCAGGCCGCCCTTCAACGGCAGGTCACGATTTCATTGCTCATGCCACCTTCGCTGCGTGCCGGCGGCGTCAGCATGGCCTGGCAGCGGGCTCCGGACGGCAGCAGTACGTCCAGCGTGTTGACCGGCCCCAGTTCCTGCAGATAGCTCACGCCGTCATAGCCGACCGGTGCCTGCAGGCCGCTCTCGCGCACGCGGATGGAGGAGCCGAGCGGGATGAATTCCCCCGCGGCGTCCTTGAGGATGATGGTTACGTCCGAGGCGCGCCGGGCGTTGAAATGCACCACCACACCGGAGCGGTCGCGCGGCTTCACGTATTGGTCCGACTGGTCCAGTTGCAGGGTCAGCGGCAGGTCCAGCACGTCCACCGAGATCTTGTTGACGTCATAGGCGCGCAGGTCGGTCAGCAGCAACTGGCCGTTGTCGTCGGTGCGGCCGGCGTAGCGATTTTCGTTGTAGATGCCGACATTCTTGACCCCGCTGGCATTGACCACCGCGAAGCTGTCCTCGATCCAGTCGGTGGCGAAGGCGCTGCCATCCATGAAGGCCAGCGCACCGCGCGCACCCAGGCGCTGGCTGGTGGCACCGTTCGATTGCGAGGCTGCCGCGCTGACGCTGCCGTAGCGGCTCTTGTAGTTGAGCTGGCCGATGCGCTGCCGATAGCTGCCCTCGGTATCCTGCAATTGCCAGCCGAGATCGCCGATGGCCACCGTCGAGCGGCTGGCTTGCAGCGTGCTGGTACGCTGGCCGTTGTTGTTGCTCACGCTGGCCCCGGCCACGTCGCGGCCGCCGAAGGGGATGATCAGCCCGATGGTGGCACCGTAGCCGCTGCTGCGAAAGTCGCGATAGGCCGTGAGATAGAAATTGGACGTGTTGCCGACCGATTTGAACCAGGTCACCGTCACGGTCTCGCTGTCTGCCAGATTGCTGGTGCCGAGGTCGGTGAACAGCAGCGGACTCTTGCTGCGTGCATAGGCCATGCTCAGCGAGCCGTATTCACGCAGGTTCAGGCCCAGCGTCGCCAGCGTGGCGCTGCGCGAGACCGGGGCCCCCTGCAGCGCACCGATATCCTGATAGCCCCGCGTGGATTGCGTGCGCGACAGCGACAGGCTGACCGGATCGGCATTGCGCTCGATGGCCAGCGAGACTTGCTGGCCGGAATTGCCCTCGCTGCTGCTGGCCGCCAGCGAGCTGGCCAACACCGCGCGATTGCCCAGGTTGAAGACCGCGCCGCCGCCGGCCAGCTTGAGACTGCGCATGGCTTCGGCATGCCCTTCCAGGGTGAGCCAGTCGCTCATCCCATGGCGTGCCGTGCCGGAGAGAGCGAACTGTCCATAGTCATTGCTGCGCAGACCGTAATTGCGCCGCACCCAGCCGCCTTCGGCCGAATAGGACGACAGTCCCGGTTTCAGCAGCCGGTCGGTGGCGTAGAAGTTGATGGTGCGGAAGGTCTGCCGCCCCAGTTCGTCAGTCACCGCCACGGCGATCTGGCCGGCTCCGCTGGCGATGGGCGGCTGGCGGATCTCGAAGGGACCGGGCGGCACCGGCTGCGAGAGCTGGCGCACGCCGTTGACGAACAGGTCGACGGTCGAAGGGACTACCGTTTCGCCGCCCAGCGACGGCGTGGGAAAACGCACCAGGTCCGGCCGCAGGTTGAAATCCGATGCGTACTGGAAACCGCCCAGACGCACCGAGCGGCTCCAGGCCAGGCTGCTGTTGATGACATCGCCCAGGCGATAGCGGGTGAGCGTGGCCGGGTCCGAATAGGTGTAGGTCGATTCCAGCCGGGCCGACACCCCGCCGCTATTGCCGGTATAGCCCAGCCCGGTAGAGCTGAACACGCTGCTGCCGGAGAACCAGCGCGCATCGAACAGTCCGCCCAGCGCGTGCTGGTTCTGGCTGCTGGACGCCAGCAGGTCGTAGTTCAGCACCAGCCCCTGTCCGCCGGGTGACAGGGGGACCTTGCTGGCGATGCTGGCGGCGTCGATGTCAGTGGTGTTCATGAAACGGGCCGGGACCATCAGGTTGATCTTGGCACCGGCCTCGTCGAGGTCGACTGCCGTCGTGAGGGCGCGCAGGGCGATCAGCTCCTCATCCGCGCCATCGACGCGCAGCTTGAGGCTGCGCAGTTCCGATGCCGTGGCATACAGTGCCTGCTGGCGGCGCGTGAACTGCGCTACCAGGCTGGTGTTGCGTCCGTTGATGGAAACCTCCAGCAACAGGATCTCGTCACCCGGCTCGGCAGCCCGCGCCAGCGCCACCATGGCCAGGCACCCGGCCAGGAGGAGGGAAGCAAACCAGCGTGCCGTGCGAATCAAGGTGCCACGGTGAGTTCGGCATCAATCGGCCCGGCATCGCTGTTGGCAGTCAGCTTGACTCGGCTGCCCACGGCAAGCGGGGTGTCGCTCTCGATCAGGTATTGCCGGGTGATGCCGGCCAGGGTGTAGGGATTGCCCCCGCCCGGCGCGCTCAGTTTCTTGCCATTGGGCAGCGTCAGCGCCAGGTCCAGCAGGCGTGCGCGGCGGTTGCCGCTGTTTTCGACCAGCAGGCGCAAGGGCTTGCCGGCGCGCAGCTGATACTCCAGCTGGGCCTTGGGCGCGGTGGACGGTGCGATGAACACCGGCATGGAAATGCGGAATTTGAAATTGATGGTGGCTCCCTCGGTGGCGGCGGGGATTTCATCGATCAGCAGGCGATAGGCGATCTCGGTCGGCGCGGCAGGCTGTTTGGCCACCACCCGGATCACTTGCGAGGCACCGGGGGCCAGATTGAATACGGGGGGACTGAGGATCAGGTTCTGCGTGGGTTGCAGCTCATCCTTGCTGTCGGCCTGCTGCCAGTCATAGGCGCGCAGTTGCAGGGAGACATTGTGATTGTCGTTGTTGACGATCTTGATCACGCCGGCCGTGCGCGAGGACGACAGCTCCAGCACCACCGGAGCGATCTCGAAATTGGACGCGTGGGCCGCCTGCCATCCCCCCGCACTTGCCAGGCAAGCCAGCGCCATTACGCGCACCAGCTGCCCCCCTATGGATGCTGATCTCGTCACGCTGCGACATCTCCACTCTGGTTGTCAGATCGTTGTCAGTTTTTTGCTAGATTAAAACGGAACTGGTCAAAAAGTGTGAAGAAAGTTGCAAGCCAGCCACAGAATGTGATCAACAATCAACAAAAAATTTGCTCATCAGTAACTTGGTGGCGCCAGCGACAGCGGTGCGGGCAAGAAAAATGGCGCGTCTCCGTGAGGAGTCCGCGCCATTGTGTTGGCCTGCCGGCGCTGCGCCGGCGTTCTCCGAATCAATAGGACAGGGTGATGGCCACCACGTCGCTGTAGCTGCCCGCACGGGCGGTCTGGCCACCCGGGATGTAGCCGTAGACCGGGATGTTCTGGTTGCTGCCGTTGCCCACCCCGGCCACTGTATCGCTGCCAGTGCTGTTGCCCCAGGAACGGGTGCGCGCAGCATCCTGATACAGGCCGTAGTTGAGGGTATTGAGGCCATCGGCAGTGCTCAGCTTGCGCGTGGCGACGTTGGCACCGCTGCCGGTGCCGGCATCCAGGCTCACGGTGTAGCTGGTGCCGTTGGAACAAGCCACGCCGATCTGCGCATTCTGCTGCAGGGCGCTGGCTGCATAGCTGCCGAAGGGCAGGGCGGCGCTCTGGACCGCGCATTGTGAGGGGACGATGGCTGAAATTTCCAGGTTGCCGGTGGAGGAAACAGCCAGTGCATCCAGATTGATGCAACTCAGGAGGCCGGCAGCCAGAAGCAGGGAATGTGAATTTTTCATCGAAATACGCGCCGGCAGAGCTCGGGCCCAAGCCCGGAAAAAACGGGTAAATATCGGAATCTATTATAGAATTAATTCGAATAAACAATAGGAAAATGCCGGATAGCTGGGCTTGATGCGCATCGCATGGCGCATTTGCGCAACAGCGTTTTCCACGAATTTGAAGATGTTGGTTCCATTTGCTGACAGAAAGAAAACAGTTGATATCGGATAGGCCGTATTCCGGTATCGGGACAGGCAGCAAGGAGACACTTCAGCCGCCCCCTCACCACCCTGGCGCAGACAGGTTGGCCGGGCTGCTGCGGGGGGGAATGGCTACGCCGCATCCAGGTGCGTGTGCATGCGCGGTTCCCGGCAACACACAGTATGAATACCCGAGCAGCCTGCTCAAGGCGTGCTGCATTCGGGCAGGTGGTCGGGTAACCGGCTCGCAAGCCGGAAGCGTGACTGGCAGACCAATGAAACGTGAACCATGCCGATAACCAGACAAAGCGGACTGGCCCGCGCCAGCACCGGCATTTTCTTTCTGCTGGCCCTGTTGCTCTCACTGGGCGTGGCAGCTTTTTCGTACCACAGCGTGCGTGACTTCGAGCGGCGTGCCGTCTGGCTGCAGCATAGCTACACGGTGCTCAACAAGCTGGAAGAAGCCAACTCGGCCCTGCGCGACGCAGTCAGCAGTTCGCGCGGCTTTGCGCTTTCGGGTGAGCAGGAATACCGCAACAATTTCGAGACGGGGGTGCGTCATGTCAACGCACTGCTGCAGGATTTGCGCCGCCTGCTGAGCGACAACCCGCGGCAGGCTGTTTTGCTCAGTCAGACCGAAGACCTGGTGATGCAGCGCCTGACGCTGTCGCGCCAGCTGATGGAACTGAGCCAGGAAGAGGGCCGCGCCCGCGTGCTGGAGGGCAAGGAACTGGGTGAGCGCATCCGCACCGGCTTTGAGCAGATGAAGGGCAACGAGAACGCATTGTTGGCCACACGCTCACATGACACGGCCATGAGCGCCAATCTGACCATTTTCATGGTCATCAGCGGCAGCCTGCTCAGCATTGCCTTGCTGCTGCTGGTCTACCGCAAGCTGCGCAAGGAAATGTCGCGCCGGGTCGAGGCCCAGCAGCGCGCACAAGCTTATTCGGACGAGATCGAGGATCTCTACAACAACGCGCCCTGCGGCTATCACTCGGTCGACGAGACCGACAAGCGCATCATCAAGATCAACGACACCGAACTGAAATGGCTGGGCTACACGCGCGAACAGGTGGTGGGCCGCATGACCCAGACCGACCTGCTGGCCCCGGCCAGCGCCGCGCGCTACGAGCGCGAGCTGCAACCCCAGTTCCTGCTCAGGCGCGAGATCAGCGGCATCGACCTCAACTTCCGCCGCGCCGATGGCAGCGAATTCACCGCGCTGGTCAATGCCACCGCCATTCCCAGCCGCGACAACAGCAAGCTCATCAGCCGTACCGTGATCTACGACATCTCCGAACGCAAGCGCGCCGAGGAAGAGATCGAGGCCCTCAATGCCGACCTGGAGCGCCAGGCCCAGCACCTGCACAACGTGAACAAGGAGCTGGAGAGTTTTTCCTATTCGGTCTCGCATGACTTGCGCGCGCCGCTGCGTGCCATCTCCGGCTATGCCATGATCCTCGAAGAGGACTACGCCCACGCCATCGACGAGAAGGGGCGCGAGCAGCTGCAGGTGATCCGCCGCAACGTGCGCAAGATGGATGCCCTGATCAACGACCTGCTCAAGCTGGCCAAGTCCACCACCGGTGAACTGACCTTGCAGCGCTTCTCGATGGACGAACTGGTGGCGCAGGTGGTCGCCGGTCTGCAGCAGGAAAACCCCGGCGTGATCTTCGACGTGCCGCGTCTGGAAGGTGCGGTCGCCAATCGCGGGCTGATCGCGCAAGTATGGGAAAACCTGCTGTCCAATGCCGTCAAGTTCAGCAGCAAGAGCGAGCAGCCGCGCGTGTGCGTGACCATGCAGGCCAATGCGGACGAATACGTCTACGGCGTCCATGACAACGGCGTCGGCTTCGACATGCGCTATGCGCACAAGCTGTTCGGTACCTTCCAGCGATTGCATCGTCAGGAGGAATACGCCGGCACCGGCATTGGCCTGGCGCTGGTGCAGCGCATCGTGGTGCGCCACACCGGCCGGGTCTGGGCCGAGAGCAAGCCCAGGGAAGGGGCCAGCTTCTACTTCGCGTTGCCGCGCAAGGGCGTGCTGCCCAGCCTGGGCGAAGCGCGCCGATCGTCCGATGAGAATTGAACCGACTCAACCGTGAGCCTGAAGGAGAACAAGGTCCCATGAGCATTCCGCTACGCGTACTGTTCGTCGAAGACATGGAAGAAGATGCCGTGCTGATGGTGCGTGAGCTCAAGCGCGGCGGCTTCGATCCGACCTGGGAACGGGTCGACGACGAACAGGCCCTGCTGGCGGCGCTGCAGGCGCAGCGCTGGGACATCGTCATCTCGGATTATTCGATGCCGATGTTCTCCGGCGTCGAAGCCTTGAAGCTGGTCAAGGCCGACAATGACCAGACGCCCTTCATCATCGTCTCCGGCGTGATCGGCGAGCAGACGGCAGTGGAAGTGATGAAGGCGGGTGCTCAGGATTACTTCCTGAAAAGCGCCATCGCCCGCCTGCCGCACGCGGTTGACCGCGAGCTGCGCGACGCCCAGGCGCGGCGCAAGCAGCGCGCCAGTGCCCAGGCCCTGCGCGAGATGCAGGCGCGCTTCAATGCCTTCATGAATGCCGCCCCCATGCCGACCTGGATCAAGGATGCGCAGCTGCGCTACAGCTACGTCAATCCGGCGCAGTCGGCCTTCTACGGCATGACCCCGCACGACATGGATGGCATGACCGATGCCGAGCTGATGACCACGGGCGGGGCCGAAGCCTCGCGTGAGTACGATCGCAAGGTGCTGGAAGAAAAGTGCGAGCTGCACACCCAGGAAACCGTGTTCGACCACAACCACAATGCACGCATCCTCGACGTGGTGCGTTTCCCGATCAGTGGGGAAGGCAAGGGCGACATGGTGGCCGGCCTGGCCATCGACGTCACCGAGCGCGAACAGTCACGGCGCGAACTGGAACTGGCGATCCAGCGCCAGCAACTGCTGTCCTCGCGCGTGATCGAGGTGCAGGAGCGCGAACGCCAGCACCTGGCGCGCGGCTTGCATGACGACGTCGGGCAGTCGCTGACCGCCCTGAAGATCAACCTGGAAACCATCAAGAAGACCGGCTCGCTGGAAGGCCCGTCGCTGCAGAACGGCATCGACATCGTCACCGCCGTGCTGGCCCAGGTACGCAGCCTGTCGCTGGACCTGCGCCCGCCGCAGCTGGACAATCTGGGCCTGATTGCCGCCCTGCGTTCCTACGTGGAGCAGAAGTCCAAGCTGGCCAACGTGAACGGCTGGTTCGAGAGCAGCGGGCATGATGAAGAATTGCACCACGACATCGAGAACACCGCCTTCCGCATCGTGCAGGAAGCCGTCACCAACATCCTGCGCCACGCCAAGTGCCAGAACATCTGGGTCAAGATCGACCGCCAGCAGGACCAGGTGTACCTGAGCATCCGCGATGACGGAAAAGGTTTTGACATCGAGCGTGCCCGCAGCAATGCCATTTCCGGCACCAGTTTCGGCCTGCTCAACATGGAAGAGCGGGCGGTGCTGGTAGGCGGTTCCATGGACATCACTTCGGCGCCCGGCGCAGGGACGGAAATCGTCATGCACCTGCCGGTCGCCCCCATCGTAAGGAGAATGTAAATGCTGACCCGAATCATGCTGGCCGACGACCACGCGCTGGTGCGCAGCGGCATCAAGGCACTGCTGACCGCCATGCCGGGTGTGGAGGTGGTGGGCGAGGCGTCCGACGGTGCCGAAGTCATCGAGATGATCCCGCAGCTGAAACCCGACCTGGTGCTGCTGGACATCGCCATGAAGGGCATGAACGGCCTGGAAGCGCTGCGCCGCCTGCGGGGCGAGTATCCGACCATCCGCTTCCTGATGCTGTCCATGTACGGCAGCGAGGAATACGTCATGCAGGCCTTGAATGCCGGCGCCAACGGCTATCTCTTCAAGGATTCGGCCGCCACCGAGCTGGAAAAAGCCCTGTATGAAGTAAAACATGGGCGCCAGTACCTGGATTCGCACATCTCGCGCGAGGCGCTCGATAACTATATGAAGCGTGTTGCACAAAACGGCACGCCGGTCGAAGTGCTCACCCCGCGCCAGCGCGAAATCCTGCAGTTGATTGCCGAAGGCAACAATACCAAGGAGATCGCCTACCAGCTTAACGTCAGCGCCAAGACCATCGAGACCCACCGGGCACAGCTGATGGAGCGCCTGGACATCCGCGATGTGCCCGGCCTGGTGCGCTATGCGATTCGTACCGGCATTGCCACGCCGGACAAGTGACAAAAAACCTGAGTGAAGAGATCTTCACATTCAGGAAATTTCTGATTTTTTTTGAAAATGCCTGTGCAATAATCCCCTGACAGTACGGAGATCGGCGTCGGTACTGGTTTCAAGCAGACCGCCGAGGCTGGAACCAGGCCGCAGGGCAGTGGCAGCAGTGAAATGCACTGCCCGCAGCTGCGTCGGGGATGGACGGGGCAGGCGGCAGCAACGCGATGCAGGGTGGCCGGGATGTGGTCATCCAGACAAGAAGTGTTCCAGCTTGAAATTAATTGAAGAAAGCGATCCATCCATGGATATCGAGCAATATGACATCATCCTCGTCGACGACAGCCCGGAAGTGGCCGAGTTGACACGCCTGGCGCTGGGCAGCCGCAAGCTGGCTGACAAGCTGACCTGGTTTGCCGATGCGGAGCTGGCGGAGGAATTCTTTTTCCAGGGGGAATATGCGAGCCGCAAGGATCTGCATCCCTACCTGATCCTGCTTGACCTGAACCTGCCGCTGATGAGCGGCCACGATTTCCTCAAGATCATCAAGTCCAATGCCGCCACCTCGCACATTCCGGTGGTGATGTTCTCTTCTTCCGACGACCAGCGCGACATCAACCAGAGCTACGAACTCGGTGCCAATGGCTACGTGGTCAAATCCACGGATCCCAAGGAATTCATGGGCACGGTGGCCGATACCGGCATCTACTGGCGCAACCGCAATCGTCCGGCGCGCGGGGATGAGCCCGCCCGGCCCACGCCCTGAGAGAGCGACTGTACCCCCAACGAAAAAGCGCGGCCAGGCCGCGCTTTTTTCATGTCCTCAGGTTCCTGACCGGAGCTGCGTTTCATCCCGGAAATTGCCGCAGCCCTTCCAGGTCATTGATGGTGATGCTGCCGTAGTCCACCTTCAGCAGGCCGGCCTTTTCCAGCACCTGCAGGGCCTGGTTGGCGCGCTGGCGCGAGGTGCCGGAGAGGTTGCCGACTTCTTCCTGCGAGATCTGCAGGTTCAGCCCGATGCCAGGATTCAGATAAGGATTGAACAGCGCCGCCAGGCAGCGCGCCACGCGGGCATCCGGCTCCAGCATGCGGTCGTATTCCACCAGCGAAATGAACAGCGCCAGGCGCTCGTTCAATTGCGTCACGAGAAAGCGGTTGAAGGGAATGCTGTTGTCCAGCAGCCAGAGATAGGTGGCCTTGGGCATGTAGAGCAGTTCACTTTCGCGCAGGGCCACCACGTCATACCTGCGCGGTTCGTCCTTGAGCAGCGAGCCTTCGCCCAGCCAGCCGCCGTTGGCCATGCCGGCGAAGGAGACGGTCTTGCCTTCGGGCGAGACGCTGCTCATCTTCAGCAAGCCCTCGTGCACTCCGATCCAGTGCGCCACCGGATCGCCCTTGCGGCAGACGTAGCCCCCGGCCGGGATCTTGCGGCTGACCACCTCGGCTTCCACCCGGGCCAGCTGTTCTTCGGTCAGCGCCTGCGCCCAGATGCTCTTGGACAGCATGCGTCGAATTGATGTCTCCATGATGATGCGTCGCAATATCGAAAGTTTTGTCAATTGTCGGTGAGATGACATCCACTGGCAACCACTGCCTCTACTATCATCGCAAAAAAGGTCCAGGCAGAAGTCTGGCCAATCATAGAGACAGGACAGCTGGCATGCCCGACACAATGACTGCCGCAGTAAGAGCAGCGTAAGCCTGGCGGCACAGACTGATCCGACACCGGGTTCGTATCCTCATGCAATTCCATGAAGGAAACGGATCTTTCGAACCTGCACAAGAAGGTGGGAAATGGTGGAGACGAGACAAGACAAGGAAGCCGCGACCTTTCCGCGGCTGCTGCTGGCGCATGCCCAACGACGGCCCGAACGGGCGGCCTTCCGCGAGAAGGACCTGGGCATCTGGCAGACCACGACCTGGCGCCAGGTGGCCGACGAGGTACGCAGCTTCGCCTGCGGCCTGGCGGCGCTGGGATTCAAGCGCGGCATGAGCCTGGCCATCATCGGCAACAACTGCCCGCGCCTGTACTGGGCCATGAGCGCGGCCCAGGCGCTGGGTGGCATGCCGGTGCCGCTGTACCAGGATGCGCCTGCGGCCGACATGGCCTACGTGCTGGCCGACGCCAACGTCGACTTCGTCATGGCCGAAGACCAGGAGCAGGTCGACAAGGTCTTCGAGATCAAGGAAAACCTGCCCCGCATCGCCCACGTCATCTATGACGACGAACGCGGCATGCGCAACTACCACCAGCCCGAGCTGCTGTCCTTTGCCCGCGTGCAGGAACTGGGCCGCGCTTACGAACGTGCGCATCCGGGTTACTTCGAGCAGGAGGTGGCGGCGGGTTCGCCCGATGACGTGGCCATCATCCTCTACACTTCCGGCACCACCGGCAAGCCCAAGGGCGTGTGCCACTCGCACCGCGCGATGATCACCACCGCCACCACGCTGGTGGAGTTCGATCATCTGGATGAGAGCGACGACATCCTCTGCTACCTGCCGCTGGCCTGGGTCGGTGACTTCCTGTACTCCTTCGCCCAGCAGCACGTGGCCGGTTTCTGTCTCAATTGCCCGGAGTCGCCCAATACGGTGATGACGGACCTGCGCGAGATCGGCCCGACGTATTATTTTGCGCCTCCGCGCGTGTACGAAAACATCCTCACGCAAGTGATGATCCGCATTGAGGACGCCGGCTGGATCAAGCGCAAGATGTTCCATGGTTTCATGAAGGTGGCGCGCCGGGTCGGCATGCGCATCCTCGATGGCAAGCCGGGCGTGTCGCTGGTGGATCGCCTGCAATACGCCATCGGCGACCTGCTGGTGTATGGACCGCTCAAGAACGTGCTCGGCATGTCGCGCCTGCGCGTGGCCTATACCGGCGGCGAGGCCATCGGGCCGGACCTGTTCGACTTCTATCGTTCGCTGGGCATCAACCTCAAGCAGCTCTATGGCATGACCGAGACCTGCGTGACGGTGTGCATGCAACCCTCGGGCGACGTCAAGCTCGATAGCGTGGGCCGCCCCATGAAGGGCGTGGAAGTGCGCATCGATGCCAATGGCGAGGTACTGGTGCGCTCTCCGGGCCTGATGAAGGAATATTTCAAGCGGCCCGATGCCACCGCCGAAGCCATCGACCGGGACGGCTACTTCCACACGGGAGATGCAGGTTTCTTCGACAGCGACGGCCACCTGAAAATCATCGACCGCGCCAAGGATGTCGGCAAGATGGCCTGCGGCAGCATGTTCGCGCCCAAGTACATCGAGAACAAGCTGAAGTTCTTCCCCTTCATCAAGGAAGCGGTGACCTTCGGCAATGGCCGCGAACAATGCATGGCCTTCATCAACATCGACATGGATGCCGTGGGCAACTGGGCCGAGCGCCGCAATCTTCCCTACAGCGGCTATACCGACCTGGCCGCCAATCCGGCGGTCTACGACCTGGTGCGTGAATGCGTGGAAAAGGTCAATGCTGACCTGGTGGCCGATCCGCTGTTGGCCGATTCGCAGATCCATCGCTTCCTGATCCTGCACAAGGAACTCGATCCCGATGACGAGGAGCTGACCCGCACCCGCAAGGTCCGGCGCGGCTTCATCGCGGACAAGTATGCGGTCCTGATCGAGGCGCTCTATGCGGGCCATGCGTCGCAGTACATCGAGACCCAGGTCAAGTTCGAGGATGGCCGCCAGGGCATGATCTCGGCCGACCTCAGGATTGCCGACGCCAAGACCTTCAAGACGCTGCAAAGCGCCGCCTGAGCAGCACGCAGTCCCGTCCCGGCGGCCTCGATGCCTCCGGCTTGCAGCGTAGCCCGACCAGACCACTGCTGAATGAATCCGACCATGAAACGACACCTGTCTTCCGAAATCCTGCCCGCGGGACTGCCGCCCGTGACCAGCCCCGATGACGAAGCCCCGTCGGTGGCCGCCAATGGCCGCCGCATCGGCGAGGTCATCCTCGACCTGCAGAACATTTCGCTGTCCTTCGGCGGGGTGAAGGCGCTCACCGATATTTCCTTCGATGTGCGCGAGCATGAGATCCGCGCCATCATCGGACCCAACGGCGCCGGCAAGAGCTCGATGATCAACGTCATCAACGGCGTCTACCATCCGCAGAAGGGCAGCATCCTCTATCGCGGCCAGCCGCGCCTGGGCATGCATCCCAGCAGCATCGCGCGCCAGGGCATTGCTCGTACCTTCCAGAACATCGCGCTCTTCAAAGGCATGACCGTGCTGGACAACATCATGACCGGCCGCAACACCAAGATGCGCTCGGGCCTGTTTTCCAATGCGCTGTGGTGGGGCGCGGCCCGCAACGAAGAAATCGAGCATCGGCGGAAAGTCGAAGAAGTGATCGATTTCCTTGAAATTCAGCACATCCGCAAAACCCCGGTGGGACGCCTGCCGTACGGCCTGCAAAAGCGCGTGGAACTGGCGCGCGCCCTGGCGGCCGAGCCGCACATGCTGCTGCTGGACGAACCCATGGCCGGCATGAATGTGGAAGAAAAACAGGATATGTGCCGCTTCATCCTCGACGTCAACGACCAGTTCGGCACCACCATCGTGCTGATCGAACACGACATGGGTGTGGTCATGGATATCTCCGACCGCGTCGTGGTGCTGGACTACGGCAAGAAGATCGGCGACGGCACGCCCGATGAGGTGATGAGCAATCCGGAAGTCATCAAGGCCTATCTCGGCACTTCCCACTGAATGTGAAAACAATATAAACAATAAAAACAATATGGACATGGCAGGCAAGGAGACGACATGCAATTCTTCCTCGAAGTCACCCTGAGCGGTTTGCTCTCGGGGTTGATGTATTCCCTGGTGGCGCTGGGTTTCGTACTGATCTACAAGGCCTCCGGCGTCTTCAATTTCGCCCAGGGCGCGATGGTGTATTTCGCCGCGCTGGCGGTGGTGGGCCTGATGGAGAAGGGCATGCCGATGTGGGCGGCCATCATCGGCGCCTTCGTGGTGATGATCCTGGTGGGCCTGGCCACCGAGCGCTTCGTCTTGCGCAAGCTGGTCAACCAGCCGCCGATCACGCTCTTCATGGCCACCATCGGCCTGACCTTCTTCCTCGAAGGTCTGGGCCCCTTGCTGTTCGGCAGCGAAGTGCGGCCCATCGACCTGGGCATCGTCGATGAACCGATCCAGTCGGTGATGGACAGCATCGGCATCGGCATTTCCAAGTTCGACCTCTTCGCCTCCGGCATGGTGGTGGCGCTGGTGGCGGCACTGGCGCTGTTCTTCCAGAAGACCAAGGTCGGCCGCGCCCTGCGTGCGGTGGCCGACGATCACCAGGCGGCGCTGTCGCTGGGCATCCCGCTGCAGCACATCTGGGCCGTGGTGTGGGGCGTGGCCGGTTTCGTGGCGCTGATTGCGGGCCTGCTGTGGGGTTCGCGCAATGGCGTGCAGTTCGCGCTGACCATGACGGCCCTGAAGGCACTGCCGGTGCTGATCCTCGGCGGCTTCACCTCGATTCCCGGGGCGATCGTGGGCGGGCTCATCATCGGCGCTTCCGAGAAACTGGCCGAGATCTATATCCCGCCGGTCATGCAGGATGCCTTCGGCGGCAACTTCGGTGGCATCGAAGGCTGGTTCCCTTACGTGTTCGCGCTGCTGTTCCTGCTGGTGCGGCCGGAAGGGTTGTTTGGCGAGCGCCATATCGACCGAGTATGACAATGTGCTCATTCCAATGTTGGCGATATGTCGCCACAGGTGCCATGCAGGAACAAGGAGAACGCAATGCTGTACCGTGAAGCAGGACAATTCAAGACAAGCTACATCGCCGACAGCCAGATCTTCCCGATCCGCCAGGATCGCATCATCTTCACGCTCTTCATGGTGTTCGCCTTCGTGGGCGTGCCGCTGCTGGGCAGTGAATACTGGTTCTCGGCCATCCTGGTGCCGTTCCTGGTGTTTGCGCTGGCCGCACTGGGCCTGAACGTGCTGACCGGTTACGCCGGCCAGCTCTCGCTGGGGTCGGCGGCCTTCATGGCCGTGGGCGCCTATGCGGCCTACAACTTCCAGTTGCGGGTGGAGGGCATTCCCATCGTCGCCACGCTGCTGCTCTCGGGGGCCTGTGCGGCCATGGTGGGCGTGCTCTTCGGGCTGCCCTCGCTGCGCATCAAGGGCTTCTACCTGGCCGTGGCCACGCTGGCGGCGCAATTCTTCGTGGTGTGGGCGCTGACCAAGTTTCCCTGGTTCTCCAACAATTCTTCATCCGGCGTGATCAGCACGCCCAAGATCGATTTCTTCGGCATCGCCATCGATACTCCGGTGCGCAAATACCTCTTCGTGCTGGCCGTGGTGAGTGTGCTGGCGCTGGTGGCCAAGAACCTGGTGCGCTCCTCCACGGGACGCGCCTGGATGGCCGTGCGCGACATGGACGTAGCGGCCGAAGTGATCGGCATCCCGCTCATGCGCACCAAGCTGACCGCCTTTGCCGTGAGCTCCTTCTATTGCGGCGTGGCCGGTGCCCTGTATGCCTTCTGCTACCTGGGCTCGGTGGAGCCGGACGGTTTCTCGCTGGACCTGTCTTTCCGCATCCTCTTCATGATCATCATCGGCGGCGTGGGCAGCATCCTCGGTTCCTTCCTGGGCTCGGCCTTCATCCTGCTGCTGCCGATCTTCCTGGACAACGCATTGCCGCCGCTGGCGTCTCTGTTGCACCTGCCGTTCACCAACGCGACGGTCTCGCATATCCAGATGATGGTCTTCGGTGCCCTGATCATCTTCTTCCTGATCGCCGAGCCGCACGGGCTGGCGCGGCTGTGGCAGATCGCCAAGGAAAAACTGCGCTTGTGGCCGTTCCCGCACTGAGCGCCGCAAGGACCGGATTGAGGTAGGCGGAGACCGGAACACCGGTCTCCGATCAAAGTCGGCAACGACAACAACAAGGAGACGAGACCATGAAAACCATGAAGCATCTGCGGCAGTGGCTGCTGGCCACCGCCTGCGCCGCCAGCCTGCTGGCTCCGGCGGCGCCGGCCCTGGCGCAGGCCAGCGACCAGTTCATCGCCATCCCCAGCTACCGGGTCGGGCCGTATGGCACCAATGGCCAGTCGTATTACGGCGGCTATGTCGATTACCTCAACTACATCAACCTCAAGGAAGGCGGCGTCAACGGCGTCAAACTATCTTGGGAAGAGTGCGAGACCGAGTACAACAACGCCAAGGGCGTGGAGTGCTACGAGCGCATGAAGAACAAGAACCAGGTCACGCACGGCACCGCCATCAACCCCATGGCCACCGGCATCTCCTATGCGCTCATCGACAAGACCGCCGAGGACAAGGTACCCCTGGTGATGATCGGCTACGGCCGTACCGATGCGGTGGATGGCTCGGTGTTCCCGTATGCCTTCCCGCTGGTGACCACCTACCAGATGCAGGTCTCGGCCATCGTGAAATACCTGGCCGGCAAGAACAATGGTTCGCTGGCGGGCAAGAAGATCGTGTTCCTGTATCACGACTCGGCCTATGGCAAGGAACCCATCGTGGCGCTGCAGGCGGAGTCCTCCATCGGCAAGTTCAAGTTGGTGGAAATCCCGGTGGCCCACCCCGGCAACGAGCAGGGCGCACAGTGGCTGCGCATCCGCCAGGAGAACCCGGACTACGTGATCTTCTGGGGCTGGGGCGTGATGAACCAGACCGCACTGAAGGCCGCGCAGAAGGTCGGCTATCCGCGTGACAAGATCGTCGGTTCCTGGTGGGCCGGTTCGGAAGAAGACACCATCCCCGCCGGTGACGCCGCCAAGGGCTACCTGTCGGCCACCTGGAACGTGGCCGGCAAGGATGTCCCCGTGATTGCCGACATCGACAAGGTGGTCTATGGCGCGGGCAAGGGCAACATGCAGGACAAGAACAAGCTCGGCTCCATCCTCTACAACCGGGGCGTCTCGGCGGCCATTGCCACCGTGGAAGCGGTGCGTACGGCCCAGGACAAATACGGCAAGGGCAAGGTCATGAGCGGCGAGCAGGTGCGCTGGGGCTTCGAAAACCTCAACATCACCGATGCCCGTCTGAAGGCCCTGGGGGCGACCGGCCTGCTGCCTGAAATCAAGACCTCGTGCGACAACCATGAGGGCTCGGGCAAGGTCAAGATCCAGCAATGGGATGGCACGAAGTGGGTGCTGGTGTCGGACTGGATCGAGGGCAACAAGAACCTGATCCACCCGCTCTTCAAGGCCTCGGCCGCGAAATACGCAAAAGAAAAAGGCATCACTCCTGCCTGCATGAAGTAGGCGCTTGCGCCGGCGGCTCTGCACGTCTCCCACGGCCGCCGGTGCTTTTTTGGGAATGCGAACGACCATGAATGCCACACCGATCCAGACCAGTGCCGCGCCTTCCGCCGCTACGGCAGCGGTGGCCAAGGCGCTGGCCATCAACAACATCGAAGTGATCTATGACCACGTGATCCTGGTCCTGAAGGGCGTCTCGCTGGACGTGCCGGAAGGCAAGATCGTGGCGCTGCTCGGGGCCAACGGCGCCGGCAAGAGCACCACCCTGAAGGCCATCTCCAACCTGCTGCACGCCGAGCGTGGCGACGTCACCAAGGGCAGCATCGAGTTCCGGGGCGAGCGCGTGGACCGCATGACGCCCAATGACCTGGTCAAGCGCGGGGTGATCCAGGTGATGGAAGGACGGCATTGCTTCGGTCACCTGACGGTGGAAGAGAACCTGCTGACCGGTGCCTACACGCGTGGCATCAGCAACGCCGAAGTGAAGCACGAACTGGAAAAGATTTACGATTATTTCCCGCGCCTGAAGGTGCGCCGCAAATCGCAGTCCGGCTATACCTCGGGCGGCGAGCAGCAGATGACGGCCATTGGCCGCGCCATGATGGCCAAGCCTTCCATGATCCTGCTGGATGAACCCTCGATGGGGCTGGCGCCGCAGATCGTCGAAGAGATCTTCGAGATCGTCAAGGATTTGAACAGCAAGGAGAAAGTCTCCTTCCTGCTGGCCGAGCAGAACACCATGGTGGCACTGCGCTATGCCGACTTCGGCTACATCCTCGAAAACGGCCGTGTGGTGATGGAAGGTGCGGCCAGTGAACTGGCCGATAACGAAGATGTGAAGGAATTTTATCTGGGCGTCTCCGGTGGCGGCCGCAAGAATTTCCGCGACATGAAGTTCTATCGCCGCCGCAAGCGCTGGCTGGCGTAAGGGGAGGGCATCATGTCCGATCCGACACAGGTACTGGCCGAACTGGATGCGCTGGAGCGGCGCGATCCGCAGCAGCGCGAGCAAGCACTCATGCGCGCCTTGCCGCAACTGGTGGCGCGCGCGCAAAGTGCGCCGGGCTGGGCGCGCATCCTCGCTGGCGTGGACGCGGCGGCGATCACCTCGCGCGCGGCGCTGGCGCAACTGCCGGTGACGCGCAAGTCCGACCTCAAGGAACTGCAGACCCGCGAGAGCCCCTTCGGCGGTCTGAACACGACCCCGGCGCGGCAGTTGCGGCGGCTCTTCGTGTCGCCCGGCCCGATCTTCGATCCCGAGGGGCAGGGGGCGGACTGGTGGCGTTTTGCCAGTCCCATGAAGGCGCTGGGATTGCAGGGCGGGCACATCCTGCAGAACTGCTTCGCCTATCACTTCACGCCGGCGGCCTTCATGGTCGAGGGCGCGGCGGCGCGGCTGGGCTGTGCGGTGATCCCGGCGGGCATCGGACAGACCGAATTGCAGGTCAATGCGATGGCGGCGCTAAAGCCCGATGCCTATGTCGGCACGCCCTCGTTCCTGAAGATCATCATCGAGAAGGCGCGCGAGATGGGCGCCGATATCAGCAGCGTGCAGCGCGCCCTGGTCAGCGCCGAAGCGCTGCCGCCTTCGCTGCGCAGCTGGTTCCATGAACACGGCGTGCCGCAGGTGCTGCAGCTGTATGCATCGGCCGACATCGGCAACATCGCCTACGAGACCATGAGCGAGGGCGCGGTGCATCCCGGCATGGTGCTGGATGAATCGCTGATCCTGGAAATCGTGCGGCCCGGCACCGGCGATCCGGTGGCCGAAGGCGAGGTCGGCGAGGTGGTGGTGACGTCCTTCAATCCCGACTATCCGCTCATCCGCTTCGGGACCGGGGATCTGTCGGCGGTGGTGCAGGGCATTTCTCCCTGCGGGCGCACCAATACCCGCATCAAGGGCTGGATGGGGCGCGCCGACCAGACCACCAAGGTGCGCGGCATGTTCGTCCATCCCTCGCAGGTGGCGGACGTACTGCGCCGCCATGGCGATGTCTTGCGGGCGCGGCTGGTGGTGTCGGGCGAGATGGCCAATGACATCATGACCCTGCATTGCGAAGTGGGTGACCCGGAAGATCCGGCCATTGATGTCAGCGCGCTGGCCGGTAGCCTGCGCGAGGTGACCAAGCTGCGAGGGGATGTGTTGCTGGTGGCGCCGGGGACTTTGCCCAACGATGGCAAGGTCATTGAGGACGCCCGCAAATACGAATAGGTGAAGGAGCTTGCAGGGGATCTAACATGCCGGGCGATTTGTGCTTGTGCAGGTGAAGCTTCGCGCATAAAATCGGCAACGGAACATTGGTTCCAACGTCGCTCGGACGGTTCCGGGCGCTTACGTGAAAGACACCCATGACGCAATCCGCCGATTCGCGCGATCCCTCGCGCACGCCTGCAGTATCCTCTTCTCCTGCCACTTCCCCAGACGCCTTCCCGGTCAGCTTCCCGCGCATCGAACGCCTGCCACCCTACGTCTTCAACATCACCGCCGAACTCAAGATGGCCGCGCGCCGCCGGGGCGAGGACATCATCGACATGTCGATGGGCAATCCCGATGGCCCCACGCCGCCGCACATCGTCGAGAAACTGGTGGAAGTGGCGCAGCGGCCCGATACCCACGGTTATTCCTCCTCCAAGGGCATCCCGCGTCTGCGCCGGGCGATTGCGCACTGGTATCGCAGCCGCTACGAAGTCGACTTCGATCCCGACAGCGAAGCCATCGTCACCATCGGTTCCAAGGAAGGCCTGGCGCACCTGATGCTGGCCACCCTCGACAAGGGCGATACCGTGCTGGTGCCCAATCCCAGCTACCCCATCCACATCTATGGTGCGGTGATTGCCGGTGCCAACATTCGCTCGGTGCGCATGAGCCCGGGCGTGGATTTCTTCGATGAACTCGAACGCGCGGTGCGGGAGAGCTATCCCAAGCCCAAGATGATGATCCTGGGCTTTCCCTCCAATCCGACCGCGCAATGCGTGGAACTGGAATTCTTCGAGCGGGTGGTCAAGCTGGCGCGCGAACACCAGATCCTGGTGGTGCATGACCTGGCCTATGCCGACATCACCTTCGATGGCTGGAAAGCGCCGTCCATCATGCAGGTGCCGGGTGCGCGGGAGGTCGCGGTGGAATTCTTCACGCTCTCCAAGAGCTACAACATGGCCGGCTGGCGCATCGGCTTCATGGTCGGCAATGCGCGCCTGGTGGCGGCGCTGGCGCGCATCAAGAGCTATCACGACTATGGCAGCTTCACCCCGGTGCAGGTGGCAGCCATTGCGGCGCTGGAAGGCGACCAGTCCTGCGTGGAGGAGATCCGCGCCAATTACGAAAAACGCCGCAACGTGCTGGTCAAGGGCCTGCATGAGGCGGGCTGGATGGTCGATGTGCCCAAGGCCTCGATGTACATCTGGGCGCGCATCCCGGAACCGTATCGCCAGTTCGGGTCGCTCGAATTCTCGCGCATCCTGCTGGAACAGGCCAAGGTCTGCGTCTCGCCCGGCATCGGTTTTGGTGAATATGGCGACGAGTACGTGCGCTTTGCCCTGATCGAGAATGAATCGCGCATCCGCCAGGCCATCCGTGGCATCAAGACCATGTTCAAGAACGCCAAGGGCGGTTGACGGGCACCCGCCGGGCCGGTGTAAAGGCCGGAACTGCATCGGCCGGCCGTGTGTCATACAACCCTCTTCACCCCCTGACTGTTTTATATGATGAAAAAAATAATATTCGCCAGCCTCATCGCGCTGGGCGCGTCGGCCGCGGTGCTGCCGGTTGCCCAAGCGCAAGTCTCCGTGAACATCAACATCGGCGCACCGCCGCCGCCGCGCGCTGAACCGCTGCCACCCCCGCGCCATGGCTATGTCTGGGCGCCCGGCTTCTGGGATTGGGATGGCTACCGCCACATCTGGCGCGAAGGCCACTGGGTGCGCGAGCGTCCCGGCTATGTCTATGCGCAGCCGGTCTGGCGCCAGGGACCGCGCGGCTGGGAACTGGATCGCGGTGGCTGGCGCGGTGGTCCGCCGCCGGGACGGGGTCCGCGTCATGATGATGGCGATGACGACCACCGTGGTCCGGGACGCGGGCGCGACTGCCCGCCGGGCCATGCGCGCAAGGGTGAGTGCTGAAGCTCGCCGGTTTTGATTTGAATTGAAGTGATGAAACGAAACGGCCGCAACGTGAAGACGTTGCGGCCGTTGTCGTTGGCGGGTTGCGCTGAGGCGGACGGGATCAGATCTTTTCCATCAGCGCCGAGACCGCAAAGGAGACGATGCCCGCCGTAATGCAGATGACCGCCAGGCGGTAGTGCGGAATCAGCTTGCCGATCCACGGCAGCAGGAAATACAGGACGATGGCGATCAGGATGCTGGTCAGGAGTCTTTTCATTGTCTTGGCGGGAGGGTTGAACGCTGGGGCCTATGATAGTGCGATTTGACCTGTGATGGCGCATCAGCCGGGCGACAGCCCCTTCATGCCGGGCCGTGTCGGTGCCGGGGCAGCCGGTACGGGCGGCTTGGCCGGAGCAGCGCCCGTCGGCGTGACCGTCGTCGCAGGCGCGGCGGCGGGCAGCGGCGTTGCTCCCGGTGGCAGGTTTTCATCGACCTGCTCGTTCTGGCGGCCACCGCCGTGGGCATTGAAGAAGTTGATGACGGTGCGCGAGGTATCGAGGTTCTGCGAAGACTTGCCGCCATTGACGATGGGCACTACGCCACCCGGCCAGGCGTGGCCGCCCCCCTTGACCTCGTAAAGCACCACGGCCTGCGGGTCGCTCTTGCTGGCATAGGTGTACTGGCGGATGGTGGTGCCATCGTTGGCGGTATCGGGAATATCGGCGACGGTCGGGCGCGGGTTGGCACCATCGGCCTTGACGAAGGCTTCGATGCTGCGCGCCACCGAGATGCGCGGCAACTGCGAGACTTCCTGCTTGCCGATGCCGCCCAGGAAGGGAATGAAGGGATCATCGCTGCCATGGATGTGCAGCAGCGGCATGGGGGCTTTGACGGCCTCGGGCGGCACATCCAGCACCGCGCTGACCACCGCCACTGCCTTGAACAGTTCAGGCGCTTCGGCGGCCATGCGATAGGCCATCATGCCGCCATTGGACACGCCCACCAGGTAGATGCGCTGCGGATCGGCCAGCCCATCCTTGACCAGCTTGTCGATCAGGGCGCGCAGGAAGGCCACATCATCCACCTTGTGCATCTGCGCGTAACCGCAGCATCCGCCGGAATTCCAGGTACGGGCGTCGATGGCCAGCCCGGTGCCGTTGGGGTAAACGATCATGTAGCCCGCCGCCTCGGCAATCTCGGTCAGTCCGGTAGCGCGCGCCATCAGCGAGCCGCTGGAACCGCTGGCGTGCAGTGCGACGATCAGCGGCTGCGGTTCACCGACGGCGTTGCGTTCGGAAAAATAGGCGCGTGACAGATTGCCGACGCGGATCGTCTTCAAGGATAGATCGATCGCCTGTGCCGGCAGGCTGGCCAGCAGCGGCTGTGCGCACAGTGCGCACAGCGCTGCCAGCAAGTGGCGGCGCAAGCGGCCGGCGCGATCAGAAGGGCGAGACGGAAAGCGGTTCGTCATGGCAGACAGGATGCGGTCGCGGGAATGGACGCCATGTTAACGTGCAGGCCACGGTGGCGCAAAGCGATTTACACCCTGCGCTCCGGACCTGGCCATCAACGCAGATCCGGTCAGCCGCGCGCCGGGATGTTGAGACCGCGCACCACGGCCGGACGAGCCACGAAAGCTTCCAGCGCACGGGCCACATGGGGGAAGTCCTGGAAGCCGACCAGCTCGGCCGCTTCGTAGAAGCCGATCAGATTGCGGATCCACGGGAAGGTAGCGATATCGGCGATGGAATATGCATCGCCGGCCAGCCACTGGCTCTGGCTCAGGCGCTTGTCCATCACGCCCAGCAGGCGTTTGGATTCGTTGACGTAGCGGTCGCGCGGACGCTTGTCTTCGTATTCCTTGCCGGCAAAGCGGTGGAAGAAGCCGAGCTGGCCGAACATCGGACCGACGCCGCCCATCTGGAACATCACCCACTGGATCACCTGATAGCGCGCAGCGGGATCGGCCGGCAGGAACTGGCCGGTCTTCTCGGCCAGATAGAGCAGGATGGCGCCCGATTCGAACAGCGGCAGCGGCGCACCATTGGGACCGTTGGGGTCGATGATGGCGGGGATCTTGTTGTTCGGATTGAGCGACAGGAATTCCGGCGACAGCTGGTCATTGGTCTCGAAGCTGACCAGGTGGGCTTCGTAGGGCAGGCCGGTTTCTTCCAGCATGATCGAGACCTTCACGCCATTGGGCGTGGGCAGCGAATACAGCTGGATGCGGTCGGGATGTTGCGCCGGCCATTTTTGATTGATGGCGAAGGCGGACAAAGCGTGACTCATGAGATCGGACTCCTAGGCAACGGATATGTGGAGATCGCGGTCCTGAGCGAATTTTTCGAAGGCCTCGACCGTCACCGGCCGGCAGAAGTAGTAGCCCTGGTAGGCATGGCAGCCGGCATCGGCCAGGAAGGAGCGCTGGGCATCGGTTTCCACGCCCTCGGCGATCACCCCCAGTCCCAGGCTCTGGGCCAGGTTGACGATGGTCTTGGCTATCGAGGCGTCGTTGGGATCGATCAGGACATCGCGCACGAAAGACTGGTCGATTTTAAGCTGATTCAGCGGCAGCCGCTTGAGGTAGGACAGCGAGGAGTAACCGGTACCGAAGTCATCCAGCGAAAACTCCACGCCGTAAGCCTTCAAGGCAAACATCTTCTGGATGATGTCTTCGACGTTGTCCACCAGCAGGCTCTCGGTCAGCTCCAGTTTCAGGCGGCGCGGATTGGCACCGGTACGGTCGATGATGTCCAGTACGGTCTGCACGAAATCATGCTCGCGCAATTGCGGCGCGCTGACGTTCACGGCGATGCTGAGCTCGGCCATGCGCGGCCGCTTGGCCCAGGTGGCCAGCTGCGTGCAGGCGGTCTCCAGCACCCAGTTGCCCAGTGACAGAATCAGCCCGGTTTCTTCGGCCAGCGGAATGAAGTCGCCCGGTGGCACCATGCCGCGCTGCGGATGCTGCCAGCGCACCAGCACTTCGGCACCCGTGACGCGGCCGCCTTCGACCACCTGCGGCTGGTAATGCAGCAGCAGCTGGTTGCCCTCGATGGCCTTGCGCAGGCCGGCTTCCAGCGTGGCGCGTTCCAGCACGGCGGTCTGCATGGCGGGGTCGAAGAAGCGCAGTGCGTTGCGGCCGGTTTCCTTGGCCTTGTACATGGCCAGGTCGGCCTGCTTCATGAGCTCATCCACCGAGGCCGCACGGCCCAGGAAGACGGTGGCGCCGATGCTGGCGGTGGTGCGGTATTCCACCTCGTCGAGCTGGTAGGTTTGGCCCAGTGCCGCCAGGATTTTCTCGCCGATGGTGCGGGTCTGGGTCGCGGCTTCCTGCTGGGTGTCGTTGAGCCCCTCCAGCACCACCACGAATTCATCACCACCCACGCGCGCCACCGTATCATTTTCACGGACGTTGGCCAGCAGGCGCTGCGCCACTTGTTTCAACAGGGTGTCGCCCTTTTCGTGGCCGACCGTGTCGTTGAGCGTCTTGAAGTGATCCAGGTCGATGAACAGCAAGGCGCCGCAGGTGCGCGTGCGCAGCGACAGCGCGATGGCCTGCTTGAGGCGGTCCAGCAGCAGGGTGCGGTTGGGCAGGCGGGTGAGAGCATCGAAGAAGGCCAGTTCGCGGATGCGCTCCTCGGCCAGCTTGCGGTCACTGATGTCGTGATGCGTGCTGACGTAGTGGGTGACCTGGTTGTCCTTGTTCTTGACGGCGGAGATGGTCAGCCATTCGGGGTAGACCTCGCCGTTCTTGCGGCGGTCCCAGATTTCGCCCTGCCACTTGCCGAAGCGCCGGACACTCTCGCGCATCTCCTGGAAGAAGGCCGGGCCGTGGCGGTCCGAGCGCAGCAGGTTGGGGTGCTTGCCGACGATTTCTTCGGCGGTATAGCCGGTGATCTCCGTGAAGGCCTTGTTCACGCGCAGGATCTTGCTGTTGGCGTCGGTGATGAGCATGCCTTCGCGCGAATCGAAGGCCACCGCCGAGATGCGCAGTTCGGCTTCAATCTGCTTGCGGTCGGTGATGTCGCGCGCGCTGGTACGGAAGCCCGTGAAGCTGCCCTGGGCATCGGCAATCGGGGCCGACGACAGCGAGAGCCAGAATACCGTGCCATCCTTGCGCACGCAGCGGAATTCCACGTCTTCGCGCTTCTGGCCATCCATGCAGCGCGCCAGTTCGGCGCGGATGCGGCGCTCGTCATCCGGATGGACGATGCTGCCGATGAAGTCCGGCATGGAGAGGCATTCCTCCACGGTATAGCCGGTGTAGTCGCGCACCGCGTGATTGATCCAGCGCGGACGGCCATCCAGGCCCCACCAGACTTCCCAGTTGACGGTGCAATCGGCGATGGCGCGGAACTGCTCTTCGCTGGCGCGCAGCTCGACGGTCATCTTCTGCGCCAGGCGTACCGCGCGCTTGCGGCTGGACATCATGAGCCAGGCCAGCAGCGCCAGCGTAACGCTCATGGCGATGCCGGTGACGGCGATGAGCTGCTCGGCATTGCGCCCGAACTGGGCGGTGAAGGCATCGGTGGTGCTCATGGAGAGCGTCCAGTTGTGGTTGGCCACCACCAGGTATTCATCGGCCTGCAGGCGCGGGCGATGCAGCGGGCCGCTGGCCAGCGGCGATTGGTAGAGCAGGGCTTGCGTTTCCTGGGTCACGCCGTCATAGAGAGTGAAGGCAATGGTGCGGCTGTTTTCGCCATACAGGCTGGCGATCACGTCGCTCATCCGAAAAACGGCATGTACCCAGCCGATCAGGCTGGCGCGGCGCTCGGCAATGGTGGACTGCGGTTTGCCGCGCTCGTACAGCGGCAGGTACATCATGAAGGCCGGTGCTGCCGGCCCTTCCGTACTCAGTTCAATCTTGCCGGAGATGGTCGCCATGCCGGAGTCGCGCGCCTTTTCCATGGCGGCGCGCCGCACCGGATCGGCCCACTGGTCATTGCCGAAGGCGATGCGGTTGCGGCCTACATAGGGCTCGCGCAGGATGGTCGGGGCATAGGCAGTACGGCTGCCGCTCGGACGGATCTTGTAATCGGCCACCCCCTGGCGCGCCATGCGAAGCAGATGGGCGTCGAGCTGCGCAGCCGGTACCCATTCCTCGATGGCGATGGCCTGGATGCCGGAGAAATTGGCGTCCAGATTGAGCGCGTCAACGTAATCGCGGAACTGGTTGCGGTCGATGTTGCCGGTGGCAGAAACCAGGCCCTGCACCCCATGCAGCATCTGTTCGTAGGACGCCATGCGCTGCTCGATGCGGCTGACCGTCTCGCGCAGCACCGAGGCGAACTGCGTGTGGACTTCCTTGGCGGCGGCTTCGCGCTCGTGGTCCCATGCGGTCCAGGTGACGCCCAATCCTGTAGCCAGGATGATGACGGGGAGCAGGATCTGGCGTATCCAGTTCACGGCTTGCTCTGGAATTCGACCATGGCTGCCGCCAGTTCAGGATTGAAGTACTTGCGGAAGATGCGCAGCACCGTGCCGTCTGCCAGCATGCCGTTGACCAGGGCGCGCCACTTGTCCAGCTCGGCCGGCGCAAGCGCCTTGCGTGACATGATCAGACCGTGCGGTACGGAAGGATCCTCGAAGCTGATGATGGTGGTGGCCTCGCGAATGCGTTTCTCTTCCACGACCGGGTAATCGAAGGGCTCCATGATCATGCCCTGGATGCGGTTCTGCAGCAGCGCTTCATAAAGCGGTTCCAGGCCACCGGCCAGGGTGACGCGATTGGCAGCCGTGAGCTGGTCCACCATGCGATTGGCATTGCTGCTGTAGCGGAAGCCGCGGATGACGCCGATCTGGAAACGATCATTGCGCGCGACGTCGGCCAACTGAGTGATGCCGGCATCCTTGCGCACCAGCAGGTAGTACTTGTTGCTGAAGTACCAGGCGAAGGCGGCGAACTTGTCGCGTTCCGGATTGGTAATGCCGGACAGGCTGAAATCGAGTGCCCCCGATTCGATCAGTTGCCAGATGCGCGCACGCGACATCAGACTGACATTGACCTTGCAGCCGCTGCGGCGGATCAGCTCGTCGGCGAAATCCTTGTCGATGCCGGTATCGGTAGCGGCCGAGTAGAGCAGGCCGTGATCGTGCAGCGCCAGCGTATAGGGACGCGAGCAATCGGGACCGGCAGCGTGGGAAGGGGAACAAGCCAGCAGGGCAGTGAAAAGTGTGGCCACATTCGCACAGGCACGCACTGCGCGATTGCGAAAGAGTCGACTGAAAATACTGCCCCCTATGTAGACGCCACCCTATGGACGAAGCAATACGAGCGTGGCGCGAACTTCGCGATCTCGCGCCCGACGCACTGCCGTGTCGTCCTTCCCTGAAATCACCGCATGAGAGCGGTGCCCTGTCCTGTAGTTTTGACTCTGCCGTCCGTGGAGACGGTGGTGTGATCACCAGCTCTGCTGACATGCTGGAGACGCCAGCAGAAACGGCACTGCACCAAATGCCGAGCGATGTTACCCGAGCAGATTCCATTGCGCAACAGAATGCATCCGCCGCTGCTGCGGCAGGCTGGATGCGGCCGCGCGCCATGTGCACGGGAGTGCAGAAAGGCATGGATGAGCTGACAGGAAAGCGGGGTGTCATGCACAAAAAAACCGGAGTTTCCGCCATGGAAACACCGGTCTGTCTGTGAGGATTTCGGGAGATCGGGAGATCACGATGTCTGATGTCGGGATGACAGGGACATCGCTTGAAGCGTTGTTCCGTTCAGATGAACATGCCGCCCGAGACCTCTACGCGCTGGGCGTTGATCCAGCCATTGTTCTCGCGCAGCAGCGAAGCGATTGCCGCACCGATGTCATCCGGCACGCCGACCCGGCCCAGCGCGGTCTGGCCGGCGATGAAAGCGTTCAGTTCGGCATTGTCACGTACGCGGCCACCGCCGAAATCGGTCTCGATGGCGCCCGGTGCCACGGTGTTGACGGCGATGCCACGCGCGCCGAATTCCTTGGCCATGTAGCGCGTCATCACTTCCACGCCGCCCTTCATGGCGGCATAGGCCGCATAGCCCGGCAGGGTGAAGCGGGCCAGCCCGCTGGAAATGTTGATGATGCGGCCACCATCGGCCAGCAGCGGCAGCAGCGCCTGGGTCAGGAAGAACGGCCCCTTGAGATGCACCTTGTAGAGCGCATCGAAGTCCGCTTCGCTGGTCTCGGCGATCGGGCCATAGATGCCCATGCCGCCGTTGTTGACCAGATAGTTGAATTGGCGGACCTGCCACACCCGGTACAGTGCATCGGACACTTGTTGTGCGAAGGCCGGCACACTTGCGCTGTCGGCCAAGTCCAGTTGCAGGGCCACCGCCGGTACACCCAGGGCTTCGATTTCTGACACCGCGGCATCGGCAGCAGTACGGTTGCCGACATACGTCAGGAGAATACCCACGCCTTCGCGGGCCAGGTGCAGGGCGGCGTTCTTGCCCAGGCCGCGACTGCCGCCGGTGATCAGGGCGATGCGGGGAATAGTGTTGCTGGAAGCGGTTGCTGCGTTCATGTGAGGCTCCTGAAGTCGTTGAGGAAAGCAATGCAGGGGATGTTGCAAGACCACGGAGCCCAGTATATTGAGAAGAAATTTCAGAATAAATTTCGGTTTTACTATTAGACTTTTCAGAATTGAATAATAATCAGGCGGGCACATGAACCAGTTGGACACCCTCAAGATCTTCCAGCGCGTGGCCGAACTGGCCAGTTTCAGCGGTGCGGCGCGCCAGCTCGGCCTGCCCAATGCCAGCGTCTCGCTGGCGGTGCAGCAGCTGGAACAGATGCTGGGCACGCGCCTGCTCCAGCGCACCACGCGGCGCGTGCAGCTGACCGCCGATGGCGAAGCCTTCTACCGGCGCAGCCAGGAGTTGCTGGATGAATTCGAATCCCTGCGCGGCATGTTCCGCGCGGGCGGGCAGCCCTTGAGCGGCAAGCTGCGGGTCGACATGTCCAGTGCCATGGCGCGTGAAGTGGTGCTGCCGGCCTTGCCGACTTTTTTGGCGCAGCATCCGCAACTGGAGATCGAGCTGTCAGCCAGCGACCGTCGTGTCGATCTGGTGGCTGAAGGATTTGATTGCGTGCTGCGTACCGGCACGCTGGACGATTCCTCGCTGGTGGCGCGGCCCATCGGCCATCTGGTGCAGATCAACTGCGCCAGCGCGGCCTACCTGAAACGGCACGGCACACCGCGCACCCTGGAGGATCTGGCCCATCACCAGCTGGTGCACTACCGCCAGGTGCTGGGCGGACGTTCACCGGGATGGGAGTGGTTCGACGGCACCCAGACCCGTACGCTGCCCATGGCCGGCAGCGTCACGGTCAACAGTACGGAGACCTATTACGCCGCTTGCCAGGCCGGCCTGGGCCTGATCCAGCTGCCGCTGGTGGGCGCGCAGAAACGCAAGATGCTCGACGGCGGCAAGCTGGTGGAAGTGTTGCCGCAATATCGTCCGGCGCCCATGCCCATCAACCTGCTCTATGCCAGTCGGCGCCATGTACCGGCACGGCTGGCGGAGTTCATGGACTGGCTGCATGCGCTGATCTTTCCGCTCACGCAGGAGGGCGGCCTCACACGCTGAGCGGCCCGCTCAGGCCAGCATGGTCTGTCCGGCCGGATCGATGGTGACCGTGCCGCGTCCGATCTCGATGACGCGTCCGCCGACCTGGATTGCCCCATCCGCATTGACGGTCAGGCGCAGCCGCGAGGGTCGATCGACCGCCGCGCCCTGCTCGATGGCGTAGTGGGCGGGCAGGGTGGCACCGGTGGCAATGAGCCAGCCGCCCAGATTGGCGCAGGCCGAGCCGGTGCCCGGATCTTCGGCCACTCCGCCGCCTTGCTTGGTGAAGAAATAGCGGGCCAGCACCTGGCCTGGTGCGTCTTCATCGAAGGCGAACACATAGGCCGTCTTGCGTCCCAGACTGCTCACCGGCCAGCGCTCCAGCAGCCCGCTGTCGGGCCGGGCACGGCGCACCGCTGCGGGCGAACGCAGGGGGATCAGGAACTGGTCGGCCCCGGTATCGACCCAGACCGGATCGGCTGCCAGGTCGCTTTCCTCCAGCGCCAGCAGGGCGGCCACTTCGGCACGCGAAAGCGGCGATGGCGCGGTGCGCGGGCCGCCGGGGCAGGGGGCAGTGAAGGTCCAGACATCCCCTTGGGCATGCACCGGGACCACGCCGGCCTTGAACTCCAGGCGCAGCGCGTCACCCGTTCCCAGCAGATCACGCACCACCTGCGCCGTGCCCAGCGTGGGATGGCCCGCGAAGGGCATCTCGTAGCCGGTGGTGAAGATGCGCACCCGCGCATCGGCCACCGCCGAGGGCAGGATGAAGGTGGTTTCCGAGAGATTGAATTGCAGGGCCAGCGCCAGCATGGTGGCCTCATCCAGGCCGCGTGCATCCTCGAACACGCACAGGGGATTGCCGCCGAAGGTGGATTCGGCGAAGACGTTGAGCAGGCGGTAAGCGTAGGTGGCAGGCATGGAGGTCTCGCAGCAGGTTCATGAAACTTCCGCATCGGCAGAAGCAGGAAGGCCGATTGTAGCCACGGCCTTCACTGCGAGACAGGTACAGTTCAGTCTCCCACGCCAATACAGTCACGGCCCAACTGTTTGGCGCGATACAGGCGGCGGTCGGCCTGTTCCAGGAAGGCGATGCGCTGGTCCATCGGCGAAGGCACGATGGTGGTCACGCCCTGGCTGATGGTGACGTGGGTCGAGATCTGCGACTTGGCGTGCGGGATGGCGGCCTCGTTGATGATCGCGCGGCAGCGCTGGGCCACTTGCAGGGCGGCCTTCTCGTCGCAATCCGGCAGGATCAGCACGAATTCCTCGCCGCCATAGCGGGCAAAGAAATCGCGGCTGCGGGTCGCGCTCTGGCTCAGCAGCTGGGCTACTTGCCTGAGGCACTCGTCCCCCCGGATGTGGCCGTAATGGTCGTTGTACTGCTTGAAGTAATCGATGTCGAGCATGATCATCGACAGCGGCGCACGCGTGTTGACCGCATTGGCCCATTCCACTTCCAGCGCCGAATCGAACATGCGGCGATTGGCCACGTTGGTCAGGCCGTCGCGATAGGACAGCGCCTCCAGTTCCTTTTGCAGCTCGACCAGGCGCGCTTCGGTCTTCTTGCGTTCGGTGATGTCGAACATGAAGCCGATCAGGGCATTGGGGCTGCCATCGGGATTGCGCACCACGTGCACCACATCGCGGATCCAGATGTGCTCACCATCGCGGGTCAGGGCGCGGTAGTCGGCTTCGTGATCGGCACCGGCCTTGGATTGCGAGATGCAGAAGTTGACCACGGCCTCGCGGTCTTCCGCATGGATGCGCATGGCCCAGTCGTCGGCCGTCTTCCAGCTCTCCGGGGTCCAGCCCAGCAGCTGTTCGATCTGCGGGCCGATGTAGGTGAATTGCATGGTGCTCCAGTCGATCTTCCAGGGAATCGCCTTGGTTGATTCCAGCAGGGTTTTGTAGACGGCGCTGTCGGGTTCCATCTGTTCTTGGATCGAGTTGCTCATGATTCCTGGTCGCGAGGTGGTGGTAACGGAGTTGTTGTCGGGAAATGCTGCCACAAGGCAGCACAAAAAATTTGCCGGCAAGCATAACGCGTCTTGCTGTCAGGACGATGAAAAAATGCGCTCAAGCGTGCAACTGCCCACTCAAGTTTCTGCAGGGCAATCGCCGGAAGTCGACGCGCGCCATGTGTGCAGGGCTATCGTTTTTCCTTATACCCCTATCCTCATTCGGTATTTCCGCATGGCTGGTCGCTGCGGATAGACTTCAGTCACAGCAGTTTTCGAAACGGAGATTGTTGTGTGGACCGCTACCACGGTCGATGTGTCTGGCAGTGATGTGCCGTACCCGGTGCAGTAATGGCAGACGCTATCTGAAACAAAAATTTTGGAGACAAGCAAATGCAATTCCGTTCGGCAGCTGAGCCTGCCGCAGCGGCGACGCCAACCGTAGAAGGCGTTCGCGACTGCGCACAGGCTGTGACCCCAGTGAGCGCTCACTCGCCGGTCCTCGACCAGACACCCGGCACCCCCGCGACAGACGGCTTGCATACCGTCACCGCACACTTGACTGACCGGACAGGTAACCGTACCGGAACAGTTTCAGACACTTCCGGACTGGCACCTGTCAGTCTGGACGACAAATACACCGCCACCGAAGGCGCCATCTATCTTTCCGGCATCCAGGCGCTGGTGCGCCTGCCGATGCTGCAGCAGATCCGCGACCGTGCGGCCGGCCTCAATACGGCCGGTTTCATTTCGGGCTATCGCGGCTCGCCCCTGGGCGGACTGGATGAAGCCCTCTGGCATGCCCAGCCGCACCTGGCCGCGCACCGCGTGAAGTTCCAGCCGGGCGTGAACGAAGACATGGCTGCTACTGCCGTCTGGGGCACGCAGCAGGTCAGGCTGATCGGCCCGTCCGACTATGACGGCGTCTATGCCATGTGGTATGGCAAGGGCCCCGGCGTGGACCGCTGCGGCGATGTGCTCAAGCACATGAACCACGCCGGCACCTCCGCCCAGGGCGGCGTGCTGCTGGTGGCCGGGGACGATCATGGGGCCTATTCGTCGACCCTGCCGCACCAGTCCGACCACATCTTCTCGGCATCGATGATTCCGATGCTCTATCCCTGCAACGTGCAGGAATACCTGGACCTGGGCCTGCATGGCTGGGCCATGTCGCGCTATTCCGGTTGCGTAGTGGGCTTCAAGGCGCTGGCCGACACGGTGGAATCGAGCGCGTCGGTGGATGCCGATCCTTTCCGCGTCGACATCCGTCTGCCGACCGATTTCGTCATGCCCCCCGGCGGCCTCAATGCACGGCTGTCCACCGATACCCTGGGCGTGCAGGCGCGCAAGCAGGAAGCGCTGATGCAGGATTACAAGATCTACGCCGCGCTGGCCTACGCCCGCGCCAATCGGCTCAACCGCGTGATGATCGACAGCCCCCGTGCGCGGCTGGGCATCATCGCCTCGGGCAAGTCCTATCTCGACGTACTGGAAGCTTTATCGGAACTGGGCATTGATGAAGCCTTCGCAGCCGAGATCGGATTGCGGCTGTTCAAGGTCTCCATGCCCTGGCCGCTGGAGCCGGATGGCGTGCGCGAATTCGCGCAGGGCCTCGATGAAATCCTGGTGGTGGAAGAAAAGCGCCAGATGGTCGAATACCAGTTGAAGGAGCAACTCTACAACTGGCGCGACGATGTCCGTCCGCGCGTGATCGGCAAGTTCGACGAGAAGGGCGAATGGGTGGCTCCGCGCGGCGAATGGCTGCTGACTTCCAAGGCCGATTTCTCGGTGGCGCAGATCGCCCGCGTGATCGCCGCACGCATTGCGCGCTTCCATACCAGTGACCTGATCAAGGCGCGCCTGGCCTTCCTCGATGCCAAGGATGCGGTGCTGACCAAGGCCGTCAACACGCCGCCGCGCCCGGCTTACTATTGCTCGGGCTGTCCGCACAACACCTCCACGCGCGTGCCCGAGGGCAGCTTCGCGCTGGCCGGGATCGGCTGTCACGTCATGGCCACCGCCATCTATCCGGAATTCAACAAGCTGACCACCCACATGGGCGGCGAGGGTGCGCCCTGGATCGGGCAAGCGCCCTTCTCCAAAGTGCCGCACGTATTTGCCAACCTGGGCGATGGCACCTATTTCCATTCGGGCTATCTCGCCATTCGCGCCGCCGTGGCCGCGCGGGTCAACATGACCTACAAGATCCTGTACAACGATGCCGTGGCCATGACCGGAGGACAGCCGGTGGACGGGACAGTCTCGGTGCCGATGATCGCGCAGCAGATGGCCGCTGAAGGCGTGCAGCGCATCGCGCTGGTGTCGGAGGACATCAGCCGTTACACCGGCCGCAACGGTTTGCCGGCGGCGGTGAGCCTGCATGACCGCAAGGAGATGGATGCCGTGCAGCGCGAGCTGCGCGAGATTCCGGGGGTGAGCGTCATCATCTACGACCAGACCTGCGCCGCCGAAAAGCGCCGCCGCCGCAAGAAGGGAGAATTCCCTGACCCCAACGAACGGCTCTTCATCAATGCGGCCGTGTGCGAGGGTTGCGGCGATTGCGGCGTGCAGTCCAACTGCACTTCGATCCTGCCGCTGGAGACGGAGCTGGGCCGCAAGCGCGTCATCGACCAGTCTTCCTGCAACAAGGATTACTCCTGCGTGAAGGGCTTCTGCCCCAGCTTCGTCACCGTGACCGGCGGGCAGTTGAAGAAGTCGCGCACCGGCGTCCACAAGAAAGGCGCGACTGACGATTTCGGCGCGCTGCCCGAACCGGCCATCCCGTCTTGCGAGACGCCGTTCAACATCCTCATCAACGGCATCGGCGGTACCGGGGTCATCACCATCGGCGCACTCATGGGCATGGCCGCGCATCTGGAAGGCAAGGGCGCGTCGGTGCTCGACATGACCGGCATGTCGCAGAAGAACGGTTCCGTGACCTCGCACGTGCGCATCGCTGCACGGCGCGACACCATCCGCGCGCAGCGCATCGCCACCGGGGAAGCTGACCTGGTGCTGGGTTGCGACATGCTCACGGCGGGCGCTTTCGATGCCATTTCCAAGATGCGCCCCGGCCGCACGCGGGCGGTGGTCAACCTGCACCAGCAGCCGCCGGGCCAGTTCGCCAAAAATCCTGACTGGCAATTTCCGTTCGAGGAGGTCAAGGCGCTGATCCTGGAATCGGTCGACCAGCAGGCCGACTTCATCGATGCGACACGCCTGGCCACGGCCCTGATGGGCGACGCCATTGCCACCAATCTCTTCATGCTGGGCTATGCCTGGCAGCGCGGTGAACTGCCCTTGAGCGAAGGCGCGCTGCTGCGTGCGATTGAACTCAATGGCGTGGCGGTCGAAGCCAACCAGACCGCTTTCCGCTGGGGCCGCCGTGCCGCAGTCGATCTGCGCCGCGTGGAGCAGATCGCGGTGCCGGCCCAGCCGGTGGTGGTGCATCTGCCGCAGTCACTGGATCAACTGGTCAAGCGCCGGGTGGCCTTGCTGACCGAGTATCAGGATGCCTCCTACGCCGCCCAATTCGCCGAAGTGGTCGCGGCCGTGCGTGCCGCCGAAGCGCCGTTGGGCAGCGACAAGCTGACCCTGGCCGTCGCCCGCAGTCTCTCGCGCTTGATGGCTTACAAGGATGAATACGAGGTGGCTCGGCTCTACACCAACGGCCAGTTCCAGAAGGACCTGGCGCAGCAGTTCGAGGGCGATTTCACCCTCAGCTTCAACTTGGCACCGCCGATCTTTGCGCGCAAGGATGGACAGGGGCGATTGGTGAAGGCGCGCTATGGCAGCTGGATGATGACGGCCTTCAAGCTGCTGGCGCGCTGCAAGGGGCTGCGCGGCGGTGTCTTCGATTTCTTCGGGCGTACCGCAGAACGGCGCATGGAGCGGGCGCTCATCGTGCAATATCGCCAGATGGTGCTGGAGTTGCTGCCCGCATTGACGGCGGACAATCTGGCCGAGGCCATCGCCCTGGCGCAGTTGCCGGAACAGGTGCGCGGCTTCGGTCATGTCAAGGAGCAGGCGGTACAGGCCATGCAGGGGCGGCAGGCGGAATTGCTGGCGGCGTTTGCGCAGGCAGGCAAGAAGCCTGCCGCCCCGAGTGCAACGCCGGCCGCAGCCTGACCGGTCCTGACCGCTTCGGCATCGAGATCGGCCAATGTCGCGCCGGTGACAACTGTCCGGCGCGAATTCCATTAAGCTTGGGCGCAAAGCGGGAAGCCAAGCGCCCAACCCGCATTGCCTGGCAAGAACAACGAACAGGAGACAAGCATGGATTTTGAACTCAACGAAGACCAACTGGCCTTCCAGCAAAGCGCGCGCGATTTCGCTGCGCGCGCCATGGCCCCCTTCGCCGCCAAGTGGGACGAGGAGGCGCACTTCCCGCTGGACGTCATCGCCAAGGCCGGCGAACTGGGCTTCTGCGGCCTCTACACCCCGGAAGAGGTGGGCGGCCTGGGCCTCTCGCGCCTGGATGCCACGGTGGTCTTCGAGGAGCTGGCGCGCGCCTGTACCTCGACGGCGGCCTATCTCACCATCCACAACATGGTCAGCTGGATGGTGGCCACCTGGGGCCATGCCGAACTGAAGGAAGAATGGTGCGAGCAACTGGCCGCCGGCCAGAAGATCGGCTCCTACTGCCTCACCGAGCCGGGCTCGGGATCGGATGCTGCATCGCTCAAGACCACGGCGCGCCGGGTCGATGACTTTTACCTCATCAATGGTTCCAAGGCCTTCATCTCGGGCGCGGGCAGCACCGACCTGCTGGTGGTGATGGCGCGCACCGGCGGCCCCGGCGCGCGCGGCGTCTCGGCCATCGCGGTGCCGGGCGATACCCCCGGCATCAGCTACGGCAAGAAGGAAAGCAAAATGGGCTGGAACAGCCAGCCCACGCGCACCATCAGCTTCGACAACGTCAAGGTGCCGGTGGGCAACCTGCTGGGCGAGGAGGGCGAGGGCTTCGTCTTCGCCATGAAGGGGCTCGATGGCGGGCGCATCAACATCGCCACTTGCTCGGTCGGTGCGGCGCAGGCAGCGCTGGATGCGGCCCACGCCTACATGAAGGAACGCAAGCAGTTCGGCCGTCCGATTGCCGACTTCCAGGCGCTGCAATTCAAGCTGGCCGACATGCAGACCGAACTGGTGGCCGCGCGCCAGATGGTGCGGCTGGCGGCGGCCAAGCTGGATGCCGGCTCGCCCGAAGCCACCACCTATTGCGCCATGGCCAAGCGGCTGGCGACCGATCTGGGTTTCCGCGTCTGCAATGAGGCGCTGCAATTGCATGGCGGCTATGGCTACATCCGCGAATATCCGCTGGAACGCTATTTCCGCGACGTGCGGGTGCACCAGATTCTGGAAGGCACCAATGAAATCATGCGCGTCATCATCTCGCGCAACCTGCTCGGCCGCGACACGCTGGACGACATCCGCTGACCCCTCACAAGGAAACGCATGAGCACCTACACCAACCTGAAGCTGGAAAAATGCGGCCACACCGCCGTGCTGACCCTGTCTAATCCCCCCGCCAACACTTGGACCCGTGAAGCCCTGGCCGACCTCACGCGCCTGGTCAAGGACCTCAACGCCGACCGTGAGATCTACACCCTGGTGGTGACCGGCGAGGGCGAGAAATTCTTTTCCGCCGGGGCCGACCTCAAGCTCTTCGCCGATGGCGACAAGGCCATGGCGCGCGAGATGGCGCGCCGCTTCGGGGAAGCCTTCGAGACCTTGTCGGGCTTCCGGGGCGTTTCGATTGCGGCCATCAATGGCTACGCCATGGGCGGTGGCCTGGAGTGCGCCTTGGCCTGCGACATCCGCATCGCCGAAGAACAGGCCCAGATGGCATTGCCGGAAGCCGCCGTGGGCTTGCTGCCCTGCGCGGGCGGCACGCAGAACCTGCCGTGGCTGGTCGGCGAAGGCTGGGCCAAGCGCATGATCCTGTGCGGCGAACGCGTCAATGCCGAGACCGCGCTGCGTATCGGCCTGGTGGAGGAAGTGGTCCCCAAGGGCCAAGCGCGCGAACGTGCGCTGGCGCTGGCCTTGCAAGCCGAAAAGCAGAGCCCTTCGTCTGTTGCGGCCAGCAAGCAGCTGATCCAGGGGGCGCGCCACAATCCGCTTGGCACTATCCTTCAAACCGAACGCGAACTCTTCGTCGATCTCTTCGATACCCAGGACCAGAAGGAGGGCGTCAACGCCTTCCTCGAAAAGCGCGCGCCGAGCTGGAAAAACGCCTGAACGTTTCGGCACAGGGCCTGACGTTTTCTGCATCATGACCTGTTTTTGACGCGGCAAATGCGGCGTCGGAGAGGGCGTGGTGCGATGGCCTTGGGCTAGACTGGCAGCCTTGATCCACGTGATCCATTTGATCCATCCGATCCCGTCGAGGCTTTCCATGTCATCACGTATTGCCGCGTTTCTGTTCTCCCTGCTGACGTTGTCCTGCCTGCCCGTTGCGGCGGGGGCTTCCGAACTGTCGGACAAATTGACCCAGCCCGATCATGTCCTGATCATGCGCCACGCGCGTGCGCCGGGCATTGGCGATCCTGCAGGATTCACGCTCAATGACTGTGCCACGCAACGCAATCTCAACGATGAAGGCCGCGAACAGGCGCGCAAGATCGGCAACTGGCTGCGTCAGCAAGGCGTAAGCCGCGCCATCGTCGCCAGCAGCCCCTGGTGCCGTACCAAAGAGACCGCCACTTTGCTGGGTTTCGGTACGCCCGAGGTGCAGGATGGCCTGGCCTCCTTCTTCAACGACGCGGCCCAGGGCGAGACCGCCAACCAGCGACTGGAGCAGTACCTGCGCACGGCTTTGCCGGGCAAGGGCAGCCGGGCGCTGATCCTGGTCACGCATGACGTGAACATCGGCCGCTGGACCGGAGAAAGTGTGGCCTCGGGAGAAATGGTGCTGGTGCGGGTCGATGCCAGCGGCAAGCCCGTATCGCACAAGGTCTACGCGCGGCCCGACTGATCCGCCGGTCTTCGCCAAGCACAACGGACGCCGCAGCGCTGCATGCCCTGCGGCGTTTTGTGTTAACGTGACCGGCTTCGTCGTCACGTCCGCCTGCGCCCATGTCCATCGTCTACCGTACCGACCTTCGCCTGACCGCCGATCAGTTCATCGACATTCTTTCCCGTACTTCGCTGGGCCCGCGCCGTCCGCTCGAGGACCGCGAATGCATGGAGGCCATGGTCACCCATGCCAGCCTGACCGCGACCGCCTGGGATGGCGAATTGCTGGTCGGTGTGGCGCGCTGCGTCACCGATTTCGTCTACGCCTGCTATATGTCGGAGCTGGCCGTCGATGAGCAGTACCAGCGCCGGGGCATCGGCAAGGAATTGATCCGCGCCGCCCGCAGCCGCCTCGGTCCGCGCTGCCGCCTGCGGTTGCTGGCCGCCCCCGATGCCACCGACTACTACAGCCATATCGGTTTCGCCCACAGCCCCCGCTGCTGGGAGCTGACGCCCGGAAATGAACTTAAATAACGTTTTAAATCATTTATAAAGAATTGCCATGATCGAGATTCAAGTCTATCGCCCGGAACACGCACAGGGCGTGGTCGAGGTCATCCTGCCCATCCAGCAGGAAGAGTTCGGTATTCCCATCACGCTGGAAGGGCAGCCCGACCTGAAGGATATTGCCGGTTTCTACCAGAAGGGCCTCGGCAATTTCTGGGTGGCGGTTGATGGTGGCAAGGTGGTCGGCACCATTTCCCTGCTCGATATCGGCAACGCCCAGGTCGCGCTGCGCAAGATGTTCGTGGCGGCCAGCCATCGCGGCAAGGAGCACGGCACCGCCGCGCGCCTGCTGGAAGGGGCCATCGCCTGGGCGCGTGCGCAGGGCGTGCGCCAGATCTTCCTGGGTACCACGGACAAGTTCCTGGCGGCGCATCGCTTCTACGAGAAAAACGGTTTCCGGCTCATCGAGAAGAGCACGCTGCCGCCCGCTTTCCCGGTGATGGTGGTCGATACCCGCTTCTACGCGCTGGATTGCTGAAGCGCTTGCGAGGTCACAGCCGGCGCTGGCTGTCGACCCCGAAGTAGAACCATTCATTGCCCGGCAAGGCGCGCGGATTGGGGAAGACGATGTAGCCGTCGCCCGCTGCCAGCACCGCCTGGCCATCGTGCCGGTGGCCGATCACTTCACCCTGCTGCACGCGGTCGAAGCTGGACCAGTCACGGGTGAAGCGGTCCTCGGCATGTTCCATGTCGATCACGTCCACCAGGCGGATCAGCTGGATATCCGCCACCGGCGGCTGCGGGGGCGCATCGATCATGCCGTGCAGTGCCAGCGTCTGCAGGATCGCGCGATAGGCGACTTCCGGCGCTTGCGGATCATCATGCTGGCCGCATTCCAGGGTCACGCCGTATAAACCCTTGCTGCGCGCGTATTCGGTGGTGCCCACGCCATACTGCCGGTCCAGCAGGTCGGGCGAGACCGCATGGCCTTGCTGGCGGCGGCGTTCCACCCCGCGCACATAGGCCCCCATCCATCCTTCCACCACGCGCTGGCAGCCCAGGTGCGCGACCATGCGTGCTTCGGCGGCGGCATGCGCGAAGGGTTCGACCTCGCCGTCATTGTCTTCCGGGCCGAGCATGGCGAAGGGCATGCCGCCGGTATGGAAGGAATGCAGGTCGAGCAGGATCTCGTGTTCATCGATCCACGGACACAGCACGTTGCAGAGCTGGTCCTCGAAGTTGGCGGGGGCCGGATGCGGGCGCAGGTTGCGGTTCAAATTGCGGTCACCCTGGCGTTGCTGTTTTTCATAGGCCAGCGGATTGGTCACCGGCACCAGCGTCAGCAGGCCGCGCTGCAGGCGCAGTTGCCCGCTGTCGAGTTCACGCTGCAGGCGGGTGATGGCCTGGGTGCCGCAGGTTTCATTGCCGTGCACGGCACCGAGGATCAGCAGGCGCGGGCCGGGCGTGAAGGCCGCATATTGCAGCCTGCGCAGGGAAGAAGGAAGGGAATCGGACGTCATCGGGTGGCATGCACAGGAAGCAGAAAGGGCAACGATACCCCGGTTCGGGCGGCGCTGCCAGTCGCCGCCGCCGGGATCAGCGCAGCAGCTCCTGCCAGCCGGGTGTCACGGCAGTCGCCACGGCGTCGTGCGCATGCAGGCTTTCGAAGTGCGACACGCGGACGGAGCAGGCAGCAAAGCGCGCTTCCAGTGCTTGCCGCAGTCGGCGCGCAGCATCCTCCACGTACATCAGGTTGGCCCCATTGGCCAGCGCAAAGGCCTGCTCATCCGCGCGCCGCACGGCGGTCTGCACGGCCGTGCCCAGTGCGGCTTCGGCGGTATCGATCAATTCCAACAGCGGGAACTGCGCGGCATCGCCGGTGATGGCAATGCTGAGCTCCGCTTCGCTGCGCTGACTGTGCGGTGTGGCCAGACTCGCATGGCGGGCGAGCCAGCCCAGCGCGGCATCGCGGCCGATGGCCTCGTGCTGCGCGAAGTCGGCGGCAAAGGCATCCTGCAGGGCCTGTCGCGACAGGGCGGCCGAGCAGGGGCAGGTGGAGGAATAGGCGATGCGCACCTGCAAGCGGAGCGCCAGCGTGGTATCGCGCAATTGCGCCGTCAGCGTGACCGGATAGCTCTTCCATCCAGCCAGCTCCGGCGTGACCAGCGCGGCCCGCTGCTGCAGCAAGGCGAAGTCCAGCCGCAGCAAGGCGGCGCGCGACTGGCAATCGGCGTGGCTCTCGCGCATCTGGCGCAGCAGTTCATGCACAGCGGCCGGCGTCAGGCGCGATCGAGCGGCGAAGGCGTCCAGCAGCAGGTACAAGCGCGACATGTGGATGCCCTTGGCCTGCGGATCGGGCAGGTCCACCGCCACTTCGGCGCTGGCCGGCAGGGGCGTGCCGTCGGCCAGCCGCAGCGGCAGGGCGATGCCGCACATGCCTACCCATTGCAGGGGCAGGGCGATGCTGGCGGGTTCATCGCGGGCGACGTCGGGCAGGGAATTGCGCTTGCTGATGAGGGTCATGCCGATCACTCCCAGCCGGGGAAAGGATCGGCCATGCGCGCCCAGCCCATCGGACCTTGCGCCATCTCGGCATCGCTCAGCAGGCAGGCTTCCAGCCTGGCCGTCAATGCGGCCTGATCCATGTCCATGCCGATGAGCACCAGTTCCTGGCGGGCATCGCCGACGTTGTCATCCCATTGTTCGAGGATGAAGTCGATGGACTCCTGATCCTGCGGCCACTTCTCGCGCGGCACGGCGGCCCACCATTTGCCGGCCAGCCCGTGGCGGCAGACGGCACCGGCCTGCGACCATGAACCCGCATGGGCCGGGCGGGTGGCGAGCCAGAAGAAACCCTTGGAGCGCACCACGCCCGGCCATTCGCTGTTGACCAGATCGTGGAAACGCTGCGGATGCATGGGCCGGCGCGCGCGCCAGGCGAAGCTGGTGATGCCGTACTGTTCGGTCTCCGGGACGTGCTCGCCACGCAGTTCCTGCAACCAGCCGGGGGCCTGGCTGGCTTGTTCGAAATCGAACAGGCCGGTGTTGAGGACCTGGTCCAGCGCGACCTTGCCAAACTCCGATGTGACGATGCGCGCACGCGGATTGAGCTTGTGCAGGATGGCGTGCAGGCGCTCCAGATCAAGCGGCGAGACCAGGTCCAGCTTGTTGAGCACGATCACGTCGCAGAACTCGATCTGCTCGATCAGCAGGTCGACCACGGTACGGCTGTCTTCCTCGCCCATCGATTCGCCACGCTCCTGCAGGCTGTCCTGGGAGCTGTAGTCCTTGAGGAAATTGAAGGCGTCCACCACCGTGACCATGGTGTCCAGCCGCGCCACATCGGCCAGACTGGCCCCCTCTTCATCGGTAAAAGTAAACGTCTCGGCCACCGGAAGCGGTTCGGAAATGCCGGTCGATTCGATCACCAGCTGGTCGAAACGGCGCTCGCGGGCCAGCTTGCGCACTTCCATCAACAGGTCTTCGCGCAGGGTGCAGCAGATGCAGCCATTGCTCATTTCCACCAGTTTTTCTTCCGTGCGCGACAGATCCGCACCGCCATCACGCACCAGCGCGGCATCGATGTTGACTTCCGACATGTCATTGACGATCACCGCTACGCGCCGGCCTTCGCGGTTGTGCAGGATGTGGTTGAGCAGGGTGGTCTTGCCGGCACCGAGGAAACCGGAGAGCACCGTCACGGGAAGCCGGCGGTCGCCTGGCTGGCGTTGGAGGGAGGTCATGGCGAGTGTGAAATCAGCGTAAGGGTGGAGGAGCAAGCGATGCCATCAGCGAAACTGATGACAGATTTCTCGAGATAAATGCAACTGAGTTGCGAATATCTCATAAATGCAACCTTGTTGCAAATAGTGGGTGCGGTGTGCGCGCCGGTCACGCATCTGAGAGAGGGGTTGCCAGTGGCCGTCCGCGGGAAGGAAAGCCCGGCTTGTGCTAGCATGTCGCCTCGCAACAAGGAGGTTTCATCACATGTCCCAGATCTTCCCGTACAAGGGAAACGCCGTCATCCCGGAGATCAAGAAGCTCGACAACGGCAAATTCATGGCTTGCTTCGTGATTCACGAGGGCAAGGATGGCAGCGGCAAGCTGCGCTATCAGCGCAAGGCGCCCACCAATGAATTCGATACCGAAGACGAGGCGATCGCCTACATCCTCGATTTTTCGGGCGACTGGATCGACGAAAATCCCATGTGATCCCGCCGCGCGCCGTTGCCACGGTGCTGCAGATCACAGGCAGGAAGAGCCGCACGGAATGTGTTCCGTCGGCTCTTTTTCATTGGGGCTGCGACAAATTGCCACATTCGCAGGGACCGCCGTACGGCCTACAATCGCGAGCCTGTTCCCGTTTTCGGCACTCCCCGCCCGCCTTCATGACCACCTCCTTCCAGCCCGCCGGCGATGGCGCCGCCAACGCCGCCAGCGCGACCGCTCGTACTGGCGATGCCCATCGCTCCGCCTTGCACGCCGTGCTGCTGCGCCTGCATTTCTACATCGGCCTGTTCGTCGGCCCCTTCATCCTGGTGGCGGCGCTGACCGGTACGCTGTACGTGCTCACCCCGCAGATCGAATCGCATCTCTACGCCTCGCAGCTTTACAACCAGAGCCGGGGCGAGGCCCGGCCGCTGGCCGAACAGGTGAAGGCCGCGCAGGCATTCCTGGGGCCGCAGGCGCGCCTGTTCGCGGTGCGCCCGGCCAAGGCGGAGGGATGGAATACCCGCGTGATGTTCAGCCAGCCCGGTCTGGGCGACTCGGAAAGCCGGGCCATTTTCGTGGATCCGGTCAGCCTGCAGGTCAAGGGCGACCTGATCGTCTATGGCACCAGCGGCGTGCTGCCTTTGCGCACTACGCTGGATTACCTGCACCGCAACCTGATGCTGGGCGACTTCGGCCGCAACTACAGCGAGCTGGCCGCTTCATGGCTGTGGCTGGGTGCGTTGGGCGGAGTTTGGCTGTGGTGGCGAGGTCGCCAGCGCCGCGCTGGCAGTACGGTGCGCGCGCCGCGTCCCATGAACGCGCGCCGGCTGCATGCCCTCGTAGGGCTGTGGATCGTGTTGGGGCTGGTGTTTTTCTCGGCTACCGGCCTGACCTGGTCACGCTGGGCCGGTGAGCGCGTGAGCCAGATGCGCACGCAGCTGGGCTGGATCACGCCCTCGGTATCGACGCAATTGCAGGCCGGTGCCCCGGCCATGTCCATGGGCGAACACGCCGATCACATGGGCGCACATGGCATGCAGATGCCCATGCCGGAGGCCAGCGATCCGGCCCGTTTCGACATGGTGCAGCAGATCGCCCGCGCGGGTGGCATCGACTCCTCCGAGATCGAAATCCGCCCACCGCGCTCGGCCCAGCAGGCTTGGGTGGTGCGGGAGGTGGATCGCTCCTGGCCGACCCAGGTCGATACGGTGGCTATCGATGCCGACCGCATGGCCATTACCAGCCGGGCCGATTTCGCTGATTTCCCATTGATCGCCAAGCTGATCCGCTGGGGTGTGGATGCGCACATGGGGGTGCTGTTCGGCGTGGCGAACCAGATCCTGATGGCCCTCTTCGGCGTGGCCCTGACCGGGCTCATCGTGCTGGGCTACGTGATGTGGTGGCGGCGCCGCCCGGCGGCGGGTGCCAGCCTGGCTCCGTTGACGCAGGCGGTGATGCGCCTGGCGCCCCTGCAACGCCTGACGCTGGCTGTGCTGGCCCTGCTGCTGGGCTGGAGCCTGCCGTTGATGGGGGCCAGTTTGTTGCTGTTCCTGCTGGTGGATGTGATCCGTTATTCCCGCGCACGCCGCGCGACGGTCTGATCATTCACTGAGCAGGCCATCGGCGGTCTGCTCGAACCACTCGCTGCCGCGTTGCACGAAGGTCTGCGACGCGGCCAGCGCAAAACTCTTCACATCGGGCTTCCAGCCCAGCCGATGCACCACGATCTGGTGTGCTTCCACCTGCAAGACGTTGAAGGAATTGCTTTCGCCGCGCCCACGGGTGGAGGTGGCCGTACCCGCCTGCACCACCAGCGCCGAATAGCCGGGAATGTGATAGCGCCCGGCGCTGCTCACGGCCGAACTGGTATGCACGTGACCTGCCAGCAGCAGGTCGGCGCCGCACAGCGCGAAGGCACGCATGGCCGGTACCGCCTGGCCGACCAAGCCGTGATGCTGCGGGCCGGGCGGCAGGTCGAAGGGATGATGGGTGACGATGATCTTGACCAGGTGATCGCCCACGCCAGCCAGTTCGCGCCGCGCGTGTTCGATCTGTCTGTCGTTCACGCGGCCATCCTGGATGGTCAGGGAACGTGCGGTATTGATGCCGACCACGGCGATTTCCTCGTCCACGTAGCGCGGCTGCAGATCGGCCGTGATGTGGCGCTTGTACTTGCGCAGCGGCTGCAGCAGGCGCGCCGCCACGTTGAAGAGCGGAACGTCATGATTGCCCGGCACCACCAGCTGGGGCTGCGGCAGCGCATTGAGAAACTCCCTGGCCTGCTTGAACTGGATGCTGCGCGCGCGTTGGGTAAGGTCGCCCGAAACGACGACCAGGTCCGGCTTGAGCTCGTGGATCTGGGCGATCAACGGTTCGAGGATCTCCGGATCGGTGCGCCCGAAATGCAGGTCCGACAGATGAATGAGGGTACGCATCAGTTCTCCCCCAGCAGTTTGTCGAGCAGGCCGGGTTCGCGGGGGGCGGCCGCTTGCGGGGCGGCGAGCTGCGGCACGATCACGGTCAAGGAGGCCGGACGGATACGGTAGTGCAACGGTGTCTGCATCAGGTTGACTTCGCCATCGGTGGCCACGCGCATGCGTTTCTTGTGCGTCTCGATATGGATCTCGCTGCAGGTCAGTACATCGAAGTCATGCGCTTCACGCAGGCGGCCGAACAGTGCATGCAGGGCCAGTCGCAGCAGGCCCAGGCGGCCGGTGCGGTGGCACACGTACAGACTCAGCTGGCCGTCGGTGAGGGTGGAGCGCTTGCCGATGTCCAGGCCGCTCATGAGGTACTCGTTGTTGCCGATGAAGACGAAGGGCGTGCGCCGCCAGTGTTCCTTGCCGTCGATGGAGAGCCGCACGCGCAGGAAGGGATAGCGCCGCAGCGCGCCCATGGCGGCCCAGGTGAAGGCCAGCCATTTGCCACGGCCCAGGCGAGCCTGCTGCTTTTCACGTTCGCGCACGATGTCGGGATAGAGACCCAGGCTGGAATTGTTGATGAAGGGCGCGCCATTGACCTCACCGCTGTCGACCCGCAGCTTGCGCCCGGTGGCGATGTTGGCGATGGCCTCGTCCAGCGTCAGCGGGATGTTGAGGTCTTTGGCAAAGTGATTCAGCGTGCCCAGCGGCAACACGCCCAGCGCGCTCTCGCAGTGTGGATCGGCCAGCAGGGTCGAGGCCACGGCATTGACGCTGCCATCGCCGCCGCCCACGGCGACCACCGCGATCTTGTTGCGCACGGCATCGCGGGCGGCCTCCAGCATGTCTTCGCCGCTGCGCGCCAGATGCACCACGGCGTGCAGGCCGTGACGGGCGAACTCTTCGGTGAGGTGCGCGGCCAGTTCCTCGGCGTGGCCGCCACCGGCACGGGCGTTGATGGCGGCCACCACGTCGGGGCGGCCCTGGCTGGCGGGCAATTCCTGGGTCATGTCTTGTTCTGTCATCCGCAGGCGAGTAGGAAGGTGGTTTCAGAGCCCGTTGGAGCGCGGCTGCGCGTAATAGTGCCGCTGCCAGGTGAAAACCACGGTCGTCCACAGCGCGAACCAGGCCGTGCCCAGCAGCATCGCACCCAGTACGTCGCTCAGGAAATGCGCGCCCAGGTAGACCCGGCTGAAAGCGGTCAGCGCCACCAGCAGCAGGGCTGCGCCGATGACGGCGGCCTGCACGCCGCGCTCGCCGGTCTTCAGGCGCGCACCGATGGCGGCCGTCACGCCCGGCTGGTTGAGCAGGTAGGCGGCCAGCATGGCGTAGAGCAGGGTGGCGCCGATGGTGTGTCCGCTGGGGAAGCTGTAGCTGTGCAGTACCAGGATGGGATCCTCAAAGCTGGGACGCAGGCGTGCGAAGATGTGCTTGAGCGTGAAATTGCACAGCATGCCGCCGGGCAGCACCAGCAGCAGGTCGGTGACCCAGGCCCAGCGCTGCTTGCGGACCATGTGCCACAGCAGCAGTGCGCCCATGGCCAGCACGCCGATGGTGCCATGCAGATGCGTATAGCCGAGGACCAGTTCGGTCAGGGGCGAGAAGGCATGCTGGTTGAACCAGTCCGCCAGTTGCTGATCCAGTCGCGTGAGCGCACCCTTGCTGCTGACTTCGTAGGCGATCAGCGCGAACAGCATCACCGTGGCCAGCGCGGCCATCAGGCCCGTGGTGAGCGGCAGTCCGAGATGGTGGTCGCGCGCCATGCGGGCGCGCAGGAAACGCTGGAGGGAGGGAGAGGGAGAAGAGTGTCGTTCTGTCATCCGGCCATTCTAACCTCAGCCCCCCGTGCCCCGGCAAGGGGCTGGAGGGTGCCGGTATGGTCAGGCGCAGGGATCGTTGCCCAGCGCGATGGCACGCAGGGCAGGCAGGTCGCACAGTTCGACGTCGCGATGGTTGACTTCGATGACGCCGGTTTTCTTGAAATTGGTCAGCAGCCGGCTCACGGATTCCACGGCCAGGCCCAGGTAGTTGCCGATTTCCTCGCGCGTCATGCGCAGCTGGAAACGGGTCGAGGAATAGCCACGGCTGGCGTAGCGCGAGGACAGGTTGAGCATGAAGGCCGCCATCTTCTGCTGCGCGGTCATGCTGCCCAGGGTCAGCATGACGCGTTGCTCGCGCGAAATCTCCAGGCTCATCATGCGATGGAACTGGCGCAGCAGCGTGGGCATGTCGCGGAACAATTCTTCCAGGCGCGTAAACGGAATCTCGCAGACTTCGCTGTCTTCCAGTGCCACGGCTTCGCACAGATGGTGCCCGGCGCCGATGGCATCCATGCCCAGCAATTCGCCGGCCATCTGGAAACCGGTGATCTGCTGGCCGCCATTGGTATTGCCCTGGAAGGTCTTGAAATGGCCCAGGCGGATGGCGTAGAGCATGTCGAACTTGTCGTTGAGGCGGTACAGGCTTTCATCGCGCTTGACCTTGCGGCGGCGGTTGATGACCTGTTCCAGCCGCTGCATGTCGCCCTGGTCCAGCCCCATCGGCAGGCACAGCTGGTGCATGCTGCAGGCCGAGCAGCTGGCGCGCAGGGCGTGCAGGGTGAGCGGAGGCGGCGAATGAATGGGCGTGTGGGCAGGTAAGCTGGACATAAGCGTTGGATTTTCCTCTATGTTGTGGCGGCGTCGGCTGGCCAGGTCTTGGCGTGATGATTTGTGATGCGCCACATTGTCATGCAGCTGCGCAGCTATTTTTCCCGTACTTTTACCACAGTTCTTGCCTGCAAAACGCATACGCAGGGGGAGCAATCAAAACTTTCATCGGAGCAAGGGGAAACTTGCTTTTCGGTTACGTCACCCTGTTTGCGCTTGGCGGGCCCGGTTATTTCACCAGTTTCAGGACCGCCCGGAACTGCGGATGTGCGCTGTGCCGCAGCCATTCGTAGGCGACCATCTCCAGTGTGACCGGGATGGCACCGGCGGCGCGCATGCGCTCGAAGGCGGCGTCGCGGTCCAGCGGACGGCGCGAGCCGCAGGCCTCCAGCAGGGGCAGCACCGTGTAGCCCTGTTGCAGCAGGGAAAGCGCAGTCTGCAGCACGCAGATGTGGGCTTCGCAACCGGCGACGATGAGCTGCCGTACGGCCGGTGGTATGACCGGCAGCAGGCCGTCCGCGCAGGCATCGAAATGCTGCTTGGAGAGCGTCTTGTCGCACAGGCGGGCAATATCCGGATGGTTGTGGCCGAGCTTGTCCGGCCTTTGTTCGGTGGCGATGACCGGCACCCCGAGCAGGCCGGCAATGGCGGCCATGCGCACGGTCTGCGCCAGCACGGCCTGGCCCTCGTGGATGGCGGGCAAGAGTTTTTCCTGGGGATCGATCACCAGCAGGGCGGATTGATGAGCCTGGATCAGCATGGAAGTCCTGTCATGTGGGCTTGGCAGAAATTGAAGGTCTTGTGTCATTGACGCCAAGCGGGTGGGAATCCGACAATTTTTCCATCATTGACCCTTCGGAGCAAATCCATGCGCGCCTCCTTGTCCGCCGATTCCCATGGCGGTAGCCGCAATGCCGCCATCCTGGCTTTGTGCCAGGGCCTGTTCACCTGCGCCATCTCGATCGACCTGACCCTGACCGCGCTGACCGGCTGGCAACTCGCTCCGGACAAGGCGCTGGCAACCTTGCCGTTCGCCCTCATCACGGTCGCCGGTGCCGTGGTGACCTGGTTTGCGGCGTTCTTGATCCAGCGCCTGGGTCGCCGCTGGTCCTTCGTGCTGGGAGCGGCCAGTTGCTGTGTCGGCGGGCTGATCTCGGTGTGGTCGGTCTGGCATGGGCAGTTCTGGTTCTTCTGCGTCGGCACGGCGCTGGTCGGTGTATTTCAGGCGTTTGCGCAGTATTACCGGCTGGCGGCCGCCGATGCGGTCGCCGAAGCGGCCAAGAGCCGTGCCATTTCCACCGTGCTGGCCGGGGGCGTCATCGCGGCCCTGGTCGGCCCGGCCCTGGCGGCCTGGAGCAAGGACTGGTTCCCGGCGGCATTGTTTGCCGGGGCCTATCTGGTGGTGGCGCTCATGGGGCTGTTGTCGGTGCTGGTACTGGTGCTGTTCTATCGGGATCAGGCCGAACCGGCGGCCGTTGCGCAGTCGCAATCTGACCTCGCCCCCGCGCGCCCGCTATCGGCCATTGCACGTACGCCGGTCTTCATGGCCTCGGTTGCCAACAACGTGGCCGGCTCCATGGTGATGATGTTCATCATGACGGCCGCACCCCTGGCGGCGGTGGCCTGCCATCACGGCATTGATGATGGTGCGGCCATCATCCAGTGGCACCTGATGGGCATGTACGCTCCCTCCTTCTTTGCCGGACGCCTGATCCAGCGCTTCGGCCTGGGACCGGTGCTGCTGGCAGGGCTGGGCATGAACCTCGGCTGCGCCGTCATCGCCATGCTCTCGACCACGCTGCCCGCTTTCTACGTTGCCTTGCTGCTGCTGGGCGTGGGCTGGAATTTCATGTTCGTCGGTGGCACTACCTTGCTGGCGCAGTCCTATACCCCATCGGAACGCGCCAAGACCCAGGGGCTGGCCGAGTTGATGCGCTATGCCGCGACGGCGCTGGCCACGCTGGGTGCCGGTCCCTTGCTGGCCCGCTTCGGCTGGGAAACGCTCAATGCGGCCATCCTGCCGGTGCTGCTGGTGTCGGCGCTGGTCACGCTGCGCTGGATGTGGGCCCAGCGTACTGCGCGCACGGCGCTGGTGACGGGCCTGCGCTAACATCGGAGCATGATTCCAATGAACCCCGTCCTTTCCGCGCAGGCCGTACAGGCCCCGCGCAATGTGGTGCTGCTGGCTTATGGCGGCATGAACCTGCTGGATCTTGCCGGCCCGATGCAGGTGCTGGCGACCACCAACCGCCTGCAAGGCCGTGAAGTCTATCGCCTGCATGTGGCCTCGGCAGAGGGCGGCGCGGTGACCACCAGCGCCGGCCTGCCGGTGTTGACGCAAGCGCTGTCTGCGCTGGACGCGCTGCTGTGCGCTGAGGAACTGCACACATTGATTTCGCCCGGCGGCAGCGTGGGGGACAGCTTCCGCATCGATCCCGCCCTGGTCGCGTGGATCCGCGCGGCCGCGCCGCTGGCCCGGCGCGTCTGTTCGGTCTGCACCGGTGCTTTCCACCTCGCCGAGGCGGGCGTGCTGGACGGCTTGCGGGTGACGACGCACTGGGATTCGGCCGAAGATTTGCAGCAGCGTTATCCCGCACTGGACGTGGATGGCGAGCCCATCTACATCCGCCAGGGCCGCATCTGGACCTCGGCGGGCGTCACCGCCGGTATCGACCTGACACTGGCGCTGGTGGAACAGGACCTGGGCCACGCCGCTGCGATTGCGACGGCCCGCCAACTGGTGATGTTCATCAAGCGTCCGGGCGGACAATCGCAATTCAGCACGCCGCTGGCTTCACAGGCCACCGGGGCGGGCCGGTTTGCCGAGCTGCATGCCTGGATCGCCGGCAATCTGGAAGCGGATCTGCGGGTCGAGAACCTGGCCCGCCAGGCCAACATGAGTCCGCGTACCTTCGCGCGGCTGTATGTGGCCGAGACCGGCCGCACGCCGGCGCGCACGGTCGAGCTGATGCGGCTGGAGGCGGCGCGCCGGGCGCTGGAAGAAACCCGGCTGCCGCTCAAGCGCATTGCCAGCCAGTCCGGCTACGGGGAAGAACAGAACCTGCGGCGGGTCTTCCTGCGCCAGCTGGGGGTGAGCCCGGGGCAATACCGCGAGCGCTTCGCGGCCCAGTGATCTACTGCCCCACACCGCGCAGGAAACGTTCCTGGTGGTGTCGGACTCCCTCGCGGATGCGCTCCCAGGTGCGTACAGGGAAGTCGTCCGGCAGTTCGCCTTCGGCCACCGCCAGGGCATGCTCGGCGCCTTGCACCAGCGCCAGCATCGCCTGCCACACCGGTTCACCGCCGTGCTGCAAGGCCAGCTGCCGCCAGTGGCGGGCTTCGATGGTATGGAAGTGGCGATGCGGATTGCGTCCGCGCAGCAGCATGGCAGGACCGGCCTGCCGGGCGCGGAACTGGTTCGGCCCTTTGCCGAAGTAGGGCCACATCGACAGCACGTCATACAGCGGCGTCATCTCGTAACGGCCGCCCGCATGCAGGTGCAGCGAGAAATTCTTGGCGTGGCCGTCGGTGGCCGCCAGCAGGAAGAAGGCCAGTTGCGCCAGCAGGAAATACGTCTTGTCGCCGCCCTGGCTGCTGGCATTGAGCAGGCCCAGGCACTGGTTCAGGCCGGGACCGCCCTGGCTTTCATACTTCATCGTCGGTGGCAGGCCGAAGGCCTGGCAGAAATCCTCCTGCGGCAGACGGGCGATCCAGCCCTCCTTCATCCTGACGCGGTCGAAACGCTCCACCGCCAGCACCGTATGACGCCCGAAATGTTCCACCCGCGCCGGGGCCACCGGCAGACCCATCGCTGCCAGGATGCGGGAGCACAGCCATTCGTTGTAGACCGAGTCGCCCGCATCGACCCGCTGCATCACGCCGCCGATCAGGCCCAGCGGCAGCTTGATGATGTGGGTGGTCGGCGTGGCCCCCAGAGGACGGCACCACTTGCCGCGATGCCAGGTCAGAGCGGTCTTTTCCTGTGCACCTGCGATCGAGATGCGCAGCGCATCTTCCTGTGCGCTGGCCGGGGGGGAAGACAAGGGCAGGGCATACAGCAGTTGTTCGAGCATCGCCTCATCCAGACGCTCGCAGTGGATGCTGCGCCAGCCTTGCGGTTCCTGGTCCGGTGGCAGCAGTTGCAGGGCGCCGACGCAGTCGCGTCCCAGGGCCTGCAAGAGGTCGAAGACTTCGGTGGAGGGCAGGCGATAGCGTTGCCGCAGCCGTTCGCGAATATCGGCGTTGTCCGGGAGCAGGTTGTCGAAATAGTTGCGCACGCTGTCGCCGCGCAGCTCGCCCGAGGCGGTTAGCGGCAGGGACAGCGACAATGGACGGAAATGCGACGAGCGCACCCACGTGGGCGCATAGCGGAAGCGATGCACCTGGCGTTCCACGCTCCAGGTACCGACCAGCTCACCGTTCATCCAGGCATGCAGCATTACCAGGAGCCCTGTTTGCGTGAGGGGATGTAGACAGCTCCATCTTCCCCGACCGCATCGACCGGCTTGTTTACCGCGTGGACATGCAGCTTGAGACCGGCCCCCAGTGTCGACAGGAGCAACAGCATCTGCTCCACGCTCACGGCACCGGGATTGGCTTCTATCTCGGCAATGCGCGCCTGGCTGATGCCGATGCGCTCGCCCAGTTGCGCCTGGGTCATGTGCCGCCGCTTGCGCAAGGCACGCAGATGCTCGCGCAACTGGATGGAGAGGCTGATGGGAAAATCGTTGGCCATGAAGTTTTCCTCAAGACAAGGATGCAGCCGCAACGGTGCGCATGGCGGATGGCCAGGCTGCGCGGCTGTTGAGGAAAATATAGGGTAAGAACGATAAAATTACAATATAAGAAATGTCTTGTTTTTGGTATTTATCGTTTAAATACGATAAACTAACATTATCAGCTTTGGCTTGTAATCATGACTGTGTCGGGTCGTCTGGCGACAGCGCCGTCAATGCAGTCAATGCTGCCAGCGAATCCAGCCACCACGACAGGGCCGGGCCAGCCGGATGGTCCGGTCTGTAAACGCACTGGATCGGCAGTTCCGCTCCTTGCGGCGGATGGTGGATGGTGCTGATGCTGACCAGCCGGCCGCGGTCCAGGTCATTCTTGACCACGTGCAGCGGCATGTTGCCCCAGCCCATGCCGGCACGCAGCAGGGCGTGCTTGGTGCCGAGATCACTCATGCGCCAGGTCAGCCGCGAGTGCACCGAGAAATCCTGACGCGCAGTGAGTTCGCTGCGGTCGGACAGCACCAGCTGGGTTTGCTGCTGCAGGAGCTTTTCGGAAATCCTTCCCTTTACCTTGGCCAGCGGATGGTCCGGTGATACCACCGCCACCAGTTGCACGCTGGGCAGCGTGATGCGCAGCAGGTTGGGCGGCGTGGTCGGCAGTGTCCCCAGGATGCCCAGCATGGAGCGTCCGTCAATGACGCGCTCGGCCACCGCCCCCAGTGCTTCCACCTCCAGTCGTACGGTCACCGCCGGGAAGGCCACGCGAAAGCGCTGCAGGAGGTCCACCAGACAATCGGTAGGAAAAAACACATCCACCGCCAGTGACACTTCAAGTTCCTGCCCGCGCGCATAGGAATTGGCCCGCACCTGCAGCGAATCCACGTGATCCAGCACCTGCCGGGCATCGGCCAGCAGGGCCACGCCGGGGCTGGTCAGCTGTGGCCGGTAGCCGCTGCGGTCGAACAGCAGCACGCCCAACTGATCCTCCAGCGTGGCGATGGCATAGCTGACGGCCGACTGCGCCCGCGACAGCTTGCGCGCGGCGGCCAGGAAGCTGCCGCTGTCGGCCACCTGCACGAAAACCCGCAACTGATCCAGCGACAGACGCTCAATATTCATAAGGCCCTCAAGCTACGATGAAATAAGAAAGTGCCAACTATATCTAAAATTTAGATCATGATTATAAAAAGATAATCAGTTTTAGCCGAAGGCGAACTTGCCTATTCTGTCGTCACTGGCTGCAGCGAATGCATCACCGGGCAGAGCACAGCGCGAGAGCCGGTCAGAGATTGGCGTCAGGCAACAACAAGATTCAAGGCACCACGGCATCACAATTCAAACATCGTCGTTCACCCAACATCAGAGAGGCTTACCATGATTACCAACTTCACCACTTTCCGTATTGGCCGCGTCCTGCTGGCTTCCTTGTTCGTCATTTCGGGCATTTTCAAGATCGTCGGCTTTGCCGGCACGGTCGGCTACTTCGGCAGCCTGGGCCTGCCGGTACCGACTCTGGCCGTGCTGGTCACCATCCTGGTCGAAGTCGGCGGCGGCTTGCTGCTGATGACCGGTCGCGGCGTGCGTCCGGTGTCGCTGGTGATTGCGCTCTTCACCGTCGGCGCAACCCTGTCGGCCCATCATTTCTGGACGCTCGAAGGCGCTGCCGCCCAAGGCCAGATGATTCACTTCCTCAAGAACGTGGCCCTGATCGGTGCACTGTTGCTGGTGTCCTCGATCGACCCGCAAGCCCAGCCGGAAGAAAGCCGTTGAGCCTGATGGCCACCCGTTCCAACCATCGACCATGATTCACCGGCCCGCGCCCACGACGTGCGGGCCTCTACAGGAGAGACAAGCATGAGCACCCCCTACACCCGTCAAATCGAACGCCTGGTCAACGGCATCCCTACCCAGGATGGCGCCGGCGTAAGCCTCACCCGCGTGCTGACCCACGACCTGCAGCGCCGCCTGGACCCGTTCCTGATGCTGGATGCCTTCCACTCGGACGAGCCCAGCGATTACCTGGCGGGTTTCCCCGACCACCCGCATCGCGGCTTCGAAACCGTGACCTACATGCTGGCCGGCCGCATGCGCCACCGCGACAATGCCGGTAACGAAGGCTTGCTGGAACCGGGCGGCATGCAATGGATGACGGCCGGCCGTGGCCTGGTGCACTCGGAGTTGCCGGAACAGGAAAACGGCCTCATGAGCGGCTTCCAGCTGTGGGTGAACCTGGCGGGCAAGGACAAGATGACCGATCCCGGCTATCAGGATATCCCCTCGGCAGGTATCCCCGAGACCGAGCCGCAAGCGGGCGTGAAGGTCCGCGTCTTGGCCGGGACCGCCTTTGGCGTGGCTGGCGCCATCAGCCGCGAGACCACCGAGCCGTTGTATCTGGACCTGAAGCTGGAATCCGGCGTGACGCTGGACCTGCCGATCCCGGCCACGCACAATGCTTTCCTCTACGTGTATGAAGGCAAGCTGGCCGTAGGTGCGGCTGGCAGCGAGACCCGTGCCGCCGAGGCTGGTCGCATGGCCGTGCTGTCCAACGTGGCGGGCGCCGCCGGTGTGACGGTGCGGGCCGAGCAGGCCAGCCGCTTCCTGCTGATTGCCGGCAAGCCCTTGAATGAACCGATTGCCCAGTGGGGCCCGTTCGTGATGAATACCCGCGAACAGGTGGAAGCCGCCATCGACGATTTCCGCGCCGGTCGTTTCTGAACCCTTGATTCATCCGAACCCCAGCGGCGGGCAGCCAAGTGCGCCCGCCGCCACAGGAGAGCACCATGAGCAACATTCTTCACCAGATCCACGGCCTGACTCGCGACATCGGTTTTCCGGTGCGGCGCCTGCTGCCGGCGGCGGCTGCACGCACGGTCGGTCCCTTCGTCTTTTTCGATCATATGGGGCCGGTGGAATTCGATGCCGGCACCACCGAAGGCGATGTCCGTCCGCATCCCCACATCGGCCTGGCCACCGTGACTTACCTGTTTTCGGGGGCCATGATGCACCGGGACAGCCTGGGCGTGGTCCAGCGCATCACCCCGGGGGCGGTCAACTGGATGGCTTCGGGACGCGGCATCGTCCATTCAGAGCGTATCCCCGACGATATCCGCGAGCAGAAGGTGCCGGTGCATGGCCTGCAGATGTGGGTGGCCCTGCCGGTCGAGCAGGAAGACAGCGACCCGCTGTTCCGTCATTACGCCTCGGAGGACATGCCTGAGGCGCAAGTGGGCGGCGCCCGTCTGCACGTGCTGGCGGGTTCGGCTTTCGGCGTGAGCTCGCCGGTGGCCACGGCCAGCCCGACGCTGTATGTGGCGGGCAGCACCACGCAAGGCGCCGAGCTGGAGATTGCCGCCGACGTACAGGAACGCGCGGTCTACGTGGTACGCGGTGACGTGACGCTGGACGGCGAGCGCATGGAGCCGGGCACGCTGGCCATTCTGGCCCCGGGTGCGGCAGTGGCGCTCAAGGCCGTGGGAGAAACGGTGTTCATGATCCTGGGCGGCGCACCGCTGGATGGTCCGCGCTTCGTGTGGTGGAATTTCGTGGCGACCTCGCGCGAGAAGATCGAAGCGGCCAAGCTGGCCTGGAATGGACGTGACAAGAACGTGTTCCCGGATATTCCCGGTGAGACTGAGTGGATTCCGCTGCCGGCGCATTGATACGCCGTGTCCAAAACGAAAACTGTCCGTCACCCCTGCTGCGATGGGCAGTTTTTTTGTCCGATTTGTCCGATCAAAGGTAGGCCGGATTGACGGCCAGGATATCCTTCGCACAGGCCAAGGCTGCTTCGCATTGCGATTGCACGACGCCCGCCACGCGCTGCGTCATGCGCGGGTCTCCTCCCTGCGCCAGCACTTCGTGGCAGATGTCCGGCAATTTTTTCAGGCTGAGCGTAGCCAGCTCCTTGAGCGCATTGACGACCAGCCTCGGTGCAAGGGCGCACTCATGCGCCATCAAGGCCCAGTCGAAAGCACGAATGGTGCGCGGATCAAAATTGTCGCCCACCGCCATCGCCAGTTGGTCGGCCACCTGAGCGTCAATGAGCGCCAATCCCGACACCATGTCATAAGCGGGCGCCAGTACAAGCCGATTGGCATCGCTGAAAAAGCTCAGGTTCTTGGCGTGCGCATCGGTATTGCCGATCAATACCTGGAAGATGAGCCAGCGCAGGAAGGCAAGCTTGGCGGGGCCGGTCGAGTGCATGAGGTCACGGTCGCCAAGCAAACGGAAGAAGCGTTTGAGCGAGGCGCCATCGCGTATCTCCTTGACGTCATCGCCATCCCCAAAGGGCCGTTCGTATTTGAAGTCGACCGGAAGTCCCAAGGCCTGACAGCCGTCTATGCATTGCCGGCGCAAGACTTGCGTGCCGTCGGCCTGCGCTGCTTGCATGTCCCCCCGGGCGTGGACACGATCAAATCGCTCCACCACCAGTACCGGCTCCGGTACGTGCGCCAGTCTCACCCCAGCCGCCCTGACGCCCACCGCGCCTGCCAGCAGCATGCACATCAGTTCGTTGGTGGTCATGCCCGCGAGCTGCCGGCTGACCGGCTCCGGCTTGAGGATGTGGGTGGAGGACTGTTGCAGCGTTTCCGGCAGAAACCACACATCGCCCTGCTGGAGGACGGCCAGTTTGTCCTGATAACCGGCGATGGACAGCCTGACCCGGCCATCCCACACCGTGAAAGGATGCTCCGGCCGGGCCCGGATGCGCTGGGAAAGTTCCTCCGATGACAGTCGCCTGGCTTGTCGCTCGTCCTTGTCGTGGGGCGTAACGGCGTTGGCGGTGAAGACCAGCGCGCCCGCCGACTCGCGGCCGAGTGCATGCAGCAGACCCGCCAGGTTCGACTTGGAAAGATGGTAGGTGGCCACGGCGTCGTCCAGCGCCTTTCCTTCCGGAAGCAGGTTCTGGAAGAAATTGCGCACCTCCATGCTGTGACGTTCCCTGCTTTCTGCTTCGGGACGAATCAGGGGGAGGGCCGGTGACAAGGCATGGCCGGATTGCGTCCAGGCCTCGTCGTAGCGCAAGGAAAACAGGTTCTCATCGGTGTGGTGCCAAAGCTCGCCGACCCGCACTCCACCCATCCAGATGTTGAGGAACATGCTCATCGATGCCACGCCGGGAACAAGCGCGGGAGTTCTTTCTCCGCAGTGTGCCGTTCTTCTGCCGAGACCGAGAAGAACGAAACGCCCAGGCAATCCGCCACATCAAGCATCTTGCCGATGCTGACCGTCGGCTTGCCCGATTCAATGTCACTCAGGGTTTGGATGGACACGTCCGCCAGTGCGCAAACGTCGGCAATTCGCATCCCGGCTGCTTTACGTGCGGCCCGGATGGCAGCGCCGAAACCTGCTGCTTCGTTGATTTTTCCAAAATATTCTGGCTTTGCCATATGCCCTCCGTATTCTGCTATAGAAGAATATCAGGTTTCTCAATGGCTGAATTCACTCAATATTCTATCAAAATAGAATTTTTTATTGCGGTGGAGCGTATTTCGGGAAATCGAGTGACAAATTCTGCTATGGCAGAATATTTTGTACGGATTTTGGAGAATAAGCCATGCAAGATGATCGAATTGCTACCGACCACCTGAAAACAAAACCGCCTGCGGCATTCCAGCGACAGGCGGTTAGTGATCGGCCGTTGCAGCCGTTCATGCGCTGACAAATCAGATCAGCCCGATGATGCGCCCCATCTCGGTGATGTAGGGGCTGTCTTTGAGCACCTGGTTTTCCAGGCTGTCGGCGGCTCGGCGCAGGGAGTGCCAGGTATCGCCGACCTGTCCCGCATGCGGCTGCGGTTCGCTCAGGTGCTGGCGCAGACGGGCGATGTCTTCGCGCAGCTGGTCGGCTTCGGTGCTGCCAGCGGGCAGTTTCTGCAATTCCGCCTCGAACTGGCCGACCATGTCCAGCAGGCGCTGGTGGTCGAACGCTGGGTTTTGCATGGGCTCGCTCATGGATTCTCCTTCGGTGATGGACCGGCTCCATCATAGGCGCATCACGCCCGGGCCGGCAAAAAAAGGCGCCGGGGTTTGCCCGGCATCAAGTTCTTCTGTTTGGGTACGGTTGCCAGACACAAGTTCCGGCAGCGCCGAGTACAGGCCATGCTTTGTTACACTGGCGGCTGTTTTTGCGCGGCGCTTCCTGTGCCGCGCTCGCTGATCCCCTGATTCATGACCTCACACGACGACACTTCCGCTTTCATCACCTGGACCACCGGTGCCACTTCACAGCAACTGCGCTGGCATTCCGAGGCCGGCAATCCGCCCCCCAAGCGCGTCGTCGAGGCGGACGACCAGATGGCCGCCGATGCCGCCTACAAGCTGACCTGCGAGGGAACGGGCCTGCTCTGGCGCGGCGACTTCCAGAATGCGCGCCAACTGCTGCAAGCCCTGGGCCGACGTGTGGACCGCGCCCGCGAGCGCGCCCAGGCCAAGAGCAAATCCAAAGCGGCCACCGCTGAGAGCCCGGCGCAAGCCTTCCATCATCATCGCCAGATGCAGGCGCAGCGCGCGCGCATCCTGGGCATGCTGCTCATTCCCGTCGATCCCGGTTTCGTGGTGCCGCTGCGCCGTGCGCCCGACGTGCAGGCCGCCTGCCGCGAAGCCTATGCGCCCTCGCTGCAGGGCACATCCTTTGCGGTCTCGCTGCGCGAGCTGCAGGGCCTGATCGGTGCGCATGAGTGGCGCAAGAAGGGCGTCGAGATCGGCGCACTGGGTAGCCGCATCCATCCGTGGTATGGCGTCTTCTCGCCGGTGCGTGGCGAGTACGTGGACCTGGTGGCCAAGGCCCCGCTGCCCTCGACCGAACTGGCCTTCGATATCGGCGTGGGCAGCGGCGTGCTCTCGGCCGTGCTGGCCCGGCGCGGCGTGCGCAAGATCATCGCCACCGACATGGACCCGCGCGCGTTGGCCTGCGCACGCGAGAACCTGCAAGGGCTGGGGGTCTTGCCGCAGGTCGAATTGCAGGAGGCCGACCTGTTCCCCTCAGGCCGCGCACCGCTGATCGTCTGCAATCCGCCCTGGCTGCCGGCGCGTCCCAGTTCACCGATTGAACACGCGGTCTACGATCCGGACAGCCGCATGCTGCTGGGCTTCCTGAAGGGACTGTCCGATCACCTGACCCCGCAGGGCGAAGGCTGGCTGATTCTCTCCGACTTCGCCGAACACCTGGGTTTGCGCGCCCCCGGCATGCTGGCCGAGGCGATTGCCCAGGCCGGCTTGGAAGTGGTGGCACGGCACGACATCAAGCCGCGCCACGGCAAGGCAGTCGATCGCGATGATCCGCTGCATGCTGCGCGCAGCAAGGAAACCACCAGCCTGTATCGCCTGCGCGCCCGCGCCTGAACACACCTGATGCCAGCGAGGAGACACCATCCATGAACATGATCCGATGCCTGCCGCTGCTGTTGGGCGTGCTGCTCCTGCCGGCCACGGCCCAGGTCACCACCCGCGATCTGGGCGGCCATTACGGTCCGCAGCAGGGGGTGCCCGTTCCGGTACCGGTCCCTGTCCCGGTGCCGGATGCGCTGAATCGCAACCCGCCACTGAGCGAACCCATCACCACCTCCGGCAACAGCTGCGCCTGCCAGGTAGCCGAGACCAGTGGCAGCGCTTGCATGATCTTCCTGCGCACCAATGCGGCTGACTGGATTGCCCGCAATGCGCCGCAGACGCCGTTGCGCTCGTCGGCCAGCGGACGTTACTACGATGCCTCCTTCGCGCTCGCGGCCAGCGCCTGCGCGGCACGCAAGGTGACACCCGGCAGTGTGAAGGTACATTGGCTGGATCGCCGCAATGCGATCCTGGAATGGAAATAGGGCGCTGATTCGCGCTCAGCGCCTCAGGCCGGCTCCTGCCAGGCCGGGAAATCCAGCAGGACCGCAAAATGCCCGTCGGGCAGGTAAGCAAAGCGCATCTCGCCCGCATGCGCGCGCATGACTTCTTCCACGATGGACAAGCCCAGGCTTGCCCCCATGCGGTTCTCTCCGCGCGGGGCGAAGGGCTTGCGCAATCTCTCCCAATCCTCGGCAGCAATCCCCGGCCCGTCATCGATGAAGCTCAGGCGATGGCGCTGGCCATCGCTGTCCAGCCGTACGTGCAACAGCCCCGGCGCACCGTATTGCAGGGCGTTGTCGAGGATGTTCTTGATGGCCTCGCCCAGCGCAATCGGGTCGCCCTGGATCAGGCAGGGCAGGGGCGGCACATCCAGCGCCAGGTCGTGCGGCGTGCGCGCGCGATTGGACAGCACTTCCGTCATCTGCGAGCGCACCAGGTCGGCCAGATCGATGCGTTCCTGCAGGCGGCTGTCATTGCGATGCTGGACCATGGCGTGATTGATGAGCTGGTTCACCAGCGCGCCCAGGTGGCGCGTGCGCTCGCGCAGCAGCGCCAAGTGGCGTTGGCGCTTCTCCTCGCTGGGCTCGGTGGCCAGCAGTTCCATCTGCGCCACCAGGGCGGTGACGGGCGTACGCAATTGATGCGCGGCATCGCCGATCACGCGGCGCATGGTGGCGCGGTGGACCACCAGCCTCTCCATGAAGGCATTGATGGCCGACACCAGCGCATGCGTCTCGGCAGGCACGGTTAACGACAGGGGTGAAAGATCGTTCAGGTCCCGTTCACGGATGGCCGCCTCGATGCGCTTGAGCGGTGCCAGTGCCTGGTACAGGGTGAACATCGCTGCCAAAATCGTCAGGGCGCTCATGGCCACGATCACCACCAGCGCCTTGCCGCCCAGGCTTTGCGCAAAGGACATGCGCGCGTTGTTGGTCTGTGCCAGCACGATCACGGCCCAAGGATGGGCGCTGTCGACCGGCATGCGCCGCCCGATGATGGCCATGCGCACCGGCGTGCCCAGATAATCGCCGTCGCGCAACAGCGGGCCTTGTTCCAGCTCGTTCCAGGGAATCTCCGGACGGAATTCGGCATCGCCTGCGATCACCCGGCCACGCGGATCGAAGACCGCATAGATCGCATGGTCCCCGGTGCCCAGCATCGACAGCGCCGCCAGCGGCACATCGACATTGACCTCGCCATGGTCGTACCAGGTGTTCTCGGCGATCTGCAAGGCACTGCCGGCCAGGATGCGGTCATAGGCCTGGCGCGCGGCCAGCTGGGTCGAGATCCAGATGGCGATGAGCAGCACGGCGGCGCTCACCAGCAGCACCGCGCCTACGCGCACCACCAGCCGCGTGTAGAGCGAGCGTCCGGCGACGACGTGCGGCGAACGGCCCAGCATCAGTGCAGGGCAGCGGCAGGAGTGGACGCGGAAGCTTCACCGGCGGCCGGGGCGTGCAACACCAGCTGATAACCGAGGCCGCGCAGGGTGCGGATTTCGAAGGCGGCAGCGGCCAGTTTCTTTCGCAGGCGCGCCACGTATTGCTCGACCGTGTTGGCGTTGGGCGTGTCGTCGACCGTGAAGAGGCGATCCATCAACTCATCCTTGTTGAAGATGCGCCCCGGCCTTGCCGCAATGATTTCCAGCAGCGTCACCTCGCGCCGGGTCAGCTCGATGGGCTGGCCGTCCAGCGTGGCGGTGCGGCTCTTGCGGTCGATGCACAGGTTGGCACAGTGCAGCAGGTTGGTCGATTCGCCGCCGCTCCGGCGCAGGAGCACGCGGATGCGCGCCTCCAGTTCGCGGAAGTCGAAGGGCTTGACCAGGTAATCGTCCGCGCCCAGGTCGAGTGCGCGCACGCGCTCTTCGATCTCGCCGCAGGCGGTGAGCATGAGCACCGGCGTGTGCTGACCGCGCGCGCGCAATTGCTCCAGCAGGGCGAAGCCATCGGTCTGCGGCAGCATCACGTCCAGGATCAGCAGGTCGAAGGCCTCGCCCAGGCGGCGCGCGGCGTGGCCGCCGTGGCTTTCCCATTCGACCGTGTGGCCGATGCGGGCCAGGTGGGAAACGATGGCCTCGGCCACGTCGGCAGTGTCTTCGACCAGCAGGATGCGCATGGGATCTCCAGTGTTGTTTTTCGATGCCGCAGCTGTTGGACGCTGCTTGGGCAGGTCGTCATTGTATGTCCGAACCGCTCACGAAAAGAAGACGTCAGGATTTAGTCAGATTCGTTACAGCTTGGCGGCCTAGCATCCGTTCCAGCATCAATAATTCTTATAAATCATTTGGAGACTGGCATGAGCGACCCTGCCCAAGCTGCGGCTATCCTCGACCCATCGCGTCCGCTGTTGGAAATCGACCGCGTCACCCTGCAATACAAAACCACCGATTCACTGGTCACCGCTACCCAGAACGTCAGTTTCAACGTCCATCCGGGCGACCGCTACATCCTGCTGGGCCCCTCTGGCTGCGGCAAGTCCACGCTGCTGAAGGCCATCGGCGGCTACCTGCAGCCGACCTCGGGGGCGATCCGTCTCAAGGGCCGGGAAGTGCATGAGCCCGGTCCGGACCGCATGATGGTGTTCCAGGAATTCGACCAGCTGCTGCCCTGGAAGACGGTGCGCCAGAACGTGGAGTTCGCGCTGCACGCCAGTGGCCGCCTGCAAGGCAAGGCTGCCGCCGAGCGCGCCGAGTACTACATCGGCAAGGTCGGCCTGGCCAAGTTCATCGACAGCTATCCGCACATGCTCTCCGGCGGCATGAAGCAGCGCGTCTCGATTGCCCGTGGCATGGCCATGGAGCCGGACGTGCTGCTGATGGACGAACCCTTCGCCGCGCTGGATGCACTGACCCGCCGCAAGATGCAGGATGAACTGCTGCGCCTGTGGGACGACACCCAGTTCACGGTGCTCTTCGTGACGCACTCGATCGAAGAAGCGATCCGCGTGGGCACCCGCATCCTGCTGCTGACACCGCACCCGGGCCAGGTCCGCGCCGAACTCAACAGCATCGATCCCGGCAAGCTGGGCACCGCTGCCCAGGCCGAACTGGAAACCCGCATCAACGACATGCTGTTCGCCCATCACTGAGCCGCGCCGGAGACTTCATCATGCAAACCAATCTGCCCTTCGTCCGCCCGGAAATCCTGGTGGACCCCAATCCCCATGCCACTGCCGAAGTGCAGCGGCCGCTGTCGGCCTTCGAGTCCCTGTACCGCATGGGCTGGCTGCGCAAGACCGTGATCCTGCTGGTGCTGGCCCTGATCTGGGAAGTCTACGGCCGCTGGCTGGACAATGCCTTGCTCTTCCCCAGCTTCAGCGAGACGGTGCAAGCCTTCCTCTCCGGCATCGGCAGCGGCGTGCTGCTGCAGCGCGCGGCGGTATCGATGCAGACGCTGCTGGTCGGCTATGGCCTGGGCATCCTGCTGGCCGGGCTGCTGACGACGGTGGCCATCAGCTCGCGCATCGGCAATGACCTGCTGGAGACGCTGACCTCGATGTTCAATCCGCTGCCGGCCATTGCGCTGCTGCCGCTGGCGCTGATCTGGTTCGGTCTCGGTACCGGCAGCATCATCTTCGTGCTGGTGCACTCGGTGCTGTGGGCGGTGGCGCTCAATACCCATGGCGGCTTCCGGGCGGTGTCCAACACGCTGCGCATGGTCGGCCAGAACTATGGATTGCGCCGCTTCTCGCTGGTGAAATCGATCCTGATCCCGGCCGCTTTCCCCAGCATCCTGACCGGCCTCAAGGTGGGCTGGGCCTTCGCCTGGCGTACGCTGATCGCAGCCGAGCTGGTCTTTGGCGTGTCCTCGGGGGCGGGCGGCCTGGGCTGGTACATCTTCGAAAACCGCAACCAGCTGGAAACGGCCAATGTCTTCTCGGGCCTGTTCTTCGTGATCATCATCGGCCTGGTGGTGGAGAACCTGATCTTCGCCCAGATCGAGAAGCGCACCATCCGCCGCTGGGGCATGCAGCACTGAGCTGCCGGGCTGCGGACCTTGCCTCCATACAAGGTCCGCGCAAGCCGTACATCAACACGCAACGATCCATACAAGACCGATAAACTGACGACCTTCAGGAGACAAGCATGCAACGACGTACCTTCACCAGCCTCATGATCGCCAGCGCCCTGGCGCTGTCCGCCGTATCCGGCACGGCCCGCGCCGAAGCGCAGGAAGTGCGCATCTCGCACGGCTATGGCCTGCTGTACCTGCCGCTGATGGTGATCCGCGACCAGAACCTGGTGGAAAAGCACGCCAAGGCCATGGGCCTGGGCGAGGTCAAGACCAAGTGGGTGCTGCTCGACGGCGGCAACGTCATCAATGACGCCATGCTGGCCGGCAACCTCGACATCGCCGGCACCGGCGCACCGGGCTTCGTGACGCTGTGGTCCAAGGCGCATGGCATTCCGCGTTCGGAAGTGGTGGGACTGGGCGCACTGTCGACGTCGCCGCTCTGGCTCAACACCAACAACCCCAACGTCAAGTCGCTGAAAGACTTTACGCCCAAGGACAAGATCGCCATTCCCGGCATCAAGACTTCGCTGTCGGCGGTGCTGTTGCAGATGGCGGCCGCCAAGACCTTCGGCATCGAGAACTACGCGAAGCTGGATCCGCTGACGGTGAGCCTGTCGCACCCGGAAGCGATGGCTTCGCTGGTCTCGGGCAAGACCGAGATCACGGCGCACTTCACCTCGCCGCCATTCTCCTATCAGGAAGCCAAGGCGCCGGGCATCACCCGTGTGTTGAATTCCACCGACGTGCTGGGCCACATCACCATTGACGTGGTCTTTGCACTGAAGTCCTTCACCGACAAGAATCCCAAACTGACCCAGGCTTTCATGGCCGCGCAGGAAGAGGCCAACGCCTACATCGCCAAGAACCGCAAGGGCGCAGCCGAGATCTTCCTGCGCGTCTCCAAGCTGAAGCTGCCGCAGGAAGAAGTGGAGCAGATGCTGGCGGACCCGGGCACCGAGTTCACGAGCACCCCGGTGGACATCATGCAATACGTGATCTTCATGGGCAAGGCCGGCACCATCAAGACCAAGCCGGCGGTGTGGCATGAGATGTTCGTGCCGGTGTTCAAGGAGCGCAAGGGTGGCTGATTCGACGCGGCAACCCCGGACAGGGGTGTATTTCGTATGGTGTGTGGCGATCGCCGCTGCAACGTAGTTGCGAGCTCAGGCGCGCAAATGCTTCAATCGATACCTCATCGTGGTCATCAACACGAGGCAGAAAAAAGCCATGCCGAACGCCAGTTTGGCACTGGCGACGTTTTCTGCCCGCGTGTCTCGTGAGTGGATGACGAAGACCTCACGACCTTCCAGGAACACCCGCACCAAGTCATTCCCACATACCTGCGACTGGACATGCATGCCGTTGCGGGCGTTTTCCAAGGCGTTCCATGCACCCCCATGGCCGTGGCGGAGTGGCCAGGAAAGTGCGTATTGATGCGTGCCATCCAGCAGGAAATCCGAGTTGGCCGTTTTCTTGAGAATGCCTGTTCTCGTGGCGAACTTGCATGGAAGTCCGATTGGCTTTTCGAAGTACGAATAGCTTCCCATGACGATAAAGATGATCGTAAAACACAGACTCATCCAGAGAATGGAGTGCGTCTTCTGAATAGCAGAGAGCGGGTCTTTGGCTTTGGCTGCCATGTGGAAATCCGATTCAGATCCTTGGACGTTGAGCTCATCACAATAAGGCGAACCCGTCGTGTTTCGCCAGGATAGATTGTCGGTCCGATGTGTGCAGTGGTGCGCGCTGCCGATTATCGCAGAGATGGTAAGGCAACTTATGCAAGTTCAGTCTTGAAAAATTCGCACGTTTTATGTTAAACTTGCAGACAATTAATCATTATTGGTCTCGCGCCGAGGTGTCATCATGCAAAGCTGGACTCTTGAGCAATTGCGTACTGCAACGGAGGCGGGCGGAGTTTCTGCCGTCAGGTTGCAGGCCGAAGGCGGCGGGTTCTACGTCCGGATTACGACCAAGAACAATGCGGAAGCCGTACTTTCGCATGCGCGCAGCGATGAACCGCGTACGTTTCCCAATCCGCTTCCTGCCATTACCTTGTTGCGCAAGCTTGGCCTGATGGTAGGCACATTTGATATTTCCAACTGGAATCCCGAGCTCAAGCCGTTGGCGCGTACACGGCCCGATCGCGCCGCAGCCATGAAGAACGCCAATGAAGCCGTCGAACATGATCGCTGGTTCCGCGCTCAAGTGGAACAGGGATTGGCCGAAGCCGATGATCCCGCGACCCAATGGATAAGCCAGGAGCAAGCGCAGGCAAGTTGGTCCGAAAAACGGGCCAATTTGTTGAGGCAGGTGAAGAGGGGGAAGTGATTGATTTTACGTTGGCTTCCCAGGGCGTTTCTTGACCGCGATGCTTTGATCGATTACATCGCTCAACATAATCTCAGCGCTGCGATTGATCAGGGCGACAAGATTGAAGATCAACTTCTTCATCTTCTTGCGCATCCGCTTCTGGGGCGAGCCGGACGCATAAACGGTACCCGCGAGTTGGTCATCAGTGGCACTCCCTTCATTGCTGTTTATCGTTATCGGCCACGTCAACGTGTGATCGAAGTCATTCGTCTTCTTCATGGCGCGCAGCAGTGGCCGCCTGAGGACGACTGAAAGCAGTCGCGTCTTCGCCTGCCGGCGCATGTCATTTGAATATGCCCGACATTTTGCTTACGTTTCTTCATGCCGAAAAACACCGCCCTCCACTGGATCGTCGATGAAGACCGTCTCTTCACCGACATGGCCGATTCACCCGACAATCCTTGCACTGCCTGTGGTGGCTGCTGCGCGCATTTCCGGGTGTCGTTCTATTGCGGCGAACTCAGCGATGGATTGGGCGGGGTGGTGCCGGTGGAACTCACCAGCAAGGTCAACGACACGCTGGCCTGCATGAAAGGCACGGAAAACGGCCATGGCCGCTGCATCGCGCTGGTCGGGGAGCTGGGCAAGCCGGGCGTGGGATGCCGCATCTACCCGCAGCGGCCCAGCACCTGCCGTGAATTCTCTCCCTGGGAGCCCGACGGGCAACCCAATCCCGCCTGCCAGCAACGACGCGCAGCCCTGAACCTTCCCGCGCTGGCTGCCTTGCCGCCGGAGCAGGCGGCACCCCTCGCCACCGCCTGAGGCTCAGTCGCCCGCTGCCTCGCCGCACAGTGCGGCCAGCGCATCGCCCAGCGATTCGGGCCGTCCCTCGAACAGTCTTTGCAGCGCTTGCGGATCGGCCAGCAACGCATACAGCGCACTGCGCGCAGCATAGTCGGTCGCCATGCGGACTGCCGCCAGGATGTAGTCGTCCAGCGTGGCGGCAATGGTCCAGTCGGGCAGTCCGATACGGCGGAACAACCCCTCATCGATGTGTTCGAAAACCTCCGGCCCGGTCTTGCAGACGCCCGGCAGTCCTACCGTGAAGGCATCAATGATCCCATTCGTATTGCCGAAGGGCAGGGGCGACAGGAACATGTCGCACTGGTTGAAGAGCGACAGGTACTGCTGGTAAGGCTGGTGCGGATAGACCTGCGCGCTCGGAACGTAGCGCAGGATCAGCCGTTGCAGCTGCGGATAGAGCAGCCCTTGTGCCTGCCCCACCAGGAAATGCAGCCGCACCTCCCGCGCCGCGCCGTCCGGCACTTGCGCCGACAATTCCACGATGCGCTGGCAGGCCATCAGGAAGCGCGGATTCAGTTTCATGGTGGTGGCGGCCACAGCCACGTTCACCACCGGCTGATTGCGCCGCTGCAATTGCGGCACGATGAAGGGCACGGCCGAGGGCCGGTAGGGTTGTCCGTCGGCAGGCAGGCGCAGCAGTTGCTCGCTGAAGCAGGCCGGGTCGCCGATGAAATCCTCTTCCACGCTGATGTAGTCGATGCGCGGCGAGCAGGTGGTCGCCGGATGCCCGAGCGCCGCCACCTGCAAGGGCGCCACGCGCAGATTGGCGGCGAACATGGTGATGGGGAACATGCCCACGCTGGGCATGTAGAACACCCGCGGCCGGCGCGCCGTGGCAATCTCGCGCAGCGTCTGCAGGCTGGCCATCAGATTGCCCGGCTGCGCCAGCGTGATGAATTCATCGAAGACGGCACGGCCCAGTTCGTCGGTATTGGCCGCGTAGCCCAGGGCCACCACGTGGAAATGACGGCGCGCCGCTTCCAGGGTCTTGGAGTGGGTGCGATAGATCGAATGCCCGCCCGAAAACCATTCCAGCAAGACCAGCATCACCGGCTTGCCATTGACGCGTGCATCGCCGGTCTGCGAAAGGTCGTCCAGCCCTTCGGCATCCAGCTTCCTGCGCAGCAGCTGGTTGATTGCGCCCTTGATGCGATGGCGCTGCGGCAGGTCGGCGTAGCTGCAGTGCATGTAGACATCATGCAGGACGGCCACTGGCAGCCCGTCCAGCGATTCCAGCTCGGGCAGCCGGTCAGGCAGCCACTGCAGCAGCGCTTCACGCTTGGAGTGCGCCGCCGGCGTACCGAGAAAACGCGGTGACATCAGCGCCAGGAAGAGGGCGGCGGCCAGCGGCTTGTTTTGCGCCCACAGGGCTTCCACATCCAGTGCCAACTCCGACTCGGGCGAATACAGCAGACAGAATTTCACCAGGTCCAGCGGCTTGACCTCGAACACCTGGGCCTGTGGCCCGCCGAAGTTGAGCGAGCGCAGGATGTGGTCGGCATTGATGAAGTGGCTGGCACCGAAGAGGGCCGCCAGCCAGCGCTGGAAGTGGATCAGTTGACCGAAGCCATTGGGGCTCAGGTGAAAGCCGGGATCCGACAGCAGGGCCGAGATGGCACCGGTGATGCGGGTCAGCGTGTGCTGTTCCAGTTCTGCCTGGGTTACGGCCGGGGAGACCTGCAGCGAAAACTTGCCGGCCAGCTGGCCATACTGGCGGTCAATCAGTTGCAGCAGGCGCACCAGTTCCCGTGCCGCAGGTTCCTGCTGGCGCGCGTAACAGAGGTACTCGAAGTTTTCCAGGGAGAAAATGTCGTCTTGGCTGGCCGTCATTGTGTTCTCGTTGTCGGGCTTGGGCTGCCGGCATTGTGCCGTCTCTCCGGGTTCACTGCCAGTGCTTTGGAGCCTGTTCACATGCAATCTGCGAGAGGCGTTGCCCCAAGACGGCTAGTGCTGAGCCGGAGGCTCCTGCGCGGGCTGTGCAAAGATCAGGCGCGGCGCCAGCGGAGAACGATACAAGCGCGGCGCCCCGTGGGCCGCGTCCGGAATCACCTGCTGCGGATGGTGTATCGGGATCTGCCATTGCCCGGCCAGAAACTGTTCATAGTCCCGGTACGCCAGTTGCCGCGCCAGCCGCGTCGGTCCCTGCAGCGCGGCGCCGCAGGAGCGGTCGAGGAAGCGATGCTGCGGATCGACATCGCGCCCGCCCACCAGATAGCGCACGTCACGAGCCGCATAGCGCGCCCATAGCTGGCGCGCCTCCAGATGCTGCTGCATCAGGTAAGCGGGAGGCTCGACGAGACCGTAACGGTAGTGGTCGTATTGCGGGCAGGACGCCGCTGCCGGTACCGCGAATGCGCCTGCCTGCGGACGTTCCGGGCTTACGTAGAGATAGGACGAAGGACTGGAAATGATGTAGCGCACCTGGATCCCGGCGGATTGCAAGGTCTCCGCGACCGGATTGAGCAAGGCGTAGCGCTGCATCAGCTGGGCCCCGGCGGAATGGCCGATCAGGACGATCTCGCGCAGGTCGGGAAAGCGCCGCGGTTCTGCCAGCCAGCGCACCAGGTCATCCAGTGCCGCGAAGCTGCTGATCCCCGTGACGCCTCGAATGGAGGCTGCTCCTTGCATCCAGCCGTTGCCGGCCCAGATCGGCATGCCCGGCAAGAGACCGGCATCCTTGCGGGCCATGAAGTTGGGTGCCAGCAGCAGTGTATTGCCTGAAGTCAACGCTGCCTGCTGCAGCAGGTGTTGACCGAGGGCAAAGTAGTCAACCGCATTGCGCTTGACCCCGTGCACGATGATGACGGCGCGCTCGACATGGCTGGGGAGATCGTTCAGATCGGCGTTGGCATAGACGGCCATGGTGTAGGGCGTGCTGCCCAGCGAGAGCGCCTGACGCGCCTGCTCAGGGGCGGGCGGGGAGGACGATGAGGACTCGGCTGCTGCTGGCAACGCCCACAAGGCGGCGATGAGCAGGGCAGAAAATCGGACTGAGCGGACCAGGGGGGCTAAGCGGACCATCGGCGTACCATAGGTTCAAGTGCAGGCTTGCATGCGAATGCATATGTGCAGAATATACCTCGTTGCGGCATGGCCGGTCGTGCATGCCTCTCGTTTCATCGTACCGGCGGGCGGCGATCAGTGCCGGGTCCGTGCCTGCAGCATGGCCGACGGCGTCTGTCCGAACAGCTTCTTGTAGTCGCAGGAGAACTGGCTGAAATTGGCAAAGCCCCAGGCGGCCGCGATGTCGCCGATGCTGCCCACCGCCTGGCTGCCATCACCTTCGCACAGGGCGCGGCGCACGCCGTTCAGGCGCAGCGACCGCAGATAGCTCATGGGACTGATGCCCAGTACATCCTCAAAGCAGTATTGCAGCGTACGGCGGCTGACATGGACCGCTTCGCACAGCATGGGCACGGTCACCGGACTGTCCTGATGCGCCATGGCGAACTCGCGCGCATCGTTGACGATGCGGCGGCGGCGCAGGAAGCTGGCCCCCGCTTCAGCCTCGATCTCGCCTTCATCGAGCATCGCCAGCAGCGCCACCAGCACCGCTTCCTGGCGCAGCTGCAGGGCGGCGTGCGCTTGCGCACCGCTGGCCTGTCCGGCCAGGGTCAGCAGGGCAGCGATCTGCTGGCGGCACTCCTCCAGCCCCTGGTGATCGACTTTCAGCAACTCTGCCTGGCCCAGACGCTTCCAGTCCAGTGAGGCCATGCAGCCCAGGCGTGCCGCGCTGGACTGCAGAGCATCGCGCTGGACCACGATGCCATAGATCTCGTGTGCATCCGGCGTGACCAGTTCGAATTCGCAGGCGCCGGGCCGCGTCATCACCACATCCTCGCCGACCTGGCGGCCGTTGATGCGCATGCCACTGGTGCGCACCTCGATGCCGAACCAGAAGGCGTCCGGCCACACCTGGCAGGACTGCCGTACCGCGCGGCTGCTGGCCTCGCGGAAGATCTGCAGGCCGCTGCTCTGCCATTCCTGCAGCACGCCTTCGAAAGCGCCGCAGGTGATCTGGTCGTAGCGTTGCTCCCAATCGGTCAGGTTGTGCGCATGCTCATCCACGTCGCGCGCGATGGCGGTGCGCAATGCCCGCTGGCTGTGCGTGGCAGGTGTGTCAGCTTGGGACAGTGCGAGAGTGGGCATGGACAGGCTCCTTGATCGACGGGGGGCGGGCAAGCCGCGCAGTTTTGCCGAATTTCGATAACGCCGCTGAAATCGCCGTTGCTATATTGCGTCGGCAGGGCAGCGCATTGCGCGAAATCAAGCAAGCGCCATGCCCGCCCGTCCTTTCACAGGGGCCGCCATGCAGCGGCTCCGCCTTCGCGCCAAAGGGAGAATCCGATGAATGCAAGCTCTTCAGGGCAGGGGCATACGCTCAAGCCCGTCCTGTCCACCCTGCAGCTCTGGGCCATTGCGGTCGGGCTGGTGATTTCCGGCGAATACTTCGGCTGGAGCTATGGCTGGGCCAGTGCCGGGACGCTGGGCTTCACCGTCACGGCGCTGTTCATCGCGGCCATGTATGCCACCTTCATCTTCAGCTTCACTGAACTCACCACCTCGATTCCCCATGCGGGCGGGCCGTTTGCGTACAGCAAGCGCGCCTTCGGGCCGGTCGGCGGCTATCTGGCCGGGGCCGCCACGCTGATTGAATTCGTCTTTGCGCCACCGGCCATCGCACTGGCCATCGGCGCCTACCTGAATGTGCAGTTCCCCAATATCGATCCCAAGCTGGCGGCACTGGGGGCGTATCTCGTGTTCATGACGCTCAACATCGTCGGCGTGCAGATCGCGGCGACCTTTGAATTGTTCGTCACGCTGCTGGCGATCTTCGAGCTGCTGGTGTTCATGGGCGTGGTGGCACCGGGCTTCTCGCTGGCCAATTTCACCAAGGGCGGCTGGTCCGGCAGTGATGGCTTCAGCATGGCGGCAGTGCCTGGCATGTTCGCGGCGATTCCGTTTGCGATCTGGTTCTTCCTGGCCATCGAAGGCGTGGCCATGGCGGCCGAAGAGGCCAAGGACCCCAAGCGTTCCATTCCCATCGCCTACATCACCGGCATCCTCACGCTGGTGGTGCTGGCCATTGGGGTGATGCTCTTTGCTGGCGGTGCGGGCGACTGGACCAAGCTGGCCAACATCAACGACCCGCTGCCGCAGGCCATGAAGCTGATCGTCGGCGACAACAGCAACTGGCTGCACATGCTGGTGTGGCTGGGCCTGTTCGGGCTGGTGGCGTCCTTCCACGGCATCATCCTGGGCTACTCGCGCCAGATCTTTGCGCTGGCCCGCGAAGGCTACCTGCCGGCGTATTTCGCCCGCGTCCATCCGCGTTTCAAGACGCCGCACCGCGCCATCCTGGCCGGCGGGGTGGTGGGGATCGCCGCCATCTACAGCGATGAACTCATCAAGATCGGCGGCCAGACGCTCACGGCCAACATCGTCACCATGTCGGTATTCGGCGCCATCCTGATGTACATCCTGTCGATGCTCTCGCTGTTCCGCCTGCGCCGCGCCGAGGCCGGCCTGGAGCGGCCTTTCCGGGCACCGCTGTATCCGTACTTCCCGGCCTTCGCGCTCTTCGGTGCGCTGGTGTGCATGGCCACCATGATCTATTACAACCCGCTGATCTTCGGCATCTTCGTCGCCTTGCTGGCACTGGGCTATGCCTGGTTCCTGGCGACGGCACGCCAGCGTGCGGAAGGGGCGGCGGCGGTTGCAGAATTCTGAACGATATAAAACTTTTATACCGATAACTCCATACCGATCATTCGACAGGGCCATCATGAACAACAATCACAAACCGACGACCGACACCGCCGCACCCGCTCTCAAGCGCCGTGGCTTCCTGGGCGGCCTGCTGGCGGCTGCGGCCGGTGGCGCACTGGCCACCATCGCCACGCCCGGCCAGGCGGCCGCCCGCGCTGAAGTCGCGCTGGACCGTGCCAAATGGGCGGCCCGCAATCACGAGATGGTGGCGCAGATGATCGCCGAGCATGGCAAGCTGTCATCCGGTTACCAGAGCGGCAAGCGGCCCTATGCCGTGTTCGACTGGGACAACACCAGCATCATGAATGACTGCGAAGAAGCGCTGTTGATGTACCAGATCAATACGCTGTCTTTCAAGCTGACACCAAACGAGTTCGCGGCCATCACCCGTCAGAATGTGCCGCCGGGTCCGTTCAGCAAGGACTTCAAGAATGCGGCAGGCAACATCGTGGATCTGGAAGCGATCTGCGCTGACCTCGATGCGGATTATGCGTTCCTGTACGCCAACTACAAGGGCATGGCCGGTAGCAAGAGCCTGGAAGAAATCACCGCCACGCCGGAGTTCCAGGACTTCCGTACCAAGCTCTACTACCTCTATGAAGCCGTCAACGATACCCATGGCGTAGCCGTCGGTTATCCGTGGGTGATCTACTTCTTCGCCAACATGAGCGTGGCCGAAGTGAGCGCGCTGGCCGAAGCCTCCAACGATGCTGCGCTGGGCGCGGCGCTGACCAAGGTCAAGTACACCAGCCCGGCCGATCGTGCGGGCAAGGCGGGCGTGGTGAGCGTGTCGCACTTCCATGGCATCCGCCTGTGCACCGAAATCGCCACCTTGATGGACAGCCTGCGCCGCAATGGCATCGACGTCTATGTCTGTACCGCCTCGCTGGAAGATGTGGTGGCCGTGTTTGCGACGCACCCCAAGTATGGCTACCACGTTACCCGTGAGAACGTCATCGGCCTGCGCCTGGAGCGCAACGGGCAGAGCTTCCGCAATGCCTATCTGAAGGAGTGGCCGCTGACCTGGGGGCCGGGCAAGACGGTCGCCATCAAGCAGGTGCTGGTGGCGCAAAAGGGGTATGGTCCGCTGTTCGTGGCGGGCGACAGCGATGGCGATTACGATATGCTGCGTGACTTCCCCGAGACCCGTTACGGCCTCATCGTCAATCGCATGAAGAACGGCAAGATCGGTGAGCTGTCCAAACTCGCGGCTGACCAGATCAGTGCCGCCAAGCCGCGCTTCCTGCTGCAGGGACGCCAGGAGTCGACCGGCAACTGGCTGCCGGCCGAAACCAGCATCAAATACGGCAAGACCGCACCGCAACTGCTGACCAGCTGATCGCGCCGTTGCGGGGCATGACGCACCGCTGCCTGAGCAGGCAGCGGTGACCAAGGAGGAGCATCATCATGGCCGAACACCGTTTCCGGCACAGTGTGGGTAGCGCCAGCTACGTGTTTCGTGATCTCAAGGAAGTGATGGCCAAGGCCAGCCCGGCGCGTTCCGGCGATCTGCTGGCCGGTGTAGCGGCGGGCAGCGCCGAGGAGCGTGCCATTGCGCAGATGGCGCTGGCGAACCTGCCGCTGAAGACTTTTCTCGACGAGCCGCTGATCCCTTACGAACAGGATGAAGTCACCCGGCTGATCCTCGACAGTCACGACCGTGCCGCGTTTGCGCCGATCGCGCACCTGACCGTGGGCGATTTCCGCAACTGGCTGCTGGCCGATGACACCGACAGCACGGTGCTGGCCGCCGTGGCACCCGGGGTGACGCCGGAGATGGCGTCGGCCGTCTCCAAGATCATGCGCAACCAGGACCTGATCCTGGTGGCCAAGAAGTGCCGCGTGGTCACGGCCTTTCGCAATACCATCGGCTTGCCCGGCCGCTTGTCCACCCGCCTGCAGCCCAATCACCCCACGGATGACGCCAGCGGCATCGCCGCCAGCATGCTTGATGGCCTGATGTATGGCAACGGCGATGCGGTCATCGGCATCAATCCCGCTACCGACAACGTCCCGCAGGTGGTCAAGCTGGTCGGCATGATGGCCGATGTGATCGCGCGTTACGAGATCCCGACGCAATCCTGCGTGCTCACCCACGTCACCAACACGATTGCCGCCATCGAGCGCGGCGCGCCGGTGGATCTGGTGTTCCAGTCCATTGCCGGGACCGAGGCGGCCAATCGCGGCTTCGGCATCGACCTGGCCATCCTGGGCGAGGCGCGTGAGGCTGCGCTGTCCCTGAAGCGCGGCACGGTCGGCGACAACGTGATGTATTTCGAAACCGGCCAGGGCAGTGCGCTGTCGGCCAATGCGCATCACGGACTCGACCAGCAGACCTGCGAGGCGCGCGCGTATGCCGTGGCCCGCGCCTTCAAGCCGCTGCTGGTCAATACGGTGGTGGGCTTCATCGGGCCAGAATACCTGTATGACGGCAAGCAGATCATCCGCGCCGGACTGGAAGACCATTTCTGCGCCAAGCTGCTGGGCCTGCCCATGGGCTGTGACGTCTGCTACACCAACCATGCCGAAGCGGACCAGAACGACATGGATGTGCTGCTGACCTTGCTGGGCGTCGCCGGCTGTACCTTCGTCATGGGCATCCCCGGTTCGGATGACATCATGTTGAATTACCAGACCACTTCCTTCCACGATGCGCTGTATGCGCGGCGGGTACTGGGTTCGCGGCCGGCGCCGGAGTTCGAGGCGTGGCTGCACAGGATGCAGATCTTCAATGCGGGTGGCCAGGATCAGGCATTCCGCCTGCATGCCGACATGCCCCCCGGTTTCCGCGAGACCTTGTTGCGCCTTCAATGACCATGGACGACAAACAAGCCATTTCACCGCAAGGTGCAGAAAACGTCAGCCCCGGTGCAGAAAACGTCACGGCCAATCCATGGGAGGCATTGCGCCGCTTCACTGCTGCGCGCATCGCCCTGGGACGCAGTGGCGTAAGCCTGCCGACCGCGCCGCAACTGGCTTTCCAGCTGGCGCATGCGCAGGCGCGCGATGCCGTGCATCTGCCGCTGGATGTGGCTGCGCTCAAGGAACAATTGCAGCAGCAAGGTCTCTGCGCAGCCGAAGAAGTGATCGATGTGCAAAGCGCGGCAGCGGACCGGCTGGTGTACCTGCAACGACCGGACTTCGGGCGCAGGCTGTCGGAAGCATCGCGCCAGCAATTGCTTGAGCGTTTCGGTACCGAGCCGCAACGGCGCTTCGATGTGGGCTTCGTGATCGCCGATGGCTTGTCGGCGCTGGCCATCGTGCGCAATGCCGCGCCTTTCCTGGCGGAGGTGATGCAGCGTATTGCGCCGGAAGGATGGTCGATGGCGCCACCCGTGATCGTGCAGCAGGGACGGGTGGCGGTGGCCGATGAAATCGGGGAGTTGCTGGGCGTGAAGCTGGTGGTGATCCTGATCGGTGAGCGGCCGGGGCTGAGTTCGCCGGACAGCATGGGTCTCTATCTGACCTGGATGCCCTCGCGCGGACTCACCGACGCCAGCCGCAATTGCATCTCCAATGTGCGGCCGGAAGGTTTGCCCTATCCGGAAGCCGCCTACAAGCTGCATTACCTGATGGCGCAGGCGCACCAGCGTGCCCTGTCCGGCGTGGCCTTGAAGGATGAGACGGCCAGCGAGGGTGAGGCACTGGATGTGCGGCGCAACTTTTTGCTCGGCGGGGATGAGCCGGCTTATCTGAAAATCTGAAAGGGAAGCGTTATCGGGAAAAAGGAAAAGGCCGCGAACTTTCATTCGCGGCCTTTCATTTTTGCGCGGGGAGGGCGATGCATCCCCCCTCCCTCAAGCATCGACGCTTTACACCGATTCCAGTGCCTGGTTCAGCGTGGCGCTCGGACGCATCACGGCGAAGGTCTTCTCACGATCCGGCAGATAGTAGCCGCCGATGTCGACTTCCTTGCCCTGCACCGAGTTCAGTTCTTCGACGATCTTCTGCTCGTTCTCGGACAGTGCCTTTGCCAGCGGGGCGAACTGCTTGGCCAGTTCGGCGTCGTCCTTCTGTGCGGCCAGTTCCTGGGCCCAGTACAGGGCCAGGTAGAAGTGGCTGCCACGGTTGTCCAGCTCACCGGTCTTGGGCGAAGGCGACTTGTTGTTGTCCAGCAGCTTGCCGGTGGCAGCGTCCAGGGTCTTGGCCAGGATCTTGGCGCGGGCGTTGCCGGTCTTGATGCCCACGTCTTCGATGGAGACGGCCAGGGCCAGGAATTCACCCAGCGAATCCCAGCGCAGGTGGTTTTCACCGACCAGCTGTTGCACGTGCTTGGGGGCCGAGCCGCCGGCACCGGTTTCGAACATGCCGCCACCTGCCATCAGCGGGACGATCGACAGCATCTTGGCCGAGGTGCCCAGTTCCATGATGGGGAACAGGTCGGTCAGGTAGTCGCGCAGGATGTTGCCGGTCACCGAGATGGTGTCCAGGCCGCGGATGACGCGTTCCAGGGTGTAACGCATGGCGCGCACTTGCGACATGATCTGGATGTCGGCACCGGTCAGGTCGTGATCCTTCAGGTAGGTGTTGACCTTCTTGATCAGTTCGGCTTCGTGCGGACGGTACGGGTCCAGCCAGAAGACGGCGGGCATGCCGGACAGGCGGGCACGGGTCACGGCCAGCTTGACCCAGTCACGCACCGCAGCGTCCTTGACCTGGCACATGCGCCAGATGTCGCCTTCTTCCACGTTCTGCTCCAGCAGCACCTGGCCATCCAGGGTGACGATGCGCGCCACGCCGGCCTGGGCGATTTCGAAGGTCTTGTCGTGCGAACCGTATTCTTCTGCCTTCTGGGCCATCAGGCCGACGTTGGGCACGGTACCCATGGTGGTCGGGTCGAAGGCGCCGTTGGTCTTGCAGAAGTTGATGATTTCCTGATAGATGCGGGCGAAGGTCGACTCCGGCAGCAGGGCCTTGGTGTCTTCGGTCTTGCCAGCGGCGTTCCACATCTTGCCGCCAGCACGGATCATGGCCGGCATGGAGGCATCGACGATCACGTCGTTGGGGGCGTGCAGGTTGGTGATGCCCTTGGCGGAGTCCACCATGGCCAGGCGCGGACGCTTGGCTTCATCGGCCTTCAGGTCGGCCAGCACTTCGGCCTTCTTGTCTTCGGGCAGGGTGTTGATCTTTTCGTAGACGCCGGACATGCCGTTGTTGGGGTTCACGCCGATCTCGGCGAACAGCTTGGCGTGCTTGGTGAAGGTGTCCTTGTAGTAGGTACGCACGGCGTGACCGAAGACGATCGGGTGCGAGACCTTCATCATGGTGGCCTTGACGTGCACCGACAGCAGCAGGTCGGTGTCGAAGGCGTCCTGCATCTGCTCTTCGTAGTAGGCACACAGGGCCTTCTTGCTCATGAACATGCTGTCGATGATTTCACCGGCTTGCAGCGAGATCTTCGGTTTCAGGACGATGGTTTCGCCGGACTTGGTGACCAGGTCCATCTTGACGTCCACGGCCTTGTCCAGGGTCAGGCTCTTTTCGCCGGCGTAGAAGTCGCCGCCGTGCATGTGCGCCACGTGGGTACGCGAGGCCATGGACCACTTGGCCATCGAGTGCGGGTGCTTGCGGGCGTAGTTCTTGACGGCGTTGGGTGCGCGGCGGTCGGAGTTGCCTTCGCGCAGGACCGGGTTCACGGCGCTGCCGGTGACCTTGGCGTAGCGCTTCTGCAGGGCCTTTTCTTCTTCGGTGCTCGGGTTTTCCGGATAGTCGGGCAGCTTGTAGCCGCGCGCTTGCAGTTCGCGGATGGCCGCTTGCAGCTGCAGGATCGAGGCGCTGATGTTGGGCAGCTTGATGATGTTGGCGTCGGGGCTCTGGGTCAGTGCGCCCAGTGCGGCCAGGTTGTCGGGGACTTTCTGTTCATCGGTGAGGTACTCCGGGAATTCAGCCAGGATACGCGCAGCCACCGAGATATCGCTTTCGACGACGTCGATGCCGGCCGCGGCGGTGAACTTCTTGACGATGGGCAAGAGCGAGTGGGTCGCCAGATAGGGTGCCTCGTCGGTCAGCGTATAGATGATGGTCGGGTTGCCAGTAGTCACGATGATGTCCTTGCGTTGGTGTGTTGATGTGCTTTGGTGCGATCCCCGCAGCGCCGGATGGACCGCCCTGGCTCTGTCGGCCTGGGCTGGCGCCACCTCCTTGTCGGCTGTGCTGCGTGGAAATTCGTCTCCCGGGGCGGCATGGCTGGCGTACTGCTGCCAGAAGGCCGCGGCAAAAAACAGCGGTAGTTTACTCCTAAGCGGGGCGAAATGCTTCAACTCTTATATAAGACTTGAAGAAATTTTTGCTTTTCGAAGGATTGCTGCCCCGTTCTCAATCCCTTGGCATGACTCTGCTATTGTCGTGGATCCACTTTTTGTGGGTATCCGGCAAAATGCCGTACAATTCATTTCATGGGAAAACGCATGACGCCAGCTGTCGCCACTGCTCGACTGGAAGCCCGGATCAGCCCGGAGCTTCAGCAATTGCTCAAACGTGCCGCCGAGATTGAAGGACGGACCTTGACCGACTTTGTCGTTGCTGCCGTCCGGGAAGCGGCGCAGAAAGCGGTCGAGCAGGCCGAAGTCATCCGTTTGTCCTTGCAGGACCAACAGCGCTTTGCCGAGGCGCTTCTGGCTCCGCCACCACCATCGGCAGCACTGCAGCGCGCCATGGCGCGTCATGACAAACTCCTGCGCAGCGAAGAATGACGCGCCCGCCGTTCCTCGTGACGGCGTTAGAACCCGCCCTTCACGATCGCAGCCGCTTCGACAGCGGCACACCCGCATTGAACCGCTATTTGCGCGAACAGGTGACCCAGGATATCCGGCGCCGCGTGGCCGCCTGCTTTGTCGCAGTGGACGACGATCAGCGGGTGGCCGGCTATTACACGCTGGCCAGCGCCAGCGTGCCGCTGGTGGGCCTGTCCGATGAGATGCGCCGCAAGCTGCCTCGCTATGGCGCCATTCCTGCCATCCGTCTCGGTCGTCTTGCCGCCGACCGGGAATTCAAGGGCCGGGGCCTCGGTGATGCTTTGCTGGTCAATGCATTGCGCCGGGCCGTCGCGGCGGAGATTCCGGGCGCGGTCTTGGTGGTCGACGCCAAGGATCCGAAGGCGTCAGCCTTTTACCGCCACCATGGTTTCATCGCCCTGCAGGATGCACCGCTCACGCTGTTCTTGCCCCTCGCGTCAGTGCGTTAAGCAAGCGGCAATTCTCCAGCAGCCCATAAGAAGGGGCGGCAAATCTGCGGCCTATTCCAATAAAGCGCTTCAACTCATCTATAAGAGTTGAAGAAATTTTTGCTTTTGGCTTGAATGTGAGCCGCCGCGTTTGTTCCTTCCGTGGAATCTTTTAACCTATTTGGTTTAATCACCTGACAGGTTAGAATTCCGATGGAGAAGCACACCGCACATTGCAAGCTGCCCCTGCTCAGGTCGTTGATCGAGTCCGGTAGGGTGAGGGTGACCGCTACTGCCTTCCAGGGTGCGCGGGCTTGCGGCATCGACAACCTGGAAGGCATCTGTGCGGTGATTCTCGGGCTGTCCGTCCGTGATTTCCATAAAAGCATGACCACGCACGCCGACCATCGCATCTGGCAGGATGTTTATCACCCTCGGCTTGCCAGCGGCGTCAAGGTGTATCTCAAGCTGAGCGTGGTTGATGATGTGCTTGTCGTTTCCTTCAAGGAGCTATGAAATGAAATGTCCTTGCTGCGGTGCAGCTGAACTGGTCCGCGAGACGCGCAATCTGCCCTACACCTACAAAGGGCAGAGCACCCTCATTGAAGCGGTGACGGGAGATTTCTGTCCGGCCTGCGGCGAAGTCCTGCTTGATCGTGAACACGGCGACCGCTACAGCGCACAAATCGGCAAATTTCAGCGCACGGTCAACGCCACCTATGTTGACCCGGCCTATATCACGCGGGTCAGACGCAAGCTTGATCTGGACCAGCGTGAGGCCGCCGAGTTGTTCGGCGGCGGCGTCAATGCCTTTTCTCGCTACGAAAACGGGAAGGCCAAGCCGCCGCTTTCACTGGTGAAGCTCTTCAGGCTGCTGGATCGCCATCCCGGTCTGCTTGAAGAAATCAGGACTACCTGAGAATATCGGGTTCGATCACGGACGCTGAGCAAACAAAAAAGGGCCGCAACTCTGCGGCCCATCCCAATAGCTAGTACAAGAACCTGTCTCAGGCCGTCACTGCCTGCCGTGCCGCCTTGTTGCGATACAGGATCAGGGTGGCGATCAGCCCGCACACTGCAGCCGTGCTCATCCAGAGGCCAGGCGCTGCCTTGTCGTGGGTCATTTCGATCAGGCCAGTCGCAATGGCCGGCGTGAAGCCGCCGAAGACGGCGGTAGCCAGGCTGTAGGCCAGCGAGAAGCCCGCAGTACGGACGTCAGCCGGCATCACCTCGGTCAGGGCCACCACCATCGCGCCGTTGTAGCTGGCGTACAGGAAGGACAGCCACAGTTCCACCATCAGCATCTTGGCGAAGCTGGCGTCATGCACCAGCCAGTTCACGGCCGGGTAGGCAGTCAGGATGGTCAGGACGGTGAAGGTCACCAGGATCGGGCGACGGCCGATGCGGTCTGACAGCGCGCCCATGATGGGCAGCCAGATGAAGTTGGACAGGCCCACGCACAAGGTCACGATCAGGCTGGCCTCGGTGGAGAGCTTCAGCACGTTCTTGCCGAAGGTCGGGGTGTAGACCGTGATCAGGTAGAACGACACGGTGGTCATCGACACCAGCATCATGCCGGCAATGACCAGCTTCCAGTTTTCGATCATGGAACGGAAGATCTGGCCGGTGCTCGGACGATGCTTGCGGCGCATGAACTCTTCGGTTTCCTGCAGCGAGCGGCGGATCACGAACAGCACCGGCACGATCAGGCAGCCGATGAAGAACGGCACGCGCCAGCCCCAGTCACCGACCTGGGCCGGGGTGAGCGTCGTCGAGAGCATGTAGCCGATGGCCGCTGCCACGATGATGGCCACCTGCTGGCTGGCCGACTGCCAGCTCACATAGAAACCCTTGTTGCCAGGCGTGGCCATTTCGGCCAGGTAGACCGACACGCCGCCCAGTTCCACACCGGCCGAGAAGCCTTGCAGCAGGCGGCCGACCAGCACCAGCATCGGAGCCAGCACGCCGATGGTGGCGTAGGAGGGGACGAAGGCGATGAGCATCGTGCCCAGGGCCATCAGCGCCAGGGTCACGATCAGGCCCTGGCGGCGGCCGACGCGGTCGACATAGGCGCCCAGGATGATGGCGCCCAGCGGGCGCATCAGGAAGCCGGCACCGAAGGTCATGAAGGTCAGCATCAGCGAGGCGAACTCGTTGTCGCTGGGGAAGAAGGCCTTCGAGATGTGGGTCGCGTAGAAACCGAACAGGAAGAAATCGAACATTTCCATGAAGTTGCCGCTGGTCACGCGCAGCACGGTGGAAAACTTCGATTGCGAAGAAGTGGATGTCGTCATGATATGTGCCTCGTTATCTGTTGGGCGGACCGTGTTGATTCCGGTCTTGCGCCTGTCTCGTACTGCCATGCGGCAGCTTGTGTCAGGATCTTTTTTTGTGGGGACAGCTATTGCGCCGCCGATTCTATGCCCGAAAGTGATCCATGGGACCCACTTGCGGCGCTGCGCAAGCAAATATCGGTTTTTTCGATAGCTGGATGAAAGCTTCAGCGCGCATTTCCATCGCAAAAAGCTGTTCGCGCGACAAGCTGCGGTGTATCAAGGCGATCAGAGGTGAATTATGGTGCAATGCGGCATGGCTCGTGACTTCACGCAGCCCAGCTCATCCATGAAAGGTTCCTATGAAAACCGCCGTCTTCAGCGCCCGCCGCTACGACCAGACCCTGCTCACGCGCGCCAATACCGCGTCCGGCGCTGCGCATGAACTGGTGTTTCTGCAAGACCGTCTCGATCTTGATACGGCACAGCTGGCCAGCGGCTGCCAGGCCGTGGCGGCCTTCGTCAACGATGACCTGGGTGCTGCCGTGCTGGAACGCCTGGCCGCTCTGGGCGTGCGTTTCGTCACCACACGCTCCACCGGCTTCAATCACATCGATACGAAAGCCGCGCGGCGGCTGGGCATCACGGTGGCGCGCGTGGCCGATTATTCACCTTACTCGGTGGCCGAGTTCGCCGTGGGCCTGCTGCTGGCGGTGAACCGAAAAATCGCGCGCGCCAGCATGCGCACCCGCGAAGGCAATTTCGAGCTGGAAGGATTGATGGGCTTCGACCTGCACGGCAAGACCGTGGGCGTGATCGGTACCGGCAAGATCGGCGCGCTGTTCGCCCGCATCATGGCCGGATTCGGCTGCACCGTGCTGGGCAGCGACGTGCATCACAATCCGGACTTCGAGGCTCTGGGCGGACGCTACGTGCGCCGCGAAGAGCTCTTCGCCGCCAGTGACGTGATTTCGCTGCATTGTCCGCTCACTGAAGCCACGCGCTATCTGGTCAATGCCGGGACCTTGGCCCTCGCCAAGCCCGGCTGCATCCTGGTCAACACCAGCCGCGGCGGGCTGGTCGATACCGAAGCCGCGATTGCCGCCTTGAAGAGCGGCCAGTTGCGCGGCCTGGCCATCGATGTCTATGAACAGGAGGCCAGCCTGTTCTTCCAGGACCTGTCCTCGACCATCATCACCGATGACGTGATCCAGCGCCTGGTCTCCTTCCCCAATGTCATCGTCACCGGCCACCAGGCCTTCTTCACCGAGGAAGCCATCGGCCAGATCATGCAGACCACCATCGCCAACCTGAATGATTTCGCCGCGGGCAAGCAACTGGGCGAGCGTCTGGTGGCCTGATCAGCTCGCATGGCGGCCGGTGTCGAACAGCGAGCCCAGCTGCTCGCCGATGCGCGGACGCAGGTGTTCATGCACGCGCTGGATGATGTGTTCGGCATCGTCGGCGCCATAGGTCTGCGCCAGCTGGCGATGCATGTCGAAATGCAGGTAGAGCAGTCCGCGCAGGCTCTGGAAAGCAGTCGGATGGGCCTGGCCGCAGACCTGCTCGTTGTTGTCCATGACCTGGTTCAGTACGCCCGGATCGAACAGGCGTACCTGGCAGATCACGGCGCAGCGGACGATCTCCAGGTCCAGTGCTTCCAGTTCCTGAGTCAGTTCATCGGGAGTGTGGCGCTCGGCGCTCAGCTTTTCGCTCATGGCGGTCTTTCGGAGGAGGAGGGGAGTCCTCAGGATAGCATTTGCTGCAGCGCGGAAAACTTGTCGAAGATCAATCTTTCAGGGATTGCCAGCGCGAGGCAGGTAAATTTTGCAAAGAGCTTCACGCTGCTGCAGCATGGCGCTCAGACGGAACAAAAGGGCGATGGCGGATCGCCCGCCATCGCCCCTTCAGCGCGCCTTTCGGCCAGACAGGATCACTCCAGCGCGGCAGCCGGACCGAAGAATTCATATCGGCTCTGAGCCGCCGGTACTCCCAGCGCGCCCAGCGCACGCTTGATGGCTTTCATGAACGGCTTGGGGCCGACGAAGTAGGCGTCCACGTCCCGTGTTTGCGGTAGCCATTGCTGCAGCAGAGCCGCATCGATGAAGCCGGTGGCGTAGGGGGCCGGATCGCCTGCGCGCGCCCGTTCATAGCAGAAATGCGCCTGCAGTTGCGGGTGTTGCGCCGCCAGTTCTTCCACCTGACGGCGGAAAGCATGCACGCCGCCATGGCGCGCCGCATGGATGAAATGTACCGGGCGACCGGTCGGCAGCGCCGCTGCCAGCATGGTCATCATCGGCGTAATGCCCACGCCGCCGCTGATGAGCACCAGCGGCTTGTCACTGGCCGTGAGCGTGAAGTCGCCGGCCGGCGGGAACAGTTCCACCACCGCGCCCACATGGATCTCGTCGTGCAGATGGCGCGAGACCTTGCCCTCGGCTTCACGCTTGACGCTGATGCGGTATTGCAGCGGCTGCCCCTGCTGGCGCAGCGGGGCCGACAGCGAATACTGGCGGCGCTGTTCCAGTCCGTCCACCACCATGCGCAGGCCGATGTACTGGCCCGGCTCAAAGTCCAGCAGCGCGCCGCCATCCTGGGGCATGAAGTAGAAGGAGGTGATCTCCTCGCTCTCGGCCACCTTGCGCGTGACCACGAAATTGCGCGCACCGCGCCAGCCGCCTGGTGCGGCGGCCTTGGCGTCATATTGCTGGCGTTCGGCGCCGATGAGGATGTCGGCCAGCTGGCCATAGGCGGCCGCCCAGGCATCGATGACGGCATCGGTGGCGATCTCCGCGCCCAGCACTTCACGGATGGCACGCAGCAGGCAGTCGCCGACCATCGGGTAGTGCTCGGGCTGCACCTGTACGGCGACGTGCTTGTTGATGATCTGCGCGGCCAGCGGGCCCATTTCTTCCAGGCGATCGATATGCCGCGCGTACATCAGTACGCCATTGGCCAGCGCACGCGGCTGGTCGCCGCTGGCCTGGTGGGCGCGATTGAAGAGGGGATGAACCTGCGGGTAGTCGCGCATGAGCATCTTGTAGAAGTGCGTGGTCAGCGCCTCGCCGCCCGATTCGAGCAGGGGGACGGTGGATTTGACGATGGCGAGTTGGGCATCGGTAAGCATGCGGGACCTTTCTGTTGGAAGCGGTGGAGGAAGTGCCGGAATGTCCGGGACCCTCTTGCTATTACAAAAGGCGTGCCACTTTCGAATACCAATAAAATCAGGAACTTGCGAGCGCTTGGTGTATTTATGACCTGTGTCATAATGACCAATCATTCTTCCTTTGGGAGTCAATATGACCTCAAAAGTCCTGCTCGACGCCTTGCTCCCGCTGGTAGCCGACCTGTCGCGCCAGATCGATGACCGCGAGCGCTATCGCCGCCTGCTGCAGACCTTGCGCACGCTGTTCCCCTGCGATGCTGCAGCCTTGCTGCGACTGGAGGGCGAGCTGCTGGTGCCGCTGGCCATCGACGGACTTTCCAGCGATACCTTGGGCCGCCGTTTCCGCATCGCCGACCATCCGCGCTTCGGCGTGCTGCTGGCCAATCTCGGGCCGACACGCTTTCCTGCCGATTCAAGCCTGCCCGATCCCTATGACGGTCTGGTCGATGGCTTGAATGACGCCCATTCCGGCGCGCTGGAAGTGCACGATTGCATGGGCTGTGCGCTCTCGGTCAATGGCCGCCCGTGGGGCTTGGTCACGCTGGATGCGTTGGGTGCAGGGCGCTTCGATGGCGTCGACATGGCCTCGCTGCAGGCTTTTGCGGCGCTGGCGGCTGCCACCGTTCATGTGGCCGAACGCATCGACGACCTGGCCGCCGCTGGCGAACAGGCACGCCAGCGCGCCGAAGCCTATCGGCTGGGGCTGGAGGAGAGCCAGGGCAAGCGCGAACTGATCGGCCAGAGTCCGGCGCAGCAACAACTGCTGGACGAGATCCGCATGGCCGCCCCCAGCGACATGACGGTGCTGGTCACCGGCGAAACCGGCACCGGCAAGGAACTGGTGGCCCACGCCCTGCATGCAGCCTCGCCCCGTGCGCACAAGCCCATGATCAGCCTGAACTGCGCAGCCTTGCCCGATACGCTGGTCGAAAGTGAATTGTTCGGCCACGTGCGCGGGGCTTTCTCGGGAGCGGTTGCAGACCGTCGCGGCAAGTTCGAGATGGCCGATGGCGGTACGCTGTTTCTGGATGAGGTCGGGGAGCTGCCGCTGGCGGTGCAGGCCAAGCTGCTGCGGGTGCTGCAGAGCGGGCAGCTGCAGCGGGTCGGTTCAGATCGCGAGCACCGCGTGGACGTGCGCCTGATCGCTGCCACCAACCGGGACCTGGCCGAGGAAGTGAAGCGCGGCCATTTCCGCGCGGATTTCTATCACCGTTTGTCGGTGTTCCCGATCCGCGTGCCGCCGCTGCGCGAGCGCGGGCGCGATGTGCTGCTGCTGGCCGGATATTTCCTGGAGCAGAACCGGGCGCGGCTGGGCTTGTCCAGTCTGCGCCTGGCAGCCGATGCCCAGCGCGCACTGCTGGACTACGCCTGGCCCGGCAACATCCGCGAACTGGAACACCTGATCGGGCGCAGCGCCCTGCGCGCCCTGGCATCGCAGCCAAAACGACCCGCCATCCTGACGCTGGATGCGGCGGCGCTGGAGTTGGGGCATTCCGCCCGCCCGCTTGACTCGCCTGACACTGTGGCCAGCGCACAAGCTGAACCCGCGCAGCCGGGCGAAGGCCTGCGTGCAGCCGTCGAGCGCTTCGAGCGCAAGCTGGTCAGTGAGTGTCTCGAACGCCATGGCGGCAACCTTGCCGCGACGGCGCGGGAGCTGGGGGTGGACCGGGCCAACCTGAACCGGCTGGCCAGACGTCTCGGACTGCGTTGAGCCGAGGGGAGGGTGGTTTACGGTCGATATGAAGAAAAAGAAAAGAAAACGGCCGGAATCCGTCAGGGCAGGCTGCCCATCATGATTCCGGCCGTGGCGGCGTGAAGCCTGGTGTCAAAAAGCCAGAGCGGAGAACAGCCTCAGGCGTCTTGACGCTCCACATCCAGTTCTGCCAGCTGGCCGCGAATGCGGATGGCCGTCAGGTTGCGGGCGGCAGCGGCATCGTCGTTGACGTGTTGCAGGTCTTCGGGCGGTGCGCTGATGACCTTCACGGGTGCGCCTGTGGGTGCAGTGACGGTAACGCCGGGGTTGAGTTGCGACATGATGATCTCCAAGGGATGAAAATCTCGTGCAGGCCCGCCGGAACGAATCAGGGCGGGCAGGGCGGCCATCAATCATGCGTAGCGTCGCAACGCATATGAACGTTTTGGCAAGCCAGATGATGCAATATTAGCCGGTTTGGTTGCGGTGCAACAGGTATTGAGCGGCTTAAATTTTTGTAGGAAGACACGCACTGTTGAAGACCGGCAATCCTTGTTTTGCGGCAATGGCAGGGCGGCTCCGGTAAATTTGCTGCGAAGCAAAAAATGAGTTGATCTGATCGGTCGTCTGTCCTGCGCGGGATGGCTTTCCCGCCTGCTGTCCTACGCAAGCTGCTGGCGTTGGCCGATGCCGTGCGCGCAATGGGCCGGCTAGGCTATGGATTCGCCTCATCGTCCGATGAGCCCATCCCCATCAGGAAGGAGTCCCCATGACCGAACGCAAGCAAGACAATTCCAACACCTACAAGATCATCGAAGTCGTCGGCAGCTCGCCCAACGGCACGGATGAAGCGATCCGCAATGCCCTTGCCGACGTGGCCAAGACTGTCAAGAACGTGGACTGGTTCGAGGTCACGCAATGCCGTGGCCATGTGGAAAATGGCAGCATCGGCCATTTCCAGGTGGGCTTGAAGATCGGTTTCCGCGTCGAATCCTGAGCGACCAAGGCCGATGCCATGGATGAGGGATACAGGCAGGCAATGCGCATCGCCAGCGGATAGCGATGTTCAATTTGCGCCTGTGGCATCGGCTCGTTAAGCTGAAAACTCTTCGCACCCGGCGCCCTGAACCCTCGATCCAGGGCGTTTCAATGACGGCACCTCGTGCCGTTTTTTCCCGTAAATCATTTAGCCATTCAAGTAGCTCATCTGGCAGTGCAGCGTGGCGAGCTCTTCCGTGATTGAAGAGCGCAAGCCGGCTGTGCGATGCCGGCTTGTTGCTTTATGGTGATCGTCGATGCATTGAGGCGTGGGCATTTTCGCCGCGCTGCAACAGTAGGATTCATCCTACGCCATCTCAGGCCGCTGTCCGATAGTGAGCGGATCTGCCGATCCGTATAACGTAATCATCGGCGCTCAAAAGACTGTCCAGTCCAACACAACAACAAGGACGTGTTTTCGCCCCGGCCCCCGGATCAAGCCACGGCCAGGACGAAGACCTATGCGATGCGACGAGCCAAGGGTGCTTTCCATCTCAGGTGCTTTCACACATTAGGGGTCCATCTTGCAAGCTCGAGTTCTGTTAGTCAGCTCAGAGGCCGTACCGCTCGTCAAGACCGGTGGCCTGGCCGACGTGATTACCGCGTTGGCCGTATCGCTGCGCAAAGTCGGCATCGATGCCAGCATCCTCATGCCCGCCTATCCGGAGGCGGTCCGCAATCTCGGCGACACGGTGCAGATCGGCCTGAAGCACGGCCTGCCCGGCGGTGCCGGCCGGATTCTGCGCGGCACCATCCCCGGTACCGACGTGCCGGCGCTGCTGCTGGATACGGCGCGCTTCCGCCAGCGCGGGGCCAATCCTTACGTCGATACCGACGGCGTAGAGTTCAGCGACAACGCGCTTTGCTTCGCCGATCTGTCGCACGCCGCTGTGGCCATCTGCGCCGGTGAAACCAGCCTGCCGGTGCCGCACGTGGTGCATGCCAACGACTGGCACGCCGGTCTGATTCCCTGCCTGTTGAAGCTGCGCGGGCTGGATCACATCGGCACCATGCTGACCATTCACAATCTGGCTTTCCAGGGCAATTTCGCGCTGGAGTCGGCCGAGCAGATCGGTATTCCCCAGCATCTGCTGACCGGCGACGGCGTCGAGTACTGGGGCAAGCTGTCCTTCCTCAAGGCCGGCATTCGTTTCTCCGATTGCGTCTCCACCGTCAGCAAGAACTACGCGGAAGAGATCATGACCCCGCGCTTCGGCTGCGGCATGGACGGCATTCTTTCCTTCCGCAAGCTGGATCTGCGCGCCATTCCCAATGCCATCGATGCTGAACTGTGGAATCCCGCCGATGATCCGCTCATCGCCCGCAACTTCAGCATCGGCAACATGAAGGGCAAGGCTGCCTGCAAGCGCGATCTGCAAAAGCTCTTCGGTTTGCCAGTGGATCCCTTCGCACCTGTCATGGGCCTGGGCTCGCGCATCTCGCACCAGAAGATGGCCGATGTCGTCATCGAAGCGCTGCCCGGCATCATGGAGCGCCATCCGCGCCTGCAGGTGGTGATCCTGGGTTGTGGTGATCACGACTACGAAGCCGCCTTCCTTGATCTGGCCGAGCGTTATCGCGGCCGCATCGCGGTCCACATCGGCTATGACGAGCGCCGCGCGCACGCCCTGCATGCGGGCAGCGACATGTTGCTGCACCCGACCCGCTTTGAACCTTTCGGCCTTACTCCCCTGTATGCCATGCGCTACGGTGCCATCCCCATCGGCTCGCGCGTCGGTGGCCTGGTCGACACCGTGTGCGATGCCGACCGCGATCCACAGCGCGCCACCGGCGTCCTGTTCGAAGGCGAGAGCGCCGCCGACATGCAGCACGCCGTGGCCCGTGCCTTCGCACTCTACAACGACACCGAGCACTGGCAGAGCGTGCAGCGCAATGCCATGAGCATCGACTGCGATTGGGCTGGCCCGACCCGCGCCTACATCGACGCCTATGCGCACGTGGCCGACATGGCGGTGCGCCCGTTGTTCGCACCGCGTCCATTGTCGGTGGATCGTCCTGCTGCCCAGGCGCACGCCCAGCCGGAGCGCATGGTCAGTCCGGCGGCCGCCATCGCTGCGGCACTGGCCGGCGTGGTCGGCGTACCGGCCGCCGTGGCGGCTGCCTGAACGACGAGGCGCCGGGGCGATTGCGCCGGCGTTGCGCCCCTTGTGATTCTGTTTTGATCCTTACCCGGTCCGCATGGACCGGGCAGGGAGAGTGTTTGCCGGCGCGCCGCCCTCAGCGCGCCGGTTTTTGATTCAGCTGTTTTGATTCCGCTGTTTTGCGATGTTTCGATCAACCCCGATAACAACAACAGGAGTGTGCATGTCCGGCATGTCTGTCACGGCATATAGGGCGTCCACGACGCCCCAGGAAGAGACTTCCGACGCCAGCTCGGCCGCGCCCGGTTCCGCTTCGGCGCAGCCGCCGTCTTTTTCTCATTCCTCTCATCCCCCTGAATTCCCGGAACAAACCGCCTTGTCCCTTTCCCTTGAAGAGCAGGGCCTGCTCGAAGCCTTGCTGGCCGGCCGCCTGACACAGCCCTTCGGCCTGCTCGGCCCGCGCTATGCCAGCCAGTCCAGTGGCGTTTCTGCCATCCGCGCCTTCCATCCCGGCGCGGCAGCGGTGCGTGTGCGCTGCCGTCACAGCGGTGTGCTGCTGGGCGAATTGCAGCAGTTCGAGCTGCATGGCCAGCCCAGCGGCTTCTTCAGTGGTGTGGCCACCGGTCTCGACCAGCGTCGCCATCAAGTGCCTTATGTGCTTGAAGTGGACTGGTTGATCCCGGACGGCAGCCGCAGCGTACAAAGCACGGAAGACCCCTATGCCTTCGGCCTCCTGCTCGGCGAGCTCGACCTGCACCTGTTGCGCGAAGGCCGGCATCGCCAGCTGGCTGATTGCCTGGGCGCACGTCCGATGGACATCGACGGCGTGCCCGGCACGCGTTTCGCGGTGTGGGCACCGAATGCCGAGCGCGTCTCGGTAGTCGGCGACTTCAACCAGTGGGACGGCCGCCGCCACGTCATGCGCCTGCGCCACGAATCCGGCGTGTGGGAACTGTTCATCCCGCGCATCGGCCCCGGCGATGTCTACAAGTACGAAATCCTGGGCCGCGATGGTGCCTTGCTGCCGCTCAAGGCCGACCCCGTCGCGCGCGCTACCGAGCCCCCGCCGGCCACCGCCTCGGTCGTGGCGGATGCCCGTCCTTACCTGTGGCAGGACCAGCAGTGGATGGCCGAGCGCGCGCAGCGCCAGTCGCTGTCGGCACCGATGTCCATCTATGAGCTGCATCCTGCGTCGTGGCGGCGCATCCCCGAACAGGCGCACCGCAACCTCAGTTGGGATGAGCTGGCCGATGAGCTGATCCCCTATGTGGTCGGCATGGGCTTCACCCATATCGAACTGATGCCGGTGATGGAACACCCCTTCGGCGGTTCCTGGGGCTACCAGCCCATCAGCATGTTTGCCCCCAGTGCCCGCTTCGGCAAACCGGAGCGCTTTGCGGCCTTCGTCGACCGTTGTCACCAGGCCGGTATCGGCGTGTTGCTGGATTGGGTGCCGGCGCATTTCCCTAGCGACCAGCATGGCCTGGCGCAATTCGACGGCACCGCGCTGTACGAGCACGCCGATCCGCGCGAAGGTTTCCATCAGGACTGGAATACGCTGATCTTCAACCTCGGCCGCAATGAAGTACGCGGCTTCCTGATCGCCAGCGCCCTGGAATGGATAGAACACTTCCACGTTGACGGCCTGCGTGTGGATGCGGTCGCGTCGATGCTGTATCGCGACTACAGCCGCAAGTCCGGCGAATGGGTACCCAACATCCACGGCGGCCGCGAGAACCTGGAGGCCGTGGCCTTCCTGCGCGAACTCAATACCGTGGTGGCACAGCGCTGCCCCGGCGTGCTGATGATCGCCGAGGAATCGACCTCCTGGCCCGGCGTGACCTCCGAGGTCAGCAACGAGGCCGACCATCACGGCCTGGGTTTCAGCTACAAGTGGAACATGGGCTGGATGAACGACACCCTGCGCTACATGCAGCATGACCCGCTGTTCCGTCGCTATCACCATCACGACATGACATTCGGTTTGCTATATGGATTCTCGGAAAACTTCATCTTGCCGATATCGCACGATGAGGTGGTCCATGGCAAGCGCGCGCTGCTCAACAAGATGCCCGGCGACGAATGGCGCCGCTTCGCCAACGTCCGTGCGTATTACGGATTCATGTGGACGCATCCCGGCAAGAAGCTGCTGTTCATGGGCAGCGAGTTCGGCCAGCCTGACGAGTTCGACCACGACAAGTCGCCCTACTGGCACCTGCTCAACGAGCACGGCGACCATCCTGCGGGCCATCGCCAGTTGCGCCAGCTGGTCAGCGACCTGAACCATCTGTATCGCAGCGAGCCCGCCTTGCACCAGCGCGACTGCCGCGCCGACGGTTTCTCCTGGGCGGTGGGCGACGACAGCGTCAACAGCGTGCTGGCGTATTTCCGCTATGCCGATGAGGGTCCGCCAGTGCTGATCGTGGTCAACCTGACCCCGGTACCGCGCACCCATTACCGTATCGGCGTGCCACCGATCGCGCCCGGCCATCATGGCGTCTGGCGCGAAGTGCTCAATACCGATGCCGCCGTCTATGGCGGCAGCAACAGCGGCAACCTGGGCCAGGTACAAGTGCAGGAATTTGGCTGGCACGGCCACCCGACTTCCATCGAACTGAACCTGCCCCCGCTATCCACCCTGATCCTGCGTAGAGAGTCCTGATAATGAGCGTCGCCTTTCCTGATCGCCTGATGCCAGGCTTGCCTTACCCCCTCGGTGCCACTTCCGATGGCCTGGGGGTCAATTTTGCGGTGTTCTCGGCCAATGCCACCCGCATGGACCTCTGCCTGTTCGACCCCTCCGGCAAGCGTGAACTCAAGCGCATCACGCTGCCCGAATGTACCGATGAAGTGTGGCACGGCTACCTGCCCGGTGCCGCGCCCGGCCTGGTCTATGGTTTCCGTGCCCACGGTCCTTACGAGCCGACCAAGGGCCATCGCTTCAATCCCAACAAGCTGCTGCTGGATCCTTACGCCAAGCGCCTGGTCGGCCAGGTGCGCTGGACCGATGCGCTCTATGGCTATCGCCTGCACTCGGCACGTGCCGACCTGTCCTTCGATCGTCGCGACAGTGCCGCCGCCATGCCCAAGGCCATGGTCACCGATGATGCCTTCGTGTGGGAACACGATCGCCTGCCGCAGGTGCCGTGGAACAAGACGGTGATCTACGAGGCCCACGTCAAGGGCATTTCCAAGATGCGCGAGGATCTGCTGCCGCATGAGCGCGGCACCTTCGCCGCCTTGTCCGATCCGGCCTTCATCGATCACCTGCTGCGCCTGGGTGTCACCACCCTGGAACTGATGCCGGTGCACGCCTTCCTGCAGGACAGCTTCCTGATCGAACGCGGCCTCTCCAATTACTGGGGCTACAGCACGCTGTCGTATTTCGCACCGGAGCCGTCCTACATGTCCATGGGCGATCCTAACGAATTGCGCATGGCAGTGCGCCGCCTGCACAGCGCCGGGATCGAGGTGATTCTCGACGTGGTGTACAACCACACCAGCTGCGGCAGCGAACTCGGACCCACGCTGTCTTTCCGTGGCCTCGACAACGCCAGTTACTTCCGTCTGCTGCCGGGGCAGGAGCGCTATCACATCAACGATACCGGCTGCGGTAATACGCTCAATCTGTCGCATCCACGTGTATTGCAGATGGTGATGGATTCGCTGCGCTACTGGGCGCAGTCCTTCCATATCGACGGCTTCCGTTTCGATCTGGGTTCGACGTTGGGACGCGAGCCGCATGGCTTCGATCCGGGTTCGGGCTTCTTCGACGCGCTGCTGCAGGACCCGGTCCTGTCCAAGCTCAAGCTGATCTCCGAACCTTGGGATATCGGCCCCGGCGGCTACCAGCTCGGCAATCATCCGGCGCGCTTCGGCGAGTGGAATGACAAATTCCGCGACGACATGCGCAAGTTCTGGAAGGGCGATGAAGCCATGCGCGGCGGCTTTGCCCAGCGCATGATGGGCTCGGCCGAACTGTTCGAGCACAATCGCCGCAAGCCTTGGGCGACGGTCAACTTCATCGCCTCGCACGATGGTTTCACGCTGCGCGATCTGGTCAGCTACAACGGCAAGCACAACGACGCCAATGGCGAGAACAACAACGACGGCCACAACGACAACGCCAGCTACAACTGGGGCGCTGAAGGCGAGACCGATGATCCCGCCATCCAGGCCACCCGCGCCTGTGTGCAGCGCTCCATGCTGGCCTCCACGCTGCTGGCGCAGGGCACGCCGATGCTGCTGGCCGGTGACGAGTTCAATCGCAGCCAGGGCGGCAACAACAATGCCTATTGCCAGGACAACGACATTTCCTGGATCAACTGGGAACAGGCCCGCTCGCCAGAAGGTGCCGCGCTGACCGCCTTCGTCGGCCGCGTGACGGCGATCCGGCGCGACTTCGACGTCCTGCGTGCGAGTTACTTCCTGCATGGCAACCAGATGGTGGCCGATGGCTTGCCGGATGTGGCCTGGTTCGATGAATCGGCGCAACCGGTCACCAGCGAAGACTGGAACAACCCGGTGGCGCGCGCCATTACCCTGCAACTGGCGGGCAAGCGGCTGGAGCCGCACAAGCAGCTCAGTTCACGCCTGCATGACGGCGCCGGTGCCGCTGCAGACGGGCCGGGGGAGGCTCAGGAAGTGCCGCCCGATGTGCTGATGATCTTCGTCAATGCCGGTCACGAGCCGATCGAATTCAGCTTCCCGCGTACCGAGGGCGAGTACTTCCTGCTGCTCGACTGCGCCCAGCCGACCGGCATGCCGGAAGGCGAGGGCGGCCAGGTCAAGGTCGACGGCAGCGCCTCCGTGCAAGTGCAGGCGCACACCCTGCAGGTGTTTGCCAACCGGCCCTTGCATCTGTCTTCGGCCATCTATCCGCTGGCCGCCAATGAATGGATCAAACGCAACGAATGGGGAGAACGCGCATGAGTGCCCGCTTTTCCGTGAAGCTGCCGTTCGGCGCGCAGGTCACCGCGCCCGGCCAGGTGCGCTTCCGCGTCTGGGCACCCGGTGCCGACGCGGTCGCGGTGGACATCACCGGCCGTGGCCGCCTGCCGATGCGCGCCGAGGATACGGCCTCCCCGGCGTGGTACGTGCTCGAGACCGAGTGTGATCCGGGCACCCTGTATCGCTATGTGTTCCAGACCCGCGAGCAGGGCGAAGTGAGCGCACCGGACCCGGCCTCGCGCGGCCAAGCCGGCGATGTCTTCGATCCCAGCGTGGTGGTCGATGCGGAAGCCTTCCTCTGGCAGCACACGAACTGGCAGGGGCGCCCGTGGGAAGAGACCGTGCTGTACGAATTGCATCCGGGCGCAATGGGCGGCTTTGCCGGCATCCAGCAGCGCCTGGCCGAACTGGCCGAGTTGGGCATCACCGCCATCGAACTGATGCCGGTGGCCGAATTCCCCGGGGCTCACAACTGGGGCTATGACGGCGTGCTGCCGTTCGCGCCCGATGCCAGCTATGGCACGCCGGACCAGCTCAAGGCGCTGATCGATACTGCGCATGGACTGGGCATGATGGTCTTCCTCGACGTGGTCTACAACCACTTCGGGCCGGATGGCAACTACCTGCACAGCTATGCGCCGGATTTCTTCCGCCATGACATGAATACCCTGTGGGGTGCGACCATCGATTTCCGCCGGCCGGAAGTGTCGGACTTCTTTACCCAGAACGCGCTGTACTGGCTGCAGGAATATCGTTTCGACGGCTTGCGCCTGGATGCCGTGCACGCCATCTGCGAGCCTGACTGGCTGGTGGCGCTGGGCCAGCGCGTCCGCGCCGAGATCGGCAATGAACGCCATGTGCATCTGGTGCTGGAGCATGACGGCAACGCCGCGCATCTGCTGGGCTATACCGCTGCCGTCGAGGCCGAGGCGGAAGTGGCCGAGATCGGCCAGGTGCGCGAGCGCTCCAGCCATGTCTACGACGCGCAGTGGAATGATGATGCCCATCACGTCCTGCACGTGCTGCTGACCGGCGAGGACAGCGGCTACTACAGCGCTTACGCCGAGGCCCCTGCCGAGAAACTGGCGCGCTGCCTGCAACAGGGCTTCGTCTATCAGGGCGAGGTTTCGCCGTATTCCGGTGAGCCGCGTGGCGAGCCCAGTGCCGACCTGCCGCCCACGGCCTTCGTCAATTTCCTGCAGAACCACGACCAGATCGGCAATCGCGCCTTCGGTGAGCGCCTGACCGTGCTGGCCCATCCGCTGGCCCTGCACGCCGCACAGGCCCTGATCCTGCTGGCACCGCAGGTGCCGATGCTGTTCATGGGCGAGGAGTTCTGCGCGGTGCAGCCTTTCCTGTATTTCACCAGCCATCGCGACGAAGAACTGGTGAAGGCAGTACGGGAAGGGCGTCGACGCGAGTTCGCGCGCTTCCCGCAATTTGCCGATCCCAAGCTGCTGGAGCAAATTCCGGATCCCAACAGTTTTGCCACCTTCGTGTCCTCCATTCCGGAGCCCGGTCCGGCACCCGGTTCGGCGGCTTGCCTGCGGCGCGTCGCCGAACTGCTGCACATCCGCAAGCTGCACATCGTGCCTTACCTGCGTGGAGCCAAGTCGCTGGAGGCGCGCGCCATCGGCCCCAAGGCCGTGCACGCGCGCTGGCAACTGGCCAATGGCAGCGTCCTCAACATCACGGTCAATCTCGACGAAGCGCCGCTGCAGGAAGCCTTGGACGATCTGGCCCGGCCGGCCGGCGCCGACGTGCTCTTCGACAGTGGCGGCGCACTGGAGGCGCTGGCCGCCGGCAGCTTCCCGGGCCATGCCATCCTGGCACTGCGCGAACCTCCGGCCGCCGCCGAGGCCGGGAGCGCAGCATGAACGCCGCCCTGCGCCAGCCGGCTGCGTCAGCGGCCCCCGAACTCATTGCCCCGGTGAATTCGTCCTCGTCTGAAAACGATTTATATCGTTTGGCAGAACGTGCCGGCATTGCCGTCCACTGGATCGACGCTTACGACCAGCCGCAGGTCGTCGCCGATGAGGCTTTGCAGGCGATCCTGGAAGCGCTGGGCCTGCCCTGCGCTACGGCCAGCGACTGCCGTGACAGCCTGGCGCAGCTCGACCGCGAGCACGCGGTAGGCTACCTGCCTCCGCTGTTGACCGGCGTACAGCATCAGCCGGTTGCACTGCCTGCGCATTCGCGCTTGCATGGACTGTCCTGCCGCGTGGAGCTGGACAACGGTGCCCGCCTGACCCTGCTGATCTCCTCCGATCTGAACGCGCCGCCGACCTTGTCGCCCATTGATGTCCCCGGCTATCACCGCCTGCTGGTGGCAGGTCACATCCTGACACTGGCCATCGCACCGCCGCGTTGCTACACCATTGCCGATGCACTGGCCGAGCAGGGACGCGAGCGCGGCTGGGCGCTGGCTGCGCAGGTCTATGGCTTGCGCAGCGACAGCCTCAAGGAAGCGCGCAAGGTCTATGGCGACGGCGGCATCGGCCACTTCGGCGCGCTGGCCGAACTGGCACCGCTGGCCGCGCGCTATGGTGCAGCCGCGCTGGCGATGTCGCCGGTGCATGCCATGTTTGCCGCCGATCCCGGCCGCAGCAGCCCGTATTCGCCGTCCAGCCGTCTGTTCCTCAATCCGTTTCTGATCGATCCGGCCGGCATTCTCGGTGCGGATGCCCAGGCCCAGGTGCTGGCCGAGGGCGGCTCGGAAATGATCGCCGCGCATCAACGCCTGCAACAATCCAACCTGATCGACTGGGCGCGCGCCGGTGCGCATCGCATGACGCTGCTGCGCCGGCTTCATGCGCTGTTCCGCACGGAGCACGCAGGCGATGCCACGCAGCAGGCGGCCTTCGCCGCCTTCCAGCTCGAAGGCGGTGCCGCACTGCGCGCACACGCCTTGTTCGAAGCCTACAGCCACCACCTGAGCAGTCAGGGTGTCACCGGTTGCTGCGACTGGCGGCAATGGGGCGAGGCTGGACGCCATCCCGATACGCCCGAGATGCAGGCCTTCGCCGTTGAACATGCAGGCGAGATCGACTTTCACCTGTTCCTGCAATGGCAGGCGGCACGCCAGCTGGCAGAGGCCCAGCATAGCGCTCGCGTGGCGGGCATGGCGATCGGTCTCATCGCCGATCTGGCCGTCGGTGCCGACAATGGCGGCAGCCAGGCCTGGAGCCATCAGGACGAGATCGCCGCCGGCCTGACCGTCGGCGCGCCACCGGATCGCCTGGCCCCGCAGGGCCAGAACTGGGAGCTGGGCGCGTTTTCGCCACTGGCCCTGCGCCGCACCGGCTATCGTGCTTACCTGTCCATGTTGCGTGCGACCTTCGCGCAGGGCGGCGGGGTCCGCATCGACCACGTGCTCGGCTTGAACCGCCTGTGGTTGGTGCCGCAGGGGAGAGAGGCCGATGCCGGGGCCTATGTATCCTTCCCCCAGCAGGACATGCTGCGCCTGATTGCGCTGGAGTCCTGGCGCTATCGGACCATCGTCATCGGCGAGGACTTGGGCACCGTGCCGCCCGGCTTCGATACCGTGCTGGATGAGGCGGGTGTCTCCGGTATTCGCGTGCTCTGGTTCCAGCGTGAGAAGACGGGTTTCCTGCCGCCCTCGGACTGGTCGCGTCAGGCCATTGCCGTGACGACCACGCACGACCTGCCGACGGTGGCCGGTTGGTGGTCCGGTGCCGATCTGGCCTGGCGCGAGCGTCTCGGCCAACTGGAGGACGGCTTGCCGGCCGCCCGTGAGCAGCGCCGCGAAGAGCGCAGCCAGCTCTGGCAAGGACTGGTGCAGCAGGGCTGCGCGAGCGGCCCGCTGCCCGAAGCTGCGCCGGCCCTCAAGGAAGGCGACGAAGAGTCCGCCTTGCCCGTTGCGCTGGACGACTGTGCCATGGTGGTCGATGCCGCACTGGATTACGTCGCCGCCACGCCCGCCTCGCTGGCCGTGGTGCCGGTGGAAGACATCCTCGGCCTGACCCAGCAACCCAATCTGCCCGGCATGACCGAGCCTCACCCCAACTGGCGTCGCCGTTTGCCGGAAGACACGCCGCAACTGTTTTCCGCCTACGCCGCCAAGGCCAGGCTGGAGCGCCTGCGCCGCGTGCGCGGCGGCACCGCCAAGGAGATTTGATGCCAGCCCCTTCCGTATCGCCAGACCTTTCGGCGCACAGCGGCATTCCGCGCGCCACCGCGCGGCTGCAACTGCACCGCGATTTCCGTTTCGAGCAGGCGGCCGCGACGGTGGACTACTACCACCGCCTGGGCATCAGCCACTTCTATCTTTCTCCCATTCTGGTGGCCCGCCCCGGTTCCACCCATGGCTATGATGTGGTGGATGCCACTCGCATCAATCCCGAACTGGGCGGCGAAGCCGGACTGCGCCACTTGCACCAGCGCTTGCACGCACAGGGCATGGGCATCGTGGTCGACATCGTGCCCAACCACATGGCCGTGGGCCATCACAATGCGTGGTGGCAGGACGTGCTGCGCTGGGGCCGCCACAGCCGCCACGCCGAATGGTTCGACATCCATTGGGACAGCCCCGATCCGGCCCTGAGCGGCAAGGTCCTGCTGCCTTTCCTGGGGCAACCCTACGCGGAAGCGCTGGAGGCGGGCGAGCTGGTGTTGCGCTTTGACGCCGAGCACGGCGAGCTGCAGATTGCGCATCACGACAATGTGTTCCCGCTCACGCCGACGGATTACGCTGCCGTACTGGAGACGGCAGGCAGTGCGCGGCTCAAGGATGTGATCGCTGCCTTTGCCGCCATCGATCCCGCGCAGGAGGACAAGGATGGCCGCGCCGATGCCGCCCGCGCGCAATTGCGCACCCTGGCCGCCGATCCCGAGGCGCTGGGCGACATCGACGCCGCGCTTGCTGCGTTCTCGGCCAGCCAGCCGCATGGCCGCAGTGCCATGCATCAATTGCTGGAGCGTCAGCACTATCGTCTGGCGTACTGGCGCAATGCCGCCGATGAGATCAACTGGCGGCGCTTCTTCGAAGTGAGCGAACTGGTGGGCATGCGCGTGGAGCGCGAAGACGTCTTCGAGGCCATGCATGCCGAGATCTTCCGGCTTTATGCCGAGGGCATCATCGATGGCTTGCGGCTGGACCATATCGATGGCCTGACCGATCCTGCTACCTATTGCCTGCGTCTGCGTGAGCGCCTGCGATCGCTGCGCCCCGGTCACGAACCCTATCTGATCGCCGAGAAGATTCTGGCCGGCGACGAAAGCCTGCCACCCGGTTGGCAACTCGACGGCACCACCGGTTACGAGTTCATGGACCAATGCGCAGCGGTGCTGCACGATGGCGAAGGAGAGCCTGTGCTGGACGAACTCTGGCGCGACATCGTCGGCGAATTGCCGGTGACGGCCGATCAGCTGCAGAGCCACGGTCCGGGCGAGTTGTGCCATTTCCCGACCATCGTGCAGGAGGCGCGGCGCAGCTTCCTGGTCCGCAATTTTGCTGCGGAATTCAATGCCCTGACGCTGTGCCTGCATCAGCTGGCGCGCAGCGCCACGCAGACGCGCGACCTGACGCTCATGTCCATCCGCCGTGCGGTGGCCGAGCTGCTGGTGCATTTCCCGGTCTACCGTACCTACGCCAACGCGCAGGGCATGCCTGCCGGAGATCGCGAGCTGCTGGCCAGCACCGTGCAGAAGGCCGAGGCCACGCTGCATGCGGCCGACCATGCCGCGCTGCATGTGGTGGAAGGCTGGCTGGGCGGGGACCTGTTGCTGGACAGTCGCGATGCGCATCGCCGCGCCCTGCAGCTGCATGCCATGGCGCGATTCCAGCAACTGACGCCACCGCTGACGGCCAAGTCGATGGAGGACACGGCCTTCTATCGCTTTGGCCGACTGCTCTCGCGCAATGAAGTCGGTGCCGAGCCGGCCCATCTGTCACTGTCGGTGTCGCACTTCCACCGGCTCGCGGCCAGACGCGCCGAGCAGACGCCGGGCAGCCTGCTGGCCACCGGCACCCACGATCACAAGCGCGGGGAGGATGCCCGCATGCGGCTTGCCGCGCTCTCCGAAATTGCCGAGGAATGGTCCACGGTGCTGCGTCACTGGCATCAATTGAACGCGCCCATCGTGGCGGCGACGGCGGGCCAGCAGGGCGGCATCGATGCAGTCGATGAATGCATGCTGTACCAGACATTGGTCGGTGCCTGGCCCGACGGCATGCGTGCCGGTGACGATGACCTGAGTGCACTGGGAGAACTGGCCGAGCGCGTGATCGCCTGGCAACGCAAGGCCTTGCGCGAAGCCAAGCGCCGCAGCGACTGGGTGGTGCCGCAGACTGACTACGAGGCGGCCTGCGAGCGCTTTACGCGCGCGCTGCTGTGTGATCCGGGACTCGATCCGCGCCATCATCCTTTCCTCACCGAGCTGGAAGATTTCGTGCGCCGGCTGGCACCGCTGGGCACGGTCAACAGCCTGTCGCAGACCATGCTCAAGCTGACCTCGCCGGGCGTACCGGATTTCTACCAGGGCAGCGAGCTGTGGGATTTGAGCATGGTCGATCCCGACAATCGTCGTCCGGTGGATTTCGCCTTGCGTGAACGGCGTCTGGCCGATGCCGTCAGCCGGCCGGTGTCGCTGCGCGACTGGCAGAGCGGCAGCGCCAAGCAGCAATTGATTCACGCGGTGCTGCAGTACCGGCGCGATCATGCGCTCTTGTTTGCGCAGGGTGCTTATGTTCCGTTGACCACCCACGGCAAGCTGGCGCGGCACGTGATCGCCTTTGCCCGGCTATTGCCGGTGCAGGAAGGGGGCGAGCACGCGCTTGAGGCAACATTGGTGATCTGCACGCGCCTGGCCGGTCATCTGCTGTCCTTCGAGGGACGCCGCGAAGAGGCCTTGCCGCTGGTCTCCGCCGAGTCCTGGGGCGATACGCGCATCGCCATTCCGCAGGTCCTGTCGCATGCCGGCGGCGGCATGCGCCGTTGGCGCAGCGTGCTCACCAGTGGCCAGGGTGAGCTGGAGGAGTGCGCCATGCCTGATGGCGAACGCGGCGGCAGCATTGTGGTGGCGGACATTCTGGGCAGCTTGCCGGTGGAATTGCTGGCGTTGCGTGTGAATTGAGCCGTAGCGTGAAGAGCCCCCGAACAACCGATTGTTCGGGGGCTCTGAGTTTCACGCATGGCGCTGTGCTTGTGTGCGTCGTCACGCATGACTTCCTCTTTTCCTACATGGAAATGTTCCGCCGTCCGATGTCGTGCATTCGTCTCCGGCCACTACCATGACGCGATACCGGCATCTCCGCCGGCCCCGCCATGTTGTACAAGGAGTTTGCGCATGACCAAGTTGCCCGCCGCCGATCTGCAGCTGCCGCTGTTCACCTATGGCCAGCGCCAGTCGCTGACCGAGAAGAGCGCCTGGATCGCCCTGCAGGAACACCATCAATACAGCGCCCGCCATTTCCGGCTGGAGCGTCTCTTCTCTGCCGATGACAAACGCGGTGAAAAACTGGTGACCGAAGCCGCCGGCATCTATCTCGACTATTCCAAAAACCTGGTCACCACCGAGACCATGACCCTCCTGATGAACCTGGCGCGCCAGTGCGACCTGCAGGATCGCATCGAGGCCATGTTCCGCGGTGACCGCATCAATGCCACCGAGCAGCGCTCGGTCTTGCACACGGCCCTGCGCATGCCTGCCGGCGCACGCCTGGTGGTCGAAGGCGAGGACGTGATCGCATCGGTGCAAGAGGTGCTCTCCCGCATGGAGGCCTTCGCCGAACAGGTCCGCAGCGGCGCATGGACAGGCCACACCGGCCGTCGCATTCGCCACGTCGTCAACATCGGCATCGGCGGCTCCGACCTCGGCCCGATGATGGCGTACGAGGCATTGCGTCCCTATGCGCAACCGGACCTGTCTCTTCACTTCCTCTCGGACGTGGATGGTGCCGCGCTGCTGGAAACCGTGCGCCACCTGCCCGCCGAGGAGACGCTCTTCATCGTTTGTTCCAAAACCTTCACCACGCTCGAAACCACCACCAATGCGCGCGCGGCGCGCGACTGGCTGGTGCGGCAGTTGGGCGAGGAAGCGGCGGTGGCCCGTCATTTCGTCGGGGTGACGACCAACATCGAGGAGGCCAGCCGCTTCGGTATCGATCCGCAGAACATGTTCGGTTTCTGGGATTGGGTCGGCGGCCGCTATTCGATGACCAGTGCCATCGGCCTGTCCACCATGATCGCCATCGGGCCTGAACATTTCCGCGAGATGCTGGCCGGCTTCCATGCCATGGATGAACATTTCCGTACCGCCCCGCTGGAAGCCAACGTGCCGGCCATCCTCGGCATGCTCACCGTCTGGTACACCAATTTCTTCGGTGCCACGAGTCAGGCGGTGCTGCCTTACAGCCAGTACCTGAAGCGCCTGCCAGCCTACCTGCAGCAGCTGACCATGGAGAGCAACGGCAAGCAGGTGAACCTGCAGGGCGATGCCGTGGACTACCAGACTTCGCCGGTTTACTGGGGTGACAATGGCATCAACGGCCAGCATTCCTTCTACCAGTTGCTGCACCAGGGCACGCAGATGATTCCCTGTGATTTCATCGGCTTCTGCCAGCCGGTGGAAGCACTTGGCGACCACCATGCGCTGCTGATGGCCAACATGTTTGCCCAGGCCGAGGCGCTGGCCTTCGGCAAGAATGCGCAGCGGGTGCGGGAAGAGGGCACGCCGGAATCCTTGACGCCGCATCGCGTCTTCCCTGGCAACCGTCCCAGCAACAGCATGCTGGTCGAGCGGCTCACGCCCCACAGCTTGGGCACGCTGGTGGCCTTGTATGAGCACAGCGTCTTCACTCAGGGCGTGATCTGGAACATCGATTCCTTCGATCAGTGGGGCGTCGAGCTGGGCAAGCAGCTGGCCAAGCGCACCGCGCGGCAGCTGCTCGACCCGACCGAACCGCTGCACCATGACAGTTCCACCAACGCCCTGATTCGCCGTTATCGCAGCGCCTGGTCCGATCAGAACGATTGAGCCGCGCTGCCCGTCCTTGCGCAGGAGAAACCATGAGCACCATCATCGCCGCCCGTTTCGATTTGCAGGAAGACGCCGCGCACGCGGTCTCGGTGCTGGAAGACGCCGGCTTTGCGCGCGAGCGGATCAGCAGTTTCTTCGTCAACCCGGCGGGCCAGCATGACCGCTTTGCAGTCGGCGGCGATCGCGACAAATCACCCGGTGCCGAAGATACCGACCGCGGCGCCGCCGTCGGTGTTGCAGCGGGTGCCGGCGCGGGAGCGGCTGCCGGTCTGGCCACCGCCCCAGTGACTGGCCCGCTTGGCCCCGCCTTGGGTGGCCTGGTCGGCGGCCATCTCGGTGGATTGGTCGGCAGCCTGGCCGCGACCGATGAGGTCACACCGCCACGGCGTCTGGCTGGGATGCTGGTGGCAGTCGACGTGGAGGACGAGCCCCAAAGCCTGCAGGTCATCCGCCTGCTGCAAGGCGTGGACGGCAGCGATCTGGAACGCGCCGAGGGCAACATCCGCGCGGGCGACTGGATCGACTTTGATCCGCTCTCCCCGCCGCAGCCCGTGAATGCGTAGGGGCGCAGGGCTCCACGGCTGAGGTTCCGAATAGCCTCGCTTCCCCCTGGCCCGGCAGTGTCCTGCCGGGCTTTTGCATTGACGCTTGCCATCGCGCACACGTGCGGGCATATTGTGAGTTTATAATCGTGCGTAACAATTGATTACCAGAAACGCACGCCTGCGGGGCCGGATCAACGTGACCCATGGTCCGCAAGCAAACCGGGACGTGCGCAGGACAGAACAACAAGGAAATGCAGAAGGGGGCGCACTGCAGGTCAAGCCCGATGCCGTCCGATGCAGCTTGGCATTCGCCGGGCAGCGAGTGGCGGCAGCGCTGGACCGGTGGCTTTGCACCGTAAGAATGATCGTGAAGCGGGCGAATGCACATGAGACTGCTGACCAAGGGCTTGCTGATCGTTGCCATCCCAAGCCTGTTTGAAGTGCTGCTGCTGGGAGCGCTGTTCAAGGTCCAGGCCGATGCCGAGGATGCCGAGGGCTGGGCCTCGCATTCCCTGCAGGTGATGAACAAGGCCGCCGAACTGCGTGAGCCGATGCTGCTGGAGGCAGCGCGCGTGCGCAATGCGGTTCTGTTGGACCTGCCAGACACCCTGAGCCGGGGCGACCTGTGGGCCGACATCGAGGTCAAGACCGGCGAGCTTGCGCGGCTGGTTGCCGACAACGCGTCGCAAAGCGCGGCCGTACGAAAGGTGCATGAATCCATTGCCAGCTACCGCAGTTGGGATGACAGTGCACGCGAGCGCCTCATGCGCGGCCAGCGCGATGACCTGATCCGCCAGTTGCGCGACGAACAGGGCGCACACCGGCTTTCCACCTTCCTCAATCTGCTCGACAACTTCGTGGCCGAAGAGCGGCGTCTGGGTGCCGAACGCAGCGAGCGCCTGCAGGCGGCACGCCGCTCGCAGACCTGGCTGCTGATCTTGGCGGTGCTGGTTTCCATCGTGACGGCCGCACTGGCCTCGCTGGCTTTTACGCGCAATATCAGCACCCGCATCGGCGTGCTCACCGGCAATGCCCGCCGCCTGGCCGATGGCCAGCCGCTGGCGGCGCGCCTGGGTGGCCATGATGAGATCTCGCTGCTCGACGATGCCCTGCATCGCAGCAGCGAGCGTCTCGCCGAAGCCGCGCGCCAGGGCCAGGGTTACCGCGAGGAACTGGAGCAGCGCGCGCGCGAACTGGCCGACGTCAACACCGACCTGCGCCAGCAGACCCAGGACAATGAGATGTTCATCTACAGCGTCTCGCATGACCTGCGTTCGCCGCTGGTGAACCTGCAGGGCTTCAGCAAGGAAATCACCCATGCCACCCGAGATCTGCTGGACGAGGTGGATCGCCTGGCGCTGCCCGAACCGGACCGGCAACGCCTGCGCACGCTTGTCGAAGAGGACATCCATACATCGCTGCGCTTCATCCAGAATGCCGTGACACGCTCGGCCGGGATTATTGACGCCATGTTGCGACTGTCCCGTGCCGGCCGTGTTGAATATCAGCCGGTGATGCTGGACATGCATGCCATCGTCACCCGCATCGTCGCCGCCATGAGCGGCAGCATCCGTGTCAAGTCCGCCCGGGTCGAGATCGAAGCGGATCTGCCGCCGGCCTATGGCGATCCGACCTCGGTGGAGCAGGTGCTAGGCAACCTGGTTGGCAATGCCGTCAATTATCTTGATCCGGGCCGTCCGGGCCACATCACCATCGGTCATGTGCCGCAGGCCGATAGCGTGGTGGCGGCTCCCAGTCTGGTGACCTATTTCGTGCGCGACAACGGGCTCGGTATTCCCGCCGCCTACATGGACAAGATGTTCATTGCCTTCCAGCGCCTGCATGGCAACGCCGCCAAGGGCGAAGGCATCGGGCTGGCACTGGTCAAGCGGGTGGTGGAGCGGCACGGCGGCCGCATCTGGGTGGAATCGGTCGAAGGGCAGGGCAGCTGTTTCTACGTCGCCCTGCCGGCCCGCCCGCCGGTGTTCTGAACGCATTCGAACCGTATCGGACAAAACAGGGATCAACAACGGACAAGGGGGAACGAGATGGCCACAGAGCAGAGCGTCAACATCATCCTGGTCGAAGACGACGACGGCCATGCCGTGCTGGTCGAGAAGAACCTGCGGCGCGCCGGGCTGGTCAACGGCTTCCAGCGCCTGCGCGACGGACAGGAAGCGCTGGATCATTTTTTCGGGGGCGAGCTGGGGCGGACCGACCTGCAGCAGGTGGTGGTGCTGCTGGACGTTAACATGCCACGCGTGAATGGCGTAGAGGTGCTGCGGCGAATGAAGCAGGACGCGGCCACGGCAGCCATTCCGGTGATCATGCTGACCACGACCGACGACCCGCGCGAGATCGCCCATTGCTATGAAGTAGGCTGCAATGTCTACATCACCAAGCCGGTGGAATACGACGACTTCATCGAAGCGGTGCGCCGGCTGGGCTTCTTCCTGCAGGTGGTCAAGCTGCCGCCGCCGGGCGCGCCGGTGCGGGAGAGCGATTCCCGATGAGCGGTGCGACCGTCCATGTGCTGGTGCTGGAGGATGACGAAGGCCTGCTGGCGCTGGCCGGCCGTGTGCTCAGGAAGCAGGGATACCGTGTCACCGCCGTGGCCGATGCCGAGTCCGCCCAGGCGGCGGTGCAACAGGATCGGCCCGACCTGCTGATCGTGGACTACAACCTGCAGGCGCTGGACAGTGGCCTGGATTTCTTCCGCAGCCTGCGGGCTGCGGGCATGGAGATCCCGGCCATCATGGTCTCGGGCATGTCGGATGAAATGCGCATCATCGAAGCCTTGCGGGCTGGCGTAGCCGATGTACTGCCCAAGACCAGCGATTACCTCGACCACTTGCCGCAATGCGTGCAGCGCGTGCTGGCGCAGCAGCGGCAGGCCGGTGATGCCGGGCAGATTGATGAGCAGGTGCGCCAGCTGCAGGCCGAGCGCGACGCGCTGCTGGCTGAGGTGCAGGCGGCGCAGGCCGAGATCGAGCGCCTGCGCAGCGCACGCGATGCCTTCCTGCGGACGCTGTCACAGGAACTGCGCCCGCCGCTCAATGCCATCCTCGGCTGGACCGATTACCTGCTGCAAGGCGGGACGGATGCCGCCAACCTGCACAAGGGCTTGCAGGTGATCGAGCGCCATGCGCGGGCGCAGTCGCAGTGGGTGGAAGACCTGCTTGCCCGGCACCGCATCCTCTCCGGCGCACTGCCGGAGCAGGAGCGGGACTGGCCTTGATGCGCCATCCAGCCGGTTCAGGCCGGCAGGATGGGCAAGGTGACGGTGAAGGTGATGATGTGGTGATCGCAGTTGAGGTCGATCTTGCCGCCGTGGCCGTTGGCGATCTCGCTGACGATGTACAGGCCCAGTCCCAGTCCGCGCGCATTGCGCTGATTGCCCATGGATTCCTTCTTGTAGGGCTTGAACATGTGCTCGCGCACCGCCATCGGGATGGCCGGACCGTGATTGGAGACCGAGAGCGTCAGTACGTCGTCGCGGCGGAACACGATCAGGGTCGAGGGCGTACCGATCTCGCCATGATGGCGGGTGTTTGACAGCAGGTTGGAGACCACCTGGCTGATGCGGTCGCCATCGAGTTCGATTTCGCCGCAGTCTTCCGCTTCGAGGATGATCTCGTTATCGGGGTAGGCCATGCGCGCTTCGTTGACGATCTCGGTGACCATCTTGCGCACATCCACCGGACGGCGCTGGATGTCCAGCCCCATGCCGCTTTGCAGGCGGCTGATGTCGAGCACCTGGGAGATCAGGCGATGCATGCGGCTTGACGAGGACGAGATGCGCTTGCTCAGGTTGGAGCTGGATGGCGAATGCTCGCGCACCTCGATCATGCGCGCGGCCATCATGATGGCCTGCAGCGGATCGCGCAGGTCATGGCCCAGCGTCGCCAGCAGGGTTTCGCGGGCGCGCTTGACCATGTTCTCATTGGACAGCGCCACTTCCTGGAAGTCCATTCGCAACTGGTTGGCGATTTCGGTTTCGGTCTTGGCCCACGGCAGGCTCTTGCCGCGTACCGTTTCCTTCCAGACCGCGAAGGAGCCGCGCGGGGTCAGGCGCGGACCGAGCGGGCCGATGCTGTATTTCTTTTCCGGGTTGCCGCCCCAGCGGACGTCTTCCACCTGCTCGGTGCGGAACCAGAAGGCGTAGCCATCCTGTTCGCGATAGAAACGCACGGCCAGCACGCCGCAGATATCGCCCAGCGCCGCCTTGAGTGCCGGCACATCGGCCCCCAGCGCACTGGTGGAGAAGAAGTCGCCCGGCTCGTTTTCGTTGAGCCAGTTGATGAGCGCGTTGACGCCTTCGCGCGAGGGAGCCTTGCCGAAGACTTGGGTCTTGCGCTCCATGGAGATGGCGCCACCGTGCGCATTCATCAGACGCAGGAAGCCCTCATGGTCAGCCGCCAGGGCCAGCACGATGTCTTCCCGGTCGGTGACCTGGGCCACGATCTTGCGGCGCAGGTCGGCGCTGTACTCCAGCGCACGGGCGCGCTCGCCGTTGAGATTGCGTTCCACCAGGGCACTCACGAATTGCGAGAGCAGCTGGCATGACATGCGCACCGCATGCGGCACCAGGTGCGCGCTCATGTGATGGCAGGCGATCAGGCCCCACAGGCGTTCGCCGATCACGATCGACAGGCTCATGGAGGCACCCACGCCCATGTTGCTGAGGTATTCGATGTGCACCGGCGAGACGCTGCGCAGCATGCTGTGGCTGAGGTCCAGCGGACGGCCGGTGAGCGGATTGTGATCCGGTTCCAGCGCCACGGTGGAGGCTGTCACATCGGCGATCAGGCGGATCGGATTGATGACGTACAGGCGGCGTGCCTGCGCCGGGATATCGCTGGCCGGATAACGCTGGCCGAGGAAAGGTTCGAGGTCCTCGCGCTTGTGCTCGGCGATCACTTCGCCGCTGTCGTCATGCAGGAAGCGATAGGCCATCACGCGGTCGAAGCCGGTGATGCGGGCGATCTCGTCGACCGCCAGCGTCAGCAGGTCTTCCACGCCGGGCTGGCGCTGGATGCGCTGGATGGCCTGATGCGCGGCCAGGGCGAACGACTCCAGCGACAGGGCATCGGCGGGACGCTGTTCAAATTCGGCGATGAGCACGCCTTCGGATTTGTGCGTGACCAGGTCGAAGGCACCGGAGGCCAGCGTGATCATGCGCGAGTCGACGTAGCCATAGCGGTCTTCCAGTGCCGCCTGGATCACGGCGCGGGCCGCAGCGTTGAGATGGGCCTCCTCCAGAGGCTGTCCCACCTCCGGCAAGTCGCCCAGCAAGGCAGCGGCATTGGCGCTGCGCGTGGCAAGCTTGCCCTCGGGCGTGAAGCACAGGAGGGCACCATGATTCTGGATGGATCCGGGGATGTGGATCGGCTCCTGATCACAATTGCTCAGGTCGACCGGTCGCCGGCGGCTTGCGTGATACGGATTGCTCATTCACTACTTTCTCGATGCCTGCACTGCAGGACGTCGAACTGCCGATGCGCTGATGCGCGCGCGCCGGCAAGGTGGGGGGCGAAAGCAAGGGCATCCGGGAGACCCCGGTCTCACGTCCGGCAGATGCTGGCTCATGACCAGTGGCTGCGATGGCAAATGATGCGCATTCTTGGCTTCGGGAAATGCCAATTATAGGCGTCATCGCAAAGTTGCGTGCAGGCTGAACAACATTTAATTCCACCGCGCGACAAGTGACGATCCGGGCAGTATCGCCGTCAAGGGGGTTCTTCCACTTTGTCCTACAAATCAATCGGGCGCAGTCCGATAGGACTCATCCGTGCGAGGTTCTAAGATCCTCAAAACTCGCAGAAACAACGCGGCACGGTCGGTCTTCCTGCAGGATGAGCGGATCCGATTGATGCCACATGGGAAAAGAAAAATTCCGGTCCTGCGCTGTGACCACTTTTGCAGTGACAATTCTCGGACAACGGCTGCATCAGCCTCTTCCAGTTTGGGCGGACGCGGCTAAAATGAATTGTCATCGGAAGCGGGAGGCAGCAGGGCAGCCGGTGAACCATCAGGGAGCGAACACCCCATGCTGTCGATGAAACACAGGGAAAAAATCGATCGCAGTGTCGGCCAGACGACACGATTGGTCGATCAGTGGCAGCGCGAGCGCCTGCATGCGCAGGTCCTTCGCGATGCCGCACAGGACAAGCTGACGTTGCAACCAGCCCGGCGCAAGTGGTCAGCGCCGGATCTTTGAGCAGGGTAGCCTCATGGACAAGTCTGATTCCACCCATCCTTATGATCCGCTGATCGCCATTGCCCAAGGCGACTGGACGGCCTACCGCAACCATATCGCCTCGCAGGGCCACGCCGCGGCGGATGCCGAGCCCGAACCACTGGCGATGCCGGCTTACCCCGAACCGGCGCAGGACACCGCCGGACAGCCACTGCACGGCGAGGAAGATATCCTCGCCTACCGGCGGCGCTGTGCGCGGGCTTACATCGGCATGAACGGCCGTCTCGGCGGCCGTGCCTACCGGCCCAACGAGCCCGTGATCCTGACCCAGGAAGCGGTACAGGAACTGGCCGAACTCAACCGCCTGCTGCGTGAGGAGCGGGCGCTGAAAAAGAAAAGCCAGCCGGACAGCTGAGCGCGCCTTGCGCCAATTGCGCAGATTGCGCCAATTGCATCAGTTGAATATTCCCTTCGCGCGCCGTCCTGCGGGAAGGGCGCGCGTAGGTGCTCGGCGCAATTTCATGTAGGAAAACAGGAAGACTGCGCAGATGCCTGTCCCATGCGGTGTTGCGGCCGGTGGATGTTTTTCCGTGGGCTGAGAGCGGCCCCGGAAGCGGCGCCGGCTTCCCGTATAATCATCGGCGGCACGCAGCAGGCGCGCCGGGTGCTTGCGCCCGTCTTCACGGGCCTGCTCCAAGCGGATGCGAACAACAATGAAGGGACCCGCGGGAGCATGACGGCGCAAGCCTCGTCTCTCGCGAGACCGACCTCGGTGCTCAAAGCTAGGCTTAAAGGTAAGTTTCACGACATGGCAGACATTTCTTGGTTGCGCGGCACAGGCCTGGCCGCGCAGATCGTCACGGCAACCGACTGGACCACAAGTCCCCTGGGTGCGCCGGCGCAATGGTCGCCGACCCTGCGCACCTCTCTCAACATCGCACTGCATTCACCCCTGCCGAGTCTGCTGGTCTGGGGCACAGCACGCCAGATGCTTTACAACGATGCCTTCGCGGCCTGTATCGGTACGGCCCATCCGGCGGCCTTCGGTGCGCGCATGAGCGAGTCCGCGCTGTGGCGGGGTGCCGCGCGCCTCTGCGAAGCGGCGATCGGTGCGGCCTTCAAGGGCCAGCAACAGCAACTGGGCCGGGTATCGCTGTTTGCCGATACCGCGGCAGCAGCGGGCACACCCGATCAATGGGACCTGACTTGCGTGCCGGTGTGGGAAGACGCGGCCGATGATCAGCCCGCGCAAGTGGCCGGCGTGCTCTGCACGCTGGTGCGCTCTACCGGTCTGGATGCCGCGCTGGCGCACACCGACATGCTGCGCGACCTGATGGAGCAGTCGCCCAGTTTCAAGGCCGTGGTGCGCGGTCCGCAGCACGTATTCGAACGCGTCAATGGGGCCTACTTCAAGCTCTTCGGTGACCGGCCGGTGTTGGGCCTGCCGGCGCGGGAAGCGCTGCCCGAGCTGCTGGACGAAAATCTCTACGAATTGCTGGACCGCGTCTACCAGACCGGGCAGACCTATACCGAACGCGGTGCGCGCCTGTTCCTGCGGCGCGCGCATGAGACCGGTTTCGAGGGGGCCGTGCTGGATTTCGTGTTCCAGCCCATCAAGGGCGCCGATGGCCAGGTGGCCGGGATCTTCATCGAGGGCAATGACGTCACCGAACGCTTCGTGGCCGAAGAGCGCCTGCGCATCGTCGACCGCGCGGGCGGGATCGGCATCTTTGAATGGTTCCCGGTCTCCGGCAAGCTGGCGGTCTCGGATCGATTCCGCCGCTTGTGGGGTCTGCCAGCCGAAGGCGAGGTCACCTCGCAGCAACTGGTGGACATGATCGATGAAGAATTCCACCCGAACCTGGGCACCTCGCGCATCAAGGAAGGCGGTCCGCGCAATCCGCTGGAATATACCGAATACCACATCACCCGCCCCGACGGCGAACAGCGCTGGCTGGCGCGCAAAGGCGAGGTGGTGCAAGACGATCCGCGTGCCGGTTCGCGTTATGTAGGGGTGGTGTTCGACGTCACCTCGCGCAAGCTGATGGAGCAGGCACTGGCCGCTTCCGAAGCCAGCGTGCGGGCCAACAATGCCTTCGTGCGCCAACTGCTGGATTCCACCGACCAGGGCTTCTTCTCGATCGACCGCGAGGGCATCGTCACGCTGTGCAATGCGGCCTTCCTGAAATTGCTCGGCTATGCCGGCGAGAAGGATGTGCTGGGCCGCTCGATCCACGAGGTGATCCTGACCTCAGCCGACGATGGCAGCGGCGTGCGCGGCGAATGTGCCGTGCTCAAGGCCGCCCGTGACGGCGTGACCACGCACGTGGAGAGCGAAGATTTCCTGCGCGTTGATGGCAGCAGTTTCCCGGTGCAATACCAGGCCCATCCGGTCTGGCAGGATGGTGAGCTGCAAGGTGCGTTGTGCACCTTCATCGATCTGACCGAACGGCGGCGCGGCATGCAGGCGCTGTCGTGGAGCGAGAATCGCCTGACCGCCATCTTCAACCAGGCCTCGGTGTGCTTCTCCGAACTGGACCTGGAGGGCCGCTACCTGCGCGTGAACCAGGCGCTGTGCCGCATGCTGGGCCGCACCGAGGCCGAGATGCTGCAGATGACCCTGGCCGACGTCACCCATCCTGATGACGTGCCGATGAACATGACGCTGTTCAAGCGTTGCATTGCCGACGGCAGTTCCTTCACGCTGGAAAAGCGCTACCTGCGTCCTGATGGCAGCGCGTTCTGGGTCTCCAGCGACATCAGCCGCATCGTCGACGGCGAGGGCAGGCCACAGGCCATGATCGCGGTCTCTACCGACATCACCGAACGGCGTCGCGCCGAAGACGCCCTGCGCGAACTCAATGACACGCTGGAGCAGCGCGTGGTCGAGGAGATCCTTGAACGCAGCCGCGCCGAGGCGGCGCTGCGCCAGATGCAGAAGATGGAAGCCGTGGGCCAACTGACCGGTGGCGTGGCGCACGACTTCAACAACGTGCTGCAGATCATCGGCGGCAACCTGCAGTTGCTGCAGACCGATCCGCGCCTGGATGACCGCAGCCGCCAGCGCGTGCGCATCGCCATTGGCGCGGTCGATCGCGGTGCCAAGCTGTCCTCGCAGTTGCTGGCCTTTGCCCGCCGCCAGCCGCTGCAGCCGCGCAGCATCAATCTGGAACGCGTGGTGCTGAACATGGATGACCTGCTGCGCCGGGCCGTGGGCGAGAACATCGAAATCTCCACCGTCATCACGCATGATCTCTGGAATACCATGCTCGACCCCAATCAGGTCGAGAACCTCATCATCAACACCGCCATCAATTCGCGCGATGCGATGCCCAATGGCGGACGGCTCACGCTGCAGATCGACAACGTGCAACTGAGCGATCCGGCCTTCCTCTCGCAGGCCGACCTGCCGCCGGGCGATTACGTGGAACTGCAGATCTCCGACAACGGGGCCGGCATGTCGCCCGAGGTGCGCGAGCGTGCCTTCGAGCCCTTCTTCACGACCAAGCGCGAAGGTGAGGGCACGGGTCTGGGTCTGTCCATGGCCTACGGTTTCGTCAAGCAGAGCAAGGGCCACATCAGCCTGCACAGCGAAGCGGGCAAGGGCACCACGATCCGCATCTACTTCCCGCGCTGCATCGATCAGGAAGTGGTGATCGACGACAACCGCGACATGGAAGTGCGCGGCGGTGACGAAACCATCCTGGTGGTGGAAGACGATCCCAACCTGCAACTGACGGTGATCGATACCCTGTCCTCGCTGGGCTACCGCGTGCTCAAGGCGGACAATGGCGAACGCGCGCTGGCCATCCTTCAGAGCGGCATTCCGGTCGACCTGATGTTCACCGATGTGGTCATGCCCGGCAGCGTGCCGGTGACTGAACTGGCGCGCCAGGCACGGCAGTTGTTGCCGGAGATCGAGATCCTGTTCACCTCCGGCTATCCGCGCGACGCCATCGTCCATGAAGGGCGGCTGGATGCGGGCGTGGAGCTGCTGTCCAAACCGTATCGCATCAACCAGCTGGCGCAGCGCATCCGGCAGATGCTGTCGGGCCGGGCGCATCGCATCGAACTGGCACAGATGACGCGCGAGCGCGACCAGGCCAATGCCAGTGCAGACGCCAATGCCATGCTCCATGTCCTTCCGGTGGGCGGCAGCCATCGCCAGGCTGACGGTCAGGATGCGCATTTCGACCAGGCAGGCAGCGGGGCCAGCGTAGTGACGGTGCCGGAGGCAGAATCCGTCTCCGCGTCAGCAAGCGGCCTGCGCCTGCTGGTGGTGGAAGACAACATCGACTCCCAGCAACTGGTGTGCGAATTGCTGGAAACGCTGGGCCACCAGGCACGCGGCGTGGTCAGCGCGGAGGATGCGCAGCAGGCGCTGGGCGAGCAGAGTTTCGATGTGCTCTTCACCGACGTCAATCTGCCCGGCATGTCCGGCGTGGACCTGGCCAGGAGCGCGCTGGAGCGCTTCCCGGACATGGCGGTGATCTTCGCCTCCGGTTATGGCGCGATGGTGGCGCGCAATGTCGGCTTCGCCTCGCATGCGCTGCCCAAGCCCTACGATATCGACCAGCTGCAGGAGATACTCAAGAAGATCGCGACCGCGTGATGCCTGCAGCGTGATGCCCGGCGAGAGCGCGTGGGGCAGGGCGGGTTCCTTCCTGCTGCCGCGCGCAGAACATGGCCTGCTCATCCCGGTGAGCGGGCCATTTTTTCGTGGCGATCATTCGTCGTCTTTGGTTGGCGCGATCCTGGCCAACTGCTGGGTCGCGATGAGCAGGGCACCACATGAAGTTTTCATCCCTTCCACGGCCACCCGTCGGCCCAGGTATTCGTAGTTTTCTTCACCTGGCAGGATGATGAATTCACATCGGCATTTCGGACAGTAGCCGCGATGGCCCACCCCGGCCATGGGCTTGCCGTACAGCTTCACATTGTCAAATCCTTGCTGGACAACGCCGCCATGCGAGGTCGGATCGTCGAGGCGGATGATGGCCCTGGTCATATGCAGTCTCTTTCACAGGAGGAAAAGCAGGGAAGATAAAGCCATCGCTCAGCCTGTGGCGCATAGGCGGCAAGAGATCAATCACAATCAGTAATTTTTGCAGCACTGCGTCGAATCATTTCGAGAAGTCAGGGCAGGGACTTCAGAAACTTTGTAAGGAAGGTTTCCTTTTTCTGTCATATTCCATAAAATAAATAAGAACTATTATCGTTCGTATTAAATAAAATGAATATGAAGAGGAATCCCTTGCTCCAGTCGTCCCTGCGCGCCCGCCCCAGCGCCATGTCCCGTGCTCTCCGTCCGGTGTTCATCAGCATGGCGTTGGCCGGCGCTCCTGCGCTGGTGCTGGCGCAGTCCGCCACCGACAGCGCGGCCACTGCCGCCAATGACAGTAGCGCCGGCCAATTGCCGACCGTGACCGTCTCGGCCCCTGCTGCAGGCGAGGGAACGCAGCACCTGCAAAGCCAGTCCAGCGCCGGTGCGCTCGGATCGCGTTCGCTGCTGGATACGCCCTTTTCCGTCACCAGCATCACGGCTGCGGATCTGGCCGACAAGCAGGTCAACAAGCTCGGCGATCTGTTCTACAACGAGGCCTCGGTCAGCGACAACAGCGGTGGCTACAGCGCCTGGGCTTCGTACATCACCATTCGCGGCTTGCCGGCGGACTGGCAGAATTCCTTCCGCATCGATGGCAAGCCCTTCCTCGGCTATGGCATCACGCTGCCCTACGATCACTTCGAGCGCGTCGACCTGCTCAAGGGCTCGGCCGGTTTCATGTATGGCTTCGGCTCGCCGGGCGGGGTGCTCAACTACGTCACCAAGAAGCCGACCGACACCCCGGTGCGCAGCGTCTCGGTGGGCTATACCAGCAACAGCATCTGGAGCGAGCACGTCGATCTCGGCGGGCGCTTCGGCAACGACAACATGTTCGGCTATCGCCTCAATGTCACGCATGACCAGGGCGAGACCTTCAATGAAGGCCACATCCGCCGCAATTCCGCTTCGCTGGCGCTGGACGGACGCCTCACGCGCGACCTGACCTGGGATTTCCAGGCCATCTGGCAGAACAGCAATTCCACCGACCAGACGCCGTCGGTCGTCACCAGCAGCCTGACCGGCAGCCGCCTGCCGTCGGTGGTCAGCGGGGCCGACAAGACCCTGGTCGGTCCGGGCCAGCATCTCGATACCAACTTCCAGCTCTACCAGACCGGGCTGACCTATCGCATCAACCCGGACTGGAAGGCCAACCTCAGCTACAGCCACAGCACCTCCAAGCGCTTCCGCAACGAGGACATCGCGATGCTCTCGGATGCCGCCGGCAACTACACCGACTGGCGCTCGGACAGCCGCGAAGGCCATACCTTCGACCAGTGGCAGGCCATGCTGGAAGGCAATGCCCGCACCGGCAGCATCGATCATCAGCTGGTGCTGGGGGCCTCGTGGCAGAAGCAGGTCAATGATTACTCGATCAGCTCGGTGTACAAGCAGATCGGTACCGGCAATCTCTATACGCAGAACACCAATGCGTATTACAGCAGCACCGAGCTGCAGACCTATCACAACGCCATCATCACCCAGCAGGCGGTCTTCGCCAGCGATACGCTGAACTTCTCGGAGCGCTGGTCGCTGCTGGCCGGTGGCCGCTACAACCAGTTCCGCCAGGATAATTTCAGCACCAGCGGGACCCTCAGTTCGCGCTACGACAAGTCGGCCTTGACGCCTACGGTAGCCTTGATGTTCAAGCCTGAGCGCAATACCACCGTCTACACCAGCTATGTGGAATCGCTGGAGCAGGGCGGCGTACCGGGCGTGACCAACACCAACTACGGCAGCCAGCTGAAGCCGCTCAAGAGCAAGCAGTACGAGGTCGGGGCCAAGACCGATCAGCAGAACTGGAGTGCCACCGCTGCGCTGTTCCGTATCGAACGCGCCTCGGAATACACGCTCAACGGGGCGCTGGTGCAGGATGGCCAGTCCAACTACCAGGGGCTGGAACTGGGCGCAGCCTATCGTCCGACGGCGCAGTGGCAAGTGGCCGGCAGCCTCATGCTGCTGGATGCCAAGTACGACAAGGGCAATACCTACAATGGCAATCGCGTGGCCGGTGCGCCGCGCAACATGGCGACCGCATCGGTCGCCTATCTGGTGCCGCAAGTCGCTGGCCTGAAGCTCTCGGCCGATGCCAAGTTCACCGGCAGCACCATGGCGCGCGCGGCCAACGACATCGAGCTGGCCAGCTATACGCTGTTCAACCTCGGTGCCAGCTACACCACGCGCATTGGCCAGCACGACACGACTTTCCGGGCCTCGGTGAACAACCTGCTGGACAAGCGTTACTGGCAATACCAGTACGAGAACTACATCAAGCCGGGTGACCCGCGTACCTTCAGCGTGTCGGCCAAGGTCGATTTCTGATCTGGTCATGGTCGCCCTCCCGGCAGTCCCTGAATCACTCCGCCAATTAGCCAGGTAATCCAGCCCATGCGCGCACTTCTCGTCCTCCTCCATCGCTGGTTCGGCCTGGCCGTGGCCGTGTTCCTGTTCATCGCCGGCGTGACCGGTGCGCTGATCTCCTGGGATCACGAACTGGATGCCTGGCTCAATCCGCAACTGTTCCATGCCCGCAGCGCCGACCGTCCGGACGCCGGGCAGCCCATGCCCGGGCTGGAACTGGCGCAGCGCGTGGAAGCGGCCGAGCCCAAGCTGCGCGTGACCTATGTGCTCACCGAAGCCGAGCCCGGCCATACCATCAGCATGATGGTCGAACCGCGCCTGGATCCGGCTACCGGCAAGCTGCCGGTCCTGGATTACAACCAGATCGCGGTCGATCCGGTGACCGGTGAAATACAGGGCCGCCGCATGTGGGGCGCGATTTCGCTGGCGCGTGAAAACCTGCTGCCTTTCCTCTACAAACTGCATTACACGATGCACCTGCCGGACATGGGCGGGATCGAGACCGGCATCTGGCTGATGGGCATCATCGGGATCGTGTGGGCGCTGGATTGCTTCATTGCGCTCTATCTGTCCTTCCCCAACTGGCGCAGCTGGCGCAAGTCGCTGGCCTTCCGCTGGCGCGAGGGCGGCCACAAGCTCAACTTCGACCTGCATCGCTCGGGCGGGGTCTGGATCTGGGGCTTGCTGCTGGTGTTGGCGGTGACGTCGGTGTCGATGAATCTGGAGCGGCAGGTCATGCGTCCGATTCTGCAAAGCGTTTCCACCCTGACTGCGGGCCCCTTCGACACGCGTACGCCGATTGCGCCCGAGAAGGTGCCGGAACCGCGTATTTCACGCGAGGAAGCGGTGGCGCTGGGACGCGCGCAAGGCGAGAAGCTGGGCCTGACGGAGCCGGTCGGCGGGGTCTTCTACTCGGGAATGTTCGGGGTCTATGGCGTGGGCTTCTTCCAGCCTGGCAATGACCATGGCGATGTGGGCCTCGGCAATGCCTGGCTGTATTTCGATGCCATGAGCGGCGCCTATGAAGGCGGCAAGATTCCGGGACGCGGCAGTGCAGGCGATATCTTCCTGCAGGCGCAATTCCCGCTGCATTCCGGCCGCATCCTCGGGCTGACGGGACGCGTGCTGATTTCCTTGATGGGCGTGCTGGTGGCGATGCTGTCGGTCACCGGGGTGATCATCTGGGTGCGCAAGCGCCGTGCCCGCCTGCAGCAGCGCGAGCGCCTGGCCGCCCAAAAGACACCGGCCCGCGAGGGGCCGGTGGTGGAGGCGCGCTGAATCCGCGCAAGTGTTGCTGACGGTGTCAGTGCGCCATCAGCACCGGCAGCGTCATGGTCTTGAGGATGGTCAGCGTCACGCCGCCCAGCAGCACTTCGCGGAAGCGGGTGTGTCCGTAGCCGCCCATGACCAGCAGGTCGGAGCCCTTGTCGGCAGCCAGCGAGAGCAGGGCATTGCCGATATCGAGCGTGGTCTGTTCCTGTGCCACTTCCACCTTCACGCCATGGCGCGCCAGATAGAGCGCGATGTCGGCACCGGGCTGTTCACCGTGGGTACCCAGGCGCTTGTCGGAGTTGAACAGCACCACCGTCACGTTGTCGGCCTGGCGCAGCAGGGGCAGGGCGGCCGTGATGGCGCGGGTCGATTCCATGCTGCCATCCCAGGCGATCAGGGCATTCTTGCCTACCTGCTTGAATTCACCGGCGCTGGGGATGATGAGCACCGGGCGCGGTGAATTGAGCATGACGTACTCGGGCAGGTCGGTGAGGAAACTGTCATCGGCATCGTCCAGGTCGGCCTGGCTCACCACTACCAGGTCGGCATAGCGCGCCTGCAGGGCCAGTCCACCCTCGGCGTCGTCATCGACGAAACGCTTTTCGCAGGAGGGCACGCCGACGCTGTTGGCGATCTTGTCGAAATTTTCCAGCGCGGCCAGCGCGCGGTCGCGGAAACCATCCATCTGCGCCGCGATGTAGGCCGCGCCTTCCATGGTGATGAAGCTGGAGATGCCGCTGACGGCGCTGCCGATCAGGTGCGCCTGCTGTGCGCGGGCCAGCTCGGCGGCAATGCGGATGCGCTGGGCGGCGTGGCGCGACTGGTCGACGTGGACCAGGATGGACTTGTAGCTCATGGTGGCTCCTCGGAAATTCGTGGGGGAAGACATCCGGGGCGGGATGCCATGCAGGCAGATTAGGCCGGGCACCTCCATGCGTCCAGCGCAAATCCCGAACTGCTTGACGCATGTCAATCCTGCCCCGTGGCTCTTGTAGGGAAGCATTATTGGCTTGTTTCCATACAAGCATGACGGTTGCGGTATGCTTGTCGGCTTTCGCAACCTGCCTGCCGATCCGGGACTGTCCATGCCATCCATCTTCCACCTGGCCTACCACGTGCGCGACCTCGACCAGTCGCGCCACTTCTATTGCGACCTGCTGGGTTGCGCCGAAGGGCGCAGCACCGAAACCTGGGTCGACATCGATTTCTTCGGCCATCAACTTTCGCTGCACCTGGGTGAACCGTTTGCCGTGAGCAATACCGGCCATGTCGGCCATCATCTGGTGCCGATGCCGCACCTGGGGGTGATCCTGCAACTGGATGAATGGCAGCAACTGGCGGATCGCCTCAGCGCCAGCGGGGAGGTGCAATTCGTGCTGGCCCCGCAGATCCGCTTTGCGGGCGAACCGGGCGAGCAGGCCACGATGTTCTTCCTCGATCCCTCGGGCAACCCCATTGAAGTCAAGGGCTTCCGCGATCTGGCGACGGTGTACGCCAAATGAGCGCGCCCATGCCGATCCCCTTCGTCAGCCAGAGTGATCCCGCTGCGGTAGCGTCGTGGTTGCAAGCTTTGCGCGCGGCCATGCCGGAGGAAGAGATCATCGCCTTCAGCGAGCTGGACGAAGACCAACGCGCGCAATGCCGCGTGGCCATCGTCGCCAATCCTGATCCGGCGCAGCTGAAATTGCTGCCGCAACTGCAGTGGGTGCATAGCGTCTGGGCCGGAGTCGAGCGGCTGGTGGCCGATCTCGGACAGAGCGACTTGCAGATCACGCGCCTGGTCGATCCGCGCCTGGCCGCCACCATGGCCGAAGCCGTGCTGGCCTGGACGCTCTATCTGCATCGCGACATGCCGCATTACGCGCGCCAGCAACAGGCGCGGCAATGGAGGCCGTTGGACTATGTGCTGCCGGAGCAGCGCCGCGTAGCCATCCTCGGCCTGGGCGCGCTGGGTGAAGCGGCAGCCGTGGCATTGCGCCAGGCGCGTTTCCCGGTGCTGGGCTGGAGCCGCAGTGCGCGCAACGTGCCCGACGTGCGGACCTGCAGCGGCATGGACGGACTGGCGGAGATGCTGGCACAGACCGACATTCTGGTCTGCCTGCTACCGCTGACGGCCGAAACGCGCGGACTGCTGGATGCAGTGCGGCTGGCACTGCTACCTCCTCAGGCACAGCTTATCAATTTCGCACGCGGGCCGATCATCAATGATGAGGCGCTGCGCGAGGCGCTGGATGCGGGCAGGTTGCGCCATGCGGTGCTGGACGTGTTCGCCACCGAGCCCTTGCCGCCAGAGGCGTGGCCCTGGTCGCATCCTGCGGTGACGGTACTGCCGCATTGTTCGGCACCGACCGATTCGGGCACCGCTTCAGCCATCGTGGCCGCCAATATCCGCCGCTATCGCAACACCGGAGAGATCGCTGCCAATGTCGATCTCAAGCGCGGTTATTGAGCCATTGAGCCATCGCGCCATTGAGTACAACCGGCGCGTTCACTGGCGCGCGATGGTAAAGCCGATGGTATTGTGCCCGCCACTGCTGCTGGCAAAAGCGCGCCCGCCGTGCATGCGGGCCACTGCCTTGACGATGGCCAGCCCCAGGCCGTGGCCGTGGCTGCCGTTGATGTCCTGGCGCGCGCTGTCGACTCGGTAGAAGCGGTCGAACAGGCGTGGCAGGTGTTGCTCGTCGATGGCCGGGCCGGGATTGGTCACGGCCACGCGCACCATCTCTTCGCCACCGGAAATGTCGATGCGCAATTGCGCGCCCTGCGGCGAATGCTGGATGGCGTTCTGGATCAGGTTGGTGAGGGCGCGTTTGAAGAGCGCCGTTTCCATGGTGGCCGTGGCCTCCAGATCGCCCGCCACGGTGATGGACATGCCGGTGTCGTCCAGCACGAACTCGAAGAAATCCACGGTCTTCTGCACCGCTTCGGCGACCCGCACCGGTACCCGGGCAGTGGCCGCTTCGCCCTGGTCGGAGCGCGCCAGGAACAGCATGTCGTTGACGATGGAACGGATGCGGTCCAGCTCTTCCAGGTTCGATTGCAGCACGTCCTTGAATTCCCCCGCACTGCGTTCGCGCGCCAGCGCCACCTGGGTCTCGCCGATCAGGTTGGCCAGCGGCGTGCGCAACTCATGGGCCACGTCCGCATTGAAGGCTTCCAGTTGCGTATAGGCCTGCTCGATGCGTTCGAGCGCGCCGTTGAAGGCATCGGCCAATACCGACAATTCTTCCGGCAAGGCTTCCACCGGCATGCGAGCTGACAGTTTGCGTGGCGAAAAGCTTTGCGCGCGCGCTGACATGCGCCGCAGCGGGGCCAGCCCCGCTCGAGCGATCCAGTAGCTGGAGATGACCGCCAGCACGATGCCCAGCAGCGAAGAAATGCTGGTGGCCAGCAGGAAGGTGCGGCGCATCTCGAAGTAGGGAGCGCCATCGACACCGACCGTCACGCGCACTTCAGGACGATCCTCGAAGGCCGGCAGGGTGCGCGTCATGATGTGCAGTGGATAGGCGCGTCCCGGCAGGTGCAGGCGGCCGACCTGTTTGCCGTCGGCATGATTGATGGCCGAGGGCGCGAGCCGCGTCAGGTCGCCATAGGTGTAGCGGGGATCATCGCTGGCGATCCAGAAGAACACGTGCTGGTCGGCCTGCGAGAGCGTCGACAGTTTCAACTGTACGCGGGCCCAGCGCTCGGTATTGCCGGCGCGCTCGATCTGGTAGCTGATGTCGTTGAGGGTGGTGAAGAGGGCATCGCGTTCGTGGCGCAGCAGTTCCCCCTTCAGGACGGTGTAGAGCGCCACGCCGGCCACTGCGAAGATCAACAGGGCCGACGCCGCCGACATCAGCACCAGCCGCGCGGTGATGGATTGGCGCAGCGGCAGGCGGCGCTTCTTTGCCGGCGCGGCAGCGGTCTCACTCATCGCCGGCATCGGAGGTGGCGCGCGGCTCCAGCACGTAGCCCATGCCGCGCACGGTATGCAGCAGCTTCTGCTCGAAGGGCGCGTCGATCTTGGCGCGCAGGCGCTTGATGGCGACTTCCACCACGTTGGTATTGCTGTCGAAATTCATGTCCCAGACCAGTTCGGCGATGGCGGTCTTGGAGAGGATCTCGCCCTGTCTGCGTGCCATCACGGCCAGCAGGGCGAACTCCTTGGCGGTGAGGTCGATGCGCAGCCCGCCCCGGAAGGCCTTGCGCGAGATCAGGTCGATCTGCAGGTCGCCGATGCGCAGCTGCGGCGCTTCCTGCACGCGGCCACGGCGGGTCAGGGCCTGCAGGCGGGCCAGCAGTTCCAGGAAGGAGAACGGCTTGATGAGGTAATCATCGGCGCCGTCATGCAAGCCCTTGATGCGGTCTTCCACGCTGTCGCGCGCGGTCAGCATGATGACCGGCGTCTGCTTGACGGTACGCAGCGAACGCAGCACGGCAAAGCCATCCAGGCCCGGCAGCATCACGTCCAGCACGATGACGTCGTAGTCATGCTGGATCGCCAGGTGCTGCCCGTCGATGCCGTTGCTGGCCACATCCACCGCGCATCCCTGCTCGGTGAGGCCCTTGCAGAGGTATTCGGACATCTTTTGCTCGTCTTCGACTATCAGGATCTTCATTCGGTCTCCACTGGCCGCGCCGGGAACATTCCCCGGCGCCGGCCCATGCCGGATTCTACCTTCCCGGCTCCCCTTGTTGATGAACAGCTACGGAGTCAATGTTCCTGCGCCAGGCGCGCGGCCTTGCGTTCCTGCCTTGCCTTCTTCTTGCGTTCGTACCAGTAGTGCGCACGGTCCAGGTAAAGGTAGACCACCGGCGTGGTGAAGAGCGTGAGCGCCTGCGACAGCACCAGACCGCCGACCATGGCATAACCCAGCGGACGGCGCAGCTCGGAGCCGGCACCATGGCCGAGCATGAGCGGCAGGCCCGAGAGCAGGGCGCACATGGTGGTCATCATGATGGGACGGAAGCGCAGCAGGCAGGCCTGGTAGATCGCTTCTTCCGGCTTCATCCCCTGGGTGCGCTCGGCGGTGAGGGCGAAGTCGATCATCATGATGCCGTTCTTCTTGACGATGCCGATCAGCAGGATGATGCCGATCAGGGCGATCACCGACAGGTCGTAACCGCCGATCATCAGGATCAGCAGTGCCCCCACGCCGGCCGAGGGAAGCGTGGAGAGAATGGTCAGCGGATGGATGTAGCTCTCGTAGAGCAGGCCCAGCACGATGTAGACCGCGATCAGGGCGGCCGCGATGAGATAAGGCTGCGAGGCCAGCGAATCACCGAAGGCCTTGGCCGTTCCCTGGAAGTTGCCCACCAGGGTCTGCGGCACGCCCATCTCGTCCTTGGTTTTCTGGATGATGTCCACCGCCTCGCCCAGCGAGACGCCCTTGGCCAGGTTGAAGGAAATCGTCACCGCCGGGAACTGGCTCTGGTGGCTGATCGACAGGTAAGAGGTCTTGGTGGTATCGACCTTCACGAAGGTCGACAGCGGCACCTGCTGGCCGGTCAGGGGCGAGGTCAGGTAGAGTTTGTCGAAGAGTGCAGGATCCTTCTGCAACTGTGGCGTCACCTCCAGAATCACGCGGTAGCTGTTGATCTGCGTGAAGTATTGCGCCACTTGGCGCTGGCCGATGGCGTCATAGATGGTGGCATCGATGAGCGAAGGCGAAATGCCGAAGCTGGAGGCGCGTGCCCGGTCGATGGTGATGACCGCTGCTGCTGCCTGGTTCTGCTGGTCGGAGGCCACGTCGGTCAGCTGCGGCAGCTGCCGGAAACGCTCCAGCATGCGCGGTGCCCAGACGTTCAGTTCATCGAGGTCGGTGTCGGTGATGGTGTACTGGTACTGGGTGCGCGAGAGGCGGCCACCAACGTTGATGTCCTGGCTGGCCTGCATGAACAGGTTCACGCCTTGCACCTTGGCCACCTGCGGACGCAGGCGCGCGATGACTTCGTCGGCATTGGTGGTGCGGCCTTCATCCTTGGGTTTCAGTGCGATGAAGAATTGTCCGGTATTGAAGGTGGTGGAACCGGCGCTCATGGCAAAGCCGATCACGTCCGGATCTTTGCGCACCACCTCAGCCACCTTCAGCAGCCGTTCCTGCATGGCCGCCGAAGACGTATCCTGGGCCGACTCGGCAAAGCCGACGATGACGCCATTGTCCTGCTGCGGGAAGAAACCCTTGGGGATGAAGATGAACAGCACCACCGTCAGGGCCACCGTGGCGATGAAGCTCATCAGCGTGATGAACTGGTGCTTCATCACCACGTCGAGCCCGCGCTTGTAGCCATTGAGCATGGCATCGAAGCAGCGTTCGAACCATTGATACAGCTTGCCGTGCTGACGGCCATGCTCGTTCTTGAGGAAGCGCGAGCACAGCATGGGTGTGAGCGTGAGCGAGATGATGACCGAGACCGCAATGGTCAGCGTGACCGTCACTGCAAATTCGCGGAACAGCCGCCCGACGATGCCACCCATCAGCAGCAGCGGAATGAACACCGCCACCAGCGACACCGAGATCGAGATGATGGTGAAGCCGATTTCGCCCGCGCCCTTGAGGGCCGCTTCCAGCGGCGACATGCCTTCCTCGACGTAGCGGTAAATGTTTTCCAGCATGACGATGGCGTCATCCACCACGAAACCGACCGCAATGGTCAGCGCCATCAGCGAGAGGTTGTCGAGGCTGTAGCCGACCACGTACATGACCCCGGCCGTGCCCATGATGGCCAGCGGCACCGTGACCGACGGGATCAGCGTGGCCGCCACATTGCGCAGGAACACGAAGATCACCATCACCACCAGCGCGATGGTGAGCACCAGGGTGAATTCCACATCCTCCACGGAGGCGCGGATGGTCTGCGTACGGTCGATCAGGGTGTTGACGTTGATCGCCGCCGGGATGGCCGCGCGCAGGCGTGGCATGGCGGCCTTGATGCGGCCCACGGTCTCGATCACGTTGGCACCGGGCTGCTTGGTGATGGCCAGCACGATGGAGCGGCCATTGCTGATGGTGTGATCGGCCGTATTGGCCGCACCGGCGAAGGCCCAGGCGGCGATCTTGTTGTTCTCCGGGCCGTCGATGGCGATGCCGATGTCCTTGACGCGGATCGGCGCGCCATTGCGCCAGGCCAGGACCATGTCGTTCCACTGCTCGGCCTTGAGCAGCTGGTCGTTGGTATAGACGGTGAAGGCCTGGCGCGCGCCATCGACCGTGCCCTTGGGCTGGTTCACCGTGGTGGTGGCGATGACGCCGCGAATGTCTTCCAGGCTGATGCCCAGCGTAGCGATCTTGGCCGGATCGACCTGGATGCGCACGGCCGGTTTCTGCTGGCCGTTCACGCTCACCAGGCCCACGCCCGAGATCTGCGAGATCTGCTGGGCCAGGATGTTGTCGGCATAGTCGTTGACCACCGTCAGCGGCAGCGCATCGGACTGCACCGACATGATCATGATGGGCGAATCGGCCGGATTGATCTTGCGGAAGGTCGGCGGATTGGGCAGGTTGGCCGGCAACTGGCCGGTGGAGGCGTTGATGGCGGCCTGCACGTCCAGCGCGGCGGCATCGATGTTGCGGTTGAGGTCGAACTGCAGGGTGATCTGGGTGCTGCCCAGGGTGCTCTGCGAGGTCATCTGCGAGAGACCCGCGATCAGCGAAAACTGGCGTTCCAGCGGCTGTGCCACGTTGGAGGCCATGGTCTCGGGACTACCTCCCGGCAATTGCGCAGTCACCTGGATGGTGGGGAAATCGACCTGCGGCAAGGGCGCGACCGGCAACAGCGGCCACACCGCGATGCCCACCAGCAGGATGGCGATGGCCAGCAGCGTGGTGCCGATGGGGCGCTTGATGAAGGCGGCGGAGACGCTCACTTGGTGCTTCCTTTCGCGTCAGCGTTGGCGGCAGGCGCAGCAGCAACAGCGCCCTTGGCCGGCTGCGGCTTGCTTTCCACGATGCGGCTGCCCGGCTTGAGCTTGTACTGGCCGTCGATGACCACGCGCTGGTCCGCCGTCACGCCGCTGTCGGCGGCCAGCACGGCGACGCCGTCCTGGATGCGGTCGACCTTGACCGGTTGCATGTTGGCCTTGTCGTCCTGGTCGATGGCATAGACATAAGTGCCTTGCTGGTTGCGCTGGATGGCGGCAGCGGGCACGGTCAGGGCGTTGCCGTGGCTGTTCATCTGCAGGCGGGCATTGACGTACTGGCCCGGCCACAGCTTGTGTTCGGCATTGTCGAAGCGTGCCTTCAACTGCACAGTGCCGTTGGTGGTGTTGATCTGGTTGTCCAGCAGGATCAGCTTGCCGGTGGCCAGTACTTCCTGAGAGTCGCGCGCATAGGCGACCACCTTCAGCGGCTGCTGGCTGTTGCGCTGGGCCCGGTTGATGCCGACCACGGCTTCTTCCGGCAGGGTGAAGACCAGCGTGATCGGATCGATCTGGTTGATGACCACCAGGCCATTGGCATCGGCCGCATGCACGATATTGCCCGGATCGACCAGGCGCGCACCGACACGACCCGAGAGTGGCGCATTGATGGTGGTGTAGCTCAGTTGCACCTTGGCATAGGCCACCTGCGCCTCATCGGTCTTGACCGCTGCCTCCAGCTGCGCCACCAGCGCCTTCTGCGTATCCAGCTGCTGCTGGGTGGCCGCATCCTGGCTGCGCAGGGTGGTGTAGCGCTGCAGGTCCAGGCGCGCATTCATGAGGGTGGCCGCATCCTTGGCCCGTTGCGCCTCGGCCTGCGCCAGTTGCGCCTGCAGCGCACGCGGGTCGATCTGCGCCAGCAGTTGTCCCTTCTTGACCTCCTGGCCTTCCTCGAAGCCGACCTTGTCCAGCTGGCCGTCGATGCGGGTCTTGACGACCACGCTGGCATTGGCGGTGACCGTGCCGACGCCGGCCAGATACAGCGGCAGATCGCGCTCCTGCACGCGGGCCACCGAGACCGATACCGGGGGTAGTGCCTTGGTGGCAGGCTGATCGGCCGCGGTGGCGCGTTGCATGGCGCTCCAGCCGCCGACGCCGGCGGCCAGGATCAGGGCTGTCGCCACGACGATGGCCAGCGGGGAGCGTTGCGGAGTCGGGGAAGTCTTGGGGGAGTTGGGTGAGGTGGTCATGCCTGAAACTCGTCCTGGAAAATGCACATGGGATTCGGAAGATGGGCCGCGCACATCAGCGCGCAGCCATCGGTGCCTGCACGCTGGCCGGATCGGTCTGTCCGACCTGCCAGCCGCCGCCGGTGGCCTTGATCAGCGCCACGCTGGCGACCAACTGGCGGCCCAGCAGGGTGACTGCGCTGCGCTGGTTGGTCAGGGAGGTGGCCTGGGTGGTGACAACCGACAGATACGTCACGGTGCCGGCCTGGTACTGGCTCATGGCCAGCCGTTCGGCCAGCTGCGCCGATCTGACGGCCTGGGCCTGGGCCGCGCTTTCCTGATCCAGCACGCGCAGGGTGGAGAGGTTGTCTTCCACGTCCTGCAGGCCGGCCAGGACGGTCTGCTTGTATTGCGCAGCGGCAGCGTCATAGGCGGCCATCGCTGCGTCGTTGCGGGCAGTGCGCGCGCCGCCATCGAAGAGCGTCTCGGCCAGCGCTGCACCCAGCGACCAGACGCGGCTGGGCGTGTTGAACAGGTCGGCGAACGAGGCGCTGTTGTAGCCGCCGGTGGTCGACAGGGTCAGGGTCGGGAAGTAAGCCGCACGGGCCACGCCGATATTGGCGTTGGCGGCAGCGGCCAGGCGTTCGGCATTGGCGATGTCGGGGCGGCGCTCCAGCAGGTCGGAGGGCAAACCTGCCGGAATCTGCGGCAGGCTGGCCTGCAGGCGCAGGGCATTGGCATCCATGCCGCTGTCGGTGGCCGCCGCCGCTGGCAGGGGAGCCAGGCTGAAGGCCGCCGGTGCCTTGCCGATCAGCATGGCGATGGCGTGTTCCAGCTGGTTGCGGGTGGCGTCCAGGTCGATCAGTTGGGCCTGGGCCGAGCGCAGCTGCGTCTCCGCCTGGGCGACGTCGGAACGCAGGGCGGTACCGGCTTCGTATTGATGGGTGGTCAGTTGCAGCGAGCGGGTATAGGCCTCGACCGTGCGGCGGTACAAATCCTTTTGCAGGTCCGTCACGCGCAGTTGCAGGTAGTTCTGCGCCAGCGTCGCCTGGATCGCCAGGCGGGCCGCGGCCAGGCTGGCGGCGCTGGCCTGGGCGCTGGCATCGCCGGCCTCGGCACCGCGCCGGATGCGGCCCCAGACGTCCGCTTCCCACGAGGCATTCAGGCCCACGGTGTAGCTGTCGCCCAGGCGTTGCACGCCGTTGGTATTGGTCTGCGCCCGGGCCGCACCGGCCTGCGCGCCGACGGTCGGCCACAGGCTGGCGCGCGCCACGGCGGCTGTGGCCTGGGCCTGGCGATACTGGGCAGCGGCTTGCTGGATGGTTTGGTTGGCGGCGTTGGCCTGATTGACCAGGTCGTTGAGGATGGGATCGCCATAGGCTTCCCACCAGCGTTGATGGTCATCGGCCTGGCGCGGCGCGGCCACTTTCCAGGGGCCTTGTTCCTTGTAGGCCTGGGGCAGATCCATGGCCGGGCGCACGTAATCGGGCCCGACCGCGCAGCCGCCCAGCAGCGCGGCCAGCACCAGTACCGTCATTCCCTTCTTGGCGCGGAAGGGGGAGTGTTGTGGGTGATGAGTGAAATGACGAAGACGGGCGCTGGCTGCGACGCGGCGAAACGGGACGACCATAGGGCTCACGATGATGGCTTGCGGATGAAGGACTGGCCGGCAACGCGGCACCCCTCAGCACCCGAGGCCGACCCCTGCTTACGGCGCTAATGTAAGCCCGGCCGCTCAACGCGAGGCTGACATCAACATGACAATTTTGTCAGCCAGGACGTACACCGACATAGGCAGCCCGCGGCCGGATCAGGCTGCCGCTGCGGCCCTGTTCCAGCGCATGGGCGATCCAGCCCAGCGAACGCCCCAGCGCAAACAGGCCGAAGGCACTGCCGGGCGGCAGGTGCAGATGGCGCCGCACGGCGGCCAGGGCAAAGTCCACCGAGGGGGGATGGCCGGTCAGTTCGCGGACCACCTCGATGGTTTGCTGCCAGCGCGGATGGACCGGCAGCAGCGGCGCCAGCAGGGCGGAAGCGCGCACGTCACCCTGCGGATAGAGATGGTGGCCAAAGCCGGGCAGCTCTTCGCCGCGTGCCAGCCGTTGGCGCAGGCTGGCAGCGGGATCGTCCTGTTCATCCAGCGTCTCGAGCAGGGCTTCGACACGCGCCGTGGTGCCGCCATGCAGCGGCCCGGACAGCGCGGCCAGCCCGCCGATGACGGCCGCCTGCAGGTTGGCGCCGGTCGAGGCAATGCATCGGGCAGTAAAACCCGAGGCATTGAGTTCGTGGTCGGCGCACAGCACCAGGGCACGGCGTACCAGCTGCGCACCGGCCGCATCCAGTCCCCAGGCGCTGGCACATTGCTGGTGCAGGGGCGCGGTGGAAGGCGCCGTTCCGAGCAGGCAGGCCGCCAGGCGGCGTACCAGCAAGCCGCAGCTGGCCAGCTGGCGCGCCAGCGGCAGGTGCCATTGGGCGCCGATGTCTTCAGCGCAGGCCAGGGCAAACAGCGGCAGCAAGGTTTGCTCGGCGCGGCCTGCGCTCCATTCGGACTGGACGCTCTCCAGCCGCGGCGGCCGGGCCGGCGGCACCGGGCCGAAGGCATCCTCCACCGCGCAATCCCAGAGCAGGGCGGCGACCTCTTCGACGCTGGCCTCGGCGCTCAGGGTCACGGCATCATGGCCCCGGTAATGGAGCCGGCCGTCTTCGATCAGCGTGAGCGCCGATTCCAGCACCGGCAAGCCCCAGTCCAGTGCTGCCCGTGCCACCTCGCGCGGCTTGCGTCCACGGGAGCGGCTGGCGGCCAGCCGCTCGACCTCGGCGGCCAGGTAGCGGCGGTCGCGGGCCTGCCCGCCGGGATGGGCGTGCAGCAGGCCGCGGCTGACGTAGGCGTAGAGCGTCTGGCGGGATACGCCGAGCAAGGTGGCGGCCTCGGAAGAGGAAAGATAGCGGCTCATGGGGGCCCTGAAAGACAGACAAGTTGATTAAATTAATCAATATTGACGATTAATTCAAGGCTAGTATCCTGCAGTCATCGCCCTTTCATTCCGAGGATTGCCATGACATCCCTTTCCCCCTCGCAAGCCATGCTTGCCATGATGTGGAGCGCCCTCGACGGCGATCCTGACGCTCTTGCCGCCGTGGGCCTGACGGGCGAGGGCGGTTTGCCGTCGGTGTTTGCCACCACCGACCTGGCCCAGGCCTCGGTGGCGGCAGCCGGACTCGCGCTGGCCGGGCTGGTCAGCGGTGCCGGCGGGGCTTACCCCGAGGTGAGCTGCGATCGCCGCCTTGCAGCGATGTGGTTCAGCAGCAGCCTGCGGCCCGAGGGCTGGGCGCCGCCGCCTTTGTGGGATGCGGTAGCGGGCGATTACCGCGCCGCCGATGGCTGGATCCGCCTGCACACCAACGCCAGCCATCACCGTGCTGCAGCCCTGGCAGCGCTGGGGCTGGATGCAGGGCAGGCCACGCGCGAGGACGTGGGTCGTGCCGTCTCGGGCTGGCGCGCCAGCGAACTGGAAAGCGCCGTGGTAGCCCACGGTGGCTGCGCCGCCGAAATGCGCAGCCAGGTGCAATGGGCAAGCCATCCGCAAGGCGCGGCCGTGGCGGCCGAGCCGCTGGTGGCCTGCCGTTACTTCGATGCGGCTGCGGCCGCGCCGCGCCCGGTGGACCCGGTGCGGCCACTGGCCGGGGTGCGGGTACTGGATCTGACGCGGGTGCTGGCCGGCCCGACTGCCACGCGTTTGCTCGCCGCTTTCGGGGCCGATGTGCTGCGCATCGACCCGGCCTCGTGGGAGGAGCCCGGCGTGGTTCCCGACATGACGCTCGGCAAGCGTTGCGCCGGACTGGACCTGCGCCAGCCAGCCGGGCGCGCCGTGCTGGAAGCGCTGGTGCGGCAGGCCGACGTGATGGTGCACGGGTATCGTGCCGATGCCCTGGAGCGCCTGGGGCTGGGTGCGCATCGGCGGCGCGAACTGAACCCCGGGCTGGTCGATGTGGCCCTCAATGCCTACGGCTGGAGCGGTCCGTGGTCGTCGCGGCGCGGCTTCGACAGCCTGGTGCAGATGAGCAGCGGCATTGCCGAGGCCGGCATGCGCGCCGCCGGCAGCGACAAGCCGGTACCGCTGCCGGTGCAGGCGCTGGACCATGCGACCGGTTATCTGATGGCGGCGGCCGCCGTGCGCGGGCTCACCCGGCGCCAGACCGGTGGCGGCAGCCAATACCGCTTGTCGTTGGCCCGTACTGCCCGCCTGCTGGCCGATTATCCGGCCGGCTCAGGCCAATCGCCGCTGGCCCCCGAAACGATGGCCGATGTGCATCCGCATCTGGAAATGACCGTCTGGGGCCCGGCCCGGCGCCTGCGAGGCCCGCTCAGCGTGGGGGCGGCCGAGATGGCGTGGGACCGGCCGGCCTCGCCCTTGCGCAGCGTCCAGCCCGCATGGAGCTGATTTCATTTAGCATGGTGGTCTTCGTGAAAACAAACAACGAGACGGCAACATGAGCTTCCCCCTCAAACAACTGGCAGCAGCCAACAAGGGCCTGCTGGCCTTCATCGCGCTGATGGTGGTGTTTCGCAGCGCCATCGCCGACTACAACGTGGTGCCCAGCGGCTCCATGCTGCCGACCGTGATGGTGGGCGACCGCATCCTGGTCGACAAGCTGGCCTATGACCTGCGCCTGCCGCTCACCCACATCAGCCTGCTGCGCCTGGGTGAACCGCAGCGTGGCGATATCGTCACCATCGATTCGCGGCAGGCCGGCGAACTGCTGCTCAAGCGCATCATCGGGCTGCCGGGCGATGTGGTGGAGCTGCGTGACAACGTGCTTTTCATCAATGGCCAGCCCGCCAGCTACGGCCCGGCGCACGCGCGTCCCGAAAGCGGAGATGGCGTCGACCAGGCGCGCTACCGCGATGAAAGGCTGGACGGGATGAATCACCTGGTGCGCCTGTCCGAGGCCCATCCCAGCATGCACAGCAGCTTCGGCCCGGTGGTGGTGCCGGCCGATCATTACATGATGCTGGGCGACAATCGGGACAACAGCATGGATTCGCGCTACTTCGGCTTCTTCGCCCGCAGCGAGCTGATGGGGCGCACCCGCCGCATCGCCTTCTCCCTGGATGCCGACCAGTTCTACAAGCCGCGTCTGGAGCGTTTCGGCCGTCCCTTGGACGCGGTGACGATGCAGTAATGAGATTTCCGGGATTTTTGTCACAAAAATCTTCGTTTTTTTGCTGTCAATCGCTCAAGTTGTCCAAAAGCATGCCGTTATCAATGACGGAAAACATGCCTTTGTCATCTGGAGCACATCATTTCTCTCACCTTCATCTCCGATCCGGCCACCGGTCGCCGCAGGAATGCCGTCAGTCATGACGCCATCCTCGATGCCACTTATGTGATGCTCGAGGAGATCGGTTTCGACAAGCTCTCCCTGGAGGGCGTGGCGGCGCGCGCCGGCGTAGGCAAGGCCACCATCTACCGCTGGTGGCCCAACAAGAGCGCACTGGCCATGGAAGCCCTGCTGCGCGCGGTCGAACCCTTGCCGCCGCTGGGCGACAGCGGTTCGGCCCGCGACGACATCGAACAGCACATGCTGCAACTGTCCCAACTGTTGCGTGGCAAGTCCGGCCGGGTGGTGCGCGAGATGATCGCGCTGGCTCAGTTCGAGCCCGAGAGCCGCCGCATTTTCAACGACAACTACCTGGAGCCGCGCCGCCTGGCGCTGGTCAACGTGCTGCGCCGTGGCGCCCAGCGCGGTGAATTCCGGGAAGATGCCGACCTCAACCTGGTCTTCGACCTGCTGTACGCCCCCGTACTGCAGCGTCTGCTGACCGGCAGCGCCGACATCGACGAACGCCAGATCCAGTCCCAACTGAAACTGGTCCTGGGCAGCATTGCGCTGTCCCAACCCCTTTTGACGCCAAGTAAAATTTCGAGCCAACAAACGTAAATTTTATTGAGCAGTACCCCGATTGCACCTAGAATCCGAGACGAAACGTATCGTATTGGTTCTGGGCAAGTGAACTTTTGCGTCAAAAATCAGCGATTCCGGGCCACCGGGATACGCTGAAAGCGCCAGCAGACGGCGGCTTTCGACGACAAAAATCCATCTCTTCCTCCGCAGAGGGCGCGGAGGACAGCCCTCGGGAAATGCGAGCCACCTGCTCAGTGGGTGACCTGCTTCTTCCCATGCACCGGTGCAGGCCGGCGCAATTCCAGACGACGTTGATCCGAACAGTCATTGCCAGCATCCCTCACGGGAGACTGGCGCATGGTTGCCGCCGCGCATTTGGGCGTCGTCACGACGGCGCGTGGGCAACCCAGGGGCAGACCACACATGCAACATATGCCAGTGCAAGGGGGAAATATGCACAGCAACGCTATGCAGTCATGCCGGGGCGGTGATGCTTCCGGCGATGGCCAGGAATTCTGCCGCCGCTATCGCAAGATGCGGCGCTGGTGTCTCACCGGCTTCGTCGGCATTCCGTTTTTGCTGGGATTTCTCTGGCTGCAGTTCGTCGCCGCGCGCAGCGGCGGCGAATTGTTTTACGCCGATCACGTCTGCGATTGCCGTGAGGCAGTCTCGATGTGGGTACGCGATTATGTATGGACGCAGATGATCTGGCTGCCCGGCAACATGCTGTTCCTGCTGATCTGGATCGCGTTGGCAGTCAAGCTGTGGAGCGGCAAGCGCAGCGCAGGCTGATCCTTCGCGTTATCAGCTGGTCAGCCATCGATATGGGCCACCAGCGGCAAATGGTCAGAGGCCACGCGTGACAGGGCGGTGCGGTGGACCTGCACCTGCAGCAGGCGTTGACGCGGGCTGATCCAGATGCGGTCCAGCGCAAACAGCGGCCAGCGAGATGGGAACGTGCGCGGCGCGGGTGCGGCCTCGAAGTGGGAAACCAGCCAGCGCAGGGCACGCCCCCACATGAACCATTCATTGACGTCGCCCATGAGGATCACCGGTGCCTGGTCGGTATCGAAGGCCTGCAGCAGCCGTTTGATCTGGGCACGCCGCTCAGCGGGCTTGAGCCCCAGATGGGTGGCGATCACGCGCAGCATGTGGCCGTGGCAATCGATATCCGCATCCAGTGCGCCGCGCGGTTCGCGGCTGCCGAAGGACAAGTCGATGCTCTGTTTGGCCAGAATGGGGTAGCGGCTCAGGACGGCATTGCCATAACGGCGTTCGGCACTCTCCATGGTCGGTCCCTCGACCGCGAAAAATCCAGTCTCTTTCCTCAGCAAGGACAGCACATCCGGCTGCGAGGAGCCGCCCAGGGGCACTTCCTGCAGGGCCACCACATCCGCATTGATTTCCTTGAGCACCTGGACAATGCGCTGCGGGGAGAATACGTCATCGGTGCCGATCGCCCCATGGATGTTGTACGTCGCCACGGTGAGCGGCCATGGGTCGAGGTCGCGCAAGGGCACATCGCCGGTGAGGACGAGTTCCGTATCGGAACGCGCCTCCGCCGTCGATGCCGGCTGGTGCTCGGCGGCACGATGGGACAGGCTACCGGAGCGCATCAGGCCTGCCTCGCCTCCACGCCATGCTCGGCGCTGACGCGCGCCATGTCCTCATCGCCCGGAGTGCGCGGCGCAGGGCTCTTGCGGGCGGACGGTGCGGACGATTTCGATTTCTTCCCGACGCGCGGCTTGAGCAGCTTCTGCAAGCCAAACGCCATCAACATCAGCGCGGCAGTCACGCCGACGAGAATCAGCACAGTCTGCAAACTCGGATGGCGAATGGCTTCGGCCAGATTGTGCGAGAACACCACCGTCAACGCGATACCCGGGGCCATGCCGATCAGGGTGCCCAGCAGGTAATCGCGCAAGCCAAGGTGCGACGCACCCGCCACCACGTTGACGACCGTGAAGGGCGCAATCGGCAGCAGCCGCACCACGGCCATGGCAGCGATGCCGCGCTGGGCAAAGCGTCGGCTCAGGTTGTTGATGCGTGGACCCAGCATGTCGCGCAGCGCGTCATGCCCCAGCCAATGGCCCAAGCCGAAGCCGAGCAGGGCGCTCAAGCCCACGCCCGCCGTGGCATACAGGCCGCCATTCACCGGCCCGAACACCACCCCCGCGACCGCGATCAGCACCGTGATGGGTACCATCAGCATGCCCGCCACCACGAAGGCCGCAATCACGATGGCCGGCGTGAAGGGCATCTGGTCGACGCTGCGCGCCAGCGCAATCAGCGAGCTCAGATTGATCCATTCGCGCAGCGGCGTGAAGCGCCATGCCAATGCAAAGACCACCAGCGCCACGGCGAGCACGCCCAGGCCGATCATGCGGCGCGGGACCGGCTTTCTGGCACTGTGCGGCACATAAGCATCGACGATTTCATCGGGACTGATGGGGCGTTCCGGATCGAAGACGGCATTGTCCTGGGTCAAGGCATCCAGCTCGGGGATGAGGCGCGGATCCATGGGGCGCAGTTCGCGCCGTTCTGCCTTGCGCAAGCGGGCGATGGCGCCATGCAGGCTCTGCTCCTGCTGAAGGGCGGCTTGCACATCGGCAGGTGCGACGCCCAGATGCTCGGCCAGCAGGCGGTTGCGCATGAGCGCGATGGCCGCGCGGATTTCGTCCTGCTTGGCGGCATCGCCCTGCAATTCGATGGTCAGGTTGCATTCGGTGTCGAAGGCCATGGAGCGATTGCTCATGTTGGCCGAGCCGACCGAGAACAGCCGGTCATCCATGCTGAAGACCTTGCTGTGGACGTTCAGGCAGCAGCCATCTTCCAGGCCGGGCAGGTGCGGGCAATACATCTGGTAGCGCGTAGCGGCCTGCTCGCCCTGGTTTTCCAAGGCGCTTTTGAGACGGTGATGGATGCGGGCGCGCAGCGCGCCCATGGTGGCCTGCTCCAGCCAGCCGCTCTGGGTCTGCGGAGATATGACGGCCACTTCGGGGCCTTGCGGTTCGCGCAGGCGCGCGCCAATCGCTTCGGACAGCACGTTCGAGGTGAAGTACTGGTTTTCGAAGAACAGGTGATGCTGCGCGCCGGCGATGGCATCAAGATAGAGTTCGCGCACTTCAAACACCCCCGGACGTTCTTCATAGGCAGGTTCGGTGCGCGAGATGCCGACCCGCAGATCGCACACATCGGGCTCGAAACCCTGAGGCCAAGGATCACCGGCAGGCATGCTGGTGGTTTGTGTCAGCGCAGTACGGCGTTCGGCGTAGCCGGCCAGGCTCCAGCGCCGACGCGCCAGTTCGCCCAAGGCACGGGCGACATCGCCATCGACCATGGCCTGCACGTCATGGAAAGGGGCGTAAGGCTTGTCGTCGGGATCGCGACGCAGCGGGTTCTCTGGCAGATGTTCCGGCGTATCCCAGCGGCAGCGGGTCAGGTCGAGGCCGCCCACGAACGCCAGCTTGTCATCGATCACCACAATCTTCTGATGATGCGAAGCGCCGACCGGATGGCGCGCATCGGTCCGGAAATGCAGACGCTTGTTACGCGCACGGCCCGGCTTGCGGGCAATCATCCATTCACGTTCGAGCGCGTAGAGCATGGCGTAGTCCCAATTCAGCACGCGGATGTGCAGATCGGGCTGGCGCTCGACCAGCGCATGCAGCAGGTCACCCAGCTGCGGCGGCAGGCCGTCGTCGGTGTCAGTGATATCGGGTACCAGGACGGTACGGCTGTCGATATCCCAGCCGAGAATGAAGACGCTGCGCCGGGCGTTGATCAGGGCCATGCGCAAGGCGCGGAAATAATCGGCGGCGTCGATGAGCAGCTTGAAACGCTGCGCATGTTCCACCCGCCAGCAATTGCGGCCGGGCTGCAGCAGCCCCGCTGCGGGGGAGTCCTGGACAGGGGTGGACGACATCATGGCCTCCGGAGACACGTGACTTTTGTGATCGTTGTGGTGTGAATGGGATCAGGGCTTGCCAACAGACATCGGATGTTCATCCGTGTCGGTCGATTGCCGGGACGCATCCGTCGCGCCTTTGCTGCGCTCTTGCAGCGCCTGGTGCGGCAGAGGCTTGGGCTTGCGCTGGTCCATGCCGGTCTCGGTGGATTCCGTGGTTTCTTCGGGCAGGGGAATTTTGTCGCTCACGATGGGCTCCTCTTCACTTTCAATCACTTGTGGTTCATTGCGGCGGCTGGCCGTTGGAGGCGGTGACGCCACCGTCGACCGGCAGGTTCACACCGGTCACGAAGCCGGCATCAGGGCTGGCCAGGAAGGCGATCACGGAAGCAATCTCCACCGGGTCCGCACCGCGTCCGAGCGGAATGCGTTCGGCGAACTTGGCCAGCTGTTCCTGGTCCTCCGCCACATCGGCGGTCATGCCGGTGAAGGTGAGGCTGGGGCAGACTGCATTCACGCGCACGCCCTTGCGGCCGAAATCCAGGGCCATGGCGCGGGTGAGGTTGACGACGGCACCCTTGGATGTGTTGTAGGCCGCCAGATTCCAGTCGGCCCCCAGTCCCGAGACCGAGGCCACGTTGACGATGCAGCCGCGCGTCTTCTCCAGATGGGGCATGGCCTCGCGCGCCCCGTAGAACACGCCGTTGACGTTGGTGGCCTGGACGTGGTGCCAGTCTTCCGGGCTGACCTGGGTGATGTCGCCTTCGGCAAAAATGCCGGCGTCGCTGACCAGGACGTCGATGCGGCCAAAGCGTTCGATGGCGAAATCCACCATCTGGCGCACGTCTTCATGGTGCGACACATCGGTTTCACGCGCGGCGCTGCGCTCGGCCGGAAGGGAATCGAAGACCTTGGTCAGTGCGGCAGCATCGCGGTCGGCCAGCAATACCTTCGCGCCTTCGTCCGAAAAGCGGCGCGCAGTCGCTTCGCCGATGCCGGAGGCGGCCCCGGTAACGATGACGACCTTGTCCTTGAAACGTTGCAATTGGGAGGGATTGAGGCTGGGCATGCGGGCTCCTGTTCAACTGGCAAAGCAAATGGGTAAGCGTGATGGCAGCAGGGCGCAGGGGGCCATGCCGCCAAAAGCTTCACATTAGGCCCTTCCTCGGCGGCAGCCCATCGGACAGCTCCCCAAGCTGATGTAGGAAGATGCTGTCGCAGATCGCCCCTGGCAGGGCAAATGCGAGTCTCCGATAAACGCGAAAGTGTAATTTTTTGTTGTCATGGAGCAGTAATACTTCAGTGCAACAATGCGCCCCGCATCCAGACCGGCTGTTCATTCGTTCAGTTTCCAGGGAAGAAACTGAAGCAAATGACCAAACCTGCGCCGGTTCACCGCCACCTCAAGGGGAATTCCATGACCATCCGCATGCGTATCACGCTATTGGTGATACTTACCTTTGTCGCGATCGCCGGTATCGGTGGCTACGCGATGATGCAATCCCGCAGCAGCGCCGTGGAGGTGCGTTCGGTGACCGAGGGCGTGATGCCCAGCGTGCTGGCCTCGGCCGATCTCATGGGGCAGTTGAAGGATGTGCAGTTGGCCGCCATGGTGATGGTCAACGAGACCGACAATCAACTGGTCGCGCAGGAAAACGACAAGCTGGCCGAGAAGAAGGCCGTGCTGGAAAAGGCACTGGCCCTGCAGGCGCAGCAGGCTGAGGGCGTAGCGCAGCGCGGGCTGATCGAGCAGGCCAAGGAAAGCCTGGACAATTACTTCGGTGCCATCGATACCACCGCCAAGTTCAAGCTGGCCGGCAAGAACGAGATCGCGCAAGCGCAATTCTTCGGCGGCGTGATGCAGTACCAGACCGAGCTGGAAGGCATCGTCAACACCCTGCGCATCGAGAAGAACCGCTTCAAGGACAACGCCATTGCCTCGCTGAACGGCAAGCTGGCGCAGACCACTACCACCATCAGCATCGTCACCGTGGTGGCAGTATTGCTGCTGGGTGGCCTGGGCTTCCTGCTGTATCGCCAGATCACCGGTCCGATCAGCCGCATGGCCGCCATGATGGGCGAGATCGCCACCAGCCAGGACTTCACCCGCCGCCTGCCGGTGCAGCGCATGGACGAAGTGGGCCATTCCATCGTCGCCTTCAATGGCATGGTCGAGAAGATCGAGGAAGCCTCGGCCCAGGTGCGCCAGAAGACTGCCGACATGCAGGCCATGTTGCAGAACATTCCGCAGGGCATTCTCACCATCGTCGATGGCAACAAGGTGCATCCGGAGTATTCGGCCTTCCTCGAAACGGTGTTCGATACCACCGACATCGCCGGCCGCGACGTGATGGAACTGGTCTTCTCCAACACCAATCTCGGCGCCGACACGCTCTCTCAGATCGAAGCCATCGGCGGTGCCTGCATCGGCGAAGACGTGATGAACTTCAGCTTCAACGAACACCTGATGGTCGGCGAAATTGAAAAGACCATGGCCGACGGCAGCGTGAAGATCCTCGATCTCTCCTGGTCGCCCATCACCGATGAGCAGGACATGGTGATCCGCCTGATGCTGTGCGTGCGCGACGTCACTGAATTGCGCCACCTGGCCGCCGAAGCCAACGAGCAGAAGCGCGAACTGGAAATGATTGGTGAAATCCTCGCCGTGGCCCCGGCCAAGTTTGCCGAATTCATCGTCAGTGCCCGCCGCTTCCTGGACGAGAACGAGCAGATCGTGCACCAGAACCCGCAGGCGACGGCCTTCGCCATCGCCAAGCTGTTCCGCAACATGCACACCATCAAGGGCAACGGCCGCACCTACGGCCTGCTGCACCTGGCCAACGTGGTCCACCACACCGAGCAGCATTATGACGACCTGCGCCATCCGGCCAGCGGAGCCGTCTGGAACCAGGAACAGCTGCTGCTGCAACTGGCCCAGGTGCGCGAGATCATCGACCGCTACGCCCGCATCAACGACGTCACGCTGGGCCGCGGTGCCAGCGCCGGTGCCGGCGGCGACCAGGTGCTGCCGGGCTACCAACGCCATGTCCTGACCATCGACCGCAAGCACATCCAGGAAAGCCTGCTGCGTCTGGAGAACGTCAATACCGCCAACCTGCACGAGCTGGTGGCCGTGCGCAACGACGTGCGCCGTACCCTGCGCCTGCTGGGCACCGAGACCATCGAGGAAGTACTGGCCCCGGTCATCGATTCGCTGCCGGCGCTGGCCAGCGACCTCGGCAAGTCGGCCCCGGTGGTGCAGATCGACGACAACGGCTACGTGGTCCACAGTTTTGCTTCGCCGCTGCTGCAGAACGTGTTCATGCACCTGATCCGCAATGCCGTGGATCACGGCCTGGAATCGGGCGAAGAGCGCCTGGCCAAGGGCAAGCCCGAAGCCGGCACCATCAAGCTGGAAATGGGCGTGATGGAAGACATGTTCCAGATGGCGCTGTCTGACGATGGCCGTGGCCTGGCGCTGCACAAGGTGCGCCAGATCGCTATCGAGAAGCAGCTCATCAGCGTGGACCAGGTACTGACCGATGCCGAGATCGCGCGCCTGATCCTGCAGCCGGGTTTCTCTACCCGCAGCGAAGTGACCGAGGTGTCGGGACGCGGCGTGGGCATGGATGCAGTGCTGGACTTCGTCACCCGTGAACACGGCAAGATCGAGATCCGCTTCATGGATAGCGAAGAGGGGGCTGCCTTCCGTGCCTTCCAGATCATCGTGATGCTGCCGGAAAACGTGGCGGTGGAAGTCGATGGCATCGACGTGCCGTATCCAATGGCGGGACAGGAAATCGCTGCACCGGCGGTGCTGCCGCCGGGCGGCGATGCACAGGTCGCCTGATTCACCTGACGCGATCACGCAATATCATCAAGACAGCAGGAATAGCACGCCATGTTTCAATCACTTCTTCTGGTGGCGCTGGGCGCTGCCCTGGCCGGCCTGCCGATGGCCGCGCTGTGGGTGCGCCAGAAGCGCCGCGCGCGCCAGCTGATCGATGCCGGTCAGCTGGAACGCGTGCGTGACCAGGCACAGGCCGCACTCGCCGAGCAACAGCAGCAATGGAGCGCGCACCAGCAACAGCTGGAACAGGATCGGCTGGCCGCGCAGCAGCATATGGCCGAGATGCGCCGCGAGAGCGAGGCCATGCTGGCGCGCCTGTCCAGCGAGCAGTCCGATCACGTGTCGCGCGTGCGCCAGAGTTGCGACGAGTCGCAGGACACCATCAGCAAGCTGCTGGGTCTGGTGCGCACCTTCGAGCGCTGGCATGACGACATGAACGAGCTGATCGCGCACAACCGCGAGATGCATCGCAAGAACGACGAGTTCGCGCTGATCGTGAATCAGGTCATCATCGTGGCCCTGAATGCGTCCATCGAAGCCGCGCGTGCCGGTGTGCATGGCCGTGGCTTTGCCGTGGTGGCGCAGGAAGTGCGCGATCTGGCGCAGCGGGCCGAGAAGCTTTCCAAGAGCTATCGCGCCAACCTGTACCAGAACGACCTGATCACCACCACCACCTTCCAGGACCTGCAGGCCGGCGGCAAGATGATCATGGGTGCCGTCATCGGCCTCGACCTGATCAACAAGAAGACCCGGCAAGCCCTGGCCGAAGCGGCATGAGCGCCAACGACATGGACGAGCTGCAGGCAGTAGCCGAGGTCGTGGCCGACGAGCGCATCAGCGCCAGCGCGCGCGACGGTTTCGATACGCTCCTGCAGCAGGCGCTGCGCAGCAGCCTGGTGCCGTCGGACGCCAGTGCGGAGATCTCGGTGGTGGAAGACATCGCCGCCCTTACCGAGAAGAAGATGGTGGTGCTGACCATCTCGTCTTATCTGTTCCGCCTGATGGTGATGTTCCACTTCTCGCCGGACGCCGCCACGCGCGGCCACTTTGCGCGCCTGACGCGGGTGTCGGCCAGCGAGATGGGCGAGCAGGCCCTGATGGATGCGATTGCCGAATGCGGCAATCTCTGCTGCGGTATCTTCAATCGCGAACTGGGGCGCTTCTTCCCGCACCTGGGCATGTCCACGCCCAACGTGATCGATACCCAGTGCGTGGCCTACCTGCAAAAACTCAACTGCGCGCACGTGCGGCATTTCGCCATCGACATGGCAGACACGCCGCGCCTGCATGTCTCGCTGGCCCTTTCCACTTACGACCGGCTGGACTTTGCCGTGGCACCGGGCGAAGAGGCCGATACCACGGGCGAGCTGGAACTGTTCTGACCATTCAACGATTCGGGGGAATCTCATCACCATGGAAGCCACTGCCAGCCTCGACAACGCCATCACCAGCAAGGTGTTGGTCCTGGACCGCGACGCCGACTGCTACGACACCATCAAATCCTTTTGCGAGCGCCACAACCTGGTCGGGCTGAAGGCGCATGAAGAACATGTGATGGCGGTCTTGCGCAGCAACGTCGACCTGGGCGGCATCATGCTCTCGGAAAGCCTGGCCGGACTGGGCGAGGGCGGGCGGGGCCTGGCGCGCCGCATCCGCGAGGTGCGTCCGGAATTGCCGATCTTCCTGCGCCGCCGCCGGGAAGCTGCTGATGTCGAATTGTCCGAACGCGATAGTGAACTTTTCAGCGCCGTCTATCGCATCGAGCACATCGATGCGCTGGCACCAGCGGTGGCCTCGTCGATCTTCAGCCAGCAATACCCCAATGCACTGGTGCGCGGCATTGCCGAGATCAGCCGCATGGTGCTGGAGAGCCAGTTCCCCGGGATGCAGGTCGAGATCGAGCAGCCTTACCTGGTGCGCGACCGGATCATCTTCGGCGAAGTGTTCACGCTCATTCCGCTGGAGAGCAGCTGGTGCCGTGGCTACATGATGCTGCAGGCGGAACAGAAGACGCTGCAGGCACTGGCACCGGACGAATCGGGCGATTTCCGCCATCTCAACAATGCGCTGGGCGAACTGACCAACCTGATCTGGGGCTGGTTCAAGAACCGCTTCATCAACCAGAGCCAGCCCATTCATCAACTGAGCCAGGTGCCGATCATCATCAATCACCAGCATCGATACATTTCCTTCGGTTCGGAGGATGCGCAGCTGTGCTTCAAGTACTTGCTGCGCCGGAATGACGGCGCTGCGCCGCTGGTGCTGTTGCAGCGCTTCATCTTCAACCTGTCATGGTCGCCGGAGGATTTCACCGAGAACCAGACTTCGGTGGAAGAGCTGTTCGAATCCGGCGAGCTGGAACTGTTCTGAGGCCGGGGCAGCACCCCGGCATTGATTTACCTTCCCCTCAAGCAATTACGTAAATCAAGCAAAGAGAGAATTCAAGATGGCACAAATCCTGGTAGTGGACGATTCGAGCACCGTGCGCGCCGAAGTCGGTGACTTCCTCAAGAAAAATGGCCTGGACGTGGCCCTGGCCGTGGATGGCCGCGATGGCCTGGCCAAGCTCAAGAGCGACCCGGCCATCAAGCTGGTGGTGTCCGACGTGAACATGCCCAACATGGATGGCCTGACCATGGCCGAGAAGATCCGCAGCGAACTGGGCAATGCCAGCGTGAACATCATCATGCTGACTACCGAAAATTCGCCCATCATGAAGGAGCGTGGCAAGGCAGCGGGCATCAAGGGATGGATCGTCAAGCCCTTCAAGGGGGAGGCAGTGTTGCCGACGTTCAAGAAGCTGGTGGGTGTCTAAACCTCGCTGAGCTAGTCACAAAGCCGGCCTTCATGATGAGGTCGGCTTTATTTTTCTTCCAGCACCAGCTCAAAGCAAATCAAGACTGGATTGCAACCACGCGCCAGTACGCCCTCACAGACCTGACCTTGTGGATTGATGAGGCCGATGTCCAGGCGGCCGACTCCATCACGCACTTCGCCCGAGCGGATCAGGATTTCAGTGGCACGGTCTTCCAGCACGCGCCCGTCTTCGAATTCCGCCCCGATGATGCTGCCCACGCTGCCACGCACGACTGCATCGCGCATACCGTTCTCCGCGCAGACCTGTTCGACGGCAATGGTCAGATCTTGATCGGGGCGGATGCGTGCCAGTACCACGCGCTTACCACTCGACGAGAGGGTCTGGTCGCTCAGCCGGGTAGGGTAGAACAGGGTGAAATTGGTCTCCGGATCGTAGCGAGTCGCCATGGTGGCGTCTTGCAGGCCCCAGGCTTGCGCGGGCGTACTGGCGCCGGCCACGGTTTTTTCCATCATCAGGTGACCGCCCTGGCGCTGGCCGTCGCGTCCGCGCCAGATGGCGTGACAGTGCACGAAAGGCTCACCATCCTTGCGTCCGACGGTCGCGCAGGCGTATTCGATCACCGTTCCTTCTTCCATCGCCTGTGGCGCGCTGTAGAAAGCGGCGTGTTGGTCATCCACCGCCAGTGCAGGCATGAGGAAGTGAAGGAGGGAGACAGGGAGATTGGCGAAGCGCACGGTACCGCCATCCAGGCCCGCACGTGACAGTGGAATGCTGATGGCGTCACGCAGGTTCATGCCGGCTTCGAGGGTGAAGTTGAGATGCATCGCCGGACCGGCCAGTGCAACGATGCGCTGCGGATCAGGCGGGCCGGGGTGGCGGACGGTGCGGGCGAAGGCGGGTGCGGCTGGCATGCGGTCTCCTTGGCAGCTGGGCTGCGGGCGGTGTGGCTTTGAGGGGCCATCTGAGCTGGTCGAGTTCGGGGATTATCGCGCGTTCGGTGACGTGATGCCGGTGAATGTTTTTAATCTGTCAGCATGCAGATGAAGTGGGCAGCGGCACCCCCTGAACCAAAATTTGACGAGTTTCGTCAAGGAAAAATAGCCAAATTATTCGTAAAGTGATATTTTGGCTATATTCGGTAATCATGAACGTGATTACTTGGACCCCTAGAGCAGCCAAACAATTGCGCAAGCTGGACGCGCACATCCGCACGCCTATTTACAGCGCGATCCAGGAGCTTGTTGAGATGCCGGGCTGCCACAACGTCAAACGCCTGATGAATCACGAATACGGCTATCGCCTGAGAGTGGGCCAATATCGCGTGTTGTTTGACTGGACGGTCGAGATCCGGATCGTGGAAATCCAGGAAGTGAGAAAACGTGATGAACGTACCTACTGACATTCAGATGATCAAGGGCGCGGACGGCAAACCGGCGTTTGCCGTACTGCCCTACGCGCAATTCCTCGCGCTGTGCGGACAGGAGTGCAAGCTCATACCCAACGAGGTAGTGGGAGCCACGGTTGAGGGCGCAACGCCAGCGCGCGCGTGGCGGGAATATCTTGGTTTGACGCAGACCGAAGTGGCCGCGCGGATGGGAGTCGCCCAGCCAACTTACGCAAAACATGAGAAGAGCCTCAGCCCAAGGCCAGCAACGCTGGTCCGTATTGCGTCAGCGCTGGGCATCACCTTGGAGCAGCTGGACTTCTGACCGGGGCCGCATCAGAAATCGGCATTGGTGCGGACACTTGTGCGGACACCTCTGGTTCGGGCAGCAGTACAGTTTGGGCTGATAACCATTACAGTCCCGATACAGCTTGCTGTACGGTTCTGGTTTGACCTGGCATCACTTCTCGCGAGCGTGCTCCGACTCCCGCTCCACGCGACGCCGCGCTCTGTAGGCGCCAATCTCGCCGATCTTCAAGCCTTCCGGCAGCGACAGAACCTTCCCCTGTCCCACGCGTTGCGCGTGATAGATGCCGGTATGTCCGGAGAACAGATAAGCCACCACGCAAGCCAGCGCTGCAAACGGACCGATCTCCGGCCCGAACAGTTCGACGGCCATGATGGTGGAGGCAATCGGCGTATTGGCCGCGCCCGCAAAGACCGCCACGAAGCCGATCCCGGCCAGCATCGAAAACGGCAGATGCAGCAGGGGGGCCAGCGCATTGCCCACTGTCGCGCCGATATAGAAGAGCGGGGTGACTTCGCCGCCCTTGAAACCGGTGCCCAGCGAGGTCACCGTGAACACCATCTTGCCCAGGAAATCCCAAGGGGCCAGCGGTTGCTGGAAGGCTTCCACGATCACCGGGATGCCGAGGCCGATGTAGCGTTGCGTACCGAGCGCCCACACCGCCACCGCAACGATGGCGCCGCCGATGAACGGCCGCAGCGGCGCATAGCTGACGTGGCGCTTCATGAAGGCCGACAGCCGGTGCGTGCTGTTGGCAAACACCATGCCGACCAGCCCGAAGACCACACCGGCCGCGATCACCGCCGCCACGCTCCACAGCGCGACCGGCACCACGCCGCCCATGTGGTAGTGGGTGTGATGCACGCCCCAGGCCAGCCCGACCTGATCGGCCGCGATGGCCGCCACGAAGCAGGGCAGGATGGCGTCATAGCGCATGCGGCCGATGGCCAGCACTTCCAGTCCGAACAATGCACCGGCCATCGGCGTGCCGAAGACCGACGCAAATCCGGCGCTGATGCCGGCCATCAGGAGAATGCGCCGGTCTTCCGTGCGCAACCGCAGCACCGTGGTCAGCTGATCGGCGAGCGCGCCGCCCATCTGCACGGCCGTGCCTTCACGGCCCACGGAGGCGCCGAACAGGTGCGACATCACGGTGCCAAACAACACCAGCGGCGCCATCCGCAGCGGGATCACCTTTTTCGGATCGTGGATTTCATCGATCAGCAGATTGTTGCCGGCTTCCACCGGCTTGCCGGTCTTCAGGTACAGCCAGCCGACCGCAAAACCGCCCAGCGGCAGCAGCCAGATGATCCACGGATGGGTTTCACGCCAGTGCGTGGCGTAGTCCAGCGCGAAGAGGAAGAAGGCCGAGGCCGATCCGGCAAGGGCGGCGATCAGGCTGGCGATCAGACACCATTTGACGATGTAAGGCAGCAGGTGCAGCTGTTCGGGGAGTTTTTGATTTTTCATGTGACCAGAGTGCTGAATGAACATCCTGGCACACCGGGTAAGGAGCGCGCGAAGCAGAAAGGCGAACGCCTACAGCCCCGGATTGCCAGGTCACTGTAGGCATCATCAGCCCCAACAGGACGTTGGTGGCGGTTGAAGGAGGAATGCCATCTCCTTGACCCCGATAGTAGCAAGATTGAAGCTCATCGACAACGACGCGTTGTCTGTTGCAGACAGTTCATAGGTCAATCATCCACGCAGGGCCGCTTCCAGGTCACGCACGTGCAGCCATAGCCGGCCGCTTTTGCCAGCCGTCAGGGCGTGGGCGATGCGGCCGAACCACTGCGGTTGCAGCCGCAGCGCCGTGCGGAAGGCCTGCAGGGCATCGTCCATGCGATGTATCTCTTGCAGGGCCACACCCAGGTTGAGCGCGGCATCGGCATAGCCGGGACGCAGTTGCAGCGCGCGGGCAAAGGCGTCGACGGCGGCGGCACCTTCCTTCATATCCTGCAGCGTCAGACCGAGGTTGAACCAGGTCTCGGCTACCTCGGGACGCAGCCGGCACGCTTGTTCAAAGGCCTCACGGGCGGCGGGCAGCTCGCCCAGTTCACGCAGGGCGCTCCCCAGGTTGAGGACGGCTTCCATGGCTTGCGGCGCCAGCGCGACGGCCTGGCGCAAAGCCGCCACTGCCTCCGCATGCCGCCCCACTGCCGACAAACTGGTGCCGAGGTGGAAATGCGCCTGGCTCAGTTCAGGCTGATGTCGCGCAACTGCTTGGAAATAGTGGACCGCCGTGGCGGGATCGCCTTCGGCCAGCGCAATCCGGCCGGCCATGAGCAACGAGGGCACATGCTGCGGCCGAGGTGCCAGGCTCAGCAGGATATGTTGCCGCGCCTGCGCCTGCGCCTGCCGGTCCAGCGCCAGCATGGCCAGCAGCTGATGGGCCGCCGGATGCTGCGGCACCAGCGCCAGCAAGGCGTGGCAGGCTTGTTCGGCTTCTGCGGCACGTCCGCCATTGTAGTGCTGCAGGGCGGCGCCCATGATCTGGTCGGGAGCGGCTGGCGAGGCGGACATGGCGCGGGCAGGTGGTTGTTCAGCCAGCGGCGCGTTCGACGATGACGTAATGCTTGCGCACCGGCTCCAGCACTTCAAAGACGCCCTTGAATCCCGCCGGAATCACCATCGCATCGCCCGGACCCGCTTCGGCTGCGTGGCCCTGTTCGTCGATGACGCGGCAGCGGCCTTCGAGTACGCAGAAATATTCATCTTTGTTGGGGGCGAAGGCGATGCGCCAGCTGCCCTTTTCGCAGGCCCAGATGCCGGCGTTCACTTCTCCGCTGGCATTGGTGAAGTGATTCCACGTGGTGCGCAGCGGATTGCCCTCCAGCCGGCGGTCTTCGCGTGGGTGGTCATATTCGGGTGCAGGGGAATTCAGGCGGAACTGGGTGATGGCAGGGGTGGCGGACATGGTGAAGAAGTGGACAGGCATGGTCAACGGCGAGGCCAGCAGTGTAACAGCAGCGGGCCCGCTACAGTCGCGCTGGCTGGCACCAAGCTGGATGCCTTTGGTCACATCCGGACAGGAGAATCTGAACGAGGAGAGCATCATGGGCAAGATATGGATCGGCATTTCCGGCTGGCGCTATGCGCCGTGGCGCGGCAGTTTCTATCCCGAGGGGTTGCGTCAGGACGACGAACTGCACTACGCCTCGCGGGTGCTGCCGAGCATCGAGCTCAACGGTTCCTTCTACGCCCTGCAGCGCCCCGAAAGCTACCAGCGCTGGTATGAAGACACGCCGCCCGGCTTCCTCTTCAGCCACAAGGGCAATCGCTTCATCACGCACACGCGCCGGCTGCAGGATATTGATGGCGCTCTGGCCAATGTCTTCGCCTCCGGCGTACTGAACCTGAAAGAAAAGCTCGGCCCCTTCCTGTGGCAATTCCCGCCCAGCTTCCGCTATGAGCCGGAGCCGCTGGAACACTTCCTGAACCTGCTGCCGCACGATACCGAGGCGGCGCAGCGGCTGGCGCGTGGCCATGAGCCGCGCATGGAGGGCAGGGTGGCGCTGGACATCGACCGCAAGCGCAAGCTGCGCCATGCCATGGAAATTCGTCATGACAGCTTCGTGGATGAATCCTTCATCAAGCTGCTGCGCAAATACAAGGTCGCGCTGGTCGTCGCGGATGCGCCCAAGAAATGGCCCTATCAGGAGGACGTGACGGCTGATTTCATGTACCTGCGCCTGCATGGCGACAAGCGCCTGTACCAGAGCGGTTACAGCGATGAAGCCATCGACGCCTGGGCCGAGCGTATCCGGGCCTGGGCCAGCGGCGGTCAGCCGGAAGATGGGCCGCGTATCTCGGGGAGCGCGCCGCGCAAGCGGGCCAGTCGCGATATTTACTGTTATTTTGATAACGATATGAAGGTCAAGGCCCCCTTTGATGCGCGCCGCCTGATCGAACGCCTGGGCCTGAAGCTGGACTTGCCGCCTCCCGGCCGCATGCTCGATGAGGATCAATGAGGTGAACTGGCGCGAGGAGCGGCTATAATATCGCCCCTGATGCGGACAAAATGGGCTGCAATATCAGTGACTTAGTGAAGTTTGCTGAATTGCTGAAGCCCGCCGCGTGAATTCATCCCAGTGCGGCCTTGCGCCTGCCTTTCGCCTTCATATCGTGACTTACAGCATCAAAGAAATCTTCTATACCTTGCAAGGCGAGGGCGCGCACGCCGGCCGTCCGGCGGTGTTCTGCCGCTTTTCGGGTTGCAACCTCTGGACAGGCCGCGAGGAAGACCGCGCCCGCGCCATCTGCCAGTTCTGCGATACCGATTTCGTCGGCACCGATGGCGAGAACGGCGGCAAGTTCAAGTCGGCGGCTGAGCTGGCCGACAAGATCAACAGCTTCTGGCCGGCCCGCCACGCGGCCAGCAAATACGTCGTCTTCACCGGCGGCGAGCCCCTGCTGCAACTGGATACGACCCTGATCGAGGCCATGCATGCGGTCGGCTTTGAAATCGCCATCGAGACCAATGGCACCATCGAAGTACCCGAGGGCGTGGACTGGATCTGCGTGAGCCCCAAGATGGGTTCGGAACTGAAGGTCAAACGCGGCAGCGAACTGAAAGTGGTGGTGCCGCAGCCCGGCCAGCCGCTGGACGAATATGAAAAGCTGGATTTCCAGCACTTCCTGCTGCAGCCCATGGATGGTCTGCAGGCGGCCGCCAATACCCGGCTGGCCATCGAGATGGTCAAGAACAACCCCAAGTGGAAACTGAGCATCCAGACCCACAAGCTGCTCAATATCCCCTGATCGATTTTTTGCTTTTTTCTTCATGCGGCGCTGCGCCGCGTGATTACAATGGCTTTACCCGGCCTGCTGCACGGCTTGTGCGGCGGCCATCCTCGAAGAAACATTCATGCTCACCATTACCCGCAAACTCGAATTCGACGCCGGCCACCGCATTCCGGACCACAAGAGCCAGTGCCGCAACCTGCACGGCCACCGCTACACGCTGGAAATCACCCTGACCGGCGCGGTCATCGACATCGAGGGCAATTCCGACAATGGCATGATCATGGACTTCTCCGACATCAAGGCCCTGGCCAAGGAGCACCTGGTCGATGTCTGGGACCATGCCTTCCTGGTCTATGAAAAGGACACGCCGGTCCGCGACTTCCTGGCCAGCCTGCCGGGCCACAAGACGGTCATCATCGGCAGCATCCCGACGGTCGAAAACCTGGCCCGCGAAGCCTTCGCCATCCTCAAGGCAGCCTACAAGGACCGCTACGGCACCGGCCTGCATCTGCAGAAGCTGGTGCTGCACGAAACGCCCAATTGCTGGGCTGAAATCACGGCCGACTGATGGACGGCGCTGTCCTCCCGCAAGCCATCACCGAGGCCGACCTGCGCCACATGCGCGCCGCGCTCGACCAGGCCAACAATGCCTGGGCGCTGGGCGAGGTGCCGGTGGGTGCGGTGGTGGTCAAGGATGGCGTGGTGATCGCCACCGGCTTCAACCAGCCCATCGGCAAGCACGATCCGACCGCCCATGCGGAGATCATGGCGCTGCGTCGGGCGGCCGAGAAGCTGGGCAACTATCGCCTGCCCGGATGTGAACTCTACGTCACGCTGGAACCCTGCGTGATGTGTTCCGGTGCCATGATGCACGCCCGCCTGGCGCGCGTGGTCTATGGCGCGGCCGATCCAAAGACCGGTGCGTGCGGCTCGGTGGTGAACCTGTTTGAACAGGACAAGCTGAACCATCACACCGAACTGCTGGGCGGCGTGATGGCCGAGGAATGTGGCCAGTTACTGAAAGAATTCTTCGCCATGCGACGCGAACAAGTGAAGCAGCAACGCCTGCTGGACGCCGCCGCGCAAGGCGATGCTCAAGCATCAGGTGAACCAACATGACGATCGCAACTGCTGGCCGTGAACTGCTGGAAGGACTGGTCCCGCCGGGAACGGGGGTGGCCATTGTGGCACCGTGTGGCCATGCCGGGCTGGACCCGGCCGGCGTGCAGCGTGGCGTGGCCTTGCTGGAATCGCTGGGCTGCCGGGTGCGCAATTTCTACGACCATGCCCGGCGCTACCAGCGCTTCGGCGCCACCGATGAGCAGCGCGCGGCGCAACTGATGGAAGCGGCGGCCGACCCGGAAATCGAGGTCATCATGGGGCTGCGTGGCTCCTACGGCATGAGCCGTATCCTGCCAGCGCTGGATATTCCTGCGCTCGCTGCCAGTGGCAAGCTGCTGGTGGGCTACAGCGATTTCACGGCCCTGCAGTGCTGCCTGCTGGCGCAATCCGGCTACGCCGGTTTCCAGGGGCCGATGCTCTCCGGTGACTTTGGTGCCGAATCCCCCAATTGGGCAGCGCTGGCGACCTTGTGGCGCACGCTGACTTCATCGCAGGTGGTGGCCCACAACTATGACGGCCAGGCCGGTGCAGATCGGGCCGCCAATGGCGACCGCCGTACCGATCCGCTCAGTCCGGTGCTGCAGTGCTCGGGCAAGCTGTGGGGCGGCAATCTGGCGATGATGGCGCATATGGTTGGCCATCCGCAGTTTCCCGCGATCGACGGCGGGATTCTGTTCCTGGAGGATGTGAATGAACATCCGTTCCGGGTGGAACGGATGTTCCTGCAGCTGGAGCAGGCTGGCGTGCTGGCCAGGCAGAAGGCCATCCTGCTGGGCGACTTCTCGGCCTACCGCCTGGCCGAGATCGACAACGGCTACGATTTCACTGAAATGCTGGCCTTCCTGCGCCAGCGCATCGCCACCCCTATCGTGACCGGCCTGCCTTTCGGCCATGTGCGCGATCTGGTGACCCTGCCGCTGGGCGCACACGCGGAGCTGGATGCCCGCGGCGCAGAAGGCTTCACCTTGACTCTCTCGGATTATCCGACCCTGGCCCGTCGCTGAGACTGCACGCGGCCCGGCGGGCTGCTTGCGTGCTCAGTGAAGGAATCGTCACTTTTCCTTGATTTCCACCTTGACCGCGTCCTGTTCGACCGTGATCTTGCCGGGCTCGAAGGTCTTGCCGTTCATCTGCAACTGCTCCGGCTTGAAGGTATAGAGCGCGTAGCCGCGCAGGAACTGGTTGGCGGCGGCATTGCCAAGGGTGGTCAACTGCTGGGCATATTGCGGCGGCAGGTCGGTGCTGTCGACCTTGTCCACCTTCGGGGCATCCAATCGCAGCGAGCGCGTGGCCGGATCGTACTTGAATGCGCTGCTCAGGGTCAGCACCGCGTTGACCGGGCGCTGCAGGAGCAGGGGATTGGCAATCTGGGCGTCGACCACGGTATTCATGCGGTTTTCGGACGGCAGCATGCCCAGGCGCGGGTTGCTGAAGGTCACGTCGAAGATGTCCATGTAGCGCATCTTGCGCGGGAATTGCGGGGCGATGGCGCTCTGCAGTTGCTGTCTGGAGACGGTGTATTCATTGGTCCAGATGTTGTAACCGGTATCGGCCGCGTGCGCCGGCAGCAGGGGCGGCGTGGATACGGCGAGGAGGGCGATGGCGGAGAGGATGGCTCGCTTCATGCTTGCGGTTTCCAGAGTGACAAAATGGGTCAGAGCGCGCCCAAGGGCGTAAAAATCCCGGGAATTGTAAGGCAGCGCTGCAGATGAGCAACGCAAACATTGAAATTTGGCAAGATTTTGGCAGTGCGCCGCCACCGCAACACAAGCCGCATCAGGCGTGCAGTGGTAAAATGCCCGGTTTCGCGCGCCAGGGGTTCGTTGTTGACCGGCGTACGCAAGTTACATTTTTGAAAAGGTTTTCGCAGTGCTATCCACCGCAAACATCACCATGCAGTTCGGCGCCAAGCCGTTGTTCGAGAACATTTCCGTCAAGTTCGGCGATGGCAATCGCTACGGCCTGATCGGTGCCAATGGCTGCGGCAAATCCACCTTCATGAAGATTCTGGGCGGTGACCTGGAGCCGTCGGGCGGCAACGTCAGCCTGGACGTGAACGAGCGCCTGGGTAAATTGCGCCAGGACCAGTTCGCCTATGAAGAAATGCGCGTGCTGGATGTGGTCATGATGGGCCACGTGGAGATGTGGGCGGCCATGTCCGAACGCGATGCGATCTATGCCAATCCGGATGCCACCGACGACGACTACATGAAGGCCGCCGACCTGGAAGCCAAGTTCGCCGAATACGACGGCTACACCGCCGAAGCGCGTGCCGGCGAGCTGCTGCTGGGCGTGGGCGTGCCCATCGAACAGCACACCGGCCCGATGAGCAATGTCGCACCCGGCTGGAAGCTGCGCGTGCTGCTGGCCCAGGCCCTGTTTTCCAACCCGGACATCCTGCTGCTGGACGAACCGACCAACAACCTGGACATCGACACCATCCGCTGGCTGGAAGAAGTGCTCAACGAGCGCAATTCCACCATGATCATCATTTCCCACGATCGCCACTTCCTGAACCAGGTCTGTACCCACATGGCCGACATGGATTACGGCACGCTGAAGATCTATCCCGGCAACTATGACGACTACATGCTGGCGTCATCGCAAGCGCGAGCGCAGCAGTTGGCCGTCAACGCCAAGGCCAAGGAAAAAGTGGCCGAACTGCAGGACTTCGTGCGCCGCTTCTCGGCCAACAAGTCCAAGGCCCGCCAGGCGACTTCGCGCGCCAAGCAGATCGACAAGATCAAGGTCGAGGACATCAAGCCGTCTTCCCGCGTGAACCCGTTCGTGCGCTTCGAAGGCGAAAAGAAGCTGCACCGCCTGGCCGTGGAAACCCAAAGCATCACCAAGACCTACGACCGCGACATCTTCAAGAACTTCAGCATCATGGTCGAAGCCGGCGAGAAGATCGCCATCATCGGTGCCAACGGCGCGGGTAAAACCACTCTGCTGCGCAGCATCGGCGGCGACGTGACCGGCCTGCATCCGGATTCGGGCGAGGTGAAATGGGCGGAAAACGCCAACGTCGGCTATATGCCCCAGGATCCGACCGAGGAATTCGCCGGTGGCGAGACCCTGACCGACTGGATGGGCAAGTGGACCCAGGAAGGCGACGATGACCAGGCCGTGCGCGGCATTCTGGGCCGTCTGCTGTTCTCCGGCGATGATGTGAAGAAGTCGGTGAAGGTGCTCTCCGGGGGCGAAAAGGGCCGCATGATGTACGGCAAGCTGATGCTGGGCCGCCACAACGTGCTGCTGATGGATGAGCCGACCAACCACATGGATATGGAATCCATCGAATCGCTCAACATCGCACTGGAAAAGTATGCCGGTACGCTGATCTTCGTGTCGCACGACCGTGAATTCGTGTCCTCGCTGGCCACCCGCATCCTCGAAGTGAAGGACGGCCAGGTGATCGACTTCCAGGGCGGCTACGAAGACTACCTGGCCAGCCAGGGCATCGAATAATTCCCCCAACCGCATCAGCACAGCATTGTTGACCGCCATGCAAGCAACAGCAACCAAGGTCGTCGAATTCGAGCGACCGCAAATGGAGACCGGCGGCAGTTGTACCGCCAATGCGTGGGCCAAGGTACCGGCCACGCCCAGCCCCGAGGAACGCGCGCAATTGAAAGCGCGCATCCGCCAGCTGCTCAAGGAAAAGCAGGCGGTGCTGGTGGCGCACTACTACGTCGATGGCGACCTGCAGGACCTGGCCGAGGAAACCGGCGGCTGCGTCTCGGATTCGCTGGAGATGGCGCGTTTCGGCCGTGACCATGCCGCCCGGACCCTGGTCGTGGCCGGCGTGCGCTTCATGGGCGAGACGGCCAAGATCCTCAGCCCCGAAAAGCGTATCCTCATGCCCGACCTGGACGCGACCTGCTCGTTGGACCTGGGTTGCCCGGCCGATGAGTTCGCGGCCTTCTGCGACCAGCATCCGGACCGCACCGTGGTGGTGTATGCCAATACCAGCGCGGCCGTGAAGGCCCGTGCCGACTGGATGGTGACTTCCGGCATTGGTCTTGAGATCGTCCAGCACCTGCACGCCCAGGGCAAGAAGATCCTGTGGGCACCGGACAAGCACCTGGGCAGCTACATCCAGAAGCAGACCGGCGCCGACATGCTGCTGTGGCAGGGTTCCTGCCTGGTGCATGACGAATTCAAGGGTATCGAGCTGGAACTGATGCGTGCCGAACATCCGGACGCGCTGGTGCTGGTGCACCCGGAGTCGCCCGAAGCGGTGGTGGCGCAGGCCGATGTGATCGGGTCGACCTCGCAGCTGATCGCGGCGGTGCAATCGTCCGATGCGCCGGCTTTCATCGTCGCTACTGACAATGGCATCCTGCACAAGATGCGCGCAGCGGCTCCTGGCAAGCGTTTCATCGATGCACCCACCGCCGGCAACAGCGCCACCTGCAAGAGCTGCGCGCACTGCCCGTGGATGGCCATGAATGGCTTGCAGAACCTGCTGCACGTGCTGGAAACCGGCGCCAATGAAATCCACGTCGATCCGGCGATCGGCAAGCAGGCCGTGGTCTGCATCGACCGCATGCTGGACTTCGCCGCCCAGCGCAAGGCCAAGGTCCGCCCCTCGGCGCGCCTTGAAGACGAACAGCAACTGTTTGCAGGAATCGGCCCCGCATGACGCTCCACGCCCTCAAGACTGCCTCGACCATCGCGGCCAGCAATCTGCGCAATCCCTTCGGTCCTTTCGATGCCGCGCTGCATGCAGCTTTCGACGCCAACGTCAACCAGGCCATCGCCGAGGATGTGGGCGACTGCGACTACACGGGTCTCCTGGTACCGGAAAACGAATTCGTGAAGGCCCGCGTCATCGTGCGCGAAGCTGCCGTGCTGTGCGGTGCGCCCTGGTTCGAGGCCGTCATGACCCGGCTCGACCCGCGCCTGCAGGTCAGCTGGAGCTATGCCGAAGGCGACCTGATGGCCGCCGACAGCGAGGTCTGCACCATCGAAGGCCCGGCTCGTGCCTTGCTGACCGCCGAGCGCGGCGCACTCAATTTCCTGCAGCTGCTTTCGGGCGTGGCCAGCGCTACCCGTCGTTACGTGGAAGTAGTGCAGGGTACGCGCGCGGCCATCCTCGATACCCGCAAGACCTTGCCCGGTCTGCGCCTGGCGCAGAAATACGCGGTGCGGGTGGGCGGCGGTGCCAACCAGCGCCTGGCGCTGTATGACGGCATCCTCATCAAGGAAAACCACATCGCGGCCGCCGGCGGCATCACTGCGGCTGTGGCTGCCGCCTTGAAGCTCAACGCAGGCGTGACCATCCAGGTCGAGGTGGAAAGCATTGCCGAGCTCAATGAAGCCCTGCAGGCTGGTGCCGAATCGATTCTGCTGGACAACTTTTCTCTGGACATGATGCGCGAGGCCGTAGCCGTCAATGCGGGGCGCGCCTTGCTTGAAGCGTCCGGCGGCATCAACATGCAGACCGTGCGCGCCATTGCCGAGACCGGCGTGGATCGCATCTCGATTGGCAGCCTCACCAAGGATATCCAGGCGACCGATTTTTCCTTGCGCGTGATTGGCTGACCGGCTGAACGGCCGGCCTCACCCTTGCATCGGCCTGGCGCAGTAACTTGCACCAGGCTTCACTTTTTTGCGTTCCTGCATGCAGGAACGTATCTCGGTTTTCCCCTTCAAACGCCAGATGCCGACGACAATGCTTCGTTGGCAATGACGATAAACAACGGGGGAGCCCATGAAAACCTTTCACTGCGACAATTGCAGCGCGCAAGTCTTCTTCGAAAACACCGTATGTGGCAATTGCGGCTGGATGCTGGGTTATCAGCCACAATTGCAGGCCATTGCCAGCTTTTCGCCGCTGGCGCCGGCAGCCGCACCGGCGCCGGACGCCAACGCCGTCGTCCCTGAAGCCGGGCCGGGACGCTGGCGCAGCGTCAAGCCGCAGAATGAGGGTCTGGTGTTCAAGCAGTGCGTCAACTACTGGCGCGAAAACATCTGCAACTGGATGCTCGATGAGCGCGAGCCGCACGAACTGTGTGCCTCCTGCCGCCTCACGCGCGTCATTCCCAATCTCGACGAAGGCAACAACCGGGTGCTGTGGAGCCGCCTGGAGACGGCCAAGCGGCGCCTGCTGCATTCTCTCTGGACCTTGCAATTGCAGCCGGTACCGAAGATGGAAGATGAAGAAGCCGGCCTGGCCTTCGAATTCCTGCAAGACCTTCCGCATGGCGAGCGGGTGCTGACCGGGCATGCCGATGGCGTCATCACCATCAACATTGCCGAAGCCGATCCCGCCTACCGCGAACAGGCGCGCGAGCAGATGGCCGAGCCGTATCGCACGCTGCTGGGGCATTTCCGGCATGAGAGCGGCCATTACTATTTCGACCGGCTGGTGGCGCCAACCGACTGGATCACACCGTTCCGGGAGATGTTCGGTGACGAGCGCCAGGACTATGGTGAAGCGCTCAAGGCTCATTACGAGAATGGCCCGCGCCCGGACTGGGAAGAAAACTTCGTCAGTGCCTACGCCAGCAGCCACCCCTGGGAAGACTGGGCGGAGACCTGGGCCCATTATCTTCATATGTTCGATACGCTGGAGACGGCCTATGCCTGCGGCGTGCAGCTGCGGCCGCGCCATGAGGGCGAGCAGAAGCTGGTCATCAAGGCGCCGCCGGTGGCGGCCGGTTCCTTTGACGAACTGGCCCGCGAGTGGTTTGCGCTGACCTATGTGCTCAACAGCCTCAATCGCAGCATTGGCATGCCGGATTCCTATCCCTTCACCTTGTCTACGCCGGTGCTGCAGAAATTGCGCTTCGTGCATGAGGTGGTCAATGGCGGCGCGCCTGCTTGAGGCTCGCAGGATTGTTCACTCACATGCGCGTCGCCCATTAAAAAACCCGGAAGTTTCCTTCCGGGTTTTTTCTTCATCAGGCAAGCCGTGACGTAGAGTTCAGGCTGTTTCAGTCATCACGCCCTTCCAGCGCCCGGTTCAGGCTCAACGCCGCCAGCGAACCCACAGCGCCCGACAGCAGGTAGAAGCTTACGTAGGCCATGCCGAAGTGCGCTGACAAGCCCAGTGCGACCAGCGGTGCGAAACCGGCACCGACCAGCCAGGCCAGGTCTGACGTCAGGGCCGCGCCGGTGTAGCGATAGCGGGTCTTGAAGTTGGCCGTCACGGCGCCGGCAGCCTGGCCGTAAGACAAGCCCAGGAGCGCAAAGCCGATCAGGATGAAGGTGTTCTGGCCGGATTCGCCGCCATTCATCAAGCTCGGGACGAAGGCCGACAGGATAGCGATCAGCAATGCCATCGAACCCAGGGTATTGCGGCGCCCGAAGCGATCCGCAATCAGGCCCGATACCACGATGCCAGCTGCCATGATCACACCGCCCCAGATCTGGATCACCAGGAAAGCCGAGGCTTCACGCAGCGAATACAGTTTGATCCACGACAGCGGGAATACCGTCACCAGGTGGAACAGCGCATAGCTGGCCAGGGCGGCGAGGGCGCCGATGATGATGTTGCGGCCTTGGGTGGTGGCCAGCTCAACCACGCCGGCCGGCTCCAGTTCGCGTTCATCGAGCAGCTTGGCGTATTCCGGCGCCGACACCAGGCGCAGGCGCGAGAACAGGGCCACCACGTTGATGGCAAAGGCCACATAGAAGGGGAAGCGCCAGCCCCAGTCAAGGAAGTCCGCCGTGGTCAGCGTGGCCAGCATGTAGGCAAACAGGCTGGCGGCAATCACGAAGCCCAGCGGCGCGCCCAGCTGGCCCAGTGCGGCATACCAGCCACGCTTGTTCGGCGGGGCGTTCATCGCCAGCAGCGAAGGCAGGCCGTCCCACGCACCGCCCAGCGCCACCCCTTGACCGACACGCAAGAGCGAGAGCAAGATGATGGCCCACACACCAATGTGTTCGTAAGTTGGCAATAACGCAATGCCCGCAGTCGAAAAGCCGAGCATGAACAACGCCAGCGTCAGTTTCACCTCTCGGCCGTAGTGCTTTTGAATCGCCATGAAGATCGTGGTCCCGATGGGGCGGGCCAGGAAGGCGAAGGCAAAGATCACGAAGGCGTAGAGCGTGCCTTCCAGTTTCGGTTCGTTGGGAAAGAAGACCGCCGGGAACACCAACACTGAAGCCAGTGCATAAACGAAGAAGTCGAAGTATTCGGACGCGCGTCCGATCACCACGCCCACCGCGATCTCACCGGGTTCGATCGTGCCGTGTTCGTGGTGAGTGGAAGGATTGCTGGATTGAGGCCGGAGTTGACCGGAACCTTCACCATTGTGGATGCTGGTGCTTGCCATGGCTTTGTCTCCCACTGTTAGAGGTTTAGTCGCAGTACGTGCTACAAATCCCAACCTGGCAGGTGGCAAGTGACAGGGTGGGACAAAACGTCCAATCGCCAACACACTTTATTGGCGTTACATTACCACGCTCTGATACATACGACTGGAATTTTCCTTCATGGTTTCTCAAATCCTCCGTCGCGGATTGCTCCTGCTTCCTGCGCTTCTGTTGGCTGGGTGCAACACCGTCGTGATGAATCCTTCCGGCGACATCGCTAACCAGCAAGCACGCCTGATCGTCATCTCGACCGCGTTGATGCTGCTCATCATCGTCCCGGTGATCATCCTGACGCTGCTGTTCGCATGGCGTTATCGCAAGAGCAACACTTCCGCTCCCTACGAGCCGGACTGGGATCACTCGACCCGCCTGGAACTGGTCATCTGGGGCGCACCCCTGCTGATCATCATCGCCCTGGGCCTGTTGACCTGGATCACCACCCACACCCTGGACCCGTACCGTCCGCTCTCGCGCATCGACGCCGAGCGTCCGCTGTCGCCTCAGGTCAAGCCGCTGGTGGTGGAAGTCGTGGCGCTGGACTGGAAGTGGCTGTTCATTTATCCGGAGCAGGGCATCGCTACCGTCAATGAACTGGCCGCACCCGTGGATACCCCTATCCAGTTCAAGATCACTGCCTCCAACGTGATGAACTCGTTCTACATCCCGGCACTGGCAGGCCAGATCTACGCGATGCCGAGCATGGAAACCAAGCTGCACGCCGTGATTAACAAGGCCGGCGAATACGACGGTTTCTCCGCCAATTACAGCGGTGCCGGCTTCTCGCACATGCGCTTCAAGTTCCATGGCCTGGACCAGGCCGGCTTTGACGCCTGGGTGCAGAAGGCCAAGGCGGGCGCGGGCAAGCTGGACCGTGCCGAATACCTGAAGCTGGAACAGCCGAGTGAACGTGAACCTGCCCGCCTGATCGGCAGCGTCGAGCCCGAACTGTTCCACGCCATCGTGAATCGTTGCGTCGCACCCAACACGGTTTGCATGGACAAGATGATGGCCACCGACCTGAACGTGAAACCGGGCCAGCAAAAGGCCGAATGATTTCCTTGCCTGGTAGCCGTATCAGCGCAGCAGAACACCGCTGCGCCCCCATTTCCTTTTTCCCCGGGAAGTAAAGATGTCTGACAATTTTGACCTGATAAAGCTGATCTTCGGTCGTCTCAGTCTGGAAGCGATTCCATACCATGAGCCGATCCTGATCGGTACCTTCGCCATGGTGGCGCTGGGCGGCATAGTAGTACTCGGCCTGCTCACCAAATATCGCCTGTGGGGCATGCTGTGGCGCGACTGGTTCACCAGTATCGACCACAAGCGCATCGGCATCATGTACATCGTGCTGGCCATCGTCATGCTGCTGCGCGGCTTTGCCGATGCGCTGATGATGCGTGCGCAGCAAGCCATCGCCTTTGGCGACAATGCCGGCTTCCTGCCGCCGCACCACTATGACCAGGTGTTCACCGCCCACGGCGTGATCATGATTTTCTTCGTGGCCATGCCCCTGGTGACCGGTCTGATGAACTACGTCGTGCCCCTGCAGATCGGTGCACGTGACGTGGCCTTCCCGTTCCTGAACAACTTCAGCTTCTGGATGACCACCTTCGGCGCACTGCTGGTGATGGCCTCGCTGTTCGTGGGCGAATTCGCCCGCACCGGCTGGCTGGCTTACCCGCCGCTGTCGGGCATCCTGTACAGCCCTGACGTGGGGGTGGATTACTACATCTGGGCCTTGCAGGTGGCCGGGGTAGGGACACTGCTCTCAGGCATCAACCTGGTGGTGACCATCGTCAAGATGCGCGCCCCGGGCATGAACATGATGAAGATGCCGGTCTTCACCTGGACCTCGCTGTGTACCAACGTCCTGATCGTGGCTGCCTTCCCGGTGCTGACCGCCGTGCTGGCCATGCTGTCCCTGGATCGCGTCTTCGGCACCAACTTCTTCACCAACGACATGGGCGGCAACGCCATGATGTACGTGAACCTGATCTGGATCTGGGGCCACCCCGAGGTCTACATCCTGGTGCTGCCGGCCTTCGGCATCTTCTCTGAAATCGTCTCGACCTTCAGCGGCAAGCGCCTGTTCGGCTACACCTCCATGGTCTACGCGACCGTGGTGATCACCATCCTGTCCTACCTGGTGTGGCTGCACCACTTCTTCACCATGGGTTCAGGTGCCAGCGTGAACTCGTTCTTCGGCATCACCACGATGATCATCTCGATCCCGACCGGTGCCAAGATCTTCAACTGGCTCTTCACGATGTACCGTGGCCGCATCCGCTTCGAAGTCCCGATGCTGTGGACCATCGGTTTCATGGTCACCTTCGTCATCGGTGGCATGACCGGCGTGCTGCTGGCCGTTCCCCCGGCTGACTTCGTGCTGCACAACTCGCTGTTCCTGATCGCCCACTTCCACAACGTCATCATCGGCGGCGTGGTGTTCGGCATGTTCGCCGGCATCAACTTCTGGTTCCCGAAGGCCTTCGGCTTCAAGCTGAACGAATTCTGGGGCAAGTGCTCGTTCTGGTTCTGGCTGGTCGGCTTCTACCTGGCCTTCATGCCGCTGTATGTACTGGGCCTGATGGGCGTGACCCGCCGCATGAGCCACTTCGATGATCCGTCGCTGCAGATCTGGTTCGTCACCGCTGCCGTTGGTGCTGGCCTGATCGCCCTGGGCATCGGTTCCTTCATCATCCAGATCGCCGTCTCGATCCGCGACCGCAAGAAGCTGGCCGATGTGACCGGCGACCCGTGGAACGGCCGTACCCTGGAATGGTCGACTTCCTCGCCGCCGCCGGCCTACAACTTCGCCTTCACCCCGGTCGTGCATGACAACGACGCCTGGGCTGACATGAAGAAGAACAAGTATCAGCGTCCGCTGGGTGATTTCGTGGAAATCCACATGCCCAAGAACACCGGTGCCGGCTTCATCATCGCTGCGCTGTCGGCAGCGCTGGGCTTCACCCTGATCTGGCACATGTGGCTGCCGGCCGTGGCAATCTTCGTTGTTCTGGTTGCCGCCACCATCATCCACACCTTTAATTACAACCGCGACTACTACATCCCGGCCGACGAAGTCGTCCGTGTCGAAGCAGAGCGCACACGTCTGTTGAATAGCCATGTCTGAAGCAATCAACCACACGGCCGACGCGACGCCTAGCTCGCGCTACTTCGTCCGCCATCACCATCCGGAGAACGGCACTTTGCTGGGCTTCTGGATCTACCTGATGAGCGATTGCCTGATCTTCGCCTGCCTGTTTGCGTGCTACGCCGTCCTGGGCCGCAACTATGCAGGCGGTCCGACCGGTGCCGAGCTGTTCGACCTGCCGCTGGTGGCGCTGAACACCGCGCTGCTGCTGCTGTCGTCGATCACCTACGGTTTCGCCATGCTGGCCATGCAGGCCAAGAAGCAGCAGAACACCATCATCTGGCTGATCATCACGGGTCTGCTGGGTGCCGGCTTCATCTACTTCGAACTGTATGAGTTCCTGCACCTGATCCACGAAGGCGCGGGCCCGTCCCGCAGCGGCTTCCTGACCTCGTTCTTCGCGCTGGTCGGAACCCACGGCCTGCACGTGACGTTCGGCATCATCTGGCTGATCGTGCTGCTGTTCCAGATCAACAAGCACGGCCTGACCGAAGCCAACGGCCGCCGCCTGATGTGCCTGTCGATGTTCTGGCACTTCCTGGACGTGGTCTGGATCGGCGTCTTCACCTTTGTCTATCTGATGGGAGTCCTGCCATGAGCCGCGGCCACCAAGAACACCCGGCCCGACCGATGGGCCATCACGACGACCATGACCATGACCATGGTCACGGCCATGGTCATGGCGACCACGCCGCCCACGGCACGATGAAGGATTACGTCACCGGCTTCGTGCTGGCCGTGATCCTGACCGCGATCCCGTTCTGGATGGTCATGAACAAGACCATCGCCAATTCGGCGACCCTGGGCATCGTGCTGCTGGCCCTGGCGGCCGTGCAGATCGTGGTACACATCCGCTACTTCCTGCACATGAACGGCAAGTCCGAAGGCGGCTGGAACATGCTGGCGATGATCTTCACCATCGTCATCGTGGTCATTACGCTGTCCGGTTCGCTGTGGGTCATGTATCACCTGAACCACAACATGATGCCGACCATGTCGCCTGAAAACATGCCGACCGAAACCGTGCCGCAGTCGATGCAGGGTATGCAAGGCATGCAACACGGCGCAGCCCCATCGAAATGAGCCCGACGCCAACTGATGGCGTGACGCAAGGCAAAGAAAGCGGGGCGGCGCAAGCCGCCCCGGTATCCCGCACAAAGGCCAGCTTGTTGCTGCTGACGCTTTTGGCGGGATTTTTCTTTCTGGTCTTCGCTGCGCTGGGAACCTGGCAGGTCTATCGCCTGCAATGGAAGCTGGACCTGATCGCCAAGGTCGACGCCCGGGTGCACGCTGCGCCGGTGGCGCCACCCGCTGCGCAGGACTGGCCGAACGTGACCGCCGAACGCGATGAGTACAAGCGCGTGGCCTTGAGCGGCCGCTACCTGTACAGCAAGACGGTGGCCGTACAGGCCAGTACCGACCTGGGCAGCGGTGCCTGGCTGCTGACGCCCTTGCAGACTGCCGATGGCAGCGTAGTGCTGATCAATCGCGGCTTCGTCTCGGTATCGCCGCTCAAGCTGGCTGACTCCCAGCTGGCGGATGCGCCTGCAGGCCAACTGAACGAAGTGACTGGATTGCTGCGCATGAGCGAGCAGGGCGGCGGTTTCCTGCGCAGCAATGACGCCGCGCAGAACCGCTGGTATTCGCGCGATGTGAAGGCAATTGCACAAGCCCGACAGCTGCCAGCGGGGCAGGTGGCACCATATTTCGTCGATGCCGACAAGGCGTCGTCGGAAGCCAATGCCGCCAGCGCTCCTGATGCGCAGAAACCCGTCGGTGGCCTGACCGTGATCGCCTTCCACAACAGCCACCTGGTCTATGCCCTGACCTGGTATGCCCTGGCGCTCATGTCGCTGGGTGCGGGCTATTGGGTGATCCGCGACGAACGCCGCTGGCGCCAGCGCATCCAGGATGCGCAAGCCAGGGGCTGAGCGATGACTGCCTCCGACACCGTCGCCAAGCGCAAGACCCTGCGCGAGCGCTGGCAGCGCCTGCGCCAGGGCGAGCAGAACCCGGCCGGCCACCAGAACATGCTGCTGCTGATCCAGCTGCGCTGGCTGGCGGTGTTGGGGCAGGTCTCCACGATTGCCTTCGTGGTGCTGGTGTTCGACCTGCACCTGCCGCTGCCGCACATGCTGGAGGTGCTGTCCTGCCTGATCGCCTTCAACATTGCCAGCCACCTGCGCTGGCATGAACGGCGCATCGCCACCAATGCCGAACTGTTCCTGGCCTTGCTGGTGGATGTGGCGGTGCTGACCTTCCAGCTTTACCTGAGCGGCGGTATCACCAATCCCTTCGCGTTCCTGTACCTGATGCAGATCATCCTCTCGGCCGTGCTCCTGAAGCCCTGGTCGAGCTGGGCCATCGTCGCCGTGACCATGGCCTGCCTGGCGGGACTGGCTCTGTTTTCCGAGCCGCTGGCACTGCCGCCGGACCACAACGCGGGCTTGCTGAGCCTGTATGTGGAGGGTACGCTGATCTGCTTCCTGCTCAATGCCGGGCTGATGGTGTTCTTCATCACCCGCATCAGCAGCAACCTGCGCGCCGGTGATGCCTTGCTGGCCGACCTGCGCCAGCGTGCCGCTGAAGAGGACCATATCGTGCGCATGGGCCTGCTGGCTTCCGGTGCGGCGCACGAGCTGGGCACGCCGCTGGCGACCGTCTCCGTGATCTTGGGTGACTGGAAGCGCATGCCCGAAATCAGCCAGCGCGCCGACATGCTGGAAGACATCGCCGAGATGGAAGCCCAGCTGCAGCGCTGCAAATCCATCGTCAGCGGCGTGTTGCTGTCGGCCGGCGAGGCGCGCGGCGAATCGTCCATCAAGACCACGATCAACACCTTCCTCGACAGCGTCGCCGAAGACTGGCGCAAGACGCGGCCGGTGGAGATCTTCGAATACCGCAACCTGATCGCGCAGGATGTGCCGGTCGCCTTCGACTCGGCCATCAAGCAGATGCTGGGCAATGTGCTGGACAATGCCTTCGAGGTCTCGCCGCAATGGCTGGCGCTGGAGGTGAGGCGGGAAGGGGATCTGCTGCTCATGGAAGTGAGCGATCGCGGCCCCGGCTTCCCCGACTGGATGATCAACCAGATCGGCAAGCCCTACCAGTCCACCAAGGGCAAGCCGGGTCGTGGCCTGGGCCTGTTCTTTGTGGTCAACGTCGCGCGCAAGCTGGGCGGACGGATCTGGGCCAGCAATCGTGCCGCGGGTGGTGCGCGCGTGACGCTTGAGCTGCCGCTGTCGGCCATCAGCCTGGCCCCGCTGACCGAAACGGAGCCTGGCAGCGAACCACCGGACTATCCGATGGGCGCTTGATGTGCCGCAAGCCGCGCCTGACGCGGCATTGACCGTGATCATTTCCTTTTTCTTCATGTGCTGGCGATGTCCGGCGCCGTCTCGCCTTACAATACCGGCTTTGGCAAAGTAGAAAAATAGGAAATGCACATGCCGGCTGATCGCCTGCTTCTGATCATCGAGGACGACGCCGCCTTCGCACGCACCTTGGGACGCTCCTTCGAGCGTCGCGGCTACACCGTCCTGCTGGCCGCCAGCCAGGAGGAAGCGGCGGCCCACCTGAAAGAACACAGTCCCGGCTATGCCGTGGTCGACCTGAAACTGGGCGGCAACGCCTCCGGCCTCGCTTGCGTGCAGATGCTGCATGCCCACGATGAAGCCATGCTCATCGTCGTGCTGACCGGCTTCGCCAGCATCACCACGGCGGTGGAAGCCATCAAGCTGGGCGCCTGCCAGTACCTCGCCAAACCCTCCAATACCGACGACATCGAAGCCGCCTTCGGCCACGTGGCCGGTGCCTCCGACGTCGAACTGCCCGCGCGCGCCACCTCCATCAAGACCCTGGAATGGGAACGCATCCACGAGGTGCTGGTGGAAACCGATTTCAACATCTCCGAAACCGCGCGCCGCCTCGGTATGCACCGCCGTACCCTGGCGCGCAAGCTGGAAAAACAGCGTGTGAAGTAATCTGCACACGGCCGCGCCAGCGGTTATCATTACGCCCGCCCCGCGCGCCGCAACGGCCGGGGCACTCTCACCAGAAGGGAATGACGTGAACCATTTCAACTTCCAGCGCGGCCTGCTGTGGGCGTGCGCCGCGACCATCGTGAATCTTTCTGCAGGCGCAGCCCAGGCCCAGGAGACCATCAAGATCGGCGAGATCAACAGCTACAAGGCGCAGCCTGCCTTCCTCGAGCCGTACCGCCGGGGCTGGGAGATGGCCCTGGATGAAGTCAATGCCGCCGGTGGCGTGCTGGGCAAGAAGCTGGAAGTGATCGCCCGCGACGACAATGGCAACCCCGGCGATTCGGTACGCGTGGCCGAAGAACTGATGGCGCGTGAACGCGTGGCGCTGCTCTTTGGCGGCTTCCTCTCCAATACCGGCCTGGCGCTCACCGATTACGCCAAGCAGCACAAGGTCTTCTTCCTGGCGGCCGAGCCGCTGACCGACAAGATCGTCTGGCAGAACGGCAACAAGTACACCTACCGCCTGCGTCCGTCCACCTACATGCTGGTGGCGTCGGTGGTGAAAGAAGCCGCCAAGCTGAAGAAGAAACGCTGGGCCATCGTCTATCCCAACTATGAATACGGCCAGTCCGCCGTCGCCAGCTTCAAGACCCTGCTCAAGCAAGCCCAGCCGGATGTGGAATTCGTCGCCGAACAAGCGCCGCCGCTGGGCAAGATCGATGCGGGCGCGGTCACGCAGGCGCTGGCCGATGCCAAGCCGGATGCCATCTTCAATGCACTCTTCGCCGCCGATCTGGGCAAGTTCGTGCGTGAAGGCAACACGCGTGGTCTGTTCGATCAGGTGGAGGTGGCGTCGCTGCTGACCGGCGAACCTGAATACCTCGATCCGCTGAAGAACGAAGCCCCGCAGAACTGGATTGTCACCGGCTATCCCTGGTACGCCATCAACACGCCCGAACACAAGAAGTTCGTGGACGCCTATCGCAAGAAATTCAACGACTACCCGCGCAATGGTTCGCTGGTTGGCTACAGCGCGTTGATGTCGATTGCCGCCGGCATCAAGAAGGCCGGCAGTACCGATGCCGACAAGCTCGCTGCGGCCTTCTCGGGCCTGAAGGTGGAGACGCCGGTGGCTTCCATCGTCTATCGCCCGCAGGATCACCAGTCCACGCTGGGCGCTTTCGTCGGCCGTACCGGCATCAAGGACGGCAAGGGCATCATGACCAGCTTCAGCTATGTCGACGGCGCCAGCCTGCAGTTGCCGGATGCCGAGGTCAAGAAGCTGCGTCCGGCGGATTGACCTGCCACGCTGATCTTGCTCACGTTCCAATGCGGCCGTTGCTGATGCCATGACGCTTGCCAGCCTCACCGTCCAGCTGCTCAATGGGCTGGCCGATGCTTCCGCGATGTTTTTGGTGGCGGCAGGCCTGTCGCTGATCTTCGGCGTTACACGGATCGTCAATTTTGCGCATGGCTCGTTCTACATGCTGGGGCTGTATGTGGCCTACAGCCTGGTGGAACGGCTGGGCAGCACGGCGCTCGGTTTCTGGGGCGCACTGCTGCTGGCCGCGCTCACCGTGGCCGCGCTGGGTGCCGTGGTGGAAGTGGTGGTCTTGCGTCGCATCTATCGTGCGCCGGAACTGTTCCAGCTGCTGGCCACCTTTGCCCTCGTCCTCATCATCAAGGATGCCGCCCTCTGGATCTGGGGGCCGGAAGACCTGTTCGGCCCGCGTGCGCCGGGGCTCTCCGGTGCCGTGCAGTTGCTGGGGCGGCGCCTGCCTCAGTATGACTTGCTGCTCATCGTCATCGGTCCGCTGGTGTTCGGGCTGCTGTGGCTGCTGCTCAACCGCACGCGCTGGGGCACGCTCATCCGCGCCGCGACGCAGGATCGCGAGATGCTCGGTGCGCTGGGCGTCAATCAGGCCTGGCTGTTCACGGCCGTCTTCGCGCTGGGCTGCTTCCTGGCCGGATTGGGCGGCGCGCTGCAAGGGCCACGCATGCCGGCCAACCTGGCACTGGATCTCGATACCATCGGCAACGCCTTCGTGGTGGTGGTGGTCGGTGGCATGGGCTCGCTCGGCGGTGCCTTCGCCGCTGCCTTGCTGATCGCCGAGGTCAAGGCGCTGTGCATTGCATTGGGCAATGTCTCCTTGTTCGGCATCGAGGTCTCGCTCTCGCGGCTCACGCTGGTGGTGGAATTTCTGGTGATGGCGGCCATCCTGGTGATGCGCCCGTGGGGCCTGTTCGGCAAGCCGCTGGCGCTGGTGCGCAGCGGTGCCGGCCATGACGCGCCGTTGCGCGCACCCGGGCGCAAGGCACGCCTGGCGGGATGGACCGCGCTGCTGGCTTTGCTGGCGCTGCCCTTGCTGGCGAGCCGCTTCCCTTATCTGCCGGTGCTGATGGTGGAAATCCTGATCGCCGTCCTCTTCGCCGCCAGCCTGCATTTCCTGATGGGGCCGGGGGGCATGGTGTCCTTCGGTCACGCCGCCTATTTCGGATTGGGGGCCTATGCCGCCGCACTGGTCACGCTCAAACTGCAGTGGCCGATGCCGCTGGCCATGCTCGCCGGCGCGCTCGCGGCCATGGCTGGCGCGATCCTGTTCGGCTGGTTCTGCGTGCGGCTGTCGGGCGTGTATCTGGCCATGCTGACGCTGGCCTTCGCCCAGATTGTCTGGGCCACCTTTTTCCAGTGGGATGACCTGACCGGCGGCAGCAACGGGCTGGTCGGCATTCGTCCCGCAGAAGCGCTGGCCTCCCCGCTGGCCTACTACTACCTGGCCCTGGGCTGTGCCGCGCTTGGCGTCATTCTTCTGCGGCGCGTGATCCATGCGCCGTTCGGACTGGCCTTGCGCGCCGCCCGCGACGCGGCCGTGCGCGCCGAGTCGCTGGGCATGGACGTGCGCCGCCTGCAATGGGGCGGCTTCGCCATCGCCGGGCTGTTCTGCGGATTGGCCGGTGTGCTGTTCGCCTTCTCCAAGGGCAGCATCTCGCCCGAGGTGGCCAGCGTGGGGCGCTCGGTGGATGGCCTGGTGATGGTCTTGCTGGGCGGCGTGCAGAGCCTGCTCGGTCCGCTGCTGGGCGCAGCGCTGTTTACCTGGCTGCAAGACCTGGTGGCGCGCGAGACCGATTACTGGCGTGCCTTGCTGGGCGGCGTGATCCTGCTGCTGGTATTGCTGTTCCCCGGCGGCATGGCAGGCGCGTTCAGCCGCCTGCGTGCACCGTTGAAGCGGGAGGAGGGCGCATGAGCCTGCTGCAGATCGATGGCCTGCGCAAATCCTTCGGTGGTGTCGCCGCGCTGGATGGCGTTTCCTTTACGTTGCCGGCCGGCGAGATGCTGGCGCTGATCGGACCGAACGGTGCGGGCAAGTCCACCTGCTTCAATCTCATCAACGGCCAGTTGCGTCCGGATGCCGGGCGTGTGCTGCTTGATGGCGAGGATATTGCCGGTCTCGATGCGCGCCGCATCTGGCGGCGCGGCGTGGGGCGGACTTTCCAGGTGTCGGCCGCCTTTGCATCGCTGACCGTGCTCGAAAACGTCCAGGCCGCCTTGCTCTCGCATCGTCGCCGGCTGTGGCAGCTGTGGCGTCCCGCTGCGGCTTGTCTGCGCGAGGAAGCGATGGCCCTGTTGGCGCAGGTCGGCATGGCTGATCAGGCCGGACGGGCCTGCGGCGTGCTGGCCTATGGCGACATCAAGCGCGTGGAGCTGGCCATGGCGCTATCCAATGCGCCGCGTCTGCTGTTGATGGATGAACCGACCGCCGGCATGGCCCCGTATGAGCGTCAGGAGCTGATGGCCCTGACGCGCCGCCTGGTCAGCGAACGCGGCTTGTCGGTACTCTTCACCGAGCACAGCATGGATGTGGTATTCGCGTTTGCCGACCGCATCATCGTGCTCGCGCGCGGCCAGTTGATCGCGCAAGGCGCTCCCGAGGAGGTGCGCCAGGACGCGCGCGTGCGCGAGGTCTACTTCGGTTCGGGTGCCAGCTTCGGGAGCCCGGCATGAGTGGGCCATTGTTGCGGGTCGAGGGACTGCATGCCTTCTATGGGCAGGCGCATATCCTGTTCGATCTCTCGCTGGAAGTGGGGCGCGGCGAAGTGGTCGCGCTCACCGGGCGCAACGGCGCGGGAAAATCCACTACGCTCAAGGCGCTGATGGGCTTGCTGGAAGGCACGCAGGGCCAGGTCACGCTGGAGGGCCGCGACATCACGCGCCTGGCCCCTTTCCAGCGCGCCCGCCTGGGACTCGGTTTCGTGCCCGAGGACCGGCGCATCTTCACCGAACTGAGCGTTCTGCAGAATCTGGAAACCGGTCGGCAGCCTGCGCGCGCGGGCGAGCCGGCATGGACGCCGCAGGCGCTCTTCGCGCTCTTCCCCAACCTGGGCGCCATGCCGCATCGCCCCGGCGGGCGCATGAGCGGCGGCGAACAGCAGATGCTGACCATTGCCCGCACGCTCATGGGCAATCCGCACCTGCTGTTGCTGGATGAGCCTTCCGAAGGCGTGGCCCCGGTGATTGTGGAGCAGATGGCGAACATGATCCTGCAATTGAAACGGCGCGGCATGTCCATCCTCCTCTGCGAACAGAATACGCACTTCGCCGGCCTGGTCAGCGACCGCAGCTACACACTGGATCAGGGCCGCATGTTGCCGTAGGACAGCACGCCATCCCGTCAAGCTCATCCATGGCAATCCGGCCTGCAGCAAGGGCTGCGCAAAATGCATCTCAACGTGTAACAGGACACTCGCATTCTTGTTGCAATTGGGCCGGGAACCGTTGAGGTCGTCCGTGTCCAAACTCCTGAAAGCAGCTCGCTTCCCGTTGCCTCACTGCAACCGAGCCCAGCCCACTGGAGAAAAATACAATGCCCAACACCGCCAAGCACCCCACGGTGCATTGGCCTGCCGACGACTTCAATGATGCAGGAATGCGCAACGACCACGCCAAGGTCGCGGTAGGCGATGACGCCAACGATATCTTCTTCGCAGCCGTCGAAATGACGCGCATGCCGATGATCGTGTCCGATCCCAACAAGCCGGACAATCCGATCATCTTCGTCAACAACGCCTTCATGAACATGACCGGCTACAGCCGGGCCGAGGTCGTGGGCAAGAACTGCCGGTTCCTGCAAGGCCCGGAGACCGACCGCGCAGTGGTCGCACAAGTGCGCCAGGCCGTGGCGGAAAAGCGCGAGCTCGCCACCGAGCTGCTGAACTACCGCAAGAATGGCTCGACGTTCTGGAATGCGCTCTTCATTTCACCGGTCTATGACCAGCATGGCGAACTGAAATACTTCTTCAGCTCGCAACTGGACATCAGCCGCCGACGTGATGCCGAGCAAGCCCTCGGCCAGGCGCGCAAGATGGAAGCGCTGGGCCAGCTCACCGGCGGCATTGCGCATGACTTCAACAACCTGCTGCAGGTCATCAGCGGCTACCTGGACATCATCAATCTTGCGCTGCGCAGCGATACGCCCGACCTCGGGCGTGTCTCGCGCAGCGCCGACAGCATCCGCAAGGCTTCCGGCAAGGCGGCCATGCTGACCCAGCAATTGCTGGCCTTCGCCCGCAAGCAGCGGCTGGAGGGGCGCACCATCAACCTGAATTCGCTCACGGAAGGTTTCACCGATCTCGTGCAACGCACGCTCGGTGGCGATATCGAGGTCCAAACCGAGCTGGCCTCGGGCCTGTGGAATTGCCGTCTCGATCCGACCCAGATGGAAGTGGCATTGCTGAACGTGCTCATCAATGCGCGCGATGCGATGTCCGGCAAGGGAACGGTAAAAATCCATACAAGCAATGAAGACCTGAGCTCGGAAGATCGTGCCATCCAGCTGGGCGTAAAACCCGGTCTCTATGTCTGCATCGCGGTCACGGACAACGGCCCCGGCATTCCTGCGGACATCCTCCCGCGCGTGATGGACCCGTTTTTCACTACCAAGGACGAAGGCAAGGGCACCGGCCTCGGTCTGTCGATGGTGTATGGCTTCGTCAAGCAGTCCGGCGGATCCGTGCGCATCGTCTCCAGCGCAGAGCGCGGCACGACCGTCTCGATCTACTTCCCGGCCACGCAGGACCAGGTCGGGGGGGCCTTCGAGTATGACAACCGCACGCATACCCAAGGCGGTCACGAGCACATTCTGGTGGTTGACGATAGAATCGAGGTCGCCGAGCTGGCCCAGGCGATGCTGGAAAGCCTGGGCTATCGCGTCAGCATGGTGAATTCACCGACGGAAGCCTTGCAGGTGCTGCGTTCCGAACCGAAGGTGGATCTGCTTTTCACCGACCTCATCATGCCGGGCAGCATGAATGGCGTGGTACTGGCGCGAGAGGCCCGGCGCATGATACCTTCCATCAAAATTTTATTAACTACCGGTTATGCCAGTGAATCGATAGAGCGGCATGGTGCCGATGGCGAATTTCCCGTCCTCGACAAACCTTACCGCCACGATGAGCTGGCGCGCAAGATCCGCATTGTCCTCGACGGCGCCACTGGCGTGAGCTGAAAAGAATAACAACAAGTCGTCCGTACACGTGCCCTCACACGAAGGGGAGTTGTCCCATGCAATTGGATCACCTGTTGGCCAGGGCGCAGTCCCTTGCCTATCGCATTTCGGCCGAATTCAACGGCCAGCCTTTGCCCGATGACCGGCGCGCCTGCGCCGCCATCGGTTGTCTCACTGTGGCCCAGCAACATCACTGCGGCATCATCCTGCTGCTGCGTGATGACATGCCGGTCCACGCCTCGGCCTTTGCCCTCATCGGGCACCAGATCGAGGCCGCCTTCAATGCCCTGTGGCTGTGGTACTGCGCCAGCGAAGAGGAGCTCACGCGGTTCCTGGTCGACGGCAGCGGCAAGAGCATGCGCCAGCTGGTCACGCAGGTTGACAGCGTGCTGGCCGGCCGCGACGGCCAGGAGGCTGCCATCCTTGGTGGCCACTGGGTGCGGCTGAGCGATTTCGTCTTCTCCGGCGAGCGCCGCATCCGTCACTGGCTCGATGCCAACGAGGTCGATGCCATGTATTCCGAAGAGGCCGTCACCGACCTGGTGGAATTGTCCAACTCCATGGCAGAACTGGGACTGGCCAGCTATCGCACGATTCACGACAAGCACATCACGGCCGTGCGCAGTGGCACGTCCAACGTCGTCAAGATGGATCTGGCCAAGTAAGAAGACCAGCCACTTGCGCCGCCGTCATTTCAGGTGACCAGGGCAGACGTCCCAGCAGCGGCGCTTGCAGCCGCCGCACCAGCGTGTTCACCATGGCGCCGGCCTGCGTCTCTCGGGCGTCGACATGATTGGCCACCCAGCCAGCCAAGTGCAGCCCGCGCGCGCGGATGGCCAGCGCACTCAGCAAGGCATGATTGATGCAGCCAAGGCGGATGCCGACCACGAGTATTACCGGCAAGCCCAGCCGGGCCACCAGATCGTCGCTGTTGTGGTCCGCATCGAGCGGTACCATGAAGCCACCCGCACCCTCCACAATCAGTACGTCACACGCCGACTGCAATTGCGCATGGCATAGCGCCAGATGATCGAGTGCAATCTGCACGCCTTCCTCCGCCGCCGCAATGTGCGGTGCCGTGGCCTGCCGCAGCAGGTAGGGATTCACCAGGTGCAGCGGCAAATCCACATTGGCCGCGGCCTGCAAGGCCTGCACATCCTCGTTGCACCAGACGCCGTCCTGCAGGAAAGCTCCGGATGCCACCGGCTTCATGCCGCCGGCACGCATGCCTCGCGCGGCGTGCAGGTGGATGAGCGCGGACGCCACCAGCGTCTTGCCCACGCCGGTATCGGTACCGGTGACGAAATAGCTGCGGCCGCTCATGGACGAGGCTCCGCGCGCATCGCCGCATCGAAGGCCGCATGCAGACGCTCGCCCATCCATTGCGCCTGGGCCGCATCGAGGATGTAGGGCGGCATCACGTAAAGCGTCTTGCCGATCGGACGCACCAGCAGTTCGCGTTGCGCGGCCTCGTCGGCGAGCCGGCGCGAAAAACCTGCCGTGACGGCGGCATCATTGATGCGCGCATCACAAGCCCAGATCATGCCGCACTGTCGCACGTGCCGCACCCGCGCATCCTGCGCCAGCGGCTGCAGGGCCTCGGCCAGCACCGGGGCGAACCGGGCATTGCGGTCCAGCACCTGTTCCTGCGCGAAGATGTCCAGCGTCGCCAGCGCAGCACGGCACGCCAGTGCATTGCCGGTATAGGAGTGCGAATGCAGGAAGCCGCGCCGCACATCGTCATCGTAGAAAGCGGCATAGATGGCCTCGCTGGCCATCACCAGCGACAGCGGCAGGTAGCCACCGCTGATGCCCTTGGACAGGCACAGCAGATCCGGCCACACGCCCGCCTGCTCACAGGCGAAGAAGCGGCCGGTACGCCCGCAGCCGACCGCGATCTCGTCGGCGATCAGGTGCGCACCGTAGGCGTCGCACAGCGCGCGCAGTCCGCGCGCATACTGTGGATCATGCATGGCCATGCCCGCAGCGCATTGCACCAGCGGTTCGACGATGAGGGCGGCAATGCGTCCGCTGCGTTCCTGCAGCAGCCTTTCCACATCGGCCAGCGCGCGGCGGCTGACATCGGCGGCCGTCTCGCCCGGTGCAGCCTGTCGCGCATCGGGCGAGGCAGCGATATGTGCCGGACGCAGCAGGGATTCATAGGCACTGCGAAAGAGCGGCGTGTCGGTCACGCCGAGCGCCCCCACGGTCTCGCCGTGATAGCCGCCGGCGATGCAGATGAATTCATTCTTGTCTGCATGCCCGGCATTGCGCCATGCATGCACGCTCATTTTCAGCGCGATCTCCACCGCCGAGGCACCGTCCGAGGCATAGAAGCAATGGCCCAGCGCATGCTCCGTCAGCGCCGCCAGCCGCTCGGAGAGCTGCACCACCGGCTCATGCGTGAAGCCTGCCAGCATGGCGTGCTCCAGCTGGCCCAGCTGGTCGATCAGGGCCGCATTGATGCGCGCATTGGTGTGGCCGAACAGATTGACCCACCAGGAACTGATGGCATCCAGATAGCGCCGTCCCTCGGTATCGACCAGCCATGCACCGTGCGCACGGGCCAGCGCGATGGGAGGCGTGCGCTCGTGCTGGCGCATCTGGGTGCAGGGATGCCACACGCTGCGCAGGCTGCGGGCGGCCAGCGGGCTTGCCATGGTCATGCGGATTCTCCTTGTGCCAGTGATCTCAGTGCCGCCACCAGGCGCGCCACATCGGCCGGGGTATGCAGGGCTGACAGGCTGATGCGCAGCCGGGCTGTCCCCTTGGGGACCGTGGGCGGGCAGATCGCCGGCACCCAGATGCCCCTGACGCGCAGGGCCGCCGAGAGGGCGCGGGCGGCCGCATTGTCGCCGACGATCAGCGGCTGGATGGCGGTCGGGGAGGGCAGCAGTGTCCACGGCAGCCCCGCCAGTCCGCTGCGCAATTGCTTGGCCAGTACCTGCAGATGCGCGCGCCGCCACTCTTCGCGGGCGATCAGGCGCAGGCTGGCCGAGGTGGCGGCGGCCAGCGCGGGGGGATGCGCCGTGCTGAACATGTAGGTACGGGCGCGCTGCAGGATCCATGCAAGCACGCCGGCATCCCCTGCGACGAAAGCGCCGGCCACCCCGACCGCCTTGCCAAGCGTGCCCATCAGCAGCACGTGCGGCGCCTGCACGCCCGCCAGGGCCAGGCTGCCTCGTCCTTGCGGGCCAAGTACGCCCAGGCCATGGGCGTCATCCACCAGCAGCCAGGCCTCATGCCGGGCGCACACTGCCGCCAGTTCGGCCAGCGGGGCCAGGTCGCCATCCATGCTGAAGACAGCATCGGTGAGCACCAGCTTGCGAGGGCTGCTGCAGCGGGAGAGCACCTGCTCCAGACGGCTCACATCGTTGTGCGGAAATACCTTCAGGCTGGCCCCGGACAAGCGTGCGCCATCGATCAGCGAGGCATGGGCCAGGCGGTCGACGACGACGGTGTCTCCTTTGCCGGCCAGCGCTGCGGCGACCCCCAGGTTGGCCATGTAGCCATTGCCGAACACCAGCGCCGAAGGCTTGCGGACAAAGGCCGCCAGTTCGGCTTCCAGCGTTTCATGAGCGCGGCTGTGGCCGCTGATCAGAGGCGAGGCCGCTGCACCCACGCCATAGCGCTGCAAGGCCTCGGCGGCAGCGGCGATGAGCTGCGGATGGTTGGCCAGGCCCAGGTAATCATTGCTGCAGAAGGACAATTCGTCGTGTCCATCGACCTGCAGCAGCGGTCCCTGCGGACCGTCGACCACACGCCGCGTGCGCAGCAGGCTCTGGCTGGCGAGGGCATCCAGCTCACGGGTGAAATCTTGCATGGAGGGGCTTTCAGAAAAATACGGACAAGCGATCCAGCGCCCGATAGGCGGCATTGCCTTGCCACACCGGCGTTTCGTCAGCGAGGGACAGCGTGGGCAGGCGCTGCATCAGCACGCTGAAAGCGATTTCGGCTTCCAGCTGCGTCAGTGCCGCCCCCAGGCAGACATGCGGCCCCTGGCCGAAGGACAGGTGCATGCCTTCGTCACGCCGGATATCGAAACGCTGCGGATCACGGAAGCGGCGCGCATCGTGATTGGCCTCCCCGATATGCAGGATGGCCAGCTGGCCGCGCTGCAGGCGTTGACCAGCCAGCGTCACGTCCTGCAACAGGCGGCGGCCGGTGTACTGCACCGGGCTGTCATGGCGCAGCATCTCCCGCACGGCCATCCGCAGCGCGGACGGGTCCGCTTGGCGGGCCTTGAGTGCGGCCCATTGCGCGGGATGTTGCAGCAAGGCGAGCACGCCATTGCCGAGCAGATTGCGGGTGGTCTCGTAGCCGGCGAAGAGCAGGGTACTGCACTGGGCCAGCAGTTCGTTGCGATTCAGTTGTCCGCTTGCATGGGCTTTCAGCAGGCCGCGCAGAAGACAAGCCTCGGGCAGCTCGTCCGCTCGCGCCAGCGCCTGGCTGAAGAAATCACACAGATTGCGCATGGCCTGTTGCGCCGCGAGGGTCTGCGTGGCGTCCGGCGTCGGACTGCCGATGAAGGCCGCCAGATCGGCTGCCCAGTCGATGAATTCCGCCGGTACGCGGTCGGGCAATCCCAGCAGTTGCGCAATCACCAGGGCGGGCAAGGGACGTGCAAAGCGCGCGATGAAATCGAAGCCGCGTGCTGCCTGCGGATCGGCCACGATGGCATCGGCCAGCCGCTGCGCCAGTGCGGTGATGTCGCCACGCCGGGCTTGCAGGTCAGCCGGTTTGAATCCCGGATTGAGTACGCCGCGCAGGCGGCGATGGGCGCGGCCGTCCAGGAACAGCAAGGATCGCGAGAACAGGCGCTTGAACTCACGCTGCGCTTCGTCCTGCTGTCCGTTACCGCTTTCACCTAGCCCGCTGTTGATCCAGCGCGCTGCACGCCTTACGGATAGGCGCGGATCGCGCAAGGCAGCGGCCACCTCCTCGTAACCGGTGATGACCCAGGCTCCGCCGCAGTGGGCGGTGCTCCAGTGCAGTGGCATCAGGCGGCCGCAGCTGCCGCTTGCAGGCCCAGGCGCTGCAGCAGGTCGAGGTCGGCCGAGACCGGCGCATTGGCCGTGGTCAGCAGCTTGGCCCCAAGGAAGATGGAGTTCGCGCCTGCCGCAAAGCACAGGGCCTGGGTCGCCTCGCTCATGCTCTCGCGCCCGGCGGACAAGCGGATCACCGCGTGCGGCAGGGCGATGCGGGCCACCGCCACGGTGCGCACGAATTCGAATTCGTCCAGCGGTGCCACATCCTGCAGCGGCGTGCCCGCGATCGGCACCAGGTGATTGATCGGCACTGATTGCGGCGGCACCGGCAGGCTGGCCAGCTGGGCAATCAGGCCGGCACGCTGGGCGCGCGTCTCGCCCATGCCGATGATGCCGCCGCAGCACACGTTGAGGCCGGCTTCCTGCACGCGTTGCAGGGTGTCCAGCCGGTCCTGGTAGCTGCGGGTGGAGATGACCTGGCCATAGAAATCGGGCGCGGTATCGAGGTTGTGGTTGTAGTAGTCCAGTCCGGCCTGCTTGAGCGCCTCGGCCTGGGCTTGCTCCAGCATGCCGAGGGTCATGCAGGTTTCCATCCCGAGTGCGCGCACCTGGCTGACCATCTCGGTGAGCGCGGCCATGTCACGTTGCTTGGGATTGCGCCACGCCGCACCCATGCAAAAGCGCGTCGCGCCCTGGTCGCGCGCGGCCTGTGCGGCCTGCACTACCTCGTCCACGCCCATCAGCTTGCCGGCCGGCACGCCCGCTTCCTTGTGATGCGCCGACTGCGAGCAATAGCCGCAGTCTTCCGCGCAGCCCCCGGTCTTGATCGACAGCAGGCTGGACAGCTGGACTTCGTTGGCGCGGTGGTGCTGGCGATGCACGGTCTGTGCGCGGTACAGCAGATCGAGGAAGGGCAGTTCAAACAGCTGCTCGGCCGCGCTGCTGTCGATGGCGGCCAAAGGGCGGTGGAAATGCAGGGGAGCGCTGGCTTGGGCAGCGGCGGGGGAAGGGCACTGGCTCATCGATAAAATCCGGTCCGTGAGTGAAAAGGCTTAGAATTCAGCTTCGGCGGATTCTAACTTCGCTCAAATTCGTTCAACAATTTCTTTTTTCATAGATTATCTATAAAAACATGGCGCATCATTCCGAGCATCCAAGCACCGTCGAACGCATCGCGGAGGTCCTGCGCACGCGCATCATCCGCGGCGAAATCGCAGGCGGGGCGGCGCTTCGGCAGGATCACGTGGCGCAGGAATTCCAGTCCAGCCACGTGCCGGTACGGGAAGCGTTTCGCCAGTTGGAAGCCGAGGGATTGGTGCTCACATTGCCCCGTCGCGGGGTGCGGGTCACGCAGGTGGACCGGGCGGCGGTCAAGGAAAATGCCGAGATGCGGGGCTCGCTGGAAATCCTGGCCCTGCGCCACAGCATCCGCAAGTTCGGCCCCGAACATATCGCCCGCCTGGAAGCCGCCCAGGAGGCCTGTGCCCAGGCCGCTTCGCTGATCGAATGGGATGCCGCCAACAACCTGTTCCACGACATCCTCTCCAGCGAATGTGGCATGCCGCGCCTGCTGGCGGTGTTGAAGCAACTGCAGCTGACCAATTCACGCTACCTGTTCTCGACCGGCTTCAAGCGCGGCTGGCAGCCGCGCTCGGATCACGATCACCGCCTCATCATCGAAGCCCTGCGCGACAAGAAGACCGACCGTGCCGTGCAGCTGCTGAGCATGCACATCGGAACCATGGAACGGGTCGGCTTCGTGGCGGCTTAGGCCTTGCCCTGCTGGGCGAACTGCGACGGCGGCACGCCGACATGCCGGCTGAAGGCCACGCTGAAGGTGGAAGCCGAGCTGTAGCCTACCTGCTGAGCCACCGTCGCCATGGAGGCCGCCTCGCCCAGCAGCAGGCGCTTGGCCAGCGCCATGCGCCAGGCCAGCAGGTATTCCATCGGAGCCAGTCCGACTTCACGGCGGAAGCGTTCAAAGAAGGAGGAGCGCGACAGCGCAGCAGCCCGCGCCAGCCGCAGCACGTTCCAGTTGTCGGCGGGCCGCGCATGTATGGATCGCAGCGCCGCAGCGAGCCGTACATCGCCCAGGCCCCGCAGCAGGCCGGGTGTGGCGGCCGCTCCGGTGTCCGTGCCGGAACGCAGGGCTTCGATCAGCAGCACCTCCAGCAGACGCGCCAGCACGACGTCGCGCGCCGGACGCTCGGCGCGGTATTCGTCACCCACCAGTTGCACCAGCGTATGCAGGCGCGCATGGGCGCGCACCACAACCAGGCTGGGCAGCAGCGAGAGCAGCAGTGGCGTATCGGGCGAGGCGAAGACGCAATGGCCGACCACCAGTTGCACCTGCGGCGGCAAGCCCAGCGTCCCCAGGTGATAGCGGCCATCGGACAGACGCGGCGGCGGATTGTCTTCATCGAGCAGGGCGTCATCGCAATCGTCCATGCTGGCCAGGGTAAAACCCTGCAAGGCCGGGGCCAGGAAAAAATCACCGGCGTGCAGCACGATGCAGGTCTCCTCGGTCATTGCGCCGGCATCTGCGCGCAGGATGCGGCAACTGCCCTCCAGCACCGCGCAATAGAAGGCCAGCTCCGGCCGGGAACGCTGCACCCGCCAACCGCCGGCACCCTGGACGTACTTGGTGTAGCGGGCGGCCGGCTGCAGCAGACTGACCACTTCGGCCAGGGGATCGGTGAGTGATGGTTCGGACATGGCTGGACGATTGCCAATGAATGATGGACTCTGGATTGTAGCAAGTCCGGCTGCGGGCGCCTATTCTTCGCCTTGTTCTCTTACACCTCACAAGGAATCCAGCATGAAAACCGTCCTCATCACCGGCTGTTCATCCGGCTTCGGCCTCGAAATCGCCTCGTACTTCCTGCAACGCGACTGGCAGGTCATCGCCACCATGCGTACACCGCGCAGCGACTTGCTGCCCGACTCGCCCCGGCTGCGCATCCTGCCGCTGGATGTGACCAGCGCTACCAGCATCGCCGCTGCCATCGCAGAGGCCGGCCCGATTGACGTGCTGGTCAACAATGCCGGTATCGGCGCGCTTGCCGCCGTCGAAGCCCAGCCCATGGAGCAGGTGCGCGAGATCTTCGACACCAACACCCTCGGCAGCATCGCCATGACACAGGCGGTCATCCCGCAGATGCGCCAGCGCGGCGCGGGCGTGATCGTCAATGTCACCTCCTCGGTGACCTTGCGCTCCTTACCGCTGCTGGCGGTCTACACGGCCAGCAAGGCTGCCGTGAATGCCTTCACCGAATCCGTCGCCCTCGAACTGGCCAGCGTCGGCGTGCAGGCGCGTCTGGTCCTGCCGGGGCGCGCACCGCAGACCCGCTTCGCCGAGAATGCCCGGCCGCGCATGGAAGGGGCGATCCCGGATGCTTACGGCGCGCTCGCAGCGCAAGTGTTCAACAATTTCCAGGATCACAGCCAGATCACCCACGCCAGCGATGTAGCCGAAGCGGTGTGGCGGGCGGCGACCGAGGCAGGAGCGCCGATGCGCATCGCCGCAGGAGAAGATGCGGTGGAATGGATGCGCACGGCCTCCGCATAAACGCCAGCAGCCCGGAAAACCTTGGCACAAGGGGCAGTGGCGATGTATGGATTTTTGTTGTTGGTGCATCCATACTAGATGTCTGCCTGTACACCTGCCGGCAGGCAGCCCTTCACCAGGATTTTCCATGGCCCGACCGAACCCTTCACACACCGCAGATCCCTCCCTGGACTGGATCAGCCGCTTCACGGCTCATGGCGGTCCACGTTATCTGCAGATCGTGGGCTTTCTGGAGCAGGCCATCGCCGACGAACGCCTCAAGCCCGGCGATCGCCTGCCGCCGCAGCGGATGCTGGCTGATCGCCTCGATGTCGATCTCACCACCGTCACCCGCGCCTATGGCGAGGCGCGCCGCCGCCAGTTGCTGGAAGGACGCGGCGCCGCCGGGAGTTTCGTGGCCGCGCCCAAGGTGGACCTGAGCCAGGTGATCGACCTGTCGATGAACATCCCGCCGCCGCCGGCCGGTATCGATCTGGATGACCTGCTGCGCCAGGGCGTGTCGCAGGTGCTGATGCACAGCGATGTCGATCTGCTGATGACGTATCACCTGGGCGGTGGCAGCAGTGCCGACCGCGCCGCCGGTGCGATGTGGCTGCAGGACATGCTGGGCCCGGTGGAAGATGACCGGGTGCTGGCCTGTCCGGGGGCGCAGTCGGCCCTGGCCGCCTTGCTGCTGTCGCAGACCCGGCCGGGTGAAACCGTGCTGGCCGAACCGCTGGCCTATCCTGGGCTGCTGGCGGCGGCAGCCCAGCTCGGGCGCCGCGTGGTCGCGGTCGGCGTGGATCACGAAGGCATGCGCCCGGATCTGCTCACGACCATGGTGCGCAAGCATGGCGCGCGGCTGGTCTATCTCAATCCCACGCTGCAGAATCCGACCACCCGCACCATGCCGGCCACGCGCCGCGCCGAGATCGCTTCCGTCGCCACCCGGCTCGATCTGCGCATCATCGAAGATGATCCCTACTGGCGCTTTGCGGCCCATGCGCCCAGGCCGCTGGCGCACTATGCACCGCGGCATGTGTTTTACGTGTCCACGCTGGCCAAGTGCCTGCTCCCCGGATTGCGGACCGCCTATGTGCTCACCCCTGAGGGGCAGGCACAGGACGAAGTGCTGGCTGCACTGCGGTCTTTCGTATTGATGTCCACGCCGCTGACCACGGCGCTGTCGACGCAGTGGATCCACGATGGCACCGCCGCCATGCTGGCCGAAGGCATCCGCCAGGAAGCCTGGGCGCGCCAGGCGCTGGCCTTGCGTACGCTGGGTGAGGAAGGGCCGGCCGATAGCGGCGGCATCCATCTCTGGAAGGCCTTGCCGGAACACTGGAAGGGGCAGGACTTCGTCCGCAAGGCCAGGGAGGCTGGGCTCAACGTGGTTGCGCAGGACAGTTTCCAGGCCGGTGACGGCGAACCCGCGCGCAGCGGTGCGCCGCACATTCGTCTCTCGCTGGGGCGTTCGCGCAGCCGCTTTGAACTGGTCCACGCCTTGCGGCGGCTGATGGAACTGGCCCATCGCCGCAGCCCGCGCGAAACAGTAGTGTAGGTGGTGTGAGAACCTAGGCCGCGATGGCAAGACTGGTCTGGCGGCGCGCGGCTGCCAGAATCTCGCCGACGGCTTCGTCCTCCGAATGGGCGGACAGGGGCAGGGAGCCCCGGGTGATTTCTGCACGATCCTTCAGGATCGCGTAGGAGCCTTTCCAGCGGCCTTCACTATCATCGGCCTGATAGACCAGCAGGTAACCGTCGAATTCGATTTTCTTCATAGGAGCTTCTCGCCAGGGCAAGGGGAGCATGCGCACCATGCTCGATGTTGCGCAGTATGCCGCTGGCGATTTCTCCTGCCTGTCATCCGCCTTCGCAAAGACGTGTAGGACAAGAACGCAATCTCATCCGTGACGCCGCTTTAGCGCGATTGCACCGGCGCCAGCAAGCCGTTGACCGCATCGCTCACGATCAGTCCGGGCAGCGATGCGCGGTCATTGCTGACGATCACCGTATCCTTTTCCACGTCGCCCGGCAGGGCCAGCTGTGCGATGTAGCGGCAGTCAGCGCTGCAGGTGTAGCGCAGCACGGTCTGGCCGCGCACGGCTTCCAGGATGTACTGGCCGTTTTCGATGCCGTAATAGCGCACGGCCACCAGCGGTTGGGTCTCGCCGGCCTCGGGGTCGCGATAGAAATACTGGCCGCGTTCGGCCCGCGCGTAATGCGGCCAGGGCGTGCTGCCTGCCGGCGCCAGGTGGTCGATCTGGCGCGCGTCCAGGCCCAGCCGCAAGCCCGGGGCGGCCGGTGCCGCAAGCGGGGCCTGGGCAGGGGGCACTGCGACCAGGGCGGGCGCAGGTGAAGTCGCATTTCCTTTGGCGGTGAGCAGGGCCGCTGCGATGGCCGGTGCGGCTTGTGCCTCCAGTTCGGTCTGGCGACGCTGATACCAGGCCAGCAGGCAGGCGCGGTCGCGGCAGTTGTCTTCGCGCCAGCGCCATTGCGCATCGCTGGCGGTGCGGAAAGCACGTTGATCGGCTGCGGCCTGGCGCGCGCGGCGGTAGGCGTGGCCCAGTTGATCGTCCAGCGCGGACAGCTCGGCATCCCGGCAGATGGTCTTTTCATTGGCCGAACCGGCCTTGCTGCAGTCGAAGCTGGCGGCACGCGCCGACGGAAGTTCCAGCGCACCCAACAGGCTGGCGCTGCTGAGCAGGAGGATGAGGGGCAGGGTTTTCATGGCGAGACTCTCCGTATTGCGGGGACGTGATGGGCGCCAGCATCGCACTGCCATTGGCTGCCCAAAACGCGGAGAAGAAACGGAATTTTTTTAAAATCTTTGCAGCTGAAAAAGCATGTTGGCCGTTCTTCACAATTGCCCGTGCGCAGTCGCGCAAGCTCGCTCACATCCAAGTAGAATCCCGTCTCCATCCGCACCAGCCCGCTATTGACGGTGACCGACTCAGCCGCTCCTCTTTCCTCCACCGCCTTGCGCCCCGGCGAACGCGCAGGCTTCCTGTTGTCCCGGCACTGGCGCGATACCCCGGCCGGGGTGGAGATCGAGCTGTGGGTGGCCACTGATGACGGTCCGCAATGCCTGCGCCTGCCGCCGCAGACAGCGGTAGCCTTCGTGCCGCAAGCCGAGGCCGAACGCGTGCAGGCCTTGATCGCCCGCGAACCCGGTATGGAACTGCGTGCGCTGGAACATCTCAAGGATGTCAGCCAGCGCCCGGTACTGGGCTTGTATGCGCGCCAGTACCGCAAGCTGCTGAAGATGGAGAAGTCCCTGATCGCCGCTGGCATCAGTGTATATGAAGCCGATATCCGTCCGCCCGAACGTTATCTGATGGAGCGTTTCATCAATGCGCCGCTGGCCTTTCAGGGCGTGGACGATGGGCACGGGGTGCTGGCAGAAGCGCGCATTCGTGCCTTGCCGGGCTATCGTCCGCCGCTCAGGCTGGCGTCGCTGGATATCGAAACCAGCTGGGAGGGCGAGCTCTACAGCATCGCCATCGAAGGCTGCGGCCAGCGCAGCGTCTATGCGCTGGGGCCGCCCAGTGGCGCGGTGGCGTCGGTGGATTTCGCACTGCAGTTCTGCCAGAGCCGCAAGGAACTGATCGACAGCCTCAATGACTGGGTGGCACGCCACGATCCGGATGCGCTCATCGGCTGGAACCTGGTGCAGTTCGACCTCAACGTACTGCAGAAGCAGGCGCAGAAATACCACACCACGCTGCGCCTGGGCCGTGCGGGACGGGCACTGGAATGGCGCGAACATGGCATGCGCGCCAATCACCTGCTGGTCAACGCAGCGGGCCGGCTGGTGATCGACGGCATTGAAAGCCTGCGCGGGGCGTTCTGGAATTTCCCGTCCTTCAGTCTGGAGAACGTGGCGCAATCGCTGCTGGGCGAAGGCAAGGCCATTGCCACGCCGTATCAGCGCATGGATGAGATCGATCGCATGTTCAACGAGGACAAGGCAGCCCTGGCCACCTACAACATCAAGGACTGTGAACTGGTCACGCGCATCTTCGCCAAGACCGACATTCTCTCCTTCCTGCTGGAACGCGCCAGCGTGACCGGCCTGCAGGCCGACCGCAGCGGCGGTTCGGTGGCGGCGTTCACGCATCTGTATCTGCCGCACATGCATCGCAAGGGCTACGTCGCTCCCAATCTCGGGGATGCCGAGGCACTGGCCAGTCCGGGCGGCTTCGTGATGGATTCGCGCGCGGGGCTGTATGACTCGGTGATCGTGCTGGACTACAAGAGCCTGTATCCCAGCATCATCCGCAGCTTCCTGATCGACCCGGTCGGGCTGGTCGATGGCACCTTGAATGAGCCGGAGAGCGAGACCGTGCCCGGCTACAACGGCGCCCGCTTCTCACGCCGCAGCCACAGCCTGCCGGCCATCATCGAGCAGATCTGGCAGGGTCGCGAGGCCGCCAAGGCCCAGGGCAACAAGCCGTTGCAGCAGGCGCTGAAGATCATCATGAATTCCTTTTACGGCGTGCTGGGGTCGACCGGCTGCCGCTTCTTCGATTCGCGCCTGGCCTCGTCCATCACCCGGCGCGGGCACGAGATCATGCATCGCACGCGCGAGCTGATCGAGGAGGCGGGTTACGAAGTCATCTATGGCGATACCGATTCCACTTTCGTCTGGCTGCGCCGGCCGCATGGCGATGACGAGGCGCGCCAGATCGGTCTGCAGCTGACCGCGCGCATCAATGACTGGTGGCGTCGCCATCTGGCCGGGCAGTATCAGCTGGAAAGCGCGCTGGAACTGCAGTTCGAGGTGCATTACCAGCGTTTCCTGATGCCGCATGTGCGCGGGGCCGAGACCGGCAGCAAGAAGCGCTACGCCGGTTACGTGCGGACCAGCGAAGGCGAGGACAAGGTCACCTACAAGGGACTGGAGACGGTGCGCACCGACTGGTCGCCGCTGGCGCAGCGCTTCCAGCAGGCACTGTATCTGCGCATCTTCCGTGGCGAGCCTTACCGCGACTTCATCACCGGCTACGTGGCCGACCTGCTGGCCGGGCGGCTGGATGATCTGCTGGTGTATCGCAAGCGCTTGCGCCGCCAGCTCGACCATTACGAAAAGAACGTCCCGCCCCACGTGCGCGCTGCGCGCATGGCCGACCAGGTCAACGAGGAAGGCGGGCGTCCGCTGCAATACCAGCAAGGCGGCTGGATCAACTACGTCATGACCACGGCCGGACCGGAACCCCTGGAAAAACGCCGCGCCGCCATCGACTACGGCCATTACCTGGAACGCCAGCTGGCCCCGGTGGCCGATGCCATCCTGGTCTTCGTGGGCGACAGTTTTGCGGCGGTGACCTCGCCGCAGCAGGAGTTGTTCTGAACGGATGGGGAGCATCACCAAAGACAAAGGGCCGGATTCCACGAATCCAGCCCTTGGCTGACCTGCAGGCGAACAGCGATTGTCTACGTTCGACGCATCACTGCATTCACGCTTCAGCGGTAATACGAATCGCGTTCGCGTCCGTCCATCCGCTCGGAATGCACGCGCACGCGCACCGGCACCGGCTGGCGCTGTGACTTGCCGTAGACCTTCTGCCAGAGCACCAGCCCGAACGCCAGGCTGCCCGCCAGCAGATAGACGGCGTAGAACGCGGCGAGATAGCTACCGTAGTGCAGCAGGGTCTGGATGATGGCCATGGGGTCCTCCCGGGAATGAATCAGTGTCGATGGCCACATCGTATGCCTGCCGGGAGGCGGCGGATATCAGGGTTTTTCTGATGGTCTGACTTGCAACGTCGCCGAAGGCGCCGGTACCTGCAGGTGCTGCAGCAGCTTGCCCACCATGGCTATCACGGTCAGGCCGACGATGCAGAAGAACACCGCCAGCGGCGTCAGGCTGTGGATGGAGACGAACCCGGCCAGCCCCATCATGCCCGAGGATACCAGCAGCAGCGCAAAGCCCAGGATGGCGCTGGTCAGTCCGGCAATGTGCGGAAAGATCGAATTGCCCTTGGCCATCAGCGTGGGATACATGGCCCCGGCGCAGAAGGCCATCACCAGCACCGGCGTGATGAGGGTCCACACCGTCAGCCCCACCAGCAAGGCCAGGGCCAGCATGGCAAAGGCCGCCGCCGTCATCACCCGCGCGCCGATGCGCAGCCGCTGTTCGGCCGAGGGCAGGCGGCGATGGTGGATGCGGTTGGAGATGCCGCCCAGGAAATACATCATCCCGATCGCCAGCGCCAGGTAGCCGAAGAAGGTCGGCGGCTGGCGCAGCGTGTTCTGCACCATGAAGGGACCGACGATGTTGAACACCAGCAGGATGCTGTAGCACAGCCCCTGGGCCAGGAAACAGCTCTGGAACACCGGGCTGACCAGCACCATGCGCGCATTCTTGAGCAGGGTCGCCGGATGCAGGTGCACCGGCTCGGCCAAAGTTTCCCGATAGCGCCACAGGATGGCCCACATCGCGAACGAATACAGCAGCAGGAACACCAGGCAGGAACGCCAGCCGAAGGCTTCCTGCAAGTGCGCCCCGATCACCGGTGCAATGATCGGTGCCAGGCCCCAGGCAATGGCCATGTAGGTGTAGGCATGCACCAGGGTTTGGCCGACGAAGGAATCGGTGATGATGGCCTTGGCCAGCAAATTGGTGGCGGCAATGCCGAAGCCCTGCAGTACCCGCGCCGCGACGAAGGTTTCCAGGTTGGGGGCCAGCAGCGTCAGCACGCATCCCAGCGTGAACAGGCCCAGCCCCAGCATCAGGACGCGCTTGCGACCCCAGGCATCGGCCAGCGGTCCGAACGCCAGCTGGCCAAAGGCGTAGGCGATCAGGTAGCCGGTCACGCTGGTCTGGATGGCCTGGGCCGAGGTGCCGTAGTCGATCGCCATCTGGGGCAGGGCCGGCACGTACAAGTCGATGGCCAGCTGGCCCGCCGAGGCAAAGGCACAGATCAGGAACAGCAGGAACTTAGGGTGATTCGGCGGATGGCGCGGCACAGGCCGTGTGGCGGGACTGACAGGGTTCATGGAGAGCGGATGCTGCATGGCAAAGACCGCTATTGTGAACCTTGGTGCGTTTTTCTGCTGGCGCTCGCTCTTTCGTTGGAAGACTGTCTCCGATAGTAGAAAAAAGAGCCGAATTATTTGGCAAGTAAACGGATAGTTTTAGAGAGAAATTCAAATAATTTCGAGATAAAAAGCGAAGTAATTCGAGATTCGTTCAGCATATCTAGCCCCTCGCGCACAAGGACGGGCTCCCCACGTATCGTCCGCTTGCCGTCCCCGCCGAGACGCCGCCGCCCGGCGCGCAGGCCCGGGCCCGGCATCTTCAGTCGAATCAGCGAGGGGAGCATGTCCATCTACAAATATTTTTCCATGCGGCAGATCGTGTCCGCCTTGAGCGTGGTGGTCGCCTTGCTGTTGGCGCTGCTCATTGCCCTGTCAGTGGCAGCGCTGGAAGCCGAAGACCGCATGGCTATCGCCATTGAGCGGCGCGAACAGGCACAGCGGCTGGTGGCCGAGCTGCGCCAGGGTGCTGACGACCTGAGCCGCCTGGCGCGCAGCTTCGTGGCCACCGGTGAATACCAGGCTGAACGCCAATACCAGGCCATTGCGGAAATCCGTGACGGCCGCCGTCCCCGCCCGGAACACTACGAGCGCATCTACTGGGACCTGGTGGATGCGGATGGCCGGCCGCCGCGTCCGGACAGCGCGGTCATCGTGCCGCTTGGCGAGCTGATGCAGCAGGCCGGCTTCAGCCGCGATGAGATGGCGAAGGTGGAGGAAGTGCGCAGCCGGTCCGGTGCGGTGCTGGCCATCGAGTTGCGCGCCATGGAACTGGTGCGGCGGCATACGCGGGACCGCGTCCTGATCGATGCGGCCCTGCGCGAAGACCCGCTCGAACAGGCCCGCCGACTGCTCCACGAACCGCGCTACGAAACGGCGCGGGCCGCCATGATGCGCCCGCTGGAAGCACTGCAGGCCATGCTGGACACCCGCACCCGGGCGGACATCCTGGGGGCGCGTCAGGCCAGGGAGCGGCTCGATACCGTGGTGGCCGCAGTGGGCGGCTTGCTGCTGCTGGTGATGATAGTGAGTGTGGCCAGTCTGTACCGGCTGGTGACCGGTCCGCTGTCGCAGGCGGCCCAGGTGGCCTCGCGGGTGGCCAAGGGCGATCTGTGCGGACGCATCGATGGGGGCTTCCAGGGCGAAACCGGGCAACTGCTGTCGTCCCTGCAGGACATGCGCCAGGGCTTGAGCCATCTGGTGCGGGAGGTCAGGCACGGGGCGCGGGTCATGCGGGGTTCTGCCGGGGAGATCGCCGAGGGGGCGCTCAATCTGACCACACGGGCCACCCAGCAGGCCGGTTCCCTGCAGCAGGCGGCTATCGCCATGGAACAGTTGAATCAGGCCGTGCAGCAGAGCGCCGACCGCGCGCAGCAAGCCTGCAGCCTGACCCGGTCGGCGGCGCAAGCGGCGCTGGAGGGCGGCGTGGCGGTCAGCGAGATGGTCGGCAACATGCACGCGGTGCACCTGGCGGCCGGGCGTATCGAAGAGATCGTGGCCAAACTCGATGGCCTTTCTTCCCAGACCAATCTGCTTGCGCTGAATGCAGCCGTCGAGGCGGCCCATGCCGGCACCCATGGCCAGGCTTTTTCAGTGGTGGCAGATGAAGTGCGGCAGCTGGCCCGCCGCAGCGCCGATGCGGCGCAGGAGATCAGGGTCTTGCTGAACGATGCGATGGCGCGCATCAATCAAGGAAGCCGGCGCGCGCAAACGGCCGGTCGCAGCATGCAGGAAGTGGTGGCGCAGGTGGGACGGCTCAATCAGCTCATCGGCGAGGTGGCCAGCGCCAGCAGCCAGCAATCGGCCGGGGCGCGCCGCATCAGCCAGTCGGTCAGCGCCATCGATCAGGCTACGCAGCGCAACGTGCTACTGGTGCAGCAATCGTCCGCGGCCGCAGAAGCCATGCGCCTGGCGACCGAACGCATGGCCGCACTGATGGCCCGCTTCCGCCTGGAGACGGGTGAGGGTACCGGCGAGGGCGAGCTGGTCATCGACATGTCCCGTTGATGCCCCGGTGATCAGGTCTGAAGGCGCGCGCGCAATTGATCGTAGCGCTCGCTCCAGGCCTGCTGCCACTGACTGCGCAAGCCCTCATCCATCCAGGCCGCATCCAGCCCATTGCGCATGAAGTCCCGGAAGTCCTCCACCGTGGCCCCGAGCTGCAGCATCATCATCCAGGCCCCGGTCGGGGTCACCAGATGCAAGGTCGGATCGTCGGTGTTGGGATGCAGGCGCAGCCCGGCCGCCAGCATCTGGCGAATCGGGTGATCCTGCGCCCAGCGCTGCGGGGGCAGTGTGCGCAGGTAGTAGGAATTGGTCGGCACCACCGTGAAGACCAGCCCGCGGCCGATGCAGCGCTGCATCAGATCGGGATTTTCGACGATGGTGTAGCCGTGGTCGATGCGGTCCACCTGCAGCAGGTCGATGGCCGTGGCCACGTTGTGCCAGGGCATGCCGAATTCACCCGCATGGGCGGTGGTCTTCAGGCCGGCTTCGCGCGCCAGGCGGTAGGCGGCTTCGAACAGTTCCGGCGGGCGGTCGTTCTCGCGGTAATCCATGCCGATGCCCGGCACCTGCGGGACGCGGGCGGCCAGCATCCACTGCACCATGGCGACGGCTTCTTCCGGACTGGCCTCGCGGTCAATGCTGGGGATCAGGCGGCCGATGATGCCGATCTCGCGTTCGGCATCGACGATGGCGCGCACGATGGCGTCCTGCGCATCGGCATAGGGGATGCCGGACACGCGCACCGTACCGGTCGGATTCCAGAAGAATTCGCTCCAGGCCACGCCATGGGCGTGGGCATCCTCCAGGTATTCGTAGGTGATGCGGTAGAGATCGCCAGGCTGTCGGATCAGCTCGGCATCCAGCGCGCGCAGTACGCGCAGTACGCCCACCGGTTTTTCACCACGGGTATAGAAGGCTTCGATCTCTTCCGGCGAGACCGGATGACCGGCGCGGGCGGAGAGATCGCTGAAGGTCTCGCGGCGCACCGCGCCGAACAGGTGGCAATGCAGTTCGACCTTGGGCAGCGCGCGCACGAATTGTTCGAGCGTGAGCGGGCCTGTGTCGTCTTGGTGTTGGTTGTCGAAGGTCATGAAACGCAAATCAGTGGAGAGGGCCGGGGCCGGTGTGCTGGGAGGGCGGCCTCTTCAGGAGAGGCTGCCCAGCAATTCCTGCATCATGCATTGCATGGCGCGCGGACCATCGACCGTCATGGCGACCTCGGTATTGGCCGGGGCGCGGCGCGGTACGCGGAATTCGCAGACCGTCATGCCGCGCGTGAGACGGCCCTGCAATTCGATGTCCACCCGTGCCGGCTGGAAGCTGAACAATTCCGGACGCTTGAGCCAGATCGCCACCGCCGGGTCATACATCGGCATCGGCACCGAGCCGTCCGGACTGCGGATGCGCAGGTAGGCATCGAAGTAGCCCGCCAGCCACTTTGCACGCGGTGTGCCCAAGGCGCGCACCTGCTGCACTTCAGCGGCGGTCACCAGCAGCTGGCGGCACAGGTTCAGGCCGAACATGCGCAGCGGGATGCCGGAGCGGAACACCACATCGGCCGCTTCCGGATCGGCATAGATATTGAATTCAGCGGCAGCGGTGTGATTGCCCTGGTCGGCCGAGCCGCCCATGAGAATGATTTCCTTGACCATGCCCGCGATCTCGGGCGCACGCTGCAGGGCCACGGCCACATTGGTCAGCGGGGCGATGCACATGAGCGTGATCTCGCCCGCATGCAGGCGGATCGCCTCGATCATGGCATCCACCGCATGCGGCAGCGGGTCGCGTTGCAGTTGCCGCGACTGGCGTGCCTCGAGGTCGGCGATGTCGACCTGGGGCAGGGCCTCGCCGGTGGTCGCCATGCCGGATTCGCCGAGGATGCCTTGTGCGGTTTCCACGGCGCCGGCCAGCGGCCGCTCGCAGCCCGCATAGACGGGCACGTCGAGCTGGTAATGCTGCTTGATGCGCAGCGCATTGTCGTAGGTGGTGACCAGCGGGGCATTCCCAGCCACCACGGAGACGCCCAGCCAGTTCACCTCCAGGTTGGCCGACAGCATCAGCATGGCCAGCCAGTCGTCAAAGCCGGGGTCGGTATCGAGCCAGATCTTGTGCATGTTTGTCTTCTTCTTCAAAGGTCCAGGGGAAAGGCTCAGGCGGCCAGCGCCAGCGCGTCCTGCGCCGGCAGGTCGAAGCGGACGGTGTCGCCTTCACGTGCCGATGCCTGCGCCGCCGGGGCCATACCGCGCACCTCGCCCAGGGCGGTCTGCAGCAGGTATTCGACATGCTCGCCGAGGAAGCCGCGCGAGAGCACGCGGCCCTCATACGGACCGCTGCCGACCTGCACCTGCTGTACTCGCCAGCCGGCGCAGGCGGTGTTGGCGGGCAGGCCGGGGAGCGGCAGTTGTCCCGCCGCACCGTGCAACTGGCCGTCGCGATAATCGAACAGGTTCTCGAAGCCCATGAAGTTGGCCACGAAGCGCGTGCGTGGCGCATTGAAGAGCTGCTCGGGCGTATCGAGCTGCTCGATCTTGCCGCTGTTCATGACCACGATACGGTCCGACATGGCCAGCGCCTCATCCTGATCGTGCGTGACGTAGAGCATGGTGATGCCCAGTTCGCGCTGGATGCGGCGCAGCTCGGCGCGCATCTGCACGCGCAGCTTGGCATCGAGGTTGGACAGCGGTTCATCCAGCAACAGCAGCTTGGGTTCGATCACGATGGCGCGCGCCAGCGCCACGCGCTGTTGCTGGCCGCCCGACATCTGCGCCGGCAAGCGCGCTTCAAAACCGCTGAGGCCGACCGCTGCGATGACCTTCTCAACGCGCTGGCGCAGTTCGGCGGCCGGCACCTTGCGCAGACGCAGGCCGAAGGCCACGTTGTCGAACACGTTCAGGTGCGGGAACAGCGCATAGGACTGGAACACCAGACCGATGTCGCGCTTGTTGGGCGGCAGGCGGCTGATGTCGCGGCCATCGAGCGTGATGCGGCCGGCGCGCAGGTCGATCAGGCCGGCGATGGCGCGCATGGTAGTGGTCTTGCCGCAGCCGCTGGGGCCCAGCAGCGAAATCAGTTCGCCACGTTGCACGGCCAGGTCCAGGCCTTCCACGGCGGTCCTGGCGTTGCCGTAGCCGAGCGCCACTTGCTGCAGATTCAGGTAACTCATCAGGTTCTCACATCACATGTATTTGGAAATGCCCAGCACCTTCTCGGTGACCAGCACGAAGGCCATGGTGAACAGCACCAGCAGCGTGGACAGCGCCGCAATGGAGGGATCGAAACTGTTTTCCATGTGGCCCAGCATCTCGATGGGCAGGGTGCTGATGCCCGGGCCGGTGAGGAACAGCGACACCGGCACCTGGTTGAAGGAGGTCACGAAGGCCAGGAAGAAGGCCGCAATCACCGCGCCCCGGATATTGGGCAGCACCACCAGCCGGAAGGTCTGGAGGCGCGTGGCCCCCAGCGTGATGGCGGCTTCCTCGATATCGACCCGCAGGTTGGCCAGGCTGGAATAGACCACCCGCACCGCATAGGGCGTGAGCAGCCCGACGTGGCCGATCAGCAGGCCCAGGAACACCGGCGCATCGACCAGCAGCACGAAGTGGCGCAACAGGCCCAGACCGACCAGCATGGCCGGGATGATCAGCGGTGAAGTCAGCACCTGCTTGATCACCGCCATGCCCGGCGGCGGCATGCGCGACATCGCATAAGCCACCGGCACGCCCAGCAGCAGCGCGATCACGGTCGCCAGCAAGCCGATCTGCAGGCTGGTGCCGAAGGCCTGGCGGAATTCATCGGCCTGCAGCACCGAGACGATCCAGCGCAGGGAATACGAAGGCGGCGGGAAGGCCAGCGTTTCGCCGCCGCTGAACCCGGCCAGGAAGACGATGATGAAGGGGCCCAGCAGGAACAGCATCACGGCCCACAGCACCACGCGCGGGAAGAGTCCTTGTTTCATGTCGTCCTCCGGGGAGCGGCTATGCGTTTGAGACCGGCGTTGACGGCCAGCGTCATCGCTACCAGGATCACCGCAATCACGTTGGCGGTGCCGAAATCACTTTCCACGCTGACCTTCTGGTAAAGCAGGGTTTCCAGCATCAGGACCTTCGGTCCGCCCAGCAGGGCCGGGGTGACGTAGGCGGTGACGCTGCCGGTAAAGACCAGGGTGCCGCCGACGATCAAGCCTTCCTGCGTCAGCGGCAGGGTCACGCGGGTGAACACCTGCCAGGCATTGGCACCCAGCGTGGAGGCAGCCAGCGCCAGGTCGGCGGAAATGTTTTCCATGGCGCTGACCAGCGACATCAGCATCAGCGGCAACAGCAATTGCAGCAGGCCCACGAAGACCGCCATCTCGGTGAAGAGCAGGCGTTGCGGCTCATCGGCCAGCCCGAGATGCAACAGCACCGCGTTGACCGCCCCATTGCGTCCGAACAGCACGATCCAGGCATAGGTGCGCGCAATGGGCGAGACCATCAGCGGCAGGATCATCATGCCCAGCACCAGCCCGCGCCAGCGCGCATGCACGCGCACGATGGCCTGGGCGGCGGGATAGCAGAGCAGGGCCGAACAGAGCGTCACCAGGGCGGCAATGCGCAGGGTGCGCCACAGCACCTGCAGGTGCAGCGGCTCGGCAAAGAAGTCGGCGAAGCGGGCCAGGCTCCACTGCAGCGGGCCGCCGTCGAGGCTGTCGGGGCCGCCGATGTGGAAGGCATCCAGCAGCAAAGCCGCCACCGGCAGCAGGAAACAGACCGATGTGAAGATCAGCGCAGGCGTGACCAGCATCAGTCCGAGGCGTGATTTGGAAGAGGCGAGCATGGGGCGCTAACGGGGTCCGGAAAGAAAAGGGCGGCGCACTGCACCGGGCAGGCGTCGCCGCGACATGAAGGATTTCGCTTATTTGCTGATGCCCTTGTTCCACTGTTCCAGCCAGCCCGAGCGGTACTTCAGCAGGTCTTCCGGCTTGACGAACTTGAGCGAGGCGATGTGTTCACCGCCATAGGTATTGAATTCGGCCTTGTCCTTGGGCAGCACGACTTGGGTATTGACCGGCGAATCCACCAGTTCCATGGCCAGCGCCGTCTGCACCTCCTTGGAGAGCCAGAAGTCCATCAGCTGGTAGGCCAGGTCGGCATTCTTCGATTTGGCGACGATGCCCATCACGTTCATGCCGGCGGCCTGGCCCTCGGCGGGGATGGCCCATTTCAGCGGCATGCCGGTCTTCATCAGTTGCGACCAGGTGAAGCGTGCTACCGGTGCCACCCAGATCTCGTCCTGGGCGAACAGCGACGACAACTGCGCGCTGTTCTTGGTGAAGGTCACCACGTTGTTCTTGATCGAGAGGATCTTCTGCATGCCGGTGGCATAGTCGCCGCCCTTGCCACCCCAGGCCAGGTCGGCCATCTGCAGGGCCAGCGGGCCTTGCGTGGTGCTCACGTCGGGCAGCGCCAGGCGGCCCTTCAGTTCGGGACTCCACAGGTCTTTCCAGGATTGCGGGGCACGCGTCTTGTCGCTGCGGTACACCAGGCCGACCGAATAGATGGTGTAGCCGACCGCGTAATTGCCGCCGATGGGATTGCGGGCGAAGGGATAGATCTGGCTGTAATTCTTCAGCTTGGCATAGTCCAGCGGCTGCACCAGGCCCTTGCGCGCCGCTTCGAGCATGCCGAAGTCAGACAGCAGCACCAGGTCCACCACCGGATTGTTGCGGCGGGCGTCGAGCTTGGCGATGCGGTCGGCATTGTTGCCGGTTTCCACCACGATTTCGCAGCCGCATTTTTCCTTGAAGGGTGCATAGACCAGCTTGTTGAACAGCGGCTGGGAAATCGGATACGCCGACAGCACCAGCGTGCGCTTTTCCGCGTGGGCCGGGACCGCCAGCAGGGACAGGCCGAGGCCGGTCATGGCCAGGGCGGCGAGGGGACGAGAGCAACGAGCGGGCTTGAACATGGCGATCCTTGATACCGGTGAAAAGACTGCATATTGTAGGCCCGGCCAGCGCGGGAGCCACTGGCCAGGCCTGGGGAGAGCAGATGAAACTTAGAACACGTGACGCATGCCCAGCATCAGCACGGCCTGCTTCTTGTCGCTGGACGAGGGGAAACCGAAGATGGTGGCCTTGGTCGCATCACCTGCCGCCAGCTGGTAGCTGTAGGTAATGGCCACGTCGGTGCGCTTGGACAGGAAGTAATCCGCCTGCAGGTTGATCTGATGCCACTTCGGGTTCTTGTTGATGGTGTCGTACTTGCCGGTGGTATAGAAGTAGGACGCGCCCAGGTTCAGGGCCGGCGTGTAGTGGTGCACCAGGTTGATGTCGAAGTTCTGCAGCGTCAGCTTGGTGTTGTCCAGGTATTCGTACTTGACGTTGCTATACATGGCACCGAAGTCGGTCTTGCCGACGGTATAGAAACCGCCGGTACCGGCGATGCGCTGGCGGCGTACGCCGGCCGAGCTGTTGACCGCGCTCTTGTTGAAGATCAGCAGCGAGCTGGCGTAGTCGTTGCCCATGGCGCCATCGGGGCTCTTGGTGCTGTTGGGCTGGTCCATCTGGGTGAAGGCCACGGCCCAGCGGAAGTTGCCGCCCTTGTAGCCGGAGCCGATGCTCATGACGCGGTTGACCGATGCATCACCGGCGGCTTCGCCAAATCCATACAAGGCGGTGACGTTGAAATCGTTGAACATCGGGCTGACATACTTGACCGAGTTCTGCACGCGCAGGTTGTTGTAGCCGTTGTCGTTGTCGCCGATGTGCACGCCGTTGCTGGCGATGACCACCGGACCCAGGTAGTCCTTGACCGCTTCGTACTGGCGGCCCAGGGTCACGGTACCCATGCTGTTGGAGGCCAGGCCGACCCAGGACTGGCGGCCGAACAGGCGGCCACTCTGCGAGGCCGCGCCGGTCATCATGTTGAAACCGTTTTCCAGCGTGAAGATGGCGCGGGTGCCGCCGCCCAGGTCTTCCTGGCCGCGGAAGCCGATGCGCGGATTCTGGTTGGTGCCCGAGAGCGCCTCGAAGTTGTGCGGACCGCCCTGGTTGGTGAGATACCCCACGCCGCCCGAGATGAGACCGTAGATCTCGACCTTGCTCTGCGCCTGTGCCTGTGCGCCTGCCAGCGCTGCCGGAATGGCCAGCGCGCCTATCATCCAGTGTTTTTTCATGCCTGCCCCTGTGGTGTTGAAGATGGCCTTGCGACCGTTCATTGTTGGAATTCGCTGCGAACGGTGTGGAGGATAGGACAAGACGTTAAATAATATAATTTGTTTATATTTATAATTTCATAAATTCAATTTATAACGATGCCGCGTTTCCCGTCAGCTGATTCTGCATGGACTGCGGGATTGCCAACTTGTTTTGCGGGCTTGCCATGATCAAACTGAATCAGAAAGTCACCCTGCGCCATCTGCAGGCGCTGGTCACCCTGGCCGACACCAACAGCTTCAGCCGTGCTGCGGATGCCCTGGCGGTGACGCAGCCGGCCCTGTCGGCTTCCATCAAGCAGCTCGAAAACCAGCTCGGCACGCGGCTTTTCGACCGCACCACGCACCAGATCAGCCTGACCGCGCAGGGCAGCGTGGTGCTGGAATACGCCCGCCATCTGCTCAATACGGCCAGCAACATCTTCGACGACATCGAGCACGCCATCGGCACCGGACGCCATCGCATCCGGGTCGGTGCGATTCCCTCGGCGGTGACGCTGACGGCGGCGGTGATCGCGCGCTACAACCAGGCGCATGACGAACATGTGGAAATTCTGCTACAGGACATGCCCAATGATGCCCTGCTGGACGCGCTGCATTCGGGGAAGCTGGATTTCTGCGTGGGCATCAAGCCGCCCGATTCGCTATCCTCGCAGACGCTGGAGACGGTGACCCTGTTCGAAGATGAACTGGTGCTGATCGTCTCGCGCCGCCATCCCCTGTCGGGGGCCAAGGAGGTGCAGTGGCGGCAGATGGCGGGGGAAGAGATCGTGCTGTTCACCCAGGGCAGCGTGTGGGAATTTGCTTCCGCAGCGCTGATGCAGCACGGGCTGGCATCCTCGCGGCGCTATCAAGTCGTGCACAGCGAATCACTCTATGGGGTGGTGCGCTCGGGGATTGCCATCGGCATCATGCCCAGCCTCTACACCACGTATCTGCGCGATGACAGCCTGCACGTGGCCCCGCTGCGGCAGCCGACCTTGAAACGCAAGATCGTCCTCATGCGGCGCAATGAGGTCAGCCGCAGCCACTGGACCGATCACTGCTTCCGCGAGCTGCGCAGCGATCTGAAGCAGGCCAATCACTGGTTCTGAGCATTACGGGGTGGCGTTGTTCATGACGGGAATCCAGGTCGGTTCCAGTAGTTGCGCCAGGTCGCCGCGATTGCAGTCTCCGGGAACAATCAGCACTTTCTGATGCAGTTGCAAAGCGGTGCCGTCGGCCAGCGCGGTGTAGGCAGTGCCATGGAAATGGCTGGCCCAGTGGCGATAGCCGATGGCGGCAAAGCGCGTGCCGCCACGCAGCTTGGCCAGTTGTTTTGCCACGCAGGGTGGCAACTGGTCGGCCGGCGTGTCCGGATCGATGAAGCCTTCCACCACGCCGGGCGTGTTGCTGGCTCGGTGGGCCGGAGATGATGGCGTCCAGGCACAGGCCGTCAGGGCCAGCGCGCTCAGCAGCAAGAGCAAAGAGGTCGGGGGCAGTTTCATGATCGGGTCTCCGGGTGACGGAGAGCGGCGGCATGCCGGCCGCGCCCTCCGTGACATTGTGGTGGTGTGAGCGGTTACAGGTCCTGATGCCACCAGCCGCCACCTAGTGCCTGGAACAGCGCCACGGTATCGGCCAGGCGCGCGGCTTGCGCCTGTACCCTCGACTGGCTGGCCGTCAGCAGGTTCTGCTGTGCCAGCAGGACCTGCGGATAGCCCGCGATGCCGGCCTTCCATTGCGCCTGCGCGGCATCGAAGCTGCGCTGGGCCGCGCTCTCGGCGCGTGTGGCAGCTGCCAGCCCGTCGGCATCGGCAGCAATGGCATGCAAGGTGTCGGCCACGTTCTGGAACGCGCCCACCACCACACTGCGGTACTGTGCGCCGGCCTGATCCAGCCCGGCCTCGGCCGCGCGCTGCTGATGTTGCAGACTGCCGCCATGGAAGAGGGGCGTGGCCAGGTCCAACCCCAAGGTCCAGAAGCCGGGTCCCGAGGTGAACAGCTTGGAGAACTCCTGCGCCGAACTGCCGATGGTGCCGGTGATGTTGAAGCTGGGCAGCCGGTTGGCGATGGCCACGCCGACCTGGGCCGAGGCCGCCTGCAGTTGCGCCTGCGCGGCGCGCACGTCGGGGCGTTGCTGCACCAGCGTCGACGGCAGGCTCAGCGGCAGCTCGGCCGGCAGGGTCAGGGCCGACAGCGGCAGTTGCGGGCTGCCGCCTTCCCCGGGGAAGCGTCCTGCCAGCACGGCGATCTGGTCGCGCTGCTGGGCCAGTTGCTTGCGCAGGGCCGGCAAGGCCGCCTGGGCCTGCGCCAGCAGGCTTTCCTGGGCCGCCACGTCAGCCAGCCCCAGCGCCCCCAGCGCGCGTTGCTGGCGCACCAGATCCAGCTGCCGTGCGGCGAGAGCGGCGGCCTGTTCAGCGGCCTGCAACTGCTCACGCAGCGCCGCTTCATTGACCACGGCCAGCACCACGTTGGACACCAGCGTCAGGTAGGTGGCATTGCGCTGGAAGCGCTGCACCTCGGCCTGCGCCCGGCCCGCCTCGATCTGGCGGCGTGTTCCGCCGAAGATGTCCGGGGCATAGGCGATATTGAGCTGGGCGGTGTGCAGGTTGTAGATGTAGCTGTTGTCGGCCAGCGGACTGGCCAGGGTATCGGCGACCTTCTGGCGCGTGGGCATGAAATGCAGGTCCACGCTGGGCCAGAGCCCGCCGCCCTGGGCCGCGGCGGACTCGCGCGCCGCGCGCAGGGCGGCCTGCGCCGCTTCCAGGTCGGCGTTGTGGGCCAAGGCCTGGTCGACCAGCGCATCCAGCGCCGGCGAGCCAAAGACCTTCCACCACTGCGCCGGCACATCCTGCCCGGCCACGAAATGCTGGCCATCGAGAGACGCTGTGGTTTCCACCTTCTCGGCGGTGTAGCTGCTGACCGCCGGGGCAGCGGGTTGTTTGAAGTCAGGACCGACGGCGCAGCCGCCGAGGGTCAGCGCGAGCGCGGTGCTGCAGGCCAGGCTGGGCCAGCGCAGCAGGCGGAGAGTGACAGGAGTCAGGAACATGGTGAAGTCATCCTCATCGGGCGTTGGCAGGGTCATCGGAAGGCGCTTGCGCAGGCCGCGCCAGCTTCGATTCGACCAGGTAGTACAAGGCGGGCAGCAAGACCAGGGTCAGCAGGGTGGCGCTCATCAGGCCGCCCACCACTACCGTGGCCAGCGGCCGCTGCACGTCGCTGCCCAGACCGTGGGCAATGGCGGCCGGGACCAGGCCGAGCGCGGCGACCGTCGCGGTCATGAGCACCGGCCGCATGCGTTCCAGCGCAGCGCTGATGACGGCTTCGCGCAGCGGCAGGCCGGACCGCGCAACCCAGCGATTCAGGTTCGACATCATGATGATGGCGTTGAGCACGGCCACCCCGAACAGGGCAATGAAGCCCACCGCCGAGGACACGTTGAGCGTCATGCCGCGCAGATGCAGCGCCACCAGTCCGCCCAGCGTGGCCAGCGGAACGCACAGCAGAATGAGCGCAGGCTGGCGCAGGTTCTTGAACTCGGCAAACAGCAGCACGAACATCAGGGCCAGCGCCATCGGCAGGATCAGCGCCAGGCGCGCCTGGGCCCGCTGCTGGTTCTCGAACTGGCCACCCCAGGCGATCTGGTAGCGGCCGTGGTCGTATTGCACCTGCTGCGCGATGCGTGCCTTGGCGTCATCCAGGAAGGAGGCCAGGTCGCGGCCGCGCAGGTTCAGGCGCACCGTCAGGTGGCGGCGGTTCATCTCGCGGGTGATGGTGGTCTCGCCATCTTCCATGGTGATGTGCGCGACCTGCGACAGTGCGATGTGCGCACCGTTGGCGGCCACCAGCGTCAGGTTGCCCAGCGCCTCGGGCGTGGAGCGGGCGCGGCCATTGAAGACGGCGGCCACGTTGTAGCTGCGTTCCTCGATGAAGACCTGGGTCACCGGACTGCCGCCGATGCCGGTCTGGATCAGCGCCATGATGTCGGCCACGTTGATGCCCAGCCGGGCGGCGGCAGCACGGTCCACATTCACGCGCACCTGGGGCAGGCGCGGCTCCTGGTCGATGACCACGTCGGCCGCGCCCGGCACGTCCTGCAGCACGCCTTGCACGGCCGTGGCCAGCACGCGCATCTCGCCGAAGTCGTTGCCGTAGATCTTGACGGCCAGGTCGCTGTGCGAGCCGGAAAGCTTGTCCAGCACGCCATCGATCATGGGCTGCGTGAAACCGACATCGATGCCGGCCAGCTTCTTGTAGCGCTCGGCCATGTGCGCGATCAGTTCCTGCTTGGTCCAGCCGGAGGCCCATTCGGAATAGGGATGCAGCGTCACCGCAGCCTCGATGTGGGAGGGCGTGAACGGATCGGTGCCATCGTCATTGCGGCCCACCTGGGTCACGATGTGCTCGACCTCGGGAAACTCGCGGGTCGCGGCACGCAGCCGGTCGGCCAGCTCGCTGGCCTTGTCCAGCGACACGCCCGGCGGCAATTGCACCTGCAGCCAGATCGAGCCCTCATCCAGATACGGCAGGAAGTCGCGCCCGATGGTCGCTCCCAGCACGCCGATGGCGGCCAGGGTCAGGGCGGTGGCGGCCAGCACGAAGCGGGATTTGCCGACCAGCCGTCCCAGCACCTGGCGGTAACGCGGCTCCAGCCAGGCCAGCACCGGGTTATGGAAGATCTTCACCGGTTTGCGATAGGCCAGCCAGGACAGGCCGGGCGTCAGCAGCAAGGCCACCAGCAGCGCGCCCAGCAGGGCGAAGCCGACCGCAAAGGCCATCGGCGCGAACAGCTTGTACTCGATGCGCTGGAAGGCGAACAGAGGCAGGTAGGCAATGATGATGACCAGCATGCCGAAGAAGATCGGCCGCGCCAGCTGGCGCATCAGCTGCTGGATGTCGGCACCGGTAATCTCGCCTTGCGGACGTTCTTCGCGCAGGCGCAGCACGCTTTCCACCAGCACGATGGCACCATCGACCAGGATGCCGAAGTCAATCGCCCCCAGCGACAGCAGGTTGGCCGGGATCTTGAAATGATGCATCAGGATGAAGGCCGTCAGCAGCGACAGCGGAATGGTCATGGCCACGATGGCCGCTGCGCGCGCACTGCCCAGGAACAGCAGCAGCACCAGCGACACCAGCAGCATGCCTTCCACCAGCGTCTTGCCGACCGTATGCACGGTGGCGTCCACCAGCTTGCTGCGGTCGATGTAGGGCACGATCTTCACGTCCTTGGGCAGGATGTGTTCGTTGAGGTCCTGCACGGCCGCATGGACGCCTTCCATCACGCGCGAGGGATTCTCGTTCTTCAACAGCAGGGTGATGCCTTCGATGGCATCGGACTGGCCATCGATGCCCAGCACGCCATGGCGCTCCTGGTTGCCCAGCACCACCTGGCCCAGATCCTTGACTAGCACCGGCACGCCATTCTTTTGCGACACCACGATATTGCCCAGGTCGTCCAGGCTGCGGATGAGTCCGACGCCGCGAATGACCAGGCCCTGTTCGCCGCGTTTCATGATGCTGCCGCCGGCATTGGCATTGTTGGCCGAGATGGCCTGGCTGATCTGGCTCAGCGAGGTGTTGTACTTGACCAGTTTGGCCGGATCCAGCTGCAGCATGAACTGCGTCGTGAGCCCGCCGAAATTGGACACATCCACCACGCCGGAGACTTGCTTCAAGCGCGGAATCACCTTCCAGAACTGCAGCTCGGAGAGTTCACGCAGGTCGCGCGTCTTCGATTGCAGGGTATAGCGGTAGATCTCGCCGATGGGCGAGGTCAGCGCATCCAGCCCCGGCTGCGCGCCATAGGGCAGGCTGACGGCGGCGATGCGCTCCTGCAGGCGCTGGCGCGACCAGTAGTCTTCGGCACCATCATTGAAGACCACCGTGATGAGCGAGAGGCCAAAGGTGCTCTCCGAGCGCATCACGTGCATGCCCGGCGTGCCCATGATCTGGCGCTCCAGCGGAATGGTGATCTGCTGTTCCACCTCTTCGGCGGCCAGGCCGTTGACCTGGGTGACCACCTGCGAGGTGACGTCGGCGATGTCGGGATAGGCTTCCAGCGGCAGCTGGTTCCAGCAATACCAGCCGTACAGGGCGGCCAGCAGGAACACCAGCTGGACGATGCCGCGACGCTGGAAGCAGAGGTTGACGAGACGTTCAATCATTGAGCAGCACTCCATCCTGGGTGACGACGCGGTCGCCCGATGCCAGACCGGCGGTGACTTCAACCGCATCGCCGATCTGCGCGCCGAGGCTGACCTTGCGGGCCGCGAATTTCCACGGGGCCACTTCCACGAAGACGCGATTGGCAAAGCCGCTTTGCACCACCGCCGTCATCGGCACCAGCAGACCGGGCCGGGACGGCTCGTGCAGGGTGGCCTGGGCGAACATGCCCGGCTTGAGCCGTTCATCGGAATTGGCGGCGCGCATGCGGACCTTCACGGTGCGGGTATCCGGGTCCAGTACCTGGGCCACCGATTGCACCCTCGATGGCAGCACCTGGCCCGGATAGGCGTCCAGCGTCAGATCGGCATCCTGGCCGGGGCGCAGGCGCGCCAGGTCCTTCTCCTGGGCGCTGGCGGTGACGTAGACGGAGGACAGATCGGCCACCGTCATCACCGAGGCCGTGGCGTCGTTCCAGAAGCTCCCGGCGGCGGCATTGAGCTCGATCACGTGCCCACTCACGGGCGAGCGCACCGCCAGCCGCGCTGTACCGCTGCTGCTTGTGGTGCCGCCGAGTGCGGCCACGCGCGCCTGGGCGCGGGCGGCTTCGCTGTCGGCCTGCTCATAGTCGCTCTGCGCCTGTTCCAGGTCGCGCCGCGCGGAAATGTTGGCCTGGTCCAGGCTGCGCTGGCGTTCCAGATTGCGTCGTGCCAGCTGCACCGCTGCCTGCGCCTTGCGCGCATCGCTGACGGCCTGGCCCAGGTCGGAGGAATCGATTTCGAACAAGACTTCGCCGGCCTTGACCGCATCGCCCAGGCGCTTGTGCAGCAGCACGATGCGCCCGGTCGTCGGCGGCAGGATCCTGGCCAGCTTGGCCGGATCAGCCTCCACCACGGCCGGCAGGCTGAAGGGGGTGGCCATCGGACGGGCCTCGATGGTGGCGGTTTTCAGGGTACTGCGCAGCGCTGATCCGGCAGGAACGACGATGGCCTCGCCTTCATGGGTCAGCGTGGGACTGGCGGCCGGATTCGGCTTGAGCTCGCCGGCCATGAGCGGCAGGGTGCCGCGTACGGCGATGACAAGCAAAGCGGCTGCGCCGAGCAGGGCGAGGACGCCACTGCGCGTGGAGATTCTGGTTTTCATGGTGGCACCGTGGACTGTGCGGTTGGGGGGAGGGACGGGTGTCCGCGTGGCGAAGTCGCCGCTGTGTCTTGCAGCCGCGCCGCCGGGCCGTCGCCGTGGGCCGCGCTGCAGAAAACGTCGCTATGATAGGGGGCCTGGTTTCCGGGGTTTCTGAATGTTTCTTCAGGAAACGGGCCGCCAGCCCATGGTTTAATCCCGATCTCGATGACGCACGTGAATGGAAAGGTATGCAACTCCTGTTGGTGGAAGACGACATGAAAGCCGCGCGACTGCTGGCCCAGGGCTTGCAGGAAGAAGGTTTCGCGGTGACGGTGGCGCACAGTGCGGAAGAGGCGCTGGCGCTGCTGGATCGTCCCTTCGAGGTGGCCATCTTCGACCGCATGCTGCCCGGCATGGACGGTCTGGCGCTGTGCCGGCGCGTGCGCCAGTCGCAGGTGCTGTGGCCCATCCTCATGCTGACCGCGCGCGATGCACTGGGCGAGAAGGTCGAGGGCCTGCATGCCGGGGTCGACGATTACCTGGCCAAGCCCTTCGCCTTCGAGGAATTGCTGGCGCGCCTGCATGCCTTGCTGCGCCGTCCGCGCCAGCTGCAGGTGCTGCATTTGCAGCTGGCCGATCTGCGCATCGACTTGCTGGCGCATGAGGTGATGCGCGACGGCCAGCGGCTGGACCTGACGCAGAAGGAATACGCCGTACTGGTGCTGCTGGTGCGCCACAGCGGCCAGGTGGTCAGCCGCCAGCAACTGGCGGAGGAAGTCTGGCATGCCGACCTGATCGCCATCGACAACCTGATGGACGTTCACATCAAGAACCTGCGCCGCAAGATCGAAGCCGATGGCCGGCCGGCGCTGATCGAAACCTTGCGCGGGCAGGGCTTTCGCATGCGCGTTGACGGCGCGCCATGAGCATGGGTTTTCGCAAACGGCTGCTGCTGGTGCATATGCTGGCCGTAGTGCTGATCGTGACGTGTGCGGCGGCAGCGGGCTGGTGGCTGCTCTCGCAATCCGTGCTGGGCCAGCTCGATGCGGCGCTGCTGGCATTGGGCGAGACCGAGGCGGGTCTGCTGGCGGAAGGTGCGCCCGATGCCATCCACGTCCACGAACCGCGCCCCGGTACGGCGCCGCCTTCGCTGGTGCGGCTGGACCGGCTGGTACAGATCATCGATGCCGACGGGCAGGTGCTCGCGCGCAGCAACAACCTGGGTGCGGGAACCCTGCCGGTCTCGGCCGGCCTGCTCAAGCGCCTGGAGCGCGGGCAGACCGTCTTTGAAACCCTGCCCAAGGCCAGCGAAGAACCCTTGCGCATGGCGGCGGTCCCGGTCCGGCTGGGCGAGCGCAGGTATGCGGTGCTGGTGGCCGGGTCGCTGGACGATGCGGACCATATCGTCGAATCAGCCGCCTTGCTGTTCGGCGGCCTGGCCGTGGCGCTGCTGCTGGCGCTGGCGGCGGCGGGGGCGATTCTCACCGGCCGCCTGTTCGGCACGGTCGAGCGCATCGCCGCGCAGGCGCGCCGCATCAGCGATGCCAGCCTGGGCGAGCGGCTCGCGCATCCGGGCAGCGATGACGAGATCGGGCATCTGGTGGACACGCTCAATTCCATGCTGGCACGGCTGCAGCGCGCCTTTGAACTGCAGCGCAACTTCACCGCCAATGCCGCCCATGAGATCCGCTCGCCGCTGTCGCGCCTGCGCACCGAGATCGAGCTGTCGCTGCGGCGGCCCCGTTCGGTGCAGGAGCAGGTGGCCACCCTGCAATCCTGCCTGGAAGAAGTGGTCGGTCTCACCAGCATGGTGGAAGAGCTGTTGCAACTGGCGCGCCTGGATGCCGGGCAGGAAAGCCGCCAACCCGAGCGCATTGCGCTGGATGCGGTGATGCGCGAGGCCATCGCCAAATGGCAAGCCACGGCCGCTGCGCGCCGCATCCGGCTTGAGCTGCACGCACCGGAGGCGGTCCACGCCAGCGTGGGCGAGCGCGCTGCCTTGCTGGTGTTGAACAATCTGCTGGACAACGCCATCAAGTTTTCCGCGCCTGATTCGGCGGTGGAGATCCGCGTGTTTGCCGAGGGTGGCGGGGCCACGCTGGAAGTGCTCGATCGCGGCCCCGGCATCGCCAGTGGCGACCAGCCGCAACTGTTCGAGCGCTTCTATCGCGGTCGCGCCTCGCAGCAGGGGCAGACCAGCGGTGCCGGACTGGGACTGGCCATCGTGCGTGCCGTGCTGGACGGCTATGGCGCCAGCATTACCCTGAGCAATCGCGGCGATGGCATGGGGGCAGCCTGCCGGCTGCACTTCCCGGATCGCGTGGCGGCACCTCAGTAACGCGCATCGGCCGGTTTATTGTCCCGCGGCCAGTCCCTGGTCTTGGGTGCGAAGTCGGGACGCGGCTGATGCGTGAAGAACTCCGCCACATCCACCGCTTCCTGGTCCGACAGCCCGCCCTGGCCCAGCGGGAAACGGTCATGCAGGGCGATCGGCATGTTGCGCTTGACGAAGGCAGCAGCGGTATAAGTGCGCGCCATGCCGGCACCGATGTTGAAGGACTGCGCGCCCCACAGCGCCGGGTAGACCCACTGGCCGGACGGGCTGCGGATGCCTTCGCCCTGCGCGCCATGGCAGGCGGCACACTGCGCGTGGTAGATGCGTTCGCCATTGACCGGATCGGGCTTGAGTTTCTGATCGATCTTGCCGATGCCGCGTCCCGGTACTTTTTCACCGGGCTGCGCGTCACGGCGCATCCACTCGATGTAGGCCAGCATGGCCTGCATGTCCTGCGATCCCGGCGGCAGGGGCTTGCCATTCATGGAGCGGGGGAAGCAGCCATTGATGCGATCTTCCAGCGTGATGACACGCCCGGCCCGTGCCGCGTAACTCGGGAAGGCGGCCGACACGCCCACATAGGGCGACCCGCCGCCGACGGTGCCCGCATTGAGATGGCAACTGGCGCAGTTCAGTCCGTTGCCGACGTGCTGCGGCAGCAGTCGGCCGGTCTCGATATTGAGGCGGGCACCAAGAATGAGCTGTGCGGCATTTTTTTCTTTCAGCATGTCAGCCAGGCGCGGCGCTTCGAAGCGCGGCCCCACCGTATTTGCCGGCTGCGCGCCCAGTTCGGCACGCAGCCGTGCGACCTGGCGCTCGCTGATATCCGCCTGTTGACGGCCGCCCCAGCTGGTCCGCGCAAAGTTGAGAATCTCGGCAATCTCGCCATCGCTCAACACGGAAAACGCCGGCATGCTCATTGCCTTGGGCTGGGCATGGGTGCGCGCCGCACGCCAACCGGTGAGCATGATGTGGATCAGCGAGGCGGGCTCATTGCTTTGCAGGGTCGGATTGCCCGCCAGCGGCGGGAACAGCCCCTGCACCCCGTTGCCGTCGCTACGATGGCAGGTGGCACAGAACTGCACGTAACCCAGCCCGCCGCGCGAGAGGTAGAGGTCGGCCGGGATGGCAGCGGCGACGGGTGCGGCGGTGGCCTGCGGCGGGCGCTGGCGCGCCGGCGAGGGCAGGCTGGCCAGATACGTGCCGATGGCCAGCAGATCCTCGTCGCTCATGTATTGCGTGCTGTGCTGGACCACGTCGACCATGTTGCCTGCCACCGTACCGAAGCGGTTGCTGCCGGTGCGCAGCAGCCCGGCCACATCCGCGGGCTGCCAGCGGCCGCGAAGGTCGAGCGCGCGCCAGTTCTCTACCGTCTCGCCGGAGAGGAACAGCGGACCATTGCTGCCGGATTCACTCATGGCTTTTTCCTGCATGCCGATACCCCGCGGTGTATGGCAGGCCCCGCAGTGCCCCGGCCCCTGCACGATGTAGGCTCCACGATTCCATTGGGCCGACTGTGCAGGATCGGGCCGGAATGGACCGGCTTGCAGGAAGGCCATGTTCCATAGCGCCATCCCCCAGCGCTGGTTGAAGGGGAAGGACATCTCCAGCGGCCGGTTGGGTAGCGCCAGCGGCGTGACCGCCTGCATCAGGTAGACATAGAGCGCGCGCATGTCCTCTTCGCTCATTTTGGCGTAGGACGGGTAGGGCATCGCGGGATAAAGATGGCGGCCGTCCGCCGTTACGCCCTCACGCATGACGCGATCGAATTGGGCGAAGCTGTATTGCCCGATTCCGGTCTGGCGATCTGGCGTGATGTTGGTGGAATACAGCTTGCCGAACGGCGTCTCCAGCGCCAGGCCGCCAGCCATCGGCTTGCGCTTGTCTTGCGTATGGCAGGCCACACAGTCGCCCAGCCGGGCGACATAGCGGCCGCGCAGAATTTGCTCGCGGGTACTGGCATCGAGCGCGTCGCTGAAGTCGGAAGGAAGATCGTCGCTCAGGTTGGCCGCGCTCGTCGGCATGGCGACGGCCGGTGCAGCACTGGCCAGCGGTGAGCAGAGCATCAGCGTGGCGAGCAAGAGAAAAATCAGGGGAAGAAGGGGGCGGTGAAGTGTTGTCATGATGGGTCCGGATCGTTATTCCGAGAGTGAAACCTGCCCCATTTAAACCTTGCACTGTGACCACATCGATACGCTGATCGGAAGCCGTTTGATCTTCCGCAAAGACCGCTGGCGCGGCCTCTGTCAGGTTTTTGATGGATTTCACAAACCGGCCTTTCACAACAAAAAACGCCACCCGAAATGTCCGGATGGCGTGGTCGACGAAGGCGGCGCAGCATTCGCTGCGCGGGTGGCAAATCCGCTTACTTGCGTGGCGAGCGCAAGGACATGCGCTGCAGGATGGGCATGCGATCAAACAACTGGTGCCACAGCGCACCCAGCACATGCAGCCCGACCAGGAAATACACCGCATTGCCCATGAATTCATGCACTTCCTTGATGGGACCGCGCACGGCCATGTCCTTGGCCAGAATCACCGGCAGCGTCATGCCGAAGAACACCACATCGCGGCCACCGGCCTGGGTGAACAGGATGCCGGTGATGGGCAGGCCGATCATCACGGCATACAGCAGCAGATGCACGGCGCTCGCGCCCAGCTGCTGCAGGCGCGGCAGCGGCAGTTCGGGCGGCACGCCCAGCAGCTTGCGGGCGATCAGGCGCACCACGACGAACATCAGGACCAGTTGACCGGCATGCATGTGCACCGTGCGCAGCAGGTCGCGCAGCGGGTCGCCCTTGGGGATGTCGTCGCGGTATTCGATGGTGGCCAGCGCCACCACGAACAGGATGAACATCAGCCAGTGCAGGGCGGCGTAGAGGGGGTGGTAGCGGGTGCCTTGCCCGAGGGCATTATTGGTTTTGTTCATCTGGGTTCCCATTGGAAAAATGAGCCTGCATGGTAAGTCAGGAAACTTAGTTCAGCATTAGCCTCGTGCAAGAAACTGCTGACCAAACCTGACTCAGGCCTGCCCCGGCGCAGGAATATCCAGGATCACGCGCAATCCGGTCTGTGATTTCTCATCCGTTGCCGCCAGCCCGATCATGATATCCAGCCGCGCCGCCACCGACTGCACGATGGCCAGCCCCAGGCCAGCACCGGGAGCGGCTGCGGGATCGAGTCGATGGAAGGGCTGGAACACGCGCTCGCGCTCGCTGGCCGGAATGCCGGGACCATTGTCGGTGATCTCGAGACGCACGCGCCCCGGCGGCGTCTGAGCCGCTGCGGCGAGCGCCAGGCTGATGCAGCCGCCCGCCGGCGTATAGCGGATCGCGTTGTCGATCAGGTTGCTCAGCAGCAAGCCGAGTTCTACCGGATTGCTGTCCACCTCGGCCGTCAGCGGTCCGTCCACGCCAAGGTCGATGTCCTTTTGCTGAGCCAGCGGCAGCAGGTCCTCCAGCATCGGCCGCACGGCCTCGCGCAGCAGCAGCCGTGTGCGCGGCGAGGCTGCCGTTTGATCCTGGGCGCGGGCCAGGGCGAGCATTTGGGTGACCAGCATGCGCGCGCGCTCCAGTCCTTGTTCCAGACGCTGCAAGCGTGCGCGGGCGGTATCGGAAAGCTCGCTCTGCTGCAGTCCTTCTGCCTGCAGCGAGAGTGCGGCCAGGGGCGTGCGCAATTCGTGCGCGGCATCGGCCACGAAGCGGCGCTGTGCCGTCATCGCCTCTTGTACGCGCGCCAGCAGGCGATTGATGGCGTCGACGAAGGGGCTGATTTCAGTGGGCAGGCCTTGGGTGGCCAAGGGATCGAGCTGATCATCGCGCCGCTGGTCGATCTCGCGGCGCAGTTGGGCCAGCGGCGCGAAGAGCGTGCGCATGATGCGCCGGAGTGCCAGCAGCAGCACCGGTACCAGAAGCAGGACGGGAATCACTGCGCGCCAGGCACTGCGCGATGCAATGCCATCGCGCACATCGGTTTCCTGCGCCAGCGCGATGCGGCGGCCGGAAGGAAGCGGCTGGACATAGACGCGGAAATTCTCATGAAACATGACGGCCGTCTGGAAGCCGTCCCGCAGGCCCGAGGGCAGCGGCAAGGCGGCAACCGCCGATGGGGACTGGCCCGGCTCGGGCAGCCATTGCACGCTGATGCGCGATTCATGATCGGCACCGGGGTAGCTGCCCACCGCGCCATCCTCGGGCAGGGTGCCGCCCAGGCGGGCGATGAGTGTGCCCACCTGCAGCAACAGGTCGTCCTGCTGCCGGATCGAATCGCGATAGGCGCTGAGGAAGCCGAAGGCCCCGGCACACAGGGCCACCGCCAGTATGGCCAGCGTCAGCGCCAGCGACAGCCGTGCTTGCAGGGAGCGTTGCAGGGGTGTCATGAAGCGCTTGCTCCGCGCGCCACCATCCAGCCCATGCCACGCACATTCCTGATGGCCGTACGATCCAGTTTCTTGCGCAATGCATGGATCAGGAATTCGACCGCATTGCTTTCCACTTCCTCGCCCCAGCCATAAATCCGTTCTTCCAGTTCGCTGCGCGACAGGATCGCGCCAGGGCGATGCATGAGTGCCTGCAGCAGGGCGAATTCGCGGGCCGACAGCGTCACCGGCGCCTGGCCTTGCCAGCGGGCGGTCTTGTCGGCCAGATCCATAGACAGTTCGCCATTGTCCAGCACCACCGTAGCCGCCCCCGACTTGCGCCGCATCACCGCGCGCAGGCGCGCCAGCAATTCGCCCATGGCAAAAGGCTTGAGGATGTAGTCGTCGGCACCGCTGTCGAGTCCGTCGATGCGGTCCTGCACGCCATCGCGGGCGGTCAGGATCAGTACCGGCGTGGTGGCGTGCCGGCGCATCTGGCGCAGTACCGACAAGCCATCGGCACCGGGCAGGCCCAGATCCAGCAGGACGGCGTCGTAGTCCTGCTGGTCCAGGGCAGCATGCGCGGCGTTGCCGTCGCGCACCCAGTCCGCCGCGTAGCTGGCCTCCCGCAGGGCCGCGCGGACTTCCTCGCCAATCATGGCGTCATCTTCCACCAGCAGAATTCGCATCGCTTGCCATGCCTCCTTCAATGCATCCGGCCATCGGATGGTGCCAGAGTCTAAGGCAAAAGCGCGAGTGACTGCGGAAAAGTGAGCCAGGCCGCCGTCGGACAAGCCCTCCAGCTTGTATGGATCAAATCATGAATCGAGCCATACATGCTCGGCAAAGGAGTAGCCCATCATGCCGCCCAGCGGAATCGGCGAGAGTCCCTTGACCTTGCTGCTGTAGCCATCCAGCAGGGCGAGGAACATGGGGATGCCGATCCCGGCTTCCTCATGGATGATGGTTTGCATGTCTCCATACATCTGTTTGCGCTTGCCGACATCGATCTCGGCCCGCGCGGCCGTGAGCAGCTGGTCGAACTTCTCGCTCTTGAAGCGCGACTCGTTCCACGCCGCCTGTGACTGGAAGAACTGGGTGAGCAGCACGTCGGCACTGGGGCGCGGGTTGACGTTGCCGAAGCCGACCGGATTGCTGAGCCATTGGTTAGACCAGTAGCCTTCCGGTGGCATGCGCTTGAGTTCCAGGTCCAGTCCGACGCGCTGTGCGGTCTGCTGCAGCACCGTGGCGATGTCCACCGAACACATGGCCGCCGCCGAACAGACCAGCGGTATCTTGCCGGTCACGCCGGACTTCTGCAGGTGGTATTTGGCCTTGTCCAGATCCATCTGGCGCTGCGGCAGGCCGGCGAGGTAGAAGGGGTTGGTCGGATCGATCGGCTGGTCATTGCCCAGCACCGCATGGCCGCGCGCAATGTTCTTGCGCATGACCTCACGGTCCATCAGGTACTTCATGGCCAGCACGAAATCGGGGTTGCTGCCGGGGCCCACATCCTTGCGCAGGATCAGGTCGGTATAGGCGCCGGATGGCGTTTCCAGTACCGCAAAGCCGGCACTGCCCTTGATGCGCTCGATGGAACGCGGATTGAGGTTGGCCACCAGATCGAGTCCGCCCGAGAGCAGGGCGTTGACGCGCGCATTCTCGTCGCCGATGCCGACGAACTCAATCTCGTCCAGGTAGGGCTTGCCGGGTTTCCAGTAATTGTCGTTGCGTACCACCACCGAGCGGATGCCGGGAGTGAATTCCTTGAGCTTGTAGGGACCGGTACCGATGCCGGCGCTGAAGTCGGTGGTCCCGGCCTTCACGATGTGGAAGTGGAAGGTGCCGACGATGACCGGCAGGTCGGCATTCGGCGCGGTCAGCGTGACGGTCACTTCATCGGGGCCGGTTTCCTTGACGCTCTCGATCTGGTCGGCCAGGGTCTTGGCCTTGGAGGCGGTGGCCGGATCCTTGTGGCGCATCAGCGAGAACACCACGTCGGCCGGCGTAAGCGGCTTGCCGTCGTGGAAGCTGACACCCCGGCGCAGCTTGAACACCCACACCCTGGCATCCTTGCTGATGAAGGATTCGGCCAGCGCCGGTTGCGGCGTGAGGCTGGCATCCAGCGCGGTCAGGCCGTTGTAGAGCATGGTGCCGCGCGAGTAATCGGTCTTGTTGGATTGCTTGGCGGGATCGAGCGTGTCGCTGACCGATGCCGTGTCGCCGCCCACGCGCAGCTTGCCGCCGCGGCGCGGGGTCTGGGCGTAGGCACTGGCGGCGCTGGTGGCAAGACCGCCCGCCAGCGTGGCTTGCATGCCCCCGGCCAGCAGCATTTTGAGAATGTCGCGCCGGCTGGCACCGCGCTTGAGGCAATCCATCAGGCCAGCGGTGTCGCTGGCGCCGAGCAGGTCGAGTTTGTTCTTGCTGTTGTGGTCCATGGTGCAGCTCCCTGTGTTGTTGAGGCGTGAGAAGACCGGCGGGGCGATGGCGGCCCGCCTGGACTCGGATGCACTGATGCAAGCCGGCACGGCGCTGCGTGCCGGTGAATGCGGACTCTGCGGTCCGCTGTGAGGGTGAAGCTTATTGCCCCGCTTCTACCGCATCGGCCAGTTGCGCCAGCGTGTGGAAGTGGTAATCGGGGACGGTGTGCTCGGAGGCGATGGTGCCGCCCGAGCTGGACTTGCCGTGACGGCGCTCGATCCAGCAGGTGGTGATGCCCAGGCGCTTGGAGACGCCGATGTCGTGATACTGGCTTTGCGCCACATGCAGGTTGTCGGCCTGGCGATAGCCCCATGCGCCTTCGAAGCGGCCGCGGGCGTAGGCGAAATATTGCGGGTCGGGTTTCTCGCAGAGGGCGTCGTCGCAGCTCAGCAGCAGGTCAAACGGTTCGCCAAGGGTGCGGGCGAAGTGTTGCAGGGCCCAGGTTTGCGCATTGGTCATGGTGACCAGCTTGTAATGCTTGCGCAGGCGTTGCAGCGCCTCGACCGAATCGGCAAAGGCCGGCCAGTCGGCCACCGAATCGCGCAGGCCGCGCGCCAGTTCCGGGGTGTCGGGCAGACCCAGGCCCGGGGCGATGACATGCCAGCAGCGCTCGAGGTCATCCGGATACCAGCCGGTGTTGCCATCGCTGCGCGCGGCGCGATAGGCGGCCAGGAAATCCTCGTCCGAGATCTTGCAGTCGGGAGCGGCCTTGCGCAGGTACGCGAGCATGCCGCCTTCGAAATCGATGAGAGTGCCGACGACGTCAAACGTGAGTACCTTGAAATCCTTCAGAGGCATGTCTTGCTCCAGAAAAAAGGGAATGACGATGAGAGTGGGGGACCTGGCCACGAATGGCTGCGCGGGGGCCAGTGGGTCCAGAATACGGGCGCGGGTGCGGGAGCTTGATGCAAAAAAGGCCACTCAAACCGCACAGAATTTTTTTCTGGTCGGCTGCTACAGCACGCTGTGGCAGCCGTTCCCGGCCTCTTCCGCCGGGCGAGAATCCGCGCCTGCGCGTTCTCATCACGGGGCCGCCACGCTGCAGCATGGCGAGGTGGCGGTTGCCTTGTCGGGCAGCCGCAAGATGGTCAGTCTGTTGGAGGGTCGGCGGAAGAAGCGCCGGGCAGGGAAACAACGAGGCTGGGATGGAACTCAGGCAGGCGCGGCAGAGGATGCCACGAGAAGAAAGCAGATGAGTCCCCCCCGAGCTGCCGACGCCGCGCTATGCGGGCCGATCTTTTCCCCCCTCCAGGGTGACTCATCTACCAGCGGCATTCTAACGGGGCTTGCCGGGAATGAAACTAGTCCATTTGGACTGGTCAGGGCACGCACATTACGTTCCGGAGCGCGCGGCGCAGAGCATGGACGCGTTCAACGGCCGGCATCGATGCAGGTCCCCAGCAGCTGAAGATCGGTACGGCTTACCCCGCACTCCGCGAAGAGCGTGCGCCAGCCCGCAACACAAGATCGCACCTCCTCGATGATCGTCCGTGCTTCTTCCGGCGTGAGAAGGAAACGGCGGGATTGCGACAGGGCGTTGATCGTCGTGCTGGCAGCACCATGGTCCCCCACGCCGATGGATTGCGGCAGATAGGCGGCATCCAGATGCGGAAGCAGGTCGAAGGCGGGAGAGAGTCGATAGCGGCCACGCGTATCACGCAGCAGAGCATGATTGCGCATGTGGTCATCAACATTCCCGATCAGGATGTTGAAGACCATCCGGCGGAACAAGGCGTGAGCGTCCCGCACGGCATAATCGTCCAGCGGACGCAGGGCTTCGGCGATACCGGCATAGGAGTAACGGGTTCGAAGGAGCCCGGGGTCTACCTGGTCGATGTCGATGAGGCTGTTGGCGCTGAGATAATGAAGACGGCGTCCATCGTCCGTGCGGTCGAATCGGGTCAGCAGAAGCAGAGAACGGCTCCCCAATGTCACGAGTTCAAAGTCGGGTACGTCGATGCCGGCCTGGTGCGCCAGACGCAGTGTGGCGTATTCAACCGTCGGAACGTCGAATCGATCGTCGAGGCGGCTGAACTTGGCGATGGCCTCCCGGCCTTCATGCAGCACCACGGTCTTTGGCCGGACACCGCCAAGGCTGGCACCGGGAAAGAACAGGCGCAGTGCTTCCTCATCCAATTCGCTATCCGGGTCACCCGCCAGGGCCTCGATCGCATGGGTCTGCCGCTCGTCCAGTCTCGACAATGGCTCGGGCCGGTTACCGGGCACGGGTACCACCGAATGGTGTTCGGAGAATCCCAGGCAGCCCGATCCGAAATGCCAGCAGTGGATGAACCAGTCTACCGGCGTCTCGGGCTGTGGGCGGCCGTACTGGCGATTGATGCTGGCGGTCAGGCGCACACCCCAGGCGTTTGGTCCGGCATCGGAGAGCACGCCGAAGGAGCCATCACGGCGTCGGCGCACTGTATGCAAGTCAGTCTGGAGCGGTAAGTGAACCGGGTCGAGCGAGAACGCGTCAGGGTGTGCAACGTAGTGCTTGCCGTAGCCCAGCCTGCCGTCGCCGTTGGCGTCGAGCGCGAAACCGGCCACCGGGCGGGGCGCGTCCGGATTGGAGCAATCGAAGACAGTGCAGGCTGTTTGCCGCATGTCAGAAGTCCTGATCGACTATTGGCGACGGCGCATCGCGCAAGTGCCGCGGAGTTTCCGGGCGGTTGACCAGCAATTCAACATCCGATAGCTCTTGCAAGGCTTCCAGTACGGCGAGGAAGCCGCCAATGGAAACGCCCGGGTCACCCAACTCCAGTCTGCCCAAGGTCGAGCGGTGGATGCGGGTGATCTGCTCCAATTGCGACAACGACAATTTGCGCGCTTTGCGCGCGCGCCGGATTCGCAGTCCAAGCTGGGTCAGCGTGTCGTGTACTGTCGCAGTAAGGAAATCCGGTTTATGGCGCATAAATGCATCATGCAGAGAATAATGATGTATTTATACAGCATTAAAACATCCATCGCAACGCAGCGTACCTTTCCCACCGTTGTCAAACTTCATATCCGTCGCTAAAATGAGAATTATTATTATTTAGAGACTGCCGGCTCCCTCATGTCCGTCCCGCACCCCGCCGACGCCCAGCGCATCGACTCGCTCTACCGCGAGCATCATGGCTGGCTGCAGCAGTGGCTGCGACGCAAGCTGGGTAGCAGCAGCGATGCGGCCGATCTGGCCCAGGATACCTTCCTGCGGGTGCTGGGCAAGCCGCAAGTGCTGGCTGAAGTACGCGAACCGCGCGCCTGGCTGACCCGCATCGCGCAGGGCCTGGTGGTGGACAAGGTCCGGCGCGACGAGGTCGAACGCGCCTGCCTGGAGGCCATCGCCCATCTGCCGGTACCGGAAGTGATCTCGCCCGAGGCCAGGATGCTGCTGGTCGAGGCACTGGCCACCATCGACGCCATGCTGGAAGGCCTGGGAGCCAAGCCGCGCGAGGCTTTCCTGATGTCCCGGCTGGACGACCTGGGCTATGCCGAGATCGCCCGGCGCATGGGCGTCTCGCTGAGCAGCGTCGAAAAATACATGGGGGCCGCCATCCGCCATTGCTATCTGATGCGGCAAGCCTGGCAAGCCAGCTGAAGCACATCCTCTCACGCTGATGTCCGCCAATCCAATGCCTTCGGCCCCACCTGATCCGGTCCTGGAACAAGCCATCGCCTGGCTGGTTCAGCTGCGGGCGCAGCCCTCCGGTGTGGCGCCGGATCCCGCCTTGCAGGCCCGCATCGATGCCTGGCGCGCGGCAGATGGCCGTCATGAAAGCGTGTGGTCCGAGCTGATGGCATCAGAAGCCCAATTCCAGCGACTGGTGGCCTTGCCGGTCGCGCCCGCGCAATGGCAGCAACCGCTCTCGGCGCTGAACCGCTCGCGCAGCCGCCGCCAGTCGCGTCGTCGCTGGCTGGGCGGGGTGGCTCTGGGCCTGGGCAGCGTAGCCCTGGCCAGCCTGGCCGCACGCCAGGCCGGGCTGTTCGATAGCCTCGCCGGCCAGCGCTACGCCACCGGGACCGGCGACCAGCGCCGCGTGACCCTGGGCGACGGCACGCAACTGGCCCTCAATACCGCGACGGCCGTGCGCCTGCAGTTCGATGGGGAGCAGCGCCTGATCGCGCTGGAACACGGCGAAATCTTCATCGATACCGGGCGCGATGCACTCTCGCCCCGCCATCGCCCCTTCCTGGTCCAGACGGCCCAGGCTCGCCTGCAGGCGCTGGGTACGCGCTTCGCCGTGCGCCAGCAAGAGGGCGTGACCCGCCTGAGCGTGCTGGAAGGGCGGGTGGCCGTGGACCCGGGGCAGGGCACGCGCACCGTGATCGTCCCCGGCGAAACGGTGGAGATCGATACGCGCGGCGAGCTGCGGCGGCAGGCCATTCCGGCGGCCGCCATGGACCCCACGGCCTGGCTCGATGGCTCGCTGGTGGCGCGCGACATGCGCCTGGGTGATGTACTGGCCGAGATGGCACGCTATCGCCACGGATGGCTGGTCTGCGAGGACGCCGTGGCATCCCTGAAGGTGTCGGGCGTGTTCCAGCTGCGCGATGGCGATGCAGCGCTGGAGTCGCTGGCGCAAGCGCTGCCGGTGCGCATCGAACAGCGTACCCGCTTCTGGGTCCGGGTGACGGCGCTAAACAGCCGATAAGAATTTTCTGGCAGGGATTGCGGGTTTTGGGGGCCTGCTTCGGCATACCTCATGAAACCAGTGAATGTTCTTGTCATTTTCCATGCCCGCCTTCATCCCGCCGCGACTGCACGCTGACCGTCTGCGCCGCCCCTGCCTCGTGCTCGGGCTGCTGCTGGCCTGTGCCGTGCCGCGCTTCGGCGGATTCGCCTGGGCGCAGGAGGCGAGGGCGGTGCATCGCCATTACCAGCTCGGTGCCGGACCGCTGGACGAAGCCCTGAACCGGTTCGCGCGTCTGGCCGGCATCACGCTCTCCTATGCGCCGGACATGGTGCAGGGCCGAACTGCCCCCGCCCTCGACGCCGATCTGGCGGTGGAAGATGCCCTCGCGCAGCTGCTGGCCGGATCTGGCCTGCGGGCCATGCGCACCCCGGGCGGCGGCTATGGCCTGCAATGGCAGGGGCCGGCGCGCTCCGGCAATGACCTCATCCCCGAGCAGGGCCAACGCCTGAAACAGGTCGTCATCATCGGCCGTCCCGACTCTCTGGCGATGCACGAGGGGCAGCCAGACTACGCCGCCACCCACGGCCAGACTGCAACCCGCACCGCCACACCGCTGCTGGAGATCCCGCAATCGCTCTCGGTCGTCACGCGTGAGGAAATGGACGCACGCGGAGCCGCCAGCGTCATGGACGCGCTGCGCTACCTGCCGGGGGCCAACACCCAGACCCATGGCGTGGATCCGCGTGGCTACGACTATTTCAACCTGCGCGGCTTCATCAATGCGCAGAACACCAGCAACTACCTCAACGGCCTGCGCCAGCTGGTGGCGGGCTTCGGCATGTTCCGCACCGAAGCCTATGGACTGGAGCGGGTCGAAGTACTGCGCGGCGCGGCCTCGGCCACCATCGGCCAGGCCGATCCGGGCGGCGTGGTCAATCGCATCAGCAAACTGGCCGGCGCGGAGTCGCTCGATGAACTGATGCTGTCGGCGGGAACGTTCAACACGCGCCAGCTGGCCGCCGACCTCAGCGGCACGCTGGATGAAGACGGACAGGCGAAGGCGCGTCTCGTGGCACTGGTGCGTGAGAGCGATACCCAGTTCCGTTACGGCAATGGCCGCGCCGTGGAGAACGACCGCCTGTATCTGGCCCCCTCGCTCAAGCTGCGCCTGAGCAGCGACACCAGCCTCACCTTGCTGGCCGACTACCTCAAGGACCGCAACGGCAGCAGCCGCTGGACCGCCGTCAATGCCGACGGCAGCCTCACCCACACGCTGGTGGGCGATCCCGGCATCGACCGCCAGCGCGGCGAGCAATGGTCGCTGGGCTGGCAGCTGGCGCATCGCCTGAATGAAAACTGGCAGTTGCTGCAGGACTTTCGCCAGGCCGGCTTGCGGTCGCAGTATTCGGTCCTCAATCCGGTCAGCCTCAGTGGCAGCGTGCTTACCCGCATGGCGGCACGCTACGACACGCAACTACAAAGCAGCCAGCTCGATACGCGCCTGCAAGGCCAGTTGCAGCAGGGCGATGCCGAACATGTGGTGGTGCTGGGGCTGGACCTGACTCGCCTGCATCAGGACGAGCAGCGTTATCGCGGCAGCGCACCCAGTCTGGACCTGGACGCACCGGTCTACGGCCTGCCCATCGCCATGGCCTCGCAACTGGCCGCGCGCTTGCAGGAGGACATGCAGCAGACCGGGCTCTACGTGCAGGACCAGATTCGTGACGGCGCACTGGTCTGGACGCTGGGCAGCCGCTACGACCGCGTCACCGACACCACCCGCAACCTGAGCACGGCAGTGCGCACCGACACGCGCGCCCATGCGCTCAGTCATCGCGCCGGTGTGTCGTGGAAACTGATGCCGTCGCTGGTGCCGTATCTGAGCGTGAGCACATCCTTCCTGCCGCAGCCTGGGCAGGACGTAGCGGGCCGGCCATTTTCCCCCAGCCACGGACGTCAGATCGAAGCCGGCATCAAGTTCCAGCCCGAGGCGGGGCGGGCGCTCTACACCGCTGCGCTGTTCCAGACCAGCAAGGATCACGTTCTCACCAGCGATCCGCAGAACGCCAATTTCTCGGTCGACCAGAGCCAGGTACGCTCGCGCGGCCTGGAACTGGAAGCGCGCGGTGCGCTGTCACCTGGACTGAACCTGCTGGCGGCCTACACCTGGACGCAGGCCATCAATACGGCCCATGCCGATCCGGCGTTGGTCGGCAAGACGCCGATGCTGGTGCCGCGCCATGCCGCCAGCCTGTGGCTGGACTACACGCCGGGCGAGGACTTGCCCGGCCTGGGCATGGGTGCCGGCGCGCGCTATACGGGGGCCAGTTACGCCAATGCCGACAACAGCGTGCGCAACGCCGCCACGGTGCTGCTCGACGCGATGTTGCGCCTGGACCAGGGCCATTGGCGCTATGCCCTCAACGTCAGCAACCTGGCCAATCGCCGCAGCACGTCCTGCCTGGCCGAGCCGACGCTGACCTGTTTCTGGGCCGAGGAGCGCACCGCCGTGCTCAGTGCCCGCTATCGCTGGTAGCACTTCACGAGGAGACCCGGACGCATGCATCACGCCACCGCCGCCACCCCCACCGGCCTGCAACAGCACTTCATCGGCCAGCGCCAGCGCTTGCGCGAGGCGGCCCAGCGCATTCTGGGATGTCCGCATCGCGCCGATGACGTGGTGCAGGATGCCTATCTCAAGATCCGTGAAGTGCAAGAACAGGAAAACTGCGCCATCCGCCAGCCGCAGGCCTACCTGATGCGCATCGTGCGCAACCTGGCGATCGATCGTCATCGCCGCTGCCGTTTTGAAAGCGATGTCTTTGCCGAGGAAGAAGCCGGCGAAGACATCCACGAAGAAGCGCAGGGTCCCGAGGCCATCGCCATTGGCCGCCAGACCCTGGCACTGGTGAGCCAGGCGCTGGACGGCTTGCCTGCCCGTACCCGGCGGGCCTTCGAGCTGTATCGCCTGACCGGACTGAGCCAGCGCGAGATCGCAAGCGAACTGGGCATCTCGGTCACGCTGGTCAATTTCCTGATCCGCGATGCCCAGGCAAGCTGCCGCCAGTGCCTCGCGCTGACACCGCCGCCCTGACCGGACGTGGAGCGCGCGCTGCGCGTTTCTTCCACCAGATGACGATGCCGGTCACGGTGAGCACGCTCACCAGCACGCCCAGCACGGCCAGGAAGATACGCCATGGCAGGCCGAACACCTGGCCCATGTGCAGTGCGCCGATCCAGTTGCTGAAGGTATTGCCGCTGCGGTCGCCCTGCGGCAGCCAGTGGCCGCGTATATCGCCGGTGGCGGGGTCGATCAGCAAGCCGGTATTGCCGGCGTCGCTGCGGATGTCTGCATTGCTGTGGACCATGTATGCATACAAGCCCCTGCGACGATCCATACTCAGTTTTTCCTCGAAGTCGACGGTCAGGCCGCGTTCCTGCGCGAAGCGCGCCATGGCCGCACGTGCCATGGCATGGGCTTGCGGCCATTCCAGCGGCGGCTGCGCCAGCGGCCTGGCCAGTGGCGGGCGGCCGCGCCAGCTGGTATCGAAGGGCAGGATCTGCGACATCACCGGCAGATAGATCTGGTCGCGCAGGTTGAACATCACGCTGGACCATGCGATCAGCAACAACATCACCCATAGCCACAGGCCGCAGGCACGATGCAGATCGAGATTGACGCGATAGAAACCGGCCTGCCACTTGATGAGCCAGGCCGGTTTCCATTTCACCAGGAAGGGCCGCGCGCGCGGCCAGGTGAGGATCATGCCGACGAAGCAGTCGAGGGTCCACAGCAGCGCCACGATGCCCATCAACAGTGCGCCCGGCACGCGCGGCAGGGCCATCGAATGATGCACCTTGAACAGGAAGGGCATCAGTTGCGCGGGCCGCAGGCTGATCGCGTTGCGGTCCCGCACGCCCTGGACTGTGCCATCGTAGGGATTGGCGAAGACCTCGTCATAGCTGAGCCGATAGGGCTTGCCGCTGGCCGGATCCAGCGCCGGTTCCGCGATGAAGCGAACCGTGCGTCCCGGTTGCGGATGCAGGATCAACTGGTTCACCTGTGCCTGCGGTCCCAGCGCCCGTTCCACCCGTGCGCGCAACTGGTAAGGATCGAGCATCGCAGTGGCCGCCTGGCCGGGCCCCGGCTGCGCCAGGTGCAGCTCGGGTGCCAGCCAGGTATCGAGCTCCTCTTCGAAACTCAGGAGGCTGCCGGTGAGGCAGGCCACCAGCAGGAAGAAGGCGATGGCCAGCCCGGTCCAGCGATGCAGCAGGACCAGGTGGTGGCGGCGTGGCGCACGGCGACACAGCCAGGCGGACAGCGTGCTTACCATCGCGTGGTCAGCTGCACGAGGCCGGTGCGGCGCGCGCCATACTCGCAGAGTTCCGAGCAGAAGGCGTAGACGCGATCAGTCACGTTGTTCAGCTTGAAGGCCAGCTCGAAGTTGCGCCAGTCCGCATTGATGCGGCCCAGGTCCAGGCGCGCGCCGAAGTCCAGCAGCGTGACCGAAGGCACCTCGAAGGTGTTGAGCGCATTGCCGTAGGAACGCCCGATGTAGCGCACGCCTGCCGACACATGCGCACCGGCCAGCGCGCCGCGCTGGAAGGCATAGTCCGCCAGCACGCCTGCATTGTGTCTGGCCGCGCCGGGCAAGGCCTTGCCCTCGGTGTTGGTGCTGCTGCTGGTGGCATTGTTGCTGGTGACCTTGGCGTTGGTATAGCTGTAGCTGGAGGTCAGGCTCAGGCCCTCGGTGAGGGACAGCTTGCCTTCCAGCTCCACGCCCTTGGAGCGGGCCGCACCGGTCTGCACCGAGTAGCCGGCATGGACCAGGTCGGTGGTCGCCACGTTCTGGCGACGCAAGTCGAATACCGCCAGCGTGAAGAGCGCATTGGTATTGACGGGTGCGTATTTCACCCCGGCTTCATATTGCTTGGCACGTTCCGGCTTGAGCATGTCGCCGCCGAAACTGGTGCCGGTGGTGGGCGTGAAGGATTCGGTGTAGCTCAGGTAGGGCGAGACGCCATTGGCCAACTCATGCACCAGCCCCAGGTTGCGCGTGTTGGCGCGGTCGCTGCGCTCGGTCCGGGTGCGCGCGATGGCATTGCTGACGGTCTGTTGCGAGCGGTCGTGGCGGATGCCGGCGGAGACAAACCAGCGTTCGGCGATCTTCAGCTGGTCCTGCAGATAGAAGCCCAGTTGGTCATCCACGGTGCGCAGATTGTAGTTCTCGGATACGGCGGGCAGATTGCCGTAGCTGGTCGTGTAAAGATTGGAGAGCACATAACCGGCCAGCGTATTGGGACTGACATAACCGCGTACCGTGCCTGCGGTGTGATGGAAGTCCACACCCATCAACACCTTGTGCTGCACGGCACCGGCGCTGAAGTCGGCCTGCAGCTGGTTGTCGGCGGTGAAGGTATCGGACTCGGTACCCAGTCGCCAGCGCTGCAGGGCGGCGGTCGCCGACTGCGTGGCCGGATAGAAGGCAGCGAAGCGCATGCTGTTGCGGGTGCCGTTGTAATCCGTATAGCGCAGGTTCTGGCGGAAGCTCCACACCTCGTTGAACTGATGCGAAAACTGCGAGCTGAGCGACCAGTTCTCGTAGCGCTCACTGTTGTCGGCGCTGCGGCCCACAGCCGTGCTGGTCGGGATCTGCCCGTTGGGATTGGCCGTGACCGTGCCGCTGGCGGGGAAGACGTTGTTGGACAGGCCTTCGCTGCGCTGGTATTCGAAGCGCCCGGTCCATTCGGTGCGGTCGGACGGACGCCAGGTGATGGCCGGTGCCAGGAACAGGCGGCGATCGACGGTGCCATCGACCTGGGTCCCGGCGTCGCGTGCCAGTCCGGTGATGCGATAGGACCAGACCCCGCCTTCATCGAGCGCGCCACCGAAGTCGCCGGCCACCTGCTTGCGATCAAAACTGCCGGCCTGCAGCTGCAGTTCACGCAGGGTGGTGGTGGTCGGTTTCTTGGAGACCACGTTGATCAGACCGCCCGGCGCGTTCTGTCCGAACATCACCGAAGCCGGTCCATGCAGCAGCTCGATGCGTTCCAGTCCGTAGGGTTCCGGCGCGTAGCGGCTGTAGCTGGCGTTGGAGGCGGTGAGCGTGCCGTCGCGATAGAGCGAGCCACCATTGTTGATGGGGAAGCCGCGCAGCAGCGAGGCCGTTTCGGAAATGGCGAAGGCACCATTGGAGACCTGGATGCCGCTGCTGTAGCCCAGTGCCTCCGAGACGGAACGCGCCTGCTGGGTGGCGATCTGGTCGGCCGTGACGACCGAGATCGATTGCGGAGTTTCGGTGATGGGGGTATCAGTCTTGGTCGCGGTGGCGCTGCGCTTGGCGACGAAACCGTGGACCGGGCCGGTGGCCTGTTCTTCCTGGCCGGCGGTGACGGTGACCTGGGGTAGCGTGGCATCGGTGGTGGTCTGCGCCCAGGCGGGGGCGGCGGCGGGCAGGCCCAGCAAGGCCAGGCGCAGCGCCTGCACCATCAGGCGGGGACGGGCCACGGGAGAGGGCAGGAGAGCGCGGGCGTGCGGGGAAGTGCGGCAGGTTTTTCTTGTCGTCATGGTCAGGAGCGTGGTCGCAAAGAGGGATCGCCAGCGGTGCTGGCACGAACCGAAGGGCCCGTTCTCTGGTTGACGAATGAGACGTGTTCTTGTTTAGGGTGACAGGCGGCACGATGAAAAAATCATGGCGGCAGATTACGCAAGGCAGGCTTTTCATCGCCCGGGAATGCGCGCTGCTTGTCGATGTTGAAATCAGGAAACGCCTGATGGCGGTGTGGATGGCCACGTCCTATCTTGGTTTGCATAACAAGGAGGGAGACATGTGTACCAATGCCATGAGCATCGCGCGGCGTCATCTGGGCATCATCGTGCGGCTGTGTGAGATGTCGGAACAGGATGAACCGATCGCCGAGCTGGTGCGCGCCACGGTCCGCAACTGCCTGCTGGCCATGCAGACGGCGGGGACCGAACCGATGGAGGCCGCCGAGATTATCGAACAGCTGCTGCAGCATGAACTGGCGGCCTTGCCGGCAGAGCGCGCCAAATGCCGCAAGGTGCTGGAAGCAGCGCACCTGCATGCGGAATACCTGACCATGGCGGAGCGTCGCGCCACCCATTGAATGAGGCAACACGCGCGAATTCAGGGGTGAAATCAAGCCTGAATTCACACCTGAATTCGCGCTTGAATTCGGGCGTTCATTCAAGCGTTCATTCGAGCCGGCAACCCATCCCTCATATCACGTCATCAAACTGTTCCGCAGGCACCGGCCTGCCGAACAGGTAGCCCTGATAGCGCGTACACCCCAGCGCCGCCAGGAACTGCTGCTGCTCGCGGGTTTCCACGCCCTCGGCAATGACTTCCAGCCCCAGCGCATCAGCCAGGGTGATGATGCTCTTGGCGATGGCCACGTCGCTGGGCGCGAACAGCAATTCGCGCACGAAGGACTGATCGATCTTGAGCTGGTCGATCGGCAGCCGCTTGAGCAGCGACAACGACGAATATCCGGTCCCGAAATCGTCCAGCGACAGGGCCAGGCCGTGCTGCTTGAGTTCCATCATCTTTTCGATGGTGGCCTGTACATCCTCGACCATGGCTGACTCGGTCAGCTCCAGCTTGAGGTGGCAGGGATCGGCTCCGGTCGCTTGCAGGGTCTCCAGGATGCACTTCACGAAGTCCGGCTGGCGCACCTGGACAGCACTGACGTTGACGGCAATGACCACCGGTACCCGCCGGCCTTCGCGGTTCCAGCGCACCGACTGCCGGCATGCCTGCTGGAACACCCAGTGACCCAGCGGCAGGATCAATCCCGAGGCTTCGGCCACCGGAATGAAGATGGCCGGCGAGACGCTGCCACGGAAAGGACTGTTCCAGCGCGCCAGCGCTTCCACGCCGATCAGGTTGCCGGCCTGGTCGCGCTGCGGCTGATAGTGCAGCAGGAATTCGCTGCTGCCGATGGCGCGCCGCAGGTCGCTTTCCAGACCGGTGCGGAAATGCAGCGCATGTTCCATCGCCTGGTCAAACAGGCAGCTGGTATTGCGCCCCTTCTGCTTGGCCGCATACATCGCCAGGTCGCCCTGGCGCAACAGGTCTTCGACGCTGGCCCCTTGTCCGTGCATGAGGGCGATGCCGACCGAGCAGGTCGCGAAATGACTGAGCCCGTCCAGGTCGAAGCGCTGCTCCATGGCCGCCACGATGCGCTGTGCGAATCCGCAGGCGCTCTCTTCGATGAGGGCTGGCGAGGCCAGGGGCTGCTGCTGCAGGATCACGAATTCATCACCGCCCAGGCGGGCGACCAGGGCCCCGCCAGCCAGTTCCTGCAGGCGTGTGGCGATCTGGCAGAGCAGCCGGTCGCCGATGGAATGCCCGAGGGCATCGTTGAGATCCTTGAAATTGTCGATGTCGATGAAGAACAGCGCTGAGGGCTGGCCGAGATAGCTGGCGGCGGCGATCTGGTCGAGCAGCAGGCGGCGGTTGGGCAGGCCGGTGAGCGGATCATAGAAGGCCAGTTGCCGGGTTTCGTCCTGCAGGCGCTTCTGGTCGCTGATGTCGATCTGGGTGCCGACGTAGTGCGTGATGTGTCCGGCCGGATCGGCCACGGCGGTCAGGGTCAGCATGGCGCAGAAGGTTTCGCCGTTCTTGCGCCAGACCCGCACCTCTCCCTGCCATTTGCCGTTGCGCTGGACCAGCGTCCATAGCCGGGCGCGAAAATCCTCCTGGTCTTGCTCGCGCTGGCAGGGCGGCATCCCCTCCGCAGGCAGCTCGTGCAGCTGGTAGCCGGTCAGGGCGATGAAGGCGGCATTGGCATCGAGCACGTTGCGCCCGGCATCGAGCACCCAGATCGCCTCGGACGAATGAAAGGCCGCCGCCGCGATGCGCAGCGAGGTCTCGCTCTGCTGCAGCCGTGCCGTACGGCGTGCCACTTCGCGCCGCAGGTAGGCCGCAATCAGCAGGGCACACAGCAGCAAGGCCAGCGCGCCGCACAGCAGCCACCAGACATGGGCGGGCAGGCTGGTATTGCCGCGCCCCCACTTGCGCAGGATCTGGAAATACACGGAATCAGGATCGGCCTGCCATTGGCTGAGCGCGCGGTCGATCGCGGCCAGCACTTCCGGGTCCTCTTGCTTGCCACTGGCAAAGAACAGCTTGACCGGCTGGAACACGATGCTGGTATCGGCCAGATGATAACGATCGGCCAGCATGTCGCCCGCTTGCTGGCTGGCAACGATGCCATCGAGCTCGCCCGCCGCCGCCATCCGGAAACCGCTCTCGACGTTGGGCAGCATGACCAGGTGGACCTTGATGCCGGAGTTGTCGATCAGGTTGCGGAAATAACTGGCCTGCACCGAGTTTTCGAGCAGGCCGATCCGCTTGTCCTTGAGATCGAAGACGGAATTGATCGCCACCGAGCGGCTGCGATAAAGGATGGACCAGCTGTAGAGCGCCGGTATGGAAGGGAACTGGAAGACCTTTTCGCGCTGCTCGGTCCAGGCCACGTCGGGCAGCAGGTCGATCCGGCCCTCCTCAAGCTGCTTCAGGCAGGCCTGCCACTCACAGGGGGCGAAGCGCAATTGCCAGTGCTCGCGCTCGGCAATGAGCCGGATCAGGTCGATGTGCAGGCCGCTGGCCGTCCCTTCGCCGTCGAAGAAGATCTTGGGGGGATTCTGATAGACGCCGACGGTCAACAGCTTGGCAGGTGCGCCTGGCGGCTGGGCGTGCGCAGTCATGCAGACGCTGCCAGCGGCCAACAGGCCCAGCAGTGCGAGCCGTTTCAGCAGACATGGCCACGAACGGCGAAGCCGCCACGCGTTGCCGCTGGACGGCTTGCCCTGTTGACCGCTGGCCGGTTTCTCCCCTGTCGCAGCCAGAGTGGGTGCTGGTTGATTCATGCTGCCCGCGCCTGTCCCTGATTTGGTTTTTTGTCTACTTTATAGGACAACTAACCAAATGAAAACCCTGGCGGGCGCAGGGTATTACGGGCAGGGTCAGGCTCAGAAGAAGCCTTGCGTGGGCAGCCGGACCTGGTTCACGCTCAGGTTGCCCAGCGCATAGGCCTTGTGCGAGGTCGGGTTGTGGGTGGAGATGGTGCGGATATTGCGCCAGTGGCGATCCAGGTTGAACTGCGCGAGCGTGGCCGAGGCCCCGGCGATATCGAACAGCGCCGTGGCGGCGTGATGGGCGATGCGGTCCACCGTGATCTTGGCGCGGGCGGCGGCAGCGGCCGCATCTTGCAGGCGATCATCGGCGTCAGACGCATTGGCCTTCAGGGCGGCATAGGCGCGGTCGGCTTCAGCGGCCGCGGCCAGCACCACGGCGCGGGTGGCGAAGGCATCGGCATCGCGTTCGCCCAGGGCGGTCAGGAGGATGGGATCCTGCGCAGCCGAGGGCGTAGGCGCGTAGTAGTAATTGCGCTTGCGCTTGCCCAGCAGGGCGGCACCGTCACGGGCAACGGCGCTGACCACGCCGGCGATCACCGAGGTCAGGAAGAGCTGGGCGATGGTCGAGCCGAAGACAGCCTGGCGCGCCGGTACCTGATCCGGCAGGACCACTTCGTCGGCGGCCACCACCACGTTTTCGAAGACGGTCGTACCACTGCCGGTGAGGCGCTGGCCCATGCCGAACCAGTCGTCGACAGTCTGCACGCCTTCACGCTGGCGCGGCAGCAGCACGACGGCGCGGCGGCCATCCTCGACCGACACGGTCACGTGCAGCCAGTCGGCGAAGAGCGAGCCGGTGGAATAGAACTTCTGGCCGTTGAGTACGTAGTGATCGCCCTGGCGCACCAGGCGCGTGGCCAGCGGTGCGTTACCGCCAATCTGGGGCTGGCCCAGTTCGGTGTGGGAAGCGCCGACCAGATCTCCGGCCCGCACGCGCTCGCGCAGGCGCTGCACGCCCGCATGCTGCAGAGGTGCATTGAGCAGGCGTTCGAGGGCGACGTGGTGATTGCGCCAGATGTGGGCGACGTTGGGATCGGCCGCACCCAGCTGGATGGCCGTATCGAGCGTCTCGACGAAGCTCGCGCCGCCACCGCCGTAGTCGGCGTCGAGGCGGCCGGCACCGAAACCGGTGGCCTTGACCTCGGCGATGACGTCAAAGGGTTGTTCGCGCTGGGCGTCGCGCTGGGCAGCGCCGTCGGCGATGCGTTGCAGGAGGTCGGGAGAGATTGTGCTCATGAGGTCGTGTCTGAAGAGGTCCGGGAATCGGCCTTGCAGCGGATGGCAAGGATGAGGACATCATAGGGTCATGCAGCGCCGGACCAAACTGCGAAATTCTTCTTAGCTTGCGCGGGCGGCGCATACCCGCGCAAACCTGTTCCGAACCTTGCTACGCCACCTTGGTCAGCGCGCTATCCGGCCGGCTCGGCCGTTGGTGCGCGGGCCTGGCCAGTCCAAGGTTCTCTCGCAAGGTCCGGCCCTCGTATTCGGTGCGGAACAAACCGCGCCGCCGCAACTCCGGCAGCACCAGCGCAATGAAATCGTCCAGCCCGCCCGGCAAGGTCGGCGGCATGATGTTGAAGCCGTCGGCACCGCCTTGGGTGAACCACGCCTCCAGCTCATCGACGATGCTCTCCGGTGTGCCATAGAGCGACCAATGTCCGCGCGCCGTCGCCAGGCGCAGGTAAAGCTGGCGCAGCGTCAGCCCCTCGCGCCGTGCCAGTGCCGTGACCAGCTGGAAACGGCTCTTTGACCCGTTGGGCTCGCGCAGATCTTCCGGCAGCGGTCCGTCCAGCGGATAGCCGGACAGGTCGATGCCGCCCAGATGCTGCTGCAGCATCGACAGCCCGACACTGGGATGGATCAGGGATTGCAGTTCTTCATATTTTTCCTGCGCTTCGCTGTGGCTGCGCCCGACCACCGGGAACACGCCCGGCATGATCTTGAGCTGGTCCGGGTCACGGCCATGGCGCGCCATGCGCGATTTGAGGCTGGTGTAGAAGGCCTGCGCATCGGCCAGCGACTGCTGGGCCGTGAAAATCACTTCGGCCGTGCGGGCGGCCAGGTCCTGTCCAGCCTCGGAGGAACCGGCCTGCACGATCACCGGATGGCCCTGCACCGGCCGCGCCACGTTGAGCGGTCCCTTGACCGAGAAATGCTGGCCGTGGTGATGCAGGGTGTGCAGTTTCTCGGGATCGAAGAGCAGGCCGCTCTCGCGGTCGTAGAGGAAGGCATCGTCTTCCCAGCTGTCCCACAGTCCGCGCACCACATCGACGAATTCCTCGGCGCGCTGGTAGCGGGCAGCGTGCTCGGGATGCTTGTCCAGGTTGAAGTTCTGCGCCTCGTGTTCGGACCACGAGGTCACCACGTTCCAGCCTGCGCGGCCGTCGCTGAGATGATCCAGGGAGGCGAACTTGCGGGCCACGTGATAGGGCTCGTTGTAGGTGGTCGAGACGGTGGCGACCAGCCCGATGCGTTCGGTTACCTGTGACAGGGCCGACAGCAGCGTCAAGGGTTCGAAGGAGGCCGCGCGGGCGGTGCGATGCAGGGTCTCCTGGTCATGCGCACGGATGGCCACGCCATCGGCCAGGAACAGCGCATCGAACTTGGCGCGCTCGGCGGCCTGGGCGATCTGCCTGTAGTGGGCGATGTTCTGCCCCGCATCCGGCTGCGCACCCGGATGACGCCAGCCCGCCACGTGATGGCCGGTGGCCATCACGAAGGCCCCCAGCTTGATCTGACGGCGCGGGGTGCTCATGACAGCACCGCCGCCTGCTGCCCCACGCCCTCGGGCGCACGCACCGAATCGGCGGCCTGGCGGCGCACGTTGCGCGAGACGCTCTGGCGGCCATCCACCGATACCGGCACGTCACCGGCCACGGTCACGCGGCGTACCACGCGATGCTGGTCGCCGTAGTCGTTGATGGCGTAATGCTGGGTGGCGCGATTGTCCCAGATGGCGACGTCACCCACGGACCAGCGCCAGCGCACGGTGTTTTCCAGACGGATCACGTAGCTCTCCAGCAGTTTCAGCAGATGGTCCGAGTCGGAGGTCGGATAGCCCAGCAGCTTCTTGACGAAGTGGCCCAGCACCAGCGTGCGTTCCCCGGTCTCCGGATGCACCCGCACCACCGGGTGCTCGGTCTCGTAGAGGGTGGAGGTGAAGATCTCGCGGTAGCGTTTCAGGCCCGCTTCGCTGGTATTGAAGCGCGAGGCGTAGTCGTATTCGTTGGTATGCAGCGCCCACAGCTGGTCGGCCAGTGCGCGCAGCGGCGCCGGCAGGTCCAGGTAGGCCTGGGCGGTATTGGCCCAGACCGTATCGCCGCCTGCGGCCGGGATCACCACGCCGCGCAGGATCGAGGCCTGCGGGTAGGCCAGGTCGAAGGTGACATCGGTGTGCCACGAGTTGGCGCGGCCGCCATGTTCGGAGTCCAGCTCCAGCAGATAGTCGGTGCCATCGCGCACCGGTACCGTGGGGTGCGCCACCAGCTCGCCCCACAGCTTGCCGAAGGCTTCCTGCGCGGCATCGTCCAGATGATGCTGGCCACGGAAGAACAGCACCTTGTAGCGCAGCAGCGCCGCCCGCACGGCAGCGAAGGTGGCCGTATCGAGCTCGGCCGAGAGGCGGATGTTGCGCACTTCAGCGCCGATGCGGCCGGCGACCGGGTGGATGTCAAGCAGGGTGTCAGACATGGCGAATCTCCTTGTTGGATGGGACTGCGGGCTCTGTGCTGCGGAAAAGAAAATCCTTACTGCGTTGAGGCGGCGGCCGGCGGCGAACAATACTGGCAGGCTACGTTGCTGGTGTCGGGCCGGGTGTCACCGATGAAGCCGTCGCGGTTGGGCATGCGCACCTGCGGCAGGCTGGCGGCGTCCAGGACCGTGTTGGCCGGGACGATGCCGTTGAGATGCAGCAGGTAGGCCGTCACCGCATAGACCTCATCGGCGCTCAGGCTCTTGGGCGCGTTGTAGGGCATGGCACGGTTGATGAAATCGAAGACCGTGGTGGCGTACGGCCAGAAGCTGCCGATGGTCTTGAGCGGCTTGGCCGTGGCCAGGCTGCCCTGGCCGCCGACCAGCGCATCGGCCGGATTGCCCTGGCCCTTGTCGCCATGGCAGGCCGCGCAGGTCTGGGCGTAGATCCGCTGGCCCTGTGCCACGCTGCCCCGGCCGGCAGGCAGGCCGCGCCCTTGCGCATCGACATCGATGTTCCAGCGCGCCAGTTGGGCGTCCGACAGCGGCTGGCCCAGGGCGAGGCGTTCGGCCGCGCTGCTGCTGCCGGCCATCGTCATCAGCAGCGCCAGCACCAACCAGACGCGCTCAGACCTGCACATTGCTGATGATCCCATCGGCGCCTACCTTCCAGCTCTGGATTGCATTGAAGTGATAATTCGATTCCAGTCCACGGGCGTGGACCAGTTGCCGTCCGCTCGGCTGCACGTAGCCGGTCTCGTCGATGGCGCGGCTCTGCAGCACGGCAGGCGCGCCATCCCAGCGCCAGGGCAGGGTGAAGCGGGTCAGGGCGCGGTCCAGCACCGGCTCCTGCAGGCGCGCCTCCTGCCAGTTGCGCCCGCCGTCCACCGAGACATCGACGCGCCGGATGCGCCCGCGCCCGGTCCAGGCCAGTCCGGCGATCTGGTAGAAACCGGGCTCGCGCAGCCGGTGGTCCGGTGCCGGGAAGGTGATGACGGACTTGGTCTCCATCAGGAAAGTGAATTGGCGCGCCGTGCCATCGGGCAGGGAGTCGGTGTATTTCGAGGTCTCCTCGCGGGACATGAAGGGTTCGCGCCCGACCTTGAGCCGGCGCAGCCACTTCACGCTCATGTTGCCTTCGAAACCCGGCAGAAACAGGCGCAAGGGATAACCGTGTTCGGGCCGCAGGCGCTCCCCGTTCTGCGCATAGACCAGCAGCGCGTCATCGAGCGCCTTGGCCATCGGGATGCTGCGCGTCATGCCGGCCGCATCCGCGCCTTCGGCCAGGATCCAGGCGGCTTGCGGGTCCACGCCTACTTCCTCCAGCAGGACCGATAGCGGCACGCCGGTCCACTCGCAGCAGGACAGCAAGCCATGGCTGAACTGCAGCGAGGCCGTGCCGGGACCTTTCCATTCCCGCCCCGTGTTGCCGGAACACTCCAGGAAATGGATGCGCGACACCGACGGCAGGCGCACCAGGTCGTCCATGGAAAACAGCGTCGGCCGCGCCACCAGCCCATGCACTGCCAGTCGATGTTGGGCTGGATCGATCAGCGGGATGCCGGCGTGATGGCGTTCGAATACCAGGCCGGTCGGGGTGATGATGCCGAACAGGTCCTGCAGCGGCGTCATCGAAGAATTGGCACCGGGGAAGGGCGCTGCACCGCGCGAGCGGCGCACCACCTTGTCCTCGAAGGGAGAGGGCTGGCCGTAGGGATGCCACAGGGCCGGCTCGCCTGGCGTCTTGCTCCACGGGGCCACCTCCAGCGGCTGGGCCTGTCCCGCCAGCGCGCCGACGGCCGATGCGGTGGAGGCCAGGGCAGCCCCGGCCAGTGCGCCACCGCCCCGCAGGAAACGGCGGCGGTTCTGGTTTTTTACCAATTCCTTCATATCGCGAATTGCCACAGCGCGGCCGGCAGCTGGGGCACAGTCCCGGGATCCGCTTTGAGCGGCGCTTCGGCCAGGCTGGCACTGTCGTGGGAGAACTCGTCCAGGACCTTTTGCTTCACAGCGGCAAAATCCGCCTCGCCACGCGCACGCGGATGCGCCAAATTGACCGGGACGATGCGCCGCACGCGGCCCGGACGCGGTTCCATCACCACCACCTTGTCGCCGAGGTAGACCGCTTCTTCCACATCATGGGTCACCAGGATCATGGTGATACCCTCGGCCTGCCAGACGCGATGCAGCTCCTGCTGCAGGTAGGCGCGGGTCATGGCGTCGAGCGCGCCGAAGGGTTCGTCCAGCAGCAGGATCTCGGGCTTGCTCACCAGCGCACGGGCAATGGCTACGCGCTGGGCCATGCCGCCGGAGAGCTGGTGCGGATAGGATTTCTCGAAGCCCTGCAGGCCGACCAGGGCGATGTGCTCGCGCACCGCTTCGCGCTTCTGCGCGGGCGTGCCGGGGGCATTGAGCAGGCCCAGTTCAATGTTGCCCTCCACCGTCAGCCAGGGGAACAGACGATGCTCCTGGAACACGATTCCCCGTTGCAGGCTGGTGCCGACGATGCGCTGGCCATCCAGCAGGACCTGGCCCTGGTACTGGTCTTCCAGGCCCACGATCAGGCGCAGCAGGGTGGACTTGCCGCAGCCGCTGGTGCCGACGATGCTGACGAATTCGCCCGGGGCGATGTGCAGGGTCACGTCTTCCAGGACGGCCAGGTCGCCTTCCTTGACTGCGTAGGATTTGCTCAGGTGCTGGATTTCCAGCGTACCGGCTTGCGCCATCTTGACTCCTTGTTGGGAATTTCCGTTCTTGTTCGATCTCAGAATTGCGCCACCGAGCGTCCGCGCCAGGCCAGCAGGCGGCGTTCGAGCCGTGCGGCCAGCCAGTTCAGGGCAAAGCCCACCAGCCCCACCACGATCACGCCGAAGATCACCAGGTCCATCAGGAACAGTTCACGGCCATCGATCATGGTGTTGCCGATGCCTTGGCCCGAGACCAGCAGGTATTCGGCACCCAGCGTGGCCAGCCAGGCGTACACCAGCGCCAGGTGGATGCCCGCCAGGATGGAGGGCGCGGCGGCCGGCAGCACCAGCTTGGTCAGCCACTGGCGGCGCGTGAACTTGAGCACGCGGGCCGCCTCGATCAGTTCGCCGGGCACGCTGCGGATGCCTTCGAAGGTGTTCAACACCACCGGGAAAAAGGCCGCCAACGAGAGGAAGGCCACCTTGGCGGCATCCCCCAGTCCGAACCACACCGACAACAGCGGAATCCAGGCGAACAGCGAAATCTGCTTCAAGGTATGGAAGGTCGGGCCGATCATTTTTTCGAACAGGCGCGACAAGCCGAAGGCGATCCCGAACACCAGCCCAGCACTGACCCCGATGGCCAGCCCGATCAGGTCGCGCCGCAGGCTGGCGGCCAGGGCGCGCACCAGTTCGCCGCTGGCGACCTGCTGCACGGCGGTGTCCCACACCTTGCCCGGCGGCACCAGCAGCGGCGAATCCGACCAGTGCAGGCGCGCGGCCAGCCACCACAGCAGCACCAGGGCGATGGGCAGCACCCAGCCGCGCAGGAAGGGCGGCACCGGATGGCGGTCGCGCTGATGACGGGTCTTGTTGAAATACGGAATCATGCGCAACTCCTCAGAAGCCGCTACGGCGCCAGCCGAGCAGGACGACTTCGATGCGGGCCAGCAACTGGTCGCCCAGGTAGCCCACCACGCCGACCACGGCCACGGCAGCAATCACCACGTCCAGCTGGAACAGCTGACGGCCGAAGACGATCATGTAGCCCAGCCCCTCCGAGGAGGCCAGCAGTTCCACCACCACCAGCGCCAACCAGGCATGCGTGAAACCATAGCGCACGCCATTCCAGACCGGCGGCAGCGCGGCCGGGAACACCACCCGCCACAGCAATTGCCAGCGCGAGAACTGCAGCACGCGCGCCACTTCGACATAGCGCGAGGGCACGTTCTCGATGCCCTTGTAGGTGTTGACGGCGATAGGCACCAGCGCAGCCTTGGCGATGAGGATGATCTTGAGCGCTTCATCGATGCCCACCAGCAGCATCAGCAAGGGAAGCCAGCCCAGCACCGGCACCTGGCTGAAGGCCTTGAAGAAGGGATAGGTGTAATCCTTGAACAGCGGCGAGAGCCCCATGGCCACCCCCAGCAGCAGGCCGCCGACGACACCCACGCCGAAGCCGGCCAGCACGCGCAGCAGGCTGATCCACAGGTTGTCCCACAGCTCGCCGGATTGGGCCAGGTCGATGAAGGTGGTGAGCACCGCCTGCGGCGAAGGCAGCACCTGGGGGGCGACCCAGCCGTAATGGGCCGACACGCCCCACAGCAGCAGCAAGCCCAGCGGGAAAGGAAGCGCCAGCCAGGTGCCGGCCCAGCGCCCGAAGAAGGCGCTGTAGGCATTGCGCGCCGGGCCGCTGTTGCTGCGTGCCGGCACGCTGGCGGCGGCCGGAAGAGTGCCGGAGGAATGGGCCATTGCTCAGGCCCCCAGGATCTTGCCGTTGGCCTGGAAGATCGGCCAGTAGGTTTCCAGCTTCAGTTCCTTCAGGGCCGCCTGCAGGTAGCGCTGGTCGATCCACTGGTCCACGTCCACGCGGGCGCGGCTGAGCTTGAAGCGGTAGGCTTGTTCCACCGAATCCTTGTAGCGGGCGATCAGGAAGGGATCGAAATTGGGATTGATGCGCACCCGCAGCGGCTGTCCTTCGTAGTCTTCGCGCCAGTGCTCGTAGGGCGTACCCGCCTTGGCCCAGAGATGCAGTACCTCGTCCCGGTTGACCTCGTCCGAGGCCCACTTGGCGGCCTTCACAAAGGTCCTGACCACGCGCGCGGTCGCCTCCGGATATTGCTGGGCAAACTGTTCCGTCACCAGCACGTGCGACTGGGTGGTGAAGATGGGATTGCCGCCCTTGCTGGAATAGACGATGCGAGCGGCGTTCTTGTCGCGCAGGCGCAGCAGGTTGATGTTGCCGAAGGCGGCGTCGATGTCCTTGGTGGAGAGTGCGGCCAGCGTGGTCGCCTGGTCCAGGTTGATGGAGCGCAGGTCGCGTTCCTGCAGGCCGTTGGCTTCCAGCACGCGGTTGATGGGCAACTGTGCATTGGTGCCCTTGAAGATGGCCACGCGCTTGCCGCGCAGGTCCTTGACCGACTGGATGGGCGAGTCCGGCGGCACGGCCAGATAGATGTTGGAACGCACACCGGTGGCCAGCACCAGCTTGGTCTTGAGGCCAGCGGCGCGTGCCACGATCGCCGGCAGGTCGCCCTGGAAGGCGAAGTCCAGCTGCTGGTTGGTCAGCGCCTCATTGACCGCCGGCCCCGCCCCCTTGAAGAAGAACCACTCGACCTTGATGCCGTCGGCCTTGAACTCTTCCTCCACCCATCCCTTGGCATGCGCCACGGCGGCGGAACTGCCCGAGAAAACCGGCGGATTGCCGATGCCCGGCTGCGCTACGCCGATGCGGATGATGGCCGGCTGGCCATTGCCGGTAGCGGCGGCACGTGCGCCGTGCAGCGGCAGGGTCAGCAGCGCGGCGCTGCCAGCCGCGAGTTGTTTGAGGACGCTACGGCGGTCCTGTTGCATGGCGGGTCCTTTCTGGGGGCGGAGGTTGATCGTCGTGGAGGACGAAAGGCGTGCGGCCAGTATAGGAAGGGGGAATTGCGCAGGAAAACGAATGAATTCGTATGACCTTATGCGCTGGCTGGTGCCAGCAGTGGTGCAGGAGACGCGGGAGAAAAAACGCTAAGGAAGCGCAGGAAAAACCCGCAAGAAACGACAAAAACCGGCCTCGCACGGAGGCCGGTTGTGAGGGAGAAGCGGACGATCAGAGCGGCAGCGAATCGAGCCGGAACGCGCCCAGTTCATCCCGGCTGCACTGGCCGACCAGCGCGGTCTCCCAGGCCAGGTACTGGCGCGCCGCCTCGGCGTTGCCGGCGTGGCGGTCATGCACGAAGAACAGGTAATCGATGCGTTCAGCCGCGCCCAGTGAAGCGGGGTCGGTGATGGTCGGCCATCCAGCCTGTTGCAGCGGTGCCAGCCCGTCAATCCAGGCCACCTGCCGCACGCCGTTTTCCTGCAGGTCCTGAGCGACCAGCGCTGCTGCTTCGGCACTGTCGGCCACCAGGAACACTTGGTCCGGCAGCGAAGGCTGTGCCTTGAGCCAATGTGCCACCCGCGCACGAGACAGCCATTGACTGGTGAGGGCGTGTTCCTTGAGGTAGGCCTCGCTGCTGCGCACATCCAGCAAGATCGCCTGGCGTTGCTTGATCAGGGCTGTCGCCGCTTGCACGTCCGCATGAGCCACCGTTGCGGGACCAGGCCGCGGGGCCTCGTCCTTCGTCGGCAGGCGCAGCGGCGTGGCGATGCCTTGCGCCAGTACTGCCACCTCGAAGCCCAGCTGATATAGCCAGCTGGCCACTACCGGGGCGCGCACCTGTTCGTTGTCGAGCAGGATGAGCCGGCTGCGGCGCACGCCCACATACTGGTCGGTGGCCTGGATCAGCTGCCCGCCAGGCGCGTGGGCGGCGCCGGCCAGCGTGCCGGCGCGGACTTCTTCGGCGCTGCGGATATCGAGTACATAGGTGGTGCGGTGTGTGTCATCGACCCAGGCCTGTGCCTGGGCCGCATCCAGCAGCGGAATGGAAAAATGCTGGCGCAGGCGTTCGGCTGCGGCACGCGCGGCCTCCAGGTCCTGGGGCACCTGGTCCGGATAGCGTGCGCGGCTGCCATGTTCCAGCGTGAGGCCGGCCAGGTACCAGCCCTGGGTACCGTTCTCCAGCGCCAGCACCGGATTGGCCAGGCCGAGGTTGCGCAGCGTCTGCGCACCCAGGATGCTGCGCGTGCGGCCCGCGCAATTGATGACCACCGGCACATCCGCATCGGGCACCAGCGTGCCGATGCGATAGGCCAGCTCGCCATTGGGGCAGGCCACCGATCCGGGGATGGTCATCTTGTGGTGTTCTTCCAGCGTGCGGCCGTCCAGCAGCACGAAGCGCTTGCCTTGGCGCCGCCACTGGTCCAGCTCGTGCGCGCTGATGTGCGGTGTGGCGTAGGCGTGTTCGACCAGCTCGCCGAAGGTCTTGGAGGGGACGTTGACGCCCTTGAAGAGCGGATGTCCGGCGGCCTGCCAGGCGGCCACGCCGCCATCGAGCACCAGCACCTGGCGATAGCCCAGCGCTTCCAGCCGGCCCGCGGCCAGCGTGGCGATGCCGTCGCCGTCGTCCACCAGCACCAGCCGCACGTCCTTGCGCGGGGCCAGGCGGGGCGCATCCAGTTCCAGGCGGCTGTAGGGCAGCGGCACGGCGAAGAACAGGTGTCCTTCACCGAACTGGCCGGCCTCGCGTACATCGAACAGCGCCAGTTCAGCGCCGTCAGCCAGCCAGTGGCGCAGGGTGGCGGGGGAAATCGTGTCTGCCATGTCAGTCTCCTTGCATCAGCCCTGCGCAGCCTGGAAGGCGCGCGAGAGGTCGTCGATCAGGTCATGCGGGTTTTCCAGGCCGATGTGCAGGCGTACCACCGGCGTATTGCCCTGGTAGTAGCTGTGCTCGGCCAGGCGTGCCGGTGCGGCCAGCTGGACCAGGCTTTCATAGCCGCCCCAGGAAGCACCGATGGCGAACAGTTCCAGCGCATCGATGAAGCGCCGCGCGTGCTGCACATCACCCTGCGCAAACGCGAAGGACAGCAGCCCGTTGGCACCGCTGAAATCGCGCCGCCAGAGCGCATGGCCGGGGTCCGAGGGCAAGGCCGGATAGAACACCCGCGCCACCTGCGGATGGCTGTGCAGGAACTGCGCAACCTGCAAGGCATTGGCCTGGTGCTGCTGCATGCGCACCGGCAGGGTCCGGATGCCGCGCAGGGAGAGATAGGCATCGTCGGGGCTGACGGCCAGTCCGAGGCTGTCGCTGGTCTCGCGCAACTGTTGTGCCAGTCCGTCATCCTTGACCACCACCGCGCCCTGCATCACGTCGGAATGACCCGAGATGTACTTGGTCGCGGCCAGGATCGAGACATCAGCGCCCAGCGCCAGCGGACGATACAGATAACCGGACGCCCAGGTATTGTCGGTGGCGACCAGCACGCCGCGATCGCGTGCGCGTGCCGCCAGGGCCGGCAGGTCGGGGATCTCGTAGAGCAGCGAGCTGGGGGCTTCGAGATAGAGCAGCCTGGTCTGCGGCTCGATGAGGGCATCGAGATCATCCTTCCCCGGCGAGAAGTAGCTCAGGCGGATGCCCAGGCGCTTCAGCAGGCTCTGGTCTACCCGGCGCAGCGGCGAATAGACGCTGTCCTGCACCAGGGCGTGGTCACCCGGCGACAGCAAGGCCAGCAAGGTCAGCGTGATGGCAGCCAGACCGGAGGGTGCCAGCAGGCAGTGCTGGCCGTCTTCCAGGGTAGCGATGGCCGACTCCAGTGCTCGGTGCGTGTCCAGGCCGTGGCGTCCGTAGGCGGCCACGTTCTCGCCAGCGGCACGCCGCTCATGGATGCCGTCGTATTCGGCCATGTTGGCGTAGCGAAGTGTACTGGTCCGGACGACCGGCACATTGACCGGCCCGGTGCCTTCTGTCAGGCGAGGTGTACCGGCGTGTATCAGTGCAGTGTGCAGGTGGTGACTCATGCTGGCTGCTCGCTGCGGTTGAAGAAATTCTGGTTGTAGTTCAGGATGCGGCCGCTCTGCGGATCAATGCCGATGCGTCCGGTGAGGGTGTCCAGCGGGCGACCGTACAGGTGGAAGTGTAAGGTAGGTGTATCGCCCTGCACGTGGATACTGTGCAGGTCATCTGGCAGGAAACTGATTGGCGTGCCAGGTTCCACCACCAGCTCGCGAGCCACGCGGATCTGCGCCTGTTCGGGATTGCTGCGGTCATCCTCGCGCTCGTAGAGGCGGTTGAGTTCCTGGCCGCTGACGGCCACGATCACGGCCCACGTATCGTGGTTGTGCGGGAAGGTGGTCTTGCCGGGAATGATGGAATTCAGGTATAGGGCGATGTCATCCTTGTCGGTTTCTGCGCCTTCCTGGTTCAGGTAGTAGCGCTTGGAGGTGCTGCCGCTGTCGGCCTGCGGCGGCGGGAACTCACCGAAGTTGAACAGGTCGTGGCGTGTTGCCAGTTCCTGCAGCACGGCGGTGATGTCCTGCAGCGAGGCGCGGGTGATGCCTTGCTGTTGTTCGATCTGGCGGATGCGTTGCAGGGTGGCGGCCACTGCGGTGGCGCGTTGCGAAGACAGGCTCATGGCGGATTTCCTTGTTCTGTAAGTGGGCTGGCCTAGACGGAGAAGGCCAGCTGGTTGAAGGCGATGGGCGCAAAACTGTTGCGCGCAGCGCTGCGTTCACCGTTGAGGGCGCGGTTGAGGAAGGCGCGGGTACGCTCGTTGTCGGGCGCACTGAAGATATGGCTGGCTGCGCCGTGCTCGACCACGCGTCCGCTCTCGATGAAATGCACCTGGTCGCTGACTTCCTCGGCGAAGCGCATCTCGTGCGTCACCAGTACGCAGGTCATGCCTTCCTGTACCAGCTCGCGGATCACGGCCAGCACCTCGCCCACCATTTCCGGGTCCAGCGCCGAGGTCACTTCGTCGAACAGGATCAGTTCCGGCTGCATGGCCAGCGCTCGTGCAATGGCCACGCGCTGCTGCTGGCCACCGGAGAGCTGGCCGGGATAGGCATCGGCCTTGCCGGCCAGGCGTACGCGTTCCAGCAGGGCCAGCGCACGGCTGCGCGCGGTGCCGCGGTCCAGTCCGAGGATGCGTACCGGGGCCATCACCAGGTTTTCCAGCACGGTCAGGTGCGGGAACAGGTTGTATTGCTGGAACACGAAACCCACGCGCTGGCGCAGCCGCGCCAGCTGGGCTTCGGAACGCAGCGAACCCAGTTCCACGCCATCGACCAGGATCTGCCCCTGCTGCGGATGCAGCAGACCGGTAATGCAGCGCAGGATGGTCGATTTGCCGGAACCGGAAGGCCCGATGATGGAAACCGCCTGGCCGCGCTGCACCTCCAGGTCGATGCCGCGCAGGATGGCGTTGCCGCCCAGAGTCAGGTGAACGTCGCGCAGGCTGACCAGGGCCTGGCCGGGGGAGTCAATGGAAGGCATGTTTCTTTTCCAGGTATTGCGTCAAACGCGAAATCGGATAGCAGTAGAGGAAGAACAGCAGCAGCGTCAGGAAATACACGGCCACCGTGAAATCGACCCGGTTGACGGTGCTGCTGGCGATCTGCGCGGTATCAAGCAGGTCCTTCACACCCACCAGCGAAGCCAGTGCGGTGCCCATGGTGATGGTGGCGTACAGGTTCATCCACGGCGGCAGCATGCGGCGCAGGCACTGCGGCAGGATCACCCAGCGGTAGGCCTGCGAACGGCGCAGCCCCAGCTGTGCGGCTGCTTCCCATTGCGCCGAGGGAATGCCGCCGATGGCGCCCCGGAAGATCTCGGCGACATTGGCGCTGGCGGGCAGCGCCAGTCCCAGCGTCACCTTGATCCAGTCGGGAAAGGCCAGATAAGTGCTGCCCAGGCGGATCTCGAAGGGGAAGACGTAGGTGCTGAAGTAGATCAGGATCAGCATCGGCGCATTGCGAAAGATCTGCACATACCAGCGCGCCACGGTAGCCACCGGCAGCACCGGCGACAATTGCAGCGCCCCGATCACCAGTCCGGCCGCCGTGCCCAGGGCAATGGCCAGCACGCTGATCTGGATATTGGCCAGCATGCCCCACAGCAGCGCCGGCAGCCAGCGCAGGATGTGGCCCAGCAGCGGCGAGGCCGTCCACACGGGAATGACCCACAGCACGGCCAGTGCCAGCAGCAGCGCAATGCCCAATGCCGCTGCGGCTGGCAGGGTAATGCTGCGCGCGCTGCGCCAGGCCGGCAGGCGCGCCGTCAGTTCGGTGTTATCGGCCATAGCCAGGCATCCTCCAGTAGTGCTCCAGGGCGCGGCCGCCCCGGTTGACCAGCCAGGTCAGCAGGCCGAAGAAAATCAACAGCAGCAGCATCAGCTCCAGTACGTTGTCGCGCTGGCTCCAGATCATGATGGCCTGGTAGGTCACGTCGCCCACCGCAATGGCCGAGGCCACGGTGGTCATCTTGACCAGGTCCACCAGGTTGTTGACCAGGCTGGGCAAGGCAAAGCGCAGGGCCAGCGGAAACTGCACCAGCCACAGGCGGCGCGTGGTGGTGAACCCCAGCGAGGCCGCCGCCTCCAGCATCACCGGCGGCACTGCCTGCAGTCCTGCACGCAGGGCCTCCGCATGAAACGCCGCCTTGTGCAGCGAGATCACCACCACCACCCACAGGAAGGGCGTCAGCGGATTGCCACCGGAGAGTTTCAGCGCTTCGGTGATGAGCATGTTGAGCACCAGGAAGGCGCAATACAGCTGCACCAGCGTGGGCGTATTGCGGGTGACCTCGACGAAGGCACGCGCCGGCAGCGCCAGCCAGCCATGGCGCGAGACCAGCATGGCCGCCAGCAGCAGCCCGGCGACCAGGCTGCAGACGATGGCGGCCATCGCCAGTTCGAGCGTGACCACCAGTCCGTGCAGGAAGGCAGCGCGCTCGCTGGCGGCGAGCAGGAAATCATAATTGAGGCCCGCCGCCTTCAGGCTGGCGACGGCGGCTTGCGGCCAATCGGTGGAACTCATGCCGGGGACTCAGCCGTTCTTGTATTTGTTGTGCAGTTCCGGCAGGGCAGGCGAGGCCGGGGTGATGTCGAGCTTCTTTTCAGTGGCGATCAGCCAGCCGCTCTTGTGCCAGCCCTGGATGACGCGGTCGATGGCGGCGGCCGTATCCTGCTCGCCCTTGCGCACCCAGGCCACCGAATTGCCGGGGATCAGCTCGGGCGTGATGGTGCGATAGTTCTTCCAGTCGGGATTGCTGGCCACCAGCGGATTGAGCAGCGTGGCGTCATGCACGGCCGCCACGCAATTGCCGCCGCGCAGGGCCAGCAGCGATTCGGGCGCGCCCTTGAACCCCTTGGGAATGGCACCGTATTCGGTCGAGACCGGCTTGATGTAGCTGCTGCCCTGGGAGATGCAGATGTCCTTGCCGCGCAGGTCTTCCCAGCGGCGAATGCTGCTGTCGGCGGGGACGATGGCCACGCCGCCGACACGATAGAACGGCGTCGGCGCGAAGGACAGCAGCTCGCCGCGTTCGGCATTCCATTCCATCGACGCGATCAGCACATCGACTTTGCCCTGCTGCAGCAACTGCACGCGGTTCGACGGCTGTACCTGCACGGTCTCCAGCTCCACACCCAGGTCCTGCGCCAGTTTCTGGGCCAGTTCGAAATTCCAGCCGACCGGCTTCTGGGTGGAGGGATCGATGGAACCGAAGGGGCCACCCGAGAGCATGACGCCGACCACGATCTTGTTGCGGCTCTTGATCTTGTCGAGGGTGGCGTCAGCGTGTGCCGGTGCGCTGGCCAGCAAGGCGGTAGCGCCGGTCAGGGCGAGCGCTGCGGCGAACTGGCTCAGGCTGCGGGAAGTGGAGGTGTGGAACGAATTGCGCATGAGGATATTTTTTTCGTGGTTAAGGTGAGGGGCTCACTCTAATGAATGCGCCCACCTGCACGGAACGAATATAAATCGATATCCTTATGCGCCGGCCGTGTTTGCTCCGGCCTGCGAAGTGGCCAGCGCTGTCCCTTGTTGCGCCGCCTCCCTGCGCGCCGCGCGGCGTTCTGCCGAGAAGCGGCGGCCGACCCAGAGCGCCAGCTGTTCCAGTGCCGAGCACATCAGGAAGTACAGCAGCCCCACCAGCAGGAACACCTCGGCGGGATAGACCATAAGCCGGCTGTTGACCTGTGCCGCCACGAAGGAGAGCTCGCCCACGCCTACGATGTAGGCCAGTGAACTGTCCTTGACCAGCGTCACCCATTGGTTCACGAAGGACGGCAGCATGATCTGCAGCGCCTGCGGCAGGATGATGTGGGCCAGCACCTGCCAGCGCGGCAGGCCCAGCGACAGGCCGGCCTGCCATTGGCCGCTGCCGATGCCTGCAATGCCGGCGGCCACCGCATGCGCCAGGTAAGCGCCACTGACCAGTGACAGCGCGAACATGACGGAGAGCACCCCCGGCACGTCGATGCCGAAAGCGATGGGCAGCAGGAAGTAAGTCCAGAAGATCAGCATGAGCACCGGGATCGCCCGCAGAAAGCCGATCACCACCACCAGCAGCCGATGCCACGGCCCTTGGCCGACCGCCAGCAGGATGCCCAGCGCCAGTCCCAGTATCGCCGAGAGCACGGCTGAACCGGCGCTCAGCAGCACGGTCAGGGCAGCGCCTCCCAGCGGTCCGTCCGGATAATTGCCCCAGAGCAGATAGGGCAGGTTGTCCACGATCACGGCCAGCTGCATCATGCCCTCCCTTGCCGCGCACGGCGTGCGCGCAGGTGCGCCTGTCCCAGCGCTTCGAGCAGGGCGATGGCAGCGATATAAAGGATGGTCGCCACACCGAAGGCCTGGAAGGCCAGGAAGGTTTCCGATTCGACCTGGCGCGAGGCATAGGACAGTTCGGCCAGGCCGATGCCCATGGTCAGGGATGTATTTTTGAGGATGTTCATGTATTGGCCCAGCAGCGAAGGCAGGATCAGCCGGATCGCCTGGGGCAGCACGATGTGGCGCAGCACCTGCAGCCGCGTCATGCCGATGGCCGCACCCGCCAGGGCCTGGCCGCCCGGTACGCCGCGCAGGCCGGAGCGGATCTCTTCGCCGATGTAGGCGGTGGAGTAGCACACCAGCCCGCACCAGGCCGAGAGGAATTCAAAGGAGGGCCAGCGCAGCGAGAACGGGCCGAGCAGGTTCAGGACGTGGTCGGCGTTGAGCCAGTCCATGGTCCCTTCCGGGAACAGGCTGGGCACGCCGAAATACCAGAACAGCAATTGCACCAGCAACGGCGTATTGCGAAAAAGCGAGGTGTAGCACGCGGCCGCGTTGCGCAGCGGTGCGAGGGTACTGGCGCGGGCGCTGGCCAGGACGATGCCCAGCAGGGTGGCGAACAAGGCCACCAGCAGGCTCAGCCAGAGCGTGGTCAGGAAACCCTGCCACATCCAGAGCAGATGTTTGGGAGCCAGCCAGGGGCCGGCGAGGAAATGCGACAACATGCGGGGTCCGATACGGAAAACGAAAACGGCCGGCATGACGCCGGCCGACTGTGGCAAGACGAAAATTATTTCTGGCTCAGCTTCGTATCGCCGATCTTGAACAGACGCGGCAGCGGCTGCGTACTCTGCGGACCGAACCACTTGTCGTAGATCTGCTGGGCGGTGCCGGTTTTCTCCAATTCACGCAGCCAGTCGTTGAGGTAATTCACCAGGCGCGTCTCGCCCTTGGGTACGCCCACGCCTTCATATTCTTCGGAGATGGCGAAGGGCGGGATCTCGTACTTGTCCTTGTCCGGCAGGGTCGCCAGGATCGCGGTCAGCTTGGTGCCATCCTGGCTCAGTGCCTGGATGTTGCCGTTGCGCAGGGCGGCCAGGCCCAGCGGGGTGTCGTCGTAGAGCACGACCTTGGTGTCGGGATACTTCTCGCGCAGGGTGGTTTCCATGGTGGTGCCCTTGTCGGTGCCCACGCGGACCTTCTTGATGTCATCGGCCGACTTGAGCAAGCCCTTCTTGGCCAGGAACTGCTGGCCGGAGGCGATGTAGGGAATGCTGAAGTCGATTACCTTGGCGCGGTCTTCGGTGATGGTGAAGTTGGCGAAGACCAGGTCGACCTTGTTGGAGGTCAGCAGGGGAATGCGGTTGGCCGGATTGGTCGGGACGATCTCGACCTTCACGCCCAGCTTCTTGCCCAGTTCGTTGGCATAGTCGATATCGAGGCCGACGATCTTCTTGGTCGTGGCATCGACATAGCCGAACGGCGGGTTGCCGTCGAAGGCGGCGACCCGCAGCACGCCGGCCTTTTTGATGTCGTCCAGCTTGTCGGCGTGGGCCGCGCCCGAGGCCAGGGCGAGGGCGATGAACAGCGGCGTGAACGCCGTCTTCAAGATTGTTTGTTTCATGGGTTTTCCTTGTTGTTCGCATGTCCTGGAACGCGGCAGGCTGTCTGCCGGGGCTCGTGGCGGCCCGGCTTCAGGCTTGCTGCGATCTGGTGCGATCTGCACCAAACCGGAGCGAGTATAGAAACACCCGCCCCATTGTGGAACGACTATTTCCGGCTTTGCTTATGCGCATTCGTGCCAAGGAGACCTGCAGGATGGCCCGCTATACTGAGGCCTTGCCATTCACTTGGAGGAGAGCACAGTGAGCGAGCGCATCACGACCGTCGAACAATTGGAAGCCTTGTATGGCCAGCCAGGGGAGCGCGCCATCGTCAAGGAAATCGATCATCTCAACGAGGACTACCAGGCCTTCGTGCGGGCGTCCCCCTTCGTGGTGCTGGCCACTGCCGGCAGCGAAGGACTGGACTGTTCGCCCAAGGGAGACCCGGCCGGCTTCGTGCAGATCATCGATGCGCGCACGCTGGTGGTCCCCGACCGGCCGGGCAACAACCGGCTCGACAACCTGCGCAACCTCATTGCCGATCCGCGTATTTCACTGCTGTTCCTCATCCCGGGGGTAGGTGAGACCTTGCGCGTCAATGGCCGCGCCACCATCTCGACTGACCCGGCCTTGCTGGCGCGCTTCGAAATACGGGACAAGCTGCCGCGCAGTGTCATCGTGGTACAGGTCGAGCGCGCCTACTTCCATTGTTCCAAGTCCATCGTGCGCTCGGCCCTGTGGTCTGCCTCGGCCCAGGTCGAACGCAGCAGCCTGCCATCGCCGGGGGCCATGCATCAGCGCCTGAGTGCCGGCAAGCTCGATGGGGAGGCCTATGACCGCGAACTTCCGCAACGGACCGAAGCCGGGCTCTACTGACGCTGATCAGCCAGGATCGCCTGCGCAAACTCGACGAAACCTGCACCGCCGGGACCCTGGCTGATCCAGGCCGGTGCGCGTGGCAGCTGATGCAGACAGGCCGTAATGGTCGATACCCCCAGGGTATGGTGATAATGCGCGAACATGGGCGCGTCGTTCAGCGAATCCCCACTGTATGCCAAGGTCTCCAGCGCGCTGGCATCGTCGGTTGCGTAATGCTCGCGCAGGACGCGTTGTGCCGCCGCCAGCTTGTCGTAGCCGCCTATCCATCCCAGTACCCACAGATTGTTGATGGTGGCATCCAGGCCCAGCGACTGCATGGCAGCCAGCAGCGCCTGTTCCAGTTCGTCATTGCCCTGGCGCGCAAAGGCCAGGCTGGTCAGGCGAAATGGCTGGTCGTCTGCCAGCCGTGCCCCAGGCAGCTGGCGCTGGATCAGATCGCCCTTGTCACGCAGTTGCTGCATGACCGCTGCAGCATAATCGCCATGCCAGAAATGACGATGCACGCCATGCGCACCGTCACGCCGGAAAAAGAATCCGCCGTTCTCGCCAATGACGCCATCGACCGGCCACATGCGCGCCATCTGGTCGCACCAGCCTGCCGGCGCGGCGGTCACGGGGATGACCTTGATGCCTGCCTGCTGCAATTGCTCCAGCGCTGCATAGGTCGCTGCGGCCAGGCGCCCGTGATGCGTCAGCGTCTCGTCCATGTCCGTCAACAGGAAGCGGATCGCGGAGAATTGCCCTGATGGACGTTGCCACAGATCCCGCAACATCATGCTGCAGCAGGATGAGCGGGTCTACGCAAGCCCAGGTGTTCGCGCAAGGTACGGCCTTCATAGTCGCCGCGGAAGAGACCACGCCGGCGCAGTTCCGGCAGGACCAGCGTAATGAAGTCCGTGAGGCCAACCGGATGCGCTGGAGACATGATGTTGAAGCCATCCGCGCCGCCTTCGCGGAACCACAACTCCAGCAGGTCGGCAATATCCTTTGGCGAGCCGACCACTTGCTGGTGCCCGCGTGCGCCGGCGATGCGCAGATAGGTCTGGCGGATCGATAGGCCATCGCGCCGGGCCAGGTCCACCATCAGCTGCTGGCGGCTCTTGGCGCCATTGGTGGGCGGCAGCTCGGGCAAGGGACCGTCCACCGGGTAGGGCGACAGATCAAAGCTGACCATTTGCGACAGCAATTGCACCCCGACTTCCACCGGGATCAGCTCCTGCAGTACCTGGAATTTCTCTTCCGCTTCGGCGCGGGTCGCGGCCACCACCGGGAATATGCCCGGCATGATCCTGATTTCGTCCGGCGTGCGTCCGTACGCTGCAGCCCGTTGCTTGATATCCGCGTAGAAACTGCGTGCTTCCTCAAAGGTCTGGTGCGCCACGAAAATCACTTCAGCCGTGCGGGCGGCCAGGTCACGCCCCGCTTCGGACGCGCCGGCCTGGACCACGACCGGCCGTCCCTGCGGCGAGCGCGACACGTTCAGCGGGCCGCGCACCGAGAAATGTTTGCCCTGGTGATTGAGTACATGCAGCTTGGCCGGATCGAGGTAGCGGCCGCTTTGCTTGTCGCGCGGGAAGGCATCGTCTTCCCAGCTGTCCCAGAGTCCCTGGACCACCTGATGGAATTCGGCCGCGCGTTCATAGCGCAGGGCGTGGTCGAGATGCTTGACCAGATTGAAGTTCTCGGCCTCGCCGTCGCCGCTGGAGGTGACCAGGTTCCATCCTGCACGGCCGCCACTGATCTGATCCAGCGACGCAAACTTGCGGGCGATGTTGTAAGGCTCGTTGAAGGAGGTCGAGGCCGTGCCGATCAGCCCGATACGCTCGGTGACCGCTGCCAGGGCAGAGAGCAGGGTGAGCGGCTCGAACTGGTCGGCACGGGCAGTGCGCGAGAGCGAGTTGAGGTCGCGGTTGCGCACGCCCACCGAATCCGAGATGAAGATGGCATCGAACTTGGCGGCTTCAGCTTGCCTGGCCAATGCGACGTAATGCGCGAAGTTGCTGCCCGCATCGGCCTGCGCCTCGGGATGTCGCCAGCCGGCGATGTGATGGCCAGTCTGCATCAGGAAGGCGCCGAGGGCGAGGTGGCGCGGGGAGTGCGATTTGTACTGGGTACGGCTCATGGTCTGTCAGTCATTGAATGGTTGAATCAGGCGGCCTTGGCAGTGGCCTGGGACACCAGCGTGGCGGCCAGGGCGAGTCCGGTCGCGGTAGCACCGATGAGCTGCTCGCCGATGGAATTGGATTCCCAGGACACGCCGCGCAAGGGATGGCCGACCGCAAAGAGCGTTTCCTGCAGATGGCCGTCGGCGTTGAAGAGCGCCCCGCTGGCCGGATCGGCATCGATGCCGAATCCGGTGGCATTTGGACGGACCAGTCGCCGTTCCAGCAGCGCACGCACCAGCGGATCGGCGATGCGCGGCCAGTTGAATTCATAGCCGGCGGCATTGGCAACGCGATCCACCAGCAGTGTCTCCAAGGTGTCGCTGCCGCGCGCACGCCATTGCACCTCGACCTTGTCGCCCGATTTGCGCAGGGCGTGAATGCGTCCTGCCAGTTGCCGGAAGCGTCCTTGTTCCTGATACTGCGCCAGCTTGCGGGCCGATTCCGGACCGGCACGATGCAGCGAGATTTCCCAGAAAGGCCGCAGATGGCGCAGGAAGCGCCGACGGTCGCTGGCACTGGCCTGCGCCCACAGGGCCGGTACGTGGGGGCGGATGGCTGGGGGCAACTGCTGCCAGTCGGCACCGCTGGCGCGCACGGCGCGGCGCGCCTGGCGTGTGATGCGCAGGAGGTCGCGCAGGCTGGACGGCAGCTTTTCGGCATCCAGCAGGTCCGGCCACGGTGCCAGTCCCCGGCGTGGCTGGACCAGCAAACCACGGCGCGAGAGCAGGTGGAAGCGTCCACGGAAGCCTGCCCGGTCGGCATTGAACGCTGCATCCAGCGCCGTCAGGCTGGCGCCCACCAGCAGGATGTCCTGGTCATTGGCCCCAGGCTGCCAGGCTGCGGCGCTCCAGACGTCGTCGATATAGCGGTCTCCCAAGACCTGGCGCTCTTGCGGCGTAGCGAAGAAACCGGCGCCGCTGGCCCGGAACAGGCCCAGCGCAAGCACCGTGCGTGCGGCCTCCAAGCGGCGGCCATCTTCCAGGATCAGTTCGTATCCGGACTCCTGCGGCAGCAGATCGATCACGCGGCCCTGCACAGGTTGCCAGCGCACTTGCCGGCCGGCGGCCTTGAGCGCCTGCCGCAATTCGTCCTGCAGATAGGCGCCATAAAGGCTGCGTGGCGGGAAGGCATCCACATAACCGGCCTCGGCCACGCCTGCCGGGGGCTGCCAGCCGTGACGCGCAGCATTGGCCGCCAGCCAGCCTGGCAGATGATTGGGCTGCTCGGGGTACAGACCGAACAACTGTGCCGTGCCGTTGACGATATGGTCGGGATTGTCGGTGCTGTAGGCGATACCGCGTCCGATCTCGGCACGGCTCTCGATCAGGGTCAGCGTCAGGGGCAGGCGCTGCGGCTCGGCCGCCAGGGCGCGCAGCAGCTTGATGGCCGTGACGGTGCCGGCAAAACCGCCGCCGATGATGGCGATGTCGGAGTATTTTTGGGGCATGCAGGTTCCAGGCGAGGGAGAATGGAACCGAGTCTAAGACAGCTGTCCTCATCCCGCTGCGCCCATTTTTCATGTGCTTATGCGGTTTTTGCGATGCTGATGCAAAACAAAAAACGGCCGCACGAGGCGGCCGTTGCAAGTCCATCTGGAATGGATCAGCGCCGGTGACGCTGCGCCGCCAGCCGACGCACTACCGTCAGCAGGCAGTCGATTTCCTCGAAGGTGTTGTAGAAGGCCAGCGACGGACGTACCGTGGTTTCCACCCCGAAGCGCCGCAGGATCGGCTGTGCGCAATGGTGCCCGGTGCGCACGGCAATGCCTTCCTGGTTGAGCGCCTTGCCGACTTCCTCGGTGCTGTAACCGTCGAGTACGAAGGACATCACGCTGGCCTTGTGGGTGGCCGTGCCGATCAGACGCAAGCCTTCGATCTCGCCCAGCTTGTGCATGCCGTATTCCAGCAGCGCATGTTCGTAGGCGGCGATGTTGTCGATGCCGATACGGTTGACGTAATCGATGGCCGCACCCAGTCCGACGGCATCGGCGATATTGCCGGTGCCGGCTTCGAAGGTGTTGGGCAGTGGCTGGAAGATGGTCTTCTCGAAAGTGACGTCGGCAATCATGTTGCCGCCACCTTGCCACGGCGGCATGTCTTCCAGCACTTCACGCCGGCCCCACAGTGCGCCGATGCCGGTCGGACCAAACACCTTGTGGCCGGAGAAAACGAAGAAGTCCGCGCCCAGCGCCTGCACGTCAGTGCGCATGTGCGACACCGATTGCGCCCCATCGACCAGCGTGCGCGCACCGGCCAGACGGGCCAGCTCCACGATCTGCTTGGTCGGTGTGACGGTGCCCAAGGCATTCGAGACCTGGGTGACCGCCACGATCCTGGTGCGCTCGTTCAAGAGCTTGGCATATTCATCCAGCAGCACCTGGCCCGAATCGTCCACCGGGATCACGCGCAGCTTGGCCCCCTTTTCGGCGGCCAGTTGCTGCCAGGGGACGATGTTGGCGTGGTGCTCCAGATGCGAGACGATGATCTCGTCGCCCGCACCCACGTGCTTGCCGCCCCAGGACTTGGCGACCAGGTTGATGGCTTCGGTGGTGCCGCGCACGAAGATGACTTCGTTCACATCCGGCGCATTGAGAAAGCCCCGCACCCGCTCGCGTGCGCCTTCGTAGGCGTCGGTGGCACGCGCGGCCAGTTCGTGCGCTGCGCGGTGGATGTTGGAATTCTCCCGGCGATAGAACTCGCTGATGCGGTCGATCACCGATTGCGGCTTGTGCGTGGTGGCAGCGTTGTCGAACCAGATCAGTTGCCGGCCATTCACGCGCTCCTGCAGGATAGGGAAGTCCCGGCGCACCGCATGCACGTCGAAGGCCGCCCCTTGCTGCGCGCCGGCAGGCTGGTGCACCGCGTGCGGCGCCGGCTTGGCAGGGGTGACATAGCCACTGGGCAATTCCACCGCGTGCAGGAAGTAATACTGCGGGCTGCTGGCCGCACCGGCCGGGGCCGATGGCGCAGCGGCAGCTGGTGCCGCCGCACTTCCACGGGGATGGCCATGGCCACCATCGAGGAAGTAATACCCCGCCGTGGAGGGCGCAGCAGGCGTGGCTACCGGTGCAGCCGCTTGCGGCACACCAGTGGCAGCACCACCCAGGCGTGGCTCGTAGGCGGGCAGGGCGGCAAACGCCTTGTCCGGCGTGCCATTGCCAGCGGGTGCGGCAGGAGCCAGCGAGGGTGCGCGGTTGCCCAGTGTCAGCACCTGATGCGGCGACGACGGAATCAGGTTCAGGCCCGGAGCCAGTCCTTGCGGAATGGCAGTGCCAGGCACGCCCTGGCTGGTGCCGGCCGGACTGGACAGGGGCGAGGCGGGCGGTGCGAAGTTGGCCGGCGGCTGGGCACCCGGCACCTGGCCGGGCGCCCAGGCCGGTGCTGCTGGCGCGGCGAACAGCTCGTTGGCCAGCCGCGCCAGCAGCGCCGGATCAAAAGGCGCCGCCGACGCGTCCTGGCCGGGCAAGCCGGCGCCGGGGGAAGCGGGAGTGAGGATACTCACGTTGGCGGCCTCTTATTTGTAGGTGTCGGGATAGTCGTGATACTTGTTGATCTCGACATCGTCCAGTACTGCCAGGGCATCGGTGGTCAGCACGGCCAGCGAGCAATACAGCGAGATCAGGTAGGACGCGATGGCGTGGTTGTTGATGCCCATGAAGCGCACCGACAGGCCCGGGCTCTGCTCGCCCGGCAGGCCAGGCTGGTACAGGCCGACCACGCCCTGGCGCTTGTCGCCCACGCGCAGCAGCAGGATCTTGCTCTTGCCATCGGCCACAGGCACCTTGTCCGAGGGGATCAGCGGTACGCCGCGCCAGGTGATGAACTGCGAACCGAACAGGCTGATGGTCGGCGGCGGCGTGCCACGGCGGGTGGCTTCGCGGCCGAAGGCGGCAATGGCCAGCGGGTGCGCCAGGAAGAAGGCAGGCTCCTTCCAGACCTTGGTCAGCAGTTCGTCCAGGTCGTCCGGAGTCGGTGCACCGGTCAGCGGGAAGATGCGCTGTTCGTCGGTCACCTGGGCCAGCAGGCCGTAGTCGGGGTTGTTGATGAGTTCGCTTTCCTGGTTTTCCTTGATGGTCTCGATGGTCAGGCGCAGCTGTTCCTTGATCTGGTCATGCGGACTGCTGTACAGGTCGGAGACGCGGGTATGCACGTCCAGCACGGTGGAGACGGCATTGAGGAAATATTCGCGCGGCTGTTCTTCGTAGTCCACGAAGGTGCGCGGCAGCTGGTTTTCTTCCTGGCGGGCGGTGCAGGTGACCTTGATCGATTCCGGGTTCTTGACCTTGTTCAAGCGATAGATGCCGGCTTCGACCGGGACCCACTGCAGCAGGTGCGTGAGCCAGCGCGGGCTGATGGTTTCGAGCTGGGGGGCGGTCTTGGTGGCATTGGCTAGTTGCCGTGCTGCGTTATCGCCGAGTGCGGTGGTACCGCCGACAGTTGCGGACATCTGGACTCCGTAAGAGAGGGTTGCAGGGAATGGGGTGAGTGAACAGGCGAAGTGTCGGGGCTCAGGCCTGATGGCTCAACATGCTATAGCCATCAACTGAAGGCCACGCACCAGGTTCTGCTGGTTGATCCGCTCGCCATGGGTCACCAGCGCCGAAGGCGACAGGGTGAGGGCGGTAGCCAGTTTCTCCACCGTCACCAGCGAGGCGATCGCGGTGCCGCGCTCGATCTCGCCGATGTAGGAACGATTCAGGTTGGAGTTCTCGGCCAGCCTCTCCTGCGACCAGCCGCGCTCGCGCCGCAGCTGGCGCACGCCGATACCGAAACTTTGGACCAGCGCACTGGTGAGGGCCTCTTCATCGGCATGCCCGGAAGCAAAGACGGGATTGCTCATGGCCGCCTCGCTCATGCTGCTGCGGCGTTGGCCAGGGACAGCGCGTCTTCGCGCGAGGCTGCCTGAGAAATGTTGGCACCCGCTGGCACATCATGCGTGAGCCAGACGTTGCCGCCGATGATGGCCCCACGTCCCAGGCGGATGCGCCCGAGGATGGTGGCTCCGGCATAGAGCACGACATCGTCTTCCACGATGGGATGGCGCGCCCGACCCTTTTCAAGCTTGCCCTCGGCATCCGTCGGGAAGCGCTTGGCCCCGAGCGTCACGGCCTGGTAGATGCGCACGTTGTTGCCGATGATGGCGGTCTCGCCGATCACCACGCCGGTACCGTGGTCGATGAAGAAACCGGTGCCGATCTGTGCGCCCGGATGGATGTCGATGCCGGTGGCACCATGCGCCAGTTCGGCAATGATGCGCGCCAGCAAGGGCAGGCCCAGCTGGTAGAGGCGATGGGCCAGGCGATAGTGGATCATGGCCAGGGTGCCGGGGTAGCAGAGCAGCACTTCATCGACGCTACGAGCGGCCGGGTCACCCTGGTAGGCGGCCAGGACGTCGGTATCGAGCTGGCTGCGGATCTGGGGCAGGGAGGCACCGAAGGCGCGGGTGATGGAAACGGCGTCCTCTTCGAGTGTGGGAGTGGCCCGGCCGGCCAGCCCGGCACTGTATTTCAGTTCCAGTCGCACCTGCTCCAGCAGCCCATGCAGGGCGGCGTCCAGCGCGTGGGCGACGTGGTAGTTCTCACTTTCCTGGCGCAAATCCGGCGGCCCCAGGCGCATCGGAAAAAGTACGCCCTTGAGCGTGGTGACGATGCCATCGAGGGCATCGCGCGAGGGAAACTCGCGGCCGTTGGAATCATTGTTGCGCCGCTGCGCTACACGCCAGCCGACGCGGGCTTCGTGCAGGGAGTGGACGATCTGGTGGATGTCGAAATTGGCCATGGGACTCTCTTGTTGGTTCTTGTTGGGGGCCGCAGGCGGTCGCCGCTTCGGGTCAGTCCTGCACCCACGGCAGGCCGTGGAAGCGCCAGCCATCGGCTTTGCCGCGCTGCTGTCCGGCGTCGAGTTCGCCTTCAAAGCCCTCCAGCACATTGAAAATACAGGTCAGTCCGGCCTTGGTCGCGGCTTCGGCGGCAGCCACCGAACGCTTGCCGCTGCGGCACAGCAGCAGCGCCGGGACATCCTTGCCACCGAGCTTGCTTTCCAGCTCACGCACGAAGCGGGGATTGCGCGACAGCGATGTGCCGGTGGCCCACGCCACGTGCAGGCTGTTGGGGACATGGCCGACGAATTTGCGTTCTTCCGCGGTACGCACGTCCACCAGCACGACCTTGCCCGCTTCGACCAGTGCCCAGGCTTCTTTCGGACCGATGCCGCCGGCGTAGGGCAGGCCATCGGCGGCTGCCTGTGCGCGGATCTGTTCCAGCTCGGGCGGCAGGCCTTGCTGCGCGGCATCGGGGGCAAAGGTGTTCAGGGTGGCTACGGACGACAGGGAAGACATCTCGGGTTCTCCATGGACAAGGAAGCGTTGTGGGGCCGGGCCGTCTTTTGGTGGCTATAGACGGCAATCGATGGGTCCACTGTAAAACTGCCGTTGTCTTTGGTGAACGAATAAAAAAGAGGCTTGAAAGAAGAAAAACGCATAAGCGGCGGCCGCCCCTGCCGCGCAAAAGTTGCGTATGGATATGCAAATCGATTCGTTCTGCACGCCGCGGCGGCGCGGTATTTTCAACACTTGCCGGTCCGTACCACCAATGACCAAATCGCCAAAGCCCCTGTGCGCCGACCCGTCTTGCACCGGACGGGAAGCGCCATAAAGTGCGGAGCGGCAATCCGCGCCTGGCCCCTGCAAGGGCCAGGCAGATCGTCGAAGCAAACGCGCCATCGCCAACAACATCCAAGACCGCTGGCGTCGTATTCCTTACGCGGAGGTGTTTTTCCATGTCCAATCCCGTGATTGCCAATGCAGTCAATTCCCAGGTGGGCCAGCAGGCTCGCTTCAACGAAGACTGGCTGGCCCTGGGTATCGGCCTGCTGATCTTTGCGCTGGCCTTGAGTGGCCTGGCCGGCGCCAACCTGCTGGGCTGGGTGGTCTCCACTTCGGTCTGGCACGCGCCGGCCGGCGCGCTCGGGCCGACCGCCAAGTCCTATGCGGGACTGGGCGGCATCGGCGCCTTGCTGGCGACCTACGTGGCCCTGCTGGCGGTGCTGTCGCTGGGGGCTTCCCTGCTCAAGCTGCGGGTCGGGCGCTTTGCGGCGGCCTTTACCGTCGTCTTTGCGCTGGCCTACCTGAGCTGGTTCGTGGGCAACAATGCCTACCTGGCTGCGGTGACGCCGGCCGACCTGCAGAAGTTCGGCATCGATTGGTCCCTGCGGCTGACCAATGAAGGTGGCTTCGTGGTGGCATTGATCGTGGGACTGGTCATCAGCAATGTCTTCCCGCGCTTTGCCGACTGGCTCAAGGAAGCCATCCGGCCCGAGCTGTACATCAAGATCGCCATCGTGATCCTGGGCGGGTTCATTGCGGTAACCATCGCCGGCAAGCTCTCGCTGGCCAGCTCGGTGCTGCTGCGTGGACTGGCCGCCATCGTCGAGGCCTACCTCATCTATTGGGCTGTGGTGTATTTCGTGGCGCGCAAGTGGTTCGGTTTTTCGCGGGAATGGGCCGCGCCGCTCGCTTCGGGCATTTCCATTTGCGGCGTGGCGGCTTCCATCGCTACCGGCGGCGCAATCCGCTCACGCCCGGCGGTCCCGGTGCTGGTGTCGTCGCTGGTGGTGATCTTTGCCGTCATCGAGGTGTTGGTGCTGCCGTTCCTGGCCCAGGCTTTCCTCTCGCATGAACCGCTGGTCGCCGCTGCATGGCTGGGCCTGGCGGTCAAGACCGATGGCGCGGCCGTGGCCGCAGGCGGCATCACCGAAGCCCTGATTCAGGCCAAGAACGCGGCCGAGGGCATCCATTACCAGAGTGGCTGGATCCTCGGCACGACGGCGACCGTGAAGGTCTTCATCGACGTCTTCATCGGCATCTGGGCCTTCATCCTGGCCTATATCTGGACCAACCACGTCAATGTGCAGCCCGGCCAGCCGCGCGCCCGCGCCGCTGAAATCTGGGAGCGTTTCCCCAAATTCATCCTGGGCTTCGTGGCGACCTTCCTGGTCGGCTTCTGGCTGGCCACCACCAGCTCGCCCGACACCCTGGCCAAGCTCACGCCCTCGGTCGGCGTCGCCAATACCTTCCGGGTGATCTTCTTCATCCTCACCTTCTTCTCCATCGGGGTGCTCTCCAACTTCCGCAAGCTGTGGGAAGACGGGCTGGGCAAGCTGGTGGCGGTCTATGTGGTGAGCCTGTTCGGCTTCGTGATCTGGGTCGGGCTGCTGGTGTCGTGGATCTTCTTCGCCGGCGTCAAGCCACCACTGGCCAACTGACGCGTTCTTACTGAAAGGATAAGCCCATGTCGCAACAAGAACTGAAACAGGAACTGGCCTCCGGCACCCACGCCGAGCCCCTGCTGCCAATCGAAAAGAAGCTCATCGCCGGCAGTCTCATCACCGGCATTACGCTCCTGGTCGTGCTGTTCGTGGTCAATCACTTCTTTCCGCTGAACGTCTGAGCCGGCCTGGCGAAGTCCTCCCGGGCGGCAGGGAGGACCGCCGGCGATGACGCCTGGGTGCGGGCGTAATCCGCTGGCAACGACAAACGCATTTGCAAATGCGAAATTGGTCGTTCCGCAGCCATCTGCCCCTGACATACGCTGCGCGGTGTTTCCAACAATCCATCACAGGAACAACAACAATGCGCGCAACCCGCCGTCAATTTCTGCTCTCTTCCGGTGCCTTGCTGGTGTCTTCCGCCTGGCCCTCGATTTCCTTTTCCCAGACCGAACCGCGCCGCGGCGGGGTATTGAACGTCCACCTCGGCTCCGAGCAGCGCATCCTCAATCCGGCCTTGCGCGCCTCCACCGGCGTCTACATCGTCACCAGCAAGATCATCGAGTCACTGGTCGACCTGGATGCAGAGGGCAAGCCGGTTGCACAGCTGGCCACCTCCTGGACCAGCTCGGCCGACGGCAAGACCATCACCTTCAAGCTGCGCGAAGGCGTGCAGTGGCATGACGGCAAGCCCTTCACCGCTGCCGACGTACAGTACAACGCGCTGGAGCTGTGGAAGAAGCAGCTCAATTACGCCACAGCCTTGCATCTCTATCTGCGCGCCGTCGATACGCCCGACGCCCACACGGTGGTGTTCCGCTACGAGCGCCCGATGCCGCTGGATCTGCTGCTCCGCGCACTGGCCGACCTGGGCTACGTGGTGCCGCGTCATATCTACGAAAAATCCAATGTGCTGGAGAATCCGGCCAATACCGCGCCCATCGGTACCGGTCCGTTCCGTTTCGTGGAATACCAGCGCGGCCAGTACATCATTGCCGAGCGCAATCCGAATTACTGGCGCAAGGGCTTGCCTTACCTGGACCGCATCGTCTGGCGCATCATCACCGACAAGTCGGCTGCTACCGCAGCGCTGGAGACAGGCTCGCTGCAATTGTCGGCCTATTCACAGCTGGGCCTGGCCGATCTCGACCGCCTGCGCAAGAATCCCAAGTTCGAAGTGCGCAGCAAGGGACTGGAGGCCAACCTCTTCAACAATACGGTGGAGTTCAACGTCCGCCGCAAGGAACTGTCCGACGTGCGCGTGCGCCGTGCCATCGTGCATGCCATCGACATCAATTACTTCATCGAGAACTTCCTCTATGGCCTGGGCAAGCCGGCCAACGGACCGATTCCCTCGAGCTCGTCGTTCTCGCCCAAGGGGGCCAAGCCGCCTTATCCCTTCGATCCCAAGCGCGCCGAGTCCCTGCTGGAAGAAGCAGGCTACAAGCGCGGCAAGGATGGCGTGCGTTTCGCCCTGAAGCTGGTGCCGATCCAGAACGGCGAAGACGTGCCGCTGCTGGCCACCTTCATCCAGCAGTCGCTGGAGGCGGTGGGCATCAAGGTCGAGATCGTGCAGTACGACATCGCCGGCGCATTGACTGCCGTCTACAAGGACAGCAATTTCGACATCGCCACCGGCTGGCACCAGTTCCGCGGCGATCCGGCCGTCTCCACCACCGTCTGGTATCGCTCGGGCAGCCCGGCCGGCGCGCCCTGGACCAACCAGTACGGCTGGAAGTCCGAGAAGGTCGACAAGCTCATCGACGATGCCGCCAGCGAGATCGATCCCGCCAAGCGCCGTGCGCTCTATGCGCAGTGGGTGCAGGCCGTCAACGACGAACTGCCGATCTGGATGGCCACCGAGCGCGAGTTCTATTCGGTGGTCAGCCGCAACGTGCAGAACGGCCACAACAATGCCCGCTGGCCTTCCAGCAGCTGGCATGACACCTGGCTCAAGGCATAAGGGGCGAACGCATGCGTCTGTTTGCCCTGGCCGGACGCCGCCTGCTGGCGGCGCTGCCGGCCTTGCTGATCATCCTGGCGGGATTGTTCCTGCTGCTGCAACTGGCTCCCGGCGACACCGTCGATGCGCTGGTGGCGCAGATGGGCGGTGGTGACGCCACCATGATCGCCAGCCTGCGCGAGTACTACCGTCTCAATGATTCGGTCTCGGTGCGCCTGGGCGACTACCTGTGGCGGCTGGTGCATCTGGACCTGGGTCACTCGGCCATCTACGGCAAGCCGGTCGCGCAGGTCATCATCGAGCGCTTGCCGGCGACCCTGCTGCTGATGGGCTCGGCGCTGGCCATCGCTTTTGCGGTGGGCATGGCGCTGGGCGTGCTGGCGGCGCGGCGCGTGAATCGCTGGCCCGATACGCTCATCTCCACCCTGGGCCTGGTGTTCTATGCCACGCCCTCGTTCTGGTTCGGCCTGATGGGCATATTCGTCTTCGCCATCTGGCTGGACTGGCTGCCCTCGGGCGGCTTCGAGTCCATCGACGTGGCCTTGCACGGCTGGGCCAGAGTGGCCGATATCGCCTGGCACCTGACGCTGCCGACGGTCACCCTGTCGCTGATCTTCCTGGCGGTGTACCTGCGCATCATGCGTGCCTCCATGCTGGAGGTGTCGACCCAGGACTTCATCCGTACCGCCCGTGCCAAGGGCGTGGGCGAGACGGCCGTGGTGGTGCGCCACATGCTGCGCAATGCGCTGCTGCCCATGGTCACCCTGATCGGCCTGCAGGCCGGCACCATGCTGGGCGGCTCGGTGGTGGTGGAGACCGTGTTCGCCTTGCCCGGGCTGGGGCGGCTCGCCTATGAAGCGGTGCTGCAGCGGGATCTCAACACCTTGCTGGGCATCGTCTTCGTCTCGGCGCTGCTGGTCATCGCCATCAACTTTGTGGTCGACCTGCTTTATGCGCGGCTGGACCCGCGCATTCACGGCACGCACTGAATCAAGGACCTGGCGACATCCCATGAATCTGCTCAAACGTTACCTGCGCAATCCGGCCGCCGTGGTCGGACTGCTGCTCCTGCTGGCCGTGGTGGCCGGCGCCCTGGCCGCCGGCTGGGTTTATCCGCGCAATCCCCTGTCGCTGGCCGGGCGCCCGTTGCAGTGGCCGGGCGACAGCGCGCGCTTCCTGCTGGGTACCGACCAGGTCGGCCGTGACATCGCCGCCCAGATCCTGCATGGTGCCCGCATCTCGCTGGGCATCGGCGTGGTCGCCACGGCCATCGCGGCCATCATCGGCCTGGTGCTGGGTGCGGTGGCCGGCTTCTACGGCGGCTGGATCGACGATGTGCTCATGCGCATCACGGAAGCCTTCCAGATCCTGCCCAATTTTCTCTTGCTGCTGGTACTGGTGGCGGTGTTTGGTTCGGACATCCGTACCGTGGTGCTGTCCATCGGCATCGTTTCCTGGCCACCGGTGGCGCGGCTGACGCGCTCGCAATTCCTGGCGCTGCGCCATGGCGAGTTCGTGCAGGCTGCGCGCAGCCTGGGCGTGGGCGACATCAAGCTGATCTTCCGCGAGATCCTGCCCAATGCCTTGCCGCCGGTGATCGTCTATGCCAGCGTCATCATGGCCGTGGCCATCCTGCTGGAAAGCGCGCTGGCCTTCCTCAATCTCTCTGATCCCAATGTGCCGTCGTGGGGCAACCTGATCGGCGCCGGCCGTGGCGTGATCCGCGTGCAATGGTATGTCTCGGCCATTCCCGGGGTGGCCATCCTGCTGACCGTGCTGGGAATTTCGCTGGTCGGACAGGGCCTCAATGACGCACTCAATCCAAGGCTGCACCGCTCATGACCGCTCCTCATCCTCTTCCTCCCGCGTTGCTGTCGGTGCGCCAATTATCGATCGCACTGCCCAAGGGCGCGGACCGGGCGCTGGCACTCGATGACGTTTCCTTCGAGTTGCGTGCCGGTGAAATCCTGTGCGTGGTCGGCGAGAGCGGCTCGGGCAAGTCGTTGACGGCCAATGCCTTGCTGGGCCTGCTGCCCGAAGGCGTGGCCGTGCGCGGCGGCCAGGCGCTCTGGCAGGGCCGCGAGGACCTGCTGCAACTGAACCCCGCCGAGCTGCGCCGCCTGCGCGGCCAGGGCATCGGCATGATCTTCCAGGAACCGATGACGGCCCTGAACCCCTTGCACACCATCGGCCGCCAACTGGCCGAGGTGTTTGAGGTCCACACCACGCTGCGCCGGCACGAGATTGCCGTGCGCGTGCATGACCTGCTGGTGGCGGTGCAGCTGCCTGATCCGGCGCGCGCGCTCAAGGCTTATCCGCATGAACTCTCGGGCGGACAGCGCCAGCGGGTGATGATCGCCATGGCCCTGGCGCTGGAACCGGCCCTCCTGATTGCGGACGAACCGACGACGGCGCTCGATGTCACCACCCAGGCGCAGATCCTGCACCTGATCCACGAACTGCAACGCCGGCGCGGCACGGCCGTGCTATTTATCACCCACGACTTCGGTGTGGTCGCCGAGATCGCCGACCGCGTGGCGGTCATGCAGAAGGGCAAGCTGGTGGAGCAGGGGCCCGCAGAAGACGTTCTCAACGCCCCGCTGCATCCCTATACCCGCAGCCTGATCGCTGCCGTACCGGCCTTGGTCCCGCCGCCGCCGCGCCCGGCAGCCACCACCAGTGATGCGGCTCTCGCGCTGGAGGTCAGTGGCCTGTCCAAGACCTATCGTCCGCGCGGCTGGTTCCAGCGCAAGACCCCAGCCCGTCCGGCCGTCAACGAGGTCAGCCTGCTCCTGCCAGCGGGCGCAACGCTGGGCATCGTCGGCGAAAGCGGCTCCGGCAAATCGACCCTGGCGCGCCTGATCCTGGGTCTGCTACAACCTGATGCCGGCCGCATCCAGGTCGGTGGTGCTCCCTTGCCCCAGGGTTGGCGACGACGGCGCGAGCGGGCCAGCCAGATCCAGATGGTGTTCCAGGATCCGTATGGATCGCTCAATCCGCGCCATCGCGTGGGCGACATCGTCGCGCAAGGTCCCTTGGAACAAGGCGTGCCACGCCGGCAGGTTCTGGCGCAGGTGCGCGAATTGTTCGCGCTGGTGGGGCTGGATCCGAATGCCTTGCAGCGCTATCCCCATGAATTTTCCGGTGGCCAGCGCCAGCGCATCGGCCTGGCGCGTGCGCTGGCCTTGCAACCGCGCGTGCTGCTGGCCGATGAGCCGGTGTCGGCGCTGGATGTGTCGGTACAGGCGCAAGTGTTGGCCTTGCTGGCGCGCCTGCGTGAACAGCTGGGGCTGTCGATACTTTTCATTACCCATGACCTGCGCGTAGCGGCGCAGATCTGCGACCGCATCGCCGTCATGAAGGACGGCCGGGTAGTCGAAAGCGGCAGCAGCGCCGAGGTATTCGGTGCGCCTGTCCATCCCTATACGCGCCAGCTGCTCGACTCGGTTCCGGGCCGGCACTGGCATCACGCGCTGGCCCGTGAGGACAGCCACACCCACCGGAGACAAGCATGACCCAACGTATCGACCACGTCGTGATCCACGTCGAAGAAGCCCTGGACCAGGCCCAGGAAGCCTATGCCCGCCTGGGTTTTGCGCTCACCCCGCGCGGCCATCATTCCAAAGGCACCAGCAATCACCTGGCCGTCTTCGGCGATGATTACCTGGAGCTGCTGGGGGTGGAGCCGCAGCGCTCCACCTTGCGCTGGGGCCATCCTGGCGGGCTGGCCGGGCTGGTCTTCAAGACCAGCGATGCCGATCACACCTGGCGCCACCTGGCTGAGCGCGGCGTGCCGCTGGAAGAAGGCGGGCCGCAGTCCTTCCACCGGCCGGTGGTGGTCGACGGGCAGCACCTGGGCGATGCCCGTTTTCGTACCCTGCGAATTGCCGCCAACCGCATCCCCAACGGCCGGGTGTTCTTTTGTGAGCACGGCACGCCCGAACTGGTGTGGCGCAAGGAATGGCAGCAGCATCCCAACGGTGCAACGGGCCTGGCCGAATATGTCTACCTGGCGCTCGATCCGAGCGCTGCCCAAAGCATCCTGGCGCAGGCGTTCGGTACGGGCAGCCTGACCCGGCATGCGCATGGCGTGCGTTTCCAGGCCGGCCCCACGGCCATCTGGTATCTGACCCGCGAGGGCGTGGCAGCGCATTACGGTGTGGATGTGGGATTGGTACCCCAAGGCATCGAGCGTGCCGTGGGATTGACCGTGCGCGTGCAGTCGCTGGACGCGACGCGCGCTTACCTGCAGGAACAGGCCGTGGAGGGCGTGCAGGAAAGCGGCGGCAAGCTGGTGGTGCCGCCGTCGCAGACGCATGGCGTCATTCTCGGTTTCAGTACTGATTGAGTTCAAGTACTGGCGCGCGCAAGGCGCTGACCGCGCGCTTGAGCCGCCGCATGGCCTCTTCCAGCACCGCATCGGCAGCCGCCGTGGACAAGCGCAGATAGGGCGAGAGCCCGAAGGCCGCGCCATCGACCAGCGCCAGTCCTTCGGACTCCAGCAGCCATTGCACCGCATCCTGGTCCGTGGCAATCACCTGGCCATCCGGACGCACCTGGCCGATCAGCCCGGCGCAATGGACGAAGGCAAAGAAGGAACCATCGATACGGCGCAGGGCCAGGCCCGGGATGTTGGCGATGGCGGCTTCCACCAGTCGCGCGCGGCGCGCATAGGCTTGGCGTGCCTGCACGGCAAACTCCTGGTCGGGTGACTCCAGCGCCGCCTGGGTCGCCGCCTGCGCGATGGCGTTGGGGCCGGACGAAACCTGTGACTGGATCACCACCATGGCCTGCACCAGCCGTTCCGGTCCCGCTCCCCAGCCAATGCGCCAGCCCGTCATGGCATAGGTCTTGGAAGCGCCGCTGACCAGCAGGGTGCGGGCCTTCAGGTCCGGTGCCACATGCAGCCAGTGCACCGGTGCCTCCGGCGTAAACCAGATGTGCTCATACAGTTCATCGAGCAGCACCAGCACCTGCGGATGCCGTCGCAGCACCTCGGCCAGCGCGGCCAGTTCGTCGCGGTCATAGACGGCCCCCGAAGGATTGCCCGGCGTGTTCAGGACCAGCCAGCGCGTGCGCGGCGTGATGGCCGCCTCCAGTGCGGCAGCGCTGAGCTTGTAGCCGGTCTCGATGCCGCTGGCCACCAGCACCGGTACGCCATCGTTGACCAGCACCATGTCCGGGAAGGACGGCCAGTACGGGGTGGGAATGATCACCTCATCGCCTTCGGCCAGGGTGGCGGCAAAGGCGCTGTAGATGACCTGCTTGCCGCCATTGCTGACGATGATCTGGCCGGTACCGTACTCCAATGCCAGTTCGTTCAGGTATTTGCTGCTGATGGCACGGCGCAGGCCGAGCGTGCCGGGGGTGGGCGTGTATTTTGTTTCACCACGCGCCAAAGCGGCGATGGCGGCCTGCTTGATCGCTTCGGGGGTGTCGAAATCGGGTTCGCCGGTGGTCAGCGAAATGATGTCGCGCCCTTCGGCGGCCAAGGCCGCAGCGCGGGCTGCCGCAGCGGCATTGGGAGAGAGCTTCACGCGCGAGACGCGCGGCGAGAGCACGATGGGGGCAATGGCCTGGCTCATGGTGGTGGTCTAGGGTCGGTGGTCGAGAGTGAGAATCTTGGCGGGATTGAGCAGGCCCAGCGGATCAAAGGCGGTCTTGAGCCTGCGCATCAGGTCCAGTTCAACTGCGCTTTTGTAGCGTGGCAGCAGGTCGCGCTTGGTCTGGCCGATGCCGTGCTCGGCACTGATTGATCCTGCATGGGCGTGCACACTGTCATGCACGATGGCATGGATATGGTCTTCCACGGCAAAGAGTTCGGCGGCCGTGCCGGAGAGCGCATGCGAGACGTTGTAATGCAGGTTGCCATCGCCCAGGTGGCCGAACGCCACCGGGCGCACCCCTGGAAAGCCGGCCTGCAGCGCAGCTGCCGTGGCCGTGAGGAAGGCCGGAATGCGCGAGATCGGCAGCGAGATGTCGTGCTTGACGTTGCCCCCGTCACGCTTCTGGGCCACGCCCAGCGCTTCATCGCGCAAGCGCCACAGGGCCAGGTGCTGGCTGCTGCTCTGCGCCAGCGCGGCGTCCTGGACGATGCCGTCCTCCATGGCCTGCGACAGCACCTTCTCGAAGAGGGTGCGCGCATGTTGATCGTCCTGGCTGTCGGAGAGCTCGATGAGGGCGTACCAGGGATGGCCGAGCGCAAGCGGCAGCGGCTGCTCCGGCACGTGCTGGGCAACCAGGCCGAGGATGGCCTCGGAGAGCAGCTCGAAGGCCGTCAGGCCGGCGCCGAAACCGGCACGGGCCAGATTGAGGAAAGACAGCGCCGTTTCGATGCTGGCAAACGCCAACAGGGCGGTTTGCTGGGCTGCCGGCAGCGGATGCAGCTTGAGGGTCGCTGCCGTGATGATGCCCAAGGTTCCCTCGCTGCCCACGTACAGGTCGCGCAGGGCGTAGCCGGTATTGTCCTTGCGCAAGCCGCGCAGGCCGTCCCAGATCTCGCCTTCGGCGGTGACCACTTCCAGCCCCAGTGTCAGCTCGCGTGCGTTGCCATAGCGCAGCACCTGGGTGCCACCGGCATTGGTGGCCAGGTTGCCGCCGATGGTGCAACTGCCCTGGGAACCCAGGCTGAGCGCAAACAGCCGGCCGGCCTCGCGTGCGGCCTGCTGGACATTGGCCAGGATGGCACCGGCTTCGACGGTCAGGGTGTCGTTGTCCGTATCGATGTGGCGGATGCGGTTGAGCCGCCCCAGCAGCAGGACGATGGCCTGCCCGGAGGTGTCTGGCGTAGCGCCACCCATGAGACCCGTATTGCCGCCCTGGGCGACGATGGGTGTGCGGTACTGACGGCACAGGCGGACCACCTCGGCAACCTGGTGGGTATCGGCCGGCCGTACCACCGCCAGCGCCTGCCCGGTGAGGCGGCCGTGCTGGTCGGTCAGATAGCCCGCGGCGTCTGTCCCGACCAGTACGTGCGCCGTACCCAGGGCGGTTCGCAGCGCATCAAGCAGAGCCGCTGCGCTCATGGCTTGCTGCTCTTGGTGGCGTCAGCCAGTTGCGCCGACTTGTAGACGTCGAAATCAAAGGGCGCACGATCAAACTTGCCCTTGAGCGCAAGCTCGTGGCGGCTGGCAATCCATTTGTCCGGGACACCCCATTGGCGCGCCTGGCGCAGCAGGAAACCGGAGCGATGCCAATCCTGGATGGCCTTGTCGACGAAGGCCTGGGTATCGCTTTCTCCCTTGCGCACCCAGACCACGGTGGGCGAGGGAATCAGCTGGTCTTCGGTGCCAAGGGTGAAGTCCTTCCACTGGTCGCTGCCATCGCCGTGCAGGGTGTTGTAGAGCGCCGGGTAGACGTGCACCGATGCGTCGCAGGTACCGCCCTTGAGCGCCAGCAAGGACTCGGGAATGCCTCGCAAGCCCTTGACCACGGCACCATAGCTTTCCGCCAGTGGTTTGGCGAAATTGCTGCCCTGGGAAACGCAGGCAACTTTGCCGCGCAGGTCTTCCCAGCGCTTGATGCCGCTGGATTTGGCCACCAGTGCGCCGCCGCCGATGAGGTCGTAGGGCGTGGGTGCGAAGGACAGCGTATCGCTGCGTTCCTTGGTCCACTGGATGTTGGCGATGAGCAGATCGACCTTGCCGGTCTGCAGGAACTGCACGCGTGTCGAGGCAGTGACCGACACGGTTTCCAGCGACACGCCCAGGCGGCGGGCAATATCGGCGGCCAGTTCGTATTGGTAGCCGCCGGTCTTGCCGGTCGCCGGATCCATCACCCCGAACGGAGGACTGATCCCGTCCACGCCCACGGAGAGCTTGCCGCGCTGCTTGATCTTGTCGAGGGTGGCATCGGCCTGTGCAGCGGGACTGGCCAGCAGGGCCAGCGGCAGCAGCAGGGTGAAGAGACGGGAAGCAGTACGAGGCAGAGAAACGGACGCAGAGGACATGGCGGATCGCAGAGGACGGTTGAACATGGGCGCAGATCATGCAATATCCCGGCAACCGCGAGCAACGAAGCTTTTTGCGTTTGCTAATGCGCTTTATGCCCGTCCTGCAAACCGGTCACCGGCCTTCGCGCCGGCATGCGCTGCACCGGAAGCGAAGGCTGGTTCCCATTGCCTTACTCGATCAGGCTAATACCGGTATGTCCTTCGCGTTCCAGCTGGGCTACCAGGCCGAGTTCCCACTCCAGGTAGTCGACGAAGCCGGCATTGCGCAGCGCCAGGTCCTTGTGCAGGTAGGGGCTGTAGCCCTGGTCATCGTCGCCGGTGACCACGCCCTCGCTGCCGCTGCCGGTGGGCAGCTCGGCGGTGATCCAGCCTTGCGTACCGCCGCGCAGGGCTAGCAGCGGCTGCGCCGGTTTCGCGCCACGCAGCAATCCTGCGGCCACGCTGGCGGCCAGCACGCCGTCGCCGGAAACCAGCACCACCGAGAGCTCCGCCGGCTGCGAGGCCAGGAACTCCGCCAGGCGGCTTGGCGCGACGAAGCGGGCCGAGGCCGGATGCCGCTTCTCGTAGGCTGCACGGCTGTCGATGTCGATCAGGATGGCGTTGCCCGCCGCTTGCAAGCTGGCCGCCTGCGCCGGGGAGATCACTGGCGCAGGGTGGTCGGGGACCAGCACGCGTACCGGCTCCGGCCCGGTCACGCGGGCTGCCTCGGAACCGTGGGTGGCCGGGGCATACACGGAGATATCCCATCCCAGCTGGGCCAGCCAGGCGGCGGTCGTGAGGGCGCGCACGCCATCCCAATCGGCCAGCACGATGCGGGCGCCCCGGGTCCCTGCATATTCATCGGTGGCCTGTACCAGCTGGCCACCCGGTGCCCAGCGCCAGCCTTCAAGATGGCCGGCCTCGTATTCGGCGCGGGTGCGGATATCGAACAGGTAGAGCGTGCGTTGCTGCTGCCGTGCGGCCTCCTGCCAGCGCTTGAGGGTAGTGCTGTCGATACGGCGCACGCCGGCCCGTTGCGCCACGGCTTCGGCTTGCGCGCGCGCACTGGCCTGGGTGCTGGCCGAGGGTTCGGGCAGCGCCGTCTGGCGGCCGTGCGACAGCGTACGGCCGGTCAGCAGCCAATCCATGGTGCCGTTGCGCAGCGAGACCACGCGATTGGGAATGCCGGCGTCGATGAGCGTTTGAGCGCCGACGATGCTGCGGGTGCGACCGGCACAATTGACTACCACCAGCGTCTTCGGATCGGGCGCGATCTCGCCGATGCGGTAGACCAGTTCGGCCCCCGGTACGCTGTGGGCGAACGGCAGGCTGAAGGCGGCGAATTCTTCCGGCGTGCGGCTGTCGACCACCGCAATGTCTTCACCCTGCTGGACCAGGTGCTCCAGCTCATCGGAGGTGATCCAGGGCGTCTGCTTCTCGTGTTCGATGACTTCGCCAAAGGCCTTGCTGGGCACATTGGTGCCGCTGAACACTTCCAGTCCGGCGGCCGCCCAGGCTTCGGTGCCGCCTGCCAGGACCGAGACATTGGTCCAGCCGAGGCGGATCAGCTGATGCGCGCCGTCGTGCGCCTGGCTTTCATCGCCATCGACCACCACGATGCGGGTATTGCGCAGCGGTACCAGGCGATCGATCTCCAGCGGCAGCCGCCAGCGCGGCGCCGACACGGCAAACAGGAGGTGGCTGCGGGCATAGACGCCGGCATCGCGCACGTCCAGCAGGGCGATTTCTTCACGCCCGGCCAGCGCCGCCTTGAGCGCCTGCGGGCTGATGCGCGCGTGGCGAATCCCGGCCGGCGGGCCGAAGGTGCGATAGCTGCCGCCTTCGCGGCTCTCGAAGACTACGCGCGCCGGCATGTGGTCCAGACCACGGCCGTAGAAGTGCAGGTGCAAGCCGGTCTGCGGGCCCTGCAATTCGATGGTGTGCACATCGTCCGGCCCAAGGATGACCGAATTGCCCGGCACGACATCGATGGTGCGTTCAGGGGTGAGGGTATCGCGTGCGGGGTCGGCGGTCTTTTCGCGGCGATAGAAGACATTGCGCTCGATGCCCTGCACGCCGGTGATCATGGCCCAGGTCGTATGGTCGTGCGGCTGGACCGACTTGCCTGGCAAACCGACCGAGAGGTAAAGGGCGAACGTGCCGTCGGTCTCTTCGCTGAGGCGATAGACCACGGCCGGGGTTTCTTCATTGACCGGGAAGTCGCCTTCCGGAAACAGCGCCGTTTGGCGGCCCAGGGTTTCCAGATGGCGGGCTACCGCTTCCAGGTCCTCGCGCCGCGCATGCGCGGGGTCGCCGATCAGTTGGCGGGCGGTCGCCACGAAGTGGGCAACGGCGGCGGCACGGCGTGTGGCGACGGAGAGCTCGTCGGTGTGGTCAGGATCGCGTGCAACGGCGGAAAGGTGAGCAGATGTCATGGCTTGAAAGTGTCAGGGGATTGAAGGAGGAAAGCAGGCTGGCCCGATGGCCTCAGCTCTTGCCCTTCCAGGGAACCAGCGCGCGTTCCAGCAGGCGCATGCCATAGCTGAAGACGAAGGCGCAGATGGCAATCAAGGCGATGCCGACGAAGACCGCATCGGTGGCCAGGAAGTGAGATGCCGACATGATCATGTAGCCGATGCCGCGATTGGCTGCAATCAGTTCGGCTGCCACCAGGGTGCTCCAGCCCACGCCCAGCGCGATGCGGATGCCGGTCAGGATTTCCGGCAGAGCCGAGGGCAGGACGATCTCGACCAGCAGTTGCCAGCGTGTCGCGCCCAGCGAGAGCGCCGCATTGACCCGCTCCAGCGGCAGCGAGCGTACGCCCGCCTGCGCCGACAGCACCACGGGTGCAAACATGGCCAGGGTCAGCAGGGTGATCTTGGAGGCTTCACCAATGCCCAGCCAGATGATCATCAAGGGCAGGTAAGCCAGCGGCGGCAGGGGCCAATAGAATTCAATCGGGGTATCGAGCACGCCCTTGACCCAGCGATTGAGCCCCATCAGCAGGCCCACCGGGATGCCCAGCGAGACCGCAATGACACCGGCGGTCAGGATGCGCAGCAGGCTTGCGCCCACGTGTTCGGTCAGGGTGGCATTGGCGTAGCCGTCTTCCCAGATGCTCCGGGCCACATTGATGACCTCGGAAGGGGTAGGCAGGAACAGGTGCGGCACCCAGCCGGTCTGCGCGATGAGCCACCACAGCGCCAGGATGGCGATGCCGGCGGCCATGCTGATGCGCACCGTAGAGCCTTCGCCGATGCCGAAGCTGCGCATCTTGACCAGGCGCGGCGGCGCACTGGCCGTAGTGGGAGCCGATGTCCCTGCGCGCAGGGAATCGAGCAAAGGGAGGGGTTGGACTTGGTCGCTCATGATGTGACGAGGTCTTCGGACTGGTGGACGATGGCGCGAATCTCTTCACGCAATTGTGCAAAGGCAGGTTCGGTCTTGATGGCCCGGGCATCGCCTTCGGCGGCAAAACGGCGCACGAAATCGGTCTCGAAACGCGCCACGATGCGGCCCGGGCGCGGTGACATCACGATCACCTCGGTGCCCAGGAAAAGCGCTTCCTCGATGGAGTGCGTGATGAAGAAAACCTGCTTGCCCGTGCGTGCCCAGACCGACACCAGCAGCTCCTGCATCTGTTCGCGGGTCATGCTGTCGAGCGCACCGAAGGGCTCATCCATGAGCAGGATCTTGGGATCCGGAGCCAAAGCGCGGGCCAGGCCCACGCGCTGGCGCATGCCGCCCGAGAGTTCGTAGGGGGCAGCCTTGGCAAAATCCTGCAGTCCTACCAGGCGCAACAACTCCTGCGCACGGTCGCGGCTTTCATTGCGCGGCACGCCGGCAAACTTCAGACCGAGGGCGACGTTGTCCTGCACCGATTTCCAGGGCAGCAGGCTGTCCTTCTGGAACACTACACCACGCTCGGCACCGGGTCCGGAAACCGGTCTGCCGTCGAGGGTGATGCTGCCTTCGGAGAGCGGCAGGAATCCTGCCATGGCATTGAGCAAGGTCGACTTGCCACAGCCCGAGGTGCCCAGCGCGACCACGAAGCCGCGTTCGGGAATCTCCAGCGAGACCCGGTCCAGCGCATGGACCACCTGTTTGTCCCGGCCGGCAAAGAAGACGCTGGCGTTTTCTACTTTCAACATGTGTGTTCTTTCCAAACCGTGCAAACGCAAGCGCCGTGCGACAGGGTGGCTATCAGCACGGCGGGCTCGCAGACGGTATCGACGGGGAGGCTTACTTCAGGCCAGTCACCGCCGTTGGGGTGACGAAGGCGGCATAGCTGGGCAGCACGTCCGAGATCTTCTTCTGTTCCTTCAGGAACACGGCGGTTTCCTTGAGGATCTTGGCCAGGCCCGAGTTTTCACCGCCACCCAGCCAGGCCGGCGAGGCTTGGGCGCTGACCGGTACCAGGTTCAGGTTCTGCAGGCCCGAAGCCTGGTCGGCCGGGGTGCCGCCGAGCAGCTTGGCCAGCAGGCGTGCGTTCTCGCTATCCTTGTTCCAGGCGGCCTTGTCGTTCTGGAAGGACAGGCTGGCCTTGTCGATCACGGCGCTGAAGGTCTTCAGGAATTCAGGCTGTTCCTTGGCAAACGAGCCGGTGGCAATCCACGCCGAGAAGGTCGGCGCGCCCTTGTCGGCCACATCCTTGGAGGTCACCAGAACTTTGCCGTTTTTCTTCAGTTCGGTCAGAGCCGGGTCCCAGACGAACCCGCCGTCGATGTCGCCACGATTGTAGGCGGCCACGATTTCAGGCTGCGGAATGGCAAAAACCTTCACATCCTTCTCTGTCCACCCCTGGCTCTTGATCAGCGCCAGCAGCTGGTAATGGTCGGTGGAGACGGGCGCGGCCGCCAGCTTCTTGCCCTTCAGGTCGGCAACGCTGTTGATGCCCGAACCATTGCGCACCACCAAGGCCTCATCGGTCCCGGAGATGGAGGCCAGGTAAAAGGCCTTGACGTCGAGTCCGCGCGAAGCGGCCGCAGCCAACGGGCTCGAGCCCACGTAGCCCACCTGCACATCGCCACCGGCGATGGCCGCGATCACGTCGGCGCCGGAGTTGAACTTGCGGAAGTCGATCTTCTTGCCGGTGGCCTTTTCGAATTCACCGTTGGCGATGGCCAGGGACGAGGGCAGGGCATCGCTCTGGTAGCCGACAACGATGGGCTTGTCGGCTGCACCTGCGGCTGTGGCTCCGGTCAGCAGCAGGGCGGCGATGGCGGTGTTGAATACTCTTCTTGTGATGTGCATGGTCTGTTCCTGTTCTTGGTTTAATGGGCGCGCAAGCTTGCGTCGTTGATGAGTATGCAAAGCGCGCATGGCTTGCACAACGACCGTTTTCGCGGTTCCTTATGCGGATTTCGCGGATGACCCTTTGCGAGCTTGCACGCTGTGCGCCAGCACGCACAGGATTTCGAAGGCGAGCGTGGCGGCCACCAGTGCGGTATTGCCGCTGGGGTCGAAGGGCGGCGACACCTCTACGACGTCGCCGCCGACCAGATGCAAGCCCTGCAGGCCGCGCAGCAGGCGCTGGGCTTCCAGCGTCGTCAAGCCGCCGATTTCAGGGGTGCCGGTGCCAGGCGCGTAGACGGGATCCAGGCCATCGACGTCGAAGCTGATGTAGGTCGGGCCATCACCCACCACACGCCGTGCTTCGGCGATGACGGCGTCGAGTCCGAGCTGATGGAACTCGTCGATATCGATGACCCGGATGCCTTGCTGTTGGCCCCAGGTATCTTCGGCATCGTGGTAGAGCGCACCGCGAATGCCGATCTGCACCGTACGGCGCGCATCGAGCACGCCTTCTTCAATAGCCCGCCGGAAGCCTGTGCCATGGGTGTATTTGTGGCCGCCGAAGTAGGTGTCCCAGGTATCGGTATGGGCATCGATATGAATCATCCCCACCGGTCCATCCTTGCCCAGTGCGCGCAGGATGGGCAGGCTGGCCAGATGGTCGCCGCCGATGGCCAGCGGGGCCACCTCGGCGGCATGCAGCTTGGCAAAGAAGGACTCAATGCGTTGCAGGCTATCCATCAGGTCCACGGGATTGACGGGGGCGTCGCCCAGATCGGCACAGCGGCACAGCGCAAAGGGATTGATGCCGCTGGCACGGTTGACGTTGCGCACCATGGTGGAGGCATCGCGCACCTGGCGCGGACCGTGCCGTGCACCGGGACGGTTGGTGGTGCCGCCGTCCCAGGGGACACCCACGAGCGCGATGTCGAGCTCGGCCAGACGCGGGTCCTCCAGTGTCAGCGGCGGCAGCCGCATCAGCGTGGGGATGCCGGCGAAGCGCGGTAGCACCGAGCCGGTAATGGGAGTGAAGAAGTCGTTCATGCAAAAAGCCGGCAAGGAGGGGCGCGATGAGCAAAGGTGCTCACGCTCAAAGGCGGCAGTCTGTCCGTTGGCGCGCCGGCTTTCAACGAAGAAAAATACCATTGCTAATGCAAAGACCGACTTAAGCAGATCATCTGCGACACCTGAACTGTCAGCCGCCAACCAAGCAAAAGATCGCTGTCCTTGGGACTTCAACGAGTTCTAGTTGCGACTTCTCATCTTTCTATCGACACGACGCACTCCGATGACAATCCCGCTGAGAGAAAGCCCCAGTCCCCCAAGACTGAGCAGGATCAGCACAGCCTCCCTCCAGCCGACCGCAGCCAGCATGAAATGCAGGTCCCAGCTATGCAGGAAGCTGAACAGCCAGCGCCCCACGCGTTGCGCGCGGTCAGCGGTGAGAGCGATCTGCCCGGTGGCTGGATCGATATAGACCAGGGTGCTGCCCGCATCATCAAAACGCAACCTGAGCACCGGCAGGCGGCGCTCGGTGCCGCCCATCATGGCTTCCGGCGCACGGCGGTAGTAATAGGCATCACCGCCATCGAGCAGCTCTGCCTGCATGAGTTTGGCGGGCAGCAGCATTGCAGCGGCCTCTTGCAGTACGGCCTGTGGCCATCGCCGCTGCACCAGCAGACCCTGTGCATCCGTGGTGACGATGCGCGTGCCATCTGCGGCATCCCGTGCTAGCACGAAGCAATGGCCGCCAAGATTCTTCCACTCCAGTTCGACGGCCTGGAAACCATCCCGCTGCAGTGCCTGCAGGATGTCCGTTGGCGTGCGATCCATGTGCTGCCGGGAGACAATGGCCCCGTCGTAGCGCGCCAGGTTCGGCGATTGCGTCGGTGAAAAAATACCCAGTGGATTCATCGACATCAAACCGCTGAAAATCCAGGTCAGCGTAATGGCAGCAAAGCCCAACCCGAGCAGATGGTGCCAGCGCATCCATCCCGGGGCGAAGGGCGAGCGGGAACCCGATTTGTAAGGTCGCGCAAAGCGCCAGCGCCAAAGCCCCACGACGATGCCGCTGCAGGCAACCAGAACGCAGCCGGCCGAGAGCGCAATAACGGTCCAGCTCCAGACAGGATCGCGCGACTGGTTCTTCAAGGGATAAATCCAGTGCAGCCACGCGCCAACATAATTCCACATGCGCTGAGACCGGCTGGCCTGCATCACGACCTCACCGGTCCGGGAGGAAACGTAGAGCAAGGTCTGCGCAACATCGCCGACCTGCACCATGTGCAGGGGGCGATGCGGGTTGAGGCTGCCGGAATGGGTCCAGCGGTCTTCATCGATGCTGCCCAGGTATAGAACGTCGTCACTGCCTGAGAATACCCTGGCGCTGCGCAGTGCCGCAGCGCTGCTGAAGCCTCTTGCCTGGACGCCACTGGAAGCATCCATGCTGATCAGGCTACCATCGGCGCGCTGGACGATATAGCGTGCTTGCCCGGAGGCAGCGTTGAGGAGCAGCCGGCTGACCGGCACATCTCCCATGACCTGCGAGGGTAATTGTGGTGCGGCACTCAGCGCTGGCAATGCCGCCAATCGGTCCCAAGGGGTGAGCTTGGGATAACCGATGAACAGCATCACCATGCCGCTGACGAACCACAACGCCATCAGCAGGCAGCCGGCGACACCGCACCAGCGGTGCGTGAGATAGGTCCAGCGCCGCAGGCTGCCTGTCAATTTCTTCATCAAGCTCAGAAGCGATGATTCAGCGTCAGCTGAACTTCACGCTCGGGACCATACAGCCATTGCGTGGTGGTGTAATACGCCGTGGTGAAATAACGCTTGTCGAAGACATTGTTGGCACGCAGTGTGACTGTGGTGGCCTGCGTGGCCTTCCATTGCAGCGCCAGGTCAGTGGTGGTGTAGGAGGGCAGTCTGATCGTATTGGCATTGTCGGCATAGCGCTGGCCGACATACTGCAGGCCGCCGCTGGCGGTCCATGCCGGCAGGAAGTTCCAGCTCAGCCAGACATTGGCCAGACGCTCGGGGACGTTGGTGGGTACCTTGCCGTCACGCGAGACAGCCGCGCCACTGACCGATTCGGTGAAGTCATCGAAGCGTGCGCGCAGCACGGTGGCATTGGCGTTCAGTTTCCATTGCTCTGCAAAGGCCAGCGACAGGCTGGCTTCGACGCCTCGCGAGGACTGCTGTCCGACCTGCACGCTCACACTGGGATTGGCCGGATCGCGGGTCAGCAGATCGTTCTTGCGGATATCGTAGAGCGCCAGCGTCCACTCACCGCGCTTGTCCCAGAACACCTGCTTGATGCCCGCCTCAATCTGTCGTCCGGTCGACAACTTGAATTTGCTGTTGGCCTTGCTCATGAAGAGCATGCTGCTCACGGGCGCGGCAGCCTTCGAGTATTGGCCGTAGACACTCAGGTCAGGGGTAATGGCATAGACGGTTCCCAGGCGCCAGCCCAGGTTGGAGAAGCCTTGATCGAAACCACCCGTGCCACCGGCAAGATCGGTGCGGGAGACATCCGCGTGATCGAAGCGCAGACCGGCCAGCACACTCAGTTTTTCGGTCAGGTCCAGCTTGTCTTCGGAGAAGACTGAATACTGCGAGGCGCGCGCGCGGAAGCGAGGCAGGAAAGCCGGAATCCCCACGCCGCTGGCATAGCTGCCCGGGTCGAAGCTATAGGGATTGACGGAGCTGAAGCTGCCACTGTAGGTGTTGTTGGTGTGCGTAAAAGACGTCGAGTTGATATCAAAGCCGACCGAGACCTGATTCTTCAGGCCTGCCAGATGTCCCTTGAAAGTCGCATCAGTAGTCACCCCGGTCTGAGACTGGTCATGACGGATTTCGGTGGCATCGCCACGATCGACCAGTCCGGTCGCGTTGTTGTAGACATAGCTTTCAGCGTTGCGCCAGTAGCGATTGCTGTTGATCTGATAGAGACGGGTGCGCAGCGTGGTATCGGCGTCGGGTGTCCACTGGGCTTCCAGTTGCGCCCAGCGGTCCTTGTAGTCGATGGTGCCGTCAGCCACGTTGTAGTTGCGTTCGCGCAGCGCATCGACTTGTTGACCGTTGATCAGGGGCGTACCGAAATAGGCCATCGGACGCTGATGCCCCTGGGCATAACTCAGCTGCACGAACAGATCGCGATTGACATCCAGGCGCAGCGCACCGGACAGGCTCAGGTTGTTCGTGTTGCCGCGATCGACCCAGCCATCCGAGCGATCTCCCGCGATGTCGACCCGGTAGGAAAGCATCTCGTTGATGGCGCCGCCGCTGCCCAGTCCCAGGCGCCGGGTGTTGTGGGTGCCGATGGTAGTTTCAATTTCGTTTTCGATCTTCCCGCGTGTGGGCTTTTTGGGGATCACATTGACTACGCCGCCGATGGCACCATCGCCATAGATCACCGAGGCAGGTCCGCTGAGGACTTCGATACGGTCAATGTTCCAGGTGTCGAACGGAAAGCTCACGCCCACGCCACCGTATTGGCGCAGTCCGTCATAGAGACGCATCACGGAGGTGGCATCGGTGAAGCCGCGTGCCGACAGCGCGCTGCCGCTGTTGCCCGGGTGGCCCATGGCGCTGTAGCCGGGTGCGCGGGTGATGGCATCGGTGATGCTGGCGTCGCCGCGCTCTTCCAGTTGTTGGCGGTTGATGACGGTGACGCTGGCTGGCGTCTGCAATGGTGTCAGATCCAGATTGGAACCGACCGACACCTGATTTTGCAGCGGCGATGTGCTCTGGGCATTGATCGTGATGGCCGGCAGCGCATTGGCGGATTGCTCTGCCTGGACAGGAGCGGCGAGGCAGAGCAGGGGCAGTGCATAGGGAGCATATGCAATCGTGCGGCGCAACTGGGCTGGCAGCGAACGGGCAGGATACGCGAGGGTGTGTGGTTGGGATTTTTTTGTCATGTCAGTGTCTCGGGGAAGGTGTCGTGGGGTGACTGAGAAAGACCCAGTCACGCGCGGCACACAGCATCTTCAACGCCTCTTGAGGGCGTCAGGGTGGGGATGCCGGCTACAGTGACCGCATCGGGTCAATCAATAGCGTGTACCTGGTGGGCCGCGTGGGGCGGCAGTTGCCCAGGCCGTGTGTGTCCGTCGCGCTCCCTGGACAAGCTCGACGGCCCGCGATATCCGCAATGGAGGCTGTGACAGGTCCAACCGCGGCGGCAATGCGTGGGCAAGATCCTGCTTTGCGCAGAACATGCAGTGCCCTGCATGGGCTACATTCCCGGTTTTGCCACTGGCCCCACCTGAAGTCGTAGCTGGATCATCGGAGACGGAACATATGTCATTCCAAGCTAAGGCAAGCTTGGTACCGATGCGTGCTTGCACCACTCCCGACCACATCATTGCCAGCAGGGCAGCAATGGTGAGCCACGCGATCATGCGCATGCGGGGAAGGCGAGTTTTCATGGGCGCAGATTCTAACGCCCAAGGAGCCGATCGGGCCGCTCACGGAAATCAAGCCTTCCTGTGAGAAAAAGACAGGAAGTCCTTGCCTGTAAAGGATTTGTAAGATTTTCGTCAGATGCACATTCGGCTTGTCTGCGACAATATGTCGCATGTGCTGCGCCTTGGTCGTGGCAAACTTGTCGCCCGCGAAGATGTGCGCCCGGATGCGGGCTCAGTCAGCTTCCATGAATCAAATCACCGGACCGATCAGGGTAAGTACATCCCCTCAGCCGATCCCATAGCGGAATTGAAGATAATGAAAAACGTTAAGCGCCTCCTGTCGCTAGTGATCCTTTCCAGTCTTTTCCTGGCGCAATTCGTCTGGGCGCACGCCCACCTGAAGACGGCCATTCCTGGCGATCAGGCGGTAGTGGCTTCACCAGCAGAGCTGACACTCACTTTCTCAGAGGGATTGAATCTGAAATTCAGCGGCGTCAGGCTGTCAGGCCCCGATCAGAAGGAAGTCAAATTGGGTGAGTCCATGCTCATGGACGAGGGGAAGTCATTCATGGTGGGGATCCCCACGCGACTGGCACCGGGTACCTACACGGTGCAATGGCATGCCTTGTCCGTGGATGGACACAAGACCGAGGGCAGCTATAGCTTTTCCGTAGCGCCTTGATTTCTCCCACGCTTCTGTTGGGGCTTTGCCGGCTGTCAATCGATGGAGCGGCACTGTTTCTGTGGGGCTCCGGCCTGACCTTGTTTGTGCTGGTGGCAGAGCCGCTCAGGAGCGAGCTATGGCAACGCCTGGCCGGATGGCGACGTCTTTTGTTGGGACTCCTGTTGACTGCCGTGCTTGCCAGTTTGCCCGTGCAAGCCAGTATTCTTGGTGATGGCTGGGCTGATGCCTGGCACCTTGACATGCTCGCCGCGGTAGCCAACGGGACCTCGATCGGTACGGCATGGTGGACCCAATTGGTCGCCATTTGCCTGCTCTTGCTCAGCGTGACGCCATTGGATCGCATGCGCTTGCTCGCATGCATCGGTGGTAGCGGCATCATGCTGACGAGCCTGGCGCTGACCGGACATGCCGTCATGCATGAAGGATGGAGGGGACTGTTGCATCAGGCAAACGACGTTCTCCACGTGTGGAGCGTCGGGGCTTGGATAGGCGCGTTGCCGATCGTCTTGATGGTCCTGTCAGACCGATATCGCCGCGCGTATCCAGATATGGTCAATACAATATTGCGGCGTTTTTCAAATATCGGTCATGCAGTGGTGGCATTGGTTTTCCTGACAGGCTTGCTCAATACCCTCCTCATTCTTGGACGACTGCCGTTGGACTTCCATTTTCGCTACCAAGCGCTGTTGAGCATGAAGATCCTGGTGGCTGGCGCAATGATGGCGATTGCCGTGTTCAACAGGTATGTACTGGTACCGTCGATGCGTCATCATCGCAATGCCCTGCGACAGATACGCCGACTGACCCTGGCGGAAATTTTGCTCTCCTGGTTTGCGTTGATGTTGCTGGCATGGCTGGGAATGTTGCAGCCAAATTGAAAATGCTGCCACTGCGGCAAAGCGCCGCAGCGTGACGTCTTGAGCACATGCTCTTGCGCTCTGAGATATCCGGTCTCCCCAGCCTAACTCACCTGCGCCTGGATCCATGCAAACAGCGACTCCAGGTCGTAATCGCCACTATGTGGGCGGTTCCAGGCGAACTCCAGATTGACCTGTGCGCCACGCTGACGTGCCGCTGCAGCGAGCAGCGTCGGCACCGCCAGCGAGGTGTCCCGATCCATCGTGCCTTGTCGGATGCGCCAGCGTTGCGCTACTACGGAGCGCGCATCAGCGATTTCCTGCATCGCATCCATGGCCTTGACCGTCTGTGGCTCAGCCAGGCCAGCACCGGAGACCTTGCTGTGCTGCGCCGAGAATGCGGTGAAGTGGCGCTTGTCGGTGTTCGCATCACCGAACAGCTGGTTCTCGCCGGTTTCCAGGGCCAGGCCATCGAAGGCTGGTTGACTCTTCATGCGTCCGACACTACGAGCATAGGCACTGAAATCGACTGCTACCACCTTGTCATCGCGAAGCTGAAGCCATGCCGGCTGGCCCAGATCAGTGCCGCCGGCCTGGGCCTTGCGGGCCGAGTCGAGCAACAGCCCGGCGATATGATCACGCAATGGTCCGTGACCATCGGCCTGCAGGCTGAGCGTGCCTCCCTCCGGCGAACGCAGGCCCAAGGCATTGACATAATCGACAAATGCCGCACGCAGTTGCGCCGACAGCTGCAACTGCGCATCACTGAGCTGCCCCACGACTTCCTGACGCTGAATTTTGTAATCAAGCATCGAGATGGCCACATTGCGATACTCTCGCAAGCCCTCGAACTGCCATTCGTAGGCTTCATCGGCATGCGCCAGATTGGTAATGGGGCAATAAGCGGATACGGCGAAGATATCGTCGCGCCCCGGCGCTGCCCCCAGCTTGTTGAGCTCGGCCTCGTAGTCAGGGTGATTGCCGCTGGCACCCAACAGCGCTGACAAAGCACCACCCGCGCTGGTGCCATTGGAGATGATGCGTTCGGGGTTGCCGGGGAAGCGGCCAGCGTTGTAGCGTAACCAGCGCACTGCCGCCTTGAGATCGACGATGGCGGCAGGTGCCTTGCCGGTCCATCGGCCATCGCTCGCTTGCAGAGTGCGTCCCCGCGCACCCGGGGCCGCTACGATGAATCCACGCGCCAGGGCCACGGCACTGGCGCTGACGGTATTTGTGCCCATAGGGGGAGGTGGCAAGGCCCCCGGAGGCAGGCCTGGCGGCGGAATGTGTTGCTGCCCACGTTGGCCACCCGGCGGTCCCGCTGGAAAGCCGCGTCCGGCAAGAGTCCCTGGTTTGGCGGGCATGTAGCCGCCTACCGCATTGGGAAAGAAGATCGGGGCGCTACGCGCGTCGAAGCTACCGATGCGGCCGCCCTGAAAGTAGGTCTCGGGAATGTACAGGTTGAGTACCTGGTACTCGGGCTCGACGGGTCGCGCCACATAGGGGATGCCCTCAAAGGCGCGTACCTGGATGACCTGCCCATCAACCGTTACCTGTTGATGTTTGTAATGCTCCGTGTCCAGCAGTAGTTGCGGGTTCTCTCGGATCGGCTGCGCAAAAGCGACCTTGGAAACCGTGGCCGCTGCGAGCAGTGCCAAATTGAATTCTCGTCGATTCATGAGGTTGTTGCCTTGTTGAAATTTAAAGCCATGCCCATTGCGTCGCCTGGTTCACGAAGGGAAAACAGGGCGTCCCCCTTGGATCTTCTCCGCGCAGACTGTGCCAGAAATGGCCTGCCTGAAGATCATATCGGTCGAGAAGTTCTTCAAGCTGGTTTTCAGAAATTTACTTCATGGACGGCGCGATTGTTTTGACGAGAATTTGATCGGTACCCGACAGGGAGATTCCGACGCCAAGCAATGCTACGGAAGTCGCATGGCACATGACCTGGCTGCGGCAAATTGACGCAGTCGGGTCCATGCAGCGTCATCATCTGCGAATGCGGGCTTATCATAGGTTACGCCAGATCCTATTTTTGCCTCTCGTTTCCAGACCTCCGAACATGAGTTTGAGCCGACGCTTTCATCAACTGCTCGCATGGCTTGCGCTATGCGTGATGGTGTTTGGTGCTGCCGCTCCAACCATTTCGCGCACGCTGGCCTCCAATAGCCAGCTCACCTGGATGGAAGTCTGCAGTGCCAGTGGCACCAAGCGCGTCGCGGTAACAGGAAACAGTACGGCAGGGCAGGAGAAAATTCCCGTCGACGGAGCACACTGCGGCTATTGTGTCCTTCAGCAGCACGCACCGACACTACCGTCTGCTGCGCCGGGTATCGCCTCGCTGATTGCGGTACTGGTGCATCCAGTCTTCTTCATTACTGACTTCACCGTGGTCCCGGCTCTGGCTCCCACGGCACATCGCAGTCGAGCACCTCCGACTCTCGTTTGACCGCCTTGATTCTGTGTGTTGCACAAGTCTCTTTCGCGAACTTGTGCAGGTCTTTGTGTGCCTGGCCACACTAACCACAGATGTTCAGAAAGGCAGAACATGAGCAAGCGGGGATGCATGCCATAGGCTCATCTTATGAGAAAGCGAGCGCAGTCAGCGCGGAGGCTTTCTCATTTCTCTCCCGATCCATTCAGCGAACGCTCCGTTCAGGATGCAGCGATTTGCGCATGTCCGATTACATGATCCCAATCGAAACGTCCACAACGAGGTTTGTTACTCCGGCCTGTCCGGCCCCAGGAGGCCATATGCAAACGAATGATTATTTGGAATTGGTAAAGAGAAAGCTCGACCTGCAGTCCGACCACGCATTGGCAAATGTACTGGGTGTGACGCGCAGTGCGATCAGCCATATGAAAAGTGGAAAAAGTGGTATCGGCGATGCGACAGCAGTGAAGGTGGCCCAGCTAACCGGTATTCCGGTTGCTCGCGTCCTGATCGATGTTCATCTTGAACGTTCGAAGGCCCCTGAGGTGAAAGCAGCGTGGGCCTCAATGATGGAAAAATTTCCCGCACCCTCTGATCCCCACATGCCATACCGCAGTCAGCAGCTCAACTTCCTTCCGTCATCCCAAACTGGCGGCCCACCAAGCCAAATGAATTGGCTGACCTTTGAAGGGCTCTGAGGGAGAAGAAAACATGTTCAATGCAATCACAGTGCAATCTCTGCCCGCTGGCAAACATCTCACCATCCCCAAGCATCGTGGCTTGCGCTTGCGCGCCAACGAAAGCATGTACAACTGGATCTATCGTTACAAGAATCCAAATGATGGCAGGATTCGCCAGGTCAAACTGGGCGAATGGCCCCACATGTCATTGAACTCGGCCGTTCGCCAATGGCGGCAACTCAAGAGTTTGCGTGATCAGGGGATCGATCCATCAACGGTGCATCGGCAAGCGGAACGCCCGCAACGTGATTCCGTATCAATGTCCAATGAGTCCGCTGCGCAACTGACGGTGCAGCAAATCGGTTTTCATTATTACGAGGGACACGTCAAGCATCATTGGGGCGAAAGAGGGGCCAAGGAAGTGTGGCGTATTTTCGCGCGCACGCTGGGTGAATTCGGGAACCTGTCTGCACAGGCGGTCGATGCAGACATGGCCGCTGATTTTCTTCGTGGCTTCCTGGATCGGCCCACGCAAGGCACTATCACGCGACGCGAACTGGGTGCTGCCTGGGACTACGCCATTGCGCATGGATTGCTTCCTGCCAAGTGCGTCAACGTGTGGCGTAGCGTCCTGCGTGGTGAGTTCAAGAGCAAAGGCGTTCGCATCAAGGGCGTGCATCGCGGCCCTGAGAAGCGTCTGCTGTCGGTCAATGAGCTCGCCGTTCTATTGCCGTGGCTCCATCATTTCACCAGCGCCAACGAGGATATCCTGACGCTGTTTGCCTGGACATGCGCTCCCGGAAAGGAAATTTGCGCCATGCACGCCCGCGAGATCAACCAGGAGCAAGATGGCTGGTGGTGGACGATCCCGGAGGAAAAGCTGCGTCCCCAACGACGCGGTGCCGCTAGTGATTTTCGTGTTCCCCTGGTGGGCCGGGCGCTGGAAATCGTACAGCGTCGCCTGCTGGCCAGCGGGACAGGCTATCTGTTCGAAGGACGCAAGGGCGGCCGCTTCGATCCCAAGAATGTCGGCGTGGCCGTCTGGAATGCACGCGAGGACTGCGATTCCCGACCTGAATATCAGCGGCCACGCCTGCCCATTTCGGACTGGACTCCCAATGACCTCCGACGTGCCGCTATAGAGTTGCTCAAGACGATGGAGTGTCCGCCGGAAATCCTTGCCGCAGTCCAGGGGCAGCTCGGCAATCGTCTGCGCTTGTCTGCTGACAGGCTAGCTCACGATGCGTTGAAGCGGCTCTGGATGATACGGCTGGCACAAGTCCTGGAGCAACTCATGCGCGGCAGGATTCCAACGAAATGGGAGACGGAAAAGCTGGCCGCCTGAACGAGAGGGGGCCGTCTTCAGCCTATTGCGAGGAGCGGACATAGCGACAATATGTCGCACATGAAATCCGGTACAAGGAGTTCGATTGGTCGCACAATCATCAACTCCTGCAAGGCAGGCAGATGGTATCCGAATGAATCAATTCGCGACCAGTCGGCAGCTGAAGATTGGTTTGCATTCTGAGTCGGGCTTCGGGCTCGCTGTTTTCTTATGTTCTTGATGTCGGATCTGGAAGTGCTGGAGAGCGGCCAGCCTTGTACCGAGCGGGAAATCCTCGATGCGGAATGCATCCTTGGTTTTTCATTGCCGATGGAGTTGCGCAATGCCTACCTCAGCGCCAACGGTTTTACCGGGCCGTCCGAAGCCCGGTTTCTTTACCCGCTGGCGCGAAGAGAGGCGTTCTCCTTGGTGACCATGCTAAGGCTCACGCAAGTTCTGCGCGGCTTGCCGGCCGCTGCATCACTATGGTCCGCAGCGGTGGCCTTCGGGGATTATGGTATCGGGTCGACCTGGGGCATGACCGCTGAGGGACGTGTGTTCGAATGGTGGCCAGAAGACGGTGACGAGCCGTTCTTTCTGGACGTGTCGCTCCAGCAGTTATGGTCCGAGCGCAGCAAACTTTTTGAATCTCTTTCGGCTTCTTGAGTATTTGTAGACGTGCCGAAACACCATGGATCATTGAGAAGCGCTGAATCAATCACCAACCAGGTATGAGCTCAAATCGCTGTGAGGCTTGAAGGCGGGTGCTGGCGTTTACGCGATGGGCGCACGCGAAGCGAGCTTGCCAAATACATTCCAGTTGGCAGGCTACGCCCGTACCGACCTCATGCTCGCCTATCAGGCCGGCCCATGGAAAACACAGCTCAATATCTTGAACCTGTTCAATCGTCGCTATTACACGGGTGGTTCGGCCTCCAACTTCAATTACACCCTGAGCCCGGGCCGTCCATTGTCGGCCCAGGTCACGGTCTCTCGGCAGTTTGGAACCTAAGGTGATATCGCCGCCGGGATAGTGCGCAGCGCGGCCAGGTAGCTCGCCAGCTTGCGCACATCATTCGTGCAGGCGTCCCAGAAACTGCCGCGAGCGCTCGCTGCCCTGCGTGCCGAAGAACAGGGCAGGGGTGGTATCTTCCAGCACGTGTCCACCTTCCATGAAGAGGATGCGGTCGGCTACATCCCGGGCGAAGCGCGTTTCGTGCGTCACGACCAGCATGGTCATGCCTTCGGCCGCCAGCGCGCGCATCACGTTCAACACGTCGTCGCGCAGTTCCGGATCCAGTGCCGAGGTCGGCTCATCGAAAAGGATCACTTCCGGATCCATGGCCAGCGCGCGGGCGATGGCCACGCGTTGCTTCTGGCCACCGGAAAGCTTGCCCGGATAGGCATCGGCTTTCTCCGCCAGCCCGACCTTGTCCAGCAGTGCCAGGCCTCGCTCACGGGCCTCCCCCTTGGCGACCCCCTTGACCGAGATCAGCCCTTCGATCACGTTCTGCAACGCGGTCATGTGCGGGAACAAGTTGAAGGACTGGAACACCATGGCTGTCTGCTGCCGGATCTGCAGCGTCTTGCGCCGCAGTTCACGGGCGGGCAGCGTCGCCGGATCGTTCAGCGCCACGCCGCAGATCTCGATGCTGCCGCGATCCGGCAATTCCAGCAGGTTCAGCGAGCGGATGAAAGTGGTCTTGCCGGACCCGGAGGGTCCCATGATGACCACCACTTCGCCCCGCGCGACTTCGAGGTTGATGTTGCGCAGTACCTGATTGGCACCATACGCCTTGGCCAAGGCGCTCACGCGCACGGTACAGGAAGAAGACGGATTCATTGATAGCGCCTCGACAGTTTCTCTTCCAGCCAGGTTTGCAGGAGAGTGAGTAGTTGATTGATGACCCAGTAGATGGTCCCGACGATGATGAACATGTCCATGTAGCGGAAGGTGGTCGCTCCCAGCTGGTCGGCCACGCGTGTCAGCTCCACCACGGTGACGGTGGAGGCCAGCGAGGTGTCCTTCATCAGCGCGATCAGGCGGCTGCCCACGGGTGGAATAGCGATGCGCAGGCCCTGCGGCAGGATCACGCGCCACAGCGTCTTCCAGTAACCCATGCCCATGGCCCAGGCGGCTTCCCACTGGCCGCGATCGACCGCATTGATGCCGGAGCGAAAGTTCTCGCTCAGGTAGGCCGCCGAGAACAAGGTCAGCGCCAGCAAGGCGGCGGGGATGGGATCGATGGTGATGCCGTAGTTGGGCAGGCCGAAATAAATCAGCAGGATCTGGATCAGCAAGGGCGTGCCGCGAAACACCGACACATAGGCAAACGCCAGCCAGCGCAGCGGCCGCGCATCGGAAATGCGGGCCAGCGCAATGAGCATGCCCAGCGCCGAGCCCAGCACGAACGAGCCGATACCCAGCCCGATGGTCACCACTACCGCTTTTTCCAGCAGCGGTAGCGCCCTGACAAACAGATCAATCATGGTTCTCCTCCCGGTTGCAGCGCCTGCATTGGGGCGCTGCTTCAGTGTTCATTGATGCGGGCATCACGCCTGGGCTGCCGCGCTTGCATACTGGGCCAGTGCCTGATCCAGATCGGCGATCAGCAGGGCAGGATCTTCCAGACCGATGGACAGGCGCACCACCGGCTGGTCGGTCGCCGGGAAAGCGCGATTGGCCTGCAGCGCGGCCGGATAATACGCCGCCAGGCTGTGCACGCCGCCCCAGCTGGCACCGATGGCGAAGTGCTGCAGGGCGTCGAAGAAGCCATGGAAGGCGCTCTCAGGTGCCGGTTGCAGGATCATCGAGAACAGGCAGCCAGGGGTCTTGTAGTCGCGTTTCCAGAGGGCATGGCCGGGGTCGCTGTCGAGCGGCGGATACATCATGCGCGCCACCATCGGATGACCGGCCAGATGGCGTGCCACCCGCAGGGTCGACGCACCTTGCGCCTGCACCCGCAAGGGCAGTGTTTCCATCCCGCGCAGCACCAGGAAGCAATCCTCGGGACTGACCTGCTGGCCGAGGATGCTCTGGGTCTCGCGCAGGATGCCGTAGTGGCCGTGGTCATTCATGCTGATGCATCCCATGAGCACGTCGGAGTGACCGCCCAGGAACTTGGTGGCGGCCTGGATGCTGAAGTCCACGCCCAGATCCAGGCATGTCAGGCCCAGCGGACTGGCCCAGGTGTTGTCGAGCATGGTCAGTACCCCGTGCTGGCGTGCCACGGCGGTGATGGCCGGGATGTCCTGCATTTCCATGGTGACCGTGCCGGGCGCTTCCATGCAGATCATGCGGGTGGTGGGCTTGATCAGGTCGGCGATTTCCTCACCGATGTCCGGCCGATACAGCTCGACCTCCACGCCCATGTGTGCCAGCCATTTCTCGGCAAAGGTCTTGAGCGCGCCATAGCAGGCGGCCGAAACCAGCAAGTGGTCGCCACCGCGCACGAAGCCCATGACGGTGGTCATCAGGGCAGCCGCACCGGAGGGCGCAATGACGCAGTGGCGGGCGTTTTCCAGCGCGGCCACGCGCTGCTCCAGCAGGCGCGCCGTGGGGGTGCCGGTGACGCCATAGCTGAAGCCATCGGGCTGGCGCTGCTTGCGCTGGACAAAGTCCTCGAAGGTGTCGAATACCACGGTGGAGGCGCGCATCACCGGGGGCGAGAGACTGGCGAACGCGGGTTGCGATGAAATAGGGTGGCTCATGCGATTAATTTGTTAATCTAAAAAAGAGGAACCCAGTATCCGAATTCGCGCCGCAGCCATCAACAGCACGCCGGACTAACTCTATAAGTGGTACTTATATATGGACATGCGAGATATCCAGGTTTTCCGCGCCGTCATGCGCGCCGGAACCACCAGCAAGGCCGCCGCCCTGCTCAACGTCTCCCAGCCCGCGATCAGCCAGTCGATCCGCAAGCTGGAAGCGACTTCCGAACTGCGGCTGTTCGAGCGCACCCGTGGCCGCCTGGTGCCGACGCAGGAGGCGCTGGCCTTGATCGTGGAAGTGGATCGTTGCTTTGCCGGCTTCGAGATGATTGAGCACCGCATCCGCAGCCTGCGCTCGTTCGGACTGGGTCGTCTGGCCATCGCTTCCTTCCCCGCACTGGGCAATGGTTTCATGCCGCGCGCCATCGCCGCCTTCGGACTGGGTGAGCGGCGTGTGCAGATGTCGTTCCAGATCATGAGCTCGCGCGAGGTCTACCAGCAGGTCAGCGCAGGGCAGCTGGATTTCGGACTGATGGCCGATGAGCTGTCAGTCTCCGGGCTGGAGCATTCGCAATTCATGAGCGTGCCGGGTGTGATCGTGATGAACGACCGGCACCCCTTGGCCGGCAAGCCGGTGATCACGGCTGACGATCTGCTGGAACATCCCTTTATTGCCCTCAATCCGGAAGATGCCAGCCGCCGGCGTCTGGAGCAGGAGCTGATGCTGCAGGGGAAGGTTTTGCGTCCCATCCTGGAGACGCCTTATTCCAATTCGGTGTGCGAATTCGCCATGCGCGGGGTTGGCATGGGCATGGCGCATCCCATCCTGGCGCTGGATTACGTCACGCGCGGCCTGCGCCTGAAGCCGATGGAAGTGACGGCCAACTTTACGGCGCTGCTGGTTTTCCGGCCTGGGGTGCCGATGTCGGAGAATGCCAAGGAGCTGCTGCGGGTGATGCGGATCCAGATGGAGTCGGACATGAGTTCGCTGCGCCAGGTGCTGTACCAGAAACCTGGCGCGCTCTGAACTTCGCGGCAATGCACCGATTTGAGCGCTGCGCACAGGGTTGGGGCAAGGCCATGGTGCACGAGACCGCACGAAGAGCAGTCAGCCCGGAGATAACTGGGACAGGGAAGGGTGAAACACTGTTGGCCCTTATCATTTTGCTGTGCCGGATTGGTGCGGCATATCTTATCGATCCATCAGTTTGATCGAAGAAAGTATAAGTTCCGCTTATCACTCAAGAAACGTGCACGGATTGCTGATCCCCCGGCCTGAGCACAGAATGGGCTTCCGATTCCATTGATGATCAAGAGGGGACAGCACCATGAAGTTGCATTATTTTATTCCTGCCTGCCTGCTGGCAGCGCTCCTGGGCAGCGCAGCGGCTGCCGTGACAGCCCAGAACATTCCGGCCGACATTCTGGCCAGTGCCCGTGCGTCGGGCGTGATCCGCATCGCCAATACCCAGAGCAGTCCGCCCTGGAGCCTGATCGATGACAAGCTGCAACCGGCCGGCTATGACGTCGAGGTGGCCAAGGAAGTGGCGCGCCGCATCGGCGTGGCCAAGGTGGTCTTCGTGGCCGACAGCTTCAAGAATTTTGTGGAAGGACTCAAGGCGGGCAAGTACGACATGGTGATGAACGACCTCACCCCTTCGCCGGAACGGGAGAAGCAGGTCGATTTTGCGGCACCCTATGGCGTGGAGGATTTTCGTATCTTCGTATTGGCCAGCAATGCCAGCATCAAGGACAAGCGCGATCTCAAGGGCAAGAAGGTCGGCGTGACGACCGGCACCACCAACGAAAGCTGGGCGCGGGCCAATCTGAAGGAATCGGATATCCGCGCCTATGACAATGGCGGTTTCGTCTTCAATGACCTGGGCAATGGGCGCATCGATGCGGTCATCAGTTCGCACTTCGGTGGCATGAAATACGCGAACGTGAACAAGTTGCCGATCAAGGAAGTCGGACCAGTACTGATCTACCAGCTGTCGGCACCGGCCATGGCCAAGGGCCAGCAGCCATTGAAGGAGGCCGTCAGCAAGGCCATTGGCGACATGACGCGCGATGGCACCATTGACAGGCTGGCGCGCCGCTGGGTGGGTGCGGATTTCGATATGGTGGGGGATATCCAGCGGGCTTTGCAGCAACCTTGATTTTCTTGTTGCCGCATCGGTAACGGGTGTTCAGCGGCAGGCCAGCAGGCTTGCCGCTAGTGCATTGTCGTCGGACAGGTTCGCTGCAAAATTCGGTACAACTCAGTCAATAACGGACACTCTTGTTTTATGCGGTCCGCAGTTTCCTGTTGAATTGTTCAACAAACCGAGCGGGGGCAATGTTGCCAAGACGAGAGTAACGCCGCTTGCGGTTATAAAAAATTTCGATGTGTTCCCGAATCGACGCCCCAGCCTCTGCACGCGTTGTGTAACGTTGGCGATGAATCAGTTCGTTTTTCAAGCTGCCCAGACGCTCTCCATCGGCGCATTGTCGTAGCAGTTCCCTTTGCGCGACATCTATGCCCACGCGCCAAACTTCTTCAGCAAACGACCAAAGGCATGGGAGCAATACTGACTGCCACGGTCCGTGTGATGAATCAGGCCATGTGCCGGGCGTCTCGGTGCGGAGCTCCCTTGTGTATCTCTGTTTCTCTGATTTGCTTATTGCTTGCTCCTGTTGGTCAAGTTTAACAAACAGGCGTGTCCGGAAATTTCAGGGCTACCTAACGATGGGTTGTTTGCATGGATCCACACACAGGTAGAACAAGCTGCCAACTGAGGGGAGGGATCATTTCTCATATCATTTGAGCTGATGACAATGATAAGAAAACAGGATTGGATTTATATCTGATTTGTTCGCATCATGACCTTCCTGTGATGAGGCAATCCTCTGCGACCGTCGGCAAATGCCAGTCCGACACGCTGGTAGCTTGCCTCATCTTCATTCAACTGCACCATGAAAAGGGATGTGACATGAACGCCATCATCTGGCCCGAAGGCTACGTGCCGGGCTTTACCGAGAATTTTGCCTCCAACGAAGTCATCGTCGCTGGCCTGAGTGCGGCCGACGTTTGGCCGCTGCTTGCCGTGCCATCGCAATGGCCGACCTACTACGCCAACTCGGCGAATGTACGTTTCTACGACGGCAAGGGTCCGCAACTGGCTGACGGGGACCGATTCTATTTCGAAACCTTCGGTTTCCCGGTCGAGGCGCAATGCAATGAATACGTGGCCCCCGCTGCCGGACAGGCCGGTCGTATCGCCTGGCACGGCTGGGCCGGGGAGGTGGGCAGCGACGATCGCCTGGACGTGCATCACGCATGGCTGGTGGAAGACCTGGACGGAGGGCGGGTGCGGATCCTCACGCAGGAAACGCAGAAAGGCAAGCCGGCCGAGGTGCTGCACAATACCAAGCCCAACCCGATGATCAACGGACACCAGGACTGGCTGGATGGCCTGGTGGCAGCAGCACGTCAGGCACGTCGCCCGTAACGGCGTCGCCATTTTGTTCATTCAGGGCCGGGCCCCTGCAGTAAGCCCGCCCGCCAAAAGGAAAGACACATGACAACAATCGCCGTATTGGGCTTGGGCGCGATGGGCTCGCGCATGGCCGCCAATCTCATCAAGGCAGGTCACACCGTGACCGTCTGGAATCGCAGCCCGGCTGCCGCCGACGCCTTGGTAGCCGCCGGCGCCAGATGGGCCGGCACGCCCAAGGAAGCCGCCATGGGCGCGGACTTCGTCATGGCCATGGTGCGTGACGATCAGGCTTCGCGGCAGGTGTGGCTGGATGCAGCCACCGGTGCGCTGGCCGGCATGAGTCCTGGCGCCATTGCGATCGAGAGCTCGACGCTCACTCCGGACTGGATACGTGATCTGGGACGCCAAGCTGCCGACCGGTCGATCGCCCTGCTCGAGGCACCGGTATCGGGAAGTACGCCCCAGGCCGAGGCGGGCCAACTGGTCTATCTGGTCGGTGGCGAGGCTGCTACGCTGGCCCGCGCCGAACCCGTCCTGAAGACGATGGGCAGCGTCATCCAGCACGTGGGTTCGCTCGGGGCGGGGGCACTGACCAAGCTGACCACCAATACCTTGCTTGGTGTCCAGGTCAGCGTCCTTGGCGAACTGATAGGCCTGCTCCGTCATGCCGGCGCGGACGTGGCAAGGGTACTCGAAGCGGTTGCGGCGACGCCCGTATGGAGTCCGGTAGCAGGGCGTGTGGCCGGCTCGATGCTCGCGGGAGGTTTTGCCCCGCAGTTTCCGGTCGAGCTGATCGAGAAGGACTTTACCTATACCGTGGACACTGCAACGTCGGAGCTGATGGTGCCAACCATCGCTGCTGCGCGCGGAGTCTTCCGTGCCGCAATGCAGTGTGGCCTGGGCAAGGCAAACATGACTGCCGTGGTCAAGCTGTTCACGGAGCCCACGCGTAGCGCTTGAGCCGGTGATCCCGCTTCACGGTTCGCTCCACATGCGCAGCAGGTTGTGATAATTGCCGGTCAGCGTGAGCGTTTCCTTGCATTCGCCCACGCGGCTGCGCAGGCTGTCGATGGAGCGATCCATTTCGTACAGCAGGGTCCGCCGTGCATCATCCCGGATCAGGCTCTGCGTCCAGAAGAAGGAGCATACGCGCTCTCCGCGCGTGACCGGCTCCACGCTGTGCAGGCTGGTGGCCGGATAGAGAATCAGGTCGCCGGCAGGCAGCTTGACCTCATGTTCACCATAGCTGTCGACGATGACGAGACCGCCGCCGTCGTAATCCTCGGGATCACTCAGGAACAACGTGCTGGAGACATCTGTGCGCAGCCACACCGGTGAATGGGGAACCCCGCGCAGCGAGCCGTCTACATGCAGGCCGTAGGTTTCCCCGGTGCTGCTGGCATAGCGGTTGAACAGAGGCGGCATGTAGCGCGCCGGCAGCGCTGCCCGGAAGAACATCGGATTCTGCTGCAAGGCGCGCAGGATGAGCTGTCCCTGTTCGCGTGCCACCGGGCAATCTTCCGGCAGTTGACGGTTGCGCTTGACCTGCGAGCCCTGGCTGCCGACCGTGGCGCGACCATCGATCCAGTCGGCTGCATCAATGGCGGCACGCATCGCCAGGACCTGCTCCCGGCTCAGTACGTTGGGAATATGCAATAACATCGTCCAGACCTCATAAAAATCCCGGGGCCTTCGGCCCCGGGAACATCTTCCGTCAGAAGTGATAATTGACGGTCACGCGCGCCGAGCGCTCCAGGCCCGGGGTATAGCGATATCCCAGGTAGTTGATGGCGGTGATGTAGTGCTTGTCGAAGAGGTTGTAGACGTTGAATTGCAGATCCCAGTTCTTGCTGACCTTGTAGCTTGCCATCGCGTCATACACCCAGTACGCAGGAATGTGGTCCGGCGTGGTGGCCAGCTTGGTCTGGCGCTTGACGATGCCGACATAGCGCGCGCCGCCGCCGACGGTCAGTCCCATTGGCATGCGGTAGCTGCTCCACAGGCTCAACGCGTTCTCGGGAGCATAGGGCAGGGTGGACGAGCCATCCTGTGCGGTCGCCGCGCCGACCACGATATCGGTCTTCTGATGCGTATAGGCCGCAGTCACGTCCCAGTCGCGGGTGATCTTGCCGGTAGCGGACAGTTCGACACCCTGCACGCGTTTCTTGCCGATCTGGGAATACGTGCCATCGTCATTCTCGTAGACTTCGTTGTAGACATCGGTCCTGAACAGCGCCGCGGTCAGAAGGAGATTCTGGTTGAAGAATTCCCACTTGGTGCCCGCTTCCAACGTCTTGGACTTCTGCGGTTCCATACTCGGATTGCTGGCGCTGCTGGTTGAACTCGACAGCGAATAGGCACCGAAGCTGCTGGTGCTGCCCGGCGGCAACTGCGATAGCGCGTAGTTGACGTAGAGGTTGCCGTTGCTGGTCAGCTTGTAGAGTGCGCCCAGCTTGTAGGTGAACAGGTTGCCGCTGCCCTCGATATTCGTGTTGCCGGTAGTGGCGATGGCGTTGTAAGTGGTCTTGTAGTGATCCAGGCGCAGACCCGCATTGACCTGCCAGCGTTGGTTGATCTTGAGCGTATCGAACGCATACAGCGCGGCGGTATCGGTCTGCCACACAGCGTCCTGCCCGTTGCGGGTAATGGTCAGGCCGCTGGAGGTCAGTTGCGGATCGTAGAGACTCAGGGAAGACAGGGTGCCGGTCTTGTTCAAGCCGTAATTGGTTTGCTTCTCCCGCGAGATTTCGAAGCCGGAACTCAGGCTGTGTTCCATGCCGAACGTCGTGAATTTCGTCGTCAGGTTCGTCTGGTTGGAGATGATCTCGTCGTCAAGTTGCTTGGCTGCACCCAGACGGGTAATGGTGCCGTTGCTGGTGGCAGGAACGCCGGCCGTGACGGCCAGGTAGTCGACACTGTTCTTGCCCCAGCGCGTGGTGTTCTGCAGCATGGTGGAGCCGTTGATATCGTGCTCGACACGTGCAGTAGCCATGGTGGCGATGGAGTTGTCGTGCGAATCGCTGCTGCCGTAGTAATTGCTGCTGTTGACCTGGCTTGCAGAGGACAGTCCTGCGACGGTTCCGGAGAAGCCGGCCATACCGATGGTGGGCAGTCCACTTTCGGGCAGGTTGTTTTTTTCCACGTGCAGCAGGTTCAGGTAGACCCGGGTGTCGGTATGCAGGCCGAAGGCCAGTGAGGGAGCGACACCCCAACCGCGGTTCCTGACCTGATCACGACCGGCTACACCAGAATCCTCGCCAACCAGGTTCAGGCGGAAAGCCGTACCGCTTCTGAATTCATCCAGGTTCTTGTTCCAGTCCAGGGTAGTGCGCCGGTAGCTGCCGCTACCCGCGCCTGCGGAAGCATCGAAGCTGTCAGCCAGCTTGGGTTGCTTGGTCACCAGATTGATGGAACCAGCCGCCGAGCCACGGCCATTGTCGGTACCTGCCGCACCCTTGGTGACCTCGACCTGTTCGATATTGAACATGTCGCGGGTCACTGAGCCGAGGTCGCGAATGCCATCGACGTAGATGCTGTTGGAAATATCCAGCCCGCGCATGTAGAGCGCATCACCGACATTCGGGCCGCCGTTGCCTTCGCCGGCGTTGAAGGTGCCCACGCCTGGCACGTTGCGCATGGCCTCGGTGAGGGTGGACACGCCCTCGGATTTCAGCACTTCCTTGTCGAGTACCTGGATGGTCTGGGTGGTCTCTGCCAGAGGGGCAGTGTACTTCGGCGAAGACAGGACCTTGGTCCCGCTTGCCTCGACGGTGATACCGGGCAGAGCGGTGCTGCTGTCAGCACCGGTGCCGGTATCAGCGGCGTGGGTCACGGACACCGACAGTGTCATGGCCAGTCCGGTGATGACGGTAGCACTGCCGCGAGAGAGCGGTGAGACAGGGAAATCGTTTGGCGCGCGTTTGCGACTTTTTATGTATGACACGAAGCGTCCTCTGTTGAGTGGAAAGGAAAGCACCGTCGCCCGCATGGATATGCAGGTGGCGAAGCGTCCTGGTTTCAGGGAGTTGGAGTGAGCGAGTCTGGCGGCTGGCGGGATTTCGCGGAGTATCTGGCAGCTGCAGCAGCGGGGTACAAACCGTGGATGGGGGCTGCAAGGGGGGCCAGAGCTGGAATATTTTAAATAGTAATTGTTACTGTTCTAAAAGTATTCCCTGCGCATTTACCTGGATTTGCACCGTCGGAAAAATGACAGGCGGATGCACTTCACTCAGTGTGCGCGTGTTGCAACAACGTTGATGCGGATCGGATGGATAGGCCTCCTCTCATAGTGGACTACGATGAATCAGATGATCCGTGCGCGGTGGCGCACTCGTGCTGATTATGGAAACCGCACGCGACAACACGCCAACCGGGAGTTCAGCCTTGGCCGCTGCGTTGAATAAAATCCTGCCCTGCATGCGCAGGTAGCCGCAGCACGCCCACCAGGCTGACCACGACCATCAGTGCCAACACGATGAAGGCCGTCTGGAAATCTTCCAGGGTGGGAGTAATGAGGGTACGGTTCACCCCGCCGTGCGCCAGGCGCACGCTCAGTGAAGCGACGGTGATGCCGGCTGCCATGCCAATCTGATTGATCGTGTTGGACAGTCCGTTGGCATGCCCCATCATGGCTTTGGGCACATCGGCAAAACCGATGGTGCCGAGGGCGGTGAACTGCATCGAGCGCGTCATTCCGGCAACGATCAGCAGCGGCACTACCAGGACCGGAGAGTCGTGTGGCTGCAGTTGGGCGCAGCCCAGCAAGGCAAGTGCACAGAGCGCGCCATTGAACAACAGGACCTGGCGGTAGCCGAACTCGCGCAACACGCGGGTGGTCATGCTCTTCATCAGAAGGTTGCCGGCGAACAGAGCCAGTACCAGCAGGCCGGCCGTACCTGGATCAGCACCGAAGCCGAGCTGGAACATCAGCGTGAGCAGAAAAGGCGCAGCACCGATGGCCATGCGGGCCAGTGTGCCGCTGAACATGGCAAAGCGGAAGGTAGGAATGCGCAGTGCTGCCAGGTCCAGCATCGGCGCGCTGCTGCGCAAGAAATGCCGACATGACAGTCCGCCCAGAATCACTCCGGCCAGGCCGGACCATAGGCTTGTTGCGTCGATATTGGCCTCCAACTTCTCCAGTGCGATCAGCAACAGCGAGATGCTGCCGCCACAGAGCAGGAAGCCGGTCCAGTCGAAGCGAGTGATCTGTTCGCCACGGACGTCGGGAAGGATGCGCCACGCCACCACCCACGCCAGCAGACCGAGGGGGGCGTTGATCAGGAAAATCCATTGCCAGCCCAGATGCTGGCTGATGAAGCCGCCCAATGGTGGACCGAGGACCGGGGCCACCAGCGCCGGCCAGATCAGTGCGGACATCGCAGCCATGAGATTTTCGCGCGGGGTCTGGCGCAGTATCACCAATCGCCCGACCGGGACCATCAGGGCGCCGCTGATGCCCTGGATGATGCGGATCGCAACGAAGGCTTCCAGATGCTGCACCAGTGCGCAAAGCACTGAGCTGAGCGTAAAGAGGGCGATAGCCGACATGAAGACCCGGCGCGAGCCGAAGCGATCGGCGATCCAGCTGCTGGCAGGGATGAAGATGCCCACGGCCAGCAGATAGGCACTGATGCCTACATTGAGGGCCAGTGGCGTGACACCGAAGTCGCGCGCCATGGCGGGGATGGCCGGCGTCGTGATGGCACCGTCAAGGATCTCCATGAACAGGGCGCCGGTGACCAGCCACGTAATCCAGCGCATCCGGGCGGCGTTTCCCCGTAAGGCCGTAGCGGCGTTCATGAACTGACGTGGACCAGCGACTTGCCGGTGAAATTGCGTTGCTTGAGTCCTTCGAGTGCCGTAGGCAGCTGATCGAAGTCATGCAGGAGATGCTGCTCGGCTTGCAAGTCCCTCCGGGCGAGGTCCTGCAGCATCTGCTGGCCAGCGCCGGTGAGCGTATTCCAGTCGGCATCGCTGCCATGCACGTGCAAGGCGCCCAGCGCCACTTCATGTAGCGACAGCGCGCGGCCGAATGGCGCGCAAGGCCAGTGTTCAATGCGGCCCTGTATGCAGACCAGATGGCCATTGGCATCCAGGGCGGAGGCGAGCAGGGCGGCATGCTGTGCACCGATGCAATCGATGATGGCCGTGACGTGCAGGTCATTGGTCAATGCACCATGAGTCGGCGACAGGGGGCCATCGAGGCAGTTGATCGCTCCCAACGCATGCAGGCGCGGCCAATGACGCGCATGGGCCATGGCGGTTACCTGCCAGCCTTGACGGCACGCCAGCTGCATCAGATAGTGGCCAACCGATCCGCCGGCTCCGCTGATGAGCAACCTCCGGCCCGCAGGCGCCGGCAGCTTCTGCAGCGCTATCCATGCCGTCAATGCAGGGCAGGGAAAGGCTGCTGCATCAGCAAAGCTCATTGCATGGGGAATACGCATGAGCGCACGCGCATCGACCGCGGTGTACTCGGCAAAGCTGCCACCACGGCGCAGGTCCTGGTGATAGGCCACCCGGCTGCCCAGCCAGTTGGACGGTACGTCCGGGCCCAAGCGCATGACTTCTCCCGCACCGTCCACCCCGGGCACATGTCCGGGGGCCCAGGATGCGCCCATGCGGCCCAGCACTTTCCAGTCAACCGGGTTGAGACCGACGACGCGATTGCGCACCAGCACCTGGCCCGTCCCGACCTGCGGCAGCGGCTGCCGCTCGGGGCGCAAGGCCCGCGTGTCAAAACCTGCATACCAACCCCACGCGAGGTGGTCCGGTGGCAGTGGCGGCAAGGCGATCTCAGGCATAAGCCCCCGCCGAATAGGTCAGCTCGTAGCTGTGACTGTAGATCTCCAGAATATTGCCGAAAGGGTCTTCCATGTAGACCATGCGATAGGGTTTTTCGCCGGGAAAGTAATACCTGACGGGCATGCGCTGCTTGCCTCCGGCTGCCACGATCCGGGCGGCCAGCCCTTCGACATCCGGGTCCTGCACACAGAAATGGAAAACGCCGCTTTTCCAGTACTGGAAGTTGTCAGCCGGGCGTTCAGCGTTGCGGAACTCGAAGATTTCCACGCCGACACGGTCACCCGTGGAGAGATGGGCGATGCGGAAGGAGCCCCAGCCAACGCCGAAGACATCGGTACACATCACGCCGATGGCACTGTCATTTTCATTGATCGTGGTGGGCGGCATGATGAGGTACCATCCCAGCACTTCGGTATAGAACTTGACGGCAGCATCCAGATCCGTGACTGAGAGGCCGATGTGAGAAAAATTCCGGGGATAGCGGGGCACGAGATTTCCTTTCCAGACTGACGGCGCCGCGGGAGATTTGCGACGGACCAGAGTGCCGTAGTGTAGGACCTGCCCCGAATCATTAAAATGACGTGCAAATTATCAGTGCCATAAATTTTGCTTATGCTAAATCCGCAATGGCTGAGAACCTTTGCCACACTGGGCGAGGAGGGCAGCTTCACCCGTAGTGCCGATCGTCTGGGCCTCACGCAGGCGGCCGTGAGTCAGCACGTGCGTCAGTTGGAACTTGAGCTGGGGCCCTTGCTGATTCGCAGCCCGCGCCGCCTCGAGTTCACGCCAGCCGGCCTGCTGTTGCTGGAATACTGCCGTGAGGCTGATCATGCCGAGCGCCGTTTGCGTCAGCGTCTGGTAGAGGCGGACCATACGCCGGGGGAGGTTTCTCTCATCACCCCGGGCAGCATCGGACTATGCCTGTATCCGCTACTGATGGATTTGCAGCAGCGCTGGCAGGGGCTGTCAGTGCGCCACCGCTTTGCTCCCGATACCGAAGTATTGCGTGAGGTACTGGAGAACCGCTATGAACTTGGGGTGTTGGCGCTGCGGCCCGATGATGCGCGTCTGAGTGTGACGCACTTCGCAGAAGAGCCGCTCGAACTGGTGGTACCCGCCGGCCGTCATGCAGATCAGTGGGATGATCTTGCACGACTGGGTTTCATCGATCATCCGGACGGGCAGGCCATGGCCACGCGTCTGCTCAGCCGTCGCTTCCCGGACGCACCTGGGGTGCGGCAGCTACCCTGCCATGGCTTCAGCAACCAGATTGGCCTGATCCTGGAACCAGTGAGCCGCGGGTTGGGCTTCACGGTGATCCCGCGCTTTGCGCGTCAGGCGTTCGCGCGACAGGATCAGTTGCAGGTCATCCAGAATGGCACCCAGGTGGTCGATAACCTGTGGCTGATCCATCGGGCGGAGTGGCCCTTGTCGCCGAGTGCGCGACGAGTGGTGGAGTTCCTCCGCGAGACCATGATGAATCTGGCGCTCCACCGCATCAACAATGGTCGTCCCGGCTGACTTCCTTGGCGGCAGCTGCGCCGGATCCAGCCAATGCATTGCGCCTCGATACAGCATAACGACAGCATCAGATGGCCGGCCAATTCAAGCCACCCCGCTAACGCTGAGGGTTGAATCCATTTCATGATGACCAAGGGAATAGATACCGTACCGAGGCTGACTTCTCAAATCATCAGTAGTCCTGGAGATCCGTGCCAGGCCGGCCGCGACTTGCTCCCCGCCGCATCGGCTCTTGTCTGCAAGGGGACAGGATCCGATGCGGGCAAAGCACGCACGCGGCCGCTCCGCTATCAGAACCGGTAACGCGTACTCACCAGCAGGCTGCGCGGCTCGCCGGGCATGTTGTAATCGTTGGCGGCACTGTGGGCGGAGATGAAGTAGCGGCGATCCAGCAGATTCTTCAGTGACAGCGTGACGTCAAACTTCTCGGCTACATAACCTGCGCCAAGATTGATGACGGCATAGCCGGGCAATACCGTCAGGTTGTCAGAGGAAGCGAAACGCGCCGATTCCGCCCGCGCGCCCGCCGCCACCCAGTAGCCATCAGGCAGATCGTGCTTGAGCCACAGGTTGAAGGTGTGACGCGGCGTAAGGGAAGACACGTTGCCCTGGAAGGGCGTGCCGGCGGAGGTCAGCCCGCTGGATTGCACGATGAGCCCATTCATGTAGGCATAGCCGGCGATGAGATTCCAGTGCGGCGCAAGCTCGCCGCTGGCGGACAATTCCACACCGCGCGTGCGTTGTTGGCCGACGTTGATGGCAAAGCCCGGCCGGTTGGGGTCGGCGACCTGGATGTTGTTCTGCGTCATCTCGAACAGTGCGGCCGTCAGGCTGGTCTTGTCGTTGAGCTCGTACTTGATGCCGACCTCCTTGCTCTCGGTCTTGGTCGGTTCCAGCTGGGCGCTGTTGCCGTAGAAGACGAAGGAGTCCGCCAGCGGCTGGAAGGAACGGCTGTAGCCGGCATACAGCGAGGTGCGCTCATCGGGCTGGTAGACCAGGCCCACACGGGGCGACAGCGGGGTGTCGACGCGATTGAGGCTGGATCTGGCGACCTTGTCATCGCGGTCCTGGGACAGGCGCTCATAGCGCAGACCGGCCAGCAGTTTCCATTGCGGCGTCAGGCTGATCAGGTCCTGGACATAGGTGGCCAGCGTATTGATCCGGGTCTCCGCATTGATGTTCGGCACGGCGTTGGCTGCAATGGGCGACAAGTTGGCCAGCACCGGATTGAACAGGGAATAGGTCGCCGCATTGTTGCGCGTGACCTGCCAGTCAGTCTTGTTTTGCCAGCTGTATTCCACGCCATACAACAGCTCGTGATGCATGCCCGCCAGTTGCAGTTTCTGGGTCAGTTCGTTTTGCCAGAACAAGCCACGCTCGGCACGCTGGCGATGGGCCTGGGCGATCGTCACCGTCGGATTGGCGGTCTGGGTGACCCGGCTGATGGTGGTGTAGTTGCGGTCGAGGTCGAAATCATAGGTGCGCAGTACCGAGCGCCAGGCCAGGCTTTCGCTGAACTTGTGGTCGAGGGTGAAGGTGGCATCCTTCACCTCGGATTGCACGAAGGCCCTGTCGCGCCCGTTGGCCGCACCGTAATAGGTGGCAATGGGCACATCGGCGGGACGGCCCCGGTAACTGGGGATGCCCTGGTCGGCCAGTCGCCTGTCGTGCAGATAATTGAATTGCGCCGTGAAACTGGTCTGCGCATCCGGCTTGTAGGTCAGGGAAGGGGAGAGTGCCTGGCGTTCCAGGAAATATTGGTTGCGGAAACTGCTGGAGTCTTCCACCGCGCCGGTCAGGCGAAACAGCAGCGTGCCGTCGGCGCTGTTGCGGCCTACGTCGAATTCGCTGCGCTTCTGTCCTTCGCTGCCGACGGTGAGCCCGATCTCGCTGACCGGATCGTCGCTCGGTTTCTTGGTCACACGATTGACGATGCCGCCCGCCGAGCCGCGTCCGTACAGCACGGAGGCCGGACCCTTGAGCACTTCCACGCGTTCCACATTGGAGAGGTCGCGGAAATACAGCGCATCATCGCGCACGCCATCGATGAACTGATCGGTGATGGCGCTGAAGCCGCGGATGATGACCTGGTCGCGCTGGGCGTCGCCCAGACTGAAACTGAGACCGGCCACGTTCTGCAGGGCATCCTGCAGCGACAGGGCATTCTGATCGCGCATGACCTGCTTGGTGACGGTGTTGACGGTTTGCGGCACGTCGCGCAGCGGTACGTCGATCTTGGTGGCCGCCGAGGAGTTCTTGGGCCGGTAGCCGCTGTTGTCATCTGCAGTCGCCTTGACGGTCACTTCCGGCAGCGCATTGGTTTGGACTTGTTGCGCGTAGCTGTCGAAGGCCAGGGCCAGCAGGGCACTGAGGGTACACAGTTTGGTGTTCATAGCAATATTGTTTTACGTTGTGAATGGACGAACTTCTGTTGCAGAGGCTGGCGGAAGGCTGGCGGAGGGAAAGCTTGGGACTGCAAGGGAGGTGTTTCAGCTGGCGGCCTCGCGGGTGTCGGAACGTCGCTGCAAACCATGCAGGGCGGCGGCCACGATCAGATAGACGGCAGCGTTGGGCCAGAACACTTCACTGATCGGCAGCCAGCCCATGGCCAAGGCACCGGCAGCTGTTCCCAGCAAGGCACCGGCCTTGGCCGCGCTGTTGCCGGCGCCAAGCACCCAGCCTTGGCGGTGCCCATCGGCCTGGCGTGACAGCAGGGTGTAGAACACCGGTAGCAATGCGCCGAGGAACACGCCCCACAGCAAGCGTGCCGCGACAAACCATGCCGGCACATGACTCATGGACTGCAAGGCCAGCGTGGCAGCGCAGGCCAGCGTGATCCACTTGACTCGCTGCAGGACTTGCTCCGGTGCCAGTGCAGCGAAGGCGCGTGCCCAGAGCGGAGCCGCAATGCACAGGCCCAGTGCGGTAGCGCCATAGCAAAGGCCGGTGAAGCTGGCATTGGCATGCAGGACCTGATCGGCATACACCGCAAAGAAAGCCTGCGGCATGATCTTGCCCGCCTGCACCAGCAAGATGCCCAGCAACAAGCCTTGAAACGCCTGCAGTGCAGGGCGTTCTGCCGCCGTTGGAGCAACCGGCTTTGATGATGCGCGCTGTCGATCAGTCGGCGCGGCTGGCTTGACGAAGGGCAGGGCCACCGCAGCCAGCAGCGCGCACAGCACGCACACCAGCGCGGTCGTCAGGTTGACGATCCAGAAGCCCCAGAGGTCAAACAGGAGGCCGCCCAGCCATGGGCCCAGGGCTGAGCCCATGGCGGTGGCCACTTGCAATCGTGCCATGAGCGAGCTGCGCTGCGCCGGGGTGGCCAGACCCGCGCCATAGGCTTGCGCCGTAGCGATGAAGCCGCCCAGCGCGCCCTGGATCAGGCGTGCCAGCAGTACTACGGTGACGCTGTCGGTCCAGGCCGCCATCAGCTGGCTGACCGCCAGCGCCAGCAAGGCCCGCACCACCATCGGCTTGTGGCCGGTCTGGTCGCCCAGGCGGCCCCACCAGGGGGCGGTGAGCATGGTCATCAGCAAGGGGCCGGCATAGACCGCCATGCTGACCCAGGCCAGCATGGCAGCCGACATGGGAGCCAGCTCCCGCAAATGCAGAGGCCAGAAGGGGCCGCTCATTTCCATCGCGCCCATCGAGAGCAGCTGGATGGCCATCAGATAGCGCAACGCCACAGCCGGACTGCGGCCCATCAACACGCTCATGCTGGGCCCAGCAGGGGATTGGGCATGCGCAGGACGACGTCCTCGGAGGTGTCGCTCAGCCGCATGCGGACGAAGGACTTGGCCGGCCAGTCATCCTGCAGCAGTGCCAGATACTCGGTTTGCCAACGCTGCGGTTCGGTGTTTGGCTTGAGTTCCGCGAAGCAGGCTTCGAGACGCTCGCGCAGTATCGCCATGAATGCTGCTTCCGGCTTCTGATAGTTGCGTGAGAGCAGCAAGGCAAGTTCGATGATGTGGCACAGCATGAAGGCGTGCAGAAATTTGTCGCGCACGGAATCGTTGTCTTCGAACAGGGTGTGCTTGCTGCTGTAAGTTTCCAGCGCCAGTCTGCTGTGGCGCAAGGCGGGGGCATGGATGCGCAGGTCCCCAAAGTCTCGCAACAGCATCTGCACGGGCCGAAGTTGGGCATCCACCATCACGAAGCTGTTCTGCTGATGGGCTTCAAAGGCGATGCCATAGCGCAGATAAGCTCCCAGCACTGCCGGCAAGGCGACATCCAGATAGGCAGCAAAGAAGTGTTCGGCAGCATCGGCGTCGTCTCCCCACGCTGCGCTGACCAGATCGCAGACCAGCGGACGGCCGCTCAGAGGGGAATCTGCAAACAAGGCACCCACCGGTACCGGCATGCGCTCCTTGCAGCGTTGCGTCATGGGGTTGCTGCGGTAGAGCACGGCCAGGTGGCGGGAGACATCGTCATTGCCCTGCGGGTCGCGGTAATACAGGCCGACTTCTTCACCGAGGATGGCCAGTCGTCCGCCGAAACCGTTTTCCCTGGCGATGATGTCGCGCAGCAGCCTGGTCAGGCGCGGGCCCATCACGGCAGACTTGGGCGAGACGGTACGCTCGACGCTGGTCAGGCGCAGCGATACGGGCAATTTCATGTGCGGCTGTGTCGGCGAGCCTTCAGGGACCACGGTGCGGAAGGACATGGTCGGCCGTGCCGGCAGGCTCACTTCGGGCAGCAGCAGGAGCTGGCGCTTTTCCACTGCCTGAGCGAAGCGCTCGGGGATGGCGCGATCCAGCTGGTAGGGATGCAAGGGCAGGGGGAGCCAGTGTGAAACGTCTTCACCTCGGTGCTGCAAGGCTGTTGTCCACGTTTCCCAGGCTTGCGGGTAGTGGGTAGCGAACCATTGCCGGTATTCGGCGTGGTCCTGGCCGCCGGTGATGCAGGCGACATCGACGTGCATTGCTGCCAGGGAGAGCGTGATCGTGGCTTCAAATTCGGGCGAGAGCGCCATGACCTCGGCGCTGCTCAAGCCGAGTTTGGTCTTGTAGTTGGGGTGCCAGGGATGGCCCAGCGTACCCCATTGTTCCAGCAGCAGGCTCGGGTTGGGGTGTGCTGAACGGAATAATGCGGCGACAAAATTGGTCTGCTGCTGCCCGAAATCAGCACGCAATCGAAGTCCCCAGTGTTGGCGGTAATTCAGGCAAAGGGCGTCATTTTCTGCGCTGTTGGAGAGCTCCATGATCAGCCGTTGCAGGCTGGCTTCGGAAATGTCCTCATGCGCCCGAGCCACCTTGGCCAACAGCATGGACGAGCTCAGCAAGGCTTGCGGGACCGGGTTTCCGACACTGTAGTGTGCGATGGAACCGTGAAGCTGGCAGTTGTCCGCCACACCCAGGTGCAGGCCCTCGATGCGCAGCATGCTTTGCGCTTTCCACAAGGGCAGCCAGGCGTAGTGCCCATCGAAGATCAGGTGTTCCCGCTGCAGCAGCTTTTCGCGGAACAGCGCTTGCAGGGTGCGTTGCAGACTGCGCTGCCGGGCTTGATGCCAGGCTCGGTTGAGATGGACATCTTGGGGTTCACCTAGGTCCTGGATGAGATTCAAAGTACGCATATTGTTGCCTCATGTAACAAAGTGTCTTTGAATTGTATCAAATGAGAATAGCTATTATTCGTATTTATTCGAGGGGTATTTATTCGTATAATTTGTATTTAAAGAAATCGACGAATCAGTTACTACGCCACTCGCTGTATTTGAGCCCAGCAAGTGTTCGCCAAACGCAGTAACAATTCAAAAGACGGCGAAAATTTATCGGTAATTGCACTCAGATTTCTTTTGGTCAGCTTTCGATTCGCCTCATGCTCGGCCAGCACCCAGAGCACCTTCTCTGCGGCTATCCCCGTCTCTTTGACCAAAATTAAAGCGGTATGAAAGTCGGGTGTTCGCGTTCCTTTGACGTAGTTGTCCAAGGTTTTCTGGGGTATTCCCCATTCCTTTGCAAGGCTGTTCACTGTCCTTCCCTTGACAGCTTTAGCTATTAATTCTTCGTAGTTCATTTGAAACTCCAATTACAAAGTTTGTACGATTGGGCTAAGATTGATTTTGCATTAGCCCAAATGTACTTAGTTCAGTTGGGCTATTTGTAAGATATCACAAGTACGCGCGTACTAAGCGAAACGGCTGGTATCGCGAATCTCCATCTTCTCTATTCAGTCTAGAGGCTCGAAGAAAATGGCTAAATCCATCATTGAAATCATTCACGTTGTTCCCCTGTCTGGCGTCGGAAAAAAGTCCGGCAACGCTTACGACATGCGCTTTGCTCAGTGCATCGTCCACCACGTCAACAAAGATACCGGCCAAGTTGAGCCGCTCGTTGGCGAACTACTTCTGCCGAAGCAATACAACGATATTCCGCGAGGGATGTACGAAGTTGACTTCCGCCTGTCGGTCGCCCAAGACAAGCGTATCCAGTCCGTAGTGGATTCCATCGTTCCCTACGTACCAAAAGCCGCACAAAAAGAACCAGCAAAGGCTGCGGCCTGACCATGAAACAGGCGGCGGATAAATTCACGGCGGATCTGTTTAGTAGTCCCCGCCGTGGCCGCCCGCCGAAGCTCGTGCCTAAAACGAATGCACAACGTCAGCGCGAGTTTCGCCAGCGGCGCAAGTTCGATTTCCTAATTTCCGTTACGCGTAACGATAAATCCGATGCCTAAGTACGTTCTGTACTGCTCGCAAGATGCCGCACCTACGGTGTCAGTGGACGGCAAGCTCTCGTGCGACGGCGGTACATCGGCGCTACAGGTCGGGCTGCTGGAAACAACGCTGGACTCCCCGGATGCCTCGTCAGTAGCTGGTGTCTGGACTGCCGGTTTCTCCTTGGTGATGGCGTGTTTCCTGATCGGGCGTTGCATTGGCGCAGTACTTCAAATGATTCGGGAGGGGTGATGTCAACAGGTGCAATAACTGGGCTATTGGCGGCAGGCGTCGCCGCTTTGTGGGTGCTAGATTTCGTGTTGATCTTCCGCGCCTTCTGCTAAAGATTTGCCTATCTCGGGCAAGCGCTGCCGGACGGTTCCGGCGTTTTATAGGGGTAGAACCATGCAAGTGCTCTCCAAGTTCAAGAAGGGTGCAGCCGTCGCCGCTGCTGGTGTGGCGGCAGTCGCTGCGGTGCCTGCTCATGCTGCTGGCACCACGGTGGATCTGAGTTCGATCACCGGTGCTGTCTCGTCCGGCGACATCGTGACCGGCGTTCTGGCCATCGGTGCGGTTCTGGCCGTAGTGCATGTGACCGTGAAAGCGGCCAAGCTGGTGATGGCGTTCCTGAAGTCGGCCTAAGGTTCGCCAAGCTGTAATCAGGGACGATGTAGCGCTGCATCGTCCTTTTTTTCGTCCATACGAAAAGGGGGAAGGCGTGAATTATTCGAACTGGTGGTATCTGATCGCATTCGCGTGGGGTATGGTTTGCGCGTGGGCGGTGGTCGTCGGCCTTGAGGTTTCAAAATGAAGCGCGCCCATTTCCTCTTGCTCGTAGCGCTGTGGACCGTTTGGCTGGATGCGCATAGCGCAAACGTGCCGGTCTCGAAAGTGCAGAATGCGCTGGCCGGTGTGATTCAAGCAAAAGCCGTATCCAACGGCATTTCCGCATCTGATCCCCGCTTGGCAAATACGTTGGTGCGTTCTTCTTACCCTCTGACGGATGCTGTGGTGAAGGCGACGCAAGCCCAAGCTGCTGCTGGTGGGGCTGCTGCCGCCTCTAGCACGCTGGTAGCGTGGGGAACGGTTGGCGCTATTGTCATCGGAGCGCTTGCAGTGGCTGGTGCCGTTGGTTGGGCGATCGGTTATCTTGGGGCAAAGTGGTACTACGGCAAAAACGGAAGTGTGCAAGTTGGCGATAACCCTAGTTCGATCAATACGCCTGCGGGCCTTGCACCTCCGGATACGATTTATATTTTTTCTAATGCAGTGGCGACTTCTCCGGCCACTGCTTGTTTAGGCGCATCGTATTCTGACTTCACGATTTCCGGTGGACACGGTACGCAACGCGCTGTCTTGAACTCAGACGGTTTCTGCCACCTGATCCGCACCGTTGTTTCAGATACGGGCGGCTCCTACACAGAAGATAATGGCTCGCTGGGCGCGCCACAAAAATCGTCCAACAATAAAACGCTCTGTCCCGGCATCAAGCTCACGGCCTCAAACGGCGTCTGTCCCGCCTCCAATTTCAAAGAGTTAGCTGCTGCTCCTTCGATGAGCGCTGCTGACGCGGCCAAGTCATTGTCTTCCTCTGATCTAGCAGCGCCTTTGCCAACGCAACCCATTGCCGATATCGCTAACGCAGCGTGGCGAACCGCTGCAGGTTCGTCCGGCTATGATGGCCTGCCTTATGACGCCTCCAATCCGATCACAACGGGGGATGTCTCCAACTGGCAATCTTCTCACCCCGATTACTGGCCGACCGTAGGAGACTTCGCAACACCCCAGCAGGCCACGCCGGTAGATCCCGGCACCGGCAATGTGACCAATCCGATTCCTAGCAGCGGCCCGGTTTCCAGTTCGCCTGCTAGTTCGTCACCCTTTGGATTACCGACTTCCAGCAGTCCACAATCCTCGGTTGATCCGTCCAGTTCGGCACCAAATACAGGCAGCAATCCCAGCACTCAGCCGCTGGAAAACCTCGGACCTGATCCCGGCATTGGCGCTCCCTCCTTGGAGCCCATTCCAACGGCCACGCAAATTATTGCGCCCACGCGCAATATCTTTCCGACACTGAAATCCTTCGTTGTCCCTAGTGTGGATGTGCAATGCCCGACTTGGACTGTTCCCGTTTTCGGCAAAGATATCGCGTTGAAGGATCACTGTCCGCTCCTGGAGCAATCGAGGTCTTCCCTCTATGCGGCAATGGCCGTGGTCTATGCGCTCCTAGCGCTGTTCATTGTCCTTCGCTCTTAAGGGGAACAAGACATGTTTGGCATCGTTCTGTCGGCGCTCAATGCCGTCCTTGCATTCGTTCTACGGTCGATTATTGTTAAGTTCGTCGTGTTCTTTGCACTGTTCTTTGTGACGACTGAATTTATGGCCGTCATCGTGCAATTCCTTCCGACTGGCGATCAGCTCACGAATGCCTTTGGCGGCATTCCCAATGCGGTCTGGTATTTCCTCAACCTATTCAATATCAAGGCCGGGATACCGCTGCTGCTATCGGCCTACGTGACGCGCTTCACGATCCGCCGTATCCCGCTGATTGGCTAATCATGGGCATCAATGTCTATACCGGTCTGATGGGCTCCGGAAAAAGCTATGAGGTAGTAGCTGAAGTCATCGTCCCTGCCATCGCCAAAGGGCGGCGCGTTGTCACCAATGTGGATGGGATCGATGGAGAAAAAATCCGCGCCTACATTGAAAAGAATTACAAGCCGGTTCCAGAGCAATTAGGCGAGGTACACCATGTGACAAATGGCGATGTCGCGCTCGCCAACTTCTTCCCTTATTACGACGATAAGAAGGGTGCGCACACCGATACCATCGTTCAGCCTGGGGATTTGGTCTGCATCGATGAGGCGTGGCGCTTCTGGCCTGCCACTGGTGCGAATCTCTTGCAAGAGCATAAGAGCTTCTTCCTTGAGCATCGGCATTTCACCAATGAGCAAACGGGAGTGGCCTGCGATTTGGTGCTGATGATTCAGGACATGTCTACGCTGAATCGCTTCGTAAAGAACGTGGTGGCGTTTCACATTCGCACGCACAAGAAGATATCGCTAGGCATGCCCACGCATTACAGCGTGTCGATCTTCGAGGGGAATAAGCAGAGCAAGGCAGCGCGGATCAGTGTCGAACTGCGCAAGTACCGCAAGGATATCTTTCCTCTGTATTCCTCCTTCAAGGGCGGAGCTGACGGGAAAATAGTCAATGTCGATAAGCGTCAAAACATGCTGGCGCGTAAAAAGATTTGGATGACAGCGGGGGTTCTGCTGGTAGCTTTGGTGGTTGGGCTTTACAGCATCAATCGTTTTTTTCATCCGAAGCCGGTCTCCGAATCAACTCAGGCAGGGAAGCAAGACACAGGAAATAACAGCGGAAAGCAATCTGCTGTCCAGCCTGCAAAGCCTGCATTCTCGGACGCGTGGCGGATTGTAGGGACGGCGCGATTCGGCACGACAAGCTATGTCGTTATTGCGGATGAGGCTGGCCGTCTGCGCTATGAATCGCCCTCGATGTTCGTGCAGATGGGACCGCAGACCATTGGGGAAATTGATGGTGCCAAAGTGACGCGCTATTCCGGCGCGGTGGTTCATCCAGTTCATATCGAGGGGAAGAAATGAAACGCATGATTACGGCGTTACTGATGGCATACAGCGCAGTTGCAGCCGCTGCCCCTGCTGGCCCATTGCTTCCTCTCATGCCTCTGTCTATGCCGCTTCCCGCTGGTGCGCCGCCACAGTCTGATAGCGCTATGGAGTTCTCGCGGGTGCGCGTGGCGGAAGCTGTCGAAGCGATGTATACGCAGATCCTCAAAACGCCATACCTGATACAGCCTGAAGTCGTAGCTGATGAGCGGCTTGTTTCATTCCGCTTCGGCACTGGCGTTTCCGCTCGCTCTGAAGTCTCTCGCTTCATGGGTCTACTCGGATTATCAGTGCGCACGGTGAACGGCGTTGATATCGTCGGGATTGTGAAAGAAGTGGAGCCGGACAAAGAGCCTTTCGTGTATCGGCCAAAGTATCGGGATGTGACATATCTGGTAGAGCTTCTGCGCGGCCTTTTCCCAAAAGGGGAATTCACCTCCACGCGATCCATTCATGGCGCGCCGCAAGCGATCACGGCGGACTCAGTGACCGGCCAATCGAAAATGCCTGCCCCTGCAGGTTCTGCCGCCTCGCTGCTCGATACCGATCCGGACGCGCTGGTATTCAATGGAACGGAACCAGATATCAAGAAGCTCTCTGCGCTGCTTGCGCAACTGGATACACGGCAAGGCGAAGTGATGGTACGCGGCCAGGTGTTTGAGGTCGCTTCCAATGGGGCCGAAGGCTCGGCATTTTCTCTCGCCCTGCATCTGCTTGGCGGCACTGTGTCTGCCGGTCTCTCTACGCCATCCACCCTTGACGGTTTCGTGCGGATCAAGAATGCGTCCATTGACGCCGTATTTGCAGCACTCTCCAGTGACAGCCGCTTCAAGACGATATCTGCACCGTCATTACGTGTGCGCTCTGGTGCGGCTGGTCGCTTCGCTGTTGGTCAGGATGTGCCTGTGCTTGGCGCAATCAGCTATCCTGGGAATGGAAGCGCTCCGGTGCAGTCGGTGGAGTATCGGAGCTCGGGCGTTATCTTCGATTTGAAGCCGATTGTGCGAGAGTCAGTAGTGGATTTGATAGTCAGCCAGCAGCTATCAAATTTCATTGTCACGCAAACTGGCGTCAACAATTCGCCTACGCTTACTAAGCGGGAAGTCAGCACTTCATTGTCGGTCACGGATGGTGATGTGGTCATCATCGGTGGTCTTGCAGAGAACCGAGAAAGCTCCGGCCGCATCGGATTTTCGTTCTTGCCTGATTGGATGAGATCCAACACAGGGCAGACCGGAAAGATAGAGATACTCCTTGTATTACAGGTTACAAAACTGTAGAGCGCCCAGCTTTATGGGCACTCTACAGGAACCGCCTTAAGGTTCGATTAACTATTATCGATCCGCAAGAGTGTCTTTGTATCGCTTGATCACTTCTGGGATGTCAAGTTCGTCAAGCTTGTATTTGCTTTTAAGAGCCGGAGGAATTTCTCCTTTTCCGACGTATTCCTTCACCATTGTGGAGTAACTTTGCCCCATTTTTACGAGATCAGCTGCAGCCTCATTGATATGTCGTTTTGCCTTTCTTAACTCCTGCTCTAGGCTGTAAATCTCCATCACTTCTTGTCGGCTACCGGTACTACGCTGAAGAGTTGGCTCTGTTGGAACGTCGAAGCGAACTCGACGATTGCTGTCAGGGATGCGGGTGCTTGGCTGCCAATTACTGCTGCTCGACTCACCGCGCGAGGGGGACTGAGTGTTTTTACTTTCGTTGTCACTGTCACTGCTATCGTAAAACTCGAAGGGGGGTTTTGGATAAATACGATCCATTTTTTCTCTCATTAGTAGATATGGGCAACTTTGATCTGAATGCCCGTCTTGCGAAACGGCAGGCCTTTTTCACTGCCGCAACCTATGAGGTAGGTAACAGGCAATGGTTTGATAGTTCCGTGAAGGAAACGCAGGATCGACGCAATAGAAATTGAAATATGCCTTAGGTTTTAATCATTCGTATTCCATATTTCTTGAAAATCGTATGCAGGATATATCCGTCGTAGTCCATGATCCGCGCCACCAACTGGCGCATGGTCTTGCAGAAGAATTGACGGCCATCCGGACGCGTCCAGATGAAGGCCGCACCCTTGCGCATCAGATTGCGGACATACAGCGTCAGACGCAGTTGCTTCCACGGCGGGACGAAGTTGGACGGAGCCAGCGCCTTACGCGTGCGCTTGAAATGAGCGAAGTAAGGTTGATACGGGAAATGCAGCAGGGGCAGTTCTGGTTGTTCCATGATCGCGCCTTCGAGGTGGTGTTAAAGCTGACCGGGTTCCTAGATTCGGAGCCCTCCGTAAGACCGGCGGTTTCGGTCGTTTCTACTCCACCGCCTGCCGCCGTTTTCCTGAGTTCTTCGCCCGATGATCGAATAGACGGCGCATTAGGCTTTTGCCGCAAGGGGGAAGGTTTGTAAAAGCGCGGTTGCTGGCGCTTTTATGAATGCCCCCTTGCAGCAAAAGACGCGCCGGCTATCGTTCATCGAAAAGGCGGAGAACTCAGGAAAACGGTGGCGGGTTGATCGGAGAAACGGCCTCAACGGCCCATGAGTGCAAAGCACTCACAAGTCAGGTTTCATGCGGTTGACTCGAGGCGCTGCGGCGCTCGATAAAGGCAGGGGAATTTCCGTTACGCGTAACGGAAAAGAGGCGCAGCAAGATCGCGCCGCCCGCAGCTTGCGAGGACGGCGCGAGCGAAGCGAGCGCCTAGACTTGTATTAAGCATACTTAACGGAAACAAGCCTGGCGCGGCATGCCAAGGCAGACAAACCGAAAGAAGAAAATAGTAGGGAAGGGTAGTCCAGAAAAGAAAATGCCCTGAAAGGACTCGCGATCCGATCAGGGCGTTCATCCAACTAGCTGAGATAGGTGAATGAATGTCTGCAAGTTATACCCCAGATTTTGATCTGTCAAACGTTTCGTTTGATGCCTGCAACGAATTCGAACAAAAGGCTCCGGGCTGGAGCGATGAGGGCATCAGAAACACGTGGAATGATCGCTACGTGGCCCGTAAGGTCACATATCCAGACGGGCAGATGGAAGTGACAGTCTGCCGTGAGAAGCACTTCAAAGGCCCCGCTCCGATTATCGGTAAGCGCACCAAGCGCGGTGAATCCGAAAACCGCGAGCGTAACGAGGCCGTCGCCGCACGCAATGCAAAGAAATGCGTAAGAGAGCGCTGTAAGTCCATTGGGGCAGATCGCATGATTACGCTGACCTATAGAGACAACATGGTTGATCGGGAAAAGGCACTGAAGGATTGGGACAAGTTCCGACGTAGGGTTGGAAAGTGCGTTGATTTCCACTATGTGGCCGTGATTGAGGAGCAGCAACGTGGAGCGTTGCATTTCCATGTTGCTGTCCGTGGCCGGCAGTGCTATCAGCTTCTGCGCTCGATCTGGTCAAGCATCGTCGGTGTCGATGACCAAGGGCGCTCAATGTCAAATATTGATGTACGCAATCCCTCCAAGTTCGGTTTCGGGAAGGAGGGCATTCACAAGCTCGCCTCTTATATCGCTAAATACTGCGGTAAGCAGATGCAGTGCAGGGACTTTGACCAGAAGCGCTATTTCGCCTCAAGGGGTATTCCTAAGCCCGATGTGCAGAGCTGGACGCTCGCCAGTACTGACTCTCTCGGTGCGGTGCAAACGGCCTTTGTCATTGCCGGTACGGGCCTCTTAGACGGTGCGCAGTTTTGGTACAACAAAGCGCTAGATGTTATCTGGATAGCAACCGCACCTCATCAAGGCAAAGGAAGTTTGTTGACCGCTCCGTTTTAAATAAAATTTTTGCGAATAGAAACGCGATGGCTCTTGGGAAATTCTATTGTTGAGCCTAATTTAGATATCCTGCTTCATATCCATGCAGATCAAATTTCAACGATAGAGCTTTCAATTAACGCTCTAGTTATATTTTTCTCATAGAGGGATCAGCGATTATTAAAGAAGAGAAGCGGTTAGTTAATAATTACAAAAACTTACGATTCTTATGTTGATGTCATTAATTTGTAAGTAAATTGTCAGCCTAAAAATGCGAGCTTATATAAGAATAGAAACGTCGTTTCCCGTTGAGATGACATTAACCAAATTTTTAAGGAGTTATATTCCATGCGTATCATCAAGACTGTTGTAGCTGCTGTTCTGTTGGTCGGTTTTGCATCCTCGGTCTTTGCGGAGCCCAACTTGGCCAGTGGCCGTCGCGTGAACGCAGCGAAGGACGATCCCGCTTGCACCTACGAAGACGGTCAGAAGATTTGTTTCTAAATTATCTAGCTGGCACGAAAGCCCCGGAACCAGCCGGGGCTTTCGATTACTTAATGTCTTCTGCTTTTGCCTCGTGTTCCTTCATTGGATGGGCCTGCTTCAGTTCTTCCTTATCTACCTTGTGGCCATGAAATGCATCGGAAAGAGAATGGCCAATGTTATGAAATAGGCTGTTCAGAGACATGTCGAGGTCCTTTCTATTTAAATTAAAAATAATAATCGCTCTCTTGGAAGAGAGTTAATACGTAGTCATTGATGCGGTTAAGTTCCAACTGGGGAAGCTCCCCTTCCTCATTATCGAAAGCTTGAATTCGACGTTGTGACCTTCAGGCTGTTGATTTGCACCAGTCAGACAATATTTAAATGGAGAGCGGCACTTTCGGAATACGAAAATTAAAATGTCTGGAAGCCGATTCTGCGTGAACCACTGGGGCCAATTACCGCCGTGTATGGGGCACCGTTGCTGCGCATGTGAGCCTCTATAGAGGTTCTCATAGCCGTCCAAGCTTCAATTTTCTCGTTCAGGTCAGTTAATGTAGATTGAGGGGTGATAACGCCAGGATGAACACGTGAAATCTCTGCTAGATAGTCGTGTATTACATCTGCCATTCGAATGGAGTTATTCGTTGCTGTAAAAAGACTGTTATAGCGATTACGAAGCTCTTCGGGTGCTGCATTAAGAACGTAATCGTATTGATTTTGCGGTACGCCAGCGGCATTTCGTAGCTCATTTCGTTTTTCCAAAATCTGTCTTGCAATGACGTGGTTCTCGTGATTAGGAGAGTTCACCTCTTGAGCATCTCTAGAACCACCAACACATAAATTTCCCATTAGTAAGCCTCAACAATATAAATTCGATCAAAAGGTAAAAATTGCGACGTTTTTCGCATGGGTATGTGAAAACATCTCGATAAATAGTTCTCTAGACGAAAATGTTGTAGCGTTAAATATCGTATCTTCCGTCGTTGCGGGGCGTAGCTTTGCGAGCATTCACCGCGCAACCGGTGTGTTGATTTGCTCGCAGAATCCTCTCCATTTGACCCACCTTCCATTGCCTTCCGAAGGCTGTCACGCGGTCAGACGACCTTTTTCATTTCGGGTATCCAGCAAGGCGTACGCCACGCTCGCCCGACAACTTCACATCTAGGCTCTCGCCTGGCTCAGCGCAGAGGCGATCAAATCTCGGAACCAAAGAAAAACCCTTAAACAGATGTTCCTGGACTTAAGAGAACTGGGATACGAGGGGTCGTCTGACCGGGTGACTGCCTTCGGAAGGCAATGGAAGGTGGGTCAAATGGAGAGGGTTAAATCTGCGAGCAAATCAACATAGTGATGGAACCTTCACGTAACGTTCACGACATATCTGAGTGTAATTGCTGATATTTTAGCCAAATATGAATCTATTAGAGGCATCATGATTTTCAAAACGAGCCACATTTTTCGCTGTGACCATATTTCTGACGTGTCTGAAGATAACAAATCCATAGGGAATGGGGGCGAGTGCTCACCGCCTTCGTCTTCCTACAAAAAAACATCGAATGATGTATATTTTCAGAGAAATGGGGGGCAAAGCATTGCGGAAAAATTGCGCTCAATGCTACATATAGGTCGCCATAAATGGGCGCCGGAAAAACGATTTGTTATTTCTAGCATGAGTGATAGCGTGGTACGAACTAGCGGGTTGCTGAATGCATTAGACCGTCGTATTCCCAAGTCAAACCGTTTCGAGCTGGAGGAAACATCTTACTATTCGGAGTTCGGCGAGCTATTGCACGAAGGGGCCCTGAGTACGCTTGATTGCAGTTGCCGGCTTGATTTGCACGGCCATGGGAACATGTTTATGTTCGAGGATGACGGTCCGTTTATCTTTGCTTGTAAACTAAAGAGGGCAGGGTTGCGAGAAGTAGGCGTGATCAAGTTTCAAAGCTGTCGTAACGGTAAGGGTGATTTCCTTAAGGAGTTTCTGGAGGCATTAGATCAGCTGGAAATTAGGGTTGGATATGTCTCGGCTCCTATAGGAGGTCTCATAGATGGCCGTTCCGTGGTTAAGATTGCTGGGCGAGAATTTACTTATAAGCCGGCCTTTTTTATGCCGAGTAAGCTCATACGTAGAAAGCATGTCCTGCTGATTCCTGAGACTTTTGGCCTAAAAGTTATCAAAGGGAATATTGATGTGAAGTTCGAAGGCACCAGATACTCTTAGTGAAAAAGTCCCTGTATGCAGAAATCTTAGCTGAGCAAGGGATTCGAAGCTCGTACATCAGAGACCACATTTCAATTCGGAAAATCGACCGCAGGCTTCATGTTTCCAGCAACATAGTTCGCTACTAGATCCGATCCGATGTCGTTCAGCCGCTTATCCAGCAGGGCGCTCGTCAAGCTTGCCCCATGGTTTCATAGCAGAGGAGCCTTTTAGAACGGGATATTAGTGTGAGGCAGATCCAGTCCATTCACGACGTACTCACAAGCGAAGCGGTTTCATCTTGTCAAAGAACGGCTGCACAGCTTCATGCTTATACGAAGCTGATTAATTCGACAAAGAAGCTGATTAAGCTGGTTCATAAACGAGATGTCCTAGTAACCAGACGCGCTGCTATCAATTGAACTTGAAATCTTATTAGGGGCTACGGCGAATCAGACATTGCGGCGAGCTGAGCTTTTTTCAGCTTTCGTGCTGTGCTGATATGGTCTGGAGCTTCAAAAGGCGCAAAAAAAAGCCCCGGAAATCCAGGGCTTTGCATTTTGTGGAGGGAAGGGCGCTTGTCAGTGGAAAATCTTGAACAAAATTCCCACGGTGCCAGCCAGCATAAAACCCAGCATCCATTTGAGCAGCTCGAATTGTCCGCGCACCTCGGCGCGGAACTCTGTTAGATCGGCTTTCTTGACCAGTTCGTTATTCATGGCTTCGGCTAGTGCGGTTGCGTGGGCTTCGGCTTGCTCGGTGGGAACACCAGTTGCTTCAAGCCGTTTGACGTATTCGTGAGTATCAAAAAGGGTAGTTGCCATTGGGCTGCTTTCGATCAGTATAGCACCGTGTTAGCGGGCGCTGGTTTGGTTGGATTCATTGGGCCTTTGGAGTGATGTTATCGGAGCGCTGACCGGGCTGGCGGGCGTGGGAAACGTCAATACATCGGCGGTAGCGATGGCAAGCTTTGTCTTAGGAGAGATAAACCCCATTTGTCTGAGTCGGTCTTGGTATTCATAATGTTGTAGCCGGAGTATCTCTGGAACCCACCAAGGCACCTTGCGTTTGCCGTGCAGCCAATCATGCACGGATCGCTCAGAACGCTTGAGCCGTTTTGCCACGTCCTTTACTGAATGTCCTTGCATCCAAAACTCAAGTTCGCCTTTGTGACCGTATCTGATATTGGGATATCTCATATGGGCTCGTGTTTTATTTAGTCGAGTTGATAGGTGACCCGCGAGAAAAGATTGTTCCCGTTGTGCGAGAAATTATCGAACTCGTTTCCCGGGTTTATATTTCGTCGATTTCGCATAATTTGTATTATGTAAAATATAGTTTGCAGATTGCCTGATTAAGGCAAGCTGCTGCAGCGCTTAGAAAGAAAGATTGATCTTTTTAGCGCCTACAAGAAGTAATCGTTTTCCCTTTGAAAATAATTCAGTAATTTAGCTCAAAAAAACAGTTATTCTTTCCGCCAAAATTCACTCCCCTCAAAAACTAAATTATTCCTTCACGCATTCACCAAAGTAATATCAGACCATTTCGGGAGATGCGCACGTCGTTCTTTAGTGCCGAACAACAAGAAACAGATGATTGATTGGCTCAAACAAGCCGCATCCATAGGAAATTCAAGATGGCCAGAGGACTTTTGTTGTTTGCTAAAAGTTGTAGACACTTTTTGGCTAATTCGGGCACCGATCAGGGGTTCTGGGACATGACTTTCACCCTTCCGGGAAAAACGGCATGACAGGCCTGGGTTGAGAGTCTCGGATGTGTTCTAGCTTAGTAATCCGTTCGTCGATGCCTTGCGCTCTATCCCACTTGCCAAGGGAATGAGGCAGCACCGGCAATCCTGCGTTCATTCGCAATCGTGAAGCAAGGTCGGCAACATCCCTCGCCAAACAGGCGTAACCGTATTGGCGCTCCCAAAAGAAGTCAGCAAAGTCGGGTGGCATATCGTGTTCCCCGACCGCTCCCAGATGCCGTTTCAGCAGCTCCTGCTTATACGGCAACGAAAGGATTTCGTACATCAACGCTCCCGGCAATGCTTTCCAGTTCACGTCAAATTCCATCGGATCGATGGTGGGTGTGGTAGTTGTTACCTCGTGATAGCCGGTCTTAGCATCGGCGGGCTGACCATATGCAGTTCCATCGTCATACATGACGTCGACGCACGAATTTGTGAAGCGCTCCAGGTGCGTACTAACAATGATGGCCAAGTACGTCGCATCCTGCTGTCTCTGAGCATCCTCCCGTTCTTGCTCCCGCTTACGCGTGAGCCCAGCTCCCCAACGAATGCCGACCAATGTGGCAGTTCCGGCAGCAATGGCCGTGATAATAGGGATAACAGCCGTCCATATTGGGTTCACTGCCCTTCTCCTCTATACTTCTTTAAATCAAAAGACGGTAGTCATACGGTGCCGCCGTGAAGCCATCGAGATATTTGCCGAACTTGGCAATACTCCCGGCAGAATCCAGCGTAGCCGGCATTCTGGAGTAGTAATCTAAGGTGTTCCAGTTCATTTTCGACAGGCCAAGAATCTCAGTTGCACATTGCATGACATCAGATTGGCCCATGAACCGGCGGATCCTCAGCGGCGCCTGAATTCGTCGCTTCCCTTGATAATATTTGTAGTATTTGTTGGCCGCGCTGGGTGTAGATCCATGAACCCATAGAAGCGCCGTATCGTCGCTTTCAACAACAGTCGTTCCCCGCTGTACTGGGAAGCCGTCGATGCCCAATTTTCCGTCTTTAAGCTTGGAGGCGAGATAGCGTAGCGAGCGTTCAACGTTGATCTCGATCAGCTCGACATTGGGCACGCCTTCAAGCCCCTGTAGCAGCCCTTCCTGTTCATCCTGCGTAAAGCGCGTGCGCTTGTGTATCACGACGCGCCGCGGAAGATGCATCTTGGACTCATAAAAGAGCTGGCGAATAGTGTCGCCTGTTCGTCGCGCGTCGTCTTGCGACATAAATGGATTGCCACCTTTTATGATCGGATTCTCGATGCGACCTAGCCTGAATTGAAGTCCCTCTCCACGAGCACTGTAGAGATGGCTGCAACCTAAAAGCACGTGACTATCGTTGTGAGCATCTTTGTCCAGGCTATAGCCAATTCCGACGAAGGCAGTGTCTTCGTCGAGTGCGTCTAGCCGCCACGGAGTGCGCATCGACTTCACGAAAAGCGCCAGGGCCAGCCACCAGCGCACTCGACATAGGGAGGCTGAACCCGTGGTTTCCTCCCGCACGAATTGCGTGCTCTGGCCATGTCGTGCGGCATATGCTTTGACATAATCATGAAGGTTGAACGACTCGTGGGCCTTCGACACAAGCTTGTACGGCTCCCAGCGCCGAGGGACATAGATCACCACCGTTACTGACTGACGAGCCCGTCGGATCAGATCCAGCGTCTGGCATATCCTTTGCGCGAGCTGCTTGGCGCCGACCATGGCGTCACTGCTGACATTGTCGTCAAGCGCCAGCCAAGCGGACTCTCCTCTGCATGGTGTCCTCAACGGCAGGCCGAAAGCCGCCGTGTATCCCGGGTAGTCGTGCAGATAGTCTCTCTCAGACTGGCTTGGATTGGCGGGCTGCTCCAAGCCATGCAAAAACTGCTCAAAATTGCCCGCAAGATTGGCCGGGCATACCACTGCGACATCCGTCGATTGACAGAATCCTGAACTTGTCAGCGAATGATCCCAGGGTCGATTTTCGACCAAACCGTGTAATGGATTGGGATTTTTGATCTCGTGACGCCCCATTTTGCTGGCGAAAATCAACGGTGCATCAGGAACTACAATCCCCGACTGCTTTGCATACTTGGAAAATTCAGCAGGAAGCGTCTTCGCCGCCTTATTCGAAAGCCCGGCAAACAGCGGCGCCCGGGCAATATGGAATATGCCACCATGCGGCGACGGTAAGTCCAAACTCACCAGCTGGCCAGTCCATCTCGATAAGTCAGCATCGAAGACGTTGTTGTGCTGATAGCCGTAAATCTGGTTACGAAGCGCCTTGGTGGGTTCAACATCGGCAATCTTGCCTTCCAACGTTGTGGCGACGATCTCTGGCATAAAGACGACATGCGGTACCCCATCAATGCCGACAATATCGATCGACAATGCACGATGTACCTTGTAGCTGACCTTGTCTGCCATCTTCTGGTCGTACGGCGCGGCCTCCCAGATCCTGCGCCGGCAGTCCGTCTGCATTCCCGTCGCCCTTGCGGCAGCGATCACCAACGCGCGGCGATACAGCCCCAAAATACGGCCGTCCGAGATGAGATTTTCATCCGAGATGGCCACTTCTGTCGCCGGTCCGTTCAAATGGTGGGCAAATAGTCTTTGCGCAAGCGGTGCGTCACACAGGCACAGCGCCCCTTTGTCGAATACCACGGTTGGGCCAGCCTCGTTCGGTGTCTGCTCACGCAGCCAGTCCTTCCAGCTTCCAACTTCCGGCATATACAAGGGCAGCTTCAGGGCTGATGCAGGATATCGCAGCGGATGCGCATTACTCTTGATGAGATGGCTGATTTGCAGTGGCGGTACCGAAAATGCCATCTTGCGAACACCATCTTGTCCTGTGCTGGCGATCAACGCCTGCGCCTTCGTCAGATCATCACCTTCTAACTGGCGCATTGCCAATCGCGATATCAGGTCATCGAATCCGGCGGACGCAATATAGAAAGCAGATTGCTTCTCAGCTGGGATGGTACGTAGGAGTATCTTGACTTCTTCCGACGGTTCGTCGCCGAAGCCGCACCAGTAAAGGCGACGCTCCGACGTTCTGTAGGCTTGGTCAAGAACATCCATGAGTGACTGATCTCTGCCGCTGTACCCCACTACGATTAGGTCGTAGTTCTGAATTTCACGTATCAGTTCGGTGCCTAGCCAAGTCTCTTGCGCTCGCAGTTCGTCGTTCGTATTCTTGAGCTTGTCGTATCGAAAATCACCATGCAGAGCCAAAAGGCGCACTTCGTTGTTGCCGTGGGCGCGCGATGTTCGTTGCTGGGTATCTATACCGACTTCGACACACACTACGTTCGCAGCGCTCAAGGAACGCGCGGCCAGATTGTCGAAATTGGTGGTCCAAATGCTTCTTACGGCGCCGGCGCCGCCGAGTAACGCCAATAGCTGGTAGCCAACGTGAGGCTTGGATTCGGCAATGAATTTATGAAAGAAGGCAGATCGATCCAGCGCGGTGGGATAGCACTCCAACGCGTAGAACGAATATTCTTCTGGTGCACCTTCTGGCGGATACAAACCGCTCTGATCGAGCCATCGTTGGATAATTTTTTTTGTGCCCTGGAGCGAAAGTTCGGACACGGAGTCTTGCAACGAAGGATTCTTCGTGACGAATATCTCTTTCTTCCATTCCCAGATGCAGCGCTGCGCCGAAGGCATTCCAGATGTAATGGAGGCGCCTGCTCCTAAAAGGATGATCGTAGGCCGATTGCGGTTTACCGAGATCGAGCGAACAAACGCATCAATGGTCAAGCGCGGTATATCCCCCGCGGTGCTGCCCACACTGCCTTGCATCGACTACCCTCCAGATTTTTTTCTTAATTGGAAACGTAGAATGGCTGCAAGACCGCCGAGATGAGGCAGTCATTTGTTGAGCCAGTGTTCGTCTTAGCATTTCCTTACACTGTAACAGATAGTCAACAAATTGCCGGCAATACTGGTACCAAAAAATACATATTGAGGGTATTAGTTACGCCTGACCTGCTTCCTAAGTTACTGCGGGAACTTGGAGTTTGCGGTTAAAAAGGTATCTGCAAACTGTTGTGACGCTAGGTAGTCCCTCACAAGCGCGATTAGAGGCTTAAGACGCTAAGTGCTCCTTAATCGATTCTTCTTGATCTGGTAAAAATTAAATGATCTTAGACGTATAACTGTTAAATGAATCTGACCTAGCTAGTTACAAATCAGGAATTTTCACCCAAGAAACGGCTTGCAGAAAACCTGCCAGGGAACGCCGCCCTGAAGGATGCGCTCGGCCGGAAGTGGCATGCCCGCAGGATAAGCGAAGCGCCGTAACGCACATCATACATGTCGACGGTCTAGGCGGAACCAGTGCACGCCTACTGATAGGAAGTTCCTGCTCCTTGCTTCACTACGAATCCCGTCGTCCTGACGATGTGGAACTGCGTCAACGTTTTTGCGAATTGGTAGCCATAAAACGCCGATATCGCGGTCGAGAGACACCGAAGCTGGACGGTTTCAACCGCATCGAACACGGCCACGGAGCACTGACCAGGCCGGCCCCTGCCAAGTCGGCCCCGAAAAAGAGTCACTAGTTCTTACCAATGCACTGCTTTAACCAGGGTTGCGAAAGCATTTCTTTCCGTTGTGCGTTTGTTAGATTGCTATAAAAAAAACCGGGGGCACGGGACAGCTCGCTGCATTGCTTGTCGGCAGCAGCGTTATAAAGTTGATTTCCGCAGACTAGCAATGTACTTTCCACCGTTTCCCATCGGTCTTTCCCATCCTCTGGATCTACACAGCCAGTTCCGCCGACGCTCCCACAACTCGCTTCAACTGTCGCACGCCCACGTGCTTGTAGTGTTGCCTGAAGGCGTCCATCGTATGTACGAAAGGTGGCCCAATGCTCCGACTCACCGCAAATGCGCTCTCCGTTCTGAAGGAGAGTGTAAGAAACGCAGACTTCATCACCCCTGATAAGCTGGCATGAATTCCAATTTCCTTCAAACGGTTTAGCGTTGGAGAGGGCGTTACGTCTCTGCTTCGAATGGAGTGCTACTGTTTTCTTCTTCCAGCTATCTTCGAGTTCAGAGATGCGGTTCGCATACGAAAAAACAAGGCACTTTTCATCATCGCAGCCGTTACGAATTTTAGTGAGCCACCGCCTTTGATCTATCTTTACCGAGGCAGGATCTTCCGAAATTCTTAACACGGCCTCGTATGTCCGGAGCAGCACTTCATCTAAGTCGGAAATCTCTCGATCCTCGCAAATGGTCTCTTCCATCGGAGTCAAGGTCTTCTCACAATCGAAGCTCGCGGCATGAGCGGTCGTAGCGGCGAGAAAGCAGAGGACCAACAGGAAACGGGAGATGTTCATGGATACGGTGTTGGGACGGAAAATTAAGAGACCTGTCTGATCTTGCGCCAAGAGACGCAGATCAGACCCAAGACCATCAAGTACACGCCCACTATAAACAGCGAATCGCGTCTGTATTTGCGGTCCAGCTCAGCCTGTGTTGTTGGACTGCCGCGATATTGAACGACACCATCCAATGTCGTAATCGCCACCAGAGTATTTTCACAAAATCCAGCTGTGATCTTCTTTCCTGCATATGTCTTTAGCTGCTCGTACACAAGCGTGCATCCTTGCTTCCCGCATCCACCGAGGAAGGTCCTGCCAAATTGCTTTCCTTCTCCACTCTCGATCACGACTGATCTTCCGAGATAGTGAACGATCCCTTGCACGAAACGGTTGGCAGCGGGGTAGCCGGACTCAGTAGTGGCGCAGAGATCCGCTTTGGGCGGATGGAAGACTTTGAGGAGATAAGGGGACATAAGTAAAAGCCACATGCCTCCAAACAAAATTGCTAATAGCTGAGCAGATCGATCCTGATTGAATGATTTCATCATTGAGGGCAAACAGCAACAACCGAAGCGGCCAGGTCAGCGGTGGGCATATTGAGAGAATATCTTAGGAGAACAGGCTGACAAACTGCTGTCGGTGCGGGATTGCTACCTGCCTTGCCATCGCTGCGACTACGTCGCGGTCGTAGCCGTACCTATGGAACCTCGTCCCGCTCCCTCCCCGATACGCCCCCTCCACCCCTTCGCCGCATTGTGGCGCAAGGCAAGAGATAAAAAGGAAAACAGATCAGGCAGCCGACCGTTCGGGCGACGACGCCCAATCAAAGCTGGTCGATGGACTTTGTATCGGATCGATTGGTTGATGGTCGCCGATTGTGCTGATTGAACATCGTGGGCGCCCTCCCCGAGGCATGCCTGGCTATCGAATTGGATACGTCGCTGCCTCGCGCACGGGTCGTATCGGTGCTGTCGCGCCTATCAGAGCTTCGATGTTTGCCGCAATCGATTATCATCGACAACGGTGAATATTCTCCGCGAAAGCACCGCGAATTATTCTTTCATGAGGAACGCTATACGAGTGGCCGCCGATCCTAATCAGATAGAAAGGCGCTGAGCCTTCCTCCAGGTTGAACCCAGACTCCATGTCGTTCTCGTACGAAATCGGGAAGCAGGTCAGCCGGTGGCCGCGCGCGGCGTACCCCCCGATTCTAAAATTGAATAAATTTTATCAGTGAAGTCGCCTGAAAAGTACTCACTATGTTCCAAATCGCCGAGGGCTTGTATTAGCGATTGATGAAGATGATAGTCCCATGGGTTATTTGTTACCCAGGCGATAAACGCAGATGTTTCATATTTTGCGCGCCATTGCATCCAAGAACGCCAAATGCGCACCGCGATTACGACTTCCGCAAATCCCATGTGTTTCGCAACTGATTCCGTGCTTGATCCATTTCGGAAAAGCTGGGCTACATAGCTGTTACGTAAAATCTGTGGGTTTACGATCCCTCCTCTTGCCGCCGAGGAGGTTAAAGCTCGTACGCATAGCTCCGGCACTATGGCCTCCGCATGTTTGTAGGCCTCCTCGAAAACAGCATTTGTGTTACGTTGCAAGGTGGTCTTATTCATCTGGCCGCCGACGGCTGGGTAAGCCACAGGGCCCATCGCAGGGAATAGCAGCTTTTCCCGCGGCTGCGGTTGCTCAAAATACGAGTGCCAGTAGGTGAGCCAATTTTCTAGCAATACATAAAGATAGCTAACGTCTTTTAAGTTTATCTTTCTGTGAAAAGGTGTATCTTCCCGATGTAATGAGATCTGTCCCGATCGGATATGAATGTCGGAAATTTTGAGTGTCAGAATTTCAGATGATTTCAGTCCAGCGCCAATCATTAATGCCGTAGTGACGTATCGCCTGAACTCTCTGATTTCTGCGAGCGTTCGGAGTGATTCGAAGGGCTTTTGCGCAATGTATTCAAGGTGCTGCTCAAGAATTTCGAGTTCTGGCTCTGACAGAAAATCTCGGCCATCACTTTTAATCGCACCAGTCCACTCCTTCCCTTCCTGATTGCTCAGTTCAGCTGGATTTTTTGAGATATTGTCGGGACAGGTGTCGATGACAAATTCGTAGACCTTCTCAATAAGCCGGCGATAGCACAGAAGCTGTTCAATTTGATTGAGCTCGTCCTGCTCATAACTACTTTTCTTGTCACAGAGCATCCGTGCCTTCTGGGATAAGAACTCTCCTATATGTTGTGGACGGACCTGATAGATATTGAGTCTATGGTCTCGCAAATATTGGTCAAATTGTCCCCATCGAACTCGATATATCTTGATTGTTTCTTGTTTTGCATTTTTACTGAGGCCCCTTCCCTTCATAGAGAGGATCCAGGCCTCGAATGCAAGGCGACTATCTCGACTCCACAACGATATTTGATCTGAGCTAAGCATGGTGTCCCAACCTTATTAAACTCTTTTTTAGCTGCGCTGTAAGAAACTCGACCTTAGATGAGCTGGAGAGAGCCTTCATCGCTCGATGCTAGATGCCGATGTCAAGCCTTACTTACAATGAATAGTCCACTTTTCACGAAGATGCAACTGCCTATCTTTTTAAGAGGATGAAGACCTTCGTTTTCATTATGCGAATCAGCTTAACAAGGAGCTGTTGCGACAGCTACTTGGCTGAGGAGGAATCGGGCTTACCCCAAGGCGTCAACACAAAACTACGAATCCCGCTTTTCGCCGACCGCCTGCCGGGCGGGTTGTCAATGATTTGGCGAAAGGCGAAGGAAAATGCGTCGCTTGTTATGGGATGTTGTACCGGTATAAATTGACTCACGCCATGCGCGAAAAAGATAACCGTCGATAAGAAGTCTTATCGACGGTTATACCCGTAAGGTTGCCCCGAGTTTTTATGTGTACTCGTACGTACTGAGAGGGGTAACGTAATACAGTACATTATTCCCTAGGCCCCGAATATCGATGGCTAAGGCATGCGCTCATGGTGGGATTTGTAAAGATGAAGATATGGGGCTGCCAGCCCAAAGTTGACTTCTGACGCCGAATTGCCGCCTAGGCACGCAGGCACTCTCATTGATGGGAATTCGATGCGGTTGTGTTACAAGAGTCAGACGAGGAAAGTTGATAGGCCCCCGGCCTCAGCCGAGCTAAGTGTAATGCCCTAAGGTCTTTTTCACTGCTACGATAATGATAACGAGCACACTCAAGATCAGATGAGAAGGGGCGGTCAGTCCCCTACCCTAACAGTTCGTGTATCGCGATTAGAACTAATGTAGATACACATGCCTGATAAGCGGCACAGATTGATTGTACGGGAAAAAAGTTCAGTCCTAACCAAGAAGACAACCAAGATCAAGGATACGCCTCCGCATCTCAATTCGTCTCCCAGATCTAAGCGCGCAGCGGAGAAAATATGGGCTAACTGAGCAATGTCGCCGGAGCTACATCCAGTGCAATGGCGATTCGCTCGATGTTGTAGAGCGTAATGTTCTTTTCCGCCCTTTCAATCATGCCTATGTAAGTACGGTGCAATCCTGCTGCCTCCGCCAATGCCTCTTGCGAGACGCCGCGAGCTAGACGAAATTTGCGCACATTGTGCGCAAATTTAATTACTAGCGGGCTGTTTTGGGGTGCGACGGGCATGCGCAAAGTGTCCGCCCGTTGCATACTATAATTCTACATACTATGATTAGCATCTTATTGATAAATGATGCTTGTGTAAGAATGAGAAAAATTTTTTTAACTGCCGCGGTTTCTGTAGGCCTAGTGGCTTGCTCATCTACACAGCGGAACACGAGCCAACAACCGATTGCTGATCTAGGACTTGTTCGTATAGACCAGATCGACCCACAGGAGTTGAATCAAGTATTTATCAGTGCTCTCCTTCTAAATTCCAATTTAGCCGAGCGGTCGCGATTCGCGACTATGTGCTACCGCGACTTAGCCCTAGAGCAGATAGCACGGACAAACGCCAAGATGAACCCGAAGGCGATTTTGGGCGATGTTACAGCCATGGCAGCGGCCCGTAATCAAGAGGCAATTCGGGCATATCCAACTACCCGCTACTGGACCCGGGAAAAGATAGAGGCCTTTACAGCACCGATCGCTTCGGGGCGAGATGACTTATCGGTCTTCGACGTATTTGTCAATTTGCCCGCCCACAAGCGGCTCAAAGGAAACGGGAAATCGCGCTCAACGGGTAGTTACGGTCCTCTTGTATCAAATTCTCCGAACGACTCCTGGGCATTCCAAAACTGTAATATCAACTATGAAGTGCCGAAATTACATCTGAATGTTCCAGTTGATCCGAAAGTACATCAGGCACAAATTTATGCTGCCTCAAAAGAAAACTCGTCGCTTAAATTTACCGCAGATGTTGATGTCGAATTTGACTTCGTCGATTGCAAATTGAGCGGATGCACGCCACGCATCACACGCTATGAGGTGCGCAGCTTCAAATTCGGCTGGGATCTACGCTAATAGGACGTCGCGGTCTTCGCAATCTTGCGAGCCCCTATTTGTTCAACTTCAAAAAACCTCAGTATTTCGAAATCTATGTTGATTACAGATCCATCATCCGAATTGCGAGATGCACGCAAGCATTGGGTTAAATCATTCAAAATGTGGGATTGGGTGATGGCGTCAGAAACGGAGCCATGCTTCATCGTCGCTGCTAATAACGAAGCTGAGAAGTGCGTAAAACCTTTTTCTATGGCTATTATTTCTTCGGTGGAGCGCCTCATCCAATACGCAGTAGGTGATCTTGGCTCCCGATGCAAGGTATATATGATCGAACGAGTTCAGCATGAGAGCGGCTTTAGCGAGCTACGTTTTCCGGAGGTTTTGGGGCTTGGAAAATATGAAGCTGCGCCAGCTGGCGTTCCTTATTATGCGCACTTTGACGCCAAAGGCGTCGCGGTGAAAACCTATGAAGCGCAACCCGCTATCACTGAGCAAACAAAGATCCAAGTTTTGGCATTCTTTGAATAGCGGCTGGGCATTAATTTTAGGAATGCAAAAGAGAAAACCATGGATGAAAAAATCGACTTGACCACAGCTCTCAAGAAGTTGCATCGCCTGCAATTAGAGGGAGGAGATCTTGACGGCGCGTATTGGTTGGAGGTCTATCACCTTCTAGAGCATGCAGGCGAGTATCGTGACAGAGCACTAGATGCTGAAGAGAAGTTGCGCCGCGTTCGGCAATTGTCCGAATAAGGGAAGGCAGGATCAACCCTTCCTGTCTCTTCTTTCATGTCCGACTTTTTCACGACATTGGTGACTGGATCTGCTTCTATATCCATCTCCGCCCGCCTCCGGCGTTTGCACTGAAAACACTGGCCGAGACATTTGCTCATATCGTTACGTCCACCTGCGGCCCTTGATAGGACTGTAGCGCCTGCAGTAGCTCTCCACGCTTCTCCTACGTGAGTGGGCGCATTTGCTCACGCGGTGCGATCCTGCCCTCCAGCAGAATATCGGACATCCGTAAGGCAGCTACCGCGTTGGGCTCCTGGGCCAACGCGGTAGCAAAACCTTTCACGCACGCCGGCAGTTTGCTGGTCTGCTGGCGTTGTGCCAGCTTCTGTATGAAGGCCAGGCGGGCATCCACATCCAGCCCGGCGCACAAGGCTTCAGTCAGGCATTGCTGAACCGAAGGCGCAAGCGCGGCAAAGGTGTTCTCCTTGATGGCGGCGAAGATCCTGGCCCCGATGTCGCGATAGGAGCCCAGGCGCAGGTGACGCGGAATCTCTTCTGCCGCAGCACGCTGTAGGGCTGGGTCCTCGGTTTGCAGATTGCGTTCATGCAGCATGGCCCAGTCCGAAAGGATATGCGCGCGGGTCTCGGCAGTCACGCCGGGCAAGCCTGAGTCCAGGCACATCGCAAAAAGTGACTCCCAACGAGACGGATCTTCTACTGGCATCGCCCCCGGTGCAAATGCCACCGCACCTCCGGCCAGCAGCGAGGCAATGGCATGCGGCGCATAGCGGGCTCGTTCCATCGCAGCCGACAGGTCCTCGCCCTCGCCCGTGCCGGCGGCCATACCGATTCGCTGAATCGCCGCGCGCATCGCCGCCACATCCGTACCATGGCGTGCCGCATCACTCACGCGTGGGGCGAAGGCGCTGCAGACAATACCAATCTAATCGGTAATCAAATATTACGGTTTGCTAAATCCCGGGGCCGTATTAGGAAGTTACATCAATCCAGATTCCAGTAAAAAGCCCACGCTAGGGGGCTGTTTCTTTTATCAAAATGTTTGATTACCAATTCGACGAGATATATTGCGAGGGTCTAACGTTTCAGAGGGATTAATCACGATAACAGAAGGCCGCTGCGGATTATTCATTGCCTCTGCCACTTCATCCCTCATCCGCTCCCACTCCCTAGTTACTTACAAATTCGAAAAACGAGGAAGTAAGTCTTGATCGAACAGGCGGGTCTCTATCGCATTTTCTGCCTTCAAATACTCCCTATTTTTACGGAAAATTTTTCGTTTCCACCCACGGTTTCTTTGGCGACAGTATTGATCTGTGGAACTAGGAGTCTTCCGCTGTCTACATAATCTTGCTCAGGGCGACGTCGAGTCCATCGATAAATCCTGCAAGCCTCGCGACGTCGACAGCGAAAAGGAAGTTCTCCTCTTGACCCATTTTTACGCTCAGACGTGCTCATGTCGGAAAATCTTTCCCGTTCGCCGCAGACGCGTACTTGTGCGGACTGACCACTAGTCCCCCTGCAAGCACGATATACATTCGTGACCTGCCCTCTTACAGCAGTGATCTGAACTGCAGGGTAGTCCGCATCCGATCCGGTTAGTGAGCCAGATTGCCAAGGCGGAGCTTCCCATAAAAATGTTATTGGACCATCTAATGAATAACCACGTTCTTCCTTCAAACGCCAGCAACAATATCCTCCTGGATCCGTTGCTCGAAGATATTGCCGCACATCAGCATGGTGCTGCCGATGCGCCTGCACAGGCCTCGCTGCCAACCGCTGCAGCCATGTTAGATCGTAGTCACGAACAGCGCATCCGCGCGCAGCAGCTCAGCTGCAGTACGGAAATCACGCTGGCCCGGGCCAATAACGAACAGCTCGCAGCGCATATCGACATCGATGAGCAAATTAAACCGCTGCAGTGGCCTGTGCTGCGTTGCCAGTTGGTGATTGATCCCGCTAGTGGGCGCCTGGGGGCTGCGCGAACCGGCGCGGCCGGTGATGTCGCGGCCCTGACCAGTCTGGTGGAAGAGCTGAACAGCTCTCCCACATTTCTGGAGCGGATGAAGCATCTGTACCAAAACCTCGCGCCAGAACAGACACTTGAATTGCGCTACAGTATGGGCGCGTCAATGGATGCGCAATATCGTCATCTGCAATCACGCTTCAAAGTCAAACAGGCTCTGGTATGGAAGGATGGCGACCATGCAGCGCGTCGTCGCGACCAAGTGCTGGCGGCCGCGTCCGAACATTCGCCTTCGATCGGGGCTGAAGAGGACTTCGTTGTGCTCGACCTCAACGGTGTCAGCGTCTTCAGTGCCGCCCTCGCAGGTATGCGCCAGCAGGGGGCACTCTGGGACGAGAAAACTGGCCATGACGATTATGCCCGCCTCGCAAGCGTGATACCTGATATCTCGGTACATGCGACAGCCGATGACATTTGGCTAGACGCGCTTGGAGAGGCCATCCGTTTGGAACTGGCCGAACCTTCCCATGCGGACTTTCGCGCAAGTCAGGCGCTGATTCATGCGCGTTATCAGGCGGGCCGGATTGAGCACAGCTGGGGCGCGCTAGGCGGCAGCATGATAGGCGGCGCTGTCTATTCGCTCGGAATGATGATGCTCAACAATGTCATCAACCGCAGCATGATCCCGGCAGAGGTGCGGCGCGAAAGCGGGCTCGATCGACAAACCACGGCACAGAAACTGTTTTCGGATGTATCCGAAGACCTCCTGTCGGTAGCGACACCGTGGCAAAAATTCCTGATGACATTCGATCCGAGCTGGCAACTGGGTAGCTGGGAGATCTTCGACAACGCCATCCTCGATGCCGTGCTGGGCGATGACGACTCCGACGATGAGCCGTCGCTGCAAGCCGTGGCAACCGATGCCACTGATCAGATCTCTGTGCAGGCTGGCGAGAACGCTGGTGCCGAAGCTGGTACTGTCTTGCTAGCCGGGGCACTGGTCGCGTCGCAAGAGAAAATAGGACAGGGTCTGGCAGAGCTGACAGCCGCCAATCTGAAGTCAGGGCTCAGCACGGTAGCTGCGAAAGCCTCTGCAATGATGGGGCAGATGGTCTCTTCTGCTTCGTTCGCAGTGCCGGCCGGCATCATCTCGGGCGTATTCTCTTGGCCCGACAAGGCGATCGAGATCTGGAAGCCAGCCGGTGCCGTGGGTGCCTTTAAGGCAGGCTTCAAGGTCGCGGTGACATCTCCCGTATCCAGCCTCGCGTGCAGTTCAGGATTCTTCCTCAAGATGGGCGAAGTAGCAGCCGAGACCGAAGCAGCAGTTCTGCAAGCACTCGAACAGCGGCAATTGGCCTGGCCACAGCACAATCCTTTCGATGCCACTCAGGCCTTCGACCGCAGCGACATGGAGCAAGTCAAGCGCGCGGTCTGGGATATGACCCAGGAACAGCTCAACAACGAGCCCGATGCGCTGGCGGTCCGCCTGTCGGTCCCGATGGAGTTTCTTTCGGGTGTCGTGCAGGGTGGTATTTCGCTGATTCCGGGGATGAATCAGGCGATTTCGTTTGCGCTCGATACCGTCTTCTTTGGCCCGGGTGAACTTCTCTGGATGACGATCACAGGCGCCATTTCCAATCGCGCCAACGAACAAGAGCTGCGGACGCGCCTGGCGGAGGTGATGCAATCATGTTCGCAGGACAATCCTGGCGCGGTCCGGAGCCGGCGCATGGCAGTACAGTTCCTGCTGGATAACCGACTGATCTCGGAAGAAGGCTTGCGCCAATGGCAGCAACAGACAGTGTCCATGTTGGGCGGTGCCATGATTCATCCGGTCTATGAGGGGGGCAGCCATCTCAGAAACGGCGGGCGGGTCGGGCTGCGTGCACTGGCAGATCTGCCATCGCGCATCGGCGCGACCATGCCCGACGCTGTTCGTCATCTGGCATCCCGCACTGGAGAATTGCTCTCCACGGCAGGGCAGTATGTCGGTGCCAGTGCTGGAACTGCCGTGGAATGGGCGGTCTCTGCTGGCATGGCCGTCGCGCGCCCGTCGATTTCCTATCTACGTGGCGAAGAGCATGCGCCTGATACACAGACCGCCACCCGCTATACCGAGATGCTCAGGGCGCTACCCGCGCAGGCAAGCAAGACCATGACGGACCTGCTCGGACCGGGTGAGAACAATCTGCGCATCCGTGCGCGATTGCCCTACGAGCGGGCAGTGCTGGGAAAGCCATCCGACGATGCAGCGACCAGCGTCACGCCTGATCTCGAACATGGCGAGCGCTGAGAACAGGGGGCATGCCTGCCATAGTACCCATCACCGGTAAGGGGAAGTGGCTTAGCGGAGCCGAGTCACTGTGGCAAAGTCAAGCAATGGCTGCGAGATGCCTCCGTTGGTCGGGCCTTCATTGCGTCAGGTACTCCTTCATACACACTCATGGAGCACTCTGCCGCTGATAGCGACATACTTTTAGAGCACAACACGAGAGGAACCGCCCTGTGTGGAAAAACATCTGGCCAGCGTCGAGCATTGAGCCCCCTGGCCCCTTAGATCAAAGAGATGCTGAAGTTCGCGTACGGAACTCGGAGCACAATCATCCCGCCAAGGATACTCGCGCTGCAGAGTCGGCATTGAACAGACAGGGATTGACTGCTCACTCAAATACTCAGCAACGGAGCATCCTCAGGAGATTTTTTTCCTCGAATTCTGAGAAGAAAGCTTTACTCAATCGGAGAAAAAACCTGCTTATAGGTCAAACAATAGACCCTAGGGTTGCCGAAAAACACATGCATTCCGTCGAATTTGACGGGATCGGGCGCGTTATCTCTTTCAAAAAACAACTTTCCAACACCGCGCTCAACGAACTACAAGCGGCCATCATCAAATCACTTACCCAAACCAACACCGAAGACGAGAGATCTGAAGCACGTCCCGGAGCGGACTGTTTGATTCAGTTCATGGATCTCATGCAGAGATCAGGAGGAGATAGAGCAAAGGAATTGCTTGAAAAGGCAAGCAAGCTATGGATGTCCGGCAATCTCAGTGATACCGCAGTGGCTGCGTTCCTGATGGATGCCGCGTCGGAGTTGCAAGACAGATCTCGTCTTCATTCCTACGTAGTTTCAATTGCTGATGCTGTCATCAAGCCGAAAGAGGCAACCCAGCGAAATGACAATATGTATGGAAGAAAATTCGAATCCGAGTTCATTCATATTCTCGTCAAAAATCCCCCAGGCGGCACCATAGAAGTTACCCAGAAGATTGGCCAAGCGCTGCTGAATGATTTTGACAAGATACATGCGTCAGGTGCTCTATCCACCGAAACGACATTGAAAAGAATAGCGGAATCCATCGAATTGCGACCTTGGACAGCACTGGCCCCTGATCTGGAGAAGTTCAGGGAGGAGCCTACTTACAGCAACCTGAAGTCAATGCTACTAAGCGTCAACAATGGCATCGATATACTTAAGGTACAGTCACTGATCTCCAAAGTGAGCAAACAATTTTCTGATGACATTGAATGGAAAGAGTACGCTGATCAACGATACAAATACGTCTTGCAGCCTGCTCGCAAGACGCGCCCATTCCAGGTTCTTGAAAATGAAGTCGGCGTTAGCGCACAGCAAGCCGCAGATCTGACAAATAAACTGGGACTGGATATCAAAACAAGCAGATACGGCACCGGTTTGCTTAACCATCCCGAGTACGAACCGCAGGAGAAATTTTATATCGCGAGAGATACCACTTATGGGCGCATGAATCCCAACATGGCGAACCTGTCAGGAATGGAACAGCAAGCTTTGTATCACGGGCATGCGATCGTTACGGGACTATCCGGCAACGCCAACTTGCTGACTTACCTCAGCCGAAGGATCGCCAAGGAAGACAGTGATTTTTCAGTGGATCAAGCCATACTGGCTGGCATGATGTTTCTCGGATTTGACGGCGGCCATTCTCTAAACGAAGTAATGGCCGTCTACACTGCAATCATTGCTAGCGAAAAAATTGAACTGAATTCGGAAGAGGTAGCAAGGACGAAAGCGCTGGAAAAAAGGCTTCTTAATGGCAAGGCTCCCCCATCCGTAGCGAAGCGTTTCGCAAATAGTAATCGGCAAGGGTTACTCGATGAAAAGCGGAAGAAGGTATTTGTACAGCATCTTGAAAACTACCACCTCGACTATTCTTCCATTGTAGAACTCGCAAAAGATAAACAACATAGGGACGAAATATCCCAGGCCTTAGACACAGCACTTACAAGAACCATCGAATACTTCGACAATAGTAGTTACTACAAGAAACAGAACTCAACGTTAGATAACTGACTGTAAATTACAGGTCCAAACAGTGCGAAAGCAAAGCGCGATTAGGGAAGCTCAGCACGAGCATTTCTTCCGTAATCAGCGCGTCGGACAGGTATTCGGACTCCTCCAGCAGGCTGTCGAGTTGCTCCCTGAGCCACTGCTTCTGGCCGGCCACCCTATCCGCGGCATACTTAGAAGTCGGCGTCGCGCTGACGATGAGCTCGTCCAACAAGGCCTTGCAGCGCTGCAGCGTCAATGGCGCTGGGATACCACGCGTGTCGGAACGCGTGTTGATGATCTGTATCGCCGTGGGGCCCCAGCGCGTCACATCGCCCTGCTCGAGCATCGTACGCAAGGCATCCTTGGCGACTTCCACGACCTTGTGATGCAGCTCGGAAACCGCGTTATCGGACAGGCCACCCTCCAGCGTCCAGCCCATTGCAAAGTGTTTCTCCACCAGCTCCACCCTGCTCTCGCTACTCACAGTCAAGCGCAGCCACTATCTCCCGACATCCAGCATGGCCGTCCCGAGGAAGCCGAAACTGGTCCGCAGCTCCACCTGACGCGCAAGGAGCTGCATGGCCCTGCGGGCGCTTTCGGTATTGATGATAGTGAAAGGTAAATCCTTTTCCCGGAGGATCATCCCGGCGTCGATCTGGTGAGCTTTGCGAAGGCAGAAAGCCTCGACGAAGGCAGCATTTTGGGTGGCTTCGTCGATGAGCTTGAGTTCATCGTCCTGCGCGTGGCTGAGCATGCGCACCAGCAACTGGCTCTCGTCATTGTTGATCCAGCCAAGACCCAGCTCTGCCTCACGCAGCTTGCTGTTGGCCAGGCGGGTTTTGGCATCGTCACGTCCGATGACGGTCACTGCCCCCGCCATGCTCTTGCCACTGCCCAGTGAGGTGTATTTCTGATAGCTCTTGCAGAGTACGATCTTGAGCTGACCACTGTCGATCAGCGGCTGCAGCTTCTTAGTGACATCGGCGAGATCGGATTTGCCATCGGAGGCACGTTGCTCCAGCGTCGCAACAAGCACCAGTACACCGGGATCGCTTTTACTCATCTTCCCGTTCTTGACCCAAGCGATGGTCTGACGGACCAGCTTGTCCGTGCTCCAATCGTTCTGCTTGTCCTGTTCGCCGTGACGCTGGGGCCAGCTCGGTGCCTCGCTGTACAATTCGATGGCCACCAGGCCCGGCTTCAAGGGCAGGATCCTGCCTGGCTCCTTGCGCCCGGGGACCAGGCAGGAAGCCGAATTGCATATTTTGAGCTGGGCAAGGATGCGGGCCGCGTTGGTCTGCGAGTTGGCGAAAAGGACGCACTTGGAAGGATGGCTGCGCCCCAAGATGCGGTAGATGTCCAGGCATTGCGTCCTAGTTCGCTCGTAGGGCGCATCCCGCTGATATTCCGCACTTTCTTGATGTTCCACCGTAAGTCCGGGCACATGGTGCTGGTCCAGTGAGGACCCGCGCAGCGCGTATTCCTTCCTGGCCGTGAGGAGGCCATATTGCCGGACCAGATCACCACTACCATGGATGGCTTGCAATTGCTCGCGGCGCTGACGCGCGTAGCTGGCCGAGCCGGTCGAGTACGGCGGTGCGATCGTGCCTCCAGCGCACCGCCAGGTACTGTTCCAGCGCGGATGAAAAATCATCGCCACCCTGAGGCGCAGCTTCAGCTTTGCGCGGGCCCGAGTGCGCTGACAGCGCCATGTCGTGGGCGAACTCCGCAGACTGGAGCCAAACTGGACGGCTGTGACGCATGTTGGCCGACCCCGTATTGGTGGCGCTGAGTACAGCCGATGCCCACTCTTGCGCATTTGTATCGCTCGGCGCGGTCGTCCACCAGATTGACAAGCGCCCTGCCCTTCACCAAAAAGAAAGCCCCGGAGTTCCGGGGCTTTCTTTTTTGGATCTTGCCTCTCTCTATCCCATCCATACGGCAGGACTGCAATATGTCATTAGGCATCCCGAGGTCTATATCTAAACATCAAAGGAAGACCATACTCCGCTCTGATCGAGTTTGCGGACGGCAAATTCCTATATTTGCCTAAACCAACTGCCCTCAATTCTTCTTTGCCTGCAGGAGTTGTCTCATCATATCGATAACCACCTGAGTACGCCTTTGAAGTGCCTTCCATCAAATGCCGAGCATGTACCAGCTCATGGCCGAGCACTACAAAAGACTCTTCAGCAGCAGTGTGAAGACAAACCGGAGATCATCGGTCGGTCAGTTCCATGCTTACTTCGGGACTCCAATTAATAATTGCATTACATCCGTTGCCACGCGATGCAAGATCTGCCGCCAGCTGTGTATTTTGTCGAAAACTCCCAAGTTCGTACTTTTCTACATGAGATCGGCTTAAAACGGGCTCAGTTGATGGTATATCTTCTGCTGAAATTTCCTGAATTGTAAGCTATCGAAGCTTGCCGCCCACCACAATTACTGATGACTTTATCTTTAGTTGGCTGGTCTGCGTTTGGCCATCAACGCCTCGCGTTGATTGATCAGCTTAATCACCTTCTCTGTCGAATCTATTAGCTTTGTGTACGAATGAAGTTGTGCTGCGGTTCTTTGGCAGGATATAACAGTTTCGCTTGTGAGAACCTCATGGATGGCTTGAATCTGATTCACACTGACATACTTTTCAAACTCGTTGATATGAAGATTGATTTGCTCGATAACTTGGATATGTGACGGCATACGCTTGCGCCATTCATCCATAGCAACGAGCAATGTCGCGCACTCTTGCCTTGTTTGAAATAGAAGAGACAATTGCCGCTGATCACGTGTCCTGTCTAGGCTCGGAGAAAGGTCGTACGCATCGCCTTTGGTAAAATCCCTGAAGGCCTCCCAAATATAGTCATAGGTGGTGCTCTGACCAAATTGCTGGAGAAGGCTCGCCCCGGCCTTGAAAGATTCTCCCGGCAGTTCCACGGGACTTCCGTTGCGCATGACTTCCGCCAATTTTTTGGCGGTGGCGGCAGACATCATGCTTCCGATTGCACTAATAGCGGCATTTCGAAAGCCATCCTTAGCCTGCACCGAGAAATCGCGCCACGAGCGCTGCGGATTGAAGGAATGTTTTATGCGCCCGCCCATTTCCCATATGACATCCTTTGCGTAGCGAGGAAAAGAAGGGGCGTCACGCCACGACACAGAGGAAATATTCGACTGCGGGCTCGTGAGCTTGAACAGATTGAGCGTTTGCGTCCCGCCTATCAAGTTATCTGCTTGCACTTGCGATATCCACGGCATCGCCTTGCTCATCCCAATCGTAAAGTTAGCGACACCTCCTGCGCTGGCAGCCAGCACCGAAGTGCCGAACAACGGGAGGGGTGACTTCAGCATTTGCATGGTCGAAAGCGCTCTACGCGCGGTATTAAACGCGCCACTTAGACCGGGGCGGAACCAAGATAGCATTCCCTTCCCTTCAATATTACCCTGCCATCGAACCCACGACGCTCTCAGTTCGACGGCTTGGTCCTTCAGCATAGTAAGGGTCGGATCAATGTCGCGCGGCAAGCTGGGATCATTCTCGTCCTTACCGGCTTCAGCATGCCCGCCATATTCATCAGAGGCAGGAAGCCAATATTCTTTGGCACCATCAACCAATCGCAATTGTACGGGACAAGGATCCGGTGCCAGCACACGCATATCTACCGGATCAAGCTTCGCCAGATTCGAAAGATTGGCGCGCCGATCCATTGCCTGTAATAACCATACCTCTGCCAGGTAAGCGCTTAATCCACCTGTAGCGCCGCCTACCATCGTCGCACTGAATTCGGTGTTGAGCTCCCCAATGTTCTGACCTGCCTCGTTCTTGCGGGGGCCAAGCGCTGATACGGTCGCATTCCGAAGCGGGCCTCGCGCAGCAGCATAGATAAACTGCCGGACGCCATCATAAAGCGCAGGCAACAATGCTTCCTTTACAGGAGCGCTCATGTCAACTCCGAGAACATAGGCGTGACCGAAAGCTTGCTGCCGCGCCTTCACCTGTTGAGCGGCCCAATCAACAAAGATTCGCTCCAACTGCCGCTGTCTTTCATGAAAGGGCTGATTTTCGGCGGTGCGAGCAGACCAGGGAATGTTATCGAGAGCGACCTGAACTAGTATGTCTTCCGAGATATCGATGCATATTTCGCTTTCTCGAATATCAGGTAGATCTATATTCGTACCAGTCATTTCATTGAGGAGGCGTTTACTCGTAGCTTCTTCGCCAACCCTTCTGATGTGAGGAGGGACACTCGGAAAATGTCCAGTTACGTGCACAGGACTTGGTGAAGGCGACGCCGTCACCTCTTCTATCTCGCCTGCCACTTCGAGATGGGCCGAGACATGCACGGATTTGTCGGGAATTCTCATGGCTACATTAAGTCCTTCAAAATTGATAGTGTATTGAATTGAAAATTAGAGTTGAGAATGGCTTTTCTGGCTCGCTCCGCATATGCGATAGGGAAAAAGGAAATCAAAGCGTCATTTAATCTCGTGCAATAAGTGGCTAGTTTTCCAAAAGTGAATCCGCACAAAATAAAAAAAGCCCCAGACTCTGGGGCTTTTTTTCAATTAGTAAATCGAACCATATATTGCTTTTCTTCCACGTACTAACGTATCGAGACCATATAGATTCTGGCTCGATCATTAGTTCAAATTTTAAAGGAATTGCAATGGGAAATTATCTTTGCGTAGGGGGGGCGAGCGGAACCCATGAAGTTAGCTCTCCAACACATCAGGAAAGTGATGCAGCCACACAAATTTTGCAGCGTCGGAACGAACTGCAAAATTCGGCCGGCCTACCACGAGATCAATATGACTTCGTGATCTACCGAGCACCTGGTGGTATTCGTGATCGCTACAACCGCTTGTTCCGAGATACGACGACAACACTTCAAACGGCTGACATGCATTACGCCTATCTTACTGGCGCTTCCACTATTCATTCCGGACATCGAGTAGAAAATATCTTGAGCGATTTGAATTCACGAATCGAAGCTTGGTCTGACATGCGAGAAGCACTTGTGACGGCCATGGAACACAATGTAGAGCCATATAGGGAGGTTATTAACCCAAGCGGATCGAGGAGAATCGGATTCCAAACGTTCTAGCAATAGAAATAAACAAGCTCACTACTCTCAAAAAAGAAGGAAAGCCCCGGAATTTGGGGCTTTTTAATCTCTTAATGACACCGAACAAAATCCACTTGGATTTATCTCAGGTGGTACCGTAAAAAAAAGCCCCGGCTAGATCCGGGGCTTCTTTATTGCTCGCTAGATGCTTCAGTAGCAAATTTTCACGCCATCGATGTCGTCGCAAGCTTTGTTGATACGGAGACCACTGGACAGACGAGGTTCCGCAAAGACAGAGGATGCGAAACCGACCAACAAAATAGCAGCTACCACGGTCTTGACGATACGCATGAAACAACTCCTTATAGATGTGAGGGGAACGTCACCTCAATGCGAAGTGACGGGAACATTCTCTTACAAGCTCGCATTTTTAAGCTGACAAATACCTTACAAAATCAGTAATTAGAAATGAGATTTGTAAGTATTTGTTATTTTCAAAAAAGTTAATTTTTAATTTGAGAATTGATTTGCCCCAGCTGAGAAAACTAGCTAGATAGAGGCGTCATGAAAATTTCAGAGCAGGCGATGCATTTAAGCGCGCTAAGCGAATAAGTAGAAAAAGTAGCTATTGCAATAACATTGTAGGGAAAGACTCGTATTCCTATTTCTGAAAATAGATGTTGAAAAGGAAGATCTGCAGCTGACCCAGCACCGGTCCAGGGCGGCGCTCTAGCAACGCTGCCGTTGCCTTCTTGAAATCGGTCTAGCCGTAGGGCTGCACGGACGCCAGCAGGAGATGCATTTCCTCGATGATCGCCTCCTGCGCCCAGAAGAACAGCGTGGAGTCATTGGTCACCGAGGTCATTGCCTGCGCAGTCCTGAGGAGGCTGTCGAGGGCATCGGCGATGAGGGGATCGTGTCGCAATCCGGGGCTGTCCAGCTTGCTCTGCAGGGTCTGCTGCAATGCTGCCAGCAAGGATGCGGTGCTGTTGGCCAACGTCTGCATGGCATGACCAGATGGCAGCTGCCGCAGTGATGATATCGTCTGTGGCATGTCTCCGCCCCTGGCCGACTGCAATTGCGCGTGATTGTCGATGCGTTCCTCATCAAAGAGATGCTGCAGCGTTTTGCGCGGCCGTACCGTATTGTCAGAGACTGCCAGTGGAGCTTGTCGACATGAAAATGCGAAGGTTGGCAGCCCAGGCGTCACACCGATTTTTTGCGCCTCGGGTTCCAGTGCCTCGCTGTACAATTCGATGGCCACCAGGCCCGGCTTCAAGGGCAGGATCCTGCCTGGCTCCTTGCGCCCGGGGACCAGGCAGGAAGCCGAATTGCGTATTTTGAGCTGGGCAAGGATGCGGGCCGCGTTGGTCTGCGAGTTGGCGAAAAGGACGCACTTGGAAGGATGGCTGCGCCCCAAGATGCGGTAGATGTCCAGGCATTGCGTCCTAGTTCGCTCGGAGGGCGCATCCCGCTGATATTCTGCACTTTCTTGATGTTCCACCGTAAGTCCGGGCACATGGTGCTGGTCCAGTGAGGACCCGCGCAGCGCGTATTCCTTCCTGGTCGCGAGGAGGCCATATTGCCGGGCCGGATCACCACTACCGTGGATGGCTTGCAATTGCTCGCTGCGCTGACGCGCGTAGCTGGCCGAGCCGGTCGAGTACGGCGGTGCGATCGTGCCTCCAGCGCACCGCCAGGTACTGTTCCAGCGCGGATGAAAAATCATCGCCACCCTGAGGCGCAGCTTCAGCTTTGCGCGGGCCCGAGTGCGCTGACAGCGCCATGTCGTCGGCGAAGTCCTCAGACTGGAGCCAAACTGGACGGCTGTGACGCATGCTGGCCGACCCCGTATTGGTGGCGCTGAGTACAGCCGATGCCCCCCATCGATGAGGCCGCTGCCTCCTGAGCATTGAATTCAGTCTCCGTGGGGACCATGGTGCTGATCGAATGGCTGGCAATCCTCATCCGCGAGCTCCTGGTAGGCAATGGAGCTCATGAGTGGTGCGCGGACGCGCCTGGTTCTATTGCACCTGCCCTTCCGTGCCGCTCAAGTGTTCAGCTGCTCTACCCTGCGAGGGCGCAGCCCGCTATCCGGCATCGGGTTCCAGACGTACTAGCAGATTGCAAGCGAAAGAGCGGAAAAAAATTCCGATAATCGGCGACAGGTGTTGACTGACTCGCAGAGTCGGCCCTGAGCGGGTGATCCGAAGTAAAGCCCCCAAACGCGGGATCAATGTCCAGCCCTTGTTGGGTGTACAGACAAGCGCAGCCCAATCCGAAAATCGGCTAAAAAGACAAATCGGGAAAATCAAGAATGGTTAAATTATTCGCGTTGTTTCAGATGCGCTCGGCGAACTTATCTACTTGTTCCTGCACCCATCAGGAGATTGAATCTTCATCACTCCAACTGCCCACATCGGTTTTCATTTGCAAACATGTTTCCACGCTCAAATCCTCCCGCCCACCTCAATGCATCTCTCCCATGGAGCATGGTGCCGGAAGCAGAGGATTCCGGCGCAGAAAACGCCGGCCAATTACCTTGCGGCAGTCCCGCTGCTGCACTTGGCGACTCCAGCCAAGTCGGCGGACCGTCTCGCCGCCGCGAATCCACGCTGAGCAAATTCAGTCGCCTCTTCCGGCATCAGGAAGCTGCGTCCGGTTCTGTCAATGAGTGCGCCAATATCGATCATCCACAATGGGACGAACTGCAACCTGCGCTGCGCAAGTACGTCAAAGCGCGCATGCAAAAAGCACTGGCCCAGCAAAGGCACTTCGGTGCCGACCATCTTGAAAGCCAGAGAGGAATCTGCCGAGGTATGGGCTCCGTCTGGCTTCGTCTGCATCAGGCGAAACCGGCGGCAAAAGCCTCGGCACGCATGTCCCTGCTGATGTCGGAGCGTGGTACGGCACATGCCACCATCGCACAACGACTGTACGCCCAGGAAAATGTTCATCACCACTCCGGTGCAGCGCCCTCCCTGAAAAGGCTGCTGGAGCTGGGGCTCGAAGCCCAGTTCGATACGGCGGTATCAAATCTCTCAAGCGTCTATTCAAGTCAGGCGAGGTGCATCAGCAATGAATTTTTCACGGGGTCAGCAGCGTATCTACGTGCAGAACAGCTACTGAAAAGATCGCCCGGTTATTACGATCTTGGCATTAGTCTCACCAATCAGAGCGGAGAAGAAGCTGGCCACAACCTCAGCGTATTTTCGCAAGGGGATAGGCATTCACTGACCGTGTTTGATTCAAACTTGGGTGAATGTAAGGTGCCACCGGGTGAATTGCCCCGATTCATGAACGAGATGTCCCGGTTTTACCAGGCGACAAGAGCTTACGCATTCTCAGGAATCCGTTCCATCCTGAAAATGGAGTTCACTGAGGACGTCAGCGCAACCCCTCTTGCGCAACTGGCTGGCGAACTGGATTGATCATGCAGAGTAGCGACGGATCAGGATCTGGCAGCAGGAGCTTCAGCGTTCCGAGCCATGTCGCACAATTCGCTCGCCATGCCTGCACGCATCGAGCTTACGCACGGCGCCTGATACAGGTGCTCAATGCGTCGAGGAACTCTTTCTCCAGTCACACCTACCTATGCGTGGCGGCTCACTTAGTCTCAACCTGGCACACAGGAGGAATCATGCTCGATTGGCTGGAAATCACGGGGATCGGCTGCGGCATCGTTGTCGTCATCCTGTTCCGCATTGCGTTACGCAACGCCATACGACAAACCGTGGCCGAAGAAATGGAACAGTGGCGAAAGACCGGCCGCGTCCATGCCGACCAAAATCAGGAGCGGCCTTTGTCCTTTACTTCATCGCGTCACGAACTGGTCTTCGAACTGAGCTGCAACCGCGACCGCTATCGCTAGGGCCTTTGCACAGGGCGTACACGCCCTGCACTCATGGCTCATTGCTGGAAGAACCGGATGCCTTCATTGATGCTGCACTGGTAGGAAATGCGCTCTCCAAGCCGCGTGTAAGCAGGCAGCTGGAACATGTCAGCAGTGAAGGTTACGCTCTGATCGGCCTTGACCTGGTAGCGCAGGAATTGCCACAACGGCTCGCCGTTTCTGCTCACAGTAGGATGGCTGTCCGAGAAGCTCAGCACGCCATCCATGACAAGATAAGCATCGATGGTCAGGCCCCCTTTCGCTTTGCCAGTCCGGCTGGTCACCCCATCCGGGCGGCAATGACTCAGGTCCAGCGAGAGCCGCACAGTCGCGCCCTGGTCGAGCGCCTGCACGATGTCGGCCTGGCTGGATAACGCCGTCACAGGGACTGTGTCGGCGAAAGCGGAGGGCACGCTCAAGCACAGACCGATGAGAGGCAGTGCTATGGTGGACAGAATTTTCATTGCAAGCAGTCCTTTCTCTTCAAGGGGGAATCACTTCGAACGCCAATAGCTGCGTTACCTGGGAGGCATTGAAATTATTATCTGAAATGAAGACCAGGCTGTCATGCCCGTTGGCCAGTCGCGGCCCCCAGGATACGCCCTCCAGATTGTCGATCTTCGCCAGCGGCAAGGTGTCAAAGTCGAGGATCAGTCGTTTGCCGGCCGGCCTGATGCAGCACTGTCCGGCCAGTGCAGGCATCGCCGCAATATCGGTAGCATTGCTGATATCCATTTCGTAGAGCCGGATGTGGAAACGAAACACGCCATCGCTCCCCTGCACTCCCGAGCGTTCCAGCGCCAGCAGATGATGTGCATCGACGGCCAGCAACTCGGAGAGGCCGTTATCGGCATATCGGCCTCCCGGTGCATGCGCAATTGCGTCCAAGGAGTAGGCATATTGGGCGATGATCGTGCCGTCGCGACGATAGTGAGTGATACGGGCCAGAGCACCATGTTCCAGCGTAGGTACTTCGCCGTCCTGATACAAGGGAGCCTCCATCCCCAGCCACAGTGTCTGTCCGTCGGGCGAGAAAGAAAGACCTTCGAAGGAAAGATTGTCGCGCGGCCCCAGTGGCTGATCCGGGCGCACCTGGAACATCGTACCGGTGGGAAACTGTGACAGGTAGCTCCCGTCGCGATCAGCGCGCCGGACAAAGGGCGACATCTTTTTCGGACGATTACCCTCACTGCTATACCAGAGACTGCCATCGAGCGGATCAACCCGTATGGATTCCAGATCAGGAATATCGCCGCCCCGCACTGCCGCTTCTCTTGCATCCGGGTACAGGCTGCCATCGGCTTGTCTCAGCAGCGTCACCGCATCCACCTGCAGGGCATGAAATCCCTGCAGGTCATAGCGCAGCTTCAAGGTGTAAAAGCGCGCGGGACTGACCTCGGAGCGATCATCGCTTTCCGCGACCCAGGTGTCGGAGCGGGGATCGTAGTCGATTCCGGACAAGCCGCCGATCACCGTCCCCATGAATGGCGCATTGAGCGCAATGCGCTGCTCGCCCAGCAGACGCAGGCTGCCCACAAGGGATTTCGTCGGTGTGCTCTGGTCCGGGTTGACGGCACAGCCGCCCAACCAGAAAGCCAGCAGGCAAGCCAGCCACACCAGGCGGGTGCGCATCAGAAAAACAGGCAACGGTAATGAACGCATAAACAGGAACGGTTGGAGTTCAGCGACGGTCCATCGCATGACAAAGCAGGATTCACGGGAGACCGGAAAGTTTTTCAAGCACCAGCGCCAGCAACCCGTCGTTATCGACGCTGGTGGCGGCTCGAATGAAGGAGGCAGACGCATCTGGCGGGTCAAACTGCGTGAGCGCATAGCCCTCGGTGAGACCGGGGCGCCAGTCGACCTCAACGCGGCACAGCTGCTCGCCAAACAAGGCAGGTTGCAGCAGCGCGGCAACCGGGCAGACATCGTGCAGCAATGGATCCATGGCGGCGTATTGCCTGAGCATGGCGGCGGCCGCTTGCCCGCAGCGATTGGCCAGGCACCCTGTCGTCTCGATCCACGCGGGGCTCATGACCGCCTGGTGCGTCACATCCAGCGGATACAGATGGATGGCAGCACCGCTGCGCATGACCAGGTCAGCCGCCAGCGGATCGGCATAGAAATTGAACTCGGCCGCCGGGGTGATATTGCCCGGCACCCGCAAGGCGCCGCCCATGATGGAAAGCCGTCTGCTCCGCCGCAGAATGCCCGGCACCAGCAATTCGGCCAGTGCCAGATTGGTCAGAGGGCCGATGGCCACGAGGTCGATACTGCCGGCGGGTGCCTGCTGCAGATGGCGCACCAATGCCAGCGCACCGTGCTCGCTCTCGAGAGCAGCGGGTGTCCCGGGCAGGACGCCACCGAGGCCGTCTTCACCATGCACCAGGTTGCAGCGCGCCGGTTGGCCGCTCAAGGGGTGTTCGGCCCCGGCGTGAACAGCCAGGTCTGGCCGACCGGCCAGATCCATCAGCTTGCGGGCATTGCCGGCCGTGATCGCAGCAGGCCGGTTGCCCGCCGTCGTGGTGATGGCCAACAGATCCAGCTCGACGCTGCCGGCAGCAAGGAACAAGGCCAGCGCATCGTCGATACCGGGATCGCAGTCGATGATGACAGTGCTCATGAAGTGGCTCCTGTGCAAGCGGTGGCGGCAAGGATGGCGGCCACGCTGCCCTGGTCGGGCAAGCCGTGGCGCGCACCGAGGGCGCTGACGACGCAGCTGGCAGCAGCGCAGGCAAAACGCAGCGCCAGCGACAAGGGCTGTCCTCTCAGGCGGGCACTCAGATAGGCCGCGTTGAAGCAGTCGCCGGCCCCGGTGGTATCGACCACCTGTGCGGGGAAGGCCGCGTGGCGGGAGGAACTGGTACGTACTGCGCCAATGGCCCCATCCGCCCCCAGCGTGACGATGATCTCCGAGGGGCCCAGGCGCAAAGCCTCGGTGAGCACCTGAGCGGAGGGTGCGCAGCCGGTCGCCTTGTGAAAGCCCGCCTCGTTGAAAAACACGATGTCCGCCAGCGAGGCCCGACGCCACATCTCGTCTGCGTTCGGTGCCACGGCTGCCTCCAGATCGATGGCCACCAGCGTGCCAGTGGCACGGGCCAGGTGACTGACCGTCTCCAGCTCAGCCAGATCGTAGGGCATGGCATAGACCAGCCGCGACTGTCTGAGCGCCGTTTGCAAAGCGTCCGTATCCAGCGTGGCGGCGGCCATGGGCAGGTAGATGATCGACTTCTCCCCGGAAGGCGCCAGGATTGCGACTGACGACGCCGAGGCCGCCTGCTGCTGCACGGTCAGCCATTGCGTGGCAACACCATACTCCCCCAGGGAGTCGCGCAGCAGCTGCGCATGAGGATCATCGCCAACCCGTCCGAATTGGGCGCAGTGCATCCCCAGCCGACTGGCCGCACAGGCCACATTGGCCGTGGTGCCGCCGGGCAGGACGCCCAGCCATTGCCCCACGGTCTTGCCGCCGGGCGGCGGCAGCTGCTCGGCGCGCAGCATCAGGTCGGCCACCGGGTCGCCCAGGGTCAGCAGGTCGTACGAGCGCGAACTCATGGCTGTATCCGTGGCGATACGGTGCTGGAGAGACGTTGGGCGCGTTGCGCCATGTTGACGATCGCAAGCTGGCTAAGGCCCTCGGCGATCTGCTGCAGGTCGAAGTCGTCATGATTGACTTCCAGGAATTCACTGAGCAGATCGGCCGGCAACGCAGCCGTGCCGCGCAGAGCGCCGACGATGGCCCCCGCCATGGTGGCGATGGAATCCGTATCATTGCCGATCGAGGAACACAGTGCGATGGTTCGCAAAGGATCACCCTGCGCATAGCACACCACGCCCAGGGCCGCCGGTACGGACTCCGCTGCCAGCACGGAATTGCCGACCTTCTTTTCCATGTTCACCAGAAACTCGCGGTCGTTGCGCGATTCGGCGGCGATACTCAAGGCCATTTCCAGCCTGGCCAGATAATTCGGCCCGGCCACGGAGCGCGCATGCTGGCTGGCCATTCGCTCGCCCATACGGCCGCCGTGGGTGGCCGCCGCCAGCACCTGCTGCAGATCGTCGCTCACCAGCGCCTGGGCAGTGGCAGCGCTGATCGAGCAGGCGGCGGAAATGGCCACATCCGTATCGTGTGAAGGCAGGCAGGTGACCAGTGCCTGTTCGCAGGCCGCCGCCAGATCGCCGGGATGAATCAGCCCAGCCGGTGCCACCCGCATGGCCGCACCATTGGTAATGCCAATGGTGGTCATCTTGCGCCGCGAGCGGCCGATGATGCCCACCTCATTGACATCGCCGCCCTCTTGCAAGGCCTTGACCATCAGCGCCGTGCTCGGCCCCATGAATCCCGCCTTGGGGCTGGTGCTGGCCCAATCCAGCAGGCAGCTCACCCAGCCGTCATAGTCGAGCCGTCCGTCGGCGGCGATCAGGGCGCGCGCCAGGTAGTACATCTGGCTGGCGTCATCGGTGACCTCAGCGCGCTTGCCGGCATTGGCACCGGCAAAGGTGTCATCGGGCGGGGTGCCGAAGCGGGTCACCAGTCCGCCGTGACGGGCGGCGATCTCGTCGATGCTCCATTGTTCGGTCTGGGCACCGAGGGCGTCGCCCATACCGGCCAGGGCCAGCGAGGCGAAGATCCTGTCCCTAAAGTTTGTGCTGCTCACATGCTTCTCCTGTAATGCGAAGGGGTTGTTGCTTAGCTTGATCTGTGCGCCCTGCCCTGCTTGCGTGCACCGGCGGCGACCAGCGCCAGCAGGGTGACCACAGGAGGCAGCATGTACAGCAGTTGCGGTGCCATGCCCGCCGCACCGAGCCGGGTCGAGAGGACCGCGCTGGCACCGAAGAGCAGGGACGCCAGCACCGTGCCGGTGAGACCGCGCGCGCCGACGAAGACCGCCGCCAGTGCCAGGAATCCACGTCCGGCAGTCATGTCGGACTGGAACAGACTGAGGTAGCCCATGCTCAGGTAGACCCCGCCCAGGCCAGCCAGCATCCCCGAGACCAGCAGTGCCAGATAGCGCATGCGCTTGACCGGAATGCCCGCCTCGGCGGCGGCCTGCGGATGCTCCCCTGAGGCACACAGCCACACGCCGGTACGGGTATGACGCAACAGCAGGCGCAGCAGGGGAATGGCCAGCAAGGCGGTCCACAGCAGCAGATGATGGCCCCGACCATGTTCGCCATTGAGCAGCAGGTCCAGTTGCGGCCAGGACTGCAGGCCGGGAAGATGCAGCGCCGGCAGCACTGGCGTATCGAGGCTGGCGGTCGAGCCCTTGTCGCCGACCAGCGTGGACAGCAGGAACACCGTCAGGCCGGCAGCCAGTACGTTGAGGGCGATGCCGGCCACGATCAGATCGGCACCCCATTCGAGGTGGAACACCGCCAGCAGCAGCGCCAGCAGCATGGCCGCCAGTACCCCGGCCAACGCCCCCAGCCAGGCGTGCCAGACCGGCGGCAGGCCCGGCAGCCAATACGCCGCCAGCACCGACCCCACCACGGCAAAGAAAGCCGCCACCAGCATCAGGCCTTCCAGGCCCACGTTGATGCAACCTGCCAGATCAGAAATCAGTCCACCGAGCGCGGCCAGCAGGATCGGTGTAGCGGCGCGCAGCACCGCCGGCAGCAAGGTGGCGGCAGCCATGCTCCAGGCCCAATAGTCATGCGTCATGTCGGCCTCCCGCTACCCTGCGCGCGCGCCAGCGCAGCCAGCCCCCGGCCAGCGCCGGCTGCATGCGTTCGGCCACCAGGAACAGGATGACCAGCGCCTGGATCACCAGCACCACTTCGCGCGATACATCGGTACTGCGTTCCATGGCCAGTGCCCCGGTACGCAGATAGGCATACATCAGCGCCGCCCACGGCACTGCGCGCGGCTCGCAGCGGGCCAGCAACGCTACCAGCAAGCCTTCGTAACCCAGTCCGGCAGGCAGATCGACCGGCAGGCGCTTGAGCAGGCCGTGGCTGATATGCATGCCCGCCAGCGCGGCCAGCACCCCGCCCGCTCCCATCGACAGCCAGACCGTGCGCTGTACCGGCAGGCCGGCCTGCAAGGCGAACGCAGCTGACTGTCCGACCACCCGGATTTCGTAACCCAGCGTGGTGCGCATGAGCAGCAGCCAGCTGATCCAGACCAGTAGCGGCAAGGCCAGCAGCATCACCGTCACGTTGGTATGGACCAGCAGCACCGGCAGCTGCAGCGAGGCCGGCAGGAAGGGCGTGACGATGAAGCCGCCGGCGGGGTCGCGCAGCCAGCCGCTGACCAGCCAGCGATAGGCCTGCACCGCCACCATATTGAGCATCAGAGTGGTGACGATCTCGTTGGCCTGAAAGCGCGTCTTGAGCAGCCCCGGCAAGGCACCCCAAAGGAATCCGCTGGCACAGGCCGCCAACATCGACAGGCTCAGGACCACAAACCACGGCCCCGGCAGATACAGGCTCACCACGGTAGCGGCCAGCGCGCCCAGGAACAGCTGACCATCTGCGCCCAGCGAGAATTGCCTGGCGCGGAAAGGAATGGCCACGGCCAGACCCAGCAGGGTCAGCGTGATGGCGTCTTCGATCACGGCCCCGAAACGTACCAGGCGGGTCAGTTGCCAGCCCTCGCCCGCACCCCAGTGCAGGCGCGGCAAGGCACCGGTGAGCAGGGTCAGGAACGCGCGCAGGGGCTCGCTGCTGACCGCGCACATGATCAGGAAACCACACCCCAGACCGGCGGCCAGCGCCACCGGCAGCCGCAGACGTTGCGCCAGGGCTTGCTGACGTTGCAGACGCTGCTGCAATGGCAGGGCGGTCGCTTGCTTCATGCGGGAACTCCGGAAAATGTGACTGCGTTATTGAGCAAGGCGGTGGCATTTTGCTGGCGTTGGGCGCCGGTCAGATAGGGACCGAGGACATCGGCGCTCAGCCCGGCTGCATCGAAGTGCGCCACCAGCGCCCCCTCGGCCATCACGGCCACGCGGTCCGACAGCACCAGCAATTCATCCAGGTCTGCCGAGATCAACAGGATTGCCGCACCGCCCTCGCACAAGGCCAGCAACTGACCATGCAAGGCCCGTGCAGCACCGATATCGACCCCGCGCGTGGGCTGGCTGGCGATCAGCAGACGCGGCCCGGCCGCCACCTCGCGCCCCAGCACCAGTTTTTGCATGTTGCCGCCGGAGAGCGCTCCCATCAGCGTCGCCGATGAAGGGGCGGCCACACCGCAGTGCTGCATGAGCGTGGCGGCGGTACGGCCGATGGCGGCGCTGTCGAGCCAGCCGCGGCGGGCAAGCGGTGCCTGGTGGTAACTGACGGCGATGAGGTTGTCGGCGATGCTCATCTCGGCTGCCACGCCGTCGCGCATGCGGTCTTCGGGGATGTAGCCCACGCCGCAGGCACGCACCTCACGCACACTCAGGCCGGTGAAGCGCCGCCCCTGCAAACGGCCTTGTCCGCCGCTGGCTGGCTGCAGGCCCAGCAGCACCCGCGCCAGCACATCCTGCCCATTGCCCTCCACGCCGGCGATGCCGAGAATCTCTCCGGCTGCGATGTCCAGTGACAGCGACTGCAAGGCCAGGCGTCCGTCTGCATGATGCGCCTGCAGATCGCGGATTTCGACCAGCGGCTGCGTCGCCCGCTGCCGGGTACGCGCGGGGATGGGCGGCGGTGCCTTGCTAACGATCATGCTGCCCAGTTCGGCCTCGGAAAAATCGCTTACCCGACCGCTGCCGCTGACCCGTCCCTTGCGCAATACCGTAAAGCGGTCGGCGACATCGCGGATCTCCTTGAGCTTGTGACTGATCAGCACCACGGTGAGACCCTGCGCCACCATGCTGCGCAGAACGCGGAACAGGCTCTCGGCTTCCTGCACCGAGAGCACCGCCGTGGGCTCATCAAGCAGCAGCACCCGCGCACCGCGATAGAGCGCCTTGAGAATACCCACGCGCTGTTGCACCCCGACCGGCAGGTCGCGCACGCGCGCCAGCGGCTCCACCTCCAGTCCGAATTGTTGCACCAGCGATTGCACGCGCCGCAACGCCGTCTTGCGGTCGATGCGCCAGCCTCGCCGGGGCTCCGCGCCCAGCACGATGTTGTCGGTCACGGTGAAGGAAGGCAGCAGATGCAGATGCTGGGGCACCAGCCCGATTCCGGCGGCAATGGCTTGCGCCGGATCGGCCAGTACGCGCGCCTGGCCGTCCAGCCAGAGGCTGCCGCAGCTGGGTTGTTCCAGGCCATAGAGCATCTTCATGACGGTCGATTTGCCGGCCCCGTTCTCGCCCACGATGGCGTGGATCTCCCCGGCCCGGATGGACAGGCTCACATCGTCGTTGGCCAGCGTGCCGTTGGGATAGAGTTTGGAGACTTGGCGCAACTCCAGTAGCGCCGTGCCGGCCTGCGGCATCGCTGGCGTGCTCATCCCCTTGCCTCCGTGTTGGCGCGGGCAAAGCCACTGGGCGGGTGCAAGCGGCCACTCACCAGATCGGCGCGCACGGCATCCAGACGTTGACGCAGGGGCTGCGGCAGCCGGTCCAGCACCTCCGAATGCGGTGCCAGCCCGATACCGCCCTCGGCCAGGCCGAGGGAATCGGCGCGTCCATAGGGCAGCTGCTGCCGCAGCGCCAGACTCAGGGCCTGCACGATGGCCACATCGACGTTCTTCAACACCGAGGTGACGATGGCGGCGGCGCGCTGGGGATTGCTGTGGCGATACATCTCATACTGGTCCAGATCCACGCCGATGGTGTAACGATGCGCCTCGCTGGCCGCTTCGGTCACGCCCTGCCCGGTCGCACCGGCCGCCTGAAAGATGAGACCGGCACCCGCCGCCATCTGGGCATTGGCAATATCCTTGCCGGCCGCAGGATCGGAAAAGCCGTTGGCATACTGTATCGCCACCCGTATCGATGGATTGGCCGCACGTGCGCCCGCACCGAAGCCCAGCAGGTAATCATCGATCACCGGCAATTGCATGCCACCCACCTGCCCCAGACCGGCGTTGGTGGGCAGGCCCGGCAGCAGCCGCTCCTGCAGCAGCATGGCGGCCAGATAGCCCGCCAGGTAAGCGCCCTCGTTCTGGCGGAACAGGATGGAATGTACATTCCCGCAAGCACAGCGGGCATAGTCCACTGCAGCATCGAACATCACGAAGCGCATGCGCGGAAACTCTCCGGCCAGCCGCTGTACGTAGGGCACCATGGTGAAGGTGCCGGCCAGCACGATATCGTAGTCGCCACTATCGGCCAGATCGGCCAGCGCGGACTCCCAGCGCGTCGGGTCATTGCCGCCTTCGACCACCCGCACGCTGACCGGCAGTTCACGCCCGGCGCGGCGCATTCCCTTGGCCGCCGAATCGAAAAAGGATTTGTCGCCCAGCGTGCCATTGATGAACAGGACCGCACGCAGCACCGTCTTGTCATTGCCCTTGCGTGCCAGCCCATCGGACCAGTGCGCCAGTAGCGACAGCAGTGCCAGCAGAAGCAGGGTCCAGGCCAGGCGAGGCAGCAGGTAGCGGAGAGTGGCGTTCATCAATGCGGGCGGAGGCAGGTTCAGCGCGTGCCGTCGCTATGACGGGCGATGCGCGTGCGGTAGCGGTAACTGGACACGTATTTCATGAGGCAATATTCGATAGGCTGGCGGCGGTCGGACAAAGTGATCCGTTCGCAGATGAGCAGAGGTGCCGCCACCGGTACATCCAGCCATTGCGCGTCGTCGGCATCGGCCGCACCGGCACACAGATTTTCCACGGCCTCGGCCGGGTCGAAACCGTACTGTGCCGTCAGCAGCTTGTAGAGCGAACCGCTGCGCTCGATCTGGCTGCGGGTCAGGCGCGATCCGCGCGGCAGGACCAGATGGGCATCGTGCACCCCGACCGGAATGTCGTCGATCAGGCGCACGCGCCGCACCCGTACCAGCGGCGTACCGGAATCGATATTGAGCAAGGTGGCGATGGCCATGCTGGCACCGATGTTCTCGATGCTGATGATGCGCTGTCCAGGTACGCCGCCCCGATTGCCGGTATCTTGCGAGAAGCTGTCGATGAAGCGCGTGGTGCCACGCACGATGGCCGGCGAGACAAAGGTGCCGCGTCCATGATCGCTGTAGATGATGCCGCGCTCTTCCATGTAGCGCAGTGCCTTGCGCACCGTATCGCGACTGACTTCATAGTGCTCTGCCAGCTCGCGCTCGGGCGGTAGCGCCTGATTGTCGGTGAGCAGACCGCGATCGATCGTGTCGCGGATGATATCGGCCAGCCAGCGGTAGCGCGGCAGCTGGGTTTCGCTTGGAGTGAGGTCTTTTTTCATGACGGCAATCTTACATTGGTACGTACCAGTTGTAAATCACTGAACCCGGACCGAAACCGTCGCACCGGGCAGGTGCGAAGTGGTGAAGTGGCGAAGTGAGTCACCGGCGCGTACCAGCCCGCTCCGCTTAGCTCAGCCTGCCGCCAGCACCGGGTGGCGGGCGCTGCGGGCCGCCGCGCCGGCGTCGCGCAGGCGGCGGCTGTCGTCCTCGGCAGCATCATGTTCCAGACCGGAACTGCGCAGCAACAGTTCCTTGAGCAGGTCATTGAGGTTGTCGGCGCATTCACGCAAATAGTTGTAAAACAGCAGACCGAACAACGCAATGGAAATGCCCAGCGCGGTGGCATACAGTGCCGTGCCGATGCCCTTGGAAACGCCCGAGGGGTCGGAAATGCCCGAGGAGGCCAGGACCGCGAAGGTATCGATGATGCCCAGGATGGTGCCGACCAGGCCCAGCAACGGTGCGGCCGTGACGATGGTGTCGAGGACCCAGAGGCGCGCATTGACCCGTTTCTTGCCGGCGATGTAGATGGCCTCGCCGAGGTCTTCCTGCTGGGAATGTGTCAGCCCTCTGCCCTGTGTCTGCAGCGCCTCGCGAACCAGTTGCGCGGGCACCGTCTGGCGTTCCAGCAGCGCGGGATCGATGAGCGGCGAGCCACCCTCCCCGGCACTCATCGTGCGCAGCAAGCGTGCTGCGTCGCGGGCGCTGAAGAGGAAGAACAGCTGCCGTTCCACGATCATGAAAACCGCCAGTGCAGCGGCCGCATACATGGCATAGAAAGTCAGTTCATGGAATAGCTGGATGGCATTCATAAAAGCTCCTTGGGGTAGAGGCACTGCCGGTTTCAGGACGGCAGTGCGGTCGGTCAGGCCAGTCGGATCAGAAATCGCTGCTCAGCGATACCTGGAAGGTGCGCGGTGCGCCGACGTAGAACAGCGGTGCCGAGGCCGCCGCGATGGCGGCACCATTGGTGCCGGTGGTGGCGTTGGCATTGGTGGTGAAGGACGAACCGCTGGGACCGGTCATGCTCAGGTATTTCCTGTCGAACAGGTTGAGCAGCTGGAAACGGATCGTCGGCGTCTGCAGGAACAGGGTCTTGTTGAAGCGATAGCCTGCGCCGAGATCGAAGAGCGTATAACCGCCGATGCTGTCGTCGTTGACCAGCGTGGTGTAGCGCTGGCCGACGTAGCGCCCTTGCGCACTGGCGTAGAAGGGACCGGTGGTGTACTGCAGCGACAGGGAGGCCAGCCATTGCGGGGTGTCGGGCATCTGCTTGCCTGAGGTCTGCAAGGTGGTGGCGGTGCCGTTGGCGGCCCGTACGGCCACCTTGTCATCGAGCATGCTGGAGTCGGCATGGGTCAGCGAGCCATACATGTTCCAGTTGTCATTCATCTTGTACCCCGCTTCCAGCTCCAGGCCATAGGTGCGCGAGGCACCCACGTTGAACTGGGTGCTCAGGGCCGAGACCGGATCATACTGGCTGGCGATGCGGTCCTTGAAGTCGATGTAGAACACCGAGCCGGAGAGTGTGAGGCGGTTGCCTGCATAGCGGTAGCCGAGGTCGATGTTGTTGGATTTTTCCGGACTGACCTTGGGCGAGCCGATGCGCAGCGGCACGATGTTGCCCTGGCTGTCACGTGCGATCAGCGCGCCATTGACGATGGAGGTGGTGTAGTTGCTGGCGGCCGCGGTCTGTACCAGGCCGGTATTGGCGGTGTTCTCCGGTGCGCGGGCATTCTGCCCCAGATTCAGGAAGACCGACTGGGTTTCGGTGAGCTGATAGCGCAGGCCGACATTGCCCAGCGTATTGCTGAATGTCTGCTTCACTTCGTAGTCCGCCCCGCCGCTGTTGACGGTCAGGCCGCTGGCAAAGTTGAGGAAGTCGCGCTTGACCTCCTGGCGCTTCAGGCCCAACTGGATGTTGAGGCGATCATTGACCAGCGAGAAACTGTCCTGCAGGAACACCGTGTGCGCATCCACCCGGGTGTACCAGTTGCGACCGGCATTGTAGGGCGCCCCATCGGCGTACTTCAGGTACTGGGCACTGTTGGTCAGCCAGTAATCCGAGGTATTGCCATTGCTGTCGATGGAGGCGAAGGGACTGTATTGCTGCGAGATCCCGCGATCCAGCCACAATCCGCCCGAGAGGTTGTGGCTGCCCAGTTGATAGTTGGCCTTGGTGGTGACACCGAAGCGATTGGTCTGGCTGATATTGCTGCCGTAGCCCAGGATCGTATCGAGCGTGTCGCCGTCGCCATTGAGGTCGCCGATGCCACCGTGCAGCAGGTTGCTGCCGCGCGCCTCCGAGACGCTGGTGAGCTGGTTGCCGCCGGTGCCGTAGCCGTAGATGTAGTACGGATTGACATCCACGCTGGCCTGCGGCGAGAGCTGCCAGTGGTTCACCATCGATACCTGATAGTTTTCGAAGGGATTGTTGTTGAAGCCCTGGTAGTTGCCGAGGATGGCGGCATTGGCCGTGGCCTCATTCTGGGCCGTACCACTGCCGGGTGTCAGGTGGCTCGGCGGTGTCGTGCCGAAATCATAGCCATAGCCGAAGCGCGCCAGATCGGCCTTGCTGACGGTGCGATAGTTGGCGTTGTCCATCTTGTTCCACAGGAAGGCCAGTTTGGAGTAGCTGCCTGAGCCGAAATCGAAGACCGCCTTGGCGTCCACGTGCTCGCGCTTGGCGCTGCCGCTGCCCTTGAACTTGTCAGCACCGGCCTGCGACATGGAAATGAAGAACTTGGCCCGGTCATTGGCAAACTTGCCGGAATCGAAGCGCACGAATTCCTTGTTGTAACGATTGGAGCCGAAGGCGAGATTGAACTTGCCACCCAGCGTGTCCCGCGGGTCACAGGTACTGATACCGACGTTACCGCCACTGGCACCGACGTGCGGTGCTTCCATGTCACCGCTGCCCTGGTTGAGGAAGACATCACAGGTGTTCTCGGGATCGGCGAACTCCTGGATGTTGATCGAATAGTTCAGCGAGTCGTTCAGCGGTGCGCCATCCAGCGTCAAGCCCATCTGATTGGCGTTGTAGCCGCGTACCCGCAGCGTGCCGCCGAACAGGCCAGTGCCGTCCTGGTCGAACGCCGATACCCCCGGCAGGCTCTGGATGATCTGGAAGGCCGTCGAAGAGGCTCCCATTTTGCTGATGGCCTCGCGACTGACCGAGCTGCGCGCCTTGGGCGTGTCGTCGGCCTGGATCATGCCGCCGCCCGGTGCCTCGGCCGCACCGGTGACGGTGATCTGACCCAGATTGCTGGTCTCCTGCGCCCATGCCGGCACCAGTTCGGTCAGGAACAGGCCCGACACCAGCAGGGCCAGCTTGTTGAATTTGAACTTCATCGTTGCGACTCCCATAGAGTGGTTCGGTTGTGCCTCGCGCGCCTTGCCGACGCTGATGGCCATTGCGTTTCTCATGCATCGCCCATGCGATGCCGACTGCTCGGAAAAGCTTTGCTGGCGTGGGCCACGGGTGGTCCGTATCAGTCCGTTGCCGGTTTGAATTCGAGATCGACTACGAAGCGGTGGGTGGATTGTCCCGGCTGGAACTGTTCGGGAAACGCGGGGAACCGCCCCATCCCCACACTGCGCCGCGCGGCCTGGTCAAGCAGCATCGAATTGGAACTCTGCTCGATACCGGCGTCGACCACCGAACCATCGCGATTGAGGATGAACCACACCTTGACCGTTCCTTCCGGTCGCTGCAGGCTGGCTTCACGCCCGGTCGGATAGCGCTTCACGGCATTGAGATAGGCGCGCACCCGGGCGATGAATTCGGCCTCCACATTCGGCTTGGGTGCAGGCGGTGCCGGTGGCGTCGGCGGCGCCACCGCTGCTGGCGCAGGCGCTGCTGGCGCAGGCGCTGCGGGCGCTGGCGGGGTGGGCGCTGCCACCGGCGCGGGCACGCTTACCGCCGGCGTGGTCGTCGGCTTGGGCAGCTCGGGTTTTGGCACCGGCGGTGTCGGCCTGGGCTGCGGCAGGCTGCGCGGGGCCGGCTCGGACGGCGGTGTCTTGGGCGGCTGCGGTGGCTGCGGTGGAGGGGGCAGGCTGACAGGATCGATGACCTCCAATTTCACTGGCTCGTCGTACTTCGGCTTGAGCGGCTTGACCAACTGTATCCCGGCCGTCACGAGCAGCAGGATCAGCCCGGTTGCCGGCAAGGCGGCTACCCAGTCGCGATGGCGATAAATGAGCTGCATGGCCATCACTTGCGCTTGGACACGAAGGACAGCGCATCAAAGCCGTTGCCCTTGAGGACATCCATGAGGTCGATCACGCGCTGGAACTCGATCTTCTGATCGGCATTGACGATGAGCACCAGCTTCTTGCCGGGCTCCTTCTGCTGCAATTGCTTCAGGCCCGGCACTAGCGCCTCCAGCTTGACCGGCTTGCCTTCGAGCTCCAGCTCCCCGCCTGCCCCCAGGGCGATGCGTGCGATGTACTGGGTCTGCAGGTCGCTGGCCGAGGAGGAGCTGGGCAAGGAAGTCTTGATGCCCAACGCCGGAATGACGTTCAGGCTCAGCAGCACGAAGAAGACCAGCAAGAACATCATCACGTCGATCATCGGAATGATCTCGATACGCGCCCTGCGCTTTTCCGTTTCGCCCCAGCTTCTCATCGCTTCAACTCCTTGGTCGGTATTGCGCATGGGAAAAAGTTCGCACGCGCCCTGAAAGTGAGGCGATTATGAAATTTCAGAACTCGGCTGTCAATAAGTGGTACGTACCAACTAAATATATATTTGATTTTTTTGTTTTTAATATTGCGGTAACAAAAATGCGGTATTGGGGACGTTTACTTCGCTTGTCGCTACGGGGATATTTCTCCTTATGCACCGTTAAAGTGCTGCATAGGGCCAATTTAGGGCGGTCAACGCAAAACTGCCTGCCCCGCATCCCTGCCGTCGGGGAATTGCAAGGCGCGCCAAAAAGGAACCTTTTTGCACAAGTGGTACGGTCCAATTAGTGGTTAACTGCGCTCTGAGAATATGACATTTCGATGACGTTGGAACGATGTGACGGTTCGTGCCACCCAGCAGCAGACCCAAGGTCATTGCCGCGTCGCGCGACGCCGGCAGGACCTCCTTCAGCCCTCTTCTCTTGCACCAACATGGCCCATATTTCTTCTTCACGCCCAGCGTTCGGCGACATCGCCGAGCCGAGCGGGGCGTCATCTGCAACATCAACGACCGTCGCTCACACTGAGGCGGCGTCGCCTCCGCAATCGGCGGATTCCGTTCGTCTGCCATCCGGTCGCAGCCTGGAACGCCGACCCGTACAGCTGCAAGGACGCATCGAGCAGCAGCAAATACCGGTTCTGCACCCGCATATTGACGCCCCGGCCGACGTCCATATCGAGATCGCGCCCGATGCCACGTTGCTGTCGGCGCTGCGCACACCAGTAGCGGCCCCCTCGCCTGCGCTGGCACAGCTGCACCAAGACATGCGGCAGAGCGGCGTAAGCCGTGCCGAATTCGACGAGATCGTCGTGGCCCTCAATGGGCGGCACGTGGAATCGGCCTCGGCCGGGATCAGGCTGGCCTCGCTCAATGATCATGTCGGCATCGCCAGTTTTCCGTTCGCCTTCCGTACCAGCACGGTCGCCACGCACCTGCTGGTGGTCAAGGACAGCGTGCCGGGGCCGCAGGGCCCGGACGAGCTTTACTTCATCAAGGGTTACGCCAACCGGCTGGTCAGCGCGCGCGCGCTGGTGGGGTTTGACGCACGGCGCGAGGAACTCATGGCGGCAGAACTCAGCGGCACGGGCGGTCCGCAAGTGACCATGGAAACCTACTTCTGTACCTATTTGCTGGAGTGTTCGCGGCGCTCGGTCCTGTTCGCGCGCCGCAGCGTGGACGAGAGCAATACCGTAGTCATGCCGGTGCCGCCCAATGCCACCCAGTTCCCCCGCCAGTTTTCATGGGCCAATGCCGAGAACTACATGGCCGAGGGATTTGGCGATCCGCCACCATCGAGCCGCGCCGACGGCCGGAGCAGTGATTTCCGCTTGGGCTACTGCGATCTCAATGGTCCGGAGAACCGGGCCATCATCTTCCTCACCGACCAGAAGTACCACGATACCCCGCGTCCGATCCAGAGCCGCTCCTATGGCGAGTATCCGGCCAGTCTGAACATCAGCGGCGGCGCCATCGCCCAGGTGACCGGCTTCGATGAACGCGGGGTGGAGATCATCGCGCCCAGCAATGCGCCGGGCGTGAAGAATGCGACCATGCGCCAGCTCATCGAATCCTTCATGGACGAGCGGCCACGTAACCGCACCCTCATCGTACGCACTGAAGACCAGTACAGACACCGCTTCGAATACACGCAGCAGGGCCTGCAAATGACCCTGCTCGATCCGCATGGTGATGCGGTCAAGGCGCTATCGCCCTTGCCAGGTGCGGATGTCTCGACCTATGGGTGGCGCGGCGACAATACCGGACCCTATGGCAGCATCGCCGGCTATGCCGATCCCCGGATCATCGTTTCCACCGGCGAGGAAATCCCCGCCGCTCCCTTCCTCAAGGATCGCCATTCGCTCAAGGGCATTGCCACGGCGGCCTCGCATGTGCTGACCGACATCATCCTCAACGACCTCAATCCCATGGTCGCGGGCACTACCGCCAATGGCATCATCCGCACCAGCCTGCGCGCACTGATCACCGGGACCACGGTCTATGGCATGACGGCGCTGATGAACAGCCTGCGCGACGAAAAGACGCATACCTTGTTTTCCGGTGCCCGCGCCTTCACCGGTTCGGGCGCGGGTGTCGTCGACGAGAAGACCATTGCCAGCGCCATCGCAGTGACCGTGCTGGCACAGGATGTGGTGACTGTGGCCTACAGTTTTGCGTACAAGAATTTCGTCAAGGACACGGCCAAGAGCCGGGAACACATTCCGGGGCAGATTTTCAATGAAGCGCTGCTGCCTTTCCTGGGCGAGCTGGGGCGGCTGCTGCTCAATTACGGCATCCAGTCCCGCATGGGACTGCCGCGCGGCAATCAGAACGATATCTACAGCCTCTTCGGCGTGGCCACGGTGCTCACCGGCATCGAATTCCTGCGCGGCCGCTCGGGCGACCCGCAGAACCATCTGTTGCTCAGCGCAACCTACAAGGCCATGGACTTTTTCGCGGCTGACCTGGTGTTCCGTTCGCTGGGCGCGGTCTACGGTGCCCCGCCGCCTGCGGCCAGCGCCAGCGGTGCTGCCGCCGGGCACGGCGACATGGGCCGCAATTATCTGGAAGCGTTCGTCACGCGTCTCGGTGTACGTGGCGTCGACAAGGCCTTGCTGCCGATACTCTCTATCGTGTTTGCCGGTGCCGGTCTGGCCGGCCGTTCCGCGCGCGTCGGCGAAGACCAACTGGCGCGGGAGAACAGTCCCAACAATCTGCTGGCACGGGTGCGCGATCTGCTCAACGTCTTTTCTGTGGAAACCGAGCGCATGCTTGAGCAAGGACGTGATCGTCTGGAAGATGTGGAAGCCTTGCGACGAACCTCGGTCATGCTCAAGGATGGCGTGGAGAACATGCGGCGGGCGATCAACCATCTCAACCTGGAGGCACCACGCACGGCACGCACAGAGCTTGAACAGGTGCAGGCAGCGGCCCGTTTCCACGAGATGTCGCCGGCACGGCAACAGCAACATCTGGAGGATGTGCAGCGTTATTACGAAGAGATGATCGCCGCCTCCGACCTGCTCTCCGGGCGCGCGCACCCGCCCGATATCGAGCAGGCCGGTCCCTCGCAGCTCCCTGATCTGGAACTGGCTGCCTCCAACAGCATTGCCAGTTTGCCGGTGCGCATCCGCAAGGCCACGGAACAGTTGATGAAAAGTTTTCCGGCGACCTATGCGGTCAACTCGGCCATGGCCTATCCGACCGCAGTGTCGCCCGACTTCATCAGTGCACCGCTGCCGCACACGGCCAGCCCGTCGGCACCCTTCGCCCGCACCGAACGCATTCCGCGCGAACAGACCACCTTTACCGATGCCCAGGTACCTTACGTCAAGGAATTGCAGCAGACGCTGGGCAATGCACCGGGCATGCCGCAGACCGTGGAGCACAGCAATCCGCTCTACCAGCGTCTGAGCAATCGCATGATCGAGGAAGGACGGGAAGCGATCCATGCCTATACGCTGGAGTCGCAGCTGTTCCACTACCTGCTGCGTTGGGCGCAGACCGGGCAGGCGCGCTATCTGCGGCTGGCGCCGGGCGTGTGGTTCAAGACGGCGGCCATGAACCAGCGTGGCAATCTCACCGGAGAGCGTGATCGCATGGTCACGCCTTTATCGGTCCTGATGGTCAATCTGATGTCCCTGCACGCCAAGACCGTCCCGCACAACGTCTACCGGGCCGTGGTGACCGATGCCTACTACGTGGAGCAGTCGCGCCAGGCGCAGGCGCGCGAACGCTATGGCGCGGATGCCGTCTTCATCGGCGAGGGGGCCCTGCTGGCCATGACCGAATTCATGTCGGTCACCAGCTCCGGGCACATGGCGGCGACCTTCCTGCAGGGATTGGGCTATGGCGCGGCCCCGCTGGATCGCAGCCAGAAGATGGTGATACAGCAGGAGACCGCCGTGACGGTCATCCCCTTGGCCGAGCACATGCAGGTGGAGAGCCTGCTCATGGCCGGTTCGGTCGCGGTGCTGGATCGCATCGATCATGATCCCCCAGCCGAGCGCGCGCGGCGCGGGGGGGCGGACGGCCCGGACGACGCAGAAGAATTCAATCTCGGTCAGGTGCTCTACATCCGCCAGCTCGACACCTTCCAGGCCGAGGTGCGCTATCACCGTTATCTGGAAGCGTTGGAACAGGCCCGGCAAGATGGTCAGCCGCTACAGCTGGAGCTGGAAGACGGTGCCATCTGCTGCCATCCGGAGACGGCGCAGATGTATCGCTACGATGCGCAACGCCAGGAGATGATCTTTACCGGCGGTACGCTCAACAATTTTCACGGCGCGCCGCTGGAGCCTCGCGAAGATGAACCGGCGCGCTGGCGCCATCCCTACCATTCGGCGCTCAGTCCGGCGCAGATCCGCGTGGGCATACTGGGCGCCATCCTTACCGGCCATCCGATCACGCCGTTTCTCAACGACGCCGTGCGCAACGTATCGCATGAGAAGTTCCGGGAAAAAGGGGGCTACTACGACGTCAATCATCCGAATCACCGCTACAAGCAGCGCGACGACGAGCGGCGCCAGGCCATGAAGGAGCGGGTGCGTGCCAATGTGTTGCCGGAGATTCTCGATTGGACACCCGCAACGCGCTTCCCCCTGCCCGCCCCCGGCCAGCCGTTCCTGCCCGGTCGGCCCTTTCCGGGCGAAATGCTGGCACGTACGCTGTCGACCGCCCTGCACCGTCCGCTGATGGTCATGGAAGTGGATGAAGCCGGCCAGCTGCTGCTGGAACAACAGGAAGTGCGCGACGACAACCACGCCCTGCGCCTGCAGAATGTGCCAGCGATACGACGGCATTTCCTCAAGACCCACGACCTGTTCGACCTCACCTATTCCCCCGAGGTCGCCCCGATGTTGGGCGTCGGGCCGCGCGGCTACTATCTGGTCACACTGCATGAGGCCAGCTATCGGGCAGTTCCGGTACGTATTGCCGGTGATAGCCTGCAGGCCGGCAATCTCATCCATGCTTTCCTGGCGGCCGCGTATCCCAACCCCGACCAGCGCCGCTATCAGGTACGTGATGGTGCTCTGGTCAGTGCTACCGACACGACGCGCGGCTGGCGCAGACTGGTGCCGGGACGCCCCGACTACGTGGCCAATTCGGCCCGCGATGTACTCGCCTGTCTCAAGAATTTTGCGCGCAGCGACTACGATCCCATCGATCAGTGGCTCGACCGAACCCATGCCGAACTGCATGGTGAGCGAACGCAGCCAGCCGCGACGGCGCGCTGATCAGGCGGCGCATGAGATGGAACCGGCGCTGCCCGGATGCCACTTATCGATGCGGGAAAAGAACCGGGGCGTCGTCTTATGGGCGCCCTCCTTTCTTCCGCCTTTTAACGATGCCTCTTTCACGATCATGTCCCACTCCCCTTATTCCCGGCTCATCGCGCAGTTCTGCGGTCTGACCCTGTTCGAACAGCCTGAAACCCTGCTCAAGGGCCAGGCTTTTCAGGTAGAGGGAATCGATTTCTCCCTGATCCACAGCGAACAGATCAATCCGGCGCGCATGACCATCTGCTGCGATCTGGGTGAACTCGGCCAGACGCAGGCTCCGGATTTCTGCCAGAAACTGCTGAAGATGAACCTGTCGCTGCACACCACCGAGAAGCCGATCTTTGCACTCTCGCCGGACACCGGGCACCTGGTCCGTCTGCAAGCCGAGACGGTGGCCGAGTTGACCCCGGGATCGCTGCTGCAAAAGTTAAAAGTCCTCGCACACGAAGCGCGGCAATGGCGCATCGATCCGCTCCTGCTCAGCCAGGAGCGGCGCGCGCCACCGCCCAGCAAGGGTGCATCCAGTTTTGCTTCACTCATGGTGCGCAACCGCTGAGGGCGGTGCCGCCCCATGACTTACCAAGGAATTCAATCATGCACAACGTCACAGAAACTTCCCGGACGGGCTTCGATGCTACGGCATCCACTTCCTCCGGCCGCGAAGTTGCTCCATCCACTTCTGCCGCCAGTCTCACGGCCGCTACCTTGTCCCTTCTGGAGAGCGGCCCCAGCCGCACCAACGGCAAACGCGATCTGCCATTCATCAATACCACCCGGGTGGGCGAGTGGCCGGCGGTCCGTCCGCAATCCCTGGCCGCACCGATGCTCCACAACCTGGAACTGCTGCGCAATATGCCCAAGGGTGAACAGCGCTTGCAGGCACAGCGCGAGATCTATCAGCACTGGCATGTCATGAGCGACGCCGAAAAGGTCGAGTTGCTCAAGCATGTCAGCGTGCAATACCTGAAGGGCGATATCAGCCCCAACCCTACCTTGGAGAACAAGGAGTTATGGCTGGCCAATCAGTATTACCATCTCGCCGCTGAAGGCGTCCCCGGTGGCATGCTCGATCACCTCAAGAGTACCCTGCCGCCTGCGCGACTGGCTGCGCTGATCGCGGTACGCCGCCAGGGCCCGTCGGTCAGCGTGTTGCATTCGCTGCTCAGCGAGATGAGCTCGCCTCAGCGCAACAAGCTACTGATGCATCTGGATGATGGCGAACGCAGTGCGATCACTGAAATCCTGGAGAAGAAGCCGGACATCAGCTTCATCGACACCGGTTACAGTTACAAGAAATACCTGAAGTTCAATGACGGCATCGCCGTCTTGCCGCCCGAGGCGATGAACAAGAAGGTGGCCATCGTGGGCAGTGGTGCAGCCGGCACCGTCGCCGCACGTGAGCTGCTCAAGATCGGCCTGACCCCCGTCATCATAGAAGCCGACAAGCGCATCGGTGGTCGCCTGGAATCCCGTCCCTATCATGACGGCGAGACAGAATCGAAAGCCTTCTCGGAAATGGGCGCCATGCGCTTTCCGCCCACCGGGGAGACCTGGTTCCACTATCTCAAGCAGTTCGGTGTGAAGACCGATCCGAATTTCCCCAATCCGGGCAAGGTCGACACCAAGCTGTTCTATCGCAATCAGGTCATCGACTGGCCGGGGGGCAATGCCACACCGTCGGACCCGGTGTTGCAGAAGGTGGGCCGCGACTTCACCGAATTTGCGACCGCGTTGATGATGCCGCTGGAAGAGGCGCGTGCCGTCCATGATACGGAAAAAATGGAGGCAATCTGGCAGGGCTATATCACCAAGTACAAGGACATGAGCTTCCAGGCCGCCGTGCTGGATGGACTCAAGGAACAAAAAGGCTGGGGCAAGACGGAAATGGATGCCTTCGGTGCGCTGGGGATCGGGACCGGTGGTTTCGGCCCGCTGTACCAGGTCAATTTCCTGGAGATTCTGCGCGTCATGCTCAACAAGCTGGAAGATCGTCAGAACCTGCTGCCCGACGGCACCAGCGCAGCGCTGCGACAGTTCTATTCGGAACCGGTGACGCGTCCTGACGGCAGCAAGGTCAGCCTCGACGACAGCGCCGACATTCGTCTGCAGACCAAGGTGACGAGTGTGCAGATGGACAATGGCCGTCCGAGTCTGACCGCCGTCCGCCAAAACGGCGAGGCGGCCGAAGAGAGTACCGAAACCTTCGACGCCGTGATCGTCACGGCGACTCCCCCCGCCTTGCAGCGCATGGGATTGACCGTGACCTCCGGAACAGGTACGGACCCGCTCAGCGATACCGTCAAGAGTGCGCTGATGGATCTGCACATGATGGATTCTTCCAAGCTGTTCATCCGCACCCCGACCAAGTTCTGGCTGGATGAGCAGGGAAACCCCCGCAAGGATATTCCGCAGACCATCCAGACCGACCAGTCGCCGCACGGCATCTATTGCCTGGATTATCCGGGTATGAAGGAAGGCGTGGTACTGGTCAGCTACACCTGGGGTGACAAATCCACCAAGCTCATGGCCATGACGCCGGAAGAGCGGCTGAGCGAATTCAAGAAGGTGATCGAACAGGTCAGTCCCGAGTTCGCCCGCAACCTGGTGCCGGTCAATGACGAGATCCATGCCATCGACTGGCAGGGTACGCCTAACCAGTATGGTGCCTTCAAGCTCAATACCCCCGGTCAGGAGGCCAGCCAGCAAGAGGCCTACTACCAGTACCTGAGCGTCAACAAAGACCATCCCGATACCGATACCGGGGTCTACATCGCCGGCGACTCGATCTCTCACAACGGCGGCTGGGTCGAAGGCGCGGTCACGACTGCGATCAATGCGGCCGTGGCCACCGCCGTCCACCTGGGCGGCACGGTACCGGAAAATTCGCCGCTGAGCCTGGACAAGAACAAGTACGACTACGGCGCGGCCTGATCGCTTCACACTAGACCTTCAGTGCGACACTGCGTGAAGCGCATTCACGCAGTGTCACGATCCTCGTCTGCGCCCGGCATTGCGGCTCACACCGCCAGATAGGACTCGATGCGTTCGCGCGAAAATTGCGCCAGCGGGCCGCTGGCAACGAACTCCCCATGATCCATGATCAGCAGGTGATCGCATACCGACAGCAGGAAGTCGATATTCTGTTCCGCCAGCAGAAACGCCTTGCCCCGCGCCTTGGCCTGTTGGATGACCTGGGCCATGAGCGCGATATTTTCGGGAGTCACTCCTTCGCTGGGCTCATCCAGCAAGCTCAAGGCGCCCTCTTCACTCATGATGCGGACAAAGGACAAGAGTTTCTTTTCGCCGCCGCTCATCACTCCGGCCTTCTGAGGCAGCCGGGACTGCAGCCGCGGAAACAGCAGAAAGCTGTTGGCAAAGATCGCCAGGTCGCGGTTGGCCTGACCCAGCGTCAGATTGTCCGCCACCGAAAGCTCGTCGAAGACCACCCGTTCCTGAGGCGCATAGCTCATGCCCATTGCCCGATAGGCATAGGCGGGCTGCCCTTCCAGCGCCTGACCTGACCAGGACACGCTGCCGGAAAAGGGGCGGATGATCCCGGCCAGTGCACGCAAGAGCGTGCTCTTGCCGACGCCATTGCGCCCGATCACGCCCAGCGCCTGCCCGGCGCTCACCTTAGCGCTCACGCGATGCAGGACGGGCGTATCCGCATAACCGGCCACCAGATTATCGAATGTCAGCAGCGGGACGGGTAGCGTCATTTTCTTCCTCCCAGATAGACCTTGCGTACCTCTGGCGATGCCTTGATCTCCGCCAGTGCGCCCTGTGCCAGCAACTGGCCTTGATGCAGCACGAAGACATGGCCGCCGATGGCCTCCAGCGCACTCATGTCGTGTTCGATCAGCAGCGCGCTGGCACCGAGATGGTCGACACTCCAGCGTACGACCTCCATGAGTTGCTGGGTCTCCGCCGGCGACAGCCCGGCGCAGGGTTCATCGAGCAGCATCAGTCGCGGTTCCATGAGCGCCACCATGGCGAACTCCAGCATCTGGCGCGCCCCTTGCGAGAGGCTGCCCGCTGCCAGCTCGGGCCGCTGTTGCAACAGCGGCAGCCTTGCCAGCAGGTGCTGACCGAACGCCGAGTGCCACCCCAGTGGTGCGCTGCGCAGATGATCGCGCGGCGACAGACGGTTGGCCCAGAGCGCAATGAGCAGGTTGTGTCTGACGCTGAGTCGAGGGAATACCGAGGGAATCTGGAACTTTCGTCCGATGCGCAACTGCGCGACCCGCCATGCGGGAGAGCGGGTGATCGATTGACCGTCGAACCAGATGTTTCCCCGGTCGGCGCTCAGGCGTCCGCTCATGGCGTTGAACATGGAGGTCTTGCCTGCCCCGTTGGGACCGATCACGCAACAGATACCGCGCGTTCGGCTCTCCAGCGCCAGCCCGTCAAGAATGCGTACCGCCCCGCGACGCACGTGCACATCCTGCAGTTGCAGATGAGGGACGGCATCGCCGCCGCTGGGCGCACCTGACGACAGCGCCGGTGCTTGCAGTTCCGTGAGCGAGGTGGACGGTCGCACCCAGCGCGCCGGCCAGCGCAGCCAAGGCGCCACCGCGCCTGAGAGTCCCTGCGGAAACCACAGCACCGCGGCGATGAAGATGAGCGCCATGAGCGCTTCCCAGAAGGGATAGCGATCCCGCAAGCTGGCCGAGACCAGACCGATGATCACCGTGGCCGCCAATGCCCCCACCGGACTGCGGCGACCACCGATGGCCGCCCAGATCACGAATTGCGTGGACATGCCGATGCCAATGGCACTGGGTGTCACAATGCCCTGGTGGGGAGCGTACAGCAGGCCGGCCAGTCCGGAGGCCGCCGCGCCGATGGCAAAGGCAATCGCCTTGAGCCTGCCGGTATCGAAACCGAAGAATTGCAGACGCTCCTCGTTCTGCTCCAGGGCGCTCCACAAGATGCCGAGCGGTGAACGCAGCAGCCGGCAGAAAATCCAGGTACTGCCGATGGATACCACGGCGATGACGTAGTAGAGCGTGGCGTATCGATCGGTTCCGGGAAGATCGGGAATGTCGACCATGCCATTGAAGCCGCCCGTCAGGCCGCTGAAACGATTGGCCAGCAGGCTGGCCAGCATGGCCAGCGCCAGCGTGATGAGCGAGAAGAACGGGCCATTGTCCACCTTGCGCCCAAAGACTGCACGGGCCAGCAGATAGGCGATGGCCGCCGGCAACAGCAGGCACAGCGGCAGCAGCGCCAGCATCACCGGCTGCTGCATGGCGGCCCGCAACAGGGTTCCTGAGAGGTAGGCACCCAGCCCGAAGAACACGGCCTGCCCCAGACACAGGAAACCGACATTGCCCCAGCACAGCGCCACGCCTTGCGTGACGATGCCCAGCAACAGGTAGAGCGCGATTTGATAGGCATCGAAATCCCCCACCATGGCAGGCACCAGCAAGAGCGCAGCGCTGATCAGGACAAGGGCAAGGCGGTTAGCGGCGCGCGATGAGACCATTGGGACGAATCCAGAGAAAGAGTATCGACACGATCAGCACCGCGGCATAGCCAGCCGTCTGATCCAGCAGGTTGGCCGTGAGGCTCTGGGTGGCACCGATGATCCCGGTACCGGCCAGCAGGCCTGCCGCGCTGCCGAAACCGCCGACGATGAGCACGAAGAACGCGTTGAGCAGATAGTCCAGCCCCATGTAGGGCTCGACCCGTACCAGCGGTGCCAGCATGACGCCGCACAGGCCGGCCAGCGTCACGCCCGTCACGAAGCTCAGGCTCGCCAGCCGCGTGGTATTGACACCGACCGCCCTGGCCAGGACCGGATTGCCGGTCATGGCGCGGATACGCGCACCAACCTGACTGCGGCCAAACCAGATTCCCAGCGCCAGCAAGCCCAGGAACACGCACGCCATCAGTTCGAGCCGATAGAGCGGATAGGCCAGCGTCCCCAGTTGCAGCGGCTGCGCGGCTGCCAGCATCACGTTCTGGTATCCGGCACCGAAGGCTGCCTTGATCAGCTCACGCATCACGATCGACAGTCCCCAGGTCGCCAACAAGGTATCGAAGGGACGGCTGTAGAGCGTGCGGATCAGGTAGCGTTCCACCGCCCATCCGACCGTGGCGCAGACCACGATGGCCAAGGGCAAGGCCATCAGGGTCGGCAGTCCGCGTTGCTGTATGAAGACCACGCAGTAGGCTCCCAGCATGACGAACTCGCCATGGGCCATGTTCATCACCCCCAGCAATCCGAACACGATACCCAGTCCGATGGCTGTCAGCGCCAGGATGGAGAGCACGTAGAGCAGGTCCAGCCCCATCGTCGCCAGCGCGCTTGCATGCATCGCAGTCATGGTGCTCAGACTTTGCAGCTCTGGCCGGCACCCACGGCGGGGAAGGTCTTGGCGATCTCAAAGCCGCTCGGTGAGGCACGCGCGACGAGGATATCCTCCACCACATGTCGCTGATGCATTTCCACCCGACCGCGCGGACCGTCGTAATGGGCCCCTTCGCTTGCGACATTGAAGGCAGGAACCGTAATCTTGCCCGCGCGTCGGGCCAGCTCCTCGAACATCAGGAATCCCTCGTAGCAGGATTCGGCCAGGCTGTTGAGTTGCGCATCCGGACCCTTGAATCGAGCCTGGTAGCGCGCCGCGAACGCTTTGGCCGGTGCGGTCTGCAGGGCGGCAAAGTAACCGGCGGAGGAATACAGATTCTCGGCATTCTGCACACCGATACCGGCCAGCGTGTTTTCTTCGATCAGTGTCCCCAGACGGGTGATGCCGGCGGCCAGACCGAGGCCGGCGAAGGCGCGATTGAAACTCACCGAGGCCCCGCCCACCAGGGTGATGAGCACCGCGTCGGCGCCACTGGCCCGGATCTTGGCCAGGCTGGCATCGAAGTTGTCGACCGAGAACGGTACATATTCCTCACCGACCACGCTGCCACCGCTGCTGGCGATATGGGTGCGCGCAATCGCATTGGTCTCGCGTGGCCAGCTGTAGTCGTTGCCGATCAGGTACCAGCGCTTGAGTTTGCGTTGCTCGCTGAGCCAGGGGATCACCGGTGCCAGCTGCTGGGCCGGTGTTTCGCCGGTGACGTAGACGCCGAGAGAGCACTCCCCGCCTTCGTAGGAAGCGGTGTAGAAATACGGCACCTGGCCCCGCAGCATGGTGGTCAGTGCACCACGGACGGCACTGTCGTGCATGCCGACGAATGCACGTACGCCGGCCCCCTTCCATAATTTGAGGGCAGTCTGCGTGGCGGCTTCCGGCCCGGCACCGGCATCGCCGAAGAGCACCTCGATCTTTTGTCCGAGAATGCCGCCACGGGCGTTGATGTCATCCTGGGCGAGCAGGCAGCAATTCTTGCTGGATGGGCCGAACAATCCGGCCGGACCGCTTGCAGGAATCATGGCACCGACCTTGAGTGTGTCGGCCGCGTGGGCGTTGCGGGCGGTCAGCGCGCCAGCCAGACCCAGTACGCTGCTGCTGGCCATGCCGGTGACGCCGAGTAAGGTGCGGCCGAGAAAAGTACGACGTTGCATGATGCGTTTCTCCGGAAAAATGACAGGATAGAAGAACAATGAAAAACAGAACCTGCAAGCGGCATCGGCCTAGCGAGGCTGCCGCGGCGGTGGCGGTACCGTGCCGAGGATCGCCTCCACGCAGGCCGCCACCTCCAGCAGGCGGCGGTCCCAACCGGCGGGGCCATCCAGTTCCAGACCCACGGGCAGGCCATGCTCCGACAAGCCCAGCGGGATGCTGATGCCGGGTAGCCCGGCAATGCTGGCACCGTCGACATTGCGGGCAAACGCACCGAATGTGGGTATGCGTTCGCCGTTGAGATCGACGTTGGCGTCCTCGCCGATGGGACGGGCCGTGAGCGCGGTCGTGGGGAAGATCAAGGCATCGAGACGATTGCTGCGGAAGCAATCGTCGTAAAGTGCCTGGATCATCGCGCGCTCCCTGAGCGCCTGACGGTAAGCCTGTTCCGGTACGGGCTGATCCATGGCGGCATGGATGATGCCAGCCACGTCGGGGCTGCCGACCTGTTTCAATATGTCCAGCAAGGCTTGCTTGGCGTCCGACGCATGCAGATAAGCGGGCAGATCAACCAGAAACTCATACAACACAATGGCGAAGCCGGCGGCACCATTGAGTGTCTGCAGCGTCGGCAGTTCGACATCGACCAGCTCCACGCCCGCCTTGGCCAAGCGTGCCAGCGCACCCTCGGCGGCGGCTTCTACCTCTTGCTCCAGGCCGACCCAGGAAGGATTGCGCAATACCCCCAGCCGCAATTGCCCGGGCGAGATCGCGGTCAGAGGCTGCAGCTCGGGGCTGCCCGCCATGATCTGGTCCAGCAGGGCTACATCGGCCACGCTGCGCGCCATCGGGCCTGCAGTGTCGCGTGTATGAGAGATCGGCACGATGCCCTGCTGCGAATACCTTCCCGAACTCGGCCGCAGACCCACCACGCCACACAGTGCCGCCGGGATGCGGACCGACCCGCCAGTGTCCGTGCCCACCGCGGCCGGGGCCAGTCGCGCCGCCAGCAGGGCTGCGGAGCCGCCACTGCTGCCACCGGCAATCAGATCACGGTCATACGGATTGCGGCACGGCCCGAACACGCCGTTGTTGCTGGTGATGCCGAAGGCCAGTTCATGCAGGTTGGCCTTGCCTGCATACAGCGCGCCAGCAGCAAACAGGTGCGCTGCCACCGGAGCGTGATGTTGCGCCACGTGCTGTCGCAAAGCCGCCGTGCCGCCCGTGGTGGCGATACCGGCGACGTCGATATTGTCCTTGATGGCGATCGGCATGCCGGCCAGCGCACCATGCACGGCACCCTTGTCGAACGCACGCGCCTGCGCCCGCAGCAACTCGGAGTCGCGGTGCAGGTAGCAATTCAGATGTGCCTGTGCTTCGGTCTCGGCGATGAGAGCATTGACATATTCCGTACAGGAGAAACGGCGATCGGCAAGCCCTTTTCTCGCTTCGATCAGGGTCAGTTCCAGCAGATCCATGAATTCATCCATTTACTAGTGAAGAGACCGGCCACGCCTGCACGCAGCCCCACAAGCGCGACGGCCGGTCTCAAGGTGATGCGAGCCGCAGCCGCGCCAATCAAAAACTTGAATCAGAACTTGAATACGCTCTTGAACCACAGGCTCTTGCCCTGTACCCGGTTCTCCACCATGGTCTCGGTGAGGTACTTGAGTTCGAAGGACGCGAAACTGGACTGATAGAACAGCCCGGGGCCGATTGCCAGTACCCGCCCCTTGTTGCCGTCGCTACCCACCTTCACGCCGTTCTGTTCGTCGTTGGTGATCTGCTGGAAGTAATAGCCCTGCAAACCTGCCTTGAAGCTGGGGGTAAAGGCATAACCGAGGTTGTAGTCGGCCTCGAAGTACTGACCGGATTTGTAGTTGGTGGCGTTGTTGCGGGTGTTGAAGCTATAGGTGAAGCGGCTGGAAATATCGATGCCGTTGGCCGGCGCATAGGTCCAGCCAAACTGGGGGCGAAGGGTGGTGTAGTTCGAACCGATGTTGGCCAGCCGGTCCTTGTTGTACAAGCCGGTCGGTGCGACCAGGGCCATCAGGCCATACCAGTGCCAGTCACCCTGATGCCACGCCACCAGCGAACCCACTTCCAGATCGCCCAGGCCGGTTCGGCTATCTGTGCGGCCTACAGCCTGGACGGTCTGGTCTACCAGCGGCAGCGCACTGTAGAAGCCCAGCAGGCCGCCATAGACGTCGGTGTTGGTCATGTGGACGATCTTGAGGGCAGCCACATTGGCCTTGACGCTGAACCCCGGCACGGAGGAATTGCCGTTGCCGTCGTTGAAGCGGTCTCCACTGTAGTGGTTCAGAAACGCCAGGCCGTAGGTGCCCGGCGGCGGCAGCGCGCCTGCCATGAAGCCGTCAGCCCCGTTGGGTGTATTGCCGCCCCCGCCTTCCACGGCCAGCACGGCTGGAGACGCCAGCACCACGCCCGAGCAGAACAAGCCTTTCCACAGAATATTGCGCATCACGTCACTCCCTTTTTTTCGTCAATTGGTTGGTGGCAACCTGCCGCCATCGCTTCCCGCACGCCCGCCGCACAGGCGAGCCAGCCGCAAGGTATCGGCCTGAGATCGCATCTCACTCAGAGAAACAGCTCATCGGTTGATTTGGAGAATAGGTCAGTGCCGCGTCCGCGCCTATCCACAAGAATGAGGATGCGTTGATGAGCCGGAAGAGAGACTGCGCAAACGTCGACGCCTGTGCGTCGCCCATCGCGTGCAGCCCGCCATCGGCCCGAAATGCAGGCGAGATCAGCGCTTGCGGCCGGCGCGCAACATCGGCAGCATTGCGTCGTGACGGCAAAATCGGTAGCATGGTCGCGCTGCGAATCTGGCTCGCGAGCGTGGCTCGTGAGACCGCAGGCGCCGGAACCGGCAATCAAAACGATTTAAATAATTTATAAAGTATGGAGACCGCGCGGCGACAGGATTGACTCCCTGTCACTGCGTACCCTGCAGTCCCTTGTTCTTCGATGATGTGATCGCGCGCCGGCTGGAAGGCAGGCGTGGAATGCATCTTGCTTGATGGCAGGTCGCTTGCCTGCGTGCTACCTGTGGCGAAGATATCTGCATCCGAATGCAGCATCCACGGGTGCATGGCGGCACGATCAGGTGCGGGCGCGATGCTTTTTGGTGCGTGATCCGGGACGAGCAAGGGACGACGGATGTGTGTTGAGGAGGGCGCGACGCGTGTACATTTCGGCCGATAAATTGCGGTTGCTTGAGCACATCATGTGGGGGCTCAATGGCTGCCGCTCCAACCATGAAGTTCGGGAATTCCTTTCCCTGCCGCTGCTCCGGCTGCTGGAAGCGGATTACTTCGCGTCCTACACCTGGGATGACGACCGGCAGTGTTTCAGTGACCGGGTGTCGGTCAATATGGATCCGGCCAATCTGGCCAACTACGAGCACTACTATCAGTATCGTGATCCCATCACCCACAAGCTTCAGCGCCTGAGCGTACCGACCCTGGTCACGCAGGTGATGCCGATGGAGCATCTGCAACGCACCGAATTCTTCAATGACTTCCTGGCGCGGGACGGCTTGTGCTTCGGCATCAACATGTTTGCCTACGATGGCACCCGCAATATCGGTGACATCCGCATCTGGCGCGGCGCGCGGAAAGAAAACTTCAGTCCGGCGGCGCTGCAGTTGCTGGCATTGATCCAGCCATCGTTCACCCACGCCCTGCAGCGGACCAAACCGCGTGCGGCAGCCTTGGCAGCGGCTGAAGTCGACCCCGCCGTCGTATCCCGGCTGTCCGAGCGCGAACGCGACCTGGCCCGCTACATCTGCTGCGGGCTTTCCGACAAGGCGATCGCACGTGAATTGCACATCGAATTCTCGACGGTACGCACCCATATTTCCAAGATCTTCAAGAAGCTCAACGTCAGCAACCGGACGCAGCTAGTCAAGTGCCTGATCGAAGAACGCCAGACAAGCTGACAAATACCTGACACGCGGATGCCCGTGCGGGCGGCTGCCTGCGAATCCGTGTTTGCGTGTCGCCATCCCCTGCTTTGCAGGGAGGCGCCGCCGCGCCTTTCATCGCTCGCCAACGCTCTGCATCACCCTGCCCGCTTTTGCCCCGATTTCATTCTCTTTTTTGCTCTGAAGCGCGACGCCGACGTTCATGAATGGCGGGCGCAGTCGCGCAATGTGGCAGCGCTGCGTGCCATACATTGAATTTTTTATGTCTCACTCATCAATACGGTGTTACCATCCGCGATACTCTACTTTTTTGATACGGCGTAAGGTTTTCTTGAAAAGGGGCGGTCATGTTCACTCATCTGAAGATAGCCAGGCGACTTGGCCTGGGTCTTGGGCTGGTTCTGGTGTTGTCCTGTATGACCACCGGGGTCGCGTTGTGGAATCTGCAGACACTGAGCGACGCCTCCTCGGCCATGATGAAGAAACCCTTGATGAAGGAGCGGCTCAGCAGCGACTGGTATCGGGCCATCGAATCCGGGATCATGCGCACCACCGCCATCGCCAAAAGCAGCGATACCTCACTGACGGCTTTTCTCGCTACCGAAGGGCCCAAGAAATCGGGGGATCTGCAAGAACATATCGGCAGCCTGCTCGACACCGATGAAGAACGCGCGCTGTTTGAGAAGATCGGTGTGCAGCGCAAGCGCTATCTGGCCGCGCGGGATCGGGTCAATCAGTTGAAGGCGGCCGGCCAGGCCGAGCTGGCGCTCAAGACACTGGAAAATGAATACGTGCTGGTGGCCAAAGAATTCCAGCAGCTCATGCAAGCCTTTCTCAATGTCCAGCGCCAGCAGATCGATCGCACCAATCTCGATATTGAACAGACGGCAAAGCAGAGCCGTCGGCTGCTGTTGATTCTGGAGGGGCTTGCCATCGTGCTGGCGGCCATCGTGGTGCACCTGCTGGCGCGCTCCATCATCGGCCCGCTGACCGAGGCGGTCGGTGTCGCGGACCGGGTCGCCCGCGGCGATCTGACGGCCAACCTTCAAGTGGACGCGCGGGACGAGGTTGGCCAGTTGATGCAATCGCTACGTTCGATGACGCTCAATCTGCGCGAGCTCATCAGCAAGCTGCGCATCAGCATCCACGGCATTGCCATCGCCTCGGCCGAAATTGCCACCGGCAGCCAGGACCTCTCGGTACGGACCGAGCAGCAGGCGTCCTCGGTGGAAGAGACCGCAGCCGCCATGGAACAGATCGCCACCACCGTCAAACGCAACGCCGAGCACGCCCGGCGTGCCGACCAGACCACCGCCATCGCTTCCAGTGCGGCCTCGGCCGGTGGTGACGCGGTAGCGCGGATGATACGGACCATGGAAACCATCAATGCTTCATCCCAGAAGATCTCCAGCATCATCGGTGTGATCGATGGCATCGCCTTCCAGACCAATATCCTGGCACTCAATGCGGCAGTCGAGGCCGCCCGTGCCGGTGAACAGGGGCGTGGCTTCGCCGTGGTGGCCACGGAAGTGCGCAGCCTGGCGCAGCGTTCGGCGGCCGCGGCCAGGGAGATCAAGGAATTGATTACCGATTCGGTGCTCAAGGTCAACGCAGGCACCGCGCTGGTACAGGAAGCCGGCAAGACCATCCACGGCATCGTCGTGAGCGTGGAGAGCGTCGCCGCCATCATTGGCGATATCAGTTCCTCCGGCCAGGATCAGGCAAGTGGCATCGCCGAAGTCAGCGACGCCATCAACCTGATCGACGACGTGACGCAGAAGAATGCGGCCCTGGTGGAACAAGCCATGGCAGCAGCGACCGCCATGAAGGATGAGGCCCGCAGTCTGGCGGACCTCATCAGCATCTTCAAGCTTGAGGGGAGTCCCGAGACCCCGGTACTGGAGGACGCGTCCGGCAAGCTGGTCAAGCGCTCCCTGGCGCTGCAGTATTGAGCGTTCAGGCCAGGCTGGACTACCCTGCCTGCGGCCGCTCAAGCAGTGAACGGATGGCGGGATAGTCGTACAGTTCGTCTCGCATCGCCGAGATCGTGTCGGCGCGTACGCCCGGCGGCGGCAGTTTGGGCAAGCCCACTCTCGCCAGTGCGTCCAGTGCGCGGCGCAACATGCGGCGCGACTGCGCCACCTCGGCTTGCGGCCACCCGCGCGCCCGTGCCATGTTGTACAAACCGACCGGTCCGCTGGTGAGGCCATGTCCTACGGCGCGCCCCAAGAGCCTCAGTTCGTCGCGACGGGTATAGGTAAAGCGCCGGTAAGCCAGGGTGCCGCGCAGGTCCACGCTGCGCGTGGAGGTTTGCAGGGACCAGCGCGGATCATCCAGCGGCGGGTTGTCGAGGGCCGAGGGCGGTGGCCCGGAAAGGATGCGCTTGTTGTCGGCTTTGGTCACCCGCACCTCGCCGGTCGCAGCCGTGAAGGCGGCTCCCCCGGTGATCCCCACCGTGACCGCCCCGGCCAGCGGAGCAGGTTGCAGCTGGTGGCTATCGCCAGGGACATGCAGGCTGTCGATGTTGGTGAGGGTGTCGATGATCGGCATGCTGGTGGCGGTCGAGATTCCCCCTTGGAAAGCCTGCACGTAGCGCTGGATGATCTGGGCGGACTCGCCCGGCTTACGCAGGCGTGCGCGGCGATTGCGCTTTTCGAGGTAGGACAGATCGTCCAGGCAACGGCCGATCAGACCGTCTGCGGGGAGCCGGTGCCAGTGCTCCATGTCGAACGATTCGAAGTCGTCGATCTCGCGGGTGGCGATGGCGATTTCCTCGGCCAGTTCGGCGCTGCGTCGCTGCAGCACCGCCAGCGGTCGTTGCCGGCTGCCGCCTGCGGCAATCTCGCGTTCAAGCTCCAGTTGTTCCTTGACCAGCGTGGCGAACGCATCTTCGTACACCTCTCGGATAGCCGCCACGCGGATCTCCGGCTGGGTGATGAAAGATTGGCGCAAAGCGGCTTCATTCACGTCCGCTGCAGTGAGTTCCGAGAAGTGTCGCTTTGCGGCATGCGGCAGCAGGAAATCTCCCCATTTCACATTGGCGCGCAGGTTGTAACGGTGACGGTTGCGCTGCTCATCCAGATAACCGGCCGCCCATTGCAAGGGAATGGTCGCGCCAAGGATGGCCGGACCGGCAATCTGGCCGGCCACCGGCACGGTGGCCGTGATCACTGCGCCGCTCACGCCGATGCCGTTGACGGCCATGCCCCAGGCCTTGCTGTAGGTCTGGGTGCGATTGAGACCGATGCGCCGCCGGTAGGTACGGTCGATCAGCTCGTGCAAGTCCATGAAGGCCGCGACCAGGCCGGCCAGTGCAGCGGATTGATCGTCACCATCGACCACTCGCTCGAACTGCGTGATCGCCTGTTCCAGCGCCTGGCGACGGGCGGCGGCCCTGTGCAGGATCTGCCCCATGTCCGGGCTCTTGTCGATCTCCGGCCTGACCACCGGCTGTCCGCCGGCGCGCTTGAACGATTCCTTGATATCGGTGTACGTGCGCAACCGACCCGTGACGAACGGATTGATCAGGTTGGGCGGGAGTTCATGGGCCAGTATCTTGAACACCTCCGCCAGCACCTTGAGCGCTTCACCGCTGCACGGCAACTCCGATACACCCAGGCTGATCAGTGCGGCGGCAGTACTGACCACACGCCCGGCAACACTGTGCAGTCCCTCATAACGTCCGGCAGCCCTGATGCCACGCAGATAGTTGGCGACATCGATATTGAGCGCCTCCATCATGTGCGCGGTGGCCACGTCAGTGAGCAGCGTACGGGAATAATTTTCGGGATGGCAGCGCAGTTCGGCGAGCAGATCGTCAATCGGCTGGTGATACAGCCGCTGCAGTGTCTGGCGGTCTTGGTCGGACTTTGGCAGGCGTGGCAGGAATTTTGCAAGATTTCTCTTGGGAAAATAGATTTCGGCGGCTCGCCGCAATTTGATCGCAGCCACCGCATGGTCCAGGTCCAACCGACGATCGATGGCATGTTGGTATTGCAGCAGCAGCTCACCGCGCCGCGCAAGCTGCAGCAGCGCCGGGGAGACCGTCGTATCGCCGTCGGCAGGCGGTGCCTGGCTGTCGATGAGGCTGACGTGATCGAGCTCGCTGTCGGCGATCTCCTCGGACGGTGGCGCGGCGCGTCCTTGCGGCAAGGGTGCCGAAGCGGTTCTGCGCACCTGCGCCAGCAAGACCGCGGCTGCGCGGCGGTCGGAGATGATGCGTTGCGAGTGGCCACGCTCATCTTCGTCGTCGGCCGCCAGCCGGGGCTGAACGGTGCCGTCAGACGGAGCAATTGCACCGGCCAGCGGCGGCAATTCAGAAAGCGTAGGCAAGTGAAAAGAGGTGGAAGCGGTTTTCATAGAACGTATCAAAGACTTTGCGGATCAGCCGTTACCCGCGGCGAATTTGTTTGCGCTGTCGATGCGCTGCTGCAATTGCGCCTGCGTATGTCGGGCGCTGCGCGCGCTGTATTCGATCATCGTCCGCTTCACGACAGCCGTGGGCAAAGCGAACATGGAACGGCCAATCGCCTTCAATGCGCGGACAGTGAGACCCGGCTGGAAACCGACACGAGGCGTTTCGCCGCGCTTGGCATCGTCGCGCATCTCGCTGCGCTGGGTGATCTTGTCGTTGACCAGTGCACCGCTGGAGAAGGCACCGGCCACGCCGATCAGGGACATGACCGAGGCGATGGCATAGCGGCCACCGTTGCTGATCACCGGTGCGGCTGCGGCCGCCACTGTGGGGGTGGCCGCCAGTGCGGGAGCCAGGCTGTTGAGCGGAGACGGGGCCTGGGCCAGCATATGTACGGCCCGGCGATGCGCCTCGGTGGACTCCGCCTGGATCATGCGTATCAAGGCCGAGACCACCAGTGGCATGTTGCTGCCGGCGAACACCATCTGGAACTGGGCACCCACCCGCTGCGCCACCTGCGGAATGAAGTCCGAGGGCAGACGCATGCGCACCCATGCCGTACGCAGGGCGGTCTCCCAGTCGTGCTTGCCGTCGACGCTGCGCAAGAGGATCGCGCGATTCTCCGGCGAGACATCCAGCCAGCGGTCTGCCTGGACATGCTCCTTGTCCGCCTTCACCTGTGCCAGTTCTTCACCCAGGGCCGCATAGCGCTGCCGCGCACCTTCCATACTGTCGAGCTTGCGCTCATGGACGGCCAGCGCCCTGACCTCGCCTGCCTCGGGGTCCGCGCTGGTGGCAGCCAGGGTGCGCCACTCATGCGGATTCATGCCGAGCATGTCGGCCATCTGCTGCTCCAGATACTGGATCTGCAGAGACAGGTACTCCTTGAATTGACCCAAGGCGACCGCCTCGCCGCGGGTCCATTGGCGCGGAACATCGCTGAGGTCAAGGTGTTCCGTCGAGAGTTCTTCCACGCTCAGTCGGCCCTGCTCCAGTTGCGTCTGCTGCTCGGGCCGGATCAAGCGGGTTGAACGCAAGGTGGCCAGCAGGGTATCGCTTTGCTTGGCCAACTGTCCCTTGGGCCCGGCCCAGAATTGTTGCAGGCCCATGGTCAATACGGCCGTGCCGATCTGAATATAGGCCGACAGGTGCGAATTGCCCGTGGCCGTACCGCTGATCTGCCCGGCCAGCGTGCCCGCCACGCGCAGCACACGATTCCATGCGAGGTAATACTGGCTGACGTAGTTGAGTTCGGTGACGTCCTTGCGCACCTGGAATTCTTTCTGCAACTGCGTGTGCCGCTGCATCAGGCCAATCGCCTCCTCACCGTGCCGCTGCATTTGCTCGATCCGCGCATTCCACGCCGGCGAACCTTTCTCCAACGCGGCCAGTGCCTCGCTATGTGCTTCCATGTGCTTGGAACACAACTCCATCTGGCGCGTGACGTTGATGAGCTGCTGCCGGGTCTCGGGATAGAGGGGCGCCCGCATTTCCTTCGAGCGTGCCGGCTGCCCCTTGGCGCGCATCAGCTCCTGGCGCGCCACCATGGGAATCTGAATGGCCGCATTGATCATCGGCGTAATCAGTGAAAAGCCCAGCTGCATGCACAGGTTGACCAGCGCATAGTGGACCGGATGATTTCTGAGTTCGTCGCGCGGGACCGAAGCGGTGTAAATGGACGGCAGCACCGAAAGAAAATTGCCCAACTGGCTGCTCATTGCGTACACCGTACCCGAACCGATCCAGCCTCCCTTGAAGACGCCACCCGCCACTGCCTTGAATTCCTCCGGCGTGATGTGCTGCATCTGCAGATAGAGTTCCTGAGCGCGGGTCCAGTCCTGCTGTGCTTGCGGTCTGGCCAGCTGCGTTTGCTGTTCCCTTACGAATGCAAGTGCCTGCTCGGGATTGACCGGTCGATTCTTGACCTGCAGGTAGTTGTCCAGGATCTGCCGCAGTTCGATATCACCGGCGCGCGCGGTGTCGGCTGCCGAAGCCAGTGGCAGGACATCCAGTTCCTGCACTGCCGGCGCCTGTTGCTGAACGATTTCCCGCAAGCTGGCCGGGGGCGGTGTCAGGCTGATGCTGATGGACGGCACCGGCCCGGCAGGGGGTGATGTCGATCCTGTTTCGCGAGTCGGCGACAGGGGGCCGGCCTCGGTAATTCCCGTTGTGATGTGCATGATATGTTCCGAAATCGGGGCTGGTGCGCTGGCTTAAGCCGCGCTGAAGAGCCGGTGTTGAGTCTTGGATCTGGTGCGCGTGGCACTTTCCAGGAAGTGGTTCTGCTGCCATTGCCTTGCTTCGGCGGCATAGTGGACGAAGGCATTGACCAGTTTGCGGGCATCGATCTGCGCCAGTTCGGCGCGTCCCATCAGCATGGCGTGGCCGGTCTCAAAGTTGACCGAGAAAGTCGGCGTGCCCACGCCGAACATCAGCAGATTGCATTCCAGCAGGCGCTGCAGGATATCGGCGCGGTCGGCGTTGTCGGGGATGGGGCCGAAGTCGCAAAAGTAGGCGAGGCTGCCCTCCTCCATGGCCGCACCATCCATCAGGGTGAAGTTGATGCCATCGATTTCCAGGTGGGCATGCCCGGCCACTCCCTCCGGTGGCTGGATGTTGGCAAGCCGGGAGATATCGGCCACCAGTGTGCCAAAGTCAGTTTCTTTCATTGAGGTCTTTCGAAGTTGACCACGGACTTGGTCCGCTGTTGTTCTAGAACCCATTTCATCAATAGGCATCTCACGCCTATTGATGAAATGGGTTCTATGCATGTCACACAGATGTCAGCTTCGTCCGTTAACAATGTCGATAGCGAGCGACTCCGTGCACAGTCATGGGTCACCATTGCCGTGATCACAGTTCCACTCATCACGGCATGTTCATCGCGATCTGCCGGGTTAGATCACCGGGTGACAGGGGCGTAGCGCGGCCGATGGTCTCGCGTGAGCGCCATGGGTGCCATGAGAGAAATAGAAAAAAGAGCTGCCCGATAGAACCTGCTTCCGGGGAACTTGGTATAAACCGGCAGTTTCAGAGAGTAAGACAGGAGAAAGCCCGGTGACGCGTTGCGCGTACTTCGTGCGTGCAAATGCTACGGCATTGCGCCGCCGTTGTGCTGCCGGCAGGATGCGGACGAGGGCGCGCCCCCGTCCGTCATGGTCGGCCTTCAGCGCTTGCTGGTCAGCATCTCGTGCAGTTCGATGCGGTTATAGGCAATGCGCAAGGCATCGCGCGGATTGATCCGCTTCTTGGCGATCAACTGGATCAGGACATCGTTGAGCGTGCGGGACATATTATCTTCCTTGCGCTTCATGAAGTCGCCGATGAGCGGCAGCTTTTCCGGATCCGTGATGAAGGGCGCGATCTGCTGGTTGTTGTTGAACACCATCTCGCTGGCCATCACGTGTTGTTCGCCATCCTCGGAAGGCAGCAGGCTCTGGAAGATGACGCCGATCAGCGAATCCGCCAGCGACGCCGCCCGCTGAGTGCGTTGATCGGGCGGAAAGAAACTGAGAAGTTTGGTAATGGCGCGCACCGCACTGCTGGTATGCAGTGTGGCCAGCACGAGGTGCCCTGACTCACCGGCATGCAGGACCGTGTCGGCGGTCTCGAAGTCGCGAATTTCTCCGACCATCAATACGTCGGGTTTTTGACGCAGGGCTTCGCGCAGACCGCTGGAAAAACTCGCGGTATCGGTGGGCACCTCTTTTTGAGAGATGATGGATTGCTTGCGTTGAAGTTCGTATTCGATGGGCTCTTCGATCGTGACGATATGCGCGTGACGGGTGGCGTTGATGTACTCCAGCATGGAGGCCATGGTGGTTGTCTTGCCCGCCCCGGTTGGTCCGGTGATGAGGATGAGGCCCTTGGTGACATCCAGGATGGTCTTGATGTAAGGCGGCAATCCGGTGCTTTCCAGTGCCATCGGCTCAAGCGGGAAGCGGCGGATCGAAATCGCCACCCGTGTGCCACGTGCCATGCGGAACACATTGCAGCGCAGACGCCAGCGATCAAGAATGAACGGAGAATCGATTGCCTTGTCGATGATCTTGTCTTCCCAATCCTCGTCGATTGCGTTGAGCAGAGGTTGCATCTCTTCGAGCGTCACCGGAGAGTCGCCGCAAGACTGCCAGCCACGGGGCGTCTTCAGCATCAGCGGCTCGTCCTGCTCGATATGGATATCGGAGAACGTCTTTTGGTTATTGAGCAGCAGGAGAAGTTCTTGCCGCATATCTCGCGCAAAGGAGGAATTGTTTGCCATTCGGTCACCTGGATGATCATGAATTATTGAGCAACCGGAGAAACACTATTGCCTTGCCTGTCCAGTTTTGGCATTGAACCACCAGGGAGGAAACCATTGCAGAGCCCCAGGGATCGGATGAAATTGCTCTATATTAATAATTAAAGTATACCTTCCGTTGAATGACGAGATGTTCAAGAATTCTCAACGTTTTGACAACCGAAATCTGGAATATCCATCGACGTAGAGATGGCATAACACAGCTTGAATCGCGAAATGAAAATAGCATGCTATCTACGTAACCCGTCTGTATATGTCCAAGTGAAGGAAGCACTAATGCGAGCTGGCCTCGAGCCAGTGCATTTCACGACGGAGACTGATCTCTTGCGCTCGCTGCGGCGCAGGGGATTCAGCCTGATCATCATCGATATCACCGAGGCCCCCGGCAGTGACGATAACATTTTTTCCTGGCTGAACTACCGGAGCGGCGACCGCACCCCGACCCTGGTCTTGTCGCCCACCCGGAGCGCCGAGCTGGCTGCGCTGACCCTGGACAGCGGGGCTGACGACTTTCTGGTCCGTCCTTTCGAAGTCATTGAGTTTACTGCGCGTGTGAACGCCCTCATCCGGCGCTCGGCACCGGCCGCGAGCCGGCGCACGATTGAATATGCGGGATTTTCCCTGAACCGGGAATCCACCCGGTTCAGCTATCAGGGAACGCCGATCAACCTGACCCCGCGCGAATTCAGCATGGCGTGGCTGTTCTTTTCCTCCCCCGGGGTCTACATCTCGCGCGAGACCATCGGTGCCGTGATCTGGAGCACCGACAGTGACATCGCCGGCCGCACCATCGAACAGCACGTCTACAAGCTGCGCAAAAAGCTGCAGATCGACCCCGACCGGCCGGTGGTCATGATCCGCACCGCCTACAACCAGGGATATCGGTTGGAATTATGCAAGGAGGCGGCGTCCGGTCAGCACACCGCAGACCCGGACGACTACCTTCCCGCCTGAACCAGCGCTTCGGTCGGGATATTTCGATAGACCCGCCGCGCATATTCGATTCTCAGTTTGGGATTTCTGGCGTTGTAGGCGCCGACCGCCTCCCAGGTCGGCCCCATTCGCTGCATGTTCTGGGAGAGAATCCATGCGCCGACCTGCAGATTGACACAGGGATCCTTCAGGCGGGACTCGTCGATTCCGTACTTCTTCAGCGTGGGCAGCCAGGTGCTGTTGATCTGCATCAGCCCGATGTCGTAAGAGCCGTTCTTGTTCTGGTTCCTCGCCAGAGGATTGAGATTGGATTCGGTTTTGGCGATCGCATACAGCAGATGCACGTTCACGCCGTACCAGTTGGCCACCTGCTCCCAGCAGGCGTGCGCCAGGCCGCAGCTTGACGCCAGCAGCGTGCCGGCCAACAGGTTGCGCCAGCGACGCTGCGCGAGGAGCGCACTGGCCGCAGCGCGCTGATCAGGGTGAGTAAGTACCATTGGCATATCTAAAAGTCTTGTCCTGGTAGCAGATGAGGGGCGTGGCGTTCTGGTCCATCAGCATCGTGCCGATCGGAAACTTGATGAAGGGATTGCCATCGTCGTCAATTGCGTTGTAGTTGCAGGGATCATGAGGATTCGCGGAGTCGTACAACTGGATACGCGGCGAATGCATGCCACCCTTCGAGTTGACGTTGCCCTGGGCGTAGATGTTGTCGACGTTGATGTTCTTGCCGACCGCGAGGTTGATGCCAACGCTCATGTTGCGACCTGCGCTCATATCGTTGCCGGCTCCGACGTTGCCTTGGCTATTAATGTCGCCATTGGCGCTGATGGTTCCCCCGGAGCTGACGGACTGGCTGGCGGCCAGCTTGCTGGCATCGAGGGTGCCGGGTACGGTCATGTTGCCCTGCTGGTCCACCGCCAGTGCCACCCACTTGGCACCATCATAGGTAAATGCACGGCTCAGCCCGGTGACCATGCGCACATCGCCGGCCTGATTTCCTGAACTGGGCAGAGCCGCCCAACTGGCCACCGGCTCGCGCCATTGGGATGAGCTCGACCAGCGACCATTGCTGGCGCAAGTGATCAGGTTGCGCGTGGCGCTGTCGATGGCAATGCCCGCCTCCGCCACGCCGGCCGCATTCAGGCAGGACGTGCCGCTTTGCGCCAGTGCCGTTGACGCAAACCGCACCGGCGTATTCATGCGGTTGAGTTCGGGTCGCCCCGGCACTGCGCTACGGTACAGAAAATCCGTGGAGAGTTGTCCCGGCCCATCGTAAAAGACGCTCGACACCAGATGGCCACCATCGGCGGCCCCGCCGCTCAATGCCGGGGCACCGCTGCAGGCCACCGAACGATAGGCGTCGGTCGCCATGCTCCACGAGGCACCTCGCGCTACGCCGGGATTGGCGGCCGTAATGTAGCCGCTGCCGAGGCCGGCATTCATGGAGACGGCGGCGATCTCGCGATCGGGAATCTTGTTGCCTCCGCTGGTGATCACCAGGGCATCGAACTGCCCGGGATGACCCGTCGGATCCGGCTGGCGCACCAGGACGCAGGGGATCTGCCCGTAAGGATTGCTGGAGGCCATCCCGCTGGCAACCAGCTTGGCGGCTTTCAGATCGGCCAGGCCGATAGCCACTACCGTGCTGGCGGTGGGGGTGGCGCTTTGCAAGGCCTGGTTGTTGATACTGAGATATTTCGCCGCTGCCGCGCTGATCTGCGACTGATAGTAGGCTGTCTGCGTGCCCTTGAGATCATCGATGGAGTCGTCGATCAGATGCGCCAGACCCAACAGGATCATCGAACCGATGACCAGTGCGCCGAGCACTTCAATAATGGCGAAACCGCGCTGCGGATGGATACGTGAGGAGGGATGAGGCATGGGATCGGCTCCGAAAAAAAAAGCGCAGGCCGGGCTGCACGAACAGCGGCAACAACTGGAAAACGGAAAATCAGTCGCAAGGCTTGCGACCCGCTTGCCTCATTGGGTCATCGCGATCCACAGCGGAGAACCATCCGGAACGGCTCTGCCGGCCAACGCGGTGACGGGAATGCCGGTGTCGCCGAAGAGCCCCGACTGCAGTGTGCTCTTGCCGCTCCGGTAGACGCCGACCAGCAGGGAATTGCCGGAGAGCTGCGTGAGATCGGCGAGAATGTTGAATGGAGGCAGCGACGTCCCGTAGACATAGATGATTCCGTCCTGGTCACGGTAGTTGCTCCAGATCAGCCGGTCACTTTGCTGATAGAGCAGCGACCAGCTCGGCAAGGCGTGCGCGCTCTTGAGGGTCTCGATGGAGACGCTTGTGCCGCGCAGGTCGTTGGCACTGAAATAATCGATGACGGCCTGGCGGTACAGGGCCATCTCCGCTGCCGTTTCGCGGACGCGATTGGACTGGACCACGGCCAGTTGCTGACTGCTGGTGCTGCAATAAAAGCCACCCGCCGCGATCATTGCCAATGCCACGATGAGGCCCCACATCGCTCTGTCCTTTCCTTAGTCGACATCATTGCCACCGGTTGATGCGCGTTCCTGCATCAGCCCGGTGGTCGCACCCACCGCCTCGCTGGCGGCAGGGGCAGCAGCGGCTTTCAGGAGGCGGTAAAGGTGATCGAATTGCCGGCTGCCGAATTCACCGTGCACAACGAATTGGCATTGCTCACCGTTGCCGGGAAGGTGGTGATCGGATTGTTGCCGCCCTGGTCGATCTGCGTCCAGCCGCTGGCACCGCTGATCATGCTCACGCACACATCCTGCGGTACTGCGTTGTAGGTGATGGTAAAGCCGGTGCTGGTTCCAACGATGGTCACGGCCCCACCCCAGCTGTTGCTCAGGGTGGTATTGGTCGGCCGTGCCAGGGTATTGGGGATGGCATTGGCCAGCAGCAGGCTGGGCACCAGCGAGGAGGTCGGATAGCTCTGGCCGATATAGAGCTTTCTGACGGCGGTTCGGATGGCCACGACCTCTTCGGTCATCTGGTTGGCCTTGGCGCTACCGAAGGCACCGGTGAGCAGTGAGACCGCGCCCAGCACCACAATGGCCGCAATGCCCAGGTAGGCAATGCCTTCCAGCAGCGACGCCCCTTGCTGTCGCGCCAGCAGGCTGTCTGAACGGATGGCCAGATGGTCTTTTTTGCTATGGATGTATTTGCACTTCATCATGCTTCCTTGTCTGGTAGTTCAATGGACACTTCGGGTTAGTGCTGCAATTTCCTGCTGGATGCCGAAAAATCCGGTCACGAGCCAGCCAATCACCAAGGCCAGGGTAATGATGGAAAAACCGTTCAATACCTTCATCCTCAGTGAGATGGCCTCCACGCCCTGCTCCATCCATTCATCTGCCAGAAGCCTGAGCGCTTCTGCAAATCCTTTGTATTCCGCATAGACACACAAGTCATCGATGACTTCCTTGGACGGGAACTGATACCCCGCATTGCGCAGTGCCTCGCCGCAATTCAGGCCCGAACGCACCCCCAGCAAGGCACCGTCCAGTCGTTCGCGCAACCAGGGTTGTGCCATCGCCGACAGGCGCAGCAGCGACTTCTCCACCGTCACGCCGGCCGACTGCAAGGCCGAGAATGCGGTAAGGAATCCGCATCCGACCATCAGGCGATAGATGGAATAAGGCGGCAGCCGGTCCACCAGGATGCGCAGCGAACCGGTCCAGCGACTCATCGACAGCGCCAGGGCGACCAGCAGTACCAGCAAGCCCAGCACGGCATAAGCCATCCACTGCTGTACCCACAGCGACATCAGGTACAGCGACCGGGCCGCACCATGCCAGCCGGAGGGATCGATCATGCGGGTGAACTCGGGGATAACCCGGGTTCCGAACAGGTAGATGTAGACGATCACCAGCGCCAGCACCGATAAGGGATAGGCCAGTCCGCCGAGAATCACCCCCTTGATCTTCTTACCTGCCTGCACCACGTTCACCACCGCCATGAGCGTGTGCTCCAGCTTGCCGGACTGTTCGCCGGCCATGATGATCATCTGCTCCGAGCGCGGCACCCACCATTCCAGACCCTCGGCCAGCAGACGCCCGTTCTGCACCATGCGCCGACAGTCATCCAGGACGATGGCCAGCGGCTCACCCGGCTTCTTGCCGTGCTCGGAGGCGCGGTCGCGCAACTCTTCCAGGATCTTGAGCAAGGGCAGTCCATGCGAGAGCATCTTGGCGATCTTGCGGTACAGGCTCAACCTGACCGTGGCCGTGAATTGGGTCCGCGCCCACCAGCGATTGAGATCACGCAGCACCGTCGGCCTCCACTACGTGCAGGTGAGGTGCGGCGGTCACCGCCGCTTCCTGGAAATATCCGACCACCTTTTCCGCCATGGCCGGATCGATCAGACCGGCCACGACCTTTTCGAGTGCATGATCGGCGATGCTCCGGCCGCCCAGGGATTGCTTCCAGTGGCGCCACGCCTGACATTTCTCGCCCATCCGCAGATGGCGGAAAAAAATCTCGTCCGGCACGATGACCTCGGCAACGACAGTCCGTCCGATCGTGCCGCGATGCGAGCAGACTTCGCATCCCGGGCCGCAGAGAAAGACGTCCTGCAGACGATCCGGGATCACCTTGCGCAAGCGCGCCAACAAGGCCGCCGGCACCCGATCCAGGTGCGCCAGCAGTGGCTGCCTGCAATGCGGGCACAGCTGCTTGACCAGGCGCTGGCTGATCAGGCCGGTGATGACGGTGTGGTCAAGCACCAGGCTCTGCTGCAAGCCCAGATCGACGAGACGGTCCACAATGGCCATGGCACTGTTGGCATGCAGGGTGGTCCAGATCTGGTGGCCTGTCATCGAGGCACGCAAGGCATTCTGGGCTGAAGCCCGGTCGCGGATCTCGCCGATCATGATGGTGTCCGGATCGAGCCGCATGGCATTGGAGATCGCCGCCGAGAACAGGCGCGAGCGTTCCTCTTCGGTGTGGGCATTGGTCACCGTGGTCTGGACCGCGCCTTCGATCGGATATTCGACCGGATCTTCGATGGTCAGTACGTGCAGTTTCCCCTCGCTTTCCAGAATCTGCCCGCAGAGCACACGCTGCAGCGTGGTCGACTTGCCCGAGCCTGTGGGCCCGCTGATGATGTTCATGCCGATGGGCTGCTCCTTCAGACGCTGCAGGTCGCTCACATGCTGGTCGGAGAAGCCCAGCGAGCGCAGGTCCAGGTTCTCGCCCACATCGTTGTACAACAACCGCAGTACCATCACGCTGCCCTCGTTGGTCGGCACCGTGGCGATGCGCACCCCATACAGTTCCGGGGGCAGCTTGTCACGGTCGGCGATGCTGGCATCCTGGCGTTCGGTCGGTTTGTAGGAGCTGTCCGACACCGACGTCATGGCACCATACAAGGTCGCCAACAGGCGCTCACCGTACTCGCGGGTCTGTCCCCCCACTGGCAACAGATCGTTGTGAATGCGGAAATAGATCTCCGTACAATTCTTCCGCACCCGCAGATGGATGTCCGAGGCCCGCACCCGGCAGGCCTTGTTGAGCATCTCCTTGGCCGTGACCTGCATCATCGAGTGTTCCTGATTGCGCTCGGCCTGGATCGGCAAGCCATTGCTGTTGATGCGACGGATCAGCTCGATGCTGGCCTGCACTTCCCTGAAGGGATGGCCCATGCGCTCCAGCCGCCCGCGGTAGGACAGCACATGCGGATTGAATGCCTGACCGGCCGCCACCAGCAGCCGGCCATCACCCAGCAGGCAGAGCAGTTTCTTCTCTTCCGGTCGCGCCTCCAAGCTGCCGGCATTGCTGAGCAGGCCCAGTCCACAGAGCGCCTGCAGATCATCGAGTCCAAGTGTGGCCTGCCCCTTGCCCGTTGCCTGCCCCTCCTGCCGTTCGGCATGCTGGATCATCGCGCAGCACTCCTGGCTGGCGCAGCAGGCATACCCATTGCCGTGCCCGCGTAAGCGCCGTTGAAGACCGCGCTCTGCGGTGCATAGGTTCCCAGGCGGATACGCTGATTGGACTTGGACATCACCACGACCTCGCGTGGCGTCACCGAGACCACTTTCATGCCATTGGACAAGGTATCTCCCTGCTGGACATCGACGATGCTGCCGTCACTGAGCTGCAGGGTGGCGAAAATCTTGCTGCCCACGCCTTCGATGGCGCGGATCACCGGGTCACCCACCACCACGCGCTGGGTGATGGCAGCAGTCATGTTTTGCTTCACGGCGATCTCATTCTGTCGCGTGACGATGTTGGACTGGATCTCCAACTGTCGTTCTCGGGCCTTCAACACAAGGGTTTCCGCTTCGATCCGCGTGAGGCTCTCGGAGACGTTTTCAGCCGAGGCTGACATCACATGCAGCGCGGTGGCTGCGACCCAGATCAGCGCCAGATTATTTTGCATAGATCGTTCCCTCCAGGGACCACTCGGCCCCGTGATAAACAAGTTTTTCGACCCGGACGCCCGGGCGGCTGAGCATGGCGGCGATGTCGGTCGGTGCCATGCCATGGGCATTGATGGAAAAAAGAAAAGAGCGCCATCCCGGCTGCCACTGCTGTTGTTGCGGTTGTTGCTGCGCCTGCAGCTTCAGCGGCGCGACCGCGCTCACCTTGATGGGCAAACCGATGGCCTGGAAGCGCGACATCAGCCCTTCCAGGGTGGGCTGCGCCTCGCCCAGCACATCGTTGTCACCGCTTGCCATCGACAGGGGGTGGACATAGCTGGCCTTGTCGCCGCTGGCATCGACTATGGCGTCCGGCACCTGGGCGCGCAGCAGGGCGATGGTCGAATCGCCGCGCTGCCAGCTGTAGCTCTGTCGCTCCGGTGTGCAGAGGTAGCTTTCAAGCTGCCAGCCGCCTGCGGTCAGATGATCGAACTGATGCATGCAGGTCTTCACCATCACTGCCGGCAACGGGATGTGCGACCAGGGATGCGCGGCGGCCTGGGCTTCGCGCTGGATCTGCTCGCGCGCACGGGCGATGGCCTGCTCGTTTTCTTGTTCCGCCTGCTTTTGCTGGTAATAGCGCCAGCCCAGCCATCCGCCCGCGGCCACCAACAGGGCGGCCGCAGCCCCCGCTACAGTGGGCAGCCAGGACGGCACGCCGTCGATCTGATACAGGCGCCACCACTTGTGCACGCGAATGCTGCCGTCCTTCTTGCGCGGGATCAGGGTGGCGATGGTGCGGGCGTTGAAATTGTGGAAGCCCATATCGGCCAGCTCGGGCTCGCCGATGACCACATTCCATCCTCCTAGCGCATAGTCGGAATGCAGCCGGTCCAGCACCTCCTCCTTCTCGCCCACGAAGTCGCCGTTGGGCAGGAAGTTGGCGTCGCGCACGGCCAGGTACAGCCACTTCCCGTCCGGGAGCATGAACACCCCCAGCCAGTTGTGGACCGCCTGCTGCTCGCCATCGTAAAAGGCACCCTCGATGGCCAGCGTCTTGGAGACGATCGCCGCCAGCGAGAACATCCCGCAACGCCCGCCCTCCCGGCTATGCGCAAAACCAGCTTGGGCGGTGGAGTGATCCATGCGGATGACCAGTAGATCGGAATCGATCTTGCGGCCGAGGTCGATGGCCTCCTTCTTCAGTTCGCGCGGACGCGACAGGGACTGCCAGAAAAGCCCGCAGACGAAGCGGTGCTTTTCTATCTGGGTGACATAGCTCGCCATAGCTCGGGTCCTGTTCCTCAGATCGCGGCCATGGCCACCGGCGTGATCAGCACAACGATGATTTCCTTGTTGTTCTGGCCATTGACGCCGCCACCGAGGAGGAAATTCCTGGGCGTGCCCACCCCTTTGAAATCGAGGTTGTCATCGGTCTGTTCAAAGCCGCTGATGATGAGGGTCTCGTTGGACTTCATGGCGACACGCTGCAGGAAATTGCGGGTATCGAGTTCAGGGGATTCGATACGGCTGCCATTGCTTTCGATCTGCCGGATGCCGCGCAAGGTGGAGATGTCAGTGGAGAACTGCAGCATTACCGTGCCGTTGGTCAGCACGTGCGGCAGGATGCTCATGTTGAAGCCGGCCGTCACTACCCCCGGGATCAGCGTGGTGGTGGTACCGACCTGCGCCACGATCGACGTCTGCGAAGATTGCAGGTAACTGGTCTGGCGCGCCACCTGCACCGGTACCGGCTGGTTGTTCAGGGTCACGACCGAGGCGGTGGTCTGACGACGCACCTTGCCCTGTTCGGACAAGGCATTGATCACCGCCGTAGTGCCGGAGAACTTGGAGGAGCCGACGATGCCGGCCGTGAAATTGCCGGAGCCCGGCGAGGCTGGCGTAAAGCTGTTGCTGATGCCGAAGTTCCGGTTCAGGCTGTTGTAGACCGCACTCCAGTTGATGCCGTATTCGTCGGAATGCGACAGACTCACCGACAGCACCGTGACATTGATGGCGATCTGGCGTGACAGCGCCTTGTTCTCGCCATCGATGTAGGCGGCGATCTTGTCCAGGGAATCCGGCGTATCGACGACGGTGATGGCCCCGGTAGCAGGCGAGGCCAGTACCTTGCCATAGGGCGAGAGCATGACCTTGATGGCATTCTCGATACCACTGTAGACCGACAGCTTCGAAGCGACCCCGGTGTTCTGGGAATTGTTGGCCGATACGGCGCTGCCACTGGAAGTCGTGCTGCCCCCGCCACTGCTGCCCCCTCCGGAGACGCCGCCGGTGGAAGTGGCACCGCTGGTAACGGTGGCCGTGAAGGTGGAGTCCCCCGGAATGGCATTGATCTGGAAGTTGCGCGACTCCGTGTGGAAGAACTGAATTGTCCCGTCGACGTATTTCCACGAGACACCGAACCGCGCAGCGGCGGTATCAAGCAGCCCCTTGAGCGAACCATTGGCATAGGAAATCCGCACGCCCGTCGACGCATCTCCTGGCAGGGACAGCAATTGCGGCGTCGGTGCAGATGGCAGCGGCAGGCGTGCGGCATTGCCGGCCGCCGCGCCGGGTGCTGCCCCCGGGCCATTCTCGCCGGGCAAACCAGGCGGCAGCGGCTGCGTAGCATTGAACCCGGCCGCGCCGGGGCGATTGCGAAATGCCATGCCGGCCACTTCCTGGGTATCGGCCGTGACCCGGCTGGGAATGCCCGTGCGCAAGGTGATGCGCTCGGCCAGTTCGCTCAGCGAATAGAGGGTGCGATCAAAGGTGGTGGGTTCGTAGAAGATGGGCGGCAGCGCCGGTTGCCCCAGCTTGACCACGTTCTTGCCCAACCAGATTCCGCTATCGTGGGTCACCAGTGGCGTGGACGGCATCACCGCGCCTGGTGCGGTGCGGCCGACTTCCTTGACCAGGCTTGTGGTCTTGTCGGTGGTGGCATCGATATCGTTTTCCATCTGGTGCAGCGCGGTGCATCCGCCCATGACGACGACCAACGGTGCCAGCGCCCAGTATTTTGCCTTCATCATTCCGCTCCCTTGGCCGTGATACGCAAGACCTTGTTACCTTGATAGAACATGGCTTTCATCGGGATCTCGGCACTTTCCATGCCGCGTGTCACGGCACCGACCGCTTCCTCGAAACTGCCATGGACAGTGGTACGGGTCTCGACCGCGTAGTCCACCGGCAGCTCCCACACCAGTTGCCAGCCAGCCTTGCTGGCCCAGCGTGCCAGGGCGGCATTGAGGGTCTTATCAGAGACGATGATTTCCCAGGTCTCCTGCGCATCGGGTGCCGTCGGACTCTGCGGCAGCGCTGCCGGCAGCTGCTCCACATCCGCTGCAGGCGCGGTGGCGCCGCCATTCTTGCCCTTCCCGGTTGCCCGCGTCTTCTGACCATCCAGCTTGGCCAGCATGATCACACCATTGTCGCCGGCGGCCAGCCCCGTCGCGGTATCGCAGTCATCGGAGAAGCCGCCGTCTCCCGCCAGCAGGTCGAACCGGCCCGTCACGGGGAACAGATGTTCGGTGGAGGTTTCCGCATGGGCAGGCTGCATGCTACCGGCCAGCAGCGTGCAGCCCAGCGTAAAGGAGAAAATACTTAGTACTCTGCTCATGCATTTGTAAGTAATTTGTTCTGAATACATGACTAACCCTTATGCGTCATTTGGTTGATTTCTTCACCGCCCGATGCTCTTGTCAGGGTGTTGCGGCGATACAGAAAGTGGCATCTGTCCGCAATTTCTCCTCGAGACTGGCTGAGCGACCTTTGCCTTGCTGGCTTCTGTTTGTTTTATTTCTTGTTGATAGTAAAGAAGATTCAAGACGGAGATTCTCAAAAAATATGACCGGCATTTTCTTAGAATCCTCCCCGGCATTTCTTAAAAAGATCGAACGTTCGCTTCCTCATCAAATCGTTCTCAAGACCCGTTGCCCTCTTCTGCAACAAGGCTGTCACCATTACGTAATTACCTACATCATTCCGACGCCGGCGGGTCGCTTGCACTGGACCCGCGTTCGTGTGGGCAGGCGCAAGCCATTGCCAATGGGGCTGAAAGGGCCAGCTGCAGCAGCAGTGCTTACCGGGGCGGCAGGGGTATCGGATGCAGTGGTGGCCGCCGCGGTGGCGGGCGTCGCGCTGGCCTCTGTCGTATCGCTCGGACCGGCGGCATGCGGTGGCGGTCCTACCGGCAGCACGGGTCCGGTCGTGGTGCCGGGGATGCCTGGAGGCAGTGGCGGCATCGGTGCGGCTGGCGCACCCGGCATTGTTCCTGGCGCAGCGGGAGTGGCCGGAGTGGCGGGAATGGCCGGCGCAGCCGATTGGTCAGGCGACTTTTCGCGCAATGCCCTGGTCGTGGACACATCCAGACCGTCGGTGCCGGTGATGCGCGGCGTGATGAGGAACAAACGTTCCTTGGTGCTGGTGGACTGCGATTCACTGCGGAACAGTCCGCCCAACACCGGCAGGTCTCCCAGCACCGGCACCTTCTGCTTGTTCTTGCTCAATGCCTCGGCGCGATAGCCGCCGATCATCAGGGTCTGCTGCGAGTCAATGATGGCCTGGGTGCTGATGGTCGAGCGGGTGACGCTGGTCGATACCGTATTGTTGGGATTGCCGCTGTTGCCGCTGTCGTTGCTGTCCAAGGAGCCATCTTCGATGTCGACCTCCAGTCTCACCCGCGTCTGTCCACCATCATGGATGATGCGCGGGATCACGCGCAGCTTGGTCCCGGCGGTGATGTCGGCGAGGTCGGCCACGCGCTCACCCACCAGCGACACGTAGGCGCTACGGCTCAGGTCGAGCACGGCCGCCACGTTGTCCAGGGTCAGTACCGTGGGCGTGGCCAGGACGTGGGCATCGCCATTGGATTCCATGGCCTTGAGCCGCGCATAGAAGCGGGCGGCGTTGCTGATGAGCAGCGTGGCGCCGGGCAATGGCAGGTTCATGCCTTCCGAGGCGGCGGTAGTGGCATTGATGGTGCTGTTGACCGCGCCGGCGCGCACGCCCCATTCCACGCCCATGTCGGAGAGCTTGCTGCGATCGATATCGACGATGAGGGCCTCAATCTCGATCTGCTGCGGCTGGACATCCAGTTCGGCGATCAGCGAGGCATACATGTCGCGCTTGTTGATGTTGTCGTAGATCATGATGGCATTGAGGCTGGGATCGGCCTCGATGCGCGGACGTCCCTCCTCTTCGCTGGCGCGTCCGGAGTCACCGGCACCACCGCCATTACGACCACCGTCCATCGCGCCTCCCGGCATCATCAGGTTGTTGCCATTGCCCACGGGCGCAGAAAACAGCGGCCCCAGCCCCTCACCGGTGCTCTCGCCGATGGCAGCGCGCTCATTTTTGGGCTGGCGCGATCGTTTATTGCTGGCGGCATCGAAGCGTGGCGTAGAACCGCTCAATTTCTCGCCACTGTTGGGACCGAACAGCAGGTTGCTGAGGATGGTCTTGATGCCGGGGATGGTCTCGGTCTTGCCGCGCGAGGTGATGACACGATCCATCGCCGTGGCGTACTTGAGGCGGAACATCATGATCTGCCGCCCCTTGCGGGGCACTTTTTTGTCGCTGGCGGGCAGCAGCACATTACGGGCCAGATCGACATAGCTGCGCGGGCCGCTGACGATGACCACGCCCTCGTCCGGCAGCTCGCCCCAGCCGAAACGCTCGTCATACAGACCCAGCCCGACCAGCGCAGCCTTGGCGTCCTGCACGGCATCCTCGCCCACCTCCAGCCGCTCGGAGGTGTTGTCGCTGGCCGAGGCGACGTAGAGGGTGTTGTTGTAGACGAACCAGCGAAACTTGTAGGTCGCACCGAGCCGGTTGAGAAACTCGATACCGTTGTCGGCTTTGAGCCGCCCTTTCACCAGGCGGTCGCCCTCGCCGCTCATCGACAGCCGCACCCCGTAGGTACGGGAGAAATCCTCCAGCACACCATTGAGCGTCATGCCGTTGGCATTGATGGAAAAGCCGCTGTCCTTCCATGCTGCCGGCACGGCCGCATGCAGTGTCGTCCCCCACAGCAGCAACGCCGCCAGCAAGATGCCCATGCCCCACGATTTGATCCACTCGCGGCTATTCATTTCATTCCCCCGGACTGAGACAACAGTTTGTAGAAGCGTTCTTCATCGCGCCTGGTGCGCTTGTCATGGCCGGCAGGGGCGCGGGACAAGGCGACGCGCCACAAGGCCAGCTGGTTGAGCAGCTGCTCCAGCGGCTCTGCCAGGTCGTGCCAGCCACTTGCACCGGCCACCCAGCGCGACAGCACCAGTCCGCCTTCCGGCTCCCAGGCCAGACCTGCGTCGAATTCTCTGGCGCTCTGGAAACTCACGCGCATGGCCTCGGCCAATGCACTGTCGCTGGGCCGGCCGCCGAGGTAGACGCCCAGCTCGGCACCTTCCTGGCGTACCCGCAGAAACACCGTCTCACCATCGATGACGACCGGTTCATCCAGCGGCAGGGTCTGCAGCCAGTGGTCTGGGCTCTCGGTGGACATCGTGTTACTTGGTTTCGTTGAGGACGGTCTTCAACGGCTTTTGCAGCAGATTGAACTGGGCGCTCATGGCGCTTTTGGTGACGGATTGCTTTTGCAGCAGATCCATGAAGGTGGCCGGATCAGGCATCTCGCCGTCGACCTGCTGGCGGTTGAAGTCGTTGATCTTCTGGCTGATCTCATCGAACTTCTTGTCCATGTGGCGTAGATTCTGCAGTACCGGATTGCTCGACATGACGCTCATCTCCTCATGTGGATGACAGGGGGCTTACGGCGGATAGGTGGCAGCGGCCTGGACTTCAGTTCGGATTTTTTGCGAGCTCGCTATCTGCCGGGTCGATGTGTTCTGCCACCACTGCTCATGAAGGATCTTGGGCTCCGAGGTGGGTGCGGGCAGCGGCCAGACCATCGCGCAAAGCCTGCACCGCCAGCGCAAAGTCGCTGCGCCACTCCCCGCTGGCCGCCTCCAGGCGGCAACTGCCCGGGGCCAGCGCGGAATCGGTCTGGATCTCCCAGGGCGAAGCCGGCAGCAGCTGCTGGTCGTCCGGGTGGACCCACAGTACCGCCTCGTGCAGCTTGGCTGGCGCCTCCTGACTTACCCTGCGCAGCATGGCGGCGATGCGGTCACGCGGGGCAAGCTCCAGCAGCAGGCACTCCATCACGTCCTGCGCCAGATCCACGACGACCTCTTCGATGCGCTCCAGCATGTCGTGCTGCGCTCGTTGCAATCCCTCCAGCAACGCAGTCCCGCGTTGCGCGACTTCCTCCTGCTGTCGCTTTACGGCATGCCTGGCGTCTTCTGCGGCCTGTTCGCGTATCAGCTCAGCCTCGTCGCGGGCCTGCGCCAGCATCTGCTCTGCCAGTTGCGCCGCATCGCTGGTCACGGTCAGCCCGGTGAGGCGCAGCACACCGTGGTGCGCACGCAGTTGATCCGGCACGGTCACACGCTGCACGGCAAAGTCGCTCATGGGTCGTCACTTTCATAAAACGCGGGCGATCTCATTCTTGCTGCGCACGCGTGCAACAGGACTGCCAACACCGCAGTGCACGCCGGGCGGCAGCGGCTGATTCGGCCACCGGTGATTGGGCCGCAGCGGGCAAGGCGCTGTCGATGCGGCTGCGTTCGGATGGATCCAGCAAGCCGCGCAGGCGCGCCCACATACCGGGGAAATGTTGTTGCAGCCGCCACGCCAGTTCGGCCAGTCCGACCAGGACGGCGTCTGCCTGAGCACCGTCGGGGCTGCTGATCCGGGGGACGCAGCGCGTCAGCGGCTGGGCCAGCGAGATGCGCTGACACCAGGTCTGTTGGTCGCGGGTCAGCGTACCGAGAACCGACTGTTGGTGCTCCCGCGCGGCGAACAGGCCGCCGAACAGTCCGGCACGACGGCGCAACTCCAGCCCCTGCTGGCTGGCCGCACTCTGCCAGCCGGGATTGAACAGGCGCGGCAGGTCCGGGGCCAGCGCGGCGCGTTCACACCAGGCACGATAACTGTCGCGCCTGGCCACGAGAGTGGCGCTCATCCCCGGCAAGACGGCCAGATCAAGGTATTGCCAGGGGGCGAACCACCAGTCGAGAAAAGCCTGACTCAATATCGGTGGTGCAGGCTCGGGAACCAGATCGGTCACGATTTGCCCTGCCCTGCCTTGCCCGCTATCGCCGTTGCGGCTGCGGGGGCTGGCGAAGTCGGCGCAGCCGTGGCCTTGGTCGTGGTCGGTTCGGTTGGATCTGCGGACTTGGCCTTGCGCATGGCGAGCCGGGCGATCATCAACATGAGTTTGGGATTGCGCTGCACATGCAGGAATGCCAGCCAGCCGCCCCCCAGCAGGACCAGCAAAACCAGCCCCAGCAGGGTCAGGCCCAGCGCCCTCACTGAGGAGACGGCCACCACGAAGGGCCCCAGCGTGGTCCATTCGATGCCCGCCGTGGGCACCTCGCCGGGCATCATCACCACCGAGACCTTGGCACGTCCCTCCTCGCCGCTCAGGCCAGGAATACTGGAGGCCACCAGCTTGCGTATGCGCGGCATGACCATATCCTCGTCCAGCGGTGCACGATATTTGACGAATACCGCCGCTGACGACGGCTGAATCGGTTCGCCCGGTGCAATCCGCTCCGGCAGGACCACATGGACGCGCGCCGAGATAACATGGTCGAACTGCTGCAGCGTTGACTCCAGTTCCTCGGAGAGCCCGTGAATGTAGCGGATACGCTCCTCCATGGGGGTGGAAATCATCCCCTGCTTCTTGAACACCTCCCCCAGGTTGGACAGGTTGCGGCGCGGCAGGCCCGCCTCGTTCATGGTTTCGGTGGCGCGCGAGAGATCATCTTCCTTGACGATCAGCGTGACGCCCTCCTTGCTCTTCTGCTTCTCGACGCTGATGCCCTTGCGATTGAGCACCAGAACGATTTCGTTGGCATCGCCATCGGACAGACCGGCCTGTAGATTGACCGATCGTGAGCAGGCCGACAGCAGAAGCAGCAGCAACAGAATCGCCGCCAGGCGCGGCAGCTGTGCCAGCAGCCGGTTGCTGCAACGTGATCGCGGGCGCAGGGGCAGGAAATTGGCCAGTGGTCGCAGGCGCATGGTTTATTGGAGCTTGGTGAGCGAATCAACCGAGGTCACCGCCTTGGAGACGACCTTGGACACGGTCTGCACCCGTAGCTGGAAATCATTGAGTGCCATCATCGCTTTCATCAACTGCATCGAGTCGCCGGTACGGGTGGCCTGTTCCAGCAGCTTGGAGACGTACTGCTGGTCCTGCTTGATCTCCGCAGCCAGGTGCGTGGTGCGATCAACGATGGCCGAACCCAGCGAGGCGTTGTCGGTCTTGATATGCGCCGGATCGTTGTTCAGATGGCGCGCCAGGGCAGCACGGAAATCGCTGCTGTCGGCTGCATTGACGGGCTGCAAGTCCAGCGTCACGTTATTGTTCTTGCCCAGCGTTTCAAAGGAATAGCCGGCGCTGCCAGCCTCTGTCATCACACTCATGTTTTCGCCTCTCCAGGAAATGGCAGCTCTTGACTCCTTCCTGAGTGGTCGCTGGCGCACTGCTGGTTCCGCCCTGCCCGCGCTCAGAAGTCGGGGAGCAGGTCGCAAAATTGCCCGCCGCAGCCTAGCGGCGAGGAGGGATCGCAGAACCCGGACTGCAGGCAGCGACGTTGCCGCTGGCTCGGCGACAAGGGCGCACCGGGCGCGATCAGTGGCGGCGTTACTATGCGGGAAGATCGCAAGGACACCGAGACCTGGGTGTCCTTCAGCGCAAGATGATGGGCGCGATCACCGCTGCCGATGATGGTCTCTTCTCCCGCGTCGCGTTCGGTGCCGCCCGTGACCATGCCGGCGTTGTCATCGCATGGCCCGTCCGCTTCGCCCGGCAGCAGACCGCCAGCCTCCCCGGACCTTGCTTGGGGCGCAGGCGATACAGGTAATGCGGTCGCTTGCATATCACCGATGATCTCCAGCTGGACGGTGCAACTGAAACTCGTGATGTCTCCGATGTCGGTACGTGCCGCACCGGTCTCCGAACTGTCGGGGTTCTCCTTGCCGCTCACGCGCACCCGGGTGACGGTATGGCTCAGCGTCGCCTTGATGGTGCGTCGGGACAGGCTTTCTCGGGCGGTTCCCGGCGTTGTCGTCTGCTCGGCGCTGCTGAGATAGTCGGGCATTTTCATCATGGCGGCCCTTCCGATGAATCCGGTTTGATGCCGTGACTTTCCAGCTCGACGTGGCGGTCGGTGCGGGCACTGGCCACCAGCTCGTGCACCACGGCATAGACATGGGCGACGGCCTCGTAGGTTTCTCGCGGGATCACCGTATCCTCATCGCAGTGGGCGTACAGGTGACGGGCCAGCCAGACATGGCGAATCACCGGAATGCCGCATTCGCGTGCGCGCCGGATCATGGCCCGCGCCGTCTCGTTCTTGCCTTTGGCCAGTACCTGCGGAACCATCTGCTGGCCTGCATCGTAGTAAAGGGCCACCGCGAAGTGGGTCGGATTGACCACTACGGCGTTGGCATTGGCGGTCTTGGCCGCCGGTGCCTCATTGGCCCACTGACGCGCCAGCCGCTTGCGCTGCCCCTTAATGAGCGGATCGCCCTCGGACTCCTTGTGCTCACGTTTGATTTCCTCCTTGTCCATCATGAGTTCCTTCTTGTGGAAGTACTTCTGGATGGCAAAGTCGACCAGACCGAGACACAGACAGACCACGATGACGACGTGGAAGATGGACCGCAGGATGGTCAGAAAACCGTAGTAGCTGTCCTTGGGATCGCCGCTGGAGAGAGAAACGATGTTGGCCAGATTCCCGCGCACCAGCACGTAGACGATCCAGCCGATCAACAGCGCCTTGCCCACGGTGGTCATCAGCTCCACCAGCTTCTTCTTGGAGATGATCTGCTTGAGACCATTGACCGGGTTGAGCTTGTCGAACTTGGGCGTAAGCGCCTCGCTGGCCACCAGCATACCGAACTGCCCCCAGTGGGCGGCCACGCCGATGACGATGCAGACCACAAAGCAGGTGGCCACGACGATAGCCACGAAGATGCCGGCCGAACTGAGGATGGACATGGCCACCGGGATGAAATCCTGTCCCACTCCATGGATGCCGGCCTCCATCAGGTTGGAGATGGCACCGCGCCAGAGCGATTCGGTGGACAACGCCAGTTCGGCCACCACCACCAGCATGGCCAGCCGTGCCAGATCCCGACTGACGGCGATCTGGCCCTTCTTCCTGGCATCCTCGATCTTCTTGTGGGTAGGTTCTTCGTTCTTTTCGTCACTCATCGCTTCCCCGCATCGGTCAGGCTGGCCAGCAGGTCCAGCAGATGGGAAAAGTCGCCGGTCACGTGATGCGAAAAAGTGGCCCAGTACATCAGCAGGATCAGCAAGCCGACCAGACTCTTGATGGGGGCGGACGCGAACGAGACCTGCAGATTGGAGGCGAATACCCCGATGATGGCGAAGGCGAATTCGATGAGCATCAGGGGAATGATGACCGGCGCGCCATACACCACGACATACCACAGGAACTCGCCGAAGCGCTTGACCAGGACATCGAAATGCCCAGCCTCAAAAGGCGGCAGCAAGGTGTAGGCAGGCCACAGGGCATAGCTCTCCAGCAGGATGCGCGCCAGTGCCGAAAACAGTCCGGCCTGCACCATCACCAGCACCACCGCTTGCAGCAGCATGGCACCGATGGCACTGGCATCGCGGTCCACACTGGCGTTGTTGGCCTGGATCTGGATGGGTGAGCGCTGCATGTCGAAGATCGATCCGATGGACTGCGTGACCCACAGCGGAAGCGCCATCAAGACACCGAACAGCAGACCGATCATGGCTTCCTTGAAGGCCAGCATGGCCGAGAGCAGGAAATCGGGAACGCGGTCCTGCACGAACAGAAAGGTCGGTACCGCAGCCGGCAGCGCAATGGCCATGGCGGTGGCGTTCTTGACCATCCCGGTCAGCACGTTCAGGCCGAAGCCGGGCAGAATCACCAGGCACACCAGCACGCGCGGCGTGACGATGGCAACGGTCACCATCACCGCATGCAGGTCGATCAGGGTGGAAGATTGCATGGGCGCTGCAGTCTCAGCGGCCGATGTCGGGGACCATGGTCATGGCCAGGTCCGCCAGCCGCAGCAGTTCCACACCGATCCAGCGGCCCATGGTCGCCAGCGTGACGGCCACCGCCACCAGCTTGACCACATAGGGCAGCGTCTGGTCCTGGATCTGGGTCACCGCCTGGATCAGTGAGACCACCACGCCGCACAGCGTGGCGATGACCAGCGGCGGTGCCGACATCATCACTGCCATCCAAAGGCCTTGCTGGAAAAAATTGAGCGTATCAGCCATCTTCGCTTTCTTGTGAAATTGCGCCGAACCCGGAAGACCTGTCACACATAGGACAGCGCCAGCGCATTGAGCAACTTGCCCCAGCCGGCCACCAGTGTGAAGAGCAGCAGCTTGAGGGGAATGGTGATGGTCTGCGGGCTGACCTGCTGCATGCCCAGCGCCATCAATAGATTCGAAATCAGCAGATCGATGATCACGAAGGGGATATAGATCAGAAAGCCGATCTCATAGCCGGCCTGCAGTTCCGATACCACGAAGGCCGGGATCAGGATCAGCGCATCGCTGGGGCGCGCCTCCTTGGCCACGTCCTTGGGCCAGAGTTTTTTGGCCGATGCAAGAAACAGCTCGCGCTGTTCCGGTCGGCTGACCTTCATCATGAATTTGCGCAGCGGCTCGAATGATTCCTGCGCCCTCACCAGCAATGGTGTGGTCCGTGACGTGACCGGCGAGGACTCCATCTGTAACGCGTGCACCCCGATCTCCTGTACCGTCGGTGCCATGATAAACACGCTCAGCGCCAGCGAGATGCCATAGATGGCCAGTGTCGGCGGCACCTGCTGCACCCCGATGGCGTTGCGCAGGACCAGCAGCACCAGCGAAATTTTCAGGAACGAGGTGGTCGTCACCACCAGCAGCGGGATCAGCGCCAGCAGGGCCAGCAGGACAGAAAACGATACGACGTCGAACTGATTGTTCAGCATGCCCCACCCCAGTGGACGATACGAATGCCCAGCGCGCCATCCACATCCACCACTTCGCCTTGTCCCACCCGGCGGCCTCCACAGAAGATGCCGATGTCGCCCGGTTGGCCGGACTGCAAGGCAAGAATCGATTGCGGGGCCAGACTGCGCACCGCTCCCAGCGGCAAGGCGATGCGTCCCAGTTCAAAGGTCAGCGTCAGCGACAACGCTTCCAGCACGGCGGGCGCGTCGACTTCCGCGATGCCCTCACCTGCGGGGGAATCCGGCGCTGCGTCGTAATCGAGATCCTCTGCTGATTCCATATCCAAGCTTGACTCCGGTGAGATGAGTTGCAGTTGCGCGGGAGCGAGATAACGTACACGCCAGCTGCGCCCGGCCAGATTGAGCCTGCCCGTGCCATTGCTCTGGAAGGCAGGACGGGAGGGCAAGATGATGTCCCCCGGCGCCAGTGCGGCGTAGTCCGCATCACTTAGTCGGTGCCATCCGAGCAACACGGGTTGGTGCCACGGGATCGCAAAAAAATCGTCTTCTGGCGCGCGCAGTGCGGTGAGGTCACAGTCCTCCAGCAAGCGCAGCCAGGTTTGCGGCGCCGCGTGCAGACTGCCCAGCATCACATGAGCGTCTTGCTGCAGGCTCAATTCCAGGGTGCAAACCTTTGATGCATCGGCTATCTGTGCAGACCTGATCCGTGCGGTCCGGTACAACGGGCTGCCCTGCAATCTGGCGGCGACGGCAGCGGTCAACCACGGCGGACATTCCTGAGTTGATGGATCGGCCAGCGCCGCAGTGAGGTCGATGCCGGTGAGTACGCGCAACCAGCGTATGCCGTCGTCGAGCCACACGGAACCGGCCGGTCCCGACAGCAGGAGCGGGATGTCTGCTGTCTGCGACGCTGCATTGCCTGTGGCCAGACGCAGCGTCAGCTCGCCCTGCTGGTCCGGCAGCACCATGAGCAACCCGCGTCCGACCTTGCGCGTCAGCGCCGCCAGGCTGGCAGAGACCTTGGGTGCGCGGCGCAGAAGAGGATTCGTGGTCAATCGGGCAGACTCGCCGTTCTGCTCCGGAAGGTCGCCGGCAACGGTATAGGACATGAATGGGGCATCCTGCTGCATGGTTGATCGTAGGTGTCCGCATTAGGGCTGGCACCCGGTCTGTTGGCCATCCAGCTAGAGCACGGCCAGTCGCACGCTTCTGCCCATACGTTGCGCCAGCCCCTTTTCTAGTTCCATTCTTTTGCCAAGCAGGATCTCGCGCAGCCGATCGCTCCCGGCCGCCAGCAGGAACGAGGCCAGAGACTCCCTCAGGTCGGTCAGCACGGCCAGCGTCTCGCCACCGGGCAGGATGACCTCAAAGACGCCGCTCTGGGCCTGCACAGGCAGCAGATCGAGCAAGGCCTCGGTATCGAAATTTGACGTCGCGTCCGTGCTGCCCAGTCCCTCTTCCGGCTGGCTGTCGTCCTCCCCGGAATGCTCCTGCTGTCTGTCCTCTGGCAACACGATGCAGCCATCCATACGCGCTGTATCGCTGGCACTGGCCGGTGCGCGTTCGCCGCTGCCCGACATGGCCGAACGCTCCCGGGTCACCCGCCGGGGGCTCGCGGGCGTACGTGGACGCTGGTTGTTCTGCGTGCCTGGCTGAGCATGCGAGGGAGCCGCCGCCGGTGCCGGCCGTACCGGCGGCAAGTGTGCCGTGAATGGCGGCGCGCGATTGGCCGGTGAGCGCTGCACCGGCAGCGGCTCGCCGCAGAGGTGCTCCATGACCGAAGAAATGGTTTGAGGTGACATCCGTCATTGCTCCATCATCTGCGCCTGCGCACGCATTTCGTCGCGCAAGACGCTCAGTTTTTCCTGCTGCCGGTTGGCTTCGAGCACCTTGCGCCGTGCCTCGAAAAAGACGCTGCGTGCCTGGCGGCAGCGCTGTACCCATTCCTGGCAGCGCAGATACAGTTGGGCGCTTTCCGCCTGCATGCGCTTGTAAAGCGCCTTGGCGCGATTGAATTGGCCGGTGGTCAGTGTCATCTGCATGAACTCGCGGCGCGACTGCTGCCACTGCTCCTGAGTGCGGGCCAGCATGTCACGCCAGAGTTGCCGTGCCTGCCGCAACTGATTGCGCGAGGCCCGCCAGGCCTGGCGGGCCTCGTTGCGCTCGCGCTCCAGACGCCCGAGACGCTGCTTGCGCACATGGAGCAACTGATCCAGCCGCCGGTCCTCGCGCTTGCGTTCGAGTACATCGATGACCTCACGGCGGCCGCGACGTCCGATCCCGCCCGCGATCTGATGTGCGGTCGTCATGCCTGCAATTCCATGAGCTTGTCCAGCGTCGGCTGGAAGGGAGCACTGCTGCTGGTATCCTGGCGCAGGAAGGCCAGTTGCTCGTCCCGCAGCTTGACGGCGCGGTCGGCTACCGGGTCGGTACCGCTCTTGTACTCACCCAGGCGGATGAGCAGCTCCATCTCCTGATAGCGCGCCATCAGTTCCCGGAAATGCGATGCCGCCTTGCGGTGTTCGCGGGTGGTCACATTGCTCATCACCCGACTGATGCTGGCCAGCACATCGATGGCCGGGTAATGCCCCTGTTCGGCCAGTTTGCGGGTCAGCAGAATATGACCATCCAGCAACGACTTGGCTTCGTCGCCGATGGGATCGGATACCGATTCGCCATCCACCAGCACCGTATACATCGCCGTAATCGAACCCTGCGGCGTCCCCCCGGCGCGCTCGATCAGGCGCGGCAACATGGTGTAGACCGAGGGCGTGAAGCCGCCCCGGGCCGGTGGCTCGCCGGCGGCCAGGCCGATTTCGCGCTGGGCACGGGCAAATCGGGTCAGTGAGTCCACCAGCAGCAATACCTTCATGCCGCGATCGCGGAAAGCCTCGGCGATGGCGGTAGCGGTAAAGGCCGCGCGCGCCCGTTCCATCGAAGTACGGTCGGACGTCGCGCAGACCACCACGGTCTTGCGGATCAGTTCGGCATCCAGTTCATGTTCCAGGAATTCGTTGAGCTCACGGCCACGCTCGCCGATCAGTCCGAAGACGATGGCCTGGGCTTCACAGCCGCGCGCAATGGCCGCCATCAGCGTGGTCTTGCCACATCCGGGCCCCGCGAAGACGCCGATACGCTGTCCCGTCCCCATGGTCAGCAGACCGTCGATGGCCCGTACGCCCGTGGCCAGCGGCACCGAGATGCGTGGCCGGTCGGTGGCCTTGGGGGCGTCGCGCATGACCGGCGAGATGGCGCGCCAGGTCGCCACGTTCTCCGCCGCTGCCGGCGCGCGAAACATCCAGCGACCGAATCCGTCCAGCACGCAACCGAACAGGTGATCCCCTACCTCGATGCTGTGAGCGCGCCGCAAGGGTTCGATGATGGTGCTGCTGGAGACCCCTTCCAGCGGACTCAAGGCCGACAGGATCGCCGCCTTGTCGGTGAAACCCACCACTTCGGCCAGGATGGGCGGACCTTCCACATGCGGGTCGCGCAGATGGCAGAGTTCACCGATCTGGACCGGCGGCATGTGGGCTTCCACCAGGGTGCCCAGCACCTGCGATACCTTGCCGAAGCTGACGAACCCCGGTCGCAGAGGCAGACTCTGGCGCCATGCGCCGAGCTGCCGACGCATGTGTTGCAGTTTGCGTTCCAACGGATCGGCATCGTCGACGGCTGCGGTCGTGGCTGGCATCGGGCTTAGCGTCGGGCTTACCATCGGACGTTGATGTTGTGGCGGCCGGTGAAGCTGACCTGGTTGTTGTCGATGGCGGCCAGGACGACGCCGCGATATTCGTCGCCGATATAGAGACGCCGGCCATCCTCGGTGACGATGCTGGCATTGCTGCCGGAAATCACCTGCTGGATGCGGAACGGCAACATCGATTCGGCGCTGCCGATCTTGACCCTGACCGGGAAGTCAATGTCATGCGCACGCACGAAGCTGCTGAGCATGCGCTGGAAGCGTTCGCTCTCGTCTTCATCCAGGGCCGCCTGCAATACCCACTCGTGATCGTCCAGTTGCAGATTGAAACGCTTGAGCAGATCCACCTCCGCCAGCCGCTTGCGAAAGGCCGCACGCAACTGTTCAGGCGTCATCCTGGCAGCGGGCGGCTCCATGGCCGCGGTGGTACCAATCGGCGGCAGCAGCCGCTCATTGGCGCTCAAACTCTGCTCCGCGTCGACCGGGTAATGGCGGGTGATGGCATAGGCCGCTGCCGCCGACAGCAACGCGGCCAGCGACAAGGGCAGCAACAACAGGCGACGCCCGCGTTTGGTGTTGGTGGGTGCGGTGGGCAAGGTCTCTGCCGACGGCGTGGCCGTGGCCTCATCTGCGCTGATCACGGTGGCGTCCGTGACCGCGTGGTGCACCTCGTCGTCTTCCGCAGCGTGCGGGATCGGCGCATCTGGCACCTCGGCCACGCTGTCGACCGGCTCCGGGGGAGGATCACGCCAGGGTGTGCCTTCTTCGGTGACGGTCAGCCAGATCGGACCGAGGCGTGCGAAATCGTCGACCTCCAGCTTGAGGAAATCACGCTGGTGGTTGTCCTCGGCATTGCGCAGCTGGCCGTCCAGCGCTTCCAGTGTCCAGCCCTCGGGGCTCAGCGACACATTGGCGTGGCGTGTGGCAATGCCAGGGTCCGCCAGGACCACATCGGCCTCGTCGCTGGCACCGATGATGCAGACCTGGTCGCCAAGCGGGATAGTTGCACCGCGAAGATAACCATTCAGAATCCGCATTTCATGCATGACAATGCTCCATCAAATTCAAGAGTGAACCGGTGATGTGGTTGCCCCTGCAGGCTCAGAACTCGGCACTTTTGAGCAGTGCCAGCAAAAGGCTGCCTCCGCCGCTCCTGGCGGTCGATGGGTCGAGCGGATTCCAGCCGGGATTGTCACTGTTGAGCAAGGCCCCGATGACCATGGCTTCGGCCAGTTCGCGGCGCTGCTTGGCCAGCTTCTCGCGCTCGCGGCCGGCCGCTTGCAAGGAAATGGCGCTGTCAGATTTGCTGCGCAGCAGGGCCGGGGTACGTTTTTCCTTTTCGGCCAGCGCCTGATTGACCTCCTGCATGACTTCCCCGATGAACAGGCAGCATTTCTCCCTGAGCTGATCGATCTCCTGTGCCAGAAAGCTGTCCTTGCTCGCCCGGTCGATGATGTTCTGCGCCTGCTCCCGGGTCATCGGTGAGGCGGGCGGCTGGGCTGGTACTTCTTTTGCAGAAAAGCTCATGAATTACACTCCGTTGAATCAAGCGATAGGGATAGGCGAAAGGACGGTGTGCTGAAACGCCAGTGTCATCAGCTTTGTCCGCGGCGATCATGCCGCTCTGCCGCCGATGCGGCGGCCTCCGCGTCGCGTTGGCGCTGGCCTGCCAAGGCTTCCAGCACGTCCGTGAAGGCCGGCGGTGTTGCCGTTGCATGCGCACCATGCGGTGCGCCCGGCCCCCGCGCCTCCAGCAACGTCAAGATCCTGAGCAGGTCCTGTTCGACGCTGTATTGCTTGACTTGCAGTCGTTGCCTTGCGTGCGCAAAGATGCCGGCGTAGAAGGTGCGGGTATCGTGCGCCTCGCCATTGCGTGTCGAAAATGCACGCATGGTGTGTTCGAGATGCTTCAGGCTGAAGGCGGCATACGCCACCATGAACCGCCGCGATAGCGACACCGCCTGACGCGAGACCTTGGCCAGCAGGGACGGGGATCCGGTCTCTGCGGCATGATCGTGATGAATCTCGGGTGCTCCCGAGGAGTTGACATGAAAAGCCATGATTGTTGCTCCAACAGATGAATTGCGATGAGCGCCGTGATGGCGGCCCCTGACATCTTCACCGTCGTCGCCTTGCGGCTGCGGGCATCCAGTCTGACTGCACACTTGCAGCGGGGCGGGACGGAGAAGACCTACCCTTCTTTATGTCGGTCTGTGGCAACAAGTTCCACGGTGGTGCAGTGGCGAGCTGCCCTGCCCGGCTCAGATCTCGATCATTCCGACCGGTTTCACCTTGGCATGCTGGGTCAGCTCGGAAAAAGCGAAGACCGGCACCGGAAAGAATTCTTCCTCGATGAGCTTGCGCACCGAGCGCCGGATGTCGGCGGCGGTCACCAGTACCGGTGGCGTGATGGGGGTACTGACGTTGGAAGACAATTCGTTGAGGCGGTCCAGAAACATCTGTTCCAGTTCCGAATCGATGTCGAGGTAGCTGCCCTGGCTGGTCTGGCGCATCGCATTGCGCAGCTTGTCCTCCAGTTCCGGAGACAGCAGGATGACTTCGATGAGCCCCTCCCTGGCGACCTCAAAACAGAGCTGGCGCTTGAATGCCAGCCGCACATAGTCTGCGATGACATCCGGATCGCGTTCCTTGGGTGCCCAGTCCAGCGTGGTTTCCAGCAGCAGGCGGGCATTACGCAGGGCGACGCCTTCGCGCGTCAAGCGCTGTACCACTTCAGTGAGCCGCGGCAGCGTCACCGACTTGATGACCTCCTTGCCCAGTTCGGGGTAACGCCGCTCGGCCCAGCGCGTGAAGCGGATGACCTCGTTGACGCCGACGAACATCTGGCAGTTGCGCAGCATCTCCACCTCGATATCGGCAGAGAAGACGTGTTCCCAGCGCTGTACCGGCACGCCCGTCTGGGCCAGTTTTTCTTCATCGTCCAGACGCAGCCAGACGCGGCGGCGGCGTGATCCGGCGATATTGCGTTCGTGCGCCTCGAAGCCCAGTTCGGTCACCCGCTCCAGATTCTCGCGGGTCGCACCCCAGCCCAACATGATGGGTTCATCGATCAGGGGAACCTCGGCCATCAGGAATTGCACGCGACCTTCCGGCACAGCGGTATGGAACTCGAACTCGATGGGCTTGAGATCCGGGATGCCACGCCGCTCAAGCAATCCGTTGCGCATGATGCGTACCGCCGAGCGAATGATTTCGGCCTCCGGCGTGTTGCGCATGGCTTCGGGCATGCGCAACGTAAAGGGGGTGGTGGCCGAGAAATTGGTGAGGTCGACGATGCCGGCGTTGGCGCGCTCGATCTCCTCGGCCTCCAGCTTGCTCTGGGCATCGGCCAGCGGTTTGAGGACCCCGACCATGCCGGCCACGAACAGCGCCAGCGCCAGGATGACGAAGACCATGCTGGGCATGCCGGGGATGGCTGCAAACAACAGCATGATGGCCGCCGCCGTCAGCAGAGCCCGCGGCTCGGCAAACAACTCGCCGACCAGATCGCGGCCGATATTGGTGCTCTTGCCCGCTTCCTCATCCTTGCTGACCCGGGTGGTGATCACGCCAGCGCCCAGCGAGATCAGCAGGGCCGGGATCTGCGCGATGAGGGCATCGCCGATGGAGAGGATGGAATAGACCCGCATCGATTCTGCAGCATCCAGATTGCGCTGGATGATGCCGATGGAGATGCCGCCGATGAGGTTGATGGCCACGATGCAGATGCCGGCGATGGCATCCCCTTTGACGAACTTCATGGCGCCATCCATGGCCCCGTGCAGCTGGCTTTCCTGCCCCAGCTTGGCGCGCTTTTGCTTGGCTTCCTCGGCCGTCAGGATACCGGCGCGCAGATCGCTGTCGATGGACATCTGCTTGCCGGGCATGGCATCCAGCGAAAAGCGTGCCGATACTTCCGAGACCCGCTCCGAGCCTTTGGTGATGACGATGAACTGCACCACCGTCAGGATCAGGAAGATCACCAGACCCACCACCAGGTTGCCGCCGACGACAAAGTTGCCGAAGGTCTCGACGATATGGCCGGCGTCGCCTTCCAGCAGGATCAGACGCGTGGTCGAGACCGAGATGGCCAGCCGGAACAGCGTCGTCAGCAGCAGCACCGCCGGGAAGGTGGAAAAGGCCGTGGGCCCGGGCATGTACATGGCCACGATCACGATCAGGCCGGAGATGCACAGGCTCAAGGCGATGAGCATGTCCAGCAGCCATACCGGCATGGGCAGCACGAGCATGAACACGATGCCGATGACGAAGGCGGCGACGATCAGTTCGGCGCGCTGGGCAAGTTTGGCAGCAAACTTGTTGAGCGCCATCAGTATCCCGATTCCTTGCATGCCTTCCCCTAGCGATTGGTGGCGCAGAGCGCCTGGGACGCCTCGCCTGCATTGAGCCTGGCGAGGATCAGGTCGATCCAGGCTGCGTTTTCCGTATTGCGCATGGTCAGAAGACGCTGTCGGTCCACCGGCTCAAGCAATTCGGTCGCCGCATAGGACGCCATCAGGAACAGTTTCGGTTCGTCCGGCCACACTTGCAGGCAGCCCTGGGCCAGCTCAAAGGCCGCTTCGTACTGGTAGGCGCTGAAGTAGCCCCAGACCAGAGCGATGGCCATGAGCCGTTCCTCGGAGAGGGCATCATGCGGTCTCTTTCTTCTCATCATTTTCCTGGTCTTGCTGAATGGACGGTCCCTCGGCGTGGCTGCGTCGCATCTGCTGCAGGCGCAGACGCCAGTCGATGTTGTCGTTGATCCTGCGTACTGCGGTCAGGCAGGGGCCGCGTTGTTGTTCAGGCAGTTGCAACGAATGGGCGATCAGCACCTTCTGCAGCTGGCGCATGCACGGCACCGGGTTGAGGCTCCATGCCGGGCTGTCGAAGGAGCATTCGGGGCCAAGCAGGCGGTTGAGCACCACCATCCCCGGATCGACCGGCAGATCCAGGGGGGGCAGCGAATTCTCCTGCTCGACCGGCAACAACTCCGGCAGCGCCTTGCGGGTGACCGGCAGCTGGGGAAGGCTATGGATATCCCCAAGTTCATCTAACCCGGCCAGATAGCCCGGATCACTGGCACTGAGTTTCTGATGGATCAATTGAGCAACTCCTCTGCAATGGCCAGCGCCGCATCGTCCAGTGGCGGGACTTGCTCATGGACGCTGCTCAGTCGCTGCAGCACGTAAAGGCTGCCGTCGGTGAACATGGCGGGCAACCAGGCGCCATACCGCTCCAGATCTTCTGCGCGTCGGCTCAAGATCTGCCTGGCAGACGCAGCCCCCTCGCGCGTGCCGCCCATCCCGACAATGACGCCCTCGGCCAGCGGATAGACGAACAGCACCAGGCCATCCTCCCGACGCCGGGTGGCTACCACCTTCTGCAAGCTGGCGTCATGAATCATCGTGGTGAGAATCTCTTCCATCTCCCTGCTCTCAGCTCCTGATCCTGGTTTCCCGCTGGCGCATGGCCAGCACCGATTCACGCCACTGGCGCTCGCGAACCTCGTCTCGTGTCATCACGCTGGGCGCATCGTCCTGGTAGAGATTGATCTGACGGGTCAGCTCCTCCAGCAATTCGCGGCGCATCTGCATTTTTTCCTGCGGCCACAGAATCATGGGCAAGCGCGTCATGGCATCCCGGATCAGGAGATACACCCTGCCCTTGCCGTGGTTGTCGAGCTTGCGCACATCCACCATCTGCGACACCAGATGCGCCACCTTGCCCTTGCCCCAGCCCGCTTCTGCTGCGGTAAGCATCAGTACCGCCAATTCCGCGCTGCTTTGCGTGATCAACAGCTTTTCCTTGTCGCACAGCGCCACGCGCAACTCATCGGCGATGGCAATACCCGATCGCACCAGCGTAAAGGCCGAGGCATCGGACATCGTGAGCCAGTAGCGCCCTATGCTCCGATGCGGATTCTTGCGCAAATCCGATTTCATCTTGAGTCTTCCTGTTCCGGCGAGTGGATGAAAACACCGACGAAGAATTGCATGAAAAATGCGCCCGCCTTCTCAGCAGGCGCTGACATCAGCACTCCGTGTGAAGGACGGCGGTACGCTGCGCGTGCCGGGGTTGTTTCAAAATTCCGGTCTGCGCAACATGGCCGATAGCTGGCCAAGGCCGTGCAGCTCGCTCCCGTGGGCAGGTTGCCACCCATCCAGGAGCTTGCGTCGCAGCGCCTCGGCTACGGCAAAATCGAATCGGAGACTCATGCCGCGGCCCCGCCTCGGTGTTGTCGCAGCGCGGGCCATGTCGGTACTCGTTGCATTGGTGTTCGCTTTCATTTCATGTTGTGAAGAGGCTCAGAAGCCGGCCATCATGCGTGCCCGCAAGCTGCTCAGCGCCTGCTCGCACTTGGTCGGTCCGAAATTACGGATCAGTGCCTTGAGCATGGTCAGTGGTGTCAGCGGCGCATCGAAATTGCCCTTGGACTTTGCGCCGATCAGGAAACGCAGCTCGCGCGTGCTGGGTCCGCTGGCGGAGATACCATCCTCGCCGGCCATCGCTTCGAGCGAACTGACCATCTCATCGCTCTGCTGCAAGGCGCGTCTGAGCTCATGGGGATGGCGCTCGGTGAGATTGTTCATCATCGCCGTAAGTGCCTTCTTGATCGCCCGGTCTTTGCCGCCACCCTGCGGATTCTGTTCAATCTGTTCCAAGGCCTCGTAGAACACGTGGTAGCGCTGCAGCGGATCGAAATGCCTGGCCAGCATGGCCTCCACCTCCGCCTGGCGCTCACGGTCCGCCCCGTTGCGCAGCAGATCCAGGGTCTGTTCGATTGGCGCGAACAGTTCTTCCTCGTCCTCGTCGCGGTGTTCCTTCTCGCTCACTCTGACTTTGGACTTGCGTGCGGGCGTGGACAGCTTTTGCTGGGTCTGTGCGCGCACCGGTGCGCGCAGGCGCTGCCGCAGGCTCTTGCGGCTGAACGCCAGTCCCTCCTGAACCCCGGCCAGGACCTCCAGCGCATCGAGCGGACTGAGTTCGGCCGTCGTATTGGCATTGCCCAAGGGATCCATGCCGGGACGATGGCCGTGACGCAGATGCGGCCTGGGCAGGGTGGTGTCCGGGCTGAGGTTGTCGAGGCTATCGAAGGGGATGATTTTCATGTTCATGGCCCTGAGTGGCTCGGCCCGCGTCCATGGTTCCTTCCCCTCACTGCGGCCCCGGTGACGGGTGCGCAATCTTGTCGGTGGCTACCCTAACATCTCCGGTTCCGGAAATTTCTCATCAATGATGAAGAGCTTCCTCAACATTTTTCAAAGTCTCATGAATGTTCACCGTTTTGATGAAACTTGATCTGTCGCTGCTATCTTCCGCCCCAACCAGCAAGGTTCGCCCGCCAACGCGGCGTGACCCTGCCCCCACCCACCCCTCGATTTTCCAAGGAGGAGCAAATGAATCAAGCATTCGAAGAACAACTGCACGACAGCGCAGAGAAACATGACGAGTACGCCCAGGAACAAGCGGCCGCTCAAATCGTCCCCATCGATGTCGTTCAACTCTATACCGAACACAGAACTCACTTGTTGCGCTTCATCCAGCGCTATGTCGGCAGCCATGAAGATGCCGAAGACGTAGTACAAAACACGTTCATCGAAGCCAGCAAATGCGCGCATCGCTTTTCCGGGCTCTCCAAGCCTTCGACATGGCTGTTCGGCATTGCCCTCAACCTGGCACGCAACCAGGTCCGTCGCAACATCGCCGACCGCTGCGATGCCGTCGATGAGAATTTCATGGAACAGATTGTCGATACGCACGCGGATCCGGCCGTGCTTTATGAAATGCGCCAGATGGCCGAGAAGGTCGAAAACCTGCTCAACGAATTGCCCGTCAAGATCCGCGCCACTTTCGAGGCCGTGCTCGATGGCGATGCGACCTACGAGGAAGCCGCCGAGCACCTGCACATTCCGATTGGTACCGTACGCTCACGGGTCTCGCGCGTACGCGCCACCGTGCGCAGCAAATATGGCAGCGCGCCGCTGAGCCACAGTCTGTACGCCTGATGCGAGACATGGGCCTGCCCTGTTCGTTAGGGGCAGGCGCGCCTGAGCGTAGCTGAGTTACAGGACGTCGTTAAGGAAACAGCGGAAATACGCCCTAGCCACCCGAGGCGGCACCGGCATTGATCGCCAGATGGTAGTCGCGGGCAATGTCGGCGGTGAGGAGGATGGCATCCATGATGCTGCGTTCGTCGGCCAATGCGTCCACGGCGATGCGCTGCACAACGATATAGCAGCCCTGATCGGCATGCCAGAGGAAATCGGTATGCGGTGGCAGGGGCGGTGCGCCCGGCGGAGAAAACATGCGCGGCAGGTAATGCGGCTGCTCGCAACGGGGCAGCAAGGCCGTGATGGCAAGGTGGTGATCCGAGGTGTCGGGATCGATCAGGGTCCGCGTGAAAATCTCGCCCAGCTGCAACTCCAGCACCGCCACGCTCGCGTCAGGTTGGCCGGTCAAGCCGATGAGCTCGCGCAGCAGGCGGTTGACCCCTTCAATGTGGGTCTCGCCGTACGGACCAGACTTCTCTTCTTCACTATCCAATGGTGGCGTCTCGCTATCGTTGCAAACGGGAATGGCCAACGGTCCTCCCCGGGTCATGATTGGCCAGGCGCAGCGCGCCCGCCCAATGCAGCCGTTATTCTAACCGCGAAACGCCGTGGGCCGGCGCGGCTTCTCAACGCCTCGTAATGATGACGCCAGGCAATATCCGGGCGCGCCAGCGCGCCCTTGTCGCACGCATCAGCGTTTGTGCAGGGTGCGCCCTGCCGACGCATACCGCATGATGATCGCATCGCTCTGGGCAGCAGCGAGGCGCGGCACCGGCGCGACCGGCAGCTCACCAGCGCCGAGAAAATGAACGCCGGCCTGGCCCGAGGCTGTCAGCAATGCGGCCATTTGGCCAATGTCTTCCAGCCGCAGCGGGAACAGGGCTGGAATCTCGGCCAGCTCCACCAGACTGTGTGGTCGCCGTACCAGCGCATTGAGCACCGGCTCATAGAAACGAGGATCGGCCTTGACCATGCCGATGGACAATTCCAGATCCAGCGTGAGGCTGTCCGGCAAGCTGGTCAGCGACAGACCGAGTTGACGCAGCCAAAGCTCGCGCCGCGAAGAAGTCATACGCCGCACCCCGCGCAGGTAGATATCCGAGCGCCAACTGGTGTTGCACAGGTAGTCCTTGACCGTTTCGCGCAGGATGGGATCGTCCATCGTCGCCAGCAACTGTTGCTGCTGTGGCGTCAGGTAGAGCCGGGGAAAGGCCTGCGCCAGGTCTGCCGGGCCCACGTAATCCATCTTGGCCCCGGCCATTACTCTTGCGACGTCGGCATGATAGAACGCCGTCCAACCCTCGCTCAGGCATGCTTGGGCCAGATAGCCGCCCTCTTCCTGGCGCAGCGAATCGAGCTGGTACTGCAGATTGGGATTGCCATCGAAAAAGCTTGCCCCCGCTGCCTGCAGTTGCTGCACCATCTCGCGTGCCGCTGACATCTGTTTGTGCGTGGCAGGGCCATCGCTGCAGGCCCGTTCACGGATAAGGCGCTGCAGCGGCAAGGAGGGGCTCCATCCCGGCATGGCGTCATAGTTCAGCCAGACGATGCCGCCCGGCTTGAGACAGCGGGAGATCAGGTCGACGATACACTGGGGCTGGCCGGCACCGGCCCGGCTGTAGAGGCCGCGCAGAGCGATGAAATCCATCGGCGGCAATTCGGTCAGCCTGGCAGCGACCTCAGCGACGCTGTATTCCAGTACGCAGAGCTTGTCCGGTTCAGCGACCTGTGTTGGTTCCCGCGCGCACTGCATCTGGGCGGGTCTGCAATCGATTGCGTAGAAGCGCCCCTGGGGATTGGCTGCCGCCAGCGCGCTGGCAGCCAGGTCCGGTCCCCACCCCAGCTCCAGATAGTTGAACGGGCGATCCAGCGCTACCGGTTCCACACCATGGAGAACGCAGGAAAAACTCAAATGCACCGGGCTTGCCTCCCGGTAGAAACCGCTCGGATCATCGATGCCGGCGACATACGCTTGCTTGCACTCCATAGTTCCTCTTTGTCGATCAATGCGCGCCGACCTGTGCCGCATCCGGCAACATCAGCAAGTGCTTCCAGAACGGGCGGCGGCGGGTCAGGATGGCCTTGACGGTTTCTTGTACCTCACGCCTTTTTTCTTCCGCGCTCACCAGTTCGCGCTCGTCCAGAAGAATTGGCACATGCTGCGACTCGACCCGGCGCAGCACCCGGCTGGCCAGGTCCGTGGAACTCATGGTGGCGGTATGCGGATCAGCCAGCGAGTTGTAGACCAGCCGCTGGAACAGTGGCGTTGCCACGCCGCTGCCCAGCAAGGGCGACGCGAATACGCGATAGCCGCTATCCAGCTGGGCAATCGCCTGATTCAGGCACAGCGCCGGTCGACGATCCTGCGTGGCGGATTGGAGGAAATAAGGCGCGGCCTGTCCGGTGTCGACCAGCAAGGCCGCCAGACTTGCAATATCAGCCAGGCTCCGGTCTTGCAGACACCGCAGCTGGCGCAATTGCGCCAGACTTTTGGGGCCGGGCGCCAGCGCGTCCAGCATGGCACCGTAGATCTCGGCATCGGGCTGGTGGGCATGGAGGGGGAACCCCATCTTCAGGCTCACCGTCTCCCGTAGCACCGTCAGTGCCAGGCCTATACGGTCGAACCATTGCTCCTGTTGCCGGTCGCTCAGAGGACGCTTGCCACGCACGTAGATATCCTTGCGAAAGCAAGTGTTCTTGACATAATCATTTACCGTTTCACGGAGCGCGGAGTCTTCGATCTGCTGCAGCAGGTCGCGTTGCTGTGCATTCATGTACAACGCGGGGAATGCCCACGACAGGTCGGCCGACCCCACATACTCCAGCTTGGCCTGGGCCGCAGCGCGAGCCACATCGATGTGATAGAGCGGCTGCCAGCCCTGGCTCAGGTATTCGTGAACCAGTTCGGGCGCGCCGCCGGCATCCTGCTCCATGGCGAGCCGCAGATGGGCCTGCAGGTTGGCGCTGGTGGTCCTGGTGAAATAGCCGCCCTGGATTTCCGTCAGAGCCCGCACGAGACTGCGGGCCTTGTCGATTTGTGCCTGCATGCTGCCCGGAGAGCGGCTCGCATGTTCCAGCAGAAGGCGCTGCAGTGGCAAGCTCGGGGCCCAGCCGGGCATGGCGTTGTAGCTCAGATAGACCACCCCGCCCGGCTTCAGGTAGCGCTCGACCAGGCGCATGATGCAATGGCGGTTTTCAGCGCTGATCCAGCTGTAGACGCCATGCATCGTGATGAAATCCATCGGCGGCAGCGCCGTCAGACTATCGGCCAGATCAGCGAAGCTGGCTTCCAGAAAGCGGATGTTCTGCAGTCCTGCCGCCTCGGCCAGTTGCCGGCTGCCCGCGATGTGCGCCGGATTGAAATCGACGGCATAGAAATCTGCCTGAGGATTGGCCGCCGCCAGAATATTGGCGGTCAGGCCCTGGCCCGATCCCAGTTCCAGATAGCGGAAGTGCCGCTCCGGAGAAGGTGGCTCGCAGCCATTGAGCAGACACGCGAAACTCAACTGGGCGGGACTCTGCTCGGGAAAAAACGTGGCCACATGGTCGATATCGGCAACATAGCCTTCATGCCATTGCATTTGAATCCCTCGTGATGAGTTGAGATGACGACGGCCGCTTGCTGCGCACCGACCCACAGCTGTGCCAGGAGCGCGCCCGCAGGCGCTTCATTTGCGTGGCAGACGGCGAATGCGATGCCAGGGGAAATGCTCGTCCAGGCGTAGTTCCTCGCCATCCCCGAAGTGCTCCAGGGAGGGCGTCCTGCGACGCTTGCGGTTCTTTTGCGGCCCGTTCTCGCGCTCCATGGCGTCGATGCCAGACAGATACCTTTTCATGCTGAACTCCAACCGGGATGTATGCAGATTGATTTCTGAAACGATCTTGCCGCCACAGCTGCGGCGGACCTCAGACCTGTGCCAGGTGAGCGACGGGCCGCCATGCTGCCTCCAGCAGCACACCGTGCATCCGGATGAACTGGGCGCGTTCGCGCATGGCCTGGCCGACTCCGCTCGCCCGTTTCATCGCAGCCTTGTTCGGCGGCGCTGAGGTAGCGGCCGCCGGGCCGTCTTTGGACCTGCCTGCCCTGCCCTCGCCGATGCGCCGCATGTAAGGCTTGTCCACGCGCATGGCGCGCGCCAGTTCGTCGCCTTGCGGAATCGCATCCAGCGATTCGCGGGCTTGCGTATCCATGGGCTGCCAGTGCGCGATGTCGCCCTGGACGATTTCTGACGAATCACCGTAGCGGCGTTTGTTGCTGACCCGGTTGCGCGGTGTACCGGGTGCCCGCTCCAGAAAAGCGCGGGTGCCACGCCGGGGATGATCGATCGCCTTGGCCGGTGCGCTCGGCGGCGCGGTCGCGACGCTTGCGGCAGGTGCAGGGGCCGAGTCCTGTGCGGACTGACTTTCCTGCATGTCGATGTAGTCACGCAGGAACAAGGCGTAGTCGATTGCACGGGATGGCCCGTGGGTATTGATACGAGCAATTGACATGATGCTTCCTATCGATTTGCTGAACGCTCAGAGGGTGCCAGGCCGTATGCCATCCGGCCCGGCACCGTCCTTTACTTAGCCAGCTGAAAACTGACCAGCCTTCACCGCGGCGGCGAAGTCCAGTTGTCCCAGCAGACCATCCTGCTTGCCGGTATTGGCCGATTCCAGCTCCTTGAACAGCTGACCGCCATTGGCCATCAGCGCTTGAGCGGCTTGCTGCACTTCAGGCGGAACGGCCTTGAGCTTGCCATCCTTGTCCTGGTAATAGCCGGTCTCGGCGATGTTCTTCACGTCATTGGCCGACAGCAGATCGATATTGTTGTCCTTCAGGAAGCGATCCATCGTGTTGCCCGCGCTGTAGGCAGACGGCAGGACGGTGTTGGATTGCGAGATCGTGGGCATGGTGGTGTTGTCGCTCAGGCTGCCGTTCTTGACGGCGGCGGCAAAGTCCAGTTGTCCCAGCAGGCCATCCTGCTTGCCGGTGTTGGCCGACTCCAGTTCCTTGAACAGCTGTCCACCATTGGCCATCAAGGCCTGCGCGGCCTGCTGCACTTCAGGCGGAACGGCCTTGAGCTTGCCGTCCTTGTCCTGGTAGTAGCCGGTCTCGGCGATGTTCTTCACGTCATTGGCCGATAGCAGATCGATCTTGTTGTCCTTCAGGAAGTGATCCATCGTATTGCCCGCGCTGTAGGCAGACGGCAGGACAGTGTTGGGTTGCGAGATCGTGGGCATGTTGGCGTTGCCGCTCAGGCTGCCGTTCTTGACGGCGGCGGCGAAGTCCAGTTGTCCCAGCAGACCGTCCTGCTTGCCGGTGTTGGCCGACTCCAGTTCCTTGAACAGCTGTCCACCATTGGCCATCAAGGCCTGCGCGGCCTGCTGCACTTCAGGCGGAACGGCCTTGAGCTTGCCGTCCTTGTCCTGGTAGTAGCCGGTCTCGGCGATGTTCTTCACGTCATTGGCCGATAGCAGATCGATCTTGTTGTCCTTCAGGAAGTGATCCATCGTATTGCCCGCGCTGTAGGCAGATGGCAGTACGGTGTTGTCGGCCACGATGGTCGGGGAACCGGTCGGCAAGGTCGAGGTATTGTTGTCCAGGCTATGGTTCTTGACCGCGGCGGCGAAGTCCAGTTGTCCCAGCAGGCCGTCCTGCTTGCCGGTATTAGCCGACTCCAGTTCCTTGAACAGCTGACCGCCATTGGCCATCAGCGCTTGAGCGGCCTGCTGCACTTCAGGCGGAACGGCCTTGAGCTTGCCGTCCTTGTCCTGGTAGTAGCCGGTCTCGGCGATGTTCTTCACATCATTGGCCGACAGCAGATCGATCTTGTTGTCCTTCAGGAAGTGATCCATCGTATTGCCCGCGCTGTAGGGAGACGGCAGGACGTTGGTGGGCGTGGCAATGGTAGGCATGGTGTTCTGGCTGTCCAGGCTGCCGTTCTTGACGGCGGCGGCGAAGTCCAGTTGTCCCAGCAGCCCGTCCTGCTTGCCGGTATTGGCCGACTCCAGTTCCTTGAACAGCTGACCGCCATTGGCCATCAAGGCCTGCGCGGCTTGCTGGACTTCAGGCGGAACGGCCTTGAGCTTGCCATCCTTGTCCTGGTAGTAGCCGGTCTCGGCGATGTTCTTCACATCGTTGGCCGACAGCAGATCGATCTTGTTGTCCTTCAGGAAGTGATCCATCGTGTTGCCCGCGCTATAGGCCGAGGGCAGCACGATGTTGGGTGTGGCGATGGCCGGCGTGGCGTTCTGGCTGTCCAGGCTGCGATTCTTGACGGCGGCAGCAAAGTCCAGTTGTCCCAGCAGGCCATCCTGCTTGCCGGTGTTGGCCGACTCCAGTTCCTTGAACAGCTGACCGCCATTGGCCATCAGGGCCTGCGCAGCTTGCTGCACTTCAGGAGGAACGGCCTTGAGCTTGCCATCCTTGTCCTGGTAGTAGCCGGTCTCGGCGATGTTCTTCACGTCATTGGCCGACAGCAGATCGATATTGTTGTCCTTCAGGAAGTGATCCATCGTACTGCCCGCGCTGTAGGCCGAGGGCAACACGTTGTTGCTGGCGACGCTGGTTGGGGCATTCCAGCTGCCGGCGCTGCGGGTATTGTTGAATCCGTCCAGACTACCGTTCTTGACGGCGGCATCGAAGTCCTTCTGTCCCAGCAGGCCATCCTGCACGCCGGTGTTGGCCGATTCGAGCTTCTTGAAGAGCTCGCCGCCATTTTCCATCAGTTCCTCGGCCGCCTCACGAACGTTTTCAGGCAGGGGCTTGAGGTTGCCATCCTTGTCCTTGTAATAGCCGGTCTGGGCCATATCACGAACGTCATTGGCCGACAGCAGATCGATCTTGTTGTCCTTCATGAAGCTGTCCATCGTCTTGCCGGCGTCATAACCCGACTGACCGTTGGAGAGCAGACCCCGCATCACTGCCTGCAGCAGAAAGTCGTCCGCCAGGCCGTTGCGCGGCGTCGTACGGTTGGTACCGGAATCGTCCGACAGGATTCCCTGGCGCCGGGCAGCCGGGAAATCCTTGGGACCGAGCAGGCCATCCTGCTTGCCGGTGTTGGCCGATTCCAGTTGCTTGAACAGCGCGCCTCCGTTGGCCATCAAGGCTTGGGCGGCGGCCTGTACATCGGCAGAGACCGGTTTCAGATTGCCGTTCTTGTCCTGGTAATAGCCGGTATCGGCGATATCGCTCATCTGCTTGGCCGACAGCAGACCGGTATTGTTTTCCTGCTGGAAGTTGCGGATGGTATTGGCTGCGCTCGCACTCGACGGATTGCGTCCGCCGGCCAGGCCCATCAGGCTCAGGATCGCGCCCTTGAAGTTGTCGGGGATGGGTAGATTGTTGACCATATCGGAGGTCGCGTCGTCGCCCTCCTTCAACAGGATATCGCTGGACTCGGGATCGAGCTGTCCATCCGTTAGAGCACGTGGAAGGAGATTCTCCTGATCAATGTTGTAGGTGGTCGTGGTGGTGGTCGTGGTGGTGATATTTACCGACATAGATTTCTCCAAAAGATGGTGGACGATCCGCACGCCCGTGGCGCGCGGCAGCACCCATTGCTGGAGAGGGTCTTCCCCAACGCCATGCCTTCCACTGCCGCAACACCCATGGACTCCCGAATGAGTGACGCCGCGTCTTGCCGGGTTCCTTTTTTTGAATGCCGGCGGCCAGCGCTCACTTGGCCGCCGGCTCCTGAAGATACGACCAACGACAAGCGCGCTTGCCACGGCTTCGTGACGCGTCGGATGAAGACAGCCATGCCTGCTGTCGAATTACTGCTGCAGCATCTTGATCAGCAGGTTGCCGGACGAGGCCGCGCTGGTGGAAGGATCATTCGGATCCCACACTTCGTTGCCCCAGTTGACCAGGCTGCCGATGACCAGATCCTCGGCCAGCTCGCGACCGTTGCGAATCATGGATTCGCCATCGCGCGACATTTTTTTCAGTGTGCGCAGATCCATCTCTTCGATCTGGCCACCGAGCCGCGCCGGGGCCTCCGTCGTCTTGACCAGTACCGCGAAAACCTGATCGATCACGGCTGAAATGCCCTCCTGGAGCTGCTTGCGCAGCAGCTCCATCTCCTGCTCGGACAAGCCGATATTCCTGAGCGCCTCCAGCTGTCGTATGCCCTGCTGATCCTGCTGCTGCGCGGTGTCCGACGCCTGCTCCATGGATGCACGCGCTGCCTGGGCCAGCGCGGCGAAGTCAGTGTATGCCACCGTCGTTTGAGGATCCGGCGGGAGCTGGATGGGGATGCGTTTCAGTGGCCACTTGAGCTGCGGATCGGGATAGGAAAAGTACATCGTCAATTCGTCACGTTCCATGTCGGATCCTGGCGCTCAAAGCTGGGCAAAGGCCGGGCTGGAGAGGAATTTGTAGGCGCGATCGATCTGATCGTATTCCCGCTGCGCTGCCTCCTTTTCCGCCTCGCTTTTACTCACCTGTTTATCGGAGTGCCAGCGCAAGGCCAGCCTCTTGTAGTGCTTCTTGATCGTGCTCTGGTCACGCTCGTGCGGTTCCAGCCCCAGTGCGGCAAGAGACTCCGCTGCCAGTTTGTGCAAGTCCTGTCCGGCGTATTCCTGATCGAAGAAGCCGGTCCGGTTGAAGTCTTCGTTGACCTCGACGAAGACCTCTCCGGTGATGTGATCCTTGACCGTGCGCTCCCGGCTGACGCCATCTTCCGCAGTACGCCAGTCCGACCTGGAGTGGTGCGCTCCGTTCGTCTGATTGTAGGTTTCGTGCCAAGTCGTCTTGGTAACTTCGTCGTAGGTGGTTCGCAAGAGCACTCCCTGATCACCCGAGGCGCTCCACGCCGTACAACGATAATGCGTCTGCCGTCCGGGATGGAAGTAGGTCTTCCATTCGATAGCGTTCGCATGATCCCGGATCATGCCGACAAACCAGCCTTCGTTATTCGGAACGACCGGAACAAAGATGCTGAAATGTTGCAGCGGTGGTCCCTCGCGTCGGCTGGTGGTCCAGCGGCGTTGGTAGTTGTGTTCGATCTCTTCACGCTGCTGCCAGCCATCAGCGCCGCTTCTCCAGTCGGTCACGGAGATACGTTCACCGGTATCTACATGATGGGTCGCGTTCCATTTCACACTCTCGCTGTGCCACTCCATTCGCTCGACCCGTTCCCTGGCATCGAAATGGGCGCCCGGCAGAATGCTTGCGCCCGGCGGCAGTACGTTACTCCAGCGCCGATGGATGGCACGCTCCGCGTCATGGGGCTGGTGACTGGCGTAGATACCGTATTGCTTGAGCTTGCTGTAGATCTCCTGGATCAGCCCGCTCATCTGCACCTGCAATTGAGCCAATCGTTGACGCGCCTCGGCATAAGCCTGTTGCGCGCGCGGATGGCTCTGCATGCGCCGGGACAGATCAGAAGCATCGAACCGAGTACATTTCTTGTACCAGGCGCTGTTGCGCATGGCGCTGAATGACGAGGACAGCCTGGCTGCCCCTTCGCGAATCTTGGTACGGCCCTCGCCGCCGACAGAGAAATAGTCGCTGACCGACCGGAAACTGAAATTGTTGTAAATGCCCATGTTGTTGTCCTCAGAAAGAAGCGGTGCGGAAGTCACGTCGCTGAACTGATTTCTGAGTCGCGACAGACTTGTACCGGTTCCCTTCATTGCAGGTGCTTGCGCCTAGGCAGGATCTCGCGATGAAATGAGGAAGCTCACGGAACGGTCGTTGTCCGTCATGAGACCTGTGAGCAGCGTCAGCAGCTCGCTTCAACCCGTGCAAAGAAATGACATGTGCCGGGAACGCATCTCACCACGATGGATGACATGGGTTCCCGCCTTCCCCTTGGCGCGTACCGTCCCTCAGGGCGTGGCAGCCAGCGGTGCCATGTTCAGGTTGCGCCAGACCGGCATGCGCTGTTCGGCGATGGCTTCGGCCAGATAGCGCAGTTCGGCATCGATTTCATGCGGCGTTTCCAACGCCACGCCCGCCCGTTCGAGCTTGGCACCTTGGCGCTGCACAGCTTGCGCCATGGCTTGTACCCAGCTTTCCGGCTGTAGCACCGCATGCCCGGCCTGATCGTAAGCTACCCGCTGCAGCAGGCTGGATTTCACGCCATTGCCCAGCAATGGCGACGCCAGGGCCTGGAAATGATCGCACTCGCGGGAACGGGCTGCGATCACCCGGTTCAGGCGCGCTGCCGGAGCCTGATCGTTCCCGGCCGAGGACAGAAAGAATATCGCCGCTTGCCTGCCCGCCATCAATAAGCCAGCCATCGACGCGACCTCGCGCAAGCCATATCCCCGGCTGCGGATTTCCGGCAGAGCGGCCAGTTCGACCAGCGAATGCGGGCGCTCCAGTAGCGCCTCGATCATCGGATCGGCCAGGCGCGCATCGGCGTTGATCTTGCCGATCACCAGCGTCAGTTCCAGATTGATCCGTGAGCGAGGCAGGGTGAGCGCCACGCCGCAGCGCTCCAGCCAGGCGTCACGGCGAGCCGGACTCATCATGCGCGCGCCGCGGACGTAGATATCCTCGCGGAAAGAGCTGTTGCACAAATGGTCCCATGCCAGCTCACGCATGCCGCTGTTGGGCAGGCCGGCCAGCAGCTCGCGTTGTCCCTGTGTCAGATACAGCTGGGTGAAACTGTTCTCCAGCAGGGCCGAGCCGACATAATCCAGCTTGACCGCAGCCATCGCCTGGATCACATCGATGGAATACAGCGCATCCCATCCCTGGTTGAGATATTCGTGGGCGAGGTAGTCCACGTGTTTGCCGCCCAACATCTCCAGCCGCAGCCCTAGTCCGTCGCTGTCAGCGCGGGCGAATGCGGCGGCTTTCTGGTCACGCAGCGCCTCGACCAGTGCGCGCCCCTGTGCCACCTGGCGCTCGCAGGACAGCGTGCTGTCACGGCCGAATTCGCGCAGGAGACGCTGCAGGGAAAGCGCCGAGCTCCAGCCCGGCATGGCGTTGTAGTTGAGGTAGGCGATGCCGCCCGGCTTGAGGTAACGACGCAGGAATTCGGCGATGTAACTGCGGTTGGCTGCATCGACCCAACTGTAGACGCCGTACATGGTGACGAAATCGAACTGCGGCAGATCGATCTCGCCGCCTGCCATCTGCTCGAAACTGCATTCGATTACGGTCAGATTGTCCAGCGATGCGGCGTCGACCATCTCGCGTGCGGTCTGGACGTGGGTGGGCAGGAAGTCAACGGCATAGAAGTGCCCTTGCGGGTTGGCCGCTGCCAGCACCGCCGAGGTCAGGCCCTGGCCGCAACCCAGTTCCATATAGGTGAAGGGCCGGTCCAGCGGCACCGGTTCCACCCCGTGCACCACACAGCCAACACTCAAATGAACCGGGCTTTGCTCGGCGAAGAAACTGACCGGATAGTCGATGCCATGCACATAGCCATTGCTCCATTCCATTGCGTTTGCCTTTCTGTCGTAAGAAATGCGCCGCACCGTATCCCCGGGCAGGCGCTGCGCATGCGACACACTGCATGCCGTTGTACTGATCCGCTGGCTTATTTGCGGGGCATGCGACGAATGCGGTGCCAGGGGAAATGCTCATCCAACACGGGCTGTTGGAGCGTGTCCACAGGCAGGGCCGCAGCTGAGATGCTGTGGCCGCTTCCCGCATCGTCGCGTGAATGTGAATGGATCATCGTGGTCGTCATCCTGTCAGATCAAGCAGGTAAAGAAGGCGCAGCGCTGATCAGACAGCCGCCTGCGCCGCATCCTCGGCCTTCTTGATGAACTTGGTGAACACCGTCACATTGTCGACGTTTGTCACCGCAGCACTGATGGCCGATTCGACTTGCATGGAGCGCTCAGCTCCCTTGCGAACGCCATCACCGACACCAACCGAAGAAGTCGCATTACTGATCATCCATTTCTCCTTGATTTCTCCTGGCAGCAATCGCGCCTGGCGTGCACTACCTATTGCTGGTCGTTGACGTTCTTGGCCATCGCACTGAAGATCTTCAGCTTGGCCAGCGATGTAGCTTGCTGAGACACCCACAGCTGGAATTCCATGGCATTTTCCGAGCCAGCCCGGGCATTCTGCACCATGGGATCTTCACCACCCTGACGCAGGCTGGGATTGCCGTACGACTGGGACGAATTCATCATCTGGCTTTGATAAGTGCTCATCGGCGTATCCTTTCATGAGGACGTCATTTGAAAAAAGAATCGGCAGTGGCAGTGGCGGCACCGCTGCGGATACCGCCACTTGCCGGAAACTTTCCGGTCGTTACCGAGCTTAAATATTTTGAATGGCGTTATCCTCCCCTTTCTTCACGAATTTGGTATATGCGGTAACGGCATTGACAGCGGTTTCAGCTGCGCTTTCCATACTTTGATCCGCAATTGCATGTCCAGAACCTGCAAGAGAAGCACCACCTACAGCAGCCATAACAACCTCCATGAATGGTAAAAAAAAGTACCGCACTACCGAAACAGCAGAACGGTCATCGATGGGTGGGAAAGCCGACGCCGATAGTTCCGTCGGCGAGATCATTTTCTTTGTGCAGCGAGCTGGTGGATTGCCCGCCAGTCTCCCTGTATGGATTTTCCGGCGGTGCGGTTCCATTCATGGCAGGCGCTTGCGATCGAACGGCGAGGCGATGCGACGAAATGAAAGAGTCGCACGGAACCGTTGCGCCCCCAGAAACAACCTATCGGGGCAGTAATGATGTTCCCTTCAACTCTTACAAGGAAATAACATGAGCTTAAGTATCTCGTCTGGTGGCGTCAGCAGCATCCCGACCGGCGCCGAAATGGATTCGTTCTCGTCGACCCTGAAAAATGCATCATCCGGCGACCTGCTCAAGGCCCTGGGCAAAGATGGTATGGAGCCGTGGCAGAAGGATGCCATCCTAAAGGAACTGGAAAACCGAGCGCAGCAATCGCAGAAACCCGATTCCAACAGCGGTGCCAACAGCGCCGGCAACGGTGGCGGCAATGGCGGCGATGATGACGAGATCAAGAAGCTGCTCAAGAAACTGACTAAAGGCACCATCAGCCCTGGTGAAGAGCAGAAGCTGGCCGGTGCTCTGGGCGTGGATACCCAGACCCTGGATGCCGCCAAGGGCGGCGATGCTGGCGGTGGTGACGCCGGCGGCGGCGACATCAAGGGCGGCTGATCCTGTAGCAGGGTTGCGCGATGGCGTGCACGATCCAGCCATCGCAGCGCCTGTGCGCGTCTGTGCGGTACCTGCAGGCGGAGCAACAAAGCAGACGAGATCCCGGCATGCCGGGATCTCGTCGCTGCTTGCGTGTTGCATCATCAGCGAGCGCACGAATTACACGCGGCGCTATCCTGGCGCACTCAGATTTCCGTTCCGTCCTCGCCAAACAGGTAATGGTCGCGCCGCCAGCGCAGTGCCAGGCTTACCAGGAAATCAAACAATTCCAGGGTCGATTCCAGCGAGGCCGAACTCAGTGAAAAGCGGCAGATGAGGATGATGCTGTCTTTCTGCGCCTGATAGGTGAAGGCGGGGCAATTGGCGTTGAAGAGATACATGTTGGTCTCCAGCAGACGCAGCAATATTTTCTCGCGCTGAAACTGAGGCAGCGGGCCGAACTCGCAAGACAGCAGCATGCTGTCCGGCACGATCAGTCCACCGTGATAGAGATTCAATTCCACCCCCTTCACCTGCATAGTGGTGGCCTGGTGCATGGTTCCCTGTAGCGGCATTCCGAAATGTGCGCCCAGTTGTTCAATCAATTGTCGGTAACGGCTGATCGTCATTTTTGCTTGTTGTTGTCGGCCCGCGTATTGCGTCGGCCAGGCGGTGCCGCAGCGGGGAAAGCATCTGCAGCACCGCCGCTGGGAGCCGGCTCCACGACGTCCTTGTAACGTCCTGCTCCGGCCTGCCGTCTTACTTGATGTCTTCCGGTTTGGGGCTGCTGTCTTCCGTGCATCCCTCGATGAAGGTGCCGACGGGGTTCATGAGGGTATCCAGGGGATGCGTCAGTGCATGAAACAGACCGCCAATGAGCGACATGATGTACTCCTTTCCTTGAGGTGAAGTTGACTCGACATGAGTCGACATGAGTGGGCGCGCCACTGTGCCCGGTTCCCTCCCCGTCTCGTTCCCCACGCCTGCCCACGCCCCCTTGCCGGCCACCCGGTAGCGGCCGGATCGCCCGGCCATTCCCATTTTGTTGCCGCGATGGAACCAGCTCTTTTCGGGCCTCAACTCAATGACGCGGGTTCAATGAATTTCCCGTCATTCACCCCGGAAGCACCTTTGACGTGACATGCACACACCGCCCTCCCATTGGCGCGGACACGCCTCTGTTACACGGCAACTGCCTCCGGTTCATCACGCAATTTTGAGAATACACAGGCAAGAAAAAAATGGCATACATTCCTTCCACCAGCGGCGTCAAACGTGATTACGACGACTACGCCGACACCCCCTCCCAATCCCCCACCCGCGCAACGACGCCCACTGAAACCGGCGGCACCCCGCGCATCTCCGGTTCCGGCTCGCGTGCCTCCTCGCTGCGGGCAGTCTCAGATCCCGTGGTCGCCGAGATCCTGCAGAACATCACCGGCAAGGACGATGGCCTGGCGGCCAAGAACCTGTCGCTGCTGCAAAAGCGCCTGGGTTCCGGCTTCGTCAAGATGATGACCAGCCCCGGCGTGGCCGACCTGGTGCGCGACGTTAAGCTGGAACAGAACTTCGAGACCCAGCGCGGACAGGACGCCGCCCTGGCCAAGCATTTTGGCGACGCCTCGGCCGTGCCGCTGCCCGCCAACATCAAGCCGACCGAGTTCGTGGTGGCACCGCTGGACATCATGCCCTACAAGGTTGCCGACTCCGGCGAGTTCCGCGCCACCCTGCTGGAACTCAACGGCACCGGTTACGGCAACATCACCACCATGGAGCCCAACACTCTGGACACCGTGATGAGTTCGTTCGGCAACGTCAGCCACATCCTTGAGAAAGAACCGACGGCACTGTTCCTGGTCGCCTGTTCCGGACGTGAAGATCCGCCCGCGTTCGGGCAAAGCAAGAAGATCCACGAAAAGCTGATGATCGCCAATGCCATGCAAACCACCATCACGCAAGCGCAACAGGAGCAAGCCGAAAAGACCGGCCAGCCGGTCCTGGGCGTGCAGGTACTGGGCGTGGACAGCTTCGATGCCGACGCCCTGATCATGAAGGACGGCAAGCCGGTCATCGAGAACAGCAAGGCACTGGAAAAGCCGGGACGCGACAAGGATGGCGTGGAAAAGATGAAGAACATCCTCAACAGCCACAACTGGGACAAGCCCACCCAACCCACCGTGCTGGTCGGCTATACCGCGCAACTGGCCAAGGCCATCGAGATTCATGACGGCACGCCCTTCCTCAATGGCCGCAAGGTCAGCTTCATCGGCAACGACCGTCTGGTGCTGAACATCAATGCGCTCAATGAGGGCAGCGGCAAGAAACTCGATACCAGCAAGTTCACCTCCAACAACATCAGCTATGTGCCGGCCGCTTCCAAGGGTCACGCCTACGCCTTCACCAACCAGTTCAACAAGGCCGAGGGGGCGGCCTATCCGGGCTTCTCGCGCGAGATCGTCAATCGTCAGGCCTCCACCCTGGAAGATGTCGAGAAGGAAGTGCTGAGCATGCTGGCCGAGGGCAAGCGCGTCATCATCAAGCCCAGTGGCACCGGCCATGGCGACGGTATCCGCGCCTTCGACATTGCCGAGAAGGAGACCCCGGAACTGATCCGCCAGGAAATCAGGGAGTCCTACGAATCGGTCAAGGGCACCTATGGTGACCGTGGCGGCTTCCCGTACACCATCTCCGAGTACCTGACCGCCGACCGTGTGTCCAAGGAGGACTCGCCGCTGAAGTCGATGAAGTACGAATTCCGCGTGGCCGTGTATTCGGATTACTCCGACAAGGAAAAGGGCCCTCAGCTCAAGGCGGTGCCGGCGATCATCAAGATCGATGGCGGCTCCAAACTGCGCGAAGGTGAAAGCGGCGACTTCTCCAAGAGCTTCGCCAGCGTCTCGGCCCAGGTGCTGGCCACCGGCCTGCCCGCGTCCGAATTCATGAAGCCGCTGTGCAGTGAAGCCACGCTGGATCTGGTCGGTGTGAGCAAGGAAGAGATGACCGAGCTGTGCAAGTGGTCAACTCGCCTGGTGTCGCACATCCTGGCCAACGTCGACCAGAGCGACACCATCCTGGACAAGTAATTTCCGCAGAGTCAGAGCGCGTAATCCCGTGCGGCCCGGCGCCGCACGGGGCTTGCGCCCTGCTCCATCAATTCGACTCAGATATCATCATGGCCGCCATTTCACATCATTCGCCCGGCGACACCAGCCAGGCGGGTTCCTCAGAACAAGCCCCGGTCCAGGAACGTGTGCCCGCATTGCAAGCGCGCGTCGTTCCGTGGGGACCGGCCCTGCAACTGAACAACGACGACATCTATCCCATCCTCCAACAGAAGTGGAAGAGGCACCTCGATCTGGGTAGCAGTTTCCAGGAGGGGTCTTCCCCCAAGCGCCTGCGCACGGAGGATATCGACACGGCCCAGGTGCCGCTGCCGCCCTGCGTCAACTTCGTCCCGGTCGGGGTGGTCGGCGGCATGGGCCCGGAAGCGACGCTGGACCTCACCCAGAAGCTCTTCAAGACAGCCAAGGAGGTGGGCGCCCCGAAATCCGACCAGGATCACATGCAGGTCATCACGATGAACATCCCCAATCTGATCAAGGACCGCACTGCCTATCTCAACAGCTTCACGGGCGACCGCAACAACGCCGACGAATGGCGCGCCCATCTGCTCAAGAACGATCCCAACAATCCCTATCATGGCGCGCTCGTCGTGGCACAGGCCTGCGTGGCCGCCGGGGCGCATTTTCTGATCTTTCCCTGCAATACCTTCCACGCTTACCACGGCGTGCTGTCTGAAAAACTGAAGGTGCCGCTGCTGCATATCGCCGAAGCCACCATGTGGGCACTCAGGAAGCAGAATCTGGATCCGGACAAGTCAGTCGGTCTGCTGGCTACCAGCGGCACCATCGACAGCAAGCTCTACCAGACCACGGCGACGCGGATGGAGCAGTATGGCTGCCCCCGCATCAAGTGGGCGCTGCCCTCCCCAGCATCCCAGAGAGACAACGTGATGGCCGGCATTTACGAAGGCGTCAAGTTCGGCGACATGGAAAAGGGAACCAGACTGCTGGACAATGCGGTCCAGGAACTGGGCAAGGAGCACAAGCTCTCGGCCGTGGTGGAAGGATGTACCGAAATTCCCCTGGCATTGAAAGACAAAGATTACGGCGACATCAAACTGATCGACCCGACCCAGGCCCTGGCGGAGATGGCGGTGGAGTTTTCCCGCAACCTGGCGCGACTGGAAACGAAGTTTGCACGCTAGGCCGATAACGAAGAACAACGAGGTCATCCATGTCCAGACAGCACTATGAACAACTGATCCACCAGCTCTGCAACCTGTGCCAGATCAAGGGTGCGCAGGGTATTCTGGAAGGCGGACCGGTGGCGGTGAACGATGTCGTGTTCTCACTGGCCCACCACGAGCAGCTCAGCCCCGACACCCTGCTGGTCTATTGTGATTTCGGCGCGGTGGAAGCCGGACGCGAAGCCCAGGCCTATCGCGCGCTGCTGGAGACCAATCTGTTGATGTATGCCGGCAACGGTCCCATCTACACGCTCTCGCCGGCGACCGGTCGGGTCGTCTTTGCCAACCGTTACCGGCTCGGCGGCATGGATGCCGCCATGCTGCGTTCGATTCTGGCCCATCTGGCCGCCAAGGCCATGGACTGGCGCAAGGATCAGTTCCTCGACCCTCCGCCGGCCAGGCGGCATCACGGTCATGCCAGTAAGATCCCGCAGCTGTGGAGCAGACCCACGTCCACCGACGACGATGCCATCACGCATTGAAGCAGTGCGCGCCAGTGCTGCTGAACTGACGCGTCATCAATGATCTGCGCCTGACGATGCTGCCTGCCTTCCCGGCAGGCAGCATTTTTTCTGTGGTCTCGTTCAGGTCAGGCTGACGATGCCCACTTCCCCGACAATATCGATGCGGGTGCCATAGGCGGCAGACAAGCGTTGCAGACGTTGCAGGATGCGCTGGGCATCCTCGCCGTTGGCGATGCGCGGAATGCCGCGGTCGGCATCGCGTTCACCCTGCCAATGCATCTCGATGGGGTGCAGCACGATCTGCTGCAGTTGGCCACGACTGCCGTAGCGATTGACGGCCACGACGCTTTCATACCACACCTGTTCCTTGAACACGCCATGCACCCGCCGGTGTTCCATGAACTCGGCCTCGGTCATGGACATCGGTTCTACCTTGTCCTTCTCGTGTTCATCGCGGGTGATGGGCTGCTGCTGGTTCTCCATGAAGAAGAAATTGCCCAGCGAGTAGTAGATCGGCTTGCCCTTGTAGATTTCGATTCCGCGCAACTGGTGAGGGCCGTGGCCGATGAAGGCATCGGCCCCATTGTCGATGGCATGGCGGGCCAGCAGCGGCATGAAGTCCGGCGGTGTCTCGCAGAAATTGCCCGGTTCATGCGTGTGCATGGAGGCGATGGCAAAATCGGCACTCTGCTTGCCCTGGCGCAGGTGATGGATGATTTCCTTGCGGTCACGCTCGTCCATGGTGAAGGTGAAATCAACGCCCTCCCCGACCTCTTCACTGGCGCGGTACTTGATATCGAACAGGGTCACCGTGCCATTGCGGGCATCGGCAGCCAGAACCGACTTGCGCATCATGCCCTTGGGCAGCGCATCGCGGATGGCCGCCAGCATCGCCAGTCGCTGCGGGGAAACCAGTACATGGCGCGTGGTGCGCAAGGCATTGAGGCCGGGGCGCCCCGGAATCTGGCCGAGCGGGTCGATGGCCCGGGCATTGGCCTCAAAGCGCGAAGCCAGCGCCACCATGGCCACGCGTGCCGCCGGGATGCACAAGTAGCGCGCCGCGCGGGCCTGCGCCAGAGTCTCGCCGGTTCCGGCGTGAACCATGCCGGCCTTGTCGAACAACGCATCGGTATAACGCATGCCCTCCACGCCCCAGTCGGTAGTGTGGTTGTTGGCGCGGCTCATGAGATTGAAGCCCATGTCCTTGATATCCTGCGCCACGGCAGGCGTACTGATGAGCCAGGAGCCACCGGCCAGCGCCGACGGGTAACCGCCGAAGCGCTGCAGATCGATGGCGGTTCCCTCGAAATTGCCGAAGGTGACATCCCCGCTCTTGAGCAAGTCGATCAGGTCCGGGCTCTTGCGCTGCAGCCGTGGAAAGATGGCGTCGGTCAGGATCAGGTCGCCTACGGCCACCAGAGTGAAACCCTCGGGCAGGTTGGCATCCATCCACGAAGGGTCCAGTTTTCCTTCTTCGTGGTGGACATCTTGCTTGTCGTTCATGGCTGCTCTTTCATTACGTTAAGCGGGTCGGGACGCGGATCAGCGGTCGTTGCCGATACCATCCCAGCAGGCCCGCGCCAGGCGGCCCAGGGTATTGAAGGCCGACACGTAGCCGGGCATGCCGTCAGGCATTTCCCAGGGCACCTGGTCGGTGTAACCGGTCAGGATGAACAGGGGCTGTTCGTTGCGGAACACGATGCCGCCATCCATGCGACCCCGCTTGCCGGTGCCGCCCTTGTGGGCGACCTTGGTATCGGAGGGCAGCAGCGATGCCATTTTGGTCCGCAACTTCTGCCAGCTCAAGACCTCGATGGCAAAGGCGCATTGTTGCGGCGTGCAACCCAGGCGCTGTGCGGCTTCATGATCGGAACAGCCCTTGAGGATCAGGTCATACAGCAGTCCCTGATCGCAGGCGCTGATGGTGGTCACTTCGTCGAGCTTGTGATCGGCCGGCATATCCGGACGCGGCACCGAATTGCGATGGACCGTATTGCGCATGCCGATGCCGTGACAGAACTGATTGATCTCTTCCAGGCTGATACGCTCCATCACCATGGCCGTACAAACGTTGTCGCTGACGATGATCATCTGGACCAGGGCGTCGCGCAGGCTGATGGTAAAGCCCGGCGTAAGGTACTTGAAGGTTCCAGACATCACGCCCTGACGCAGCCTCTCCTCGTACACGATGGGCGCATTGAGGTCCAGCCGGCCCTGGTTGACGGCACGCAGCACGGCCATCAGGATCGAGGTCTTGCGGGTGCTTCCCGACGGAAAGGCGACATTTCCGTCGCGATCGGCCTCCTGGCCGGTGATCAGGTTCTTGACATACCAGGCGGTCACATAGGGCTGCTCATCGCAGATGGCGTTCAGGCGCGCTACCAGGTCTTGCATCTTGATTTCCTTTTCGACGATTTCCGATTCTGTGCTAAGTGAGGAGGTGACGCAGTAGCCTCACGGTGCGGGCGTCACCGGAGGACTCTGGTGCATATCCTGGCGCAGGTGCTCGGCCAGCGAGCCCAGGAAGCTGCTCAGATCATGCTGCAGGCGGTCGAATCCCTCATGTTTCTCGCAGCGTTTCTCGTTCATGTAGACGCTGCGCTTGATTTCGATCTGGATGCTATGTCGGCGCATCGTCGGAACACCATAATGCTGGACGATATAGCCGCCCTGATACGGCGTATTGATCCTGACGCGATAGCCGCGTCGGTCAAACTCGCCGGCGATCCACTCGGTGAGCGCGCTGCTGGCCGAGTTGCCCTTGCGGTCGCTGACCACGATGTCGGGGCGATCCGCGCCATTGTCCACGTTCATGGCATTGCCCACCGACTTCATCGAATGGCAGTTGATATGCCAGACGCGGCCGAAACGCTGGAACGCTTCATCGAGCAAGTCCTTCAGAACGGCATGGTAGGGATGATAGTAATGACGCAGGCGATGTTCGACCTCCTCGATGCTCAGCTTGTCCTGATACATCGGAATGCCCGGCAAGGCGTGACGCCGGATCAGGCCCATGCCGCGGCCGCATGCCGCTGAGGGTGTGAGCGCATGGGGCCAGGGCTGTGCCAGCATCTCCTGGTCGATATCATCGGGCGCGCGATTGGGATCGATGTAGGCGCGCGAAAATCGCGCCGACAGCAAGGCCGCTCCGACCGCCGGCGCGCCCGCCCACAATTCGTCGACGTACGCATCCCAGGTGGTCTGCAAGACCTCGGCAGGTGCCACGATGCCGCTGTTGAAGGGATACATCGTGCCACTGTGGGGCGAATCGACCACCAGCGGCAGCTGGGTCTCGCTCACGCCCGGGCGCAGTAATGCATACACTTGATTGACTGACTTGATCATTGCTTTTTCCGTTGGATACTGCGACGCCATCAGGCGTCATTGAGATGGCATGCAGACCAGTGGCCATCGCCGATGCTGCGCAGCATCGGCCGTTCCTCGCTGCAGCGGCGCATGGCGCGCGGACAGCGAGGGTGAAAGGTACAGCCGGTGGGTGGGTTGAGCGGACTGGGCAGCTCGCCCTGGATCGGCCGATGTTGCACCACCTTGGCATCGAGCCTGGGCGCATCGGCCATCAGCGCCTGGGTATAAGGGTGGTTGGGCCGGGCGAACACCGACCGCTTGTCGGCGATCTCCACGATGCGGCCCAGATACATGATCGCCACCCGATCCGCGATGTATTCGACCACCGCCAGGTTATGGCTGATGAACAGATAGGTGAGTTGCTTGGTCTCGCGTAATTCCATGAACAGGTTGAGAATCTGCGCCTGCACCGACACGTCCAGCGCCGAGACGGCCTCGTCGCAGACGATGAACTTCGGGTCCAGTGCCAGCGCGCGCGCAATCGCAATGCGCTGTCGCTGCCCGCCGGAGAACTGGTGCGGATAACGACCGGCATAGGATGGGTCAAGACCGACCTGCTTGAGCAGATCGCCGACGAAGGCAGAGGCATCCTTGCGTTGCACCAGTCCGTGATACAAGGCCGCTTCGCTGATGACCTGATCCACGCGCTGACGCGGATTGAGCGAGGCATACGGGTTCTGGAATACCATCTGAATGTTCAGGTGTGTCTGCAGGCTCGGCTTGGTCATATCCTCGCCTTCGAAGGCGAGACTGCCGCTGGTGGCCGGCAGCAGACCGGCAATCATCCTGCCCACGGTGGATTTGCCGCAGCCCGATTCACCGACCAGCCCCAGGACTTCACCGCGTTCTATACACAGCGAGACTTCATTGACCGCGTATACCCGCTGTGCCGGCGGCTTGGCCAGCCCCAGCTTGCCCAGTGCACGTGTGAGCCCGCTGCTCTTGAGGCTGAAGCTCTTGCTCAATTCGTTGGTCGTCAGCATTGTTGTCATCCTCATGCACTCAATGGGTAAAAGCAGCGATGTTCCCGGCCGCCCGCAGCCACGACCGGCGGAATGGTCTGGCAAGCCGGCGCTGCACGACTGCAGCGTGGCGCGAAGGAACATCCGGGCGGCAGTCGCAGCAGGGGCGGCGTGGCACCGGGAATGGAGTAAAGGCGCTTGCCTTGATGCTCGGCCTGCGGCAGCGAGTCGATCAGGCCTTGCGTGTAGGGATGCAGCGGCTGCCGGATGACCTGCTGTACCGGCCCGCGCTCGATGATGCGGCCGGCATACATGACGCACAGATCATCGGCCAGATCCTTGACCACGCTGATGTCGTGGGTGATCCAGATCAGGGCGGTTCCGCTTTCGCGCGCCAGCTGTTTCATCTCGTACAGGATCTGGGCCTGGATCGTCACATCCAGGGCTGTGGTCGGCTCATCGGCGATGATCAGATCCGGATGATTGATGATGGCATTGGCGATGGCAACGCGTTGACGCATGCCCCCGGACATCTCGTGCGGGTACACCCGCATGCGCTCCTCCGGGGCCGGGATGCCGACCCGCTTCAAGGCATCGCAGACGCGCGCATCGATCTCCTTGCGCGATACCTTGCGATGGATGGCAATGGTCTCGCCCAGTTGCGCGCCAATGCGCATGACCGGGTTCAGAGACATCATCGGATCCTGAAACACCATCGCGATGCGATCCCCGCGCAACTGGCTCCAGCGCTTGGGGCTGGCTTGCCGCAGGTTCTCGCCGTTGAAGATGATCTCGCCGCCCGTGACACGGCCCGGCGCGTCAATCAGGTTCATCAATGAAAAAGCCGTGACGGACTTGCCTGATCCCGATTCGCCGACGATGCCCAATACCTTGCCTTTTTCCAGCGCGAACGAGACATCGTCCAGCGCCTTGGCCACACCCGCTTCCGTATGAAATTGGGTGACCAGATTCCTGACTTCCAGCAGTGCCATCTTCGCTCCTTATGCATCCAGCTTGGGGTTGAGGACCACGCGCAGCTGGTCGCCCACCAGACTTACCGCCATGACTAGCAGGACCAGCGCCACACCGGGAAAGACGCTGATCCAGTATTGGTTCGACAGCATGTAGTCGAAACCGTTGGAAATCAAAAGGCCCAGGGAAGGCTTGGTCTGCGGCAGGCCGATGCCCAGAAAACTCATGGTCGCCTCCAGCGTGATGGCATTGGCCATCTGATTGGTAGTGGTGACGATCAGAGGTGCCACGCAGTTGGGCAACACGTGGCGGAACATGATGCGGCGCGCCGGCAAGCCTTGGCCCAAGGCCGCCTCGATGTAATCCTTGCCGCGTTCGACCAGGGCCGCGCCGCGCACATTGCGGGCAAAAATGGCCCACTGCACCAGCACCAGCGCCATCAGCGTCTTGTCCACCCCCTGCCCCAGCACGGCCAGCAGCACCAAGGCCACCAGGATCGTCGGCACGCTTAGTTGCACATCGACGACGCGCATGAGCAAGGCATCCACCTTGCCGCCAAAGTAGGCCGACACCAGGCCCAGGCTGGTGCCCAGCACCAGTGCCACCAGCGCGCTGGCCACGCCGATGCCCAGACTGATGCGCAAGCCATAGAGGATGGCACTAAGCATGTCGCGGCCAGCGCCATCGGTGCCCAGTACGTAGTGCATGCTCTGGTCGGTACTGAGCGTACCGGGACTGCGTTCGGCTTCTAGGATGGAGACCTTGGACAGATCATAGGGATCCTGTGGGGCAATCAGGGGTGCGGCTACCGCCGCGACGATCAGGATGGCCAGCAGCAGTGACGCCGCCGTGCCGACGCGGCTCTTGAAGAAGCGTCTGGCCAGAACGCGCCAGGGAGACTCCGAGGCAGCGGTTTCGGTGGACGGCCTGGCGATGCCTGCTCCGGAATGAGCCTCCGATGCCAGTGCGCCTGTCTCGATATCATTCATCATCATTATGTTTGCCTCTTCAAGCCGACTTGGTCCGCAGACGCGGGTCCAGAATCAGATACAACACGTCAACCACGAAATTGATCACCACATAAAGCAGCAAGACCACCATCAGATAGGCGACCACCACCGGCCGGTCCAGCTGCAGTACCGAATCGATGATGAGCTTGCCCATGCCGGGCCAGGCAAAAATGGTTTCGGTGATCAGGGAAAAGGCGATCAGGTGACCGAACTCGATGCCCATGACGGTCACGATGGGAATCATGACGTTGGGCGCGATATGCCGCATCATCAGGCGTACCGCCCCTACCCCCTTGGCACGCGCAAACTTGACATATTCCTGTACCGCCACCTCGCGCGTGCCGGCCTCGGTCATGCGCATCACCAGGGCGATGTTGTGCAGGGCCAGCGTACTGGCCGGCAGGATGATGTATTGCAGCCCTTCCCAGCTAAGGAAACTCACCTGCACTCCCAGCAAGGAAGTGGTCGGACCGCGGCCGCCGGAAGGCAACCATCCCAGATTGACCGAAAATACCAGGATCAGCAGCAGGCCCAGCCAGAACACCGGCACCGTCACACCCAGCACCGAAAATCCCATGGCAAGCTTGTGCACGCGACTACCGGGACGCAAACCGGACCACATCCCCAGCGGAATGCCGATCAACGCCGACAGCAGCAAGGCCGCCACAGCCAGTTCGAAGGTGGCCGGCATGCGTTCGAAGATCAGGCCGATGGCCGGCTGATTGAAGACGAAGGAATTGCCCAGATCCCCATGTAAGGCATTGGTCACGAAGCGCAGGTATTGCTGGTACATCGGCAGATCCAGCCCCAGCGCATGCGAGGCGCGCTGTATTTCTTCCAGTGGTGCATCCGGTGCGACCAGCAGATGAATGGGGTTGCCCACCAGATTGATCCCGACGAAAGCCAGAATCGACATCACAAAGATCACCAGCACGCTTTGCTGCGCGCGCCTCAACAACATCTCAAACATCGTTCCGCTCCCATGTCGAATTCACGCCGGACTCCTGCTCGCGATCAGGAGGCTGTCCCGGCAGCCCCTCGCAGCTCATGATACGCCGTATCAATGAGCGATACTATATATTATCAAGCGATACCGTGTCAAACAAAGATCACCATCCGAAACATCTTTTCATGCCCTGCGATTCCAGGCGGAAACCCAGTTCCAGAGCGGGATTTCAGCAATCATCGCAGATCGTCTTCGGGCGCGGAGCCGTGGAGAAACCGTGGTTCAGCAAAAGAAAAAAAGGAGTGCAATCTGCACTCCTTGCGCACTCCTTCCCGGGTCGTATGCGACGATCTTTACTTCTGGCGGATATCCATGGCCATGGTGAATCCGTCAGCGCGCGGTGTCAGAACGAGGCTCTTCTTCATGGCCCAGGATGCATTGAGGTGCTGCAACGGAATGATGGCGACATCGCTCAAGGCCAGGCGGCTGGCCTGCCGCTGCAGATCCGCCCGGGTTGCCTCATCGGTAGTACCCGCAGCGCGTTCGATGAGGGCATCCACTTCCATGTTGCTGTAGCGTCCATAGTTGCTCACGCCAACAGAGGCTGCCGCGTTGTAGCTGTGGATCATCGACACCAGCCCCGTGAGTGAATCGCCGGTCACCGCCCCGTTGCCGACCAGGAAGGCACTGAATTCAGGCTCGCCGCTGCCGCCACTTCCGAAGGCACGGGTCTGGAACACGGCATATGGCATCGTCGCCACGTCCGTCTTGATCCCCACCTGACTCCATTGCTGGGCGACCGCCTCGCATAGTCGGGCGTCATTGACATAGCGGTTGTTCGGGCAATGCAGGGTCAGCTGAAAACCTTGCGGATAGCCCGCCTGCGCCAGCAACTCCCGGGCCTTGGCGACGTCATAGGCGGGCATTCCGAGGTCGGCGTCGTAGCCGAAGAATCCCTTGGGCACCGTTTGCAACGCCGCCGTGGCATCGTCCTTCATGAGGTACTTGATGATGCCGTCGCGATTGATGGCCATCGTCATCGCCTGACGCACCTTGAGATCCTTCATGGGATTCTTCTTCAGGGGGGCACCACTGGCGTCGCGCACGAAGGGCGAACTGTCGCGGAACTGATCCAGCGCCAGATAGTTGAGCATGTAGGACGTCACCGAGACCAGCTTGAAGGCACGCAGCGATGTCTCCATGTTGGCGGTGATATCGTTGATGATGTCCAGCGAGCCCGACAGCAAGGCGGCTGCGCGAGCCGGCTCACGCGGAATGAACTGGAAGCTCACGGTATCCCAAGGCTCCTTCTCGCCCCAGTACGTCGGATTCTTGGTGAGCACGAGTTTCTGTCCATGCAGCCAACTGCCGAAGCGATACGGTCCGGTGCCGATGGCCGATTTACCATTGGCGAAGCTTTCTTCGCTGACGTGCTCACCCAGGGATCTGGGCAGGATGGCGATGAGGCCGAGATTGTCTGGCAGCGTCGGGCTGACGTGCTTGGTCTTGACCTGCACGGTCAGGGGCGCACTGACACTGATGGCGCTCACTTCGCGCAGATAGGAGCGGAAGGTGCGCGGTCCCGAAAGATTCATGGCGCGCTCGATCGAATACTTGACGTCCTCGGCCGTCATGGTCTGCCCATCATGGAACTTCACATCCGGCCGCAACTTGAATTCCCAGGTGGTCGGATTGAGCATGCGCCACGACAGCGCCAGGCCAGGCTTGGGACGCAGCTGATGATCCTGGGCCACCAGTGAGTCATAGACGTGAACCCAGATGTTGCGGTTGGCGCTGTTGAGCACATGGGGATCGGCCGAGGTGATCTCCGCCTTGAACCCGATCTTCAGTTCAGCCGCCTGCACGACCGACGCCAGCAGCCCAACGGCAATACAGGCTGCGGCAAATACTTTCCTCACTACCTTGAACATGTTGCGACCCTCTCCTTGACTTCGATTAAACAGTTGAAGCTGCCGCCATCAGCTCATTGCCTGTCACCCTCTGGCCGGTGCAGCAATGCGTCCGGCCAGAGGCAGAACACAAGAACCGTATTGGCGCGCCCGCTTATTTCATGACGGCTTCGCCTCGTTGTCGCTCGCATTAACCATCCTTACCAGCGGCCGCCAGGTGAGCACATGGATATATTTCGTCCGGCGCTCAACGATATCCCAGATTCATTGACAATTGGCGCGCCGCCGTTCGCAGCATGCCTGCCATTGTCGCGACCTCCTCGCCACCGATACGGCTGGCCGGGCCGGCCACGCTGATGGTGGCCATCACCTCGGCATTGGCATTGAAGACAGGCGCTGCAATGGCCACCGAATCGACCGACATCTCACCGTAGGAGACCGCATGCCCCGCCTGCAGGACCTTGGCCAGCGCCTGCTTGAGGCTGCTGCGATTGACCAGCGTGGCCCCGGTAAAGCGCTTGCGTTCTGTGCGCAGGATATGATCCTGAATCTCCCGCGGAGCATAAGCCAGCAGTACCTTGCCTGACGCTCCCGCATAGAGCGGTCGCCGGTTACCTGGCTCGCACGGAGCGCTGACCGGCTCTACGGATTCCCAGCGTGCAATGCAGACCGATTCCAGACCATCGCGAATGCGCATCTGTACGGTTTCCTGGCAGGTAGTACCGATCTGACGCAGATATTTCTTGCCCAGTCGGGCCAGACTGATCTGACCTTCGGCCTCCACCCCCAGGTACAAGGCATTGTGGCCCAGGCAATAGACAGGTGCCTGGTGATCACGACATACCAGACCACTCTTCTCCAGCGTATAGAGCATGCGGAACGCCCGCGCCTTGGTCATCCCCGAGCGTAGCGACAACTCCGTCACACCCAGGCCGGGACATTTCGCCACCAGCAGGAGCAGCCCCAGCGTCTCTTCAACTGCATCGATTGTGTAATCAGTCATGACTCTGATGTCTCGGCAGGAGTCCAGCGCGGTTCTCCGGCGCTGCATAGGCAGGCCGACGTTCCAGAAAAAAGCCAATCCCGCAAGCGAGATTGGCAAAGAGGAGACACCTCAAGAAAAACGGAACCTTAGAAGCGATGCAGGATGCCCAGCGCCAGGGCATTCTGCGACTTGTCCGCGCCCGGCGCGCCATTGCTGGTCAGGCCCGGGCTGTACATGTCGGAGGCCCGCATGTTGGCCACCATCGCATACAGCAGGCTGCGCTTGGACAAGTTGTAGTCGGCACCCAGCACCAGCGTGGTGAGCTTGCCCTTGTTGGATGCACCCACGAAGTCGTAACGGGAATGGATCACGCTGCCCTTGAAGACCCAGTTACCCAACTTGTAGTCGGCACCGACGTCATAGATATCAGCACGCGAATTGTTGATGCCGCCCGCAGTGAATGCCGCCACGCCGCTGGTGGCGGTCGCGGTACGCACAAAGTTGACCGCAGTACCCGAAGAGGCGTTGACCAGCGGCTGCTTGACCAGCGAGTAAGTGCCGCGCAGGGTCACGGGACCGATATCGTAGTTGCTACCCAGCATCCAGACCTTGGTGCAGGTGTCGCCTGCATTGCCCAAGGTGGAAGTATTGCAGCCGGCGTTGGACGCCGCGCCCTGGTCACTGCTGGTATTGGTGGTGGCCGAGCCGACCGTGGCTGCCTTCTTCGACTGCCAGTAGGCGAAGCCGATGCCGAACGGACCATTGTCATAGTTGGCACCCAGTCCCAGCGACTGACCGGTGCTGTTGGAGCCGGCCGTCTCGCCGAAGGCGTAGGTGAAGTTGGCCTGGAAGCCGCTGAAGTTCGGCGTGGTGTAGTAGATCATGTTGTTGGCGCGTTCGCCGGTAGCACGATCCAGATTGTTGCCATGCGCCTTGCCGGTGAAGGGCAGCATGCGCGATGCAGTGGAATACTGGTTGGCGATGAAATCGGTGTAATCCTTGCGGCGACCCAACTGCACATCGCCGTAATTACCCGACAGGCCCACCGTGGTGCGACGACCGAAGGTGGCACCATTCTGCGTGGAGGCACCGTTATCCAGCGTAAAGCCGCCTTCAATGACGAACTCGGCCTTGTTGCCGCCGCCCAGATCCTCGGCACCACGGAAACCAAGACGCGACTGCGTGTACTGGCCCGAATCGATGCCCACGCGATTACCCGTGCTGGTGCCGGTGGTAGCCACTTTGTCGACATAACCCAGCCCGGCCGTGGCAATGCCGTAAATCTCCACCGAGCTTTGCGCACAGGCGGTCCCCACCAGCCCCACGCAGGCCAGTCCAATTGCGGTTTTCTTCACATCTCTCTCCCTTGATACCAGATTGTCGATAATAGAAACATCATCCCATCGTCTCATTGTACAAACCACCGTAACGACAGGCGACATGTTAATCAGCTGTGTCCAGCTCGTCAACGATGTTTCATTAAAAAATAAGCTGTATTATTATGTGAAACAACGTCGGCTATTCAGGTGCAGGAAATGCGCCGGAAAGTGGCACTGGCAGGCGACGCCGCACCAAATGAGACCATGCCCGGCGTCATGTCTGGCCGAGACTGGCGTTTCACTGATCGAAAGAGCGCAGGCGTGCTCCGGACATCGCACCGATGAATGCGTCAGGCCATGCATGGCAGCCTATTGACACCTGAATGCAAGGAAAGCGAGATGCGACACGACATGCCGAAAAAGGGGCGACAGCGCCGCGTGCCGGACGGCGATGTGCCCGCCGATGTGGCCGCCAACGACGCGGGTCTGATAGCGAGCATCGCCCAGGGCGATCTGGTCGCTTTCGAGAAATTATATAAACAGTATTGTCCGCGGCTGACCGCTTTCCTGCGTCGCTTCGCCGCCTACCCGCACCTTGTCGACGAGATCATCAACGACACCATGTTGGTGGTGTGGCAGAAAGCGCATACCTACGATCAGACCTGCAAGGTCTCGACCTGGGTGTTTTCGATAGCTTATCGACAGGGTCTCAAAGCACTGCGCAGCGTGCAACGAAAGACAGAGATCGTGATCGACGAAGATGAGCGCAGCGCCATGTCCGAGCCGGAACAGCAGATGAACCATCTGCAAATGAGGAAATTGCTGGAAGACGCGCTGGGCGAGTTACCGCTTGAGCAGCGCAGTGTGGTCGCCCTGACCTACTACCACGGCATGGCCTACGATGAGATCGCACACACCATGAGATGTCCGGTCAATACCATCAAGACCCGCATGTTTCATGCGCGGCGCAAACTCAGGTCGCTGCTGCATGCGTATCAATGAAGAAGAAAGAGGCGTTTCAGGCCGGACCGGGAGCGCGTCCCGGGAAGACTCGACGGATCGCGCGAGCAGTCCGGCCTGAAAGCAATACAGGAAAGGTCTGCGTTTCTCAGGCCAGTGCGTCGACGTAACCGAGCAGCTGGGAGAAACGGGCGGCGGCCTGGGTGATGATCTTGACGTACTTGTCCAGTTTCTCCCTGGGCACGCGGCTCGACGGTGCCGTCATGGACAGCGACGCCACCACATTGCCTTGGGAGTCGCGCACCGGAGCGGCGACCGCCACCATGTCTGCCGTCTTCTCGGAATGGGAAATGCTGAATCCCTCCGCCAGGATCTTCTTGAGTTCCTTCTTGAGGTCGGCCTGCTTGATGATGGTGTTCGGGGTGAATTTCTGCAGCTTGCCGGAGAGGATCTCGGCCTGCACATCGGCCGGTGCATACGCCAGCAAGAGCTTGCCGGAGGCCCCGGCAAACAAGGGACGGCGATCACCCAACTGGCTGTGAACCCGGATCGCATGCGGTGCATCCCACCACGCCACGCAGACGGTATCCATGCCATCGCGCACCCTGACCAGGACGCTCTCGTTGCATTCGTTCCCGATATCCTGAAGGATGTCACGGGCCACGTTGACCAGGCTCAACTGGCCCTGCGCGGCGGTTCCCAGAATCAGCGCACGATAACCGAGGCTGTAGGTCGCCATGGGCAACTGACGCCGTACCAGACCACATTCTTCCAGCGTAGTCAGCAGCCGGAAGGCACGCGCCTTGGTATTGCCGGAGCGCTTGGCCAGCTCGGTCACGCCATTGCCCCCTTCTTCAGCCACCAGAAACAGCAGCTCTATCGCCTTGCTGACGGCATCGACGGTGTAACTCATAAATCAGTTTCCTTGTTATTCAACGCAATCTTCACGAGACCGTCACCAACGGCCTGGTCCCGCCCCCACGGGATGGCCATTTTCGCAGAAATACGCGCATGGTGTTCGCCCGCCCGGGCGAATCAGGTCACGGCATCTGGCACCTGGTCCGTAACCTGCCCGATGAAACGGAAGATCAAGACCAAAACGATACACTGTTTCCCTGACGGAAACAATACAAGTCTGTAGCACGGCGGTGCATCTGCTTGGCGAACCAACTGGCGCGCCATCGCCACTAACCGTGGCCAGGCATGCAGACCGTGACAGCCGATGGCGCAATCCGGGAGGAGATGCTCAGATGAGAAAATTTGCAGTCCGGGTAAGAACGGCCGAACAAGCCTATACCTACATGGAACTTGCTCACAGCAGCGGCGACGCGGCGGCGGCAGCTTGCGATCGCTTCGGACCGTGCGGCGTGACGGTCATCCCCCTGTCCGGCCATGGCTACCGCCCTGCCTGAGATCGCCAGCCTATACGCCCTGGCGGCGCTCAAGCCAGGCTTGCCACCGGCTGCTGCCCGAACGCTTCAGCCAGAAGAAACTCCACCAGATGCCGCGCACAGGTAGCCGGTTCCGCCAGTTGCCCCTGCGCCCGCAGGCTAAGAAACAGTTCCCGCAAAGGAAATCGCTCGGCGGGAAGCTCCCGCAGTTGCGCCTGCATGTCGGTATCGACCACCCCGGGGGCCAAGCTGCAGATGCGCAGCCACGGCAAGGCATCCTGCGCGACCGCGCGTGCATGCTGGTCCAGCGCGGCCTTGCTCGCGCCGTATACCGACCACCCAGGATAAGCGTGGCGACCAGCACCACTGGACAGATGCAGGATGCGGCAAGTGCATCCGGGGCGGGCTTGCACAAGTGTCGCCACCCTGGCCGACAGCATGAGGGCCGAGCCGACATTGAGCATGACAGCCCGGGCGACGTCATGGGCGCATTGGAATGGCAACGCAGCGCTGGGTTCGATCGTGGCAGCGTTGTTGATCAGCAGCACCTGCCCCTGATCTGCGAAAAAGGCCGCCAATATGCCACTGTCTAGCCAGCTGCCCAGTTGCCGGGGATCGGCCAGATCGATCGCCTGTTCATGCAACAACCCGGGCCAGTGCCGGGCCAGCGCGTCATTGCGGCCACGTGCCAGCCCCAATACCGCAATCTCGCGTTGCATCAATTCGGCGGCGATGGCCGCCCCAAGACCACGGCTGTGGCCGGTCACGATGGCTTTCATGTTGACTCCTGCGGTCGGGGTCCTGCCGGTGGGGGAACCGTCGGCGCTGCGATGCCACTCAACGAGAAATGGTCCGCCACGGCACGCTCTACTCCGTTGGCGCTCCCCGAGGCAAACTTCTGCTGACAAAAACCATGAACCATATCGTCGGTCGCGTACTGGAGCAAAGAGACTATCGGGCCATTCATCTGGCGCGACATCTGTTGCCCTTCGAGGATCACAAGTTCCTTCAACCCGAGCATGCACGCGTCATCGTACGCGGGCAGGGCCTGCATGTCTGGGACGAGCAGGGCCATCGCTTGCTCGATGCCATGTCCGGCCTGTGGTGTACCACCCTCGGCTACGGGCGGCAAGAGCTGGTGGACGCGGCCGCCAGGCAGATGACGACCTTGTCCTACTGCAGCCAGTTCTTCAACACCACCCACCCTGCCGTAGCCGAGCTGTCTGCCCGATTGTTCGAGCTGCTGCCGGCCTGTTACAGCCGCGTGCTGTATTGCAACTCGGGCTCCGAGGCCAACGAGACGCTCATCAAGGTCGTCCGCCGCTACTGGGAACTCGCCGGCCGCGCCGGCAAGCGCGTCATCATCGGGCGTCACAATGCCTATCACGGTTCGACGGTTGGCAGCGCCTCCCTGGGCGGCATGAAGATGATGCACGCGCTGGGTGCAAGCCTGCTGCCCGAGGTCGCGCACATTGAGCAGCCCTTCTGGTTCGGCTATGACGGTTCGCTGGGCCAGACCGAGTTTGGGTTGCATGCAGCGCAAGCCCTGGAGCGCAAGATCATTGAACTCGGTGCGGACAACGTGGCGGCATTCGTGGCGGAGCCCTTTCAGGGCGCCGGTGGCATGATCTTCCCGCCCGCCAGCTATTGGCCCGAGATACAGCGCATCTGCCAACGCCATGACGTTTTGCTGTGCGCCGATGAGGTGATCGGTGGCTTCGGACGGACCGGTCATTGGTTTGCGCATCAGCATTTCGGGTTCCAGCCCGACCTGATCACCATCGCCAAGGGCCTCACTTCCGGCTATGTGCCCATGGGCGGATTGCTGCTCTCCGAGCGCGTCGGCGAGACATTGGCCGAGCGTGGTGGCGTGTTTGCTCATGGCTTCACCTACCAGGGGCATCCGGTTGCCGCAGCGGTCGCGCTAGCGACCTTGTCACTGCTGGACCAAGGCGGTGTCCTGGCGCGACTGGCCAGCTGCACCGGGCCGTATCTGCAGGCCCAACTGCGCAGCCGGCTGGGCGACCATGTACTGGTCAACGGTATTGAAGGAACCGGCGCGGTAGCCGCCCTGCAGCTGGCCCCGAAAAAGCAGGGCAAGCAGCGCTTTGCCAACGAAAATGCGGTGGGGCTGTATTGCATGCAGCGGGCGCAGCACCATGGACTGATCGTGCGCACTTCCGGCGCACGCATCATCCTTGCGCCGGCGCTGGTGGCCAGTCTTGCCGAACTGGACGAACTGATCGACAAGCTCGCGCTGACGCTGGATGACACGGCGCGGGCTTTGAAGATGGCGTGATCATGAGCATGCATGTTCACTCCTTTCTGCGCTCGATGCGTAGGCGACGCGGCCAGCGGCATGCCCGCATGGCAAGCAACCCCAGCACCGGCATCCGGCGCTCACTGCGGTACCGGACCCTGGCGCTGCGTTGCGTAGGCGTGGAACCGCGCTGCCGAACCTTGCCACCCAGAACAGTCCCCCTTCGCTGATCTCGGCGAAAGCGGTACGCCTTGTCAAGACAAGACGGGATTCCCGGACATGCTTTCTCATCCTCGCATCCCGATCGATCATGGGAGATCCTAACGTGTCCGCGAAGCATTCACCCTTTTCTCTTTGGGGCCTGACGCTGGAGGCCGAGACCGCTCCTCATCAGCCGCCCATGAAGCAAACCTTCATCGTCCGGCTCGGGCAGGAAGCCGGCGTACTCACCTTCGCCTCGGCACTGGATGCGGAAATCTATTGCCAGCATCTGGCGGCGAGCGGCGTAGGCAGATGGCAGCGAGAACGCCTGGAACGTATCGACCTTTCCGTCGTGCTGGCAGCGATACCGGAACAACAACAGCGGCTCATGCTGTCGCTGGGGTACTATGCCTCCGAGAGCAACGACTTGCTCGCCGATGACAGCCAATCGCTCGTGACGCCCTTGCTGCCGGTGCAGTTCGATATGCGCCAGCGGCGACATGGCCCGCGCCAGATGCGTATCGGAACCGATATTCCGGCCTTTGTCCAGTATTGGTGGGGCCGTATCGGGGGCGAGAATTATGGCCAGCTGATCGGTGCGCTCGAAAATCACTCCGAATGCGCCGTGAGCCAATGTGCGACCGAGGCGCTGCGCAAGATTCACATTACGGGCATCAGCGACTATCTGCGTACGTGGACCATTAAGGGAATTACTGAGATCTATGCGTTGTACCGACCGGATGCCGGCGAATGGGGCTTCCGCCGGGCAAGCCAGGAGCCAGTACGACAGCTCCAATGATGGCCGGAAATTTCTACTTTAGACGGGTAAGGCGCGCATTGCGAAACGCCCTGTGAGATCGCTCCTGCCCAAACCAGTTGGGACTGTCAAACATGATTCTTAGCTCGTTTATAAATAACCGGGTCGTTTCGAAGCACAACTTGCGCGGCAAGCGGAAAAATTTCTAGATCAACCTTGACCCATCCGCGCTTCTCAGGAGGTAGCTTTCAATACTCAGCGGAAGAAACTCAAGGACAAGATAGCCGTTGAGCTAGCGCAGAATAGTTTCCTAAGGCTGGCTGCGGCGATGCTCAATCTTTGGAAAAACTAAGGGGGGAGACTGAACCGTCCGCCCTTTCTATCCTTCGTTCCCACCCTCCCCAGCTTATGATCTACGAAGCGAAAAGTGGGAATCGTTCTTGCCACTACATCGGTTGTGTAAGCAATTTCTCCATTTCCTTTGTATAGCCCTTCAGCGACGGGTGAGCAATGACACGTATGCTACAGGTTGACTGAAGATGCGACGCTGCTCCCTAAAATTTCCTAGCCGATCTCCCGCAAAATGGTGAGACTCACGACATGAATTACGCTCGGCTCTTGCCTAAGGACGAAGGCGAGATGATTATCAAATTTCAATTCAATACTCAACGGAAGAAACTCAAGGACATATCCGCTCCGATGAGAAGCGTTAAAGGAAGCTTGTCTGGAAAAATAAATTTAACAGTCACAGTATGGTTTTGAACATGTCGCAACGTTAACACGGTAAATTTTTCGGTCTTGGCGGATAACGAGCCTTTTCCCCAAGTTGTTCCTCCAGGCAACTTATCGCTGATACGCGCCTCTATAGTTCTTTTCTTTTTATCAAGGTTAGGACGGATTCCGATTGAACGGCGCGAAAAGATTAGGCCTCCGTGATGAGTAAAGCGCATATTGCGCATGGACATAAGATTAGTTATTAGTTCGACACTTTCTGCGGATAGCGAACAATATCTGCATAGAACTGGATCCCATACTGACCGAGAACCGAGGCGCTCTCCGGGCGTTGCACTAAAAATCTCATCGCTAAAGTCTCCCGCTCGAATCTTCAGCAAGCTGCTAAGTGACCACTGGGTATCAATAGCCAGCGATATCAGGGCCGCGTCATGTACTTCCTCGAGATGATCGTCACCTGGCGACATACAGTCCAAGAGGTATTGCTTGACATCTTTGAGACTGAACTCACGCCCAGATAGCAGTGGGGAAACTATCATCTTACGGAGACATCTCTCCCCCAGAAGGCCCAAATCCATTTCCAGAAACTGGTTAATCACGCCAATAATTGAGCCGATCGATAAGCTCGTCTTCTTATATATTCTCTTAATCCTTACTTCAAATTCCTTTTGACAAATACCATCTGATGAGTAGCCCGTTGAACTGCTAAAGCCCCGTACAAGAAACAAAGGGTACTCGTTAAGTTCGTCTGCAGAAATGCAGTATGGGTCCGCTGCAAAAACACCCGAACACCACTGCAAAAAGCGATTTACTTCCATCTTCACTTCTTCAGCAGAGTGAAAACCGTCAATCGAAGTTTTGAGCGCAAGAAATTTATCCAGTTTATGACTGAACTTGTTTACTTCCTCATGCACCAGCGGATGTGCCATTAAGGATCGTCTTTTCTCCAAATACCATCTCGATGGATGAAATCGGTGGTTTAAGGTAATCAACTGGCATGAAAGTTCTACGGTCGGGCAGCGTGAATACTCCAAGAAAAACTCTAGACATCCAGGAATATCCGGCAGTACGAAAAAGCCCGTCGAATTGTGAATAATTCCTTCCTTTTCCGGTCCAAAAACATGTTCGCATTTTCTAACTAATTCCGGGGTCTCGAAATATCCTAGCGAAGAAACGGGAGCGCGCCGCGCCTGCCTAATTCTCATCCACCAGGAAGCGTATTGAGACAGAAAATAGAAGCTTACATATGCTGCCCAAGAAGTATCCGCGTAGAAATCCGGTGCCCTAGCATCAGGAACATAATTTACAGAAGCATATGTTGGGCAAAGATCATTCGCGCTTACCGGTCGGTTCTCAAATTGAGCTCGAAAGCATACAAGTGCGAGTACCGATTCTTTGTATTCCGAGACGAACTCACGAGGCAGATCCATTTCTGATAACAGTTCGTCGTGCGTTAGTCCAGCGTCATTCATTACCCATTGTTCAATAGCGAAGAGAGCGGTCCTATAAGCGTAGTTAAAGAGGTCTTTAACTTCGCTAGCATCACGTTGCGGACGCATCTGAGACGATATGGGCTCGAAGCAGGTGTATTTCTGATGCTGCCAAGTCAGACAACACAGAGTTTGGCAAAATGGATCTCCTATCGCAGATGGACGTGGACTAGAATGGAATACAAAGCCGTGTGCCAGCGGCTGCAAATGAGCACTATTGAGGCCGGAAAGTGAATACTTGTCCTCACCATAAGGTAGCAAAGTCAAAGCAGTTTCACGTGTCGACTCCGCATCTAACCACCACCTATATATCGGGCCAAAATATCGTTCTACCTCAGCTGCTTGCATGCGAAGAAGCTCATCTAGTTGCAAATTCGGCTCGATGCCGCAGTATGCTCCACCACACTTAGAGCATCGATATGGTGAGTGAAAAATCTCTTTTGGCATCCGTGTTGCAGGCAGACGTGCGTCACAACAATGGCACTTTGTAGTGAGCTCTACCTGATGCCATGGGCATGCTGAAATACCTTCGAACTGTTGGATAAAGCTGTGATAGCCCAACTCCAGACACAACGGACAGTAACGAAGAAAGGGGCACAATAGGTCGTCAATTCTAAAGGCGAAAAATCGGTTTTCCTCCTCGCTGGGTAGATGTAGTCCAGTAAGCGTCTCGAAATAAGCTGTATCAGCTGCGTCACTAATGAAATGGGGGCGCAGCAAATTTGCACGCCGCTTGCTGCATATTTCTTGTAATGCCGATGCGCTTAGGGCATTTCTCCATTGGAATCGCCATAGCCCTGCAATTGAAGATTCATATGGCAAGGGTACTAACCCTGAGGCTGCATATTTGTTTCTCATTCGCTGATGGCAACTCATAGCGGGCATCTTGCCTAGGGAACAATCTCATAGAATCACTTTGGTGGCAGGGTCAGCAGTTCGAGATTGCGACGCAGAGAGTTCGCTAGCTTCGCGCATCCGTGCGTATTTGATCGCAGCATCCCATGCATCTAATGGAACGTGCGTTAAATCGTTTGATACATAGCGTTCAAGGATGAAGTAGCGGATTGCAAGAAACGTTTGCCGAGCGGGACATGCAATCTCTGCATTCGAACTGAAATTTGAGACTTCTTTTAACGTATTGATAAACGGAATAAATTGGTTCTCAAAGCGCCAACCTTGCTTCCATAACTCATCAAAGAAATGTCTGGTCCATGTGGTCACTTCATCTTCAGCCGTTATGGTCGTATCGATCAGTTTAAAAAGTGCTTGAAGATCGTCGCTATTCAGAGCTCGATAAGGTAAGGCGCGCATTGCGAAACGCCCAGTCAGATCGCTCCTGCCCTCAGCCTTAAAACTGTTAAGAATTGCAGTGGTTTCGGGTTCCTGACCCATTAGCACGGTAACCAAATTTATACCTTCGGAACGCAAGTCGTTGTGCACATCTTTCAGAAAGTTGAAATCCATAATGTGCATAGCTTGAGCCTCATCGACGAACAGCAGCACCGTTCTTTCCCCGCCAGCCCTAGCATCATCCACTATCTTCATGATGAGACGACGCCTAAGATCAGGTGTCTCGCCATTTAGCTTTGAATGCCCCACTGTTTCCAAAAAGTGTTTAAAGAACGCTCTGATAGAGGAAATTGGAGCAGTGTGTGTTGAGTGAACGTATACGGGAATGTTTGGGAAGTCTGTCGCCAAGTTTCCCTCCACCACATCCAATGCACTGGATTTCCCAGCACCAGACGGGGCGGAAAAACAGATACCCGTTTCCGATAAAAGTATTGCCCTCGTAACTTGTTGATAGAGGTACTCAACTGGTTTTGTGGGGAGTAGCAGCTCGCCCGTAAAGAGAGGGTGATCTCGGAGATGCGAAAAGTTTTTCCCACGAGGTATCGATACCGCCGCATTATTGACATTGCGCTCGTGATATCGAACAGAGGGCGCTGCAGCACTCATCTCTTTCTCCTAATCGGCCGCATCTGTGATGTATCAAAAAGACCATTTCCCGCCCCCGACGGCTCTTGAACTTCGCAATACTCTGCCTTAGGCTCTTCTTGGGATCCAATATTCTCTTCATGAATCACCGGATCGTTCGAGAAAGCTTCTTCTTTTTTTGCTCTCTTTTTATTAGTCAGATGCTTCGCAATTTTCAAAGCTTCGGCGGCCCCTTTTTTTTCTTTTTGGATCCTATTAATCTTCTCTGCGACATGTCTATTTAAGCTGTCGTGGGGAATATCCTTCCCACGTTCTCGTACACCTGCTCTTGCCATCATTTTGCGTTCGGCTAGCGTCATTACGCTGTCACGCGGCCATCCGATTGGCTGCATCGGCCCCAGAGGTTCACCGGTATCTTTTACGTAGGCAAGAACATTGCGGCACAAACGTCGGTTGGTGTATATGATGATTTTCTTCCCCACCAGGTGCCAACTGTTTGCAAGGGTGATATTGGTGTATCGCTAACCACCGCTGCTAAAGTATGGCTTTACGTTCTTCTCAATATTGCCAGCTACAATTCGCTCATCAACTGCTGCCAACAATTGCAAGCCTTCTTGCATTTTCCGTGGAATTGGCTGATGAAAAAAACCTCTTTTAGGATTTTTCAATGCTGATCGAAGTACCGTAATTGGGGAAGAGTGCTCTAAGTTATCCTTACGAGCCTCGTTCATTTCTCTTATAGCCCCATACACCACCGCCACCAAATCCGTAATTTTTATCTTGAGTTTTTTGGCAGTCTCACCTGGCTTATCTTTCTTCGTATCATGAGGGCTGCTTCCATAGGTTGAGGGAAACCTCTGCAAGCCACGCCGGGTTAATTGGCCATTTATCCTCTCAATAAGATCACGTTTCCACCAGGAGTACGTCGGGCCAAAACAAATTGAGCAGCCAAAAGTATCCATAATGTTATTGACCACATCGGTAGCTGAGTTCGCCCATCCGCGATCCACTTTCAATGAGCTGAAAGTCTGGTATTCCAACTCTGGCATCATCTGGACTACCAGAGCTTTTCCTTCGTCCACATATTCACTCCTGCAGTCATCTGAGTCGAATGGCTTCGATCGCAGACAGCTATCTACGACCTCTAGGGCGGTATCGCCACTTGGATTCATTTCGAAAGCAGCGTGAGCACCTATGATTGCACCGCTGTCTTCCTCCACGAGCAATCCGATGTACCATCTTGCCACTAGCACTTCCAGCCATTCGTCATGACTATTTTTGATCATGATGATTGAGGCGGCATCTACCTTTAGGTAATCTAGCTGCACGGAGCTATACGGACGTAGACACCTAATAAGACGCTCCTTACCATTGCCAACAGGATCCCGATTCGCGGCGTCCCTACCAGCACGGGCTCGCATCGCCACCTTGCCACCGCGATGAGACAGTGATCTGCAATATGTGCAAAGTGAGCGGTAGGCAACATCATTTGTATTGAAAGGATAATCGTCTTCGGTAAGACCTTTTTCTTTTAGAGTAGATTTAAACTGATCATGTAAATTGCGGAGGGTTACTCTAGCTTCGAAAACCTGTTTCCCGCCTCCTTTTTTCAAAAACTCGGAATCAATCTTTTCCCGTACATCGGGATATTTTTCGAGCAACTTCTCAAAGGCTCCGGCATAGGCCCCGCGCCCCCGATAGATGCCATCTATTGGGCTCCTGCGCTCATATGAAGATATTCTCGCATTAGGAATAAGCGCAAAGAAGCCCCATATCTGCCCGATCGATTCAGAGAACGCAGTACATCTTCGAATGAGCCGGCGGACTTCCTTTTGGTTTAGTTCCGTCTTTTCTTCTATCGCTTTGTAAGATTCATCTCTGGCGTAGCTTTCAATCGCTAGCTTCCTCCTGAGATACAACGAGCGAATGTGCTCCGGTAGAGAATTCAAATCTGGTTTAGGCCAGAGATTAAGGTCTTGCAGCGATATGGGGATGAGTGTCTTAACGTTTGTCATGACGAGCCGCTCCTCAACTCCGAATCCAGATTGAATAGTTCCGTATCTAGTTCAGAGACCAATGCCCCAGCTTGTAGGGCGATTGCTACACTGGCGTAAATTAAGGCTGGATCTTCTCCAGGGAATGCATCCAACAACCCCTTGCACGTGATCCGCCCAAAGCGACGACACAAGTTAAAGACTTCACGCTGCAAATGAAGAAAATCGATGCTTTTCGTCCGGTTAATTATCGCGCTCAACATTTGCCAGTTATCGAACTTGATAAGCTTTGCACGAAGGACCTTCTCTTCTACCAGGCTATATGGAATGCCCTTCTGCTCAGCATGACTGCGGCGGAGAACGAATATACGCTTTAGCGGATCATCTTCTTCATAGCGAAAATCCTGCCAAGCAAAACTGCCATTTCTAAAGTACACAGTCATCGTCGGCCTAAGCGACACATTATCTTCCGGCAACTCAATACGCTCATCTTCAACCTCGTAGCCGGTGACACTGGTATCACCTTCGAGTAGTACTGCTTGTATGTAGGCCAATTGTCCTTGTATAGCAAACCGTTGCTTATTTTTGGGAGAGTCGAAAAACCAGCAGTCTGCTTTGGCAGAGCGCTTGTCCATCGCTGCAACCGCGGAAATACGCTGTCGACCCGGGAGTGATGGAGCTGAAAAGTTACTCAGTATCGAGTAGGGAGATGACTTAGACATCGCGGCCTCGCAAGGGGCGAACATAGTTTTTACTATAGACCGCAAATCTGACATTTCAATCAAAAATAGGAGCTAGTCAAGATCTGGAAAAGGAGGATCGTTCTTTCACTGGAATTGGAGATTTTGAAAGTACCAATTATTCCTTCATCGCTCCGACTTTCTATTTTGGATGAGCAACATTTAGGAAGGAAAGCTTCGTAAGGGCGCGCCTAAAGGAAGGTAGTGCGGGGGACAAGTCGATACCTTACCCGGGCAAACTTTCCTTCTAAGCGCTGCTGCATGGTCCCGATGTCTCAACCAAGCCCGACTTCCTCGACATGCGCCGCCAGGCCGCTCTGTCCCGGGGCGATATGCTCCGCCAGAACATGAGCATCCGGATAATCTCCCCCGTTTTGCGTGCGGAAAGGAATCGGCTTGTCCCGGAACAGTCCCGCCAACCGCAAACGCAAGGCATCTTCAGCTGTAGCCAGTCGGGCCTCGTTCAAATGCCCTGCGCCATATACCGCAAAGGTCGGCAAGACCTCCATCCCCGGAAAAAACAAGCTGCCATGGGTGATCGGGAAAAGCAGCTGCTCCAGAGGTCCGTTGATGCCCCGGGGTGAATAATCCACTTCCGGCCCTCCCACACACACCGAAAGCAACGCACGCTTTCCGGCCAACCCGCCTTCCCCGTATCGGTAGGCATTGCCCGCGCCGCGATAGCCGTAGGCCAGCCCATAAGCCCACACCCGGTCGATCCAGCCTTTCATGATCGCCGGCATGCTGAACCACCAGAGCGGAAATTGCAGGATCAGCGCATCGGCAGCCAACAGCTTGCGCTGTTCTTCCGCCACGTCGGACGTCTGGCAGCCATGTGCAAAGGCATGCTCGGACTCGGCGATGATAGAAAGACGATCGGAATGTTGGCGGACAGGGAAATCCTGGGCATCCAATGCACTCTTCCACCCCATGGCATACAGGTCCGAGTGCAGGACCTCATGGCCTTGATCGCGCAAGGTCCTCGATGCCACCTCGGCCAGATGGTGCGTCAGCGAGGTCTTTTCCGGATGGGCGTGGACGATCAGTATTTTTTTGCGGTCGTGCGAATGCATGGCCAGCCTTCCTTTCAGATGCAATGAAAACGGAGCCAGTGTGGGCCAGTCGCAGGTATCAGTGAAATCATGAATCTTTGCTGCTACCATCCATTCTATGGATAGCAAAAAACGCCTGGATTTGAATCTTCTGGTCACGCTGGAAACGCTGCTTGCAGAGCAGAACGTTACCAAGGCAGCTGAGCGGCTGCATTTGAGCCAGCCGGCTGTCAGCGCGCAACTCAATCGACTGCGCGAACTGTTCGAGGATCCGCTGTTGATTCCTTCCCACCGTGGCATGACCGCGACGGCAAAAGCGCTTGATCTGCTGGAACCCTTGCGGCAGGCGCTGGATCAAGTGCGATCCACGGTCGCGCAACATAGCCAGTTCCATCCCATGAGCGCGCAGATGAGTGTCTCCATCGCCAGTACCGACTATGTGCAGGCATGCGTCATACAAACGCTCTGCATGGTATTGCGGCAGCACGCGCCGGGCATCCGCATCGCGCTGCGCCATCTTGACCCGCCCCAACTCGAAGCACAGATGGCCGCAGGCGACGTCGATCTGGCGCTGATGACGCCGGATCATGCGGCGCAAAGCCTGCGCTACCGGCATTTGTTTGACGAACGTTATGTGCTCATCGGAAGGCATCGACATCCGAAGCTGAGGCGCAAGCTCTCCGTGGCGCAGTTCGCGCAGCTTGAACACGTCGTCGTCTCGCTCGATGGCGGCGGTTTCAGCACGGCTGTGGATGATGGATTGGCCGCCCTCGGGTACCAGCGTCGCGTGGTGCTCTCGGCAGCCTCGTTTCTGATTGTGCCGGACCTGGTTTCGCGATCCGATGTCGTGGCGCTGGTGCCGGAGCGGCTGGTGCTCGATCGGCAGGAAAACCTGACCGTTGTCGAATGCCCTTTCCCGGTCCCGGGATTTCCCGTCGGCATGCTGTGGCACGAACGTAACCACGCCCATGGCGGACATCGCTGGCTACGCGACGTGATTATCGAGTTGGCCTCAGACATGTAGCGTATTGACCTGTCAGTTCTTGCTTTCTTTTGTCAGGATCATGTCGTAGAGCGCCTGTGCCGCCGGCGAGAGGTGCGCCGACTTGCGTGTGATCAGCACCAGACTGCGGGACACCACAGGCTCGACCAGCTGGATCGTGCGCACATCAGGATAGGCTCCCTCCTGCACGGCCAGCCCCGGCACCACGGCGATGCCCACCCCCTGCGCCACCAGTCCCATCGCCGTTGAGCTGCGCTGCACTTCATAGAAAGAACGCAAGGCGAGGCGGTTGGCGTCCAGCACCGGATCGAGCAAGGTGCGATTGCCGCTCACCTCCCCTGCAAAGATCAGCGGATACGGCTTGAGCTGCGCCCAGGTGGCCCGGCGGCGTTTGGCCAATGGATGGGTGTGGTGGCAGATCAGCACGTACCGGTCCGTGGTCAATGGAACGCTTGCCAGCTCGGGATGATGTTCCCTGGCCATGTTGATGCCGAATTCGGCTTCGCGGCGCAGCACCGCATCGGCCACGGCTGAAGAGGCGTGATCGAGAATCTTGATGCGGTTGTGCGGATAGCGCGCGGAATACGCCTGGAGGATGCGTGGCAGGTACTGCACACCCACGGTGGGCACACAGGCGATGCAGACGTCGCCACGCCGCGCCATCCCGGTTTCCCGGATCTCCACCAGCGCGCCCGCCAGCTCGTCCAGCAGCCGCCGGGCCTGGGGCAGGAAGTCCTGTCCGATTTCGGTGAGCGCAAGGGAGCGCGTGGTCCGCTCCATCAAGGTCACTCCCAGAAAATCCTCCAGCTTGCGCAAGCGCAGCGTCACCGCCGTCTGCGTCACGTGCAAGGCGCCAGCCGCGCCCTGAAAGCTGCCGTGATCGGCAATCGCGACAAACGCCTGTACACCGAGGATGTCGATTTTCATGAGTAAAACTTATTAATCTTTCAGATAATTTCATTTTACTGCTTCTCCGGCAGCGCTCAAGATACAGCCTCAAGTCAGCCCTAAGGGAGCCAGATCATGAACATCACCCTATCGGACGCGCAGCCAGGTCATGAAGAACCGGCCGCAAGCGACGCCGTCGAGCCGCTCATCCTTGATCTTCTCGAATGGATAGGAGCCGATGGACGGCCTTACAGCGAAGTGATAGATACTTGGCGAACCTCATGCCCTCGCTTGCCGGTCTGGGAAGACGCCAATGCGCGAGGCTATCTGGCACGCGTCCATGCATCTGGCGGCGTGGCCCGGATAGAGGTCAGCCAAGCCGGTGCCGCTCATCTGCAAGCCAGGCGAGGCAGACTGCTCAGCCAGAATCAACCTTCGCCACAGGAGCAATCCATGCAAACCTCTCCAGAATCCATACAAGCCCAGGTTCAATGGGACGTCAGCCAGTATTTGCGTTTCGGCGGCGAACGCCTGCGCCCGGCCCTGGACCTGATGTTGCATCTGCCCACGCAGAACCCCGCGCGCATCCTCGACCTGGGGTGCGGCACCGGCAACCTGACCGCACTGCTGCAGCAGCGCTGGCCACGGGCCGAGGTGCTGGGCGTGGATGGCTCCGATGACATGCTGGCCAAGGCGCGCCTGAACGTGCCGCAGGCCAGGTTCGTCGCTGCCGATCTGAATCATTGGGTGCCCGAGCACAAACTGGACCTGATCTACACCAATGCGACCCTGCAGTGGCTGCCCGATCATGCGCAGCTGTTCCCGCGGCTGCTGTCCTTCCTCAATCCTGGCGGTTGCCTGGCGGTGCAGATGCCGGTCATGCATGACGCGCCGTTGCGGCGCGCGCAGGTGGAGCTGGCGAGGTCACCCGCCTATGCCGATGTGCTGGGCGAGGTGTCGGAACGGCGCAATGTCCTGGAGGTGGGCCGCTATTACGACCTGCTGCGCCCGCGCGTGGCGACGCTGGACATCTGGCAAACGAGCTACCTGCACATCCTCACGGGCGCGGACCCGGTACTGGAATGGGCCAGCGGCAGCAGCCTGCGTCCCTATCTCGAGAAATTGGAAGGCGATCAATTGCAGGCCTTCCGCACCGAATATGCGCGCCGCATGCAACAGGCTTACCCGCCCAGCGCAGACGGCAGCACATTGCTGCCGTTCCAGCGCATGTTCATCGTGGCGAGCTTGCCTGGCTGAGCTGGAGCTCGCGCTCATGAAAAGGGGCAGTACTCGGTTGGAGGTTCATCTTGTCCGCCCACCAAGGTCTCCGTCACCCAACTCACTCTCCAAAAGCCGCTCGTACTGCATGCAGAGGTAATGCATGCGCAGCAAACGTCTCGCAGGATTCACCTCCGGCGCAAGCTTCGAAAACAGTGTCATGCCACCAGCCTCTGCTCTCTGGTCAAGCACACTGATCCGCGCCAGTGCTTGCCGACCTGTTTCCGGTGCAAGACCGGATTCTGCTTGCCGCTGTGCCCACTCCCGAACGTCGCGCAACGCCCTCGGGACCCGAGATGGCGCGCCGTTAGCGATGACTTCATGGGCGTCCTGAACAGCAGGGTAGTGTTGCGGGTGCCGTATCCGGGCACGCAACGGTTCGTTGGCGTCGACCGGATCATCAAAGTGCAGAGCATCGACCACAGTCTGGCCAATCCCGGCATCAGGGTAGATCAGGCTGAGCGGCTCGGCAGTCAGGCGTGCCCGGTCGTTACGCAACTTCGCTACCAGCAGCGTGCCGGGTGGCAGTTGGTCAGGCTCCATCTGCTCGATGCGTGCGATGGCGTGTGCGGCCATGTCGCTGTAGACCAGTTCAACATCAAGCATACGATCCTCTTGATCGAAAACAGGCCAATTCAGTGTCTGGCGCGTCGTGTCGAACGTGGCCGAACTATAGCGCGCGGGCCGCAAGACGACCCAATCCCTCATTGGTTGCGACTCGGCCAACAAGCTGCCCCCGCGCTGCCCGCGCGCCGCAATCAAGACCGACCAGTCGTCGCAGACCGGCAAGGTCGCTGCGAAGTGGGCTGCGCCGACGGGCGGCAATACCGACGCACTGCAGCCCTGTCCTGTTGAAATCCGTCCCTGGGCATTGAAGTGAGCTCCGGTAACCGAGGCCCGGCAGCCGGTCAACTGGGCCGGTGCACTAATACCCGCCCAAGGGCCCGATGCCCGATAGCGCTCACGCGGATTGAAACGACGCTGTGTTTCCGGCCGCGCGTCACTGCAGCAGAGAAAAACACCATCCTGCGGCGACCAGAAGAATATCGACAGACCCACATAACCCGAAGCGGAGCGCCATGGCCAGGCGCCGAGGCCCAGCAGTTCGACTGGGCCGCCCTGTGCATACTGACTGCGGGCACGCCCGATCAAATGCGTCGGTGCACCGCCCTCAGTGGCCGCACTGCCGAGGGCGTTGGCAAGCCCATAGGCCAGTGCCAACTCGTCAAGCAATCGATGTTCATCCGCACCGCCCGCTCCGACCAGCAGCATCTCTACATGGTCTGCCAGCCCGCGGATCAGCAAGGCCAGCCGATGGTATTGCACCCCCTGGGCCCACACCGCCAGTGTAGAAAACCGCTCCTGTATGCCTCGGGACAAATGCGCCAGACCGAGACTGACCGATTCCTCAATCAATTGCTGCAGACTCTCTCGCAAGCGCTGTCGCGCTGCTGCCTGCTCGCCGGCAGCATCCGGCAGGGCATGCTCCTTGCTCAGGTTGAGGGCCGCCGTGCCGGTCTTGGGCAGATCGTGCGAGAACGGTGCGGGCAGCTCGGCCCCATGCGCGCGTTGATACGCCAGCACTGCTGCAATCTGGTACTTCTCGCGGGAAGGCAGGTTGACGTCCGCTATCAGGTTGTCCAGCCCGCCGCCCAGGTACCTGAACTCCACCCGCGGATGTGCGAAACGGATCACGACGTATTTGCTGCCACTGATTTTCGGGTCAGACTGCGCGTCCAGATCATGCACGAATTGCAGCGCCCATCGGTAAGCGCGGGTTCCGCCATGGCGTGTCATGTCGGAGGGAGTGATGTGCAGCAGTGCGGCATGCAAGGGAGCAAGCGGTTCATCAGAGGTGGCCTCGGCTGCATCTGCGCCCTCTCCGCTCTTCTGTTCGCGATTGTGCTCCGTAACTGGACTGGCGTCCGCAGCCGGAGTCATCCTCTGCAGAGCGATCACCGCAGCGAGGATGTGTTGGCAGATACCGCTGGCCGGGCAACTGCATTGAGCGTGGGCGGGGCCGCGGGTATCGAAACGGATCCGGTGTTCACCGGCGCTCAAGACAAGCTCGGCAGCGCTTTCTTCCGAGATGCGGAGCGTCAGCTTCTTCAGGTCTTTGTGGGCGCGCCGCAGCAGCCCGCGATTGGCCAGCGCCGCCAACGCCTCGTCGTCAAAGCGTTGCAACTGGCTCTGCAACTGCGACAAAAAGTGGCTCATGAAATCACCTTGACCAGCCAATGCGCGAGCCGTTGCGGCGTCAGTGCGGCGATCTCCATCCCGCAGGCCGCCAGCCGCTCTGCCATCTGGCGGTCGTAGGCCGGGTGAGCCTGCCCGTCCAGCGCCGCCAGGCCGAGGGTTTTCACGCGCGCTTCGGCCAGTTTGGCCACCTCGCGCAGAAGTTCACTTGGCGGCGCACCTTCGCAGAAGTCGCTCACCAGTACAAAGACCGTGCGATGCGGATTCTCTACCAACTGACTGCAATAGCGGACTGCTTGGGCAATATGAGTACCGCCCCCGAGCTGAACCCGCATCAAGACCTCGAGCGGATCGTCAACGTAGCCCGACAAATCCACGACGTTGGTATCAAATACCACGATCTTGACCCGAAACGCAGGCAGGCCGGCCAGAATGCCTGCCATGACAGCACTGTGGATGACCGAGTCGGCCATGCTGCCGCTCTGGTCCACGCACAGGATGACGTCCCAGGGTAACCGCCGGTTGTTGCGTTCGAAAAACCGCAGCTGTTCGATCACGATCTGCTGGCGTCGGGTGTCGTAGTGCTTCAGGTTGCGACGAATGGTGCCCATCACATCGAAGTTCTGCGCCATCGCCATGGGCGAATGCCGCAAAGGGTTAAGCCGCCCGGCCAAGGCCATGCGGACCTCCGATTCGAGCCTGGCACGAATCTCCTCAATGACCTGCCTGATGATGCGTCGGGCTACCTGCAAGACCTCATCCTTGAGGTAGCCACGCAAGGTCAACAGCGTATGCAGCAGCTGCTGGTTGGGCTCCAACCGCTCCAGCGTCCGGGGATCTGTCAGCAGCTCCGTCAGGCCATAGCGCTCCAGTGCATGTTTCTCGATGACTTCGACGGCGTCGTTCGGGAACAGCTCGCGGACCTCCCCTAACCAGGTCACCAAGCTTGGCTGCGACGCTTCCAGCGAGGCGGCTCCGTGTTCGCCACGCACTCCTCGCCCGAGATACTCCCGGCTGTACAGGAATTCCAGCGCGGCATCAAGCCGGGCGGCGTGGGCTGACTGGATGGTGTGTGGCAAGCCTTTCTCGGCATACTTGCCGAGTATCAAGCGCCAGCGTGCAAGTGTGTTGTCGGGTTCGCTCATTACGTCATCCATCCTTGCAGACCGTCGTTGCGGAGGATCTCTTCCATGCTCTGCGACAATACAAGATGAGCCTGTACATCCGCTGCGCTCAGATCGTGGTGGGTCAGTCGACCGAGGTAGTCCTGCCCATGAAGCCGGGCCACGGATTCGGCGATCCGTCCCGTCTCCTTCGGAGTCATCTCGGTGAAGGCCAGGCGCAGCTCCGGCAGGTTGGCGATGAACGCTTCATCGTCCCATTCTGCCAACAAATGATCCAGTACCTGCAGCACGCCTTCCTGCTGCCACGCAACTTCGCGCGCCGTATGGAACAAGCCGCGCAGGAAGCCTACCGCCGCGTGCGGCGGTGCCATTCCACGCAGATGGCCCCGCAAGACCGTCCCCAGGCCGGCATCGGTAAGGCGGCCCGCGGCAAACAACAGACCGGCTGCGGCACCGCATATCAGCGTGGAGTCATGGCCAGCGTGCAAGCCGACAACCATGGCCCAGTACAGGCTGGCATCCAAGGCGTCGCCCGCGCGGCTGGCCAGCAACTCGCGCAGCCTTGCCAGCGCCTGCATGCTGTCTCCTGCCGTACTGTGGTGCCCGTCAAGTTCGCGGCCGAGGTAGATGGCGCGGGCATAGGCGGCCTGCAGCAGGTCGGGCAAGCCCTCCACTTCGCGTGCCTCCAGCGGTTCGCGGGATTCGGTCAACAGGCAGAGACTACCCGCCGCCGCCACCACGGAATCGAACGCAGGATCCGCCCCGACTTGCCGCCGCAACAGGGCCACCACGCGCGGTACGTGATCATGCAGGCCCAGCACGCAGGCCTGCGTCAGTAGTGCGGCGCCGGCGCGTGCACTGTGCTGGCCACTGTCGGCTTCCAGTTGCGCTACCTTTGCCAGGAATCGGTTGGCCACGGCCATTGGAACGGTCACACCGTAGACTGAAGCTTCCACCAGCGTCGCTTCGGTCGCGGCCGAGTAAGCGTATTGCCATTGCTCGTGCAGGCGTTCGAGCCCGATCCCATTGACGAAATCCGGGCCGCCGGTGCGCGCCGCCAGCGGTATCCCGAGAAAGGCCAGGCCATGCAGCAGCCGGCTGGTCGTCCGGTGTTCGGGCCTTCGATAGATGTCGAGCAGCAGGCGTCGGGAGGTTACGTCGTCGATTTTCAGCCGTTGGCGCCGTGCTCTGTAGTGAAAGTCTTGGACCAGCGGCGGCATTCCGGCGTTGGGCGGTACCTGTCCCATGGCGTCGCCGCTCAGAACATGTCCCGCAGCAGCAAACACCTGCGCTCCCTCAGCATCGGTGTCGCCTTTGACGAAGCAGCTCGTGACCGCATCCATCACATCTTCCCGTGCGGGTGCTGGGCGACCGCGCAACCGAGTTAGCCTGACAACGTGCTCGTAGGCCGCCGCCAGCGTGGGCGTGGGCAAACGCATCCCATGCTGCTGCCGCAATCTGGCGGCGACGTCAAACAGCACGTGGAGGGCCACGTCGTGGCGTACTTTTACCAACGGGCGCGGCGCCAACTGACTGGCTTTGCGCATGCCCTCCCAGACCTGATGTTGCCAGGCCGGCGATGTCATGCCGGCGCAATAGCCGTTGAGCCGGTCGAGCCGGTCAAAGCTGTAACGGATCAGCGCAGAGGCCTCATCTGCAATGTCCTGGCGCAATAGCGATAGCGACGGCCGCGGCGCTCCCTCCTCCCCTCGCCGCAACAGGTCCGGCATTACAACAGCATGAAATCCGCCCATCACGGCAAGTACCGGCCCCGCTCCCGGCTGCCTCGTAGCAAGCGCTTCGCGAATGTGCCATGCCATTTCCGCTTCGCGCGCCAGATTTCCTTCGGCCTGCAACTCCTGATCGCCATATTCGCCGCGGGCGAGGTGGCAGTAGGCGACCATGGTCGTGACATGTTCTTGCACAGTGCGCGTCGTACCCGGTATCTCAAACAGGTGTTCCCAAAGTTCCTCATGGTCGCGGCACCCCAGCCGCTCTGCCAAGGCGCTCAGATAATGGCTGCGGCGGTAATGTCGCTCTTCCAGCAGTGACTCGGCGTGTGTACCCTCGGGCTGGATTGCAGGGGTCAACAGTATCTGTTCGGAAAAATCCAGGTCCATGAAACGGACCGGGATGCCCTGCCTGCTGGCAGCGCGCGCCGCCACTAGCTCGGGCGAATGATCGCAGAAAGGATAATAGGCGGCCCGCCGTGGGGGAGGTTCGTCGCCCTTCGCGCGCCGCACCGCATACGTGTAGATGGCCAGCGGCATGCGTGCCCGAGAATCCACCAGCTGGGGCAACAGCGCTGTGAATGAACGCGGGCCCTCTACCAGCACCACCGATGGCCGGATCTGCTCAAGCAGCTGTTGCAAATGCCATGCGCACACGGGGCTGTGGTGCCGCACCGGGAACACCACCAGCTCATCCGAGAAAAGCTGTGCGCCCAATGCGCGCACGTGGTCGGAAATCGGCAGCATCCGGGGCCGATCAGCGGTCCAGTTCGCGGCGCGCCTCAAGCACGCGCCGCCATTGCGGCTGGCGCTCGGCACGGGGCTTGACCACCACATCGAAGTAATGCCGCAGCTTCTTGCCGTCGTCCACATTGTCCTTGAGCACCGTACCGATCAACTGCCGCGCAATATGCTCTCCGCCAACCAGGCCGTCGCCGAAATAATGCGCGTCCAGACACGCCGCGAAGCCGACCGATACCGCCTCGGCGGAGGACATTACGGCACTGGGCTTCTCCACCACCACGCCTTCACTGGTGACCCCGGCGCGCAGATCGTGGAACGCGGTGACCAGCAGTTCCACCACATCCGGTGTCAGCTCGACGTCCACCTGGGCGTGCTTGAGCAGCGCTTCGGTACGTTCTCGTACCAGCTGGATTTCCAGCTTGCGGTCATTGATCGGTCGCACCGTCTCGAAGTTGAAACGGCGCTTGAGCGCGCTGGACATCTCATGCACGCCCCGGTCGCGGATGTTGGCGGTGGCCAGCACATTGAAGCCGCGTGCGGCAAAGATCAGCGCGGCCTCGCCATCCAGTTCGGGCACATGCAGCACCTTGTCCGAGAGCACGCCAATGAGACTGTCCTGGATCTCGGGCTGCACCCGTGTGACTTCCTCGAAGCGGCACACACCACCGCTTTGCATGGCCTGATAAACCGGTCCGCGCACCAGCGCGCGCGGCGTCGGCCCTTCAGCCAGCAGGAGCGCATAGTTCCAGGAATACTTGATCTGGTCTTCTGTAGTACCCGCCGTGCCCTGAATCACGCAGGCGGAGTTGCCCGACACGGCGGCCGACAACAGCTCCGACAACATCGATTTCGCCGTGCCCGGCTCTCCCACCAGGAGCAGGCCTCGGTCGCTCATCAGGGTGACGATACAGCGGTCAACCAGCGCATCATCGCCGTAGAACTTGCGCTTGATGCCGAACTTTTCGTCACCCAGGATGAACGCGCGCACCGCCCTGGGGGAGAGCTTCCAGCCGCTGGGCCTTGGACCTGTATCCCGTTCGGCCAGCAGGGCAAGTTGTGCCGCATACACCTGCTCGGCTGGAGCGCGCAGGATGGACTCATGTACGAAGTTCATGTCAGTACTCGCTCTTCTTTTTCCATTCAGGATCGAAACCGCTCCCTTCGGAAGCAATCACCCGCAAGTCGTTGTAGCACTCGGACAGCAGGATCTTGGGTACCGTATGCAAAGGCAGGCCCGCGCGCTGCCAACCCGATCTGCTCGCCGTGCTGGAAAACGACAGGTTCAACAGCGCCACGGTACGATTTTCTTCTGGGAGCGGATTCCCGGTAAACGTGATCACGGCCTGCAGACCCAGGGTCGGGAAGCGCTTTTCGTAACTGTAGAACCATCCACCATCCTCGGTCGCCCCGCGCAGATAGCCCAGCTTGAGCGAGCGGCCGCGCAGCGCAAACGATTCGATCAGGTGGCCCTCAAAATCCGTGATGCATTGATTGTTGCTGACCTCTGCCGGCGGGATGTAGATGCCCTTGCCCATCTGCTGGAACAGCGGCACGATCTCGTAATCGGACAGATGCTGCTGCCAGCGCGCTATCTGATCCGGCGTCAGCAGGCAGTCATGGGCGATGCGAATGCGGGCGTTCGCCCGGAACTGCAGTTCTTCATCATCAACATCGGTGAGGGTACCGTCGTCCAGCGGACGGAAGGTGCGCAGCGCGCCCTCCTTCCCCACTTCGACCCATACCAGACGCTGCGCCAGATGACGCACCACCGGATGCCGGTTCAAGTACAGGCTCCAGTCTTCGAACGACCATTCTCGCTCTGTACACAGCGCTTCATACAGGCGCTCGCTCTGCAGGCTGACGATGCTCTTGATCTCTTTCTTGGCCGCGCTCAACGCCTTCCTGGCGTCCTTGGCGAGCTCAGCATCATCGTCCTGGCGCGGCTCCGGCAAGGCGGCGATCTTTTTCCCGTCCTGGTTGCAGAGTTCGATCCTGAAGTCTGCATGCAGGTGTGCGGCGAAGCTGCGCGGGCCATAATTCAATTCCATCTCGCCGTTCTCGTCGAATCCCGCCGTGGGTATGGTCCGGTCCGCCAGCTCGGACAGTGTCCAGCCCTTGCGCTCGGCCAGTGCGCTCGCTTGGGAGGTGGCTTCATCCTGGAAGCTCTTGGTACGAAAACGACTTCCGATGGAGAGCATCAGTTGGGTCGCGGAAGGATGATCGATCCACGCCAGCATACCGATGAGCGCCTTGCCTTGGCTGGCACGCGAGCCGTACCAGGCCTTCAGGTAGCGCGATACCGGGACGGCGGCACCTTCGCGTGCGCACACTGCGGAAATGGCCAGCAAGCCCCGGCTGGCGCTGGCAGAGCCTGCCGGCTGGCGCAGGCAGGCTGGCAGATACTTGGCTACCAGTTCCTCCAACGTCGGAACCTGCTGGGGAGCATTCGGGCCTTTTGAATAATTGCTCAAGTAATGGTGCATCGAGTGTGCTTGGCCTTGCGCCAGCGCCATGGCATCCTCGGGCGCGATCGGACGCACGTCTTCATCAAGCCAGGCCTCCAGGATGAATTGCCCAAGCCGCTCGCGGTCGCGCTGCTCAAACATCGCGCACAGCTTGCGCAGCAAGGTGTTGGGTTCAGACTGTTTCTGCTTGACGGCCTGTACCATCATCCAGCGCAGCAGATCGCCATCGACGGCCTCTCCGTTATTGGCCCAGCGGACTGTCGGCAAGGCGGCCCAAGGGAACCAGGCCAGTTCCTTGGGCAAGCCCTTGCCCAGCGCCTTGGTTGCATCGCCTAGCAGTGCGGTGCGGTCCAGATACTTGTCGACCGGCTGACCCAATACCTCCAATGCATCCAGCATGGCCCCCTTGGCAAGATCGTTCTTCTCCTTCTTCAGCGCCAGTTCCAGCGCCGCAACGGCACCTGTAAAACCTAGCCGGCCCAGCCATTGCGCCGCCACCGCACGGGTATCTGCCTTGCCATCGGCCAAGGCGGAAACGATACGCGCTTCCTTGTCCGGCAAGGTTGCCAGCGCAACCTGGGCCGCCTGGCGTTGCGTCTTGGCCGTGCCGAGCGCCAGGCTGAACAGCACGTTGACCAATGGCGGCGGTGGGAACGGCAGAGTCGCTATCGCACGGAACAGACCATCACGGTTGAACCAGTACCCGAACGGCTCATCTCTTCCGGCCAGCAGCTGAACCACGGTCTCCAGATGACGGGCCACGAATGGCCATACGGCCCCATGGTCCCATTCTCTGCCGATCGGATCGCCCCAGGCGGAGCAGTAAGTGTACAGAACGCTGGTGGCCGACTGTCCGGCTTCTTCGAGCATTCCCGACAACTCCAGGAGGGTCGGCCGGCCGCTGGTGCGGTACATCTCATTGAAGGCCCCCGACGCTACCGAGCTCAGTTTGCCGTCCGAGTCGGTAGCCAAGTCAAAGAACAACAGCATTTTCAGCAATGCGGCTGGCGTCATCTCCTCCGAGGCAACCAGTGTCCGCAGCGCGGGACCGACATGGTGATGATTGATCATGCGCCGATCGTCGTGCTCGGGCGGCATGGGGCTCTCCGAGGCCAGGTAGGCGCGCAACGCACGCTGGTCATCCTCCGTATAGAGGGTTATCTGACGCAACGGGAAGTTGTGCCCTGCAGCCTGCATCCGCTGGTGATGCTGGATTGACTGCTTGTTGGCGGTGACCATGGAGTCCGTGATCGTCTGCCACAAGGCGTCGAGCTGATCAGAAAGAACCGGAGTCAGCGCCACCGGCCATTTAATGACAGGCATCGCATAGTCGAAGGTTTGTGTGCTTGCCTTGGCAGCGGATTGCTGCTCATCGTCCCACTCAGCAAGCAAGGCGTTGACGGAAGCCGCCTTGTCGGCGGCGGCAGTATCCCGTGCCAATTGCTGGCTGGGTGCATCCTCCTGCTCGCACGCAATGGTGTACATCAGCCGCAATGCGTGCAGCCGCTGCTCTGGCTTGCCACGGCAGGCGAAGTCAAGCAAAGCCGCGCAGGCCGGCAGGCCGACACGGCGGATCACCACGTCCGCCGCCGATCTCACCTGCTTGCTGCTCGAGGCGACCATTGCCATCAGCTCCGGCAGCAGGCTCCGGAGTGTGGAAACCTCGGCTCTTTCCAGCATGGAAAGGCAGTGCAGGCGGTGCGCAACGGAGCCGTCCAGCAAGTGGCGGATGGACTCGACTTCGCGGTCCAGCCACATGCCGTAGTCCTTGAGGTCAGTGATGAGCAGGTGGCGCTGGTAGGCGTAGTAGCCCACCAGAGAAGCCTCCGAAAATGAGGCCACCAGCAGTGCAGCCGGGGCGATTCCCGCTTCGATCAGCAGCTTTTCGATGGTTGGTGCCGACAGCGCTGCGCTGTGGGGTCGCCGCGGCGACCAGACGTTGAGGCCATGGCCGGTAGTGTGCATGAGCAAGACTTCCGGCCAATGCGCCTCGCCAGGCAATTTCAGAAACAACCTGCTGTTGTTCCACACCACGCAAGCTTCCAGCAGCCTGGCCCAACGCAACGCGACCTCCACCGGCAGGGTGTCGAAAGCATCGTAAAAACGAAGGACGACTGCATGCTCCCGTTCATCGCTGTAGCCGACTACGTTCAGCTGTTCAGCCACATTGGAGTTCTGGCCGACTTCTTGCAGGACAGCCTGGGGCGCACCTGTGAGGACATAAGAGACCATGTCGCCAACCAGTCCTGCGCGCACCGTCCCCTCCGGCAATCCGTTGATGCGGGAGAGCAGTGCCTCAAGCTGTTCGTTCCAGTTCTGCGGCACGTTGGCCGTTGTGCCATCCAAGGTCTTGCTGCAACCGTCAAGCATCGTTCTAACCTCCCCCGTTGTATCGCCGCTTGTTAACAGTCGGCAATGGTATCAAAGAGATGGTTGTTGCGAACTTGCCGGTGCATGAATTCAGCGATATTTTGCTGCGTACGCTGCCACGGATCCAGCCGCTACTGGGCTCTGCCGGCCGCTATCATCGGTTCCGCAGCCAGCGCACGTAGCCATCCCCCAGCCGCTGCACCACCGACACCAGCAAAATCAGCACCGCAATGACGATCACCATCACCTGCGTATCGAATCGCTGATAGCCATAGCGGATCGCCAGATCCCCCAGCCCGCCCGCGCCCACGGCACCGGCCATGGCCGAAGAGCTGATGAGGGCCACCAGCGTGATCGTGAATCCACCCACGATCCCCGGCAAGGCTTCGGGCAGGTAGACATGCCGCACGATGTCCCATTTCTTGCAGCCCAGTGCCTGCGCTGCTTCGACCAGACCAGGATCAACCTCGCGCAAGCTCACCTCGACGATGCGCGCAAAGAAAGGCGTGGCGCTGATGGCCAGCGGCACGATGGCGGCCCAGACGCCGATGGTGGTGCCCGCCACCAGGCGCGTGAGCGGAATCAGCGCCACCAGCAGAACGATGAAGGGCGTGGCACGAAAACCATTGATGATGCTGCCCAATACCCGGTGCACGCGCGGCGAGGCCAGGAAGCCGCCCGGCGCCGTCACGATCAGCAGCACCGCCAGCGGAATGCCCGCCACCAGCGCCAGTGCGCCCGAGATGCCGACCATCTGCAGCGTATCGACCAGCGCATTGCCGTAGCGCTCGATGGGAATGGAAAGACTAAGTTCGAGTGACATATCCCAACTCCTTGATGTGATGCGCAATCGCCGTGGGTCCCTGCGTCAGGGCCTGCCAGTCTGGTGATCCCGTGACGTCGGCCAAGGCGATGTAGAGCTGACCGTGGGTATGTCCCTGGATGCGCTCCACGCTGGCCTGCAGCAAGCGCGTCTTGCCGCCCAGCGCCTGCGCCACGCGCAACAGATCAGGCTCCAGGCCATCCCCGCCACGGTATTGCAATTGCAGAATGCGCTCATGCAGCCCGGACGGCGGCACGGTCTGCAGCTGGTCCAGCAGTTCCGGCGGCAGGCCTTGCTGCAGTGGCGCCAACAAAGCTTGCGTGGCTGGATGGGCGGGATTACCGAACACCTGCCACACCGGTCCCAGCTCGGCGATGCGCCCCTGCTCCAAGACCAGCACCTGGTCGGCGATCTCGCGAATGACGCTCATTTCATGCGTGATCAGGATCACCGTGATGCCCAGCTTGCGGTTGATGTCGCGCAGCAGTTGCAGGATGGCGCGGGTGGTTTCCGGGTCCAGCGCCGAGGTGGCCTCGTCGCAGAGCAGGATCTCGGGCCCGCTGGCCAGGGCGCGGGCAATGCCGACACGCTGCTTCTGGCCACCCGAGAGGCGGCGCGGATAGGTTTCTGCCTTGTCCTGCAGACCGACCAGGGCCAGCAGTTCACGCACCCTGCCCTCCACCTGCTGGCGCGGCACGCCGGCCACGCGCAGCGGCAAGGCGATGTTGTCAAAGACGGTCTTGGCCGAGAGCAGGTTGAAATGCTGGAAGATCATGCCGATGCGCCGGCGCAATTCCACCAGTTGCGCATCGTCGAGGGTCGCGATATCCACCCCATCGACTTCGATGCGCCCGCTGGTGGGCGTCTCCAGCCGGTTGATGGTGCGCAGCAGGCTGGATTTGCCGGCCCCGCTGCGGCCGATGATGCCGAAGATGCTGCCGGGTGCAATCTCCAGGTCGATGTCCTGCAAGGCCTGCACCGGGCCGGCCGATGAGAGGTAGGTCTTGCCGACCTGGCGCAAGGCCACCCTGCCCTTGGGACCGCTGCCGGGCCACGGGCCGCCGGGGGCCGAGGCCTGCGCGGCAGCATCATGCTCCGCCTCGGGACGGCTGGGAGCGGTCAAGGATTGTCTGGCCGTGATCGAGAGTTCCATGCGGTTTCCTTCCGGGACGGGTGCGGCGGGTTCAGGGCTTCTGCCAGGCCAGCGTGTAGAGACGCTTGTCGCTGTTGAAGGCGCGGTGGATATCGGCCTTGACGGTCTCGGAGTTCTGGTAGATGCGGATGAATTTCTGGATCACCGGATCATTCACGCGGCTGGCCTTGGTGACGAACTGGATGGCGAAACGGGCATCCTCGATACCGGAATAGGCCAGGCCGCTGGAAGGATCGAAGGCCTTGGCCGCCACGATGAAGTGCGGATAGCCCTGGGCCAGGTCGACATCCGGCGTGATGCGCACCAGCTGCGGGCCTTCCACTTCGACGAAGTTCAGCTTCTTGGGGTTCTCGACGATGTCATTGAGACTGCCCAGGTAGCCGACGTTGGGCTTGAGCTTGATCAGTCCCACACTCTGCAGCAACAGCAAGCCGCGCCCCTGGTTGACCGGATCGTTGGCGATGCCGACCTTGCCGCCCTGTGGCACCTGGGCGAAGGACTTGTGCTTGAGCGAATACAGGCCGACGTTGGCCAGGATGCCGGTACCGGCACTGGCCAGCTTGTAGCCGTTCTTCTGGATGGCATTGTCGAGGAAGGGCTGGTGCTGGAAATAGTTCAGGTCCAGGTCCCCTGCATCCACCGCCACATTGGGCGTGGTCCAGTCGGTGAATTCGACGACTTGCACGTCAATGCCCTGGTTCTTGGCTTCCTTGGCGGCCACTGCGATGGAGTCGCCATAGGCCCCAGGCACCACGCCGATGCGCAGCTTGTCGGCGGCGTGCGCCACACCGGCATGGGCAGAAAGGACAGTCAGGACGACCAGCAAATGACGGAAAAGATGGGAAGGCTGCATGCAGGGCTCCGGAAAAAATGGGTTTTGGGAAAAAATGTTCAGGTCGTGAATCAGCCGCTGGCAGCGTCGGCGCAACGGGAGGCCGCTGGAAGCGGGCTTGCGGCCGGCGAGGCACGAGAAGATCACTCGCCAGCGACATAAAGCTTCACTCAGGGCTTTTGCCAGGGCAGGCTGTAAAGCCGTTTGTCGTGTGCATAGCGCTCATCGATCTTGGCCAGCACGGCGGGCGATTGCTGGTACAGCGTGATGAATTTGCGGATGCGCGGGTCGGCTGCATTACTGGTGCGGGAGACGAAGACGATCGCGAAGCGCTGGTCGTCCACGGTCGAATACTGCAGGCCGCTCTTGGCGATCTCCGGCTTGCCGGCGGCAACCAGATGCGCCGGGTAGCCCTGCGCCAGATCGACATCATCCAGGGCGCGAACCAGTTGCGGACCTTCGATTTCCTTGAAATCCAGTTTCTTCGGGTTGCTGGCGATGTCAGCCAGGCTGGCCTTGGCGCCCACACCCGGCTTGAGTTTGATCAGTCCGGCGCGTTCCAGCAGCAGCAATCCCCGGCCCTGGTTGACGGGATCGTTGGCCACGGCGACGGTGGCACCGTCCTTCAGTTGCGCCAGGCTCTTGATGCGGGTGGAAAACAGGCCGATGTTGGGCAGCACGCCATAACCGGCAATCGCAAAGGCGTAGCCACGTTCACGGATGGCGTTTTCCAGGAAGGCGGTGTGCTGGAAGTAATTCAGGTCGAGGTCGCCGGATTGCAGGGCGACATTGGGCGTGGTCCAGTCGGTCATCTCGACCACGCGTACCTCCAGTCCCTGCCGCTTGGCTTCTGCTGCGGCCACTTGGATGGAGTCGGCGATCACGCCGGGCGTCACGCCGATGGTCAGGGCTTGAGCGTGCGAAAACGCTGCGCTCAAGGCCAGGATGGCACCGGCCAGAGACTGCGGAAACCGGAAGCGGCGAATGAAGTTCTTTGCGTGCATGACCTGATCGTGGAGTCGTTCAATGGAGGCAGCGGACACGGCCTCGAAAGCCGCCGCGAGCCCCGATTGTGGGCGATCAGATCATTTGGAGCTACAAAGTAAAACATGCTTGGATATCAGCTTTTTGCATGAGCCTTCATCGGCGGGCATGGCTGGCTGAATGGAAGTGCAGCACGGACGTGCAGCGAGCGCATGCACGGCACCACTGCCCTGCCCCGGTATCAGCCGGGGTCGGTGCCTGGCTCTTTTGGTACCGGCGGCGCTGCCTGCCTCTCCTGTTCCGCGGCGGATTGGCTGCGCCACTCTTTGAGCAGCATTTCGTGCGTATCCAGTCGTGCGCGTACCGCCGCCAGCTCGCGCTCGCCCTGCTGCCATTGCCGGCGCGCGCTGGCGGCCTCTTCTTCGGCACTGATGACCCGGGCCTGCAGTTGCGTCAAGGCCTCGTTCCTGGCAGCCAGTTGCGCTTCAAGCACGCGCTTGGCGGAAGCCTGCTCCTGCAGCACCTCCATTTGTTGTTCGCGACGCGTGGCCAGCGTGTGCTGTTCTGCCAGCGCCTGCCGCGCATGTGACAACTCGGCAATCAGGCGCACGCCTTCCTGATTGAGCCGGGTGACGTCCTCCTGGCGCACCACTGCATCCTGGCGCAACTGGCGCAATTCGGCTTGCAGGGTCTGGAGTTGTTGCTCGTGGCGTCGCTGGTCCTGGTCGCGCTGGTCCTTGGCGGCACTGCGGTAGTGCTCCAGGGCATCGCGGGCGTGCTGGTGCTTTTCTTCGAGCGACTGGCGGTGCTGTTCGTTTTCGGCCAGGCGTTCCTGCAAGGCAGCGAGCTTCACTTCCAGGGTGCGTGCCATGGCGGTTTGCTCCTGGCGTTCCTCGCGGGTTTTCTCATGGGCGGCGCGCTCGGCGATCAGGGCTTTTTGCGTCTGATCCAGACGCAGGCCCTGCTCGCCATGGGCGGCCTTCAGCAATGCCAATTCCTGCGCCAATCGGGCGGTTACGGTCTCGGTTTCGGCACGCACTGCCTTGACCTCAGCCCGCGCCTCCTCCTGCAACTGCACGGCGAGCCGCTCCACCAGGTTCTGCAGCGCCTCGCTGATGCTGCGCGGCTGGCTCTGGCCGCCCTCCTCTTCTTCCAATTCCTTCAGGTATTTGTGGATTGTAGTCTTGGAGCCGGTATTGCCCAGTTCTACCCGCACAGCATCCACCGACGGATGCCGGCCCAATGCCAGCAAGGAATCGCGCGCTTTCTTCACTTCCGATTTGTAGAGGCCGGTACGTGCCATGGTCCAGATCCGTTATTTGATGATGTATTACATAATACGTAATTACATAAGATTATTGAAGAGTAATCAGAAATATTGCAAACATATTTCACACAGGATATTGGATGATTATCGAATCTGATCGCGTAAAATCCTCCTAATCTGCCCTCACCCGTCTGTAATGAGCCCATGCCAGCCGCACCAGCACCGTTGAATATCGATGACTATCTGCACGCCGCCACGCGTGACAACACTCGCCGCAGCTATCGTGCGGCCGTGAAGCATTTCGAAGTGGAATGGGGTGGTTTTCTGCCAGCCACGGCGGACAGCCTGGTGCGCTATCTCGCTGAGCACGCCGGCAAGCTGGCCCACAACACGCTCAAGCAGCGCATCTCCGCGCTGGGCCAGTGGCATGTGGACCAGGGATTCCCGGACCCGACCAAGGCCCCGGTCGTGCGCAAGATGCTGCGCGGCATCCTGGAACTGCATCCTGCCCAGGAAAAACGCGCCAAGCCGCTGCAGCTGGAGGCGCTGGAGCAGACCATCGCCCATCTGGAGCGCGAACGGGAACTGGCACGCCAGCAGGCGCGCTTTGCCGACCTGCTGCGGCATACGCGCGACAAGGCATTGTTGCTGATCGGATTCTGGCGGGGATTTCGCAGCGACGAACTGGCGCGGCTGGATATCGAACGCATCGAGGCGGTAGCAGGCGAAGGCATGCGCATCCACCTGCCTCGCACCAAGACCGACCGCAGCCTCAAAGGCAGCACCTACAAGACGCCGGCGCTGTCACGGTTGTGCCCGGTGGCGGCTTATCTCGACTGGCTGGCGGTGAGCGGCCTGAGCAGCGGACCGGTACTGCGCGGCATCGATCGCTGGGGCCGCATCAGCGAAGAAGCGGTCAATGCGGCCAGCATTATCCCCTTGCTGCGACGGATCCTGAAATCGGCAGGGATTGATGATGCACATCTCTACAGCTCGCACTCGCTGCGGCGCGGCTTTGCCAGCTGGGCCAGCGCCAATGGCTGGGAGATGCGCGCCCTGATGGAATACGTGGGATGGAAAAACATTCATTCGGCGGCACGCTATGTGGAATCCCAGGATCCCTACCACCGCGCCATGCTGGAGCGTCTGCTGCCGCAGCAGACTGCGGCGCTCGACACGCCCGATCAGGCCGAACCATAAACCACCGCGATCCCGTCTGGCCGGACTACTCGCAGTCCGGATTGCCGTGCGTTCTGACGCATTGCGCACGGGCGCAAGCGGCGATCACCTGGTTGCGGCCATATTCATTGATGTCGACCGTCACGTAGACGGGATATTGCTGGTACTCGGTACGCAGGATGTCCTGGCAGACCGTATCGGTCCGGTTGCCGTTGACCACCGAGCTGCAGCGCGTCTGCCCGGTCGGTACCTGGATGGTGCGGGTGCGCATTTCCATCCGCGTCTGCTGGATGATCGGGTACTGGGCATAGGCGGCCGGGGCGCACTGGCTCTCGGTGGCGCGATAGGCCTCGGTGGCGCAACCGCCAAGCGCCAGCATCACGGCCAGCCACGGGAGCACGGCGTAGGTTTTCATCGGTAAGGTCTCGTTGCTTGTTCTGTGGGCAGAGATTGTAGCCGCGCACGGGTCCCGGCACCATGACGCCGCGCAGCAGCACCTCCGGACGGGAGCGAAATCGGCAAGGACGTGCCGATGTTGCATGACATTCACATGGGCTCAGGCGAAAGTGAAGACTCAGCAACACAATCCGCTGAAGCTCCCCTATCCTGGAGCCGCCATCCCGGTGGCCCGCCAAGGCCAGCGTCGGCACCATAACCAGACCAACATCCAGAGACAGAGACCTTCATGAAACGATTCCTGCGCATTGCCCTTGCCTCGACCTTGCTCTCGGCCGCCGTAGCCCAGGCTGCGGATCGCCTGCCGGTGATCCCGCCCGATCAATACACGCCGGAACAGAAAAAAGCCGCCGATGAATTCCTGGCCGCCCGCAAGGTGCCGGTGTTCGGCCCCTTCGAACCGCTGATGCACAGCCCGCAAGTGATGACGCAGGCGCGCTCGATGGGCGACTACCTGCGCTACAACTCGGCCATCGGCAATACCCTGAGCGAACTGGTGATCCTCATCACGGCCCGTGAATGGACCCAGGATTACGAGTGGTACGTGCACTACCCCATCGCCATCAAGGCCGGCATCAAGCCGGAAGTGGCGGCGGCCATCGCCGACGGCCGCCGTCCCGAGGGCCTGAGCGAGGACGAGCAGATCGTCTATGACTTCTCGCTCGAACTGCATCGCAACAAGCGCGTCTCCGATCCGACCTTCGCCCGCGCCGAAAAGCGTTTCGGCAAGAAGGGCGTGGTCGATCTGACCGGCATCAATGCCTATTACACGCTGCTGGCCATGCAGATGAACGCGGCGCAATACCAGGCACCGAAGGAGGCCAAGCGGCTGGTGCGCTTCCCCGAGTAAGCTCACCTGCCTGCACCGGAGCGGCACTGCGCAGGCTGGCTGTAGCGCTCCGGCCCTTCCCTGCGCCTTGGATGATCAGGGTGCGTCGACGTATCCCTTGCGCAGCTTTTCGGCGACCAGTTTTTCCATCTCGCGTTGTGCACGCTCTTCCGATTCATGCGACTTGATCAGGCGCTGACCTTGCGTCCCGGTCCGGCCGTAAGTGACGGTCAGCTCGGCACCCGACCGGCTGATGTTCCAGAACTTGCTGGAACTCCCCTGCACATAGGAAAGCGCACGACTCTCGGCGGCGGCACCGCTCGCAGCGGTCGCTTCGGACAGCTCATCGATGGCAACGTGCGCGGTCGGTGTGGCTGGCGACTCGGCGGGCTGCTCGCCCGGACCGGCGTTCTGCTCCGGCAGCACCGCGTCCTCTCCCTCGGCCAATATCCGTTCGATGCGCTCGATCACCGCAACCGGATCGCGCAGCCAGTCACGTCCCGGCAGGTCCAGCACCTTCCATCCGAAACTGCGCAGGATGGCTGGACGGAAGACGTAGCGCTCCATCGTATCGGTGACCGCCTGCGCGGGATTGTCGAGCAGGATGGCCAGTGCGTAGGTACCGTCCACGCCCTCGATGGCGAGATCGCAGCGGAACTGCGACCGTCCGACCTGCAGCTGGACCCGGTGCCCGCGCTGGCGCAGGGCCTGAGCCAGTGCATCGCGGATGCTGTCTGGCTGCAGCTCGGCGGCAAAGGCCTTGCGCGCCCCCTGGTTGAGCGCGCCCAAGATGGTCTGGGCGTGATCGAAGCGGCCGGTGGCGCTGGCCTGCGCAAATTGCAGGAAGCTACGCAAGGCTGCCGCACCGTCGTTGTGGACGTTGGTGATGGCGTCCGCCTGGATCGAGCTCACCACCGCCATGCGATGGCGTGCCCGGCTGAAGATCACGTTGAGCCGCTTCTCGCCGCCGCGCTGGTTGATCGGGCCGAAGTTCATCAGCATTTTGCCGTTGGGGCCGGGGGCGTAACAGATGCTGAGGATGATGACGTCACGCTCGTCGCCCTGCACGTTTTCGAGGTTCTTGATGAAGAGGCCATTGAACTGGTCGTCGTCCTCGCGCACGTATTCGCGCTCCAGACGGGTGCTGAACTCCGGATCTTCAGACGCCAGCGCCTCCAGTGCCGCTTCAATGGTGCTTTGCTGGGCTTCGGAGAAGGCCACGATGCCCAAGCTCAGGCCGGTCTCGCGATTGAGCATTTCCCGCACGGCCTGGGCGATGTAGCGTGCCTCGGCTTGATTGCTGCGATCGGCGTAGACCCCGTCCTCCAGCCAGTGGAAGCTGACCGGGCTGCCCATGAGCAGGTCGGCGGCCAGCGTGCCGGCATCGTCCTGGTTCGAGCGCGGGCGCGGCAGTTGCTCCAGCGGACGTTCCCGCAGACGGTCCGGAATGGTGACCAGACGGCCATCATAGAAGGCCGCATTGGAGAAGCTGATCAGGGTTTCGTGGCGGCTGCGGTAGTGCCAGGCCAGCAGCGTGGCGGGCAGATTGCGGGCTGCCTGGTTCAGCAGGCTGTCGGAATCCAGATTGATGGCGATGCGCTCCCCATCCTCTTCCACCAGGATCTCGTCTTCCTCGCCGCTGCCGGCCGCCGAGAAGAAACTGGTCGGCGGCAACTGCATCTCGTCGCCCACCACGATCACCTGCTGGGCGCGGCTCAGTGCCGGGATCGCCTCTTCGGTAGGAATCTGGCTGGCCTCGTCGAAGATGACGACGTCGAACAGCGTGCTGCTCAAGGGCAAGGTATCGGATACCGACAGCGGACTCATCAGCCAGATCGGTTTGAGGTCATTGATGACCGCGCCGGTCTCATCATCGGCCAAGTCGCGGATGGAGCGATAGCGCATGCTCTTGCCGAACTCATGTTCCAGTTCGCGGCGGCCGGTGGCGTATTGCTTCTTCAGGGCCTTGCCCTGGGTATCGAGCTGCGTGGCCGAGAGCCCGGAAAGGCGTACATGCTCGCTGAACTGTCCCTGCAAGGTGGCCTTGATCGCCTCGGCATTGATGTCCAGCAAGCTGCGCTGGGCCTGGGCTATCGCGCGGGTCGCCAGCGCCAGGTCGGTGCCGCTGAAGCGTTCCAGCACCGGATGGGCGCGCCCCAGGCGACGCCAGGCCTCATCCGCCACCAGAGCTTCCAGCGCCAGCGGATCGGCATGCACGCCAAGTACCGTCGTAGCGTAGGTGGCGTCAGCGTCATGGACCGCCTGCAACAGCGGCAGCAGGTCCGGCAAATCTTCCAGGGCTTCGCGCAGATCGCGGAACAGCTCGCCTGTCTGTTCCAGATTCCGTTGATCCGGAGCCGAAAGCGTCGAATCGACCAGTGCTGCCAGCGCCTGCACATCGTCATGCGCACCCGCCAGACCCATCACCAGCGCAGCCGGATCCCCGGCGCGGCGCAGATGATCGACCAGCGCTTGCAGACCGGCCGGCGTGTTCATGCGGTTCCTGAGCGTTTCCAGGGTCTGCAGGAACTGCTGCATGTCACTGGCCCCATAACGTCGACGCGCCTCTTCCTCCGTCGCAGCCAGCCGTGACAGCGCCTCGTGTTCGGCCTTCAGTTGCGTCAGGACGGTGGCATAGCCGGGGTGCAAAGCATGCTGGCTGAAATCGTAGCGACGCTTGAGTTCTCCGCGCAGACGCCACCAGGCAGGCTTGAACCAGCGCGAGAAGGATGATTCCATCTGGCCGGCCAGCCGCAGCGCGGTCTCGGTATCATCCGCCCGCAGCTTGTCGCGCCAGTGGCCGGTGACCGACTGGGCTGCCGTCACGGCTTGCTGGCCTTGTGCCATCGCTTCGCACCATTGCGACAAGGCCGCCTGGCCAGGTGAAGCAGGATCCAGCAGATCCAGATGGCGCGCCAGGCCGCTGTCGACCAGGCGCTTGCTTTCGGTAACGACCTGCTGCGCGGCCTTCAAAGGGGTGTCGGCGACGATCGGACTTTGGCTGCTTTCCAGCAAAGACGTCAGACGCCCGAGGATGGCATCGACCGCATCACAGCGACGCTCCAGTTCCGCCACCACCCCTTGCTGGCGCAAGACCGTGGCAGAGAGCGTGGCAAAGGGATGGGTGGCCGGCACACTGGTGCCAAAACGTTCCTGCATGACGCCCTGCAAGCGCCGGGTCAGCTCGCGCTGCCCGTCCCACAGCGTCCACGCGCACAAAGCTTCACGTACCGCTGCACCCACGTCCAGTGGCGGCGGCAGCTCGGCCAGCCGCCGCAACAGGCTGCGCACGCTCAGGCCGACACTCTCCGGCACCATTGCCATGGCTTGTTCGAACTGGTCGATGTGCCGCTGCTGATCCTGCAAGCCTGCCGCCACGCCGGCGCGCCGGGCGCGCAAGCGCTCACCCTCAGGCGGCTGGGCGATCCACTGCTCATAGCATTGCTTCAGATCGGCGATGAAGGCCTTCTTGTCGGCCTGTGAGTCGTGGATCAGGCAGCACAGCTGCGCCAGCCCGCTCTGCTTGAGACGGTGGAACACCACATCCAGCGCCGCCCGTTTCTCGCAGACGAACAGCACCCGCTTACCCTGCCCGGCATAATCGGCAATCAGGTTGGTGATGGTCTGCGATTTGCCCGTGCCGGGCGGCCCCTGGATGATGAAACTGCGCTGCGTGCGCGCCAGTTGCACGGCGGCGTTCTGGGTCGCATCCGAGGACACCACGTTCCATTGCTCGGAGGGGGCCAGCGGTGCCGGCGGGCTGGTATCGAGCTCGCGTGGCTGGATCGAGAAGATACGGTCAAAGGCCGGATTGCCGTTGGCGTCCTCCAGCAGCTGGGCATAGTCGCGCACCAGCGACATTTTCCTGTAGTTGAAATTGGCCAGCGTTACCTGGGTAAGATCCAGATCCCAGGCGTAACGATGCCCGCTGGATTCCTCCAGAACATAGCCGGCCCGCTCTTCCTGCTGCTCGCTGACGGCCGCTTCGCTGGTGGCCACCATCTGCGGGCGGCGCAGCGTGGCACCGGCCTCAAAGCGCTGCGGCAGCTCGCTGGGACGCACATAGTGCTCGAACAGCGCCTTGCCCAGCGGACGATAGTCATCACGGGCATAACTGTAAGGCGGAAGCCATGACGTGGCCCGGCTGCGCTGCGCACCGCCACCCGGGCGGCGGCGCGTGTATTGCTGCATGCGTTGCATGGCCTTCTGCCGCACCAGCCGCACCGAGGCCTTGTCGACCAGACGTAACTCCACCGCCGGTTCGGACTGGTGGATCTTGTTGCGCAAGTCCTCGTGGATCTGCTGCAGGGAGGTCTTGGCCAGGTCGATGGTTTCAGGCAGCGCGATGTCGTACAGCTGGGACAGGCAGTGGCGCAGCACCGGATTGAATTCGGCTTCGGAAGTACTGCACTGGATGAGGTACTGATCCCGCACGCCCTTGCGCTTGACCAGCTCCACCGGCAGCCACAGCAGCGGCGAGACGATACGCTCATCAGGCGCTTCCTTGAGGTTGTGCCAGCGCAGGAAAGCCACCACCAGCCGCAGGTTGCTGAAGCCGAACTCGGCACGGTCGTGGCGTGTCTCGGAAATCAGCTTGTCCAGCGTGGCGGGCAGATAGAGCTGGTCATCGAAGCGCAGCCAGTTCTGCAGGGAAATCGGCTTGCCCGCCACCAGTTGTTCGGCGAAAGGGTCGCCCCAGGTACAAATCTGTTCCGGCTTGATGCTGTCGACGTTGAGCATCAGGGGTACGCTGGCCACCGTCAGGTTGACGTTGGCACTGGTGGGGCGGAAATACAGCAGCCGGTTGCGGCGGGACAGGTCGAACAGGCGATCCCGCAGGTGCGACAGCACGGCGATGCGGCGCGGGGCCACCCCATCCTTGCCCGCCAGCGCCCGTTCCACATCCAGCGCCACCGGCTGGTCGCGCCAGGTACGCAGGCGCAGCGCCAACGCAGCCACATCGGTGGCGCGATCATGGCGGTTCAGTTCGGTCATCTCGACGATGACGCTGGCGATGATGGGAGACAGCTTGTCGTGCAGCTCAAACAGATTGTGACGGTGCTGCACGAAGAGGCGCAGGTCGTCCTGCTCGGCCAGGTCCAGCCCGCAGGCCAGCCCGCCAAGCAGCATGCCGAGCTGGAACACATCGGTGATTTCATCATGATGGCCCAGCGCGATTTCCCAGCTCTTCGGACCGCTCAGGTAGACCGGCCGCGTCATCCGCGCGGATTCGTCCTCGAGCAAGGCCAGATCGTGCTGGGTGCGCAGGCCGTCGGAGTGATGATCAAGCTGCAGCGCACCCACGATGGACAGGCCCGAAGACAGATGCGGTTGCAAAGCATGGACGGCATCGATATTCATCTGCGGGGCTTGACCCGCCGGATGCCGCAGGGACAGTCCGCCTTGCTGATCCACCAGCAGCGTCTCTTCGCTCAGTGCGGCGACCCGGCCCTGTGCATGCAGTTCTGCGACCTGCGCAAAGAGCGGCAGCATCAGCACCAGCAGGTCATCGTTGGAGAGCAGCTTGCCGGCTTGCGCATCGATCAGCTCGCGCAGGCTGGCCGATGCGGCCGGGGAGGATGGGTGTTCACTCATGCTGCGGCCTCCTTGGCCAGTTGTCGCTTGTATCGGTCCAGTTCGCGCTTGCCGAAGCCAGCCTCGCGTTTGAGCAGTTGATGCAGATGGTCCAGCGTCGCCAATGCTTGCGCGATCACGCCGGCACGCAGCAGGACCGGTTCCTGCTGGTCCGGATCGGCCAGGGCCAGATCGAGCATCAAGGCCGTCAGGTAATGGCGCACGGGTTCATCGGCGTGTTCCGGGGCAAAGGCTTGCGGTGTGACGGCGGGTTCATCCTGGTGCCAGTCGGGGAACATCAGCTTTATCTGCGCCTTCACCGTCTCGCTCAGGAGCTCCGTCCCGACAAAGAAGTGCGCCAGGAATCCGCGGGTCATGCCTTGCAGCCGGTGCTGGCCAGGCAGGTCCAGGCCGCGCAGCGCCAGCGGCCCCTGCAGACGCTGCTGCAGCCACGGGCCGAGTTCTTCGCTGCCTTCCCACCAAAGCTGCAGGGCGCGGGCGCGCATGAATACTTCCGGATGACTGGCCGCCTCACTGGCACCGGTCTGCTGCGCATCGACCTCGGCCGCCTGCCGCAGATAGGCGGCCGCATCGACCTGGCGGATGCCGGTATTGAGCTTGACCAGCGAGGAAATCGCGGGGTCCGGCGAGCCGCAGGCGATGGCCGCACCGCGATCAGCGAACAGTTCGGTATGCAGCGCGTAGCGACGCCAGGTTTCGCTGAAGGAGGCGGCGGCACCCGGAGCCGCGCTGGCATCGGAGAGGATGCGTTCGGCATGCAGGAACGCCCCCTCCTCCTGCGACCAGAGCACGTAATGCGCAAGTTCATGCCCGAAGACGGCCAGCATTTCCTGTTCGGACAGGCGCGCCAGCAGGTCGCCCTGCACGATCAGGTGAACCTCACCGGGCACGAACACCAGCGAGGCATTCATCTCCGTCCCGGCCGACTGGTACAGGGTGGCCGGTACCTCCACGTTCAGGCCCAGGCGCTGCCGCGCCAAGTCCAGTGTGGCGTGAATCTCGGGATGGGCCGCTTGGTCGATGCGGTAAGTGTTGCGCAACAGTGCCGTGCGCAAGGATTCGCGCTGCTCTGCATGGCTGGTCCGGGCGGCCGCCCAGCGCCAGACTTCGGGCTCGTGCGTGCGCAGATGGTCGATGACGGCGAGGTGATAATCAAGCGGAGTCAGCCCCCTGAGCTCCTGCGTCGTGGGATTCATGCAAGCCCTGTCGTTCGTAAATTTTTGTGACGATTCTACAGGGAAACACCAACATGCTGCATACCCACACATGCTGGGCGTTTTATAAGCATGCTTGCGTCAGGATCTTAAAATCGCGCGCGACGCGGCTCGCGGGCATCTGCCCACAAGGCAGTCCGCCAGCACCGGTGGGAGCAAGGTTGCGCTATTCCCAAACCGAATTCTCTAACACGCTCAGTGCCTGAAACTTAGGTTTGGCAAACCAGTACCCCTGCATCAGGTCGATCCCCAGCGCCGCCAGGTGATCGCGTTCGGCACGGGTCTCCACGCCCTCGGCCAGGATCTCGATATCCAGTTCCTTGCAGATGGCGGCGATGCCGGCCACGATGGCCTGGCGCGGCTTGTCGGTGTCGATGTTGCGGACCAGGTCCATGTCGATCTTGATCAGATCGGGCTGGTATTCGGCCAGCAGGTTCAGGCCCGCGTAACCGGCCCCGAAATCGTCAATGGCGGTGCGGAAACCGAAGCGGCTGTATTCCCGGAAGATGTTCACCAGGTGCGGGCGGTCGACCACGCGCTCCCCTTCGGTTACCTCGAAGATGATGCGCTCGATCGGGAAGTCATGCTTGCGCGCGGCCTTGAAGGTGCTCTGGATGCAGACCTCCGGGCGATACACCGCATTGGGCAGGAAATTGATCGACAGGTACTGCGTCATGCCCAGCCGTGCCGCGCCTTCCACCGCCTTGGTACGGCAAGCCTGGTCGAAACGATAGACGTTGCTGTCGTTGACCTGCTCCAGCACCGTGTACGCGGGCTCGCCCTGCGGCCCGCGCACCAATGCTTCATAGGCGTACACCGAGCGCGTGGACAGGCGCACGATGGGCTGATAGGCATATTCAAACTCGATGTCCAGCTTACCGTCGTCCGAGCAGCCCTCGCAGGAGCGACGCGCGGCGTCCTCTCCCGGGCTGGCATTGGAGTCTGGAATGATGGGGATCATGCTTTCTCCGGCAAATCATTAGTTGCAAAACGGCATCTATGCTACCGCATCTTGCCAACGATACCAGAAGTTTCACAAGCCGATTGACTTCCATCCCTCGCGCCGCCACTGCTCCAGGCCTGCCTCTCCGAAACGCCACAGGTGCAGCCAGCCATGTTCCAGCAGCTGACGCACGATGGCGTGACGGCCGACGACGGCATCGATGGCCTCGGCCGGCGCATCGATCACGACGGTCAGGCGCAGCGGTTCATGCACCCACTGCTGGCCATCATGCAGCGACTGGCGCGACAGGCCGATGCGCAGATCGCCGCCATTGCCTTCGAACACACCGATGGTGCCCCCGACCACATTGTGCAAGAGCTTGTTGCCGCTGCCCAGGCGCTGCGGATCGCTGGTGGAGGCGTGATATTGCCAGTTGATCCAGTGCGTCACCAGCATGGGCGCGGTCATCAGCAGTTCCAGCACGCTGCCGTCCTGATCCTCGCTGGCCTCGTAGTCGTGCAGGAAGCAGCGGCCACCCAGGTCCAGTCCACGGCTGCGTGAACGCGGGGCGATCAGGAAGGCGGCATTGCCGGTCAGACCCCATTCAGGACGCGTCTCGGCACCGTCGTTGGCGCGGCGGCGCAGTTGCTTCAGCAAGGCCGGCGCGGCCTGGGCCGGCTCCATCCCCAGGCGCAGCGCACGCTCGCGGCGGACACGGTCACCGGCCTCGGCCAGCGCCGGCTGCTGGGCTTGCCAGCGCGCGCGGGCCGCTGCCGGCATCAGGTCGAGATCGAAAGCTTCGATTTCGTCGGTCGTGGTGTTGTGCAGGACGGCCAGGAAGTGGCTGTCTTCGGGGATGAAGATCTGCCGGTCCAGCAGGCCGCGGCGCACCTCCTGTTCGTTGAGCAACTGGGCCAGCGTGCGCGCGTTGACTTCGCCGGTCTGGCCGCAGCAGGCGCCACAGTCCAGCGCTGCCGCATGCGCGTTGTTGGCGGACTGGCTGCCATGGCCGGCCAGCAGCACCAGCGGGGCCACCTGGCGATCCAGGCCCATGGCGTGCAGCACGCGGGCGGCCAGTGCCACCTTGTCTTCCAGCGCGACGCCGACCAGTAGCGGCCGGCACACTTCGCGATAGCGCGCCGGCAACCCGGCCAGGTCATCGCGCGCACGTTCGGCCTGGCCAGGCTGCAGCCATTTCCAGAGACCGCCCAGTGCTGTCACGCCCGCCACCTCGACGAAGGAAAACGCCGACCCCGGCCAGCGCGTATTGCCCTGCCACTGTTCCTTGAGGGCCAGCGACTTGCGCCGCGCCCGTGCCACGGCACCGGCCAGTACGCCGTCACCGGTGGCCGCTCCAGCAGGTGCCACCACGTCCTGCACCTGATAGGCCGGTGCCAGCAAGCCCGGCAACTGCGGACGGCTGGCCTCGGTGGCCAACGGCGTGTAGGCCACCGGCAGGCCGAAGAAGCCCGCGAAGCCCATCGTCTGCATGCCGGGATGGACCGCTTCCAGCGCCCGCCGTAGCGGTTCGCTGCGTACATCGATGCAGAATGCGGCTTGCACCTCGACCTGCGGCGCTGCATTGGCCGACTGTTGCAGCAAGGCTGCCGCCAGCTTGCGCTGGTAGCCGGCCTCCAGTGCGACCTGCCAGAGTTCATCGACCAGCAGGTCCTGACGCACTTGTTCCAGACGCTCCTGCGAGCGTGCCCAGGCCTGTTGCACCGTGTGGAAGGCGTGGCTGGCGGCTTCGTCATCCTTGCACTCCAACAGCAAGGCACCCCAGGCCATGCGGATGGCCAGCAATTCACGCAGGTGTTCATCACTGCCGCCTGCGAGTTTGGCCTCCCAGCCCAGATAGGCACACCACGAGGCCCAGCCATTGACGGTCAGCAGGACCGATTCAAGATAATCGGCCCAGACCTCGGGCGGCAGGTCCATGCGCCGCATCACCCAGCGTTCGGCCTCGCGCGCGCAGGCCGGCAGCGCCCGGACGCCATCGGCAATGTGCGGCAGGCCCATCAGCAGGCCGATGCCGTGGTCGTGTTCCAGCGTCTCGCGCCAGAAGGCATACAGGCCCATGCCGCGTTCAGGCTGCCAGTCGGCCTGGTGCTGGTCGAAGTAGGCGGCACAGGTCTGGCTGACCTGGTGCGTGATGGCCTGCCGCCAGGAGAGCCGGGTGTGGCGCTGGGGATCGTTGTCCAGCACGTCGATCAGCAGCGGCAGCCTTGGCGCCGGGCCGGTGGCGGCCAGTACCGACAGACAGTGGGCAACGTCGAAACCGCGTTCCTGGGCCTCGATCGAGTGTGCCAGGGCGTATTCCAGATCTGCTTGGGTCACCCGGCCCTGGTCCCAGGCCTGCTGCAGCTGTTCCTTGGGCGGAAAGACCTGGATCCCGCCCAGCAGGGCCATGCGCGCGGCCACCTGGCGTAGCGGCATGCCCACCCGCGACCAGTGCGGATTGACGGCGATGGCGCGATCCAGCGGCCAGGCCGGGGCGATGGCACCGCAGGCATCCTGGCAGGCTTGCTGCAATTGCTGCTCCAGCTCGGCGCTCCACGCAGCGATCGGCGCGGCGGCTGGTCCTTGGCTATCTTGGGCTAATACGTTCATGCTGTTTCTCCGGTGAGACGGGCTCAGCCCTGGCTACGGCCATCGGCGGCGAGATTGTTCACTTGTTGTTCGGCAGCGGCCCGGCGGGCACTGGGAGCCCAGTTCGAGGGCCACAACTGCAGCGCCAGGCGGGTATAGGCTTCATCGAGGTAGAAGCCGGCGTAGCTGCGGCGTCGCCAGGCGGCCATGGACTGCGGTGCCAGTTGCAGCAAGCCCATGCAGACATACAGGGCCAGCATCGCCAGCAAGGCCGTCACGCCGAACACGGCACGCGGGTAATCGTTGACGTGCAGCGGCAGCAGGTGGGCCACCAGGGCCGCGAGGGTCAGGCCGGCCGCACCCAGCAGGCCCAGCAGCCAGCCGCGCAGGCCGCCACTGCCCTTGGCCGTGGAGCGCCACAGCAGCGGTGCCCAGGCCAGCCCGAGGATGCCGCTCCACCACCATGGCCAGGCCGCATGCGGGCTCAGGCTGTGCAGACCCAGCACCAGGGCGATGCTGACCATCGGGGCGAGGATCACGCTCCAGGCCGACGGCAGCGCCGGGCTGTGCAAGGCCGACAGGCGGGTCTCCCGCACCACCGAGGAGGCCGACAGGAAGGCGTGTGCCTTGTACAGCGAGTGGCCGATCAGGTGCAGCGCGGCGAACAGGTACAGTCCGGCGGCGCACTCCAGCAGCATGAAGCCCATCTGCGCCACGGTCGACCAGGCCAGTTTGACCTTGATGCTGATGCGGGTCAGCATCACCAGCCCGGCCAGCAGCACGGTACCGGCGCTGACGATGAGCAGCACGGCGCGCGCCGCGACGGCCTGCTCCAGCAAGGGGGCAAACCGCACCAGCACGAAGCCGCCCAGATTCACCACGCCGGCATGCAGCAGCGCCGAGACCGGGGTCGGCGCTTCCATCACCTGAATCAGCCAGCCGTGTACCGGCAGCAGCGCAGTCCGCAGAATCACCGCAAGCGTCAGGCACAGTGCACTGACCTGCAGGCTGGTGCTCATGCCGTGCTGGCTCAGGTAGGCCCACAAGTCCGAGAAGGAGCCGCTGCCCACGGTCGTCCAGGCCAGCGCGGCCGCCGCGATCAGCAGGCAGTCGGCGATGCGGTCGGCGATGCTTTTCTTGTACGAAGCCAGACGGGCAAAGGGACGTTCCGGATAGAAGCACAGCAGGCGTTGCAGGGCCAGGCCCACGACGGCCCAGGCGGCGATCAGCACCACCCAGTGATCGGCCAGCAACAGCAGGTGGACGGCAGTCAGTACCAGCGCGAGCGCCGCGGCATACTGGCGCTGGCCGGCTTCACCCTGCAGGTAGCGCGCCGAAAAACTGCCGATCACGGTGCCCAGTCCCTGTACCAGCAGGGCCAGCACCAGGCCCAGCGTGGACGGATGCAGCACGCCCGGCCACGGGGCGCTGTCGCGGGCCATCACCAGGTTGAACAAGGTCAGCAGCAAAGCCAACAGGGAGAGCGACTGGAACAGCGTCCAGACGCGCGGCGGTGCCAGCCGGGACAGACACAGCGCCAGGGCGGCGGCCATCGTCAGCGCGGGCGGTGCCCAGGCGCTGCAGGAAATCAGGGGGATGGTCGTCATGACAAGAACCTCATGCATTGGAATGGCATCATGATGCTTGCCATCGATCGTTCTGTAAATTACATTTATCAGAACAAATTCATTCATAAAATCGAACGATGCGCTTAGAACAGCTTAACTTTCATCATTTGCGTTATTTCTGGCGGGTGGCCAAGCTCGGCCATCTGACACGGGCGGCGGAAGAGCTGCACACCTCGCAATCCGCCGTGTCCGCGCAGATCCGCCAGCTCGAAAAGCAGCTGGAAGAAGATCTCTTCATCCGCGAAGGCCGCCGCCTGACGTTGACCGATACCGGGCAATTGGTGTTCACCTATGCCGACAATATCTTTGGACTGAGCCAGGAGCTGCTGGGCCGGCTGGAGGGCCGCTCGGCCGGGGTGACGCGCCTGCGAGTGGGTAGCGTGGCCACACTGTCGCGTAACTATCAGGAAAACTGGATCCGTCCCATGCTCTCTGACCCCTCGGTCTCCCTGACGCTGGAGTCGGGCTTGCTGGAAGGGCTGCTGGAGCGGCTGATGCAGCATCAGCTTGATGTGGTGCTGGCCAATGAGACCGTGCCCTCCGACCCGGATCGGCCCCTGCACTGCCGCTTCCTGGGCAGCCAGGCGGTCTCGGTGGTCGGTCCGGCGCACCGCTGGGAGGCACGCAGCCTGCGCATTCCGCAAGACCTGGAAGGCGTCGACATGGCCCTGCCCGGCCCGCGTCACGCCCTGCGCATGCAATTTGACGCGCTGTGCATCTCCAACGACGTGCGCCCGCGCATGCGTGCCGAGGTGGACGACATGGCCATGCTGCGCCTGATCGCGCGCGACAGCGGCTGGCTCACCGTACTGCCGGAAGTGGTGGTGCAGGACGAACTGCGCAATGGTGCCCTGGTCGTGGCCGGCCAGACGAGCGAGCTGGTGGAAAGCTTCTATGCGATCACCACGCCGCATCATCACTACGATGAACTGCTGGACCGGCTGCTGGCGGGCGGTCCCTTCCCTTCTTGATCTTCGAGGAAGATTGTTTCAGCCGCACGCCGGTTACCGGTCAGAAATAAATGCTACTCCTTGGTAGAATGCAAGAAGATTTGCGCAAATATATGTACGCTAATGCCAATATTGCCAACGTGGTAATGGCGTACACTTGGGCAACTCAGGGGGCAAGTGTTGTCGAGCTTGCTGCTTCACGACAAGAAACCCGGCGGGCACGATGAGGAAGGCACTTTTCAGGTATCGCGACGAGCTGGTCAGGATAGAGCTCAAGTGTCCGGGCGACGTCGGCACCGGCTGGACCTGGGATCTCTATATCAATGGCGAACTGCAATTCTGTGGTGAAGATGCCCCGTTTGCGTTCGCTGAAGAGGCGATGGCGGCCGCCAAGCAGGCCAGCCGCCACCTGATCGACCTGCTGCACGCCTCCCCCTGAGCAGCGCAGCGCGCTTGCCACAGCTGTTTCAGCGAATCACCCATCGTTTCACACCCTCCTCTTGCTTCGCTTCCGGTTCAGAAAGCCTTGCCATCTTCATGTCGCGCATTTATTATATGACTTAATATATTATTAAATTGAATAGTGTTCACCATGACCAGCCCCAGCTCGCTACAAGCCGACCAGATGCGCCGCGCCGCCGGCCAGGCGGTGGCCGCGTTGAAGGTACTCGCCAATGAAGACCGGCTGTTGCTGATGTGCCAGCTATCGCAGGCTGAAATGTGCGTCAGCGAGCTGGAGGAAGCACTCGATATCCGCCAGCCCACACTGTCCCAGCAACTTGGCGTGCTGCGCAACGAAGGGGTGGTCAGTACGCGGCGCGAGGGCAAGCGGGTGTACTACCGTGTCGCCGATCCCAAGCTGCTTGAGATGCTGGGACTGATGTACCAACTTTATTGCCCCAAGGAATGAGCATGGACATTGCGTGGAATGCCTTCACCCCCGTCGCCTCGCTGGCCGGTGGCCTGCTGATCGGAGCGGCCGCCAGCGTGCTGGTGCTCTGCAATGGACGCATTGCCGGCATCAGCGGCATCGTCGCCGGGCTGCTGCCTCCCTCGGCATCGGATCGCGCCTGGCGCGCCCTCTTCGTTCTCGGCTTGCTTCTCGCGCCGCTGCTGGCGTCACTGGCAAGCGCCCTGCCCGCGCCGCGCATCGATGCCGGCTATGCGGCCATCGTACTCGCAGGCCTGCTGGTCGGCGTGGGGACCCGTTACGGTGCCGGCTGCACCAGTGGTCACGGCGTCTGCGGCTTGTCGCGCCTGTCGCCACGCTCGGCGGTGGCAACGGCGTGCTTCATGGCGGCCGGATTCCTGAGTGTCTATCTGCTGCGCCACATGCTGGGGTTGCAAGGAGTACTGCCATGAGGCTCCTGCGCAGCCTCGCCGCGCTGGCTGCTGGCTTGCTGTTCGGCTTAGGCCTGATCGTCTCGGGCATGGCCGATCCGGCCAAGGTATTGGGCTTTCTGGATCTGGCTGGCCAGTGGGATCCGTCGCTGGCCCTGGTGATGGGCGGGGCCATCGCCATCGGGCTGCCGGCCTTTACGCTGGCACGCAAGCGTCAGCGGACACTGCTGGGCGAACCGATGCAATTGCCCACGGCGCGCACCATCGACCGCCGGCTGGTGCTGGGCAGCCTGCTCTTCGGCATCGGCTGGGGCATTGCCGGCATCTGTCCGGGACCGGCATTGGTCTTGCTAGGCATGGCATCGGGCAAGGGCCTGGCCTTCGTGCTGGCCATGGTGGCCGGCATGCTGCTGTTCCGCTGGAATGAGCGGTTTTGGGCGAAATGAATGTTGCTGCACGCAGGGTGTCCTTACAGGGGGCCTCTCGCCGTAATCTGCCCGTTTGAATGTGAAGAAAAAACACCAGGATCACCCATGGACAATCTGCATATCGAAGGTCATTTCGACACCATCACCAGCACCGTCAGCTACCTCGTGCTGGACCGCGCCACCTTGCACTGTGCGCTGGTGGACAGCGTGCTGGACTACGACCCCAAGTCCGGCCGCACCTCCACCCGCAGCGCCGATCATCTGATCGCCCGTGTGCAGGCACTCGGTGCGACGGTGCAATGGATACTGGAAACGCATGCGCATGCCGACCATCTCTCCGCCGCGCCCTACCTGAAGCAGAAGCTGGGTGGCCGCATCGCCATCGGCGAGCACATCCGCCAGGTGCAGCAGGTCTTTGGCAAGCTCTTCAACGCCGGCACCGAATTCGAGCACGACGGCAGCCAGTTCGATCATCTCTTCACCGATGGCGAAATCTTCCGGATCGGCCAGTTGCAGGCGCGCGTGATGCACACGCCTGGCCATACGCCGGCTTGTGTCACCTATGTAGTGGAAGAAGGCGGACAGAGCGCCGCCTTCGTCGGTGACACGCTGTTCATGCCCGACTATGGGACGGCGCGTTGTGACTTTCCGGGCGGAGATGCGCGGCAGCTGTTCCGTTCAATCAATGCGGTGCTGTCGCTGCCGCCGCAGACACGCCTCTTCATGTGCCACGATTACCAGCCGGGGGGCCGCGAACTGCGCTTCGAGACCACCGTGGCGGAAGAACGCCAGCACAACATTCACGTTCGCGAAGGGATCAGCGAAGAGGCATTCGTGGCCATGCGCAGCGCGCGTGATGCCACGCTGGACATGCCGGTGCTGCTGCTGCCTTCGGTACAGGTCAACATGCGCGCCGGACAGATGCCGCCAGCGGAAGGCAATGGTGTGCGTTATCTGAAGATCCCGCTCAACGCGGTGTGAGCAAGGTCAGCTGTGTCCGGCGGACTGGAACAGTCCCAGCAGCGCGAGGCCGCCGATCAGTGCCAGGATGAGGATGCCGGCCACGATGGCGATGGCGGCTTTGGGCTTGCGATCAGCCATGATGAGATCTCCCTTGATGCATGGATGTAATGGGGTCTGCGGACGGATCGCTCAAAATTCAGAATGAAGACTCATCCGCAAGCGTTCACCCTAGCAAGCGGAGTCGGGCAACGGCATCAGCGCCAGCCTGGAAATGGCCTTCCGAAAGCCTGTCATCCTCGTGGGACAAACGGCGGTCAAGCTGCGCCATCCGTTCGCCATCAAATACGAATTGCCCTCATTTTCGCTAATTGTCGTAGCCTTTGCCGCAGCACAGCCCTAGAATCTGCGCCATTCCGCAACCCTGTATATGAACAGAAGTGTCATGGCCAAATTCCATCTCGAACATCACAAGGTCGACGCCATCTCCTGGCTACGCGCCGCCGTCCTGGGTGCCAACGACGGCATCGTCTCCACTGCCAGCCTGCTGGTGGGCGTGGTGGCGGCCAATGCCACGCATGAGAACGTGCTGCTGACCGGCGTCGCCGGCCTGGTCGCGGGCGCCATGTCGATGGCGACCGGCGAATATGTCTCCGTGCACTCACAAGCGGACAGTGAACACGCCGCCCTGAGCCAGGAGCGCGAAGAACTGGCCACGGATCCGGAAGGCGAACATCGCGAACTGATGGGCATCTACATGCGCCGGGGACTGAGTCAGGAGACCGCGCATCAGGTCGCCACCCAATTGATGGCCCACGATGCCCTCGATGCGCATGCGCGCGATGAACTGGGCATTTCCGAAACCACGGCAGCGCGGCCGGTCCAAGCGGCCATCGTCTCGGCCCTGAGCTTTGCCGTCGGTGCGGCCTTGCCACTGGCGGTGGTGCTGCTGGCACCGGTCGCCAGCCTGTTGCCGGCCATCGTGATCGCCGCCCTGCTGTCGCTGGCAGTACTGGGTGCGGTCGCGGCCAAAACCGGTGGTGCCAACTTGTGGAAGGGAGCCTTGCGGGTGAGTTTGTGGAGCTCGCTGGCCATGGGGTGTACGGCGGCGATCGGGTCTTTCTTCGGCGCGGCCGTCTAGCCATCAAAGCCAACCCAGCCATTGCCCCCAAATCAGTTGGCCGAGATAGCGTGACGGCAGCAACGTGAAGGCCCCCGCCACCAGGCAAGCACCGATGTAGACCCGCTGCATGGTGCGCCGATGCAGCGCGATATCACCACGCATCACCGCCGCGAGTCCGCGGTAGAGCAGGAAGGCCGTAGCTGGCACCAGCAGATGCAACGGCGTATAGCCCGCGATGTTGGGCAGGTCATGCGAACGGATGAAGAGCGCCGAAAGGACAGTAACGGCCATGCAGCTGAACCAGGCATAGCCCAGGGCGCGGTGCCATCGTGGCCGCACCGTGCGGCCGAGCCGGGCCCAGAAGGCGAAGGGTCCAATGACGACCGCAGCGAGTGCGACGCTCAAATGGAGTGCGATGAGAGGTGTGAGGGACATGGCAGGCTTTCAGCGAATCGGTGGAGCGATTCTGCTGAGGCTGCTGGCAGGACGATAGCGGGATGCGACGAAATGCAGATGGGATGCCGCAGAGTGCAGCGGCAAGGCGAATTAGTGTCGTCAAGGCCGCCCAAGTCCGATCAACACTTGCCGCAATTCCCCGACCACCTGCGCGAGGGATGGGCCGTCCTCAGCGGTGGTGGCGGAGCGAGCACGTAGGGATCGGAAAACACGACGCACCACTCGGGCACCCGATCCCGCCGCCGGAGGTAGCCCCGCTGTCGCATCACCCGCTGCGGTCCGAACTCTCCTCCCCCACCAGCTCCCTGACCCTGCGCGCCAGGACATCGGCCGCAAACGGCTTGGTCAAGACCTGCATCCCGCGTTCAAGATGACCATGATTGAGCACCGCATTCTCGGCATAGCCGGTCACGAACAGCACCGGCAATTCGGGCCGCGGTGCGCGGATGGCATCGGCCAGCTGGCGGCCGTTCATGCCATTGGGAAGCCCGACGTCGGTGACCAGCAAATCCAGCTCGGGATAAGCGGCCAATACGCGCAAGGCCGAGGGACCATCTTCCGCCTCCAGCACGCTGTAGCCCAGATCGCTCAGGACCTCCACCGTCACCATGCGCACCAGCGGTTCGTCATCGACCACCAGAATGGTCTTGCTGCCAGGCGCTGCCGCCGCAGAACCGTCGTCCGGCAACGGCAGGTCCTCTTCCCCGGCTTCGCCCAGGTGGCGCGGCAGGTAGATGCAGAGCGTCGCGCCCTGACCCAGTTCTGAATAAATGCGCACCGCACCGCCCGACTGGCCGGCAAAACCATACACCATGGACAGCCCCAGCCCCGTGCCCTGCCCGGTCGGCTTGGTGGTGAAGAAAGGATCAAAGGCGCGCGCCACCACATCCGGCGACATGCCGGTGCCGGTATCGCTCACGCACAGCGACACGTACTGGCCCGGCGGCACACCGCGCTGCATGGCGGCAATGTCGTCCAGCCAGCGGTTGGCGGTTTCAATGGTCAGCCGCCCGCCGTGCGGCATGGCGTCGCGGGCATTGATGCACAGATTGAGCAAGGCGTTTTCCAGCTGACCGACGTCCACGAAGGTGTTCCACAAGCCACCGGCCGCGATGGTTTCCACCGTGATCGCCGGGCCCACGCTGCGGCCGATCAGTTCGTGCATGTCGGCCACGATGCGGTTCAGGTCGGCCGATTTCGGATCCAGCGTCTGCCGGCGCGAGAAGGCCAGCAGCCGCTGCGTCAATGAAGCCGCACGCTTGACGGCAGATTGCGCGCCATTGAGGTGGCGCTCGATGTCCGAGATGCGGCCCTGGGCCAGCCGCACTTTCATCAGTTCCAGGCTACCGCTGATGCCGGCCAGGATGTTGTTGAAGTCATGTGCCAGGCCGCCGGTGAGCTGGCCCACCGCTTCCATCTTCTGCGCCTGGCGCAGGGCTTCCTCGGCTTCGAGCAAGGCGTTGGTACGCTCCTGCACGCGCTGTTCCAGCGTGTCGTTGAGGGCGCGCAGCGCAGCCAGTGCGCGATCGCGTTCGGCTTCGACGGCGCGCCGCCCTTCGATGTCGATCAGCACACCGGGGAAGGTGCTGGCATGGCCGTCCGAGGTCAACTCCACGCGGCCATTGGCTTCCAGCCAGTAGTAGCGGCCGTCACGGCGGCGCGTGCGGTATTGGTGGGCATAGGCACCGCCACGCGCCAGGGCTTCGCGGATGCGGGTGGAAAGCAGCTCGCGGTCGTCCGGGTGTACGGACTGCATGAGGTCTTCCAGCTTCAGGCCAACCAGGCCCTTCTCAGGGGGGACGCCGAAGGCAGCCGCGAAACCGTCATCCACGCTGAACCGGTCGGAGGGGATGTCCCAGATCCAGGTGCCGATGATGGCCCCGGCCTCCATGGCCAGCTGCACGCGCTGGACGTTCTCGCGCAGAGCGGCTTCGGTACGGCGGCGCGCGGTAATGTCGCGAAACAGCACCGAGACCTGGCGCATCTCCACTGGCCCGACGCGCGTGGCCGACACTTCGATGTGCCGGCCCACGGCCTGGAATTCCTGTTCGAAACGCAGCGGCTGGCCGGTCAGCAGGACCTGGCCATAGACATCCAGCCAGACCTGGGCATTGTCCGGCTCGATCTCGCGCAGGCGTTTGCCGACAATGCCCTCGATGCCGGTATGCCGGTAATAGCCCGAATTGGCTTCGATGTGGACGTAGTCACTGAGCGGTCCGTGCGGACCATCGATGAATTCGATGATGCAGAAACCGTCATCGATCGCCTCCAGCAAGGCGTGCCGATACGCTCTGCTCAAAGGAGAATTGCTTTCCATTGCCGTTGCCGCTTGCTGATCCAAGATTACGCCCTTCCTCGTCGCACTGTTCTGATTGAGCGTCCTCCGCCACCACGCTTGCGTCGTTACGGTAGAGCTTGTCGGCATAGTAATGGAATCCCTGACCCTGCGGCCAGTTTCCCGGACAAATCCCCCCCGCCATGACAGTCCATGTGGCCGCCCTTACAATGGCAGCCCGCTGCTGGTTGGCGCGCTCTTTCTTGTTGATTGGCTTTTATGACTACCGCTTCCTCCAAAACGCTCCCGTCCTCGCAAAATATTCCTGCCCGGCTGGATCACGTGGTCCTCAATACCCACTACCAGATCGATCGTGCCCACGCGCAACTGCATGCGCTCGGTTTTACGCTGACACCGCGCGGCCATCATACGTTGGGCTCGGTGAACCATCTGGTCATGTTCGAAGGCGGTTACCTGGAGCTGATCGGCCAGCCCCGGGAGAGCGAAAAAGTCCGCCAGGAAATCCTCGACAGTCCGCTCGGCCTCGATGGCCTGGTCTATGCCGTCGATGACGTCCCCGCCTGCCACGACGCCTGGCTGGCGCTGGGGCTGGCCGTGCAACCGGTGCAGCACTTCTCGCGGCCGGTGGAAGTGGACGGGGTGGCCATCGATGCGCGCTTCTCCACGGTCCGCCTGATTCCCGGCCAGTTCGCCGCCGGACGCGTCTATGCCTGCCATCACTTCACGCCCGAACTGGTCTGGCGTCCGCAGTGGATGGCCCACGCCAATGGTGCGCGCGGTGTTGCCAGCATGGTCGTGGTGGATCGCGATCCTCAGGCGACCCGCCTTTCCTATGCACGGCTGGGCCAGTGGGAAGATGGCTTCCAGCTGGAGTTCCTGGATGCTCCTGCCCTCGCTTCACGTCTCGACACGTTGGCCGAGCATGCTCCCTCGCGACCGGCGGCCTTTGCCATGCTACGTTTCTTCGGGGCGGACCGGGCCATTGTCGCCGCGGGCGCGCGCTCCCTCGGATTGCCGTTGCAGCAGGATGCGCAACGGGTGCTGGTGGCCCTGCCTGATTTTGACGCCGTCTTCGAATTCACCGACTGAAACGCAATACCATCATGAGGGTGCCGCAGCGGCATGCGGCGCGCAGTCGTCGGGAATCTTCTGTCCCGGCGTAATCAATGGAATCACTGCGGCCACCGGCGCCACCAGCGCCAGCGCAGCGGCCGCACCAGCCCGCGCGGCCAGTGCACCCTTGCTGGCACCGATGTCCGGTTTTGCGAACGTGCCACGTACATACAAGGGCGTACGCAGCGACAGGATGCGAACCTGCTTGGTGCGAGGGACCACGTCCAGCGAGAGGGTTTCCTTGGCCAGATCAACCTGGCCGCTGATGTCGATGGCGGCATCCTCGGTATTGAGAATGCCATGACGCACCTGCGCCAGTCCGTCCTTGATGCCAACATCGGCGGCACCACACAGCAGCTTGACCTGCTGGTCCCGATACAGCTTGGCGAACACTGCATTGGCCAGGTTCAGGCCGGCCGCCTCCAGAATGAATTGACTGATGGTGCCCTGGCTGAGGTCCGCCTTGATTTCGCCATTGGCATGGGCCAGCATGGCTGCGACCGAATTGCCGCTACCAGTCAGCGTGGCGCGGCCATCGACCTTGCCGAAGCTGGCATCGATGCGGGCCAGACGCGGGAACAGTTCACGCACCTGCACACCCTGCACTTGCAGTTGCAGCTTCGCGCCGATATCGGCCTGGCGTCCGTCCAGGCGGATCTCTCCTTCTCCCTTGCCACCGGCCAGTGCAAAGCGCAGTGGCGCGGCGGTCAGCACCTGGTCTTGCAGGCGCAGCGTGGTGCTGGCGTCCTGCAAGGCGATGTCCGGATGCAACTGCAAGCGTTTTGCATGCAAGGCGATCTCGGCATCCAGCTTGGCCCAGCGCTGTGGTTTGGCGGGCTGATCGGGAAGAACGCGGGAGTCGGTCTTGTCCGGATGCGCGCCGGATTTTTTCCCTGCATCGGGAACGTAGTCGGACAGGCGCAGCAGGCCCGCCTCCGCCGTCACGCGCAAGCGATTCTTGGGGGGGCCGCGGTAGTACTGTGCATCGCCGGAGAAATCACTGTCACCGACCTTGGCGGTGAAGTGCGCATAGTGCCAGTCCCAGGCGCGGGTCTCGGTATCGAGGCGGGTGATGCTGAGCTGACCTTGGGTCGTGAAGGGCCGCGTGGCGGGAAGCGGGACACCGCTGGCGGCGTAAAGCCGGTCGAGGCTGTCGCCGCTGAGTTGCAACTGCAGTTCGGCACGGGTCAATTGATGAGGATTGATGAGTTTGCCCGATAACGCCGTATGGACTTCGCCAACCTCACCTTCGGCCTGCAAGGGATAAATACTGTCTTCATTGAGGAGATCGGGCAAGGCTCCGCCGCGCAGATTGCCCTGAATGCTGGCATCTCCAAAGCGCCCGGTGATCGCGGCCTGCAACACCATGGCCGATGGATTGGCAGGGCCGACACTGGCAGCGCCTTCTGCCTGGCGTACCTCGGCGGCCTGGTTAGCCGAACTGACCAGCGGTCGAACATCGAAGTGCAGATCCATGTTCAGCGGCTGGTCGACATAACGGATCTGTGCGCGCTCGAAGACGATCTGATGAATGTCGAAACTCCAGCGTGAACGTGGCTGGTCGGAAAAGCGCCAGCTCTTGCGACGCTCATCGGCGCGTTCCATGACCAGGTCCAGGCCTTCGACGCGCAGGTCGGTAATGTGCCAATGCCAGCGCAGCAGCGGCAAGGGAGAAAAGTGCAGATCCAGCGTGCGGGCGCGCAGCAGGTGGTCGGCACTGCGGGCCCAATCGGGATTGCCGATGTGCAGTTCGCGTGCAGTGAAATGCAGTTGGGGGAGCCAGGGGCTGCTGCCGTCCTTGTGCGCAGGAGCCAGCGACCACCCCAGCGTGATGGGGCCATCGACACGAATCTCGCGCGCCAGCACAGCAGAGAGCTGGCGCGTGATCCAGGGCTTGGCCAGGTTCCAGTCGAACAGGGCAACGGCCAGCGCGAGCGTGGCCATCAATGCGACCAGCGTCAGGGCCACCCAGGTCAGGAACCTGAAACCCCGCCTCATCATGATAGTGATTGCCGTCTCCCCGCCCTCTCGCATGTTTCCCCTTCCTCCCTGGCCGCTGGCCATCGATTGATCTGCGTTCTGCAAACGCAACAGTATCAGCTGGCGGACGCGCCAAGGCTATAGGAGGCTGCGCCACCTGCTTGTCAGAGTAGCGGCAGCGCGGAGGGCAGCACCGTCAGGAACCGCTCAGAAGGTTTCCCAGAGGTCTTCGTCAGCGCGCGCTGCGGACTTGCTCGCGGGTGTGGACGCCGGGACCGCCACGGCAGGCGCACGGAGAACCGGGACGGCCGCTGCCTTCGGGGCCACAACTGGCGGCCGGACCGGCGGCCGGACGGGTGCTGCCGGCTTGGCAGGCGCTGCCACGGTCACCTGCGGGCCTTGCGCCAGCTTGAAGATGCTGATCGCGGTGGCCAGGTTGGCGGCCTGGTCCTGCAGAGCTCCCGCAGCGGCAGCGGCCTGTTCGACCAAGGCAGCATTTTGCTGGGTGCTTTCATCCATCTGGCCCACTGCCCGGTTGATTTCCTCAATCCCGGTACTCTGCTCGACACTGGCGGCCGAAATCTCGCCGACGATGTCGGTAACGCTGCGCACGCTGCTGACCACCTGCTCCATGGTGTGGCCGGCTTCGGCCACCAGCAGGCTGCCGCCCTCCACCTTGGCGACGGAATCGCTGATAAGGCCCTTGATTTCCTTGGCTGCGGCCGCCGAACGCTGCGCCAGCGAGCGCACTTCAGAAGCCACCACCGCAAAGCCGCGGCCCTGCTCGCCCGCGCGCGCCGCTTCCACGGCAGCGTTCAGGGCGAGGATGTTGGTCTGGAAGGCGATACCGTCGATGACACCGATGATGTCGACGATCTTGCGCGAAGACTGGTTGATTTCTTCCATCGTGGTGACCACGCGGCCGACGATTTCACCGCCTTGCAAGGCCACCTCGGAGGCCGTGGCAGCCAGCTGGTTGGCTTGGCGGGCATTGTCAGCGTTCTGGCGCACGGTGGAAGTCATCTCTTCCATGGCCGAGGCAGTTTCTTCCAGCGAACCGGCTTGCTGCTCGGTGCGCGACGACAGGTCCATGTTGCCGCTGGCGATTTCTCCCGAGGCGGTGGCAATCGAGTCGGTACTGCGACGCACACCGGAGACGATGTCGACCAGGTTGTCGTTCATCTTGCGCAGGGCCGCCATCAGTTGGCCCGTCTCATCTCTGGAATGCGGTTCGATGCGCGTGGTCAGGTCACCGGCAGCGACGTTCTCGGCCACGCGGACGGCCTCGTTGAGCGGCTTGACGATGGAACGTACCATCAAATACCCCAGCAGGATCGCGGCCAGCACGGCGACCGCCGAGCAAGCCAGGGTGACCTGGATCGCCAGCGCACCGTCAGCGACGGCCTGCGCACCTTCAGCACGCAGCTGGCTGTCCTGGGAATCGGCGAAGGCGGTGGCGAGGGAAAGATAGGCGTTCTGGCTGTCGGTAATCTTGCGCAGGACGAATTCGTCGGCGGCATCGCCCTGGCCTGCCCGGATCAACGCCAGGAACTGCGCCCGGCTGGTCTCGAAGAGCTGGCGCGCATCATCCAGCGCCTTGGCCTTCTTCTGGCCTACTGCAGTCACCTGGCGCGCCGTGATCTTGTCCAAGGCTTCCTTGCTGGCGCGGACCGCAACGTCCAGCTGGCCGATGCGCTTTTCATTGGCGGCCGGATTGCCGATATCGATGGCCATGCCACGCAGGTACTTGATCTGCTCATTGACGCCGTCACGCAGGTCGAATGCCCAGCGCACCTTCAGGTAGCGGTCATTGACGATCTGGTCGATCGCACGATTGATGTTGTTGATCTTGATGAAGGCGGTGATGCTCACCACGGCCAGCAAGGCCACGATGAAAGCAAACACGATCGCCAGGCGCGCGCCGACCTTGAGATTCCCGAAATATCCAAACATGCTGGTTCCCTATGCTGTTCATTTATTGTCTGTCTCTTCCAGTCCTCGAAGATCCAGCTTCTTGTTATCGAACAGGGAAACAAGCTCCTCTGTATTTTTATTCTGGAGCCCGCATGATGCGCCAAGGCAACCCATCGTACAACCGTTGCGCGACACTATTTCAGCAAGTGTCGCAAAGTCATCACACAACTAGATGTATAAATGTGTTTGTTTGTAAATCTCTTGCTCAGAACACCACGCCAGCGCCGAGGATGATATTGGCGTAAGGGGTGCATTCCCCGGTGCGGATGTAGGCCTTGGCAGCGGCGGTTGCCTGCTTGAAGGCCTCATGCGAGAGGGTACGCGCTTGCGGCAGGTCCAGCGCCGCAATCTGTGCAGCCAAGGCAGGGCTGACGGTCTGCATTTCATCGGCCACGACGTGGAATTCCACCTGCAATTCCGTGAGCACCGTCTTGAGTACCGTCATGAAGTCCGGCACGCCGCGGGTCACCGCCAGATCGATCACGGGGACACCTGCGGGGGCAGGCAAACCGACGTCCCCGATGACCAGCGTATCGCCATGCCCCATGGTAGCGATGACCTGGGAAATGGCAGCGTTGAGCAGAGCAGTCTTTTTCATGGCAATCAGAAAGATAAGCGATCAGAGCACGACTTCGTCGCGCGTGGGAATGGAGGTCTGGGCACCGACGCGGGTCACGCTCAGGGCGGCCGCCGCCTGGGCATAGGCGATGGCGTCGAACTGATCGCGGCCCTGCGCAATGGCACCGATGAAACCGCCGATGAAAGTGTCGCCTGCCGCCGTGGTGTCGACCGCCTGTACCTTGCGCGCCGGCAGATGGCGCTGCTGGCCGTCGGCGAAGGAGCCGTAGACGCCCTTCTCGCCCAGCGTCACCACCACGTTGCGCGCGCCCAGCCCGTGCAACTTCTGCGCCAGCAGCGGGATGTCCTCGGATTGTTCCTCGGCCAGCATGGCGGCTTCGATTTCGTTGAGGATCAGGTAATCGATCTTCTGCAGCAGTGCACGGGGCAAGGCTTGTGCCGGTGCGGGATTGAGCACTACGGTCTTGCCCAGGGCGTGAGCCAGTTCGATGCTGTGGATGACGGTCTCCATCGGCACTTCCAGTTGCAGCAGCACGATGGAAGCCTGTTCGATCACGGGGCGCGCGCGTTCGATGCGCTCCACGTCCAGGCGGCCATTGGCACCGGCGGCGATGACGATGCTGTTCTGGGCATTGGCGTCGACCATGATGGAGGCGATACCGGTGGCTTCGCCTGCGACTTCGTCAATGTAACGGTCATCGATGCCGCAGGCGGTGATCGACTGGCGCATCTGGCCGCCGAAGGCATCGTCGCCCACGCAGGCCACCATGGCCACCGAGGTGCCCGGTGCGGCCAGGCGGGCGCAAGCCACGGCCTGGTTGGCGCCCTTGCCACCGGGGATGGTCATGAATTTTTCGCCGGCCAGGGTTTCACCCGGCAAGGGCATGCGCGGTACGCGCAAGACCAGGTCCATGTTGACGCTGCCGATGATGACGATCATGTGTGTTCTCTCGTGCTCTGTTGAAGTGTTTCTTGTTCAGGTCGGGTTCCGGAGCGGGCCGGTCGAGCCGCGCAGCTGGAGTTGCGGTGCCACCGTCTCGCGGCGCGCCGGCAAGCCGGGGTCGGCGATGCGTTCCAGCAGGAACTGCGCCGTCAGGTTGCCCAGCTTGCGGGTATTTTGTGCCACCGTGGTCAGGGGCGGATGGACGAATTGCGCCAGTTCGATATCGTCGAAACCTACCACCGACAATTCGCCCGGCACCTCGATCTGCAATTCACCGGCGGCACGCAACACGCCGATGGCCATCATGTCGTTACAGCAGAAGATGGCATCCGGCCGTGCGCCCTGCGCTCGTCCCTGCAGCAATTGCATCGCAGCCTGATAACCGCCGATGCCGCTGAAGTCGGCATGCAGCAGGTCGCCGTCGGCCAGCGCCAGGCCGCCCGCCCGCAGGGTCTGGCGGAAGCCCTGCACGCGCTCGTCCGACAGTTCCAGCCCATCCGGCCCGGCAATGCAGGCCACGTGGCGGCGCTGCAAGTCCAGCAGATGGCGCGCCGCCAGGCTGCCGCCGAGCGCGTTGTCGGTGCTGACCAGATCGATGTCCAGCTCCTTGGGCGCACGGTCCAGCAGGACCGTCGGAATATCGAGCCTGCCCGCCGGATTGAGATCGGCCTGGTTCAGGGTGGCGATGATGAGGCCATCGCAGCGCTTGGTCTGCAGGACTTGCAGGTAGTCGCGCTGCTTGTCGGGATCATCGTCGGAATTGCAGAGGATGACGCTGTAGCCGGCGCCATAGCAATGATCTTCGATCCCGCGCGCCAGCTCCGAAAAGTACGGGTTGGTGTTGTTGGGAATGATCAGGCCGATACTGCCCGTGACCTTGCTGCGCAATGACCGCGCCAGTGCGCTGGGCACGTAGTCCAGTTCCTTGACGGCGGCCAGCACGCGCTCACGGGCGTCGCTGCTGACCGGGCGCGTCTGGTTGAGCACATGCGAGACCGTGGTGTAGGACACCCCGGCCAGCCTGGCGACATCCTTGATGGTGGCCATGGCGAATTCGCTCAGCGGGCGTGGCGTTGGCCGCGACGGCGATAGGTATCCAGGATCACGGCGACCACGATGACGGCGCCGGTGATGATGCGCTTCATCGGCTCGCTCACGCCAACCTGGGCCAGGCCCGCTTCCAGCACGGAGATGATCAATACGCCGATGAAGGTGCTGACGATGGAACCCCGGCCGCCCATCAGGCTGGTGCCGCCGATGACGACCGCCGCGATGACTTGCAGCTCCATGCCCACGCCGCCGTTGGGATCGGCCGCTTCCAGGCGCGAGACCTGGAACAGCGCCGCAATACCGGCCAGCGCGCCCATCAGGGCGAAGGCCAGGATCTTGCTGGGATTGGGGTTCACACCGGACAGGCGCACCGCTTCTTCATTGGTGCCGATGCCGATCCAGTAGCGGCCCAGCACGGTGCGGGTCAGCACCAGTTGGGCGATGATCACGATGGCGATGGCCGACAGGAAGGCCGGCGACATGCCGAACAGAATCGGCGAGCTGATCACGTCCACCGCGCTGCCGATGTATTCGGTGCGCGAGTTGGTGACCTGGTAAGCCAGGCCACGTGCGATCTCCAGCACACCCAGCGAGACGATGAAGGAAGGAATGCGCCAGTGCACCGAGACCAGGCCGGTCAGCGTGCCGCACAGCGCCGCCACCACCACGCCCAGCGGTGCCGCAGCGTACAGCGGCCAGCCCCAGCGCACCATGGCCATGGACAGCATGGAGGCCGCCAGTGCCATCACCGAGCCGACCGAGAGGTCGATGCCGCCGATGATGAGGATGAAGGTCATGCCCACCGACATCACCACCAGCGGCGGGATGTCATTGGAAAGCGTGATGAAGGTCGCCGCACTGAGGAAGTTCTCGCTCAGGAAGGCGAACATCACGCACATGGCCAGCAAGGCCGCGATCAGGCCCAGGTAGTTCTTGAAACCGGCCAGGTAGGCCGCTTGCCGGCTGGCGGCGGGGGTAGAGGAAGAAGTTTGCATCTGTCTCGTTGATTCTTGGCAGTTGATAGTCGGGGCCGCAGGGTCCGGCCGCTCAGGCGGTGTTGCCCGCCACATGCGCCGCCGCGGCGGCTTCCTGGCGTCCCACATAACCGCTGAAGGCGGCCGCCAGGATGCGCTCCTGCGACCAGTCATCGCGGCTGAAGGTATCGGCAATGCGGCCTGCGCTCATGACGGCGATACGGTCACAGATCTGCATCAGCTCGCGCAGGTCGCTGGAGACCACCAGCAAGCCCTTGCCCTGCGCCGCCAGTTCGGCGAAGAGGCGATAGATATCGGACTTGGCGCCGATGTCGATACCGCGCGTGGGTTCATCGAACAACATGATGGGGCAATCGCGGTACAGCCAGCGGGCGATCACCACCTTCTGCTGATTGCCACCCGACAGTTCGCCGGCGGCTTGCGCCACACTGCCGCTGCGGATGCGCAGTTTCTTCACATAGTCCTGCGCCACGCTGCTCTCGGCCGCGTGATCGAGCATGCCGGCGCGGCTCACGCTGCCCAGATTGGCCAGCGAGGTATTGACGCTGATGGCTTGCGGCAGCAGCAGCCCCTGCCCTTTGCGGTCTTCGGTGACCATGGCGATACCGGCCTTGACCGCATCCTTGGGACTGCGGATGCGCGCAGGCTGCTGGCTGTCGCCAATGAAGATCTCGCCCTGATCGGCACGGTCTGCGCCAAAGATCAGGCGCAGGAGTTCGGTCCGGCCGGAGCCGATCAGGCCGGCAATGCCCAGCACTTCACCGGCGTGCAGCGCCAGGCTGGCCGGCTGCACGACTGGAGCACGCCCGAGGCTACGAATGCGCAGCACCGGAGCACCGATGTGGCGATGTTCGGCATCGAGGTCAACCTTGGTCAGCTCACCGGCCATCAGTTGCACCAGTTGCTCGGTCGAATAACGGCCGATGTCATCATTGCAGACCAGCTTGCCATCGCGCAGAACGACGATGCGGTCGGCGATGCGCTTCAATTCTTCCAGCCGGTGCGAGATGTAGATGATGGCCACACCTTCGGCGCGCAGGCGCTCGATGCGCGAGAACAGCAGTTCCACCTCGCGGTTGGTCAGCATGGCCGTGGGTTCGTCCAAGATCAGGCAGCGGCAGCTGCCGATCAGGTTGCGGGCGATCTCGACCATCTGCTGGTGGCCCAGGCCCAGGTCGCCGACCGGCGTCCACGGGTCGAGCTCACCGAGTCCGACCACTTCCATCTGGGCGCGAGCGGCCTCGGCCAGCTTCTTGCGGTCGATCCAGCCGAAGCGGCGCGGCAGTTTTTCCAGGAACAGGTTTTCCGCAATCGACAGCGTGGGGATCAGGTTCAGTTCCTGCATCACCATGCGGATGCCCAGGCCTTCAGCCTGCGTGCGCGATGTCGGTTGATAGGGCTGGCCATCCAGCGTCATGCCGCCGGCGCTGGCATCGACCAGGCCGCAGATGATCTTGGAGAGCGTGCTCTTGCCGGCGCCGTTTTCGCCGGTCAAGGCCAGCACCTGGCCCGGACGCAGGTCCAGGTCAATGCCATCGAGCACCGGTGCGGCGTAGCTCTTGCCGATGCCGGACAAGGTCAGCAAGGGCGAAGCTTGGGAGGGAGAGGAGTCGTTGGGCTGCATGGTTCTGTAGCGCACAAGGAGGGAGAGGCAAAGCCCCGCGCCCGGTCACGGGCGCAGGTACCTTGCAGAGAAGACGCCAGAGAGCGTCGGTATTACTTGGTGACCAGCGAGACCTTGGTCTCGACCACACCGCCCAGGGCGCTTTGCGGCTTCTTCTCGGTCACGGCCTTGAGGGCGGTCTCGATGCCGAAGACGGCTTGCTGCTGGGCGAACTGGTCCACGGTGGCCAGTACGCGGCCATCCTTCAGCATCGGCTTGATGGCGTTGATGTTGTCGTAGCCCACCAGTTGCACCTTGCCGGTCTTGCCAGCGGCGCGGATGGCTGCCACGGCGCCCAGCGCCATGTTGTCATTGCCGGCCAGGATGGCCTTGATGTCAGGATGCGCGTTCAGGATCGAGGCGGCGACCTTGTTGCCCTGGTCGATTTCCCACTGGCCCGACTGCACGGTCACGACATTCGCACCGACATCCTTCATCGCATCCTGGAAGCCCAGGGTGCGCTGCTGTGCGTTGAAGGTGGTGGACACGCCTTCAATGATGGCGACCTTGTCACCCTTCTGCAGTTGCTTGCCCAGGTAGTCGCCGGCCAGCTTGGCGCCCTTGCGATTGTCGGGGCCCACGAACGGCACGGTGATGCCCTTTTCCTTCAGGGCGGCGTCGTCGAGCTTGTTGTCGATGTTGACCACGATGATGCCGGCATCGATGGCCTTCTTGACCACCGGCACCAGGGCCTTGGAGTCAGCCGGGGCGATCACCAGGGCATTGACCTTGGAGACGATCATCTGCTCGACGATCTTGATCTGGTTGGCGGTGTCCTGCTCGTCCTTGATGCCGTTGGCGATCAGGTCGAACTTGCTGGCGTTGGCCTTCTGGTATTCGCGGGCGCCGTTCTCCATGTTCAGGAAGAACTCGTTGGCCAGCGACTTCATGACCAGGGCCACCTTGGGCTTGGCCGGAGTCTGTGCCATGGCGGCACCGGGAAGGACTGCACATGCCAGGGCGGCGATGGCGAAATGGCGGCGGGTGAATTTGTTCATCTGGGTCTCCAGTATTGATGTTGCCGGCGTTTCCTAGAAGATAGACGCCGTTATAAGTGCGCAAACGTTTGCGCGGAAAGGAGAATAGCACCGCAAAATAAGAAAATAAAGCTGCGGTGCAGCTTTTTTTCATCCTTGGAGATTGCGTGAGGAAGCCCGCTGCAGCCCTTCCCCACCGCCAAAACGGCGAACGGCGGGGAGCGCCGGCAAGACGCTCCCCGCCGTTCTGGCAGGCAAATGCAGGTGTCAAATGACAAGTCGACGATACGCGCGGGAGACCAGCACGGCACCGCTCCCATGTCCACGCCCTTGCGCGGGATGGGAAGCGGCATGCTTCAGGCCAGCACTGGTCCGGTACCCTCGCCTGGCGTCGTTCACGCAGCGCCGGCGTTCATTCCGGCGTGCGTCAGGGTGAATGTTTGGAGGTCAGTGACCGAAATGGGTGCGGCGCCAGACATAAGCTCCGAAGGCACAGCTCCCCACGATCACGTACATCGCATACCACACCAGTGCCTGGCTACCGTAGCTCATGAGCAATTCCATCAGTTTCATGCTTGTCTCCTCTGCTTTTGATGGCCGGGCTGTTATTCGCCTGGCTTATCGTCCCAAGGGGTGAAAATGTCGAAAAGACAATATCCCCGGCTTGCTGCGGGCGCTGTTGTCAGTAGTGTCAGCATCGGCGCCCTTCCACGCCGCGCCGTTACAGGCCCGTGCAAGTATCTTGCTACTGCCAAAAGGTGATGTAAACAATCGCTTGTTCTGCGCAGCAGCAATTCATGGCCGAGCTGCTGGTCGACATTTCGTTGTCGTAGGGATTCACTTCGTCATGTGGAAGCGGAAGCCCGTCGGGACCCCATTTCCGGCCGGAATCGCACTAATGGTGTGCAAACAATTATTTTTTATATAATTTTTTGCATCGCAAAACAGAAAGTCGATATTTCGTCGCCAAATGGCGACTTTTCGTGTGTCTCAAGCGTATTGATGAGGTTTTTGATAGACAACACGCACAGTGGCCGCATGGAAAATGCGGCGCACCGTGATGTTCACGCTGGTGATATCTCTTTGCGCCACAAGACCAGTGTGCCCAGCAAGCCCGCCAGGATGGAGCCGCCCAGCACCCCCAGTTTGAGCTTGGCTTCGAAATCCGCACTCAATCCCTGGAAGGCCAGGCCGCCGATGAAGAGACTCATGGTGAAGCCGATGCCACACAGCATGCAGACGCCGATGAACTGCCGGGTACTGGCACCGGCCGGTGCTGCGGCCAGTCCGCTGCGGATCATCAGCCAGGCTGCATCGAAGACACCGATGGTCTTGCCCAGTACCAGTCCGCCGGCGATGCCGAGCGGGATCGGCTCAAACAGGTTGCCCAGCGACATGCCCTGGAAGGACACGCCGGCATTGGCGAAGGCAAACATGGGCAGCACAAGGAAGGCCACCCAGGGATGCAAGCCATGCTCCAGGGCACCCGCCAGCGGCTGGTCGTCGGCGTCGCGCATGGGAATGGCCAGCGCCGTGACCACCCCGGCCAGCGTGGCGTGGATGCCCGACTTGAGCACGCACACCCAGATCACCAGACCGACGACGATGTAGATATCTGCGCGCCGCACGCCGCTGCGATTGAGCAGCAACAGGACCAGCGTCCCTACCCCGGCCCCGGCCAGCATGCCCAGTGAGAGGTTGTCGGTATAGAAGAGCGCGATGACCACGATGGCGCCCAGGTCATCGATGATGGCCACGGCGGTGAGGAAAACCTTGAGCGAGGTCGGAACCCGCGACCCCAGCAGCATCACGATACCGATCGCAAAGGCGATGTCGGTCGCTGCCGGAATGGCCCAGCCGCGCAGCGCTACCGGATCGCCCAGGTTGATGAGCGCATATATCGCCGCCGGCACCACCATACCGCCCAAGGCCGCTGCCGCCGGCAGGATGGCCTGTTTGCGTGAGGCCAGTTCGCCTTCGACGAATTCGCGCTTGATTTCCAGACCGACCAGGAAGAAGAACACCGCCATCCACAGGTCGTTCACCCACAGCAACAGCGGCTTGGACAAGACCACCAATCCACCGATGTCGACCTTGCCGGGAATTCGGGTGAAGGCCTCGTAGGTTTCTCGCCAGCTGCTGTTGCTGATGATCAGCGCCAGCACCGCAGCGATGGCCAGCACGATGCCGCCAGCGGCTTCATGCGCGAAGAAGCGGGTAAAGGCGTTACCGCCGTGGGCCTGATGAGGGGATGTGGTCAATGCGGGCTCCTTGTTGTCGTCTTCAAAACAAGGCCTGACTGTAACAAAGGCCGAGGTCTTTCTCCAAACTTTCGGCCCCGGGCTCGCGATGCGCGGACAAAAAAAAAATGGGCCGTCCCTCTCCACAGGAACGGCCCGACCCTCCACACCACAAACCTTCATGACGGCATTTTCAACCGCCCTATGCGCACGCATGCGGTGCGCATCTCTTCATCTTTTCGCCAATCAGCGATAAACCAGCACCGGTACCTTGCTATGCGCCAGCAGCTTCTGGGTCTGGCTGCCGAGCAGCAGGCGGCCCAGCGTGGAACGGGCCTTGGAGGCCATGATGATGGCATCGCAGTGCTCGCGTTCGGCCACGCGCATGATCTCTTCGTAGGGACGTCCACCCTGGGCCACCTGCACCGTGCAGGGGACACCTTCTTCACGGGCCATCGCGGTGATCATCTCGACGCTGGCCAGGGCACGTTCGCGACCGGCTTCATCGGTGCGCTCCACATCCACGCCGACGCTGACTTCAGGAATCGACAAGGCCCGCAGATTGCCTGCTACCGACAAGCCAACCAAGGTGCTGCCGCAGCTCTTGGCCAGCGCGATGGCGGCCTTGACGGATTCGTTGCACAGACGGGAACCATCGGTTGCCAACAGGATGTTCTTGAACATGATGACCTCAGCAGGTGACTGGATTGCGTTGACTTGGTATGACTGCATACTAAGCCTCGCCTGCATGAACGGATTTGACATGCATCAAGCCGCCCGGGCTGCAGCGCCGCAGCTGGCCTGCGTTTGCGCTGGATCAAATGGTACGGGCGCAGGCTCGCATCAGGGATGAAACGCCATGAAGCGCGTCACCAGCGCCTTCAGCACCGGCTTGAGCCGATCTGCCAACGCTGCCTGCAACGCGTAAGGTGCGTGCTCCTGCATGTAGCTGCGCTGCGCCAATTCCAGTTGGAGGGCATGGACCTGCCGGGCGGGCTGGCCGTAATGACGAGTGATGTAGCCGCCTTTGAAGCGGCCATTGAGTACGGCGGGAAACTGCGGTGCCAGTTGCTGCGCCAGCGCCAGCAAGTCTTCTCCAAGACCAGGTGCGCAGGCAGCACCGCTGGCAGTTCCGAAATTGAAGACCGGCAGTTCGCCCTCGAACAGATGCGGAATCACCGAGCGGATCGAGTGCGCATCCCACAGCAGCGCGTAGCCATGCACTGCCTTCAGGCGCGCCAGTTCGGCCTGCAGTGCCGCATGATAGGGATGCCAGTAGACCTGCAGGCGGCGTGCGACCTCGGCGGCATCCGGCTCACAGCCCTCGCGGTACAGCGGCAGGTTGTCGAATGTCGTCAGCGGACACAGCCCGGTGGTGTTCTGCCCCGGATACAGGCTCTGTCCGTCCGCTGGCCGGTTGAGATCGATCACGTAACGTGAATGAAAAGGACGAATCACCGAAGCACCAAGACCAACGGCAAAATCATAGAGCTCGGCGATATGCCAGTCGGTATCGTCCACCTGCAGGCCAACCGCACTAAAGGAGGCCAGCAACTCCTCCGGCAGACGGGTGCCCACGTGAGGCATGGAAATCAGCAGGGGCGAACTGCCCTGGTGCAGTTGGCAAATATCGTGCGGCATTACTGGCATCGTGCGGTCCTCAATCCTTCAACAATTCGGCAATCGCGCGGCGATAGGCGCGGCGCGCATCATCCTGCAAGGGGTGCTGCCCGGCGGTCACCACCTGGCGGCCACCCACGTAGACATCCTGGATGGGCTGGCCATCATGCTCGCAAAACACCAGTGCCGAGAGCAATTGCCCGGGGCTGCGATCGGCCAGGTTGACGTCGTCCCCGTCGAGGACCACGAAATCCGCCTGCTGCCCCACAGCCAGCCCGGCGACCGCGCGGCCGCTGGCAGCCGCACCGCCTGCCACGGCCTGGGCAAACAGGCGGTCGGCCGTGGCCGGTGACGCTTCGGAGGCCAGCACGTTGCGCCGGCGATGATGCAAGCGTTGTCCATACTCCAACAGCCGCAATTCGGAACGCGGGTTGATGGCGATATTGCTGTCCGAGCCCAGGCCCCAGGGAGTCCGGGACTGCAAAAGCTGCCCGGCATCAATGATGCCATCGCCCAGATTGGCCTCGGTCGTCGGGCACAGTCCCACGATCGCACCACTGGCGGCCAGATCCAGGTATTCCGCTTGATCCATGTGGGTGGCGTGAATCAGGCACCAGCGCGCATCCACCTCCTGCAGCGACAGCAGCAATTGCACCGGACGCTGGCCGCACCAGGCCAGGCAATCCTGAATCTCGCGCCACTGCTCGGCGACGTGGATGTGAACGGGAGCGTCGCGTCCTCCCGGCTGCTGGCGCAGGCCGCTGACCAGTTCTTCCAGGCCTTGCGGCGATACCGCCCGCAGCGAATGCGGGGCTGCGCCATAGCGGCGCATCGGGTTCTCCGGCAAGGCGTGCAGCAGGCGCTCGCGCAGGGCCAGCAGGTCGTCAGGCGTCGCGATGAAGCGCGCCTGCTCCTGCGAACCCGGCTGGCCCCCGAAGCCGCCGTACTGGTACAGCACCGGCAGCAGGGTCATGCCGATGCCCGCCTCGGACGCCGCCTGCATCAGCCGCAGCGCCAGTTCGGCGCGGTCGGCGTAGGGGCTGCCGCCCGGGGCGTGGTGCAGATAATGGAATTCGCAGACGGAGGTATAGCCCGCTTTGAGCATCTCGATATAGAGATGGCAGGCAATGGCGTGCAGGTGCTCCGGCTGCAGTCGCTGGGCAAAACGGTACATCAGCTTGCGCCAGCTCCAGAAGGAATCCGAAGGACTGCCCATGACCTCGGTCAGGCCGGCCATGGCACGCTGGAAGGCATGCGAATGCAGATTGGGCATGCCGGCAATCACCGGCCCGGATGCCTGCGCTGCTGTGCCAGGCGCGCTGCGGGCGCTGATCTCGATCAGGCGTCCGGAGTCATCCCAGCGCAGCAGGACGTCATGCTGCCAGCCATCCGGCAGCAAGGCCAGCGGGCAAAACAGGGCACGCGCCGATTGGCGAGGGAGCGCGTGCGCATGCGGCTGTGGATGTGCATGCAGGTGTTGCTGTGTTTGTTCGCCAAGCGATGCCATATGCTCACCTTTTATACTGGCGGTTTTGTAGTGTATGCCGGACACCGTTGTGCCGCTTGCAGCGGGTGGAATCAGAACGGCCTCGGCGCTTCAACGCTTACATGTGCTGGCCTTCCTTTTGCTTGGGGATGATGCAGACCAGCACCACCACCGCCCCTGGCGCACAAAGCAGATCGGGCATGCGCGCTCTGTGCCCTGGTTGCAGCCGCGCGAACTGGCCGGCGCGCAAGGCCTGTTGCAGACCGTCTTCATCGGAAAGGCAGGCGGCGCCTCTTGCCACGTACAACAAAGCGCTGTGGCTGGGCAGGCAACGCGAATTGCGCTCGTCCAGCATCACTACCCTGCCCTCGGCGACTTCACGCCGCACCATCAGGTTGAAGTCCAGCGTGGGCGCACCATGCATCCGCACCTGGATCGGCTGCTCGCCGGGGAAGTCGTAGGGCGCAAAGCAGTGCGCCAGATCGTGGACCTGCCGTCCCTCGCTGTGCAGCGTGAAACCGCCGCCTTCAAGCAGGACGATGGTGCGATCGATACCCTCGAAGGTGGAAAAATCTGCATCGCTACCGACGTCGGCCACGCTGGCCCGCCAGATAAAACTGGCGAAGTCGGCCTCTGGCGGCTCCACGCACAGTTCACGGGTCTGCCCGCCCTCGTTCTTCCAGGGGACGGCTGCCACGCTGGCCAGCTCGCCGACGAACGCTATCGCGCCGTGCTGCGGCACCCCGGAACCCGCCACCGCATGGGCTTTACCCGGCATGACCCACCTCGCGGGCCAGCATGGTTTGCAAGAAACTGCGGGTACGTGCCTCGCGCGGTGAAGTAAATATCTCGGAGGGCGGACCGGACTCGACGATGCTGCCGTGATCCATCACCACCACCACATCGGCCACCTCGCGCGCAAATCCCATCTCGTGCGTGACGATGAGCATGGTCATGCCGTCGCTGGCCAGGTCCTGCATCACCTGCAGTACTTCACCGACCAGTTCCGGATCCAGCGCCGAGGTGGGCTCGTCGAAGAGCATCACCTTCGGTTCCATGGCCAGCGCACGGGCGATAGCCACGCGCTGTTTCTGGCCGCCGGACAAGGTGCCGGGATATTCCTTCGCCTTGTGTTCCAGCCCGACCTTCCTGAGCAGCCGCAGCCCCTGCTCCTGCGCCGCCTTGCGCGGCACGCCGCGCAGGCAGGTCGGTGCCAGGGTGATGTTGTCCAGCACGTTCAGGTGCGGGAACAGGTTGAAGGACTGGAATACCATGCCCACCTCGGCGCGCAGCGCATCGAGCATGGCTTCAGGCATCATGCGCCCGCCCTCGACCACCGTATGACCGCCGACCACCACGGTGCCGCCCTCGGCGGTCTCCAGCCCGTTCAGGCAGCGCAGCAAGGTGCTCTTGCCACTGCCGCTGGGGCCGATGATGACGACCACCTGACTTGGGGCGACCGAAAAATCGATGTCCTTGAGCACGAGATGGCTGCCGAAGGATTTGCGCAAGCCTTTGATATCGACCACGCTGTGTTCCATCACACCCTCCCTTCGGAGCGCAGGACCTTCTCGATCCGGCGCAGCGCCAGCGTGGTCACGCTGGTCAGCACAAGATAGATCAGGGCAATGACCAGATAGGTTTCCAGCGAGCGGTAAGTAATGCTGATGATCTTCTCGCCCTCATGCATCAGGTCGGCAATGGTCAGCAGCGACACCAGTGCCGAGTTCTTGATCAGCGCGATGAATTCATTGCCCAGCGGCGGAATCATGCGCACGAAGGCCTGCGGCAGGATCACGCGGCGCATCGCCATCCGATAAGGCAAGCCCAGCGAGCGTGCCGCTTCCATCTGGCCGCGTTCGATGGACTGGATCGAGCCACGCACGATTTCCGAAATATAGGCAGCGCTGTAGATGCCGAGCCCGAGGATGCCGCACACATACGCCGGCAGAATCACGCCCACATGCGGCAATCCGAAGAACCACAGGAACAGTTGCACCAGTAAGGGCGTGCCGCGTACCAGCGTGAGATAGAAAGTACACAGACCATACAACAGCCGGCGCTGCGGATTGAGTCGCCCCAGGCCGGTCAGCAGGCCCAGCACGCACCCCAGCACCAGCGAGGCGGCGGTGATTTCCACGGTCACCATGGTGCCGTGGAGGAGCGAGGGCCAACTGTCCCAGACGCCCGAAAAATCCAGTTTCATGAAGTGCTCCGGCAAAAGGAGTCGCTTGCCCGGTCACGGCTGGCGGACCGGGTCGGCCATGCAGAGAGGAATGGAGGAGCCCGGCGACAACGCCAGGCCAGGTGCGCAGGATCTCAGTCCTTCCTGGCAAACCACTTTTCGGTCAGCGCATCGTAGGTGCCGTTCATGCGCAAGGTCTGCAGGGCCTTGTTGAGATGCTCGACCAGCGCGGTATCGTTCTTGCGCAGGGCAAAACCATACAGTTCGGTGGTCAATCCCTTGTCCAGCACACGTACCAGCGGCTGGGTGCGGGCATATTCGACGGCGGCCGGACGGCCGGTCACCACCGCATTGACGCGGCCGGTGGCCAGCAGGTCGAACATGGCCTGGTTCTTTTCCACTTCCACGCGTTCCACGCCGGGGAAGTTGTCACGCAGATAGCTCACCGATTTGGTGCCGACCTGGACCGAGACGCGCTTTCCCTTGTTCAGGTCTTCCGGCACCTTGATGCTGTTGTCGTCACGCCGCACCAGCACGGCCAGACCACCCCGATAGTAGGGATCGCTGAAGGTAACCACCTTGCGGCGCTCGTCGGTCATGTAGATGGCCGAGGCAGCGATGTCGAAGCGGTTGGAAATGAGGCCGGGAATCAGGCCCTTGAAGTCGATGTCGATCCACTGGATCTTCTTGCCCATGGTTTTGGCCAGGGCTTCCATCAATTCGATATCGAAACCGGTACGTTTGCCATCCTTGACGAATTCCATCGGCGGGAAGGTGGCATCGGTACCGACACGGATCACGTTGTCGGCGGCACGGGCGGCAGGCGCGGCCGCCACCAGCAGAAACAGGCTGGCCGAGACGGCGCACAGCAGGCGGGAAAGCTTCATCATGAGTTCCTCGGTAGAAACGACGACATGGACTGGACGCCGGGGTACCGGCGTAATGGATTATTCATCCCTGGGCCCGGATGGGGCCCTCCCGCGTCCAGCCAGCACCGTCTCTCCGGACGGCGCAGCCTGACTGGCTTAAAAACGATTACATATGCGCTGGGCGGACTCCACCGTCATGCGGACCAGCTCCTGTTCGCGGTTACCCACGCGCAGGGCCGGCGCCATCAGGGTGATGGTGCCTTCCAGGCGGCCATTTGAAGTCATGATGGGTACCGAGACGCCCCACACGCCCAGGTCCACTTCACTCTCGCTGATGGAATAGCCGCGACGGCGAATCTCATCGAGCTGTGCTTCCAGCGCGGCGGCTTCCTCGGGCTTGTCGCCCAGCTGGTCAGCCACCAGTTTCTGTTGCAGCTTGCGTGGCATGAAGGCCAGCAGGCTCTTGGCCGATGCTCCCTTAAGCAAGGGATGTGCCCGGCCCTTGGTGAAGGAACAGCGCAGTGGCTGATCGCTTTCTTCCATGGCGATGCACACCATCTGGCCATTGATCGGCACCAGCAGGCCCACGCTCTCCCCGCTGCGCTGGACCAGCGAAATGATTTCCTCGCGGCTCTGGCTGATGAGGTTGGAGTTCTGGTCGAACCCCCACGCCAGCTGCACCCCGGTCGGACCCGGCTCGAAGGTGCCGGAATTCATGTGCTCCTGCAACAGTCCCCATTTCTTGAGGGATGCCAGGTGGCGATAAACGGTACTGACCGGTTGTTGCACCATCGCAGCAATCTGCTTGGCACTGACGGGCTTGCCGGCACGGGCCACGCCGGCGAGTACGTGGAGAACGCGGTCAACGATGGTAGAGGTTTGTGGTGAGTCCATGGCGGCAATATAAGGTTAAATTCTCACTTTGGGCGAACGATTCCCGTATATGAGGAAATAAATAGAAAAATTTTGAGCTACTTTTTCATATATTCCCAGCGGGCGGCTGAATTTTCTCACCTGTAACGAAAATTGCCTCATGCTATTTTTTTACTAGGTAGTGCCGAAAATATTCTAGTGTCGACACTTCTTCCATTTTTCAGGCGAAGTGCTATGATTAAACGCATCAAATCCCTTGGATTGTTGACACGGTAAAAAACCCATGAGCGAGCTGATTGCACTGCCTGGTGCCGAACGTGAGGGAGAGACCCTCTCAGAACACGTTTTTCGCAAAATCCAGAGCGCCATCGTGCAGGGCGAGATCGCGCCCGGCAGCAAGATTTCCGAACTGGAACTGGCCCGCACCTATGGCATCAGCCGCGGACCGCTGCGCGAAGCCATCCACCGGCTGGAAGGCCAGAACCTGCTGGTGCGCGTGCCGCACGTGGGAGCGCGCGTGGTTTCACTGACCCTGGAAGGGCTGGTGGAACTGTTCCAGATCCGCGAATCGCTGGAAGGCATGGCTTGCCGCCTGGCGGCGCAGCGCATGAGCCGCGCCGAGCTGGACGAGCTGCGCCGGGTGCTGGAAACCCACGAGAAGGACGAAGCCTTCCAGGCCGGACGCGGCTATTACCAGCAGGAAGGCGACTACGACTTCCATTACAAGATCATCCAGGCCAGCGGCAACCAGATCCTCACGCGCATTCTCTGCGGCGAGTTGTACCAGCTGGCGCGCATGTATCGCATCCAGTATTCGGCCGCACCCAACCGGCCACGCCAGGCCTTTGCCGAACACCACCGCATCCTCGATGCCCTGGCCGATGGCGACGGCGAACTGGCCGACCTGCTGATGCGGCGTCACATCGGGGCCTCCCGCCGCAACATCGAACACCAGATCGCCCAGACCGGGCCCGGCAGTACCGGGCAGCAGCGCGATCAGGCCTGAACGCATTCCTCCACACAACAACCATTCCATCAACGAGACACGAGCCAACCGCCATGAATACCCAATACCGCAAGCAACTGCCCGGCACCCGACTGGATTATTTCGATGCCCGCGCCGCCGTGGAAGCGATCCGTCCTGGCGCATGGGAAACCCTGCCCTACACTTCCCGTGTGCTGGCAGAAAACCTGGTGCGCCGCTGTGATCCGGCGACCCTGACGGATTCACTGCGCCAGCTGATCGAACGCAAGCGTGAACTGGACTTCCCGTGGTTCCCGGCGCGCGTGGTGTGCCACGACATCCTGGGCCAGACCGCGCTGGTGGATCTGGCCGGCTTGCGCGACGCAATTGCCGACATGGGCGGCGACCCGGCCAAGGTCAACCCGGTGGTACCGGTGCAACTGATCGTGGACCATTCGCTGGCGGTGGAATGTGGCGGCGACGATCCGCAGGCCTTCGAAAAGAATCGTGCCATCGAAGACCGCCGCAATGAAGACCGCTTCCACTTCATCGACTGGACCAAGCTGGCGTTCGAAAACGTGGACGTGATCCCGCCCGGCAACGGCATCATGCACCAGATCAACCTGGAGAAGATGTCGCCGGTGATCCACGCCAAGGATGGCGTGGCCTTCCCCGACACCCTGGTCGGCACCGACAGCCACACCCCGCACGTGGACGCGCTGGGCGTGATCGCCATCGGCGTCGGTGGCCTCGAAGCGGAAAACGTCATGCTCGGCCGCGCCTCCTGGATGCGCCTGCCCGACATCATCGGCGTGGAACTGAGCGGCCGCCGCCAGCCCGGCATCACGGCCACCGACATCGTGCTCTCGCTGACCGAATTCCTGCGCAAGCAGAAGGTGGTGGGGGCCTATCTGGAATTTTATGGCGATGGCGCGGCCAGCCTGACGCTGGGGGATCGCGCCACCATCTCCAACATGGCCCCGGAGTATGGCGCGACGGCCGCCATGTTCTCCATCGATCAACAGACCATCGATTACCTGAAGCTGACCGGACGTGAAGATGAACAGGTCAAGCTGGTGGAAACCTATGCCAAGGAGGCCGGCCTGTGGTCCGATACGCTGGCCAAGGCCGAATACGAGCGCGTGCTGCGCTTCGACCTCTCCACCGTGGTCCGCACCCTGGCCGGTCCCAGCAATCCGCACAAGCGCCTGCAGGTCTCCGAACTGGCCGCCCAAGGCATCGCCGGCAAGGTGGAGAACGAGCCAGGCAAGATGCCCGATGGGGCCGTCATCATCGCCGCCATCACCAGCTGCACCAACACCAGCAACCCGCGCAACGTGATCGCAGCCGCCCTGCTGGCACGCAATGCCAATCGCCTGGGCCTGACCCGCAAGCCGTGGGTGAAGAGCTCGCTGGCACCTGGCTCCAAGGCGGTGGAACTGTATCTGGAAGAAGCCGGCCTGACCGCTGACCTGGAAAAGCTGGGCTTCGGTATCGTCGCCTTCGCCTGCACCACCTGCAACGGCATGTCAGGCGCGCTCGATCCGAAGATCCAGCAGGAAATCATCGACCGCGACCTCTACAGCACTGCCGTACTGTCCGGCAACCGCAACTTCGATGGCCGCATCCACCCGTATGCCAAGCAGGCTTTCCTGGCCTCGCCGCCGCTGGTGGTGGCCTATGCCATTGCCGGCACCATCCGTTTCGATATCGAACAGGACGTGCTGGGCGTGACCGCCGAAGGGAAGGAAATCCGTCTCAAGGACATCTGGCCCAGCGACGAGGAAATCGATGCCGTGGTGGCTACCGCAGTCAAGCCCCAGCAATTCCGCAATGTCTACACCCCGATGTTCTCCGCCCGCGTGGACCGCAGCCAATCGGTCAGCCCGCTGTACGACTGGCGTCCCCAAAGCACCTACATCCGCCGTCCGCCCTACTGGGAAGGTGCGCTGGCCGGTGAGCGCACGCTCTCGGGCATGCGGCCGCTGGCCGTGCTGGGCGACAACATCACCACCGACCACCTCTCGCCCTCCAACGCCATCCTGCTCGACAGCGCGGCCGGCGAATACCTGGCCAAGATGGGCTTGCCGGAAGAAGACTTCAATTCCTACGCCACCCATCGCGGCGACCACCTGACCGCGCAGCGCGCCACCTTTGCCAATCCCAAGCTGTTCAACGAAATGGTCAGGAAGGCCGATGGCAGCGTGCAACAAGGTTCACTGGCGCGCCTGGAACCGGAAGGCAAAGTCATGCGCATGTGGGAAACCATCGAAACCTACATGGAGCGCAAGCAGCCGCTGATCATCATTGCCGGGGCTGATTACGGCCAGGGTTCCTCGCGCGACTGGGCCGCCAAGGGCGTGCGCCTGGCGGGTGTGGAAGCCATCGTGGCCGAAGGCTTCGAACGCATCCACCGTACCAACCTGATCGGCATGGGCGTGCTGCCGCTGGAATTCAAGGCCGGCGAAAACCGCAATACCTACGCCATCGACGGTACCGAAACCTATGACGTCATCGGCCAGCGCCGTCCGCGCGCCGACCTGACGCTGGTGATCCACCGCAAGAATGGCGAGCGTGTGGAAGTGCCGGTGACCTGCCGCCTCGATACCGCCGAAGAAGTGTCGATCTACGAAGCCGGCGGCGTGCTGCAACGCTTCGCCCAGGATTTCCTGGAAGCCTCCGCCAACGCCGGCCAGAACGCCAAGGAACAAGCATGAGCCAAGTCCCCCAGATCCGAATTGCCGCCACCCACCTGCGGGGCGGCACCAGCAAAGGCGTCTTCTTCAAGCTGGATGACCTGCCCGAAGCCGCCCGCGTCCCGGGCCCTGCGCGCGACAAGCTGCTGCAGCGCGTGATCGGCAGTCCCGATCCCTATGGCAAGCAGATCGACGGCATGGGCGGTGCGACTTCCAGCACCAGCAAGACAGTGATCATTTCACGCAGCGAGCGGCCGGGCCATGATGTCGACTACCTGTTCGGTCAGGTCTCCATCGACAAGGATTTCGTGGACTGGAGCGGCAATTGCGGCAACCTGTCCGCAGCCGTCGGCCCCTTCGCGATTTCCGCCGGGCTGGTGGACCCGTCCAAAGTGCCGCAGGACGGCGTGGCCGTCATCACCATCTGGCAGGCCAACATCGGCAAGACCATCGTGGCTCATGTGCCCATTCGCGGCGGACAGGTGCAGGAAACCGGCGACTTCGAACTGGATGGCGTGACCTTCCCCGCCGCGGAAGTCCAGCTGGAATTCATGGATCCGGCGGCCGAGGAAGAAGGCGCCGGCGGTGCCATGTTCCCCACCGGGAACGTGGTCGATACGCTGGAAGTGCCCGGCGTCGGCAGCTTCCAGGCCACCATGATCAATGCGGGCATCCCGACCATCTTCCTCAATGCCGACGAGATCGGCTATACCGGCACCGAACTGCAGGACGCCATCAACAGCGATCCCGCCGCGCTGGCCCGCTTCGAGACCATCCGCGCCCATGGAGCGATCCGCATGGGATTGATCAGCAAGGTGGAAGAAGCCGCGACCCGGCAGCACACGCCCAAGGTCGCGTTTGTTGCGCCGCCCAAGGAATATGTCTCTTCGAGCGGCAAGACCGTCACGGTACAGGATACCGACGTGCTGGTGCGCGCCATGTCCATGGGCAAGCTGCACCACGCGATGATGGGTACGGCTGCGGTCGCCATCGGCACAGCAGCGGCCATTCCGGGCACGCTGGTGAACCTGGCAGCGGGCGGCGGCGAGCGCAACAGCGTGCGCTTCGGCCATCCCTCCGGCACCTTACGGGTGGGCGCAGAGGCCAAGCTGGAAGACGGCCAGTGGGTCGTCACCAAGGCCATCATGAGCCGCAGTGCGCGGGTGTTGATGGAGGGTTGGGTGCGGGTGCCGGGGGATGCGTTCTGAGGCGAGGCTGCGGCCAGTGGCTGCAGACATGAAAAAGCCGGCCACCTTGCGGTGCCGGCTTGATCGGCTTGCGGGTCCAGGGTGGACTCAGACGCGGTAGATTTTCTCCCCGGTCTGGACGATCCTGAATTTCTCGTTGGTCAGGGGATCCAGCGCGCGACCATCGGCCAGCTTGTAGCTGCGGCTGAAGGCCCGGGCCGCTTCATCGGCCTCGTCCTGTTGCGTCTGATACACCTCTACGTGGTAAGGTGCGCCGGTCTTGCCCTTGGCATCGAATTTTTCCACCAGATCCATATGTCGTCTCCTTAGTCGTGGCCTAGCGCCAAGGTCAACGATAGCAGATTTGCCGTGGCTTTCCAGCGCATTGCATGTTGCAGCGCACAGAGATGAAGCTCTGTCCGCCGTTACCTGCCTCGTCAGAAGTGCAAGGTCACCCCGACGCCGAACTGGCGCGTCACCTCGGCCTTGTTCAGGCCGAATTTGGCGCCGGCATCGATGTCCACCGTCTTGTTGGGCGACCAGATGGCCCCCACCAGGGCATACGAGGGCAATTTCCGGCTGGACGCGTCCTGATTCTGTGCCACGCCGGTATCGGCCACCAGTCGCCATTGTTCGTTCAGCCCATACCAGACCGCCACCGAGGCGCGCCAGATGGTCTTGCGCTTCGTTTCCTGGTCAGTCTCCAGCTTGTACGGGCTATAGCGCAGGCCCAGGTTGCCGTGCAGGGTCCAGGGGCCGGTCTCGTAGGAAGCGATGCCAGTCAGGCCCATGCCGTTGCGGCCGCTCCCCAGCCCCTTGCTTTCCTCGCCGCTGGGCATGAACAATTCCGGCTTGAGCGCCAGCGCCAGGCCGTCCGCCTCGTAATAGCGCCATTTGGCTCCTGCGGAGACGTCGTTCACCCCCGTGCCGTTAATCGACTGAAAGGTCTGCGGCAGGTTGAAGAACAGGTCGAGCTTGTCGGTAACACCATAGGTGAAGGTAAACGCCCCGACGTGGCCGGCATCGCCACTCTGCTTGCTCCAGTCGGTATTCATTTCGAGCTGGATGCCGCCGGCCCCCTGTACGCCGGCATCGTCGGTGTTCAGCGGATGGGCCGCGAAGGCGGGATGGCTGGCTGCCAGCAGCAGTGCGGTCAGGCAGGACAGACGGATGGTGTTGTTTTTCATGAAAGACCCCACTTTCTTGTACTTTGTGTACTTTGTTTTGATCGGTACGGCATTCGCGTGGCCACACTGACACACCCGTGCCTGCCACGGACGTGACGGAGCACGCCGCAGGCGACGGGTACAGCAAAGTGGTCGGAGCGAACCGAAGGGAAATCGCGCCGCTGCCATGCCGGGACACATTAGCAAAGGAATTTGCCAGGCATTCCGGACAGGAGAGGCGCAGGCAAGGCCTTATTGATGAATATGTCCTCGTTGGTGGCTGCGGTAAATGCCGTGGCTTTTACGGAAGGAACATCAATCTGGCTGGGTTCATCGAGCCTTGCATGCGGCTGGAAGCGAAGTTTTGGCAGGGTCTGATGATGACGGGGAATGCCGGCTGCAGGCGGTTCCTGCAGCGATCCTGACGGTCAACAGAGGCGCTTCATTTCCAGAGCGAGGGGGATAGTACCATCGGCGACTGACAAATCAGCAACAAAAAACTTCGATTTTTCATGACTAAATCTGACGATTCTTGCAGATCCGTCACTCCGGCTTTTCCGCGGCGGCAGCCAGTTCGGTCCCGATCTCGCGCAGCACCCGGGTCGGCACCTTGAGCAAGGCCCCCCAGTCACTCCAGTCCCATGAAACGCGGCCGCACAGGTACTCCAGGCTGGAGAGCGGCAGCTCGAAGCGCTCACCCAGCGCCAGCAGGCGCGGCAGCAAAGCTGGCCGTGCGGCATCGCTGGCCACGCAGACGTCCGCCACGCAGGCCGCCAGTTCCAGCAAGCGAATCAGACGCTGCTGGCGGTCTTCCTCGTCCATGCCGGTATTGTCGGCGTCATGGTGATACAGCACCGTTTCACAGAAGAGCTTGGGGAAATGCCAGTCCTGCATCATCGCGGCGGCCAGCTCCAGGTGATTGAATCCGAACAGCGCCTTTTCTTCCTGGCGCAACTGGCTGCCCTGCACGCCGCTAGCCAGCAGTTCGCCATACCGCTTGGGACGGGCCGAGGCCAGACCCAGGCGGCCGATATCGGCCAGCAGGCCGATGGTGAACATTTCTGCCGGGGGAGCCACCTGCAGCAGGTCGCCCAACGCCTGGCCGGCGCAGGCCATGGCCGTGGAACGGCTCCAGAACAGGTCGTAATCGAATTCCTTGCAATCGCCGCGCCGTGCCGATTCCGTCAGCGAAATCGCCAGCGCCATCTGGCGTACCGCGTGCAGCCCCACCATCAGCAACAGCTCGACATTGACGGCTGCAACCATGCGCCCCTTGTTGATGTTGGGGATGTTGGCAATCTGGATCAGGCGGCCGGCCAGTACAGGGTCGCCCTGCACCTGCGCCACCAGATCCGGCAGCGCGATGTCTTCCTGCTGGCACATCTGCATGATCTTCAGACGCACGCCGGAGGGCGCAGGCAAGACTTCGGAGTCTTGCAGTTCACGGAAAACCTTGGGATCGACGTAATGAGACATGAGGATTGGTGTGATTCTTTTGAGTTCGATGCTTGGCGCAACGCCAATTGGAATTGACGACAAGCATACCCAAATAATAGCCGTTGTGCGTTGCATCATTGCAAACTGAAATCAAGTTTCATGCGTGCTCGCGACCTTCCCGCTGACAGAAAGGCAAGACAGGCACTGACAGCTTCCGGACCGGCTTGCCGTTAAGCTGACCGAGCGTGACAAGTAGCGGCAAATTTGCCTGAACCTTCATATAACTTGCGGCAAAGCCGGGACAAGGACGCGGCAGGCATGGACAAAGCCCGCCGGACACGGCACAACGGAGCCGCACGATTTCGACAAGGCAGAGCGAGGACACATCAGCAATGGCAGGCAAGGAAGACATGGTCGTGGTACGCAAAGAGGGCCTGTATTGCGTGCCCGGCGATTTCTACATTGATCCCTGGCGACCGGTGGCGCGCGCGGTGATTACGCATGCCCACGCCGACCACGCGCGCGTAGGGCATGGCCACTATCTGGCAGCAGCGCCGGGGGCCGGCATCCTGCGTGCGCGGCTGGGCGCAGAGATCAACCTGCAGCCCCTGCCCTATGGCGAAACCATCACCCACAATGGCGTGCGCCTGTCTTTGCACCCGGCCGGCCACGTGCTGGGCTCGGCGCAACTGCGTATGGAACATGAAGGCCGCATCTGGGTAGCCTCCGGCGATTACAAGCTGGAAGCGGATGGCACCTGCGCCCCCTTCGAGCCGGTACGCTGCGACGCCTTCATTACCGAGTCCACATTCGGCATGCCGATCTACCGCTGGCAACCACAGCGGGAAATTTTCGAGGAAATCAACCAATGGTGGCGCAGCAATGCCGCCGAAGGGCGTGCCAGCGTCTTGTTCTGCTATTCCTTCGGCAAGGCGCAGCGCATCCTGCACGGCATCGATGCCAGCATTGGCCCCATCGTGTGCCATGGCGCGGTAGAGCCGCTCAATCGCCTCTACCGCGAGGCCGGGATCGCCCTGCCGGAGACACTGACGGTCGGCGAAGCGGAAGCCGGCAAGCGCGGCAAGGCGGCCGCCTACGCGGGCAGTCTGGTGATTGCCCCGCCATCGGCGGCCGGGTCGCCCTGGATACGCCGCTTCGGCGACTACAGCGATGCCTTCGCCAGCGGCTGGATGCGCCTGCGCGGCACGCGCCACCGGCGTGGCGTGGATCGCGGGTTCATCCTCTCCGACCATGCGGACTGGCCAGCCCTGCACGAAGCCATCCACGCCACCGGTGCTGAACGCGTCATCGTCACCCACGGCCAAGTCGCCACCATGGTGCGCTGGCTGCGTCAGAACGGACTGGATGCCGGGGCCTTCGCGACTGAATACGGAGATGAAGAAACTAACGAGAACCCCAGCCCCGCCGCCCCCGTGACGGCGCAGGAAGGCGGCCATGCGTGAATTTTCACGGCTGTATGCCGAACTGGACGCCACCACCTCCACCATCCGCAAGCTGGCGGCCCTGCAGGATTACTTCGGCCGCGCCGATGCCGCCGATGCGGCCTGGGCGGTGTATTTCCTGGCAGGCGGCAAGCCGCGCCAGGCCGTCCCGACGGGCTTGCTCAAGCAATGTGCCATGGAATACGCGCAGATCGATGAATGGCTGTTCGAGGAGTGCTATCACAGCGTCGGCGACCTGGCCGAGACCATCGCCCACGTCCTGCCGCCGCCGAAGGGGTCGAGCGACCTGGGGCTGGGGCGCTGGATGGAAGAGCGCATCGCGCCCTTGCGCGGGGCCGATCCTGCCGTGATCCGCACCGCCTTGTTTGCCGCCTGGGATGAACTGGACTGGCAGGGACGCTTCCTGCTGGCCAAACTGATCGGCGGCGGTTTCCGGGTGGGCGTGTCGCGGCTGCTGGTCACGCGTGCACTGGCCAGCGTCGCACAACTCGATCCCAAGCTGGTGGCGCAACGCATGGTTGGTTGGACAGATGGCCGCGCCCGTCCGGACGCCCGCCGTTTCGCCGCGCTCATCGCGCCGGCGGACGGCCAGGATGCACAGTTGCAGGGCGGCCAGCCCTATCCATTCTTCCTGGCGCATCCCCTGTTGGAAACACCGGACACCCTGGGTCCGCTCTCGGACTGGCAAGTCGAATGGAAATACGACGGCATCCGTGCCCAGCTGGTGCGACGTCAGGGAAGCAACTGGCTGTGGTCGCGCGGTGAAGAATTGATCACGGATCGCTTCCCCGAACTGGCCGCATTGGCCCTCCCGGACGGCACAGTGATCGATGGCGAGATCGTGATCCGCCTGCCCGATTCCGGCCCCCAGGCCGATCGTGTGGCCCCCTTCGCCGATCTGCAGAAACGCATCGGCCGCAAGAACCTCACCGCCCGCCTGCTGGCGGACTTGCCGGCGGGTCTGATTGCCTACGACCTGCTGGAGCAGGATGGGCAAGACCTGCGCAGCCTGCCCCAGCACGAACGCCGCAGCCGGCTGGAAACGCTGGTGCAGGGCCATGCAAGCCCGGCGCTGATGCTGGCACCGCAAATCGCCTCGGGCGACTGGGAGTCACTGGCGCGATTGCGCAGCACCTCGCGCGAACGCGGCGTGGAAGGCATGATGCTCAAGCAACGGGAAGCCCGCTACGGCATTGGCCGCACGCGCAATGTCGGCACCTGGTGGAAGTGGAAGGTCGATCCCTATTCCATCGATGCCGTGCTGATCTACGCCCAGGCCGGCCATGGCCGACGCGCCTCGCTCTACACCGATTACACCTTCGCGGTCTGGGATACCCCGGATGACCAGGGCGAACGCAAGCTCGTACCTTTCGCCAAGGCGTATTCGGGCCTCACCGATGCCGAAATTGCCGTGGTGGACCAGGCCATCCGCAAGACGACCATCGAGAAATTCGGCCCCGTCCGCAGCGTCAAGCCGAGCATGGTGTTCGAGATCGGCTTCGAGGGAATTGCGCTGTCCTCGCGCCACAAGGCAGGCATCGCCGTGCGCTTCCCGCGCATCCTGCGCCAGCGCCTGGACAAGACCATCGAGCAGGCCGATACCCTGGCCAGCCTGCGGGCGCTGCTGGGGCCGTCGGCCAGCCTGCCGCCTGAAGAAAAACAGAAAGAACTGCATCGTGCCACGCAAGACGACTAACTCCCGTGCGCCCGCACTGAAACGCGCAGAACAATGGTTCAGCCAGCGCGGCTGGGAAGTCTTCGATTTCCAGCGCGCCGTCTGGCAGGCCGCTGCCAGTGGCCAAAGCGGCTTGCTGCATTCCGGCACGGGGTCCGGCAAGACCTATGCCGTCTGGTTCGGAGCCCTGCTCCATGCCGAGCCGAGGCTCGGCATGCCTGACCTGCCCGCCAACGCGCCTGGCTTGCGGGTCTTGTGGATTACACCGATGCGCGCCCTGGCGGCCGACACCCTGCGCGCCCTGCAAGCGCCGCTGGCCGATCTGCTGCCGCACTGGCAGGCGGGCATGCGGACCGGCGATACCGCCTCCGGCGAACGTGCGCGCCAGATGAAATCCCTGCCGCAGGCGCTGGTGACCACCCCTGAAAGCCTGTCCCTGCTGCTTTCGCAAGCCGATGCCCGGCAGCGCTTTGCCAGGCTCGATGCCGTCATCGTCGATGAATGGCATGAGCTGATGGGCAACAAGCGCGGCGTGCAGGTGCAATTGGCGCTGGCGCGACTGCGCCGCTGGCGGCCCGGAATGGTGGTCTGGGGGCTGTCGGCGACGCTGGGCAATCTTGAGCAATCACTGCAAGCCCTGCTGGGTCCGGCAGCTGCCGAACAAGGCGTACTGGTACGCGGCGAACAGCGCAAGCGCATCGTCATCGACACCCTTCTGCCGCCGCAACCGGCACGCTTCGCCTGGGCCGGCCACCTGGGCATGCAGATGCTGCCGGCCGTGGTGCAGGAGATTGAGGCCAGTGGCAGTACACTGGTCTTCACCAATACCCGGTCCCAGGCTGAACTTTGGTACCAGAATTTGTTGGACGCCCGGCCTGACTGGGCTGGCATCATCGCCTTGCACCATGGCTCGCTGGACCGCGAAGTGCGGGACTGGGTCGAACACGGCCTGCGCGATGGCCGGCTCAAGGCCGTGGTCTGCACCTCCAGCCTGGACCTGGGCGTGGATTTCACGCCGGTAGAGCGGGTATTGCAGATCGGCAGTCCGCGTGGCGTGGCCCGCTTGCTGCAACGTGCCGGACGTTCCGGCCACTCCCCGGGTCGCAGTTCGCGCGCCACGCTGGTGCCGACCAACAGCCTGGAACTAGTGGAAGCCATCGCGGCCCAGGATGCGATCGCAGCGGGTCGTGTGGAGCAGCGTCCGGTACCGGAAACGCCACTGGACGTGCTGGTGCAGCATCTGGTCACCATCGCGCTGGGCGGCGGCTTCCAGGCCGATGCGCTGCTGGACGAAGTACGGCAAGCCTGGTCTTATCGCGATCTGCGCGAGGACCAGTGGCAGTGGGCGCTGGATTTCGTGGTGCGCGGGGGCCAGAGCCTGACCGCCTATCCCGAATACCACCGGGTGCGCCAGGGCGAGGATGGCGTCTACCGTGTGGATGTGCCCGCCATCGCGCGCCGGCATCGCATGAACATCGGCACCATCGTGGCCGATGCCAGCCTGCATGTGCAGTACATGAAGGGCGGACGCATCGGCACCATCGAAGAAGGTTTCATCGCGCGCCTGCGTCCGGGTGACCGTTTTCTCTTCGGGGGGCGGGTGCTGGAATTTGTCCGGGTGCATGAGATGACGGCCTGGGTCCGCCGCAGCACCGCCGGCAGTGGCGCGGTCCCTCGCTGGCAAGGCGGGCGCATGCCCTTGTCCTCGACGCTGGCGCATGCTGTCCTGGATCGTTTGCAGCAAGCCGAGCAACAGCACTTCGAAGGCCCCGAGATGCAGGCCGTGCAGCCGCTGCTGGCCTTGCAGCATGCCTGGTCGGCGCTGCCAACGGGGCAGCGGCTGGTGGTGGAAGCCCTCAAAAGCCGCGAGGGGCATCACCTGTTCTTCTATCCCTTTGCCGGGCGTCTGGTCCACATGGGGCTGGCCTCGCTGCTGGCCTGGCGACTGGCCAGCACGCGCGCCGCCACCTTCTCCATTGCCGTGAACGACTATGGTTTCGAATTGCTGGCGGCGGACCAGGTGGAGATGGCCCGTCTGGCCCCGCAACAGGCGCAGGACCTTTTCAGCGAAGAGCATTTGCTGGAGGACGTACTCGCCAGCCTGAACGCGACGGAATTGTCGCAACGGCGCTTCCGCGAGATCGCCCGCATTGCCGGACTGGTCAGCCAGGGCTATCCGGGCCAGCACAAGAGCGCGCGCCAGTTGCAGGCGTCGTCGGCGCTGTTCTTCGAGGTCTTCCGCAAGCATGATGCCGGCAATCTTCTGCTCACCCAGGCCCAGCGCGAGGTACTGGAACAGGAGCTGGAACTGGAGCGCCTGCGCAGCACCCTCGCCGAGCTGCGGGCGCGCACCATGACGCTGGTACAACTGGAGCGCCCTACCCCGTTTGCGCTGCCGCTGATGGTGGAACGCTTCCGCGAGAAACTCTCGACCGAGAAACTGGCGGACCGTGTCGCACGCATGCTGCGCGAGCTGGAAGGTGCCGCTGACAAGACCGCTTCTCGTGAACAACCCCAGCCCGCCGCACGGCGCAAGGCCAAGCCCAAGACAGCCGCATGATGCACTACCCCAGCTTCGACGCCGATGGCGCAATTCTGACCATGTTGCCGGAACGCGCCCTGCTGTGGCGCGAGCGCGGCATGCTGATCCTGGCCGATGTGCATTTCGGCAAGGCGGCGGCGTTTCGGGCGGGCGGCATTCCCGTCCCGCACGGCACGACCCGCGCCAACCTGGAGGCCATTGATGCGCTGGTTCAGCAGCATGCGGTGCGTCACATCGTGTTCCTTGGGGATTTCCTGCATGCTCGCGCGGGCCGTGCTGCAGGAACGCTCGCGGCGCTGGCGCAATGGCGTGGCCGCAACGCGGGGCTGACGCTCACGCTGGTGCGCGGCAATCACGACCATCATGCGGGGGATCCGCCTGAAGCACTGGGCATGGAGCTGGTCGATGAACCCTGGCGGGTCGGCCCGCTGGCCTTTTGCCATCATCCGCAGACGGTCGACGGTGCCTTTGCCATTGTCGGCCATGTGCATCCGGTGTATCGCCTGTCCTCGGCGGGCGACAGCTTGCGGCTGCCCTGCTTTGTCGTGGATGAGCGCTGGGCGATGCTTCCGGCCTTTGGCGCGTTCACGGGCGGCTATCGTGTCGATGCCTTGCCGGGGCAGCGCATCTATCTGGCGGCGGAGGATTGTGTCTTGCCGCTGCCGGGCTGAACCCCCATGCAATATGGGGGTATCATCGGCGCGCTGATATTCATAAGAGGAGACCAAGAAAATGACATCCAAACACCGCCTGCTGGCCCTTTCAATTGCACTCGGTCTGGGCGTGCTGGCCAACGCGCCGGCACAGGCCGATGCACTGGCCGACATCCAGAAGGCCGGCGTGGTTCGTATCGGCGTACCGCAGGACTTTGCGCCTTTCGGTTCAGTCAATACGGACCTGCAATTGCAGGGGCTGGACATTGATGTGGCCAAGCTGATCGCCCAGAAAATGGGCCTCAAGGTGCAACTGGTCCCGGTGGCCAGCGCCAACCGCATCGCCTATCTGCAGACGCACAAGGCCGACCTGGTGATCTCCACCCTGGGCAAGAATGCCGAGCGTGAGAAGGTGATCGATTTTTCCCAGCCCTATGCGCCCTACAACAACAGCGTGTTCGGTGTGGCCAGTGTGGCGGTGAGCGGCCCTGCGGACCTGGCCGGCAAGACCGTGGGCGTGGCACGCGGTACCTTCCAGGATTTGCAACTGACCGACACGGCGCCCAAGAGCGCCACCATCAAACGCTACGAGGACAACAACGCCATGATCTCGGCCTATGTCTCGGGCCAGGTACAGCTGGTGGGCACGGGTGACTTCGTGGCCTACGCCCTGGCGGAGAAGGCACCCAACAACAAGCCGGTGCTCAAGTACATCATCCAGGAATCGGCCTGCAACGTCGGCTTGAACAAGGGCGAGACGGCCTTGTTGGGCAAGGTCAACGAGGTGCTGACGGCGGCCAAGAAGAGCGGCGAACTCAATGCCATTGTTCAGAAATGGCTCAACGTGCCGCTGCCGGCGAAGATGGCCAGCACGTTCCAGTAAAGAGCAAACCTGGTTGAAGCTTCATGTCGCCATGCTGCGGCATGAAGCTTTATTTTTCTTGCCCATATTTCAGTCATGAATTAACGAACTTTTTCGATGGAGGGTGAAGGCCCGGATTGGCAAAATGCACGGCACAAAAATGAGCGGGCTTATTGCTGAGCGCCGCTGCCATGCAGCAGTCGATACGGGGGTAGCACGGGGACAACTTGATGCCAGCGTGGTGTTGAAGACCAACACACGTTCATTCGCAGTACAGCGCGAATGGCGGACCATCAAGATGAGGCTATCCCGTGACGCAAGATGCAGCACCGCCCGGCAGGCAGCACAGCGCGCCTGTTGCAGCACGCTTACTTTCCACACTCCTTTCTGGTTTCCCCTCTACGCTGTTCGGGCCCGGCCTGTTGCAGCACGCGCGCCTGATCACGCTGGCCAGCGCACAGGACGCTGGATTTCCCGAATCCCTGGTCGTGGGGCGCTTCCACGGCCATAAGATTTTGATTTTCTCAATACTACTATCAGCACTTCCTGTTTCAGGTAAGGCTAACGCCGCGAATTTCGAATCGCGCAGTTCGTTCAGCAGCGGGAAGAATTTGTTTTCCTTCAAACAGGGAAAGCGGACGGTTAGATTTGATCTCGACATCCATGTCAATGGTTGGTCCATCAACTGCACAAGAACTCGGGCCGTCGTCTGGGGCGTCGATCTTGGCCTAAGTCAATCAGGTGTACCGTCAGTAAGCAAGGTTTACATCATTAACCTTGATAGCAGGAAAATCATTAATCACTACACAATCACACGTGGTCCATTTAGTGCCGCATTCAGCGCGGATCATAGAACGGTGATAGTAGATGACTATGTGATAGACCAAAATTCAGGAAAAGTGCTGAGCATGACGGATAACGTAAAGATAGCCACGGAAGCTTGTCCATCATTCCCCGGAAAGCATTCGGAACAAAAGTAATTGATTAGTAATTCAGAAGCAGGTCAGCTCCGCAACACCACGTACGCAATTCTCATCGCCCTTGCTGCTCATCAGGCCAATGCAAGCGCAGCCATGGCTTCGCCATTGACATCAATTTGGAGAAAAAATAACACTCCGCAATACCGCGCAAGCGATCCTGATCACCCTTGCTGTCACCCAGGCAAACGGGTCAGGACGTTTAGACAGTCACTGATGAGGCAACCAGCGGTATCGCACATATTTGAGCCATGGCACATCGATGCCAACAGCAAAGATAAAGACGTACCACTACCTCATATGCAAATCACACAGAACAAGAAAACACACGCGCATCATTTCCACATCACCATCTTGGAAGAAAAGATTTTATGATCAGCAAATTTCCTCTTGTGCTGTTTCATACCTTGTTGATCCTTTGCACTGCAGCTTCGGCCAACCCGCACAGTACAGATTTTCCACCTCTTGACGTTTATGGAGAGATAAAACATAACGCGTGTCTCCCCGAACAAAAGCAGTCCATGTTGAAGAGACTACCGGAGGACGCCCGTGGCTTAGTTGATGCCCTTTTATGTGTAAAGAAAACAGAAGCCAGCAAAACCTATTTGCTGAGGCATATGCGCAAATTCATTAAAAGAACAGGACTAGACGAAAATTATATTGAGCGCACCAAAGTGATCAAAGCCGACCCCGAGCTTGCAGAAGAACTACTGAGCGCAGGCGAAGCATGGAATGTAGATTTGGAGGTCACTGCTGACAGAATCCAGCTCAACTTCATGCCAAATGAAGTTTGTCATTCCAGTCGGAATTTAATTCGGCTCAAAGGAAAATGGTGGATCGCCGAAACCGATGATGCTTGCGATTAGTTTCTCGCTCAGCCATCTCAGGCCCGGCAGACATCACTGACAGACAAATTGACGCAATGGTTTTTGTCAACCAAGCATGTTTGCAAGGCCGCACTCTCAGCTTTGCTCAAGGAAAATGGCTTCTCTACAAAATTGGCGAAGCATGCGATTACCTCTCCCTATTTCTCTCAATGTTTTTCTTATTTCCAGATCCGATCAGCGCCTCGAACATTGAACTTCGCAATTCGTTCCGCGGCGGAGCAAATGGATTCGCATTCGAAGCAGGAAAACGTACAGTTTCAATTCCGCTCGGTATCCGAGTGAGCGACTGGGCCGTCAACTGCTCAAGAACCCGTGCCATTGCATGGGGACAAGATCTAAGTAAAGCACGGATAGGTGCCCCGCCCGTTAATAAGATTTACGTCATCGATCTAAAAAAGAGAAAGCCGATCAATCATTTCACGAGAACGAGGGGCCCCTACGAAGCGGCCTTCAGCAGGAATCACAGAACAGCGATAGTGGATCACGATATCGTGGATCTGACGACAGGAAAGGTGGTCGACGTGATTTACGACATGAATCTTGATTTGGAAACTTGTCCCGCATTTCCCGGAAAGCAGTCAGGCTAACAATTACCGACTACTGCTGCCCTCATGATGTCGAGGCGCAAAAGGCTCAAGCTCAGAAATTTACGAATCATGAAAATACCAGGCACGATACTTTCTTTCCTTGGCGGGGCCACTGCCGCAAGTTTGCTGATCTGCGTCTACCTTGTCTGGAAGCCAGCTACCGTAAAAATCCATCGCCTGGCCGCACCGCTGCAGCTCGGCACGAAGGAGGCTTCCAATGGAATTTTACCGGTTGGCACAACGCTCTATTACGACACCTCGTTCCCTGAAGGATTTTCCCGCTATAAAATTTACGTCAACATCGACCGCATGCCGCTGCCGCTGGAGAACCTGCCGGATCCGACCATGATCGCCCCGTTAGAAGCAGCTCCTTTCCGTCAGGAAGCCCTGCTGAAACTTCTCAGGAATCATCCCCTTACCAGAAAGGATCTCGATACGATTCTCAGCACTGGCTATCTATCCAAGGACGAAATCAAAGAAGTACTCAGTGAATTCGTGGCGTCAAGATGAAACGACGAGCTGCTTGATCACCTGATGAAAGCCGGTGAAGCCTGGCAAGTCACCACAACCGTCACCGATGAGCAAATTGAGGTGATGTTCTTTGCCGACGAAGCCTGCGTGGAAAGCCGCAGCCTCCGACTCGACCAGGGAAAATGGCTGCTCTACGGGCTTGGCGCAGGATGCGATTAAGCATCGCGACAGCGCCGCCGACCCCGTCAGCGCTGCGTCCAATCATCAGAACTTGCTCGACACCCCCAACCCCCACTTGCGTTCCGCATCCCCGCTATCCGGCAGCAAGCCGTTCGAATAATCCAGGCTCAGGCCCACGTTCTGGTTAAAGTTGTAAGTCAGCACCGACTTCCAGTAATGAATGCTGCGATTGCCCTGCAAAGCCTTCAACCCGGTGTAGGTCGTGGTGAAATCAAACGGCAAGGCCGGATTGGTCGAAGACAGCGTGAACCCCGCCTGCGCCCCCAGTCGGATGAAATCTCGGTGCTGGTCGTAGACATCCGGATCCCCCCGGTTGATGTAGATACCGTTACGGCTCTGGCCGATCAGAATGGGCTTGAACGCCAGCCCGTTGTTCCAGCGCAGGAAATCGTTGAGCACGCCCGGGCGAACCGGCGTGAGCGTGAAGTTGACCGTCAGCAGGCGGCTGCCGTCGGTATTGTTGACCAGGTAGTCGGGACGCGCCGTCAGATCCTCCGTATTGGCCGTATCCGCATGCGCGAAGTGAAAGGCGGACAGCATCCCGATCTGGCTGGTGCGCGTCGTGGTGATCTCGGGATTGCCCGTGTCATAGGTGGTCACCCGGTTCTGCTTGAAGCCCACATAAGGCACCGCCTCATAGGTGCTGCCCGGCTCGCCCATGGCCCGCTTGTCCAGCGAATACCCGGCAAACACCACAACATCATTGGTACGCGATTGCGCCACATCGTCATTGGCCAGCGACACCCTGGCCCGGTCGACCGAGGCAAAAGCCGCCTTGTTGCGATGATCGATGGAAAGCTGGTCAGGATTGCCGCGAATGCGTACATGGTCCATCCAGCCCGCCTGCTGAGCCTCCTGAGCCTGCGCCGTGGCTGGCGCGGCGGGTGCGGCCGCTGGCGTCGATGCAGGAGCCGGTGCCACGCCCATGCGCAAGGCGGCATCTGCATGGGCCAGCCGCGGAGTGGCATCGGCCGTCGTGCAGCGCAAGGCCACGCGGCTGTTGTCGCGGAAGAAGGCGATGACATCGCTGCGGCCACTAGGCTGGAAACGGGCATCCTTGCCATCCAGCAGCGATTGCACATCGGCCGCCATGTGGTCGACGTTGCAGCTGTCGCCCTGGCAGGCCTGTCCCCCTGACTTTTCCGTGGCGCGCTTTTGCAGCAGCCAGGCGACCAGCGCGCGCGGCGAGTTCAGCGGCGCTGGCTCCTTGCCGACCGACAGATAGGCGGTACTCACGGGATAGGTACGGATCAGCGTGGCAGCCAGCTGGTCCTTGTCCAGCGTTTGCTCGGTGTTGCAGAAACCTGCGGAATCAGCGGCATGGGCCGGGTTCAGACTGATGGGAGCGGCCAGCAGGATGGCGGCGACAGGGAGAGGGAATCGTCGTTGCATCGGATCGAAGGGAGTCAAAACAGAAAAAGCGGGAGGAGTGTGATGCGGACTTCTGGTCCGGCAAAAACAGCAAGGGCCGGGAAGACCGGCCCAAGTCAATGCGAATTCAGCCCTGCGCCAGCGGCAGCCCGGGCAGTGGACGCAATTCCAACTGACCCAGCAGATACGGCTGGATCATCAGTTTGTAGCTGTCCAGGTCAAAACCCTTGAGACTGGCGGCCGGACGGCTGGCCAGTTGGCGGTTGTCCCGGTCCAGCGAGCCCAGATAACGCCAATGATCGATGACATGCACCTGCTGCCAGCCATCACCCTGCTCTACCAGGGCCATCGGGCCAGCATAAGGCCAAGGCAGGATGCGCAGGTCTTCCAGCGCCTGCATCAGGCGCTGCTGATGCTGTTCATGCGTTTCTTCACCGGTGCAGGCACCGCGGCAGCGGCGGATCTGGCGGCCGAAGCAGGCCATGCCGACACCATCGGCCTGCTCCAGACCGGTGGCAATGGAGCACAGGCCATGGCGCTCGACCATCTTTTGCAGCGCTTCCTGTGCAGCACGCTCGCTGGTATAGATGCCAAACAGATTCTCGGCACGGCTGAATTCACGTTCCTCGACCTGGGCCACCTGCGGCTGGCCGGCAGCGTTCAGGCGCAAGGTGAACAGTCCACGCTTGGTGCGCTGCTTCTTGTTGTGCGACGGACGCAGATCGCGCAGCAGGCTGCTTTCCAGCAGGGCAGCGCCCAGCTCACCGGCGGTGCAACGACATTCGATGCGGCGGGTCTGGCCGATCAGGAATTGTTCTTCATGATTGTGCAAATGGGCCAGCACGCGGCTGCGCAGGTTCACGCTGCGGCCCACGTACAAAGCCTGATCGTTCACACCACGCAAAATGTAGACGCCGCAGGCTGCGGGCAAGGCTTCAATGCTGGCGCGGTCGATATGCAGCGGATAGCTGAACGTGGCAGCGCGATGGGCCGCCGGCTGCGGTGCATTGAAGGTGGCGCGGGGCAAGCCCGCGTGGCGCAGGCCGCGCTGTCCTTCCTGTTCCAGCAGGCGGTCCACCAGTGCCGCCGGCAACTTGCGCGGCTGGGCAACGTGCAGCGCGGCGGGAGCCTGCGGCATCAGGGCCGGCATCACGGCTTGCAAGGGGCGGGTAAACAGCTGGGTCAGCGAAGTGCGGTGGCTGATGGTATTCATGGCGCTGGCCAAATCCTTCTTGTTGTTCATGTCACGGCGGGGCGTGCTCTGTCAGGTTGCAAACGGACCGGCTAGCCGCGTCCATCAAGTTAAAGTGGATTATGAAGTTTGCCCTTGTCATCCACAGTCGGCAGGAAGATGAACCGCGTGTAGGACATCACCTCCTTGTTGAGCTTGCCGGTCGGCTCAGGCCGGATCGAAGGCATTCAGCATGGCGCGCGTCAGGCGCTGCGGAGGCTTGTTGAAATCGGCCCAAGGGTCGCTGTGGGACAGGCTTTCCAGCCTTTTCTGCATGGTGGAGACCCGAAAATGGTCGGCCTGCACGCCCTGCTCCAGCTCTTCCCAGGTGATCGGCACCGACACCGGCGCGCCGTCGCGGGCGCGCACCGAATACGCCACAACCGTAGTGGCACCGGGCGCATTGCGCAGGTAGTCAATGAAGATCTTGCCGGTGCGGGCGGCCTTGCTCATGCGGGCAATGAAACGATCCGGCAGCAGGCGCGCCAGATGCGCCGCCAGGCGGTGTGCCCAGTCCTTGATGACGTCCCAGTCGTGTTCCGGACGAATTGGCACCATGACATGCAGGCCCTTGCCGCCGGAAGTCTTCAAAAAACAGCTCAGGCCAAGCTCCTCCAGCAGCCCCCGTACCAGTTGCGCACCCTCCACCACCGTGGCCCAGGGCACATCAGGTGCCGGATCGAGGTCGAACACCACCCGGTCCGGCTTGTCCAGCGCCCGCCCGGTGGCCCCCCAGGCGTGCAGCTCCAGGACGCCCATCTGGACGGTGGCGACCAGTCCGGCGACGTCGTTGACCATCATGTAGCGGGCCGTACCTTCGCCTTCCGGCACTTCTATGGTCTCGATGGCGTCCGGCATGCCCTGGCCAGTGTGTTTCTGGAAGAAGCACTTCCCGGCATGGCCATCCGGGCAGCGCACCAGGGATAGCGGGCGCTGCTTGAGTTCGGGCAGGATCCAGGGCGCAACGCTCTGGTAGTAGCGCGCCAGTTCCAGCTTGGTCAGGCCGGTATCGGGGAACAGGATCTTGCCGGGATGCGTCAGTTTGACGCCCTCCACCATCACGGGCCTGGACAGGTCCTGGGCGCTGCGGCGGACGGGTGCTTTCGGCTTCGCTTCCGCGTTTTCGGGATGGACCTCATCAGAGGCGCTTCCCGGCGTTTCCCTGACGATCTCCTCCGGTGCCTTGTCCTCGCGCAGCGCTACGAAGCTGCCGTGACGCAGGATGCCGGACTTGGTCCACTGGGCGAATTTCACCTCTGCCACCAGTTCCGGCTTCAGCCAGTGCACGCCACGCCGCTGCTGCCCGGTCGGCGGATTGACGAAGGCAGGCTGGTCCTGTTCGCGCTGGTGGAACTGCTTGAGCATGCTGCCCAGCAAGCGTTCGTCGAAGCCCGTGCCCACGCGGCCGGCATATTGCAGTTGCCCTTGTTCGTCATGCACACCCACCAGGATGGCCCCGAAGCCGCTGCGCTGTCCGGCCGGCTCCGTATAACCCGCGATGACGAACTCCTGCCGATGTTCGCACTTGACCTTGATCCAGTTGCGGTCGCGCCGCCCGCTATAGGGCGCATCGGCCCGCTTGACCACGATACCTTCCATCCCGTGCTGGCACGCGTGGCGAAATACTTCATCTGCGTGGCCAGCGATATGCTCGCTGTAGAGCAGCAAGCCCTGTTCATCGCCACCCGGAATCACCTCGCGCAACAGCTCCTTGCGCTGGTGCAGCGGGAGTTCGCGCACGTCATGGCCATTCAGGTACAGCAGGTCGAAGGCGTACAGGGCCAGGCGGATGCCGTTGGCCTGCTGGCGGTCGCCGCGCACCAGATTTTGCAGGGCCTCGAAACTGACACGGCCGTCGGCATCCAGTGCCACCACCTCGCCGTCGATCCAGGCCTGATCCACCGGCAGCTTGGCCAGCGCCTCCACCAGGATGGGCCAGCGATGGCTCCAGTCCAGTCCTTCCCGGGTATGGATGGCAGCCCGGCCGTTCTCGATGCGGCACAGGCCGCGATAACCGTCGAACTTCAGTTCGGAAAGCCATTCCTCGCCCTGGGGTGCGCTGTCGGCGAGCGTGGCCAACTGCGCTTCCATGCGTTCGGACATGTCGCTGGTGGATTGCGCGGGCGAAGGCGCGATGGCCTTGCCAGCAGGGGGCGTATCCCCCTGGTCCTTCACGCTTTCCGGGCGCAGGTCGGTGATGGCGGCGGCTGCGCCGGTGCGGGCGGCGTCATCTTCTTCCTTGATGAGCAGCCAATTCTCCTTGCCGTCCTCGGCAGGCTTGCCCATGCGCACCAGAGCCCAGCGGCCCTGCAGTTTCTCACCCGTGAGCAGGAAGCTGAGATGGCCTTTCCTGAGCCCGGCCTGCGGATCGCCATGCGGTTGCCATTGGCCGCGATCCCACAGCACCACGTGGCCGGCACCGTACTGGTGGGCCGGGATATCGCCTTCAAACGTGCCGTAATCAAAAGGATGGTCTTCGACCCTCACGGCGAGCCGCTTGTCATGCGGGTCCAGGCTCGGCCCTTTGGGAACGGCCCAGCTCTTGAGTACGCCATCGAGCTCGAGCCGGAAGTCGTAATGCAGCCGACGTGCATGATGGCGCTGGATGAAGAACTGCAAGCCCTCCGGTGAGGCCTGCTTGCCCTGCCGCCGGGCAGCCTGAGCGTGGCCGGACGGCTCGGGCGTGACGCTGAAATCACGCTTGGCATGGTAACGATCCAGTGCGGAAGAAGACCGGCTCATGCCTGCGCCCTCCTGGCGTTGGCGCGCGCAGGCATGCTGCGCGCCGTACTCTTGCTGGCGGCGGCCTTGCTACGGGGCGATGCCTTGCTGCGGGCCGCCGTTCGGGACTCGCTCTTGGCCGAGCTGCGGCGTTTGGCAGCAGGCTTGCGGTCGGCCATCTTGTGGACCTTGGCAGTGCTCTCGTCTGCCTTGTCTTTCGGGGCTGGCTTGGATTTGCCTCGTCCCTCCAGACTGCTCTTGAGCAAGGCCATCAGGTCCACCACCTTCGCGCCCGACGTGGCTGGCGCAGCGGCCTCATCGGGTTCGGCCACCGCATGCGTCTGGCGGCTCTTGATCTTCTTCTTGATGAGCGCCAGCACGTCATCACGATAGGTATCGTGGAACTGGCCGGGCTCCCAATCGGAAGACATGTGATCCACCAGCGCCCGCGCCATCTCGACTTCCTGCTTGGACACGGCGGATTTCTTCGATTTGCGTGACGGCACCGGCAAGTCATCCGGTGCCCGCAATTCGCTGGGATAGCGCAAGGTGATCAGTTGCAGCATGTCGCCTTGGGGAATCAGGGCGGCCAGATGCTGCCGGGTACGGATGACAATCTGGGCAATGGCCATCTTGTCGCTGGCCAGCAGGGTTTCGCGCAGCAAGGCGTAGGCCTTGTCGCCGCCCTTGGCCGGGGCCAGGAAATACGGCTGCTCATAGTAGAGGATGGGGACTTGCTCACGCTCCACGAAGCTCTGGATGTCGATGCTCTGGGTCGCCTCCACATTGGCCTGGCGCAAATCTTCATCGGACATGAGGACGAACTTGCCCTCCTCGTACTGGTAGCCCTTGATGATGTTTTCCCAGGGGACTTCGCGCCCGGATTTCTTGTTGTAGCGCTTGTAGCCCACCGGAGACAGGTCGCGCTTGTCGAGCAGGGTGAAATCCAGCTCATCGTGTTTTTCGGCGGTATAGAGTTCGACCGGGATATTGATCAGCCCGAAGCTGATGGCTCCCTTCCACAGTGCGCGTCGCATCGCTTCCTCCGCAAGTTCGCTGATGCGCCGATTATCAAATCGCCCCGTCCGCCGCGCAGTCGGACTGCCGATGAAGCCCGCGTAGGAATGTGCCGCTCCCGCCCGCCATGGCGCGCCTTGCGGCCTCCCGCCCGGTCTTCTCCTACATGGATTTACCGCACATGCCGATACAGGCCCGGCACTGCCGGACTTACTCTTGAGCGATTCCCTCCCCCTCCCAGGAGCCGCCATGCCCGCTACCGTTGCAGACATTCTCATCGACACGCTCTACGAGATCGGCGTGCGCCAGATCTTTGGCGTCGTCGGTGATGCCTTGAACCCGCTGACCGACGCCATCCGCCGTGACAAGCGCATCGAATGGATCGGTGTACGCCACGAAGAAGGCGCCGCCCTGGCCGCCGCCGGCCAGGCCAAACTGACCGGCCGCCTGGCCGTGTGCTGCGGCACCACCGGCCCCGGTGCCAACCACCTGGTGGCCGGGCTCTACGAAGCCCGCAAGGACCACGCGCCGGTGCTGGCCATTTCAGGCGGTGTGCCCGCGGCCAAGCGCGGCACCGACTATTTGCAGGAAAATTCACCCGACATGCTGTTCCGCGATGTGGCTGCCTACAGCCAGGTCGTCACCAGCCCGGAACAGGCCCCCGCCGTGTTCCACCAGGCCATCGCCCAGGCCTATGCACAGCGCGGCGTAGCGCACCTGAACATTCCTGCAGACATCATCGGCGCCAAGGTCAGCGGCACCGTCCCCAGCATTCATACGCTGCGTGAACGCAGTGAACTGGCCCCGCCGGCCGCCGAGATTGCCGCTGCGGCTGAACTGATCAATGCCGCCGGCTCGGTGGCCATCTTCGCCGGCAATGGCTGCCGCGGTTCCATCGACCAGGTGCTGGCCCTGGCCAGCAAGCTGCAGGCTCCGGTCATGCATACCTTCCGAGGCAAGGATCTGGTGGCTTACGACCATCCGCACTGGATCGGCGGAGTCGGCCTCATTGGTGGCGCGCCTGGCACTGATGCCCTGCATGGTGCAGAGGTGATGCTGATGCTGGGCTCGGATTATCCGTATTCGGAATTCCTGCCGACCAAAGCCAAGATCATCCAGATTGACGAACGCGGTTTCGTGCTCGGCCGCCGCGCCCCGGTCACGCTGGGCATTACCGGCTCGGTCGGACCGGCCGTGCAAGCCTTGCTGGAAAAGGTCGACGGCAAGACCGATGGCAGTTTCCTGCAGAAAGCCAATGCCGATCGTGAACGCTGGAACAGCAAGCTGGACAGCGCCGCCGAGATCAAGCGCCATCACAAGAAGATCAAACCGCAAAGCGTGGCCCGGGCCCTGAGCGACCTGGCCGACGATGATGCGCGCTTCGTGATCGATACCGGCGTGGTCACGCTGTGGTGCGGCAACTGGATCCGCCAGCGCGGCCAGCAGCGCCTGCTGGCCTCGTTCAACAATGCCGCGGTCGGCACTTCGCTTGGCCAGGCCAATGGCATCCAGGCACTGGACCGCGAACGCCAGGTGATCGTGGGCGTGGGTGACGGCGGCTTCACCATGCTGCTGGGCGAGTTCATGACCAGCGTGGAACACAAGCTGCCGGTCAAGGTGATCGTCTTCAACAACCGTGAATGGGGCCTGGTGCATCTGGAGATGGAAGAAGCCGGCATGCCTGCCTTCGAGGGCTCGGAATTCCCCAATGCCGACTTCGCCGCCTTCGCCCGTGCCTGTGGCGGCCAAGGTTTCACTGCGCGCGCCCCGGAAGAGTTGCAGGAGAGCCTGCAGCAGCTGCTGGCCGCGCCTGGCCCGGCGGTGCTGGATGTTTTCATCGATCCGTCGGAGCTGCCCGTCATGCCGCACATCAAGATGGAGCAGATCTGGAAATTCGGCCTGGCCAAGGTCAAGGAAAGCCTGATTGCCATGCAAGGAGGATGAACCATGGATGCCATCGAACAGCAACGAGAAGAGTACGCCAGGCAGCTGCGCCTGCGTTTCGAGCAATACAAGCGCTGGGCCATCGAGCACTGGCCCGTGGCGGAACAGCCGCTGGACGACAGCGCGTTCATTGCGGCCGAACGTGAACTGGATCTGCTCACCGGCACCATGCTGCACCCGGGCCGCAAACCCGACGGCATTCCCGCCAGCGGCGCGCAGCAAACGCAGTTCGAAGACGTGACGCCAGCACCCTGGCCGTGAAATCTGCGCGGGGAGAAATCTTCCTCGCGCATTCTTACGTGCGGTTGCGCCTCCCGCTTATAGGGGGGCAGCGGCAGGCGCAGTAAGCTTCATCTCACAGGCTGCACCGCTTGCCAGCCCATTCCATCAGACCAGAAGGAGAACAGCATGAGCGAAAGCAAAACCGGCAAGGACCATCGTCCCAACCAGTACGACACGCCGTCCGAAGTAACGCTGGATGAGGCCAATGAGATGAGCTTCCCCGGCAGCGATCCGGTGTCCACCTCCAACATCACGCGCATCGAAAAGGCGCCCGAGATGGACAAGGCCAAGGACGACCACCAGAACAGCCACCGGGTCAAGGAAAACACCCCCAAGGCCAACTGATCCAGTTGCGCCCGATTCCTGGGCGGCCGGTGCATGCCGGCCGCTTTTTTATTTGATGAAGGGAGAACCATGATGAGCAATCGCTACAACCAATTGAAGGTCGCCGTGCTGGTGACCGATGGCTTCGAGCAGGCCGAACTGCTGGAACCGAAAAAGGCGCTGGAAGCCGCCGGCGCGACGGTCCACATCCTCTCCGACAAGAGCGACAGCGTGCAGGGCTTCAAGCACGTGGACAAGGGCGAAGTGGTCAGTGTCGATGGCAGCCTGGATAGCGCCAATCCGGCTGATTATTCGGCCGTGCTGCTGCCGGGTGGCGTGGTCAATGGCGACGCCATGCGCCTGCTGCCCGAAGCCCGCAATTTCGTGCGCGCCGCCAATGATGCGGAAAAGCCCATCGCCTCCATCTGCCATGGCGGCTGGCTGCTGATCTCGGCGGGCATCGCCAAGGGGCGCACCGTCACCAGCTGGCCCAGCCTGCAGGACGACTTCAAGAATGCGGGTGGCCAGTGGGTCGACCAGGAAGTGGTGCGGGACGAAAACTTCGTGTCCTCGCGCAAACCCGCCGATATCCCGGCCTTCAACAATGAATTCATGAAACTGCTGGATGAGCAGCAGCGCCGTGAACAGCGCCAGCAACCCGCCGACGCTGCAGGCGATGGCTCCATCTCTGCCGGCGGCTCCTCCAAACCGCAATTGTCGGAGAAAGGCAGTGCCCCGGCCGCACCGCCCAACCATGAAAGCGAAGCCTTTGCGGTCGCCCATGGCGAATCGGCGCAAAGCGATGGTTAAGCACGGTTTCAGGCTGATATGAAGGAAAGTGAAAATCGAGGGCTAGCCCCTCGATTTTTTATGGCCGGGCGACGGGTTGGCTCTGAAGCGCGCGCCTGTTGCGTGAAGGAATTGACCAAAACTGCCAGCCCTGAAAATGAGCATGCCGCCCGGACCACGCCGGACGGCATTGGCAGCACCAAGGACGCCAGGCAAATGGCCGGCATCCATCGGCGGCCTAGCCCCTCTGTTCCGCTTGATGCTTGTGCATGGCTTCGGCCAGCAGTGCCAAGGCAGCCTTCTCGGCCGCTTTACGTTTCTTGCAGATACGCACCGGTTGCGCACCGAGGTCCAGCAAATCCATGTGCCAGAGTTCATCAATACGGGTATCGATGTAGGCGACGTATTTGTGCTTGTCCAGCTTGGTGACACGCGGCATGAAATGACCGGCTTGCTGCTGTTCGACGGAGCGGGCGAAGTGTTTCATGGCAAGTCTCCTGGGCACACGGGCGTGAGGGGGGGACGGCATGACAGGGAGCGGGAGTGAAGCTGACTACAGCTTAGTCGATCAACGCCGCAAGGGAAGGTTTATTTCATTTGCAGAGCTGATCGACTGAAGGGATGACGATTATTTCTTGGCGGCATCCACAGTTTTCTTCAGATCACGGCCCATCTGCAGGTGTTCCTGCAGGCCCGGCAGCGTCTTGGCGGCAAAAGTCTTCACATCCGGATCTTGAGCTTCCTTGGACGACTTCTGGAACAGCTTGACCGCATCTTCATGGGCGGACACGCCAATCATGCTGGCATAGCGCTTGTCGAAGGTATTGCCCTTGAGCTTCTCCAGGATGGCGATCTTGGCGCGCTGGGCCATGCTCGGTTCGGCCGGCAGGGTGACATCCTTGCTCGAGGCCAGTTGCTTGAGTTGCTCATCCACCGTGGTGTGCTGGTCGATCATTTTCTGGGCGTAATCCTTGACGGCCTGGTTGCTGCTCTTTTCGAGCGCGATCTTGCTGGCTTCGACTTCGGCATGACCGGCTTCGGCGGCGTTGGTCATGAAGCTCTTGTCCTTGCTGTTCACGGACTCGGCCGCGGCATTGAAGGACAAGGCGGCCCCGGCGATCATCAGGAGGCCGGCCCCGATCAGGCGGCGGCTGGCGCAGGTGTGCGGGCGGGATTGAATATTCTGCGTACGTTGCATGAAAGGCTCCTTGTCGTGTGGATGATGGATCAGCTTCTGCCCCATTCGGGGCTGCCATGTTTTCACTGTAGTCAGGAAGCGCGGCGGCTTGCATCAGACAGCGCCAATGACCGATGTAAGAATCGATGAGCGGGATGGCGCCCGGATCATGCGTGACTCATGCGTGACTCACTGCTGACGGCGGCGATTGCGCAGATACAGCACCTGCCCCAGCAATGCGGTAAAGAGCAGGAACACATTGGAGACTACAAACACCCAGTCCCCTTGCAGGACGCTGTAGGCGACGAAGCCGGTAGAAGCCGCCAGTTGGCCCGCAAAGAGCCAGTGCGAGACGCCCTGGGTGGAGCGGCTGCGCCACTGTTCGTAGACCTGGGAGGAGATGGTGAGCAGAAGGATGAGGGTCGCGCCCCAGCCGATGAGGTCGGTGATGTGATCGGACATGATGGTCGAGATGAGCCCGTGAAGGCCCGGCAAGCTAATGGTGTGCCGATGGTGGACCAAGCCGGCAGCGGCCACAGTCGGCCAGCGCCGCGAGGCGGTGTAGGAAGTTTCCCCGGCAGCCCTGCAACGCAGGTCGGCGCATTCGCACGGGCCTGCGCGAATTGGCCGACCCGACAAAGGGCGCATGTGGCATTGCGGCATCGGCCTCACTTCCCTAGTCTGGAGTGGAAGTCAAGATCCCCCTTCAGATCCCCCTTTACAGCCATTCCCATCCACTCAGGAGGTCAACATGCACGCTACCCGAACCATTGCCGACGTCATGACACGCGGTGTCCATACCTTGAGCCCGGATGATTCCGTCATCCGGGCCGCCCAGGCGATGGAGTCACTGGACGTAGGCGCCCTGCCCGTCTGCGATGCCCAGCACAATCTGGTCGGCCTGGTCACCGACCGCGACATCGTTCTGCGCGCCGTGGCCCGCAATCGCCTTTCCGAGAGCCTGCCGCTGACCGAGGTAATGAGCCACGAGGTCCTGTGGTGCTACGAAGATGAGCCTGTAGATGATGTGCTGGACGATATGGTGCAGCGCCAGATCCGCCGCCTGCCCGTGATGGACCGCCAGAAGAATCTGGTCGGCATGGTGAGCCTGGGCGACGTCGCCGCCAAGACCCAGAATCGCGGCGTGGGCAACGCACTGGCGGAGATTTCCTTGCCCGCTGCACCGGTGCGTCCGGCACAGGAAGTGTCGCCTTCTGGCGACTTCGAATTGCCGGAAGTGCGCAATAGTGACATGCACGAGGTCAATATCGGCCACAACTAGTACTGGCGCGGCTTTGCGGGGCATCTGGAGAGACGCGCTGTAGGTGTTTTCCTACGCGTTTATTGGACACTGTCCGATCTTCTTTTTTGCGCTGCATCGCTACTATGTATCTCAACGAACTCGAAACCGAGGACCCCACATTCCGATACGAACGTCCCCCTCCGTCGTGTCATGAATACAGTCCATCCCCCATCGGTTTATCCCCACGAGTCGTTTTCATAAGCAGAAATTCTCCGGCGATTCCCCCGATCCCCGGCGTCTTATATCCCTCCCCCTCAGGCCGCCTCCCCAGGCGGCCTTTTTTTTATCTTCATTTTTATCCGCATTGGTTTCTTCACCTGAAGAATGGTTCGCATGGGTCGAATGATTCACTTGCCCTGTCCGGCGATAAACGCCAGAGCATCGGCATAGGCCAGTTCGCTGGTCGTGCGCAACATCGGGCAGACATGGGTAGAGACCGGCTCCTGCGGCGCTTGCGGGGAAGCGCCGATGAGCACGATGCCGCGAAAGCCGCCTTCCTCGGATTGCTGCACGCCTGGCTGCATGAGCGCTCCTCCTTGCGCATCGGCCACGGGGCCGCTCAGTTCGCCCAGATGGTGACCGCCGGGAATGTCGATGGGAATGCTCATGGTGTGCTCCTCTGTTCAAGGTGAAAGACCCGGCAGGAAGAAACCTGTGCCGCCCGCGCCACTGACGCAGGTCAGGCAATGCAGCCTCTTTCCCCGCGCCGGGCCAGGAAGAAGTATTCTTGTCAGCATAAGAAACACTGAAGGCAAAGGCAGCAAGAAGCCACCGGCTCTCTGCGTAGGAAGCGGCGAAGATGAGTCTCTCCGGGGGGACAGGAGAGGCAGACGTTGCGCAGGGGTGGCTGGGGGATGCTGTCGCCTGGGGTGCTTGCCTCTCTGTCTGGAACCGTCATGCCCATCAATTACCTGCGCCGTCTGACCAGTCCGGCGCGCACCGATCTCTCCAACCGCCATCTGGGGCGTTCACTGGCCTTCATCGCCGGCGCCGTCAATGCGGGCGGTTTCCTGGCCGTGGGCCAATACACCTCGCACATGTCGGGCATCGTCTCCTCGCTGGCCGACAACCTGGTGCTGGGGGAAACCCTGCTGCTGGTGGCCGGCGCCAGTGCCTTGCTGTCGTTCCTGCTGGGAGCGGCCTGTTCGGCGGTGATGATCAATTGGGCGCGGCGGCGCGGCCTGCACAGCGAATACGCCATGCCGCTGATGCTGGAAGCCATGCTGTTGCTGTGTTTTGGCATCCTCGGCAGCAATCTGGAAAATCACCGTCTGCTGTTCGTGCCGGTGACCGCGGCCTTGCTGTGCTTCGTGATGGGTCTGCAAAATGCCATGATCAGCAAGATTTCGCGATCGGAGATCCGTACCACCCACGTCACGGGCCTGGTCACCGACATCGGCATCGAGATCGGCAAGATGTGCTACTGGACCCTGGCCCCCCGCCAGCCCCATGAGGCGGTGACGGAAGATCCCGTGCCGGGTGCGCGGCGCAAGTTCATGCTGCTGTCCTCGCTGTTGCTGATGTTCTTCCTGGGGGGCGTGACGGGTGCTTTTGGCTTCAAGGCGCTGGGCTTCCTCGCGACCATGCCGCTGGCAGCCGCATTGTTCCTGCTGGCGCTGGTGCCGATGATGGATGATCTGGCACGCAATTGAAGCCTCCCATCGGAGGCGGGCTGCAGGCAACAAAAAAGGCGCTCAACGCGCCTTTCGTTTTATTGTTATCGACTTAGGTGCACCGCCCGGTTCCTGAAGCCAGTGGAGCGCAGGGTCCTTCGTTGGAACGGCTGCCTGATGCGATCAGGGTCCTGGTACGGCGGCTGAGTCTGCCTGAGGTGGCCGCTGGGGCCGCTTTCTCAGCCTTGCTGCTGGGGATTGCTGTCCGACTGCTGCGGCTGCTGGGCGCCATTGCCCTCTTGCGGCGTGCTCTGGTTCATTTGCGGCTGGGCCGATGCACTGGCGCCATTGCCACCATTGCCGTTCTGAGCAGCGGCGGCCGCGGCGGCATTCTTGCGGCCATGGCTGTTGAGGCCACCCTTGCGTCCGGCTTCCCGGGCTTCGGCGGAGGTGAACTCATGGGCGGCACCCTTGGCGTGGGCGGCCTTGCCTCCCATGCTGGCGATCTGGCGCTGTTTCTCCCTATCCATGGCGGCGAAGCCGCGATTGCTGTTCCCCGGATTTTGTGAATTTGCCATGTGTGACTCCTTGTCTTGGATGATCGAATGGAGCAGACATTTGTCATTCGCCGCCCTCTTGCTCTGCGCGAGCATGCAAATGACAACCCAACTTTTGTCCACATCTGCAGTGTAGAAAGCCTCACCGATCCTCACTATCGGAAGAGCTCTTCTGCCAAGGTCAGCAATGGCTGTCAGACAGGTAGGAAAAACTGAAGATGAGCTTGCATTTTCGGTATCAATTGCTGATGGATCAGCGATCTTCGGCATTGCACCCAGGAAATTTCACGTGATTGAAAGCCCAAAGGCAGTTTTTTTCACACCTCAAAACAATTACTGTATATTTATACAGTCTTTGCTTTTACCCGCACTTTCCTGCTGTTTCGCATCCTCGTTTTCTTGCCATGTTGACATCCAGCTCTCCGGTCCCTCGTCCGGAAATCATCCACCCCTCGCTCTGGCTGGCCTCCCAGCTGGCGCGCGGTGGTGCGCGCGGTGTCGCCAGCGGATTCGAGGCGCTGGATGCCGAGCTGCCCGAACGCGGCTGGCCGCCCGGGGTGCTCATCGAGCTGCTGCTGCCGCAGGAGGGCGTGGGCGAGCTGCGCCTGTTGCGCCCGGTACTGGCGCGTGCGCCCGCCACTGCCCGGCGCCCGCCGCAGGCTGGCCGGATCGCCCTGCTGCAGGCCCCACACCAGGTCAATGCCCCCGGCTGGGCGCATATGGGGGTGGAAGCATCACGGCTGCTGCAGTTGCAGGCCGATCATGCGGCCGACGCCTGCTGGGCTGCCGAGCAGGTCTTGCGGGCCGACAGTTGCCAGGCCCTGCTGATGTGGCAGCCGCGCTTGCGCAAGGGCGATCATGACTTGCTGCGACGCCTGCATGTGGCGGCGCAGGCCGGTCAGACGCTGTTCTTCATGCTGAGGCCGCTGTCCTGCGCGCGCGAGCCTTCCCCCGCGCCCCTGCGGCTGACGCTCAAGCCGGCGCGCGACGGGCTGGAGATCGGTTTTCTCAAGCGCCGCGGACCGCTGCGCGAACAAAGCCTGTTTCTCCCTTTGCTGCCTTCACCGAATTTGCAACGCCATGTCACCCCTGTGGATCGCCGTACACCTGCCACTGCTGCCGCTGGAAGTCTTCCGTCCGAACTGGCTGGATGAGGAAGCGGCCGTGGTCTTCGAGCGCGATCGCGTATCCGCCCTGACGGCACCGGCGCGCGCGCTGGGCGTGCACGAAGGCATGCGGCGTGGCGGCGTGCAGTTGCTGGCACCGCAAGCGCATCTGAATGAGCGGGATATCCTGCGGGAGCAAACCACCTTGCAGCAAGCCGCCCTGGCCCTGCTGCAATACACGCCCCAGGTCACGCTGGCCGAAGAGGCCTGCATCCTGCTGGAAGTGGGCGCCAGCCTGCGCCTGTTCGGCGGCATCCGGGCCTTGTGCCGCAAGATCCGCGTGACTATCGCCCGCATGGGACTGTCGGCTACCCTGTCCTGCGCCGTTACGGCGACCGGATCTTGGCTGCTGGCGCGCTACGGCTACGTGCGTACCCTCAATCATCGTTCCCTGCAGCGCCGACTGGACCGCCTGCCAGTGGTTCTGCTCACCGCCGCCCGTGCCCATCTGGAATGGCTGCACGGGCTGGGCTGCCGCCAGTTGGGTCAGGTGCAACGCCTGCCCCGCGCCGGTCTGCAGCGCCGCTGCGGCAAGGACTTGCTGGCCATGCTGGACCGCGCCTATGGTGCCGCACCCGAAGTGCATGACTGGATCGTGGCACCGCCAACCTTCCAGGCCCGGGTGGAGCTGCCGGACCGCATCGAGCACACCGACATCCTGGCCGCCTATGCTCAAGGCTTGCTGGCCCAGCTGGCCGGCTGGCTGACGGCACGCCAGTTGGCCATCAAGAAGCTGTGCCTGTGGCTGGAACATGAACGGGGACGGCAGGCAGTGGCACCGACCGGGCTGCAGATAGCGCTGTCGGTCCCGGCCTGGCAGGAAGACCACCTGCACACCCTGGTCAAGGAAAAGCTGGCCCGTTCCTCCCTGCCCGCCCCGGCCATCGCCCTGGGGCTGGCCGCCGATGAACTGGAAAGCCAGCAGGCGGCCAGCGAGATGCTCTTTCCCGAACCCGGCGGCAGTGCCGAGGATCACCAGCGCCTGCTGGAACTGCTGGTGGCGCGTCTGGGCGCGGACAAGGTGCAGCAGGCCGCCCCGCGCGCCGATCACCGGCCCGAGATCGCCAACCGCTGGTGCAGCGTGATGCAGAGCCCCGCCAGCCTGCCGGCTGCCCTGAACACCGATGCGGCACGATTGCCGCCGCGTCCGCTGTGGCTGCTGGCCGAACCCTTGCCCTTGCGGATGCAGCAGCACAAGCCCTTCTATCGCAGTGCGCTGGAATTCACTTCGCCGCCCGAACGCATCGAAGCCGGCTGGTGGGAAGGCCGGCCATTGACGCGCGACTACTTCACGGCGCGCGATGCCAGCCATGCCTATTACTGGATCTTCCGCCAGTGGCGCGGCGGCGAGTGGTCCGACGAGGAGCCGCAGTGGTTCCTGCACGGCCTGTTCGGCTAGGAGCACGGCATGCAAGCTTCCCTGCCCTTGGGCGTCCCCCAGACCGGCCTGCCCGACTATGCCGAACTATATTGCCGCACCAACTTCAGTTTCCTGCAAGGGGCCTCGCATGCGCAGGAACTGGTGGATCGTGCCATCGAACTGGGCTATCGGGCCCTGGCCATCACCGACGAATGCACCATGGCCGGGGTGGTGCGCGCCCATGCCGCCTGGGTGGAACAGGTCCATCGCGGCAAGGCCAAGGATTTCAAGCTGCTCATCGGCAGTTGCTTCCGATTTACAGCCTTGAAGGACGATCCGGCCCATCCCCTGGCCAGGATGACCCTGGTGGCCCTGGCCAGGAATCGTGAGGGCTATGGCAACCTCTGCGAACTCATCACCCTGGCGCGCACCCGCGCCGAAAAAGGCAGCTACCTGCTGTCGCCGGAAGACCTGAGCCAGCCGCCGCCCGCCCTGTCGCACCTGCGCACCCTGCCCGATTGCCAGTTGATCCTGGTGCCGGACTACCCGGCCGATGAAGAAACGCTGGATGCGCAATTGCGCTGGTTCGCCCCGCTGGCCCCCGGCCGCTCATGGGTCGGCATGACGCGCCTGTACCGTCCGCTGGACGACCTGCATCGCGCTGCCATCGATGCCGCAGCACGGCGGCATGGCTTGCCGCTGGCGGCGGTGGGCGATGTGCAGATGCACCAGCGTTCGCGCAAATACCTGCAAGATGTGGTCACGGCCATCCGCGTCGGCAAGCCGGTGCAGGAATGCGGCCTGGCCCTGGCCCCCAATGCCGAACAGCACCTGCGGCCACGCATGCGGCTGTCGCTGGTGCACAGCCCGGCCACCTTGGCCCAGACCCTGGCGGTGGCGGCCGGTTGCCAGTTCAGCCTGGCTGAATTGCGATATGAATATCCTGACGAACTGGTGCCGCTGGGCATGAGCCCGGCCGACTACCTGCGGCAGGAAACCCTGGCCGGGGCCTTTAAACGCTATCCGCAAGGGATGCCGGGCGAGGTGCGCGCACAGATCGAGATGGAATTGTCCCTGATCGCCCAAAAGGAATATGAAGCTTATTTCCTGACGGTCTACGACCTGGTCAAGTTCGCCCGTTCACGCGGCATCCTGTGCCAGGGGCGCGGCTCGGCGGCCAACTCGGCGGTGTGCTACTGCCTGGGGGTGACCGAGGTCGATCCCACCTCCACCCGGCTGCTGTTTGCCCGCTTCATCAGCGAAAAACGGGAAGAACCGCCCGACATCGACGTGGACTTCGAGCACCAGCGCCGCGAAGAAGTGATCCAGCACATCTACCGCAAGTACGGCCGCCGCCGCGCTGCGCTGGCGGCCGCCGTGCACAGCTACCGGCCGCGTGGCGCTCTGCGCGAGGTCGGCAAGGCACTGGGCGTGGATGCGGCCATCGTCGATACGGTGGCCAAGTCGCAGCACTGGTTCGACAGCCGGGAAGAATTGCTGGCCCGCTTTGCCGAAGCCGGTCTGGACCCGGAACTGCCGCAGATCGGCCTATGGGCCAGCATCACCGGCAAGCTGTTGCGCTTTCCGCGCCATCTGTCGCAGCACACCGGGGGCTTCGTGATCGCACGCGGGCAGTTGTCGCGGCTGGTGCCGATCCAGAATGCGGCCATGGAAGAGCGTTCCGTCATCGAATGGGATAAGGATGACTTGGAGTCGTTGAAGCTGCTCAAGGTCGACGTGCTCGCGCTAGGCATGCTGACCGCCCTGCGCCGCTCGCTGGAACTGGTGAGCCTGCGGCGCGGCCTGCCCCAAGTCATGCAGATGTACGACATTCCGCGTGAAGATCCGGCCACGTTCGACATGATCTGCAAGGCCGATACCATCGGCGTGTTCCAGATCGAGAGCCGCGCCCAGATGAGCATGCTGCCGCGCATGCAGCCACGCACCCAGTACGACCTGGTGGTGCAGGTCGCCATCGTGCGGCCGGGGCCGATCCAGGGCGGCATGGTCCATCCCTACCTGCGGCGGCGGGAATTGGTGCGCAGCGGCGGCAGCTTCGACTATCCGGACAACACCAGCAAGAGCGGCAAGATCAGGAAAGTGCTGGAGCGCACCCTGGGCATCCCGATCTTCCAAGAGCAAGTGATGGATGTGGCCATCGAGGCTGCCGGATATTCCCCCAGTGAAGCCGATGACCTGCGCCGCTCCATGGCCGCCTGGAAGCGCAAGGGCGGCATGGGACCGCACCATGAACGGCTGGTGCTGGGCATGACCGACAATGGCTATTCACGTGAATTCGCCGAGAGCATCTTCAACCAGATCGAGGGTTTCGGCGAATACGGTTTCCCCGAAAGCCATGCCGCCAGCTTTGCCCTGCTGACCTATTTCAGCAGCTGGCTCAAGTGCCACGAGCCGGAAGCCTTCCTGTGCGGCCTGCTCAACAGCCAGCCCATGGGCTTTTACTCGCCCTCTCAATTGATCCAGGATGCACGCCGGCATGGGGTCAAGGTCCTGCCGGTGAACGTCTTGCGCAGCCGCTGGGAATCCATTCTGGAGCTGGACCCGACCGGCCAGGCGCGTCCGGCCGTGCGGCTGGGCATGAGCCTGCTGCGCGGCATGCCCGAACAGGCGGCGCAGCGTATCGAGCAGGCCGGGGCCGAACGTCCCTTTGTCGATGTCGATGACCTGGCCCGGCGCGCCGGACTGGATCGGCACGCCCTGCAGGCACTGGCAGCAGGTGATGCCTTGCGCGAGCTGGCCGGACACCGGCGCGCTGCGCTCTGGCATGCGGTAGGCGCAGTGCCCGACCGTGACCTGCTGCGCACGGCAGCGCGCGGGGATGACGCGGTCCAGCTGGAGGCACCCGGCGAAGGCGACCAGATCGTCGACGACTACCGCGCCATGAATTTGACGCTGCGCCGCCATCCGCTGGCGCTCTTGCGCCCGACCTTGCAGCGGCGGCGCTTCATGAGCGTGGCCGACCTGAACACACTGCAGAACCGCCAGTTCGCCTGCTGCTGCGGCATCGTCACGGTGCGCCAGCGGCCGGGCACGGCCAAGGGGGTGATCTTCATGACGCTGGAGGATGAGACTGGTTCAGCCAATGTGATCGTCTGGCCTTCGGTGCTGGAACGGCAGCGCAGCGAGGTCTTGAATGCGCGCTTGCTGGGGGTGTATGGCAGCTGGCAGTGCCATGGAGAAGTGCGCCACCTGGTGGCGGGACGGCTGGAAGACTGGACCCATCTGCTGGGCGAGCTGCAGCCGCGCAGCCGGGATTTCTTCTGAATGCGTGCTGAAGCGAACTTGGGAGGCGTCATGACACCTCCCAAGGCAGAGAACTATTGCTGCGAATAAGCGTTATTGGCTGAGTCGATCTGTTTCTCCGCGACGTTGGCGAGCATCCGGCTTGCAGTAATCGCCAACCGCATTAACGCGCCTTTGTCAGGCTCGCAAAGCAGCGGCCTCTCATCTTCTTTCTCACTTTCGCTGAACTCGATCAGAGAAAGCAGGATCGCCACGCCGTTGCTGACGTCGTGTGCGTACTCAAAAAACTTCTTGTTGTGGGAGGGAGGGACTTCAGGGTTGTGCCACGAAAACGCTTGGAATAAGGGCACCGGGGACACTTCGGAATGACGAGTATCAGGCATGTTGCCTCCTTGGGTCGCATTGAAAAACCAGCCACTTCATCGCCAAATGAAGGTGGCAGGCACAAGACAGGGTTGGCGAACCGGCACCCAAAGCCACCGGCATACCCGAAGGTATCCCTGCCCAGGCCCGCCATGGTACGGACGTGCGAAGGCAACGGACGTAAAAAAGCCGCCGTGAGGCGGATGTCCGCTTTGGGTGAATTCGAGTCGCCAAACCCGATCCCATTTACATGGGAGGTTGAAGACTAGCAACTCGTATAGCGGCAAGTCAAGCAAGTCGTGCTGACTCGCTGTGTTCTTTACTCAGCATTTTTTACCGATGAAATCAAGCCGCCAGCGCCATCCGGAAAGCATTGCGCCCTTCGCTCTTGGCACGGTACAGGGCCAGGTCGGCTTCGTGCACCAGCGCATCCCAGCTGCTGGATTGGCCCGGTGACAGCACGGCCAATCCGACGCTGATGGTGACTGGTTGTCCATGACCGAAATCGTGGTTGCGTACGGTTTCCAGCAGATGCTGGGCAATCTGACGTGCCTGGGCTTCCGACCAGTCCGGGAAGACCGCGCAGAATTCCTCGCCACCGTAGCGGCCGACCATGCCGCCCTGGCAACAGTGCTCGCGCAGCAAGGCGCCGATGTCAGCCAACACCCGATCTCCGACCAGGTGGCCGTGGGTGTCGTTGATGTCTTTGAAGTGATCCACATCGATGAAGGCCAGCGTCAGGACCCGCCTGCCCTGCACGGCCCGGGCCAGCGCCTCTTCGCCACAGCGCACCAGCTCGCGGCGGTTGAGGGTGCCGGTCAGTTCATCTTCGGTGGCCAGGCGCTGCTTGTCGGCCAGCAGCCGTTCGAAGTAGATCATCATCAGCGACACCGACAGCAGCAAGGTGCCGCTGATGGGAATCAGATAGATCAGGCCCACGCCCAGACTGCTCATCTCGGGGGGCATGAACAGTTCCGGATGCGACAACGACAGCAGCAACCGGCTCACATGGGTGGCGCTGAGGATCAACAAGGCCACGATGCCGATCCAGCGGCCAAAGGTCCAGCGTGGATAGCGCGCGGCCAGCGGCCCGGACAAGCCCTTGAAGAATTCAAGCAGCACCAGGCAGAACACCACCTGCATGCCGCCCACGGCGAGGTAGGCACGATGGGTGAAATCGGCGCCGCCGATCAGCAGCGCGGTAAAGCTGACGGCATAGGCGATCAGCAGCATCCAAGGCCAGTCGCCCGACTGGCGCTGGTAAAAGCTGCGCAGTCCGCACCAGGCAACGATGCCGGAAGAAAACACCAGCGTATTGCCCAGCAACAAGCCGAGCGGCCGCAGGCTGCCAGCCAGCCCGGCATACACTGCAACGGTAACGCAGATCCCCAGTGCCGAGAACACGCCCGAGAGCGCCCACAGCCGCGTGAAGCGCTCTGACGGCGTGCTGATGAACAGGCCGGTCATGATCACGCCACTGCAAAACTGTACGATGGCCAGCGCAATGCTGGCGGTGAAAGGATTCATGCGGATTCGCTTGCCCTTGCGGGCAGGTATAGAAGGCATCGCGGCAAGCGATGCGGAGGATGCGCCCCTCAGCGCATCGGCGGCGTCCTCAGTTGGCTTGGGGCTCGAGGACGGCCAGGGTCGACGCCAGTGTAACCGAAGGCGCCAGCTCAGCAGTGATTTTCAGCAATTCATCAAAAAATCTGAACTTTTAAGCTCAAAAAGACGGCGCTTGTTCAATTTTATTCACTTTATTAGCGTGGTTCATGTACGTTCCAACAGCCGGGTATGTCCCCACTGGCCGGAACGGCACAGCGCGTCGGTCACATCCAGCACCAGCCGTTCCACCGCAGCCGCCGCGGTGGTCAGCGGGATATTGCGCGAGGCGCACAGCACCAGGGTGCGCGAGATCTGTTCGCCGGCAATGGCATGGGCGACCATCTCGCCGCGCTCGATGTCGGCCAGCAGCGGTGCCACCGGCAGAATCGTGGCCCCGATATCGGCCAGGATGGCGGATTTGAGGATGGCCACCGAGTTGATCTCGATGACGTTGTCCAGGCTCATGCCCTGGCCGCGCACCAGGCTCTCGATGCGCGGGCGCACCCCATGGGCCAGGCCCGGCAGGATCAGCGGTGCTTCGATGGCCTTGGCCAGCGGCACGCCCTTGCGGCCTTTCACCCCATAGCGCGACTTGGCGCGGGTGATGTACATCATCTCTTCCTCGATCATGGGCGTGGCTGCGAAGGACGACAGCTGGCCATCGTCAAACAGCACCGCCAGGTTGATGCGGCCGGATTTCAACTGGGTGATGAGGTTACCGGTCAACTCCTCGGTCAGTTGCAGGGTGATCTCGGGGTAGATCGAGCGCACTGCATTGAGCAGCGGCAAGGCCAGCGCATTGGAGACGCTCTGCGGAATGCCCAGCGCCACCGTACCCGAGGGTTTGTCGGTGGACTGCGCCACGGCCTGCTTGGCATCCTGCACCTGTTTCAAGATCGCCAGCGCGTGCTCATAGAAGACCTTGCCGGCATCGGTAGCGATGACCCCTTGGGCCGAGCGATGCAGCAATTGCGCCGCCATCTCGTCCTCCAGCTGGCGGATCTGCTGGGTCAGCGCCGGCTGGGCGATGTGCAGCACACGCGCCGCGCGTGAGAGCGAGCCGTGATCGACGATGGCCACGAAGTAGCGCAGTTGGCGTAATTCCATGCGAAGAGCTTCCTGCTTGACGATAAGTAGTTAACTAAATTGACAGCCTGAATGACAAGCAGCCTTACAAGCCGGGCCGGCTGTTGAACATGCGCGTGCGGGCATTCTCGATATGCCCACGCATGGCGCGCCGTGCGCCTTCGGCATCCTGCAGGCGGATCAGCTCGAAAATCTGGCGATGTTCGTCCATGGCATCCTGCGAGCGCTTCCAGGGCGGGATCTGCATCAGGTGGCGCAGCATGTTGACGGCGTGGCTGACATCGTATTCCAGCGTCTTCATCACCTGCACGAAGCGCTGGTTGCCGGTGGCCTGGGCGATGGCTTCATGGAAGCCGAAATCATAGTGATGGGCGATGCCGCCCACGCGGTTGGCTTCCTCGAATCCGAGCAGCAAGGCATCCATCTTTTCCAGATCCTGCTTGTTGCGTCGCAGGGCGGCCATGTAGGCGCATTCCGGCTCCAGCACCAGCCGCAGTTCCAGCCCGTTCATGATGTGGCCGATGCGGGTCTCGGGTTCGCCATCGAGACGGGCCGGGGCCAATCCTGCCTTTTCCTTCACATAGGTCCCGGAGCCACGCTGGGACTCCACCAGCTGATCTTCACGCAGCCGATCCAGCGCCTGCCGCACCACCGGCCGCGAGACCTCGAACAGCGTGGCCAGGTCGTTTTCGGAAGGCAGTTTGCTGCCGACGGCAATGCGGCCTTCGACGATGGCATGGAACAAGGTTTCATACACGCGTTCAGCGAAGCGTTCCGGCCGCACCGGACCCAGGCCAGCCGCGGCCAGACTCAGGATGTCACCGGAAGCGCCGGGGCGTGGGGACTTGCTCGATGAGGGCATCGACACTCCAGTTAGGCAGGAAAGGACAGGAACGGCATGGGCCGCATGGTAGCGGATTTGTCAGTCTCACCGCCAGCCATCCGATGCAAGTAGTCATCAAAGTAGTAAATATATTTGACATCTTGGATGCACAGGCTTAGATTCAGGCACAACAAAAAACAGCAGCACACGACAAGACACCAGGAGACAAGCCCCTACCCGGCCAAGCTCGGACTGACCATCCGAAGCAGGCCCGCGCCTGCAAGGCGTGCCATCCTGCCGCTTCCCTGTGCTGCTCCCCCGTCATCCGCCTCCAAGGACCGCACTGCCATGAAACAGCACTTCATCGACAATCGCTGGGTCGCCCCCGCCTCCGGCGAAAGCATCCCGGTCATCGATCCCTCCGATGGCCTGGCCTTCGAGGCCATCGCCCGTGGCAATGCCGCCGACATCGACCAGGCCGTGCAGGCAGCACGCCGCGCGTATGAAGGTGCGTGGGGCAAGCTTTCCGCCGCCGAGCGCAGCCGCCTGCTGATGAAGCTGGCATTCAAACTGCAGGATCATCAGGAAGAACTGGCCCAGCTGGAGGGACGCGACTGCGGCAAAACCATGAAACAGGCACGTGCCGATGCTGCGGCCATCGTGCGCTACTTCGAGTTCTACGCCGGTGCCGCTGACAAGCTGCACGGCGACACCATTCCCTACCAGGCCGGCTATACGGTACTGACCCTGCGCGAGCCGCACGGCGTGACCGGCCACATCGTGCCGTGGAACTATCCGATGCAGATCTTCGGACGCTGCGTGGGCGGCGCCCTGGCTGCCGGCAATACCTGTGTGGTCAAGCCGGCCGAGGATGCCTGCCTGTCCATCCTCCGGGTGGCCGAACTGGCCGCCGAGGCGGGCTTCCCCGAGGGTGCGCTCAACATCGTCACCGGCTATGGCCACGAGGCCGGCGACCTGCTGGTCAAGCACCCTGACGTGGACCACGTTTCCTTCACCGGCTCGCCCAATGTGGGCAAGCTGGTGGTGCGCGCGGCCGCCGAGCATCACACCCCGGTCACTCTGGAGCTGGGCGGCAAGTCGCCGCAGGTGGTCTTCGAGGATGCAGACATGGACGCCCTGTTGCCGGTGGTGGTCAATGCCATCGTGCAGAACGCCGGCCAGACCTGCTCGGCCGGCAGCCGCCTGCTGGTGCAACGTGGCGCTTACGAGCAGGTGCTGGAACGGCTTGGCGGGCTGTTCTCGCAACTCAAGGTGGGTTCCTCGCAGATGGACCTGGATTGCGGCCCGCTGATCCGCAAGACCCAGCAGGAACGCGTGGCCGGTTTCCTCTCGGATGCGCGGCGCGACGGCATCGCCCTGGTGGCGCAAGGCGAGATCGCGCCCGGCGCCCCGGCGGGCGGTTTCTACCAGGCCCCGGCGCTGCTGCGTGACGTGCCGCCGCAGCATCGGCTGGCGCAGGAAGAAGTATTCGGTCCGGTGCTGGCGGCCATGTCCTTCGAGGATGAAGCCGAAGCCATCGCCCTGGCCAATGGTACCGACTACGGCCTGGTAGCCAGCGTCTGGACCCGCGACGGCGGCCGCCAGCTGCGGCTGGCGCGCGCCATTCGCAGCGGCCAGGTCTTCATCAACAACTATGGCGCCGGTGGCGGCGTGGAACTACCCTTTGGCGGCGTCAAGGCCAGCGGCCACGGACGCGAGAAGGGCTTCGAAGCCCTTTATGGCTTCACGGTCCTCAAGACCATCGCCATCCGCCACGGCTGACATTCCCCCTCATTCAACACACACAATTTTCAAGGAGACACATCATGCGTTTGCAAGACAAGGTAGCCATCGTCACCGGTGGCGGTTCGGGTTTCGGTGAAGGCATCGCCAAGGCCTATGCCCGTGAAGGCGCCTCCGTGGTGGTGGCCGATATCGGCGAAACGGGCGGCCTGCGGGTGGTTGAAGAGATCAAGGCGGCCGGCGGCCGTGCGGTCTTCGCCAAGGCCGACGTCTCCAAGCGCGCTGACATGGACCAGCTGCTGGCCAGCGCCCTGGAGCACTTCGGCAAGCTCGACATCGTCGTCAACAATGCCGGCACCACGCATCGCAACCGCCCCATGCTGGAAGTGGAAGAAGACGAGTTCGACCGCGTCTATGCAGTCAACGTGAAGAGCATCTTCCTCTCGGCCAAGACCTTCGTGCCCTATTTCCGCCAGGTTGGCGGCGGTGCTTTCGTCAACATCGCCTCCACCGCCGGCATCCGCCCGCGTCCCGGGCTGACCTGGTACAACGGCAGCAAGGGCGCCGTCATCACCACCAGCAAGTCGATGGCGGCCGAATTGGGTCCGGACAAGATCCGCGTGAACTGCGTCAATCCGGTCATCTCGGCCACCGGCCTGCTGTCCGAATTCATGGGCGTGCCCGACACCCCGGAAAACCGCAAGAAGTTCGTCGCCACCATCCCCATGGGCCGTTTCTCCACCCCGGAAGACATCGCCAATGCCTGCCTCTACCTGGGTTCGGATGAAGCAGAGTTCGTCACCGGCGTGTGCATCGAGGTCGATGGCGGGCGTTGCGTGTAAGGCGGCGATGTAAAAATCTTCATGCAAGCGGTGAGGATAATGATTTGACAATGTCCTCACCGCCACTACAATGCGTGGCACCGTCAAGCGGTCACAAAGAACCGGCGACGCACAACAACGATACGTCAAACACTATCTGGAGCGAGACATGACCTACCAAGCAGGCGCAGCCGCCGACGGCGCGCGCGCATCCTTTGAAGACGCGACCTACAGCAAGGTCACCTGGCGGCTGCTGCCGCTGCTGTTCCTGTGCTATGTGGCTTCCTACCTGGACCGGGTCAACGTCGGCTTTGCCAAGCTGCAGATGCTGCAGGACCTGAAATTCAGCGATACCGTCTACGGCCTGGGCGCGGGCATCTTCTTCCTGGGTTACTTCGTCTTCGAAGTGCCCAGCAACATGATCCTGCACAAGGTCGGCGCGCGCCTCTGGATCGCCCGCATCATGATCACCTGGGGCATCATCTCGGGCGCGATGGCCTATGTCACCACGCCGGAAATGTTCTACATCATGCGCTTCCTGCTGGGGGTGGCCGAGGCCGGCTTCTTCCCGGGCGTGATCCTGTATCTGACCTACTGGTATCCGGCTGCGCGGCGCGGCAAGATCACTGCGCTCTTCATGACCGGCATTGCCCTCTCGGGCGTGATCGGCGGCCCGCTGTCGGGCTGGATCATGCATGCCATGCCGGGCGTATGGGGTCATACCGGATGGCAGTGGATGTTCATCCTGGAAGCCATTCCTTCGCTGATCCTGGGCGTTCTGGTGATCCTGTATATGAAGGATCGCATCCGTGACGCCGAGTGGCTCACCGAAGACGAAAAGCACCTGCTGGAAACCAACATCAGCCACGAAGAAAGCCAGAAGGAGCACCTGTCCCTGGGTGCCATGTTCGCCAACGGCCGCGTCTGGCTGGGTGCGCTGATCTACTTCTGCTTCGTCATGGGCCTGTATGGCGTGAGCTTCTGGCTGCCGACCATCATCAAGGCCACCGGCGTCTCCGATCCGCTGAACGTGGGCTTGCTCACCGCCATCCCCTACGCCTTCGCCGCTGCGGCCATGGTGCTCATCGGCCGCAGCGCCGACGCCCGCCGCGAACGCCGCTGGCACGTGGCCATTCCCGCCTTCGTCGGTTGCATCGGCTTGTTGCTGTCCACCCTGTATGGTCACAACACGGCGCTGGCGATGGCCTCGCTGACGCTGGCCAGCGTCGGCATCCTGACCACCCTGCCGCTGTTCTGGAGCCTGCCGACGGCCTTCCTGTCGGGCACCGCAGCTGCGGCCGGCATCGCGCTGATCAATTCGCTGGGCAACCTGGCCGGTTTCGTCAGCCCCTTCCTGGTCGGCTGGCTCAAGGACACCACGCAGAGCACCAATGCCGGCATGTACGTGCTGGCGGCCTCGCTGGTGATCGGCGGCCTGCTCACGCTGAGCTTGCCGGCCAAGCTGGTCAACAAGTAAGACGGCCTGGCAATCCTCTTCGCATTCAGGTCGGCCCTCCACCTGCCTCCCGGCAGGTGGACTTCTTCATGCAGCTCCCCGCATCAAGTTTACAGTGCCTGCTTTGGGCGCTATAGTTAGCCCCCAATAAAAGTCGATTCCGGGGGGGATCCCATCTTGCTGCATCGTCTGCCCGCCGGGCCGATGTCCATCGACACCCTGCACCTCTTCTACGTTCGCCGGGAGAGCATTGCCTGCCAGCCGGACGAATGGCCTGACGATCTCCTTTCAGGATTACCGGCCCAGGCCGGCTGACATCCACCGCCCACTACTGACTCATGACCATGCATATTGCGCCCGTGTTTTCCATCGTCGTCTCCACGCACCGCCGCCCGGCCATCCTTGAACGCGCTCTGCAATCCTTGCTGGCCCAGAGTTTCAGGGATTTCGAGATTGTCCTGGTCGCTGATGAAGGCACTGCCGCGACCAAGGAAGTCGCCAGCCGCCTGCTGCGCGAAACTGATGTCTTCCTCTGCCTGCCCGGTGCCAAGGGCCCGGCCGAATCACGCAATGCGGGTGTGCAGCTGGCGCGTGGCCGTTTCATCCTGTTCCTGGATGATGACGACAGCTATCGGCCCGATTTCCTGCAGGCCATCGTCCAATGCAACCGCTTCCGCAGCGATGCCGTCAACTACGTGTCCTATAGCCAGGTGAGGGAAATGCGTACAGCCGAGAGCACCCAGGTGATCTCCAGCACCGACATCGATATGAGCGGCACCGACATCCGCGGCCTGCTGGTCAGCAATTTCATCCCCAACAACACCATCATCCTCTCCTCGTCCATCGCCAAGCGCCATCTGGTGGATGCCGCGCTGCAAAGCCATGAGGACTGGGATTATCTGATTTCGCTGGTGGTGAAATACGACTTCAATTTCCTCGGCATTTCCGGGCCGGTCGTGCACATCAATGAAGGCCAGAGCCGCAACAACGACGCGAAGTCCCAAGGTTCGATCGCCTTGGATTATTTGTCGATCTACCGCAAATGGCCGGCAAGCGACGACGACCTGCGCCTGCGTCGCAAGGAGATGCTGCGCACCCTGGGATTGGATTTGCCACCGGCGATGCTGTAATCAGAAGAGAAAAATCCACACGCCGTGGATCAACGTCTGCGTTCCGATTGGCTTGCGGATTGCGGCTCCAGCAATGCCCGCATGGCCAGCCGCACCAGCTCGGCATGCCCCGCCTGCGGAAATCGCTGCCGCTGGCGGGCAATCAGCTGGTCAACCCGCATCCGGTCGCCGTGGCAGAGTTCAGTCATGCGGGCGGTCATCTCCAGATAGCCCTGCGGATCGTGCAAGGGCACATCCTCGCGGCGGACGTAACGCAACCAGGCGCGGTCAGCCGCATACAGGGCCAGGACGGCCAGGCAAATCAGCAGGGGCCAGAGCAGCATGAACATCTCCCGATCGGCTAAAGCGGGGATTGTGCGCGTCCCCTGATGGCCCGGCCATCGTGGCGGCACGAGAATTGCCGCCTTTCATCGACGCTGGCCTCAGAGAGCCAGCCACTCCTGCTGCAAGGCCTGGTCCGCCGCCAGTTGCGCCGGCGTGCCATGAAAGACCATTTCGCCGCGTCCCATCACGTAAACCCGCTGTGACAGCTCCAGCGCCAGTGCCTGTTTCTGCTCGATCAGCAGCACCGCCACCTGCCGCTGGCGCAGCAGTGCGAGGTAATGGGCGACCTGCCCGACCATCTGTGGCGACAGGCCCTCGGTCGGTTCGTCAATCAGCAACAGCCGGGGATTGCCCATCAGTGCGCGGCCCAGCGCCAGCATCTGCTGCTCCCCGCCCGACAGCGCCCCGGCCGCCACCTTGTAGCGCCGTTCCAGGGACGGGAACAAGGTCAATACTTCCTCTTCGCGCCAGCCATCGCGCGGTACCGGCCCGCTCTTGCGGCCGAGCAGCAGATTTTGCTGCACGGTGAGCGCCGGAAAGACATCGCGGCTTTCAGGCACGTAGCCGATGCCGCGCTGCGCGATGGCGTAGGTGGCCAGACCGGCCAGCGAACGGTCCTCGAAATCGATCTCCCCCGTACTGCGCACCTGGCCCATCACGGCCTTGAGCAGGGTCGAGCGGCCCGCGCCGTTGCGGCCCAGGATGCTGACGATCTCCCCGCGCGCCACCTCCAGCGAGATGCCATGCAGTACGTGGCTCTGGCCGTACCAGGCCTGCAGGCCGGTGAGCCTGAGCAACGCAGAGGATTTATCCATGGGGCCTCCGATCCAGATACAGCGCCTGGACATCCGGATTGGCGCGGATGCGCTCGGCGCTGTCGCAAGCGATCACGCGGCCGTTGTCCATGACTGCGATGCGGTCCGCCAGGCCGAAGACCACCTGCATGTCGTGTTCCACCATCAGCAGGGTCTTGCCGACGGTGACTTCGCGGATCAGCGCGACCATGGCGGCACTCTCGGCACGGCTCATGCCGGCGGTCGGTTCGTCCAGCAGGATCACGGAGGCATCGGCCGCGATGGTCACTGCCAGCTCCAGGGCACGCTGCTCGGCATAGCTCAGCTCGCCCGCGGCCACCTCGGCACGCTGGGCCAGACCGACCTTGTCCAGCACGGACAGCGCCCGCTCGCTGGCATCGCGCAACTGGCCGATGCGACGCCAGAAGGCATAGCGGTAGCCCAGGGTCCACAAGAGCGCGCAACGCACATTCTCAAAAGCGCTCAGGCGCGGGAACAGACTGGTGATCTGGAAGCTGCGTGCCAGTCCCAGCCGGTGAATCTGCTGGGGCGGCTGGCGCGTGATGTCGCGTCCGTGCAGCAGCACGCGGCCGGCATCGGCGCGATGGCGTCCCGAGACGACGTGGAACAGGCTGGATTTGCCGGCTCCATTCGGCCCGATCAGGGCACAGCGCTCGCCGGGCTGCAATTGCAGATCGACACCACGCAGGATCTCGCTGCGGTCGAAGGCCTTGTGCACATCCTGCAGTACCAGTGGCAAAGCGGCCGTCATCGCGCCCTCCCCGAACGTTGCCAGCCCACCAGCGCACCCGCGCCGACCACCACGCAGAGCGCTGCAATGCCCCACGGGGCAGCGGCATGAACGTCGATGCGCCAGCCCCACAGCATCAGCGATGCAGCGCCTTCGCCGGTATCGGCGAGGCTGCCCAGGCTGGCCTGATACGCCATCTCGGTCGCCAGGATGACACCCGTCGAGGTACAGAATGCAGCCGCCAGCCACCATGCCAGACGTCCCGCAAGACGGGCATTCATCTGGCCGCCTTGCAGCAGGTGCCAGCTGCGGTCGATCAGGCTGGCCAGCCCGCCCGGCGTAGTCATCACGATCAGGATGAAGAACGCACCCAGATAGAACTGCCAGGCCTGCGTATAAGCCGACAGCCAGGAAGAAAACAGCACCCCGACCACGCCCCCGATGACGGGCCCGTAAAAATAGGCGGTGCCACCGATGAAGGTAAACAGCAGGATGGTGCCGGAGCGCAGCGCTCCGACGTATTCCGCACTGACGATTTCGAAATTGATGGCCGACAGCCCGCCAGAGACGCCGGCAAAGAAAGCCGACAGGATCAAGGCCAGATAGCGCACCCGCTGCGGATCGTAGCCGAGGAAGGCGGCGCGTTCAGGATTGTCGCGCACGGCATTGAGGATGCGGCCCAGCGGGGTATGGCGCAGGGCATGGATGGCGACGGCACAGACCAGCAGCCAGCCGGCGATCAGGTAATACACCTGAATCTGCGGGCCGTAGCTGATCCCGAGCACGGGCTCGCCGATGACGCGGTTGCCCGAAATGCCGCCCTCCCCGCCGAAAACCTCGGGAAACATCAACACGCAGGCCGAGACCAGTTCCACCAGTCCCAGCGTGATCATGGCGAACGTCGTGCCGGCGCGGCGCGTGGTGAGATAGCCCAGCACCACCGCACAAAGCGCACCGGTCAGGCCGCCGGCCAGCGGGACCAGCGTCACCGGAAAGGCCAGCACGCCATCGGCCATGCGGTTCATCAGGTGGATGGCCCCAAAGGCGCCCAGGCCGGAATACACCGCATGCCCGAAAGAAAGCATGCCACCCTCGCCCAGCAGCATGTTGTATGAGAGGCAGAGCAGCACCATCGTGCCCATCTGCGACAGCAGCGACAACGCTGCGCTCTGCGGAAACACCAGCGGTGCGGCCAGCAGCATCAGGGCAAAGAGCAGCCAGGGAAGCACGATCCGTCGCATGGCTCAACTCTCCCGCCGGCCCATGAGGCCCTTGGGACGCACGATGAGCATCACTACCAGCAGCAGATAGGGCAAGACCGGTGCCACCTGCGCCAATGTCAGCCGCGCCAGCGGTGCCAGCGCGCTGGCGGCCGGCACCTGCAAGCCCAGGCTGGCCAGCGAGACATCCAGCGCCACCGCAAAGGTCTGCATCATGCCGATCAGCAGGGAGGTGATGAAGGCTCCGGCCAGCGAGCCCAGCCCGCCCACCACCACCACCACGAAGATGATGCTGCCCACGGCCGCCGCCATCCCCGGCTCGGTCACGAAGGCATTGCCACCGATCACGCCTGCCAGCGCCGCCAGTGCGCAGCCGCCGCCAAATACCAGCATGAACACGCGCGGCACGTTGTGGCCCAGCGCTTCGGCCATCTGCGGATGGGTCAGCGCGGCCTGGATCACCAGTCCGATGCGGGTATGGCGCAGCAACAGCCACAAGGCCAGCAGCATCAAGGCCGCCACCAGCAGCATGAAGCCGCGATAGACCGGGAAGGCGGTCGAATACAGCGTAAACAGCGTGCCGTCCAGTTCGGGCGGGATGCGATAAGGCACCGGCGAGCGGCCCCACACCAGTTGCACCAGTTCCACCACCAGATAGGACAGACCGAAAGTGAACAACAATTCCGGCACATGCCCATAGCGATGCACGATGCGCAGGCCGTAATGCTCCACCAGCGCCCCGGCCACACCCACGATCAGGGGCGCCAGCAGCAGCGCCCACCAGAATCCGAGGACGCCAGCCAGTGCATAGGCAACATAGGCACCCAGCATGTAGAAGCTGGCATGGGCGAAATTGGGCACGCCCATCATGCTGTAGATAAGCGTCAGGCCCGAGGACAGCAGGAACAGCAAAAAGCCGTAGCCCAGGCCGTTCAGGAAGGTGATCAGCGCGAATTCCAAATTGCCAGCCTTGCGGGGAGATGCCGTATCGAGGAGGTTGAAGAGCTTGCCGCGTCCGGCCAGGCGCGGCAGGACGCAAAAGTGCAGCGATCCTATGGGATTCGCGCTTCTCTGTCAAAATAGCGGATTGCGGCCCGGTCCGGGCTGCGCGCCACAGGCTGACCATGACGCAATCCTATCCGCTGCCCCCTTTCGGGAACCGTTTCGCCGAACTGCCACCGGCCTTCTATACCCGGCTGCAGCCCACGCCCCTGCCCGCGCCCTACCTGGTCGGATTCAGCGAGGCAGCCGCGGCCACGGCCGGCCTGCCATGGCCGGCCGATGAGCACTTCAGCTTCCTCGACATCTTCGCCGGCAACCTGATCCCGCCCGGTTCGACGCCGCTGTCGGCGGTCTATTCCGGACACCAGTTCGGCGTCTGGGCCGGCCAGCTCGGCGATGGCCGCGCCATCACCCTGGGCGACCTGCCGGCCGCCGACGGCCAGGGACGCATCGAGCTGCAGCTCAAAGGCGCGGGCATGACCCCCTATTCGCGCATGGGTGATGGCCGTGCCGTGCTGCGCTCTTCGATCCGTGAATTCCTCTGTTCGGAAGCCATGGCCGCGCTCGGCATCCCGACCACGCGTGCCCTGACCGTGATCGGCTCGGACCAGCGCGTCATGCGCGAAGCCCCGGAAACCGCCGCCGTCGTCACCCGCATGGCCCCCAGCTTCATCCGCTTCGGTTCTTTCGAGCACTGGTATTACAACCAGCGCTTCGATGAACTGAAGATTCTGGCCGATACCGTACTCGAGCAGTTCTATCCGGAACTGCTGTCTGAAGAGAACCCGTATCAGGCCCTGCTGAAAGAAGTCACCCGCCGCACGGCGACGCTGATGGCGCAATGGCAGGCCGTGGGCTTCATGCATGGCGTGATGAATACCGACAACATGTCCATCCTGGGCCTGACGCTGGATTACGGCCCCTTCGGCTTCATGGAAGCCTTCGACGCCCGCCACATCTGCAACCACACCGACCGCCAGGGCCGCTACAGCTACCAGATGCAGCCACGCATCGGCCAATGGAACTGCTTCGCGCTGGGCCAGGCCATGCTGCCGCTGATCGGCTCGGTGGAGCGGACCGAAGCGGCGCTGGCCGACTATGAAGCCATCTTCCAGGCGCGCCATGCCGAGTTGCTGCACGCCAAGCTCGGACTGCGCACGCAGCAGCCCGAGGATGAGCAACTGATCGAAGCGCTGTTTGCCATCCTGCAAGCCAATGGCGTGGATTTCACCCTGTTCTTCCGCCGCCTGGGCGACTTGCGCATCGGCAATACGGCTGACGATGAGCCGGTACGCGATCTCATCCTCGACCGCCCCGCCTTCGATGCCTGGGCCACGCAATACCGCGCCCGCCTGCGCGCCGAAGACAGCGACGACGCTGCCCGCCGGCTTGCAATGCACGCGGTCAACCCCAAGTACGTGCTACGCAATTACCTTGCCCAGGACGCCATCGACCGTGCGCTGGAGAAGGATTTCAGGGAAGTGGCCCGCCTGCAGCAGATCCTGCAACATCCCTTTGACGAACAGCCCGAATTCGAGCGCTATGCGGCGCTGCCGCCGGAGTGGGCCCGTCACCTGGAAGTGAGCTGCTCATCCTGAAGCATGGCCTGACTTTTGGCATATCTGAAACTTTCTTCCTGAGCAGGCCGCAGTTGCCCGCCGCCCGTCATCCCCCAAGGAGCCAAGCATGAACAAACGTGTAGAAAAGACCGAAGCGCAATGGCGCGAACAACTGGACCCGATGGAATACCAGGTCACCCGCGAAGCCGCCACCGAGCGCGCCTTCACCGGCCGTTACTGGGATCACCATGAAGCCGGCACCTATACCTGCGTCTGCTGTGACACGCCGCTCTTCACCTCGGATGCCAAGTTCGATTCCGGCTGCGGCTGGCCCAGCTACTTCGAACCCATCGATCCGGCCAACGTGCGCGAGAAAGTGGACCGCAGTTATGGCATGATTCGCACCGAGATCATCTGCAACGTCTGCGACGCCCACTTGGGCCACGTCTTCCCCGACGGCCCGCCGCCGACCGGACTGCGCTATTGCATCAATTCGGCTTCGCTGCGTTTCGACCCGGCGTAAGCCGCTCCTCCACCGTTTCATTGACTCACTGAAGAAGCCACCCCGATGAAGTTTCTGTTCGACCTGTTCCCCGTCATCCTGTTTTTCGGCGTCTTCAAATGGGCCGAGGGCCATCCCTCGGCCGCGCAGGACCTGGTAATGCAATACCTGGGCGGGGCCATGTCGGCCGGTGCCGTCACGGCCAGCCAGGCCCCGATCCTGCTCTCGACCGCGGTCGCCATCGTCGCCTCGCTGGGCCAGATCGCCTGGCTGCTGCTGCGCCGGCGCAAGGTGGACGGCATGCTGTGGGTGTCGCTGGCCATCATCGTGGTCTTTGGCGGTGCCACCATCTATTTCCGTGACGATACCTTCATCAAGTGGAAACCGACCATCCTGTACTGGGCCTTCGGCCTGGCCTTGCTGGTGTCGCAGCTCTTCATGAAGAAAAATCTCATCCGCGTCATGATGGAAAAGCAGGTCACCCTGCCCGAAGCGATCTGGCCGCGCCTGAACCTGGCCTGGATCGTGTTCTTCGCGGTCATGGGCGTACTGAACCTGTGCATCGCCTTCAATTACTCGCTCGATACCTGGGTCAACTTCAAGATGTTCGGCAGCATGGGCCTGATGTTTGCTTTCATCATCGGCCAGAGCCTGTTCCTCTCCAAGTACATGAAGGATGCCGAATGAGCGCCGCTGACACCCGCGTGCAGCGCATCACCGAGCGTCTGACTGCAACTTTCTCGCCGCAGGTCTGTCTGGTCGAGGATGAGTCGGCCCTGCATGCTGGACATGCCGGTGCCGCCTCTGGCGGAGGACATTACAGGATCCGCCTGGTTTCCGACTTGTTCGAGGGCAAAAATCGGTTGAACCGCCATCGGCTGGTGTATGATTGCCTGTCCGACCTGATGCAGCAGGAGATCCATGCGCTGGCCATAGTGGCGCTCTCCCCATCAGAGGCAACGAACTGAGACCAAGAACAAAGACCGACGCCTGCTTTTATCCAAGCCCCTCCTGTTTTTCTTCTCCGTTTTGATTCATTCCTTTCTTTTCTAGGATTCAACAATGACATTCAAACCCGCTCGTCTGCTGGTGCTGCTGTTCGCCATCGCTTCCATCCCGGCCTTCGCTCAAAACCTGGCCGTCGTGAACGGCAAGGCGATCCCTTCCTCCCGCGCCGAACTGATGGTCAAGCAGATGACTGCGCAAGGCCAGCCTGACAGCCCGCAACTGCGCGGTGCCATCAAGGAAGAGCTGATCAATCGTGAAATCCTGATGCAGGAAGCCGACAAGCAAGGCCTGTCCAACAGCACCGACGTCAAGAACCAGCTGGAACTGGCCCGCCAGTCCATCGTCATCCGGGCCCTGATCGCTGACTACCTGAAGAAGAACCCGGTCTCCGACGCCGACATCAAGGCCGAATACGACAAGTTCAAGGCCCAGGCCGGCGACAAGGAATACCACGCCCGCCACATCCTGGTGGACAAGAAGGAAGACGCCGAAGCCATCATCGCCAAGCTGAAGGCCGGTACCAAGTTCGAAGACCTGGCCAAGCAATCCAAGGACACCGGTTCGGCAGCCAACGGTGGCGACCTCGACTGGGCGACCCCGGCCTCCTTCGTCAAGCCGTTCTCCGACGCCATGGTGGCCCTGAAGAAGGGTGACATCACCCAGACTCCGGTGCAGACCCAGTTCGGCTGGCACGTGATCAAGCTGGAAGATGTGCGCCCGGCCAAGGTCCCGACCCTGGACGAAGTCAAGCCGCAGATCGCCGAAGCCCTGCAACAGAAGAAGCTGCAGGCTTACCAGGAGCAACTGCGCGCCAAGGCCAAGGTGCAATAAGCCTGACGCCCTGATCGCCGAAGAGGACGGCCGCGCGCCCTCCTCTTCATCGCTCTCCCCGCATGCCCGGCCAGGTTTCCTTGCCGGGCATGTTGCTTTTTAGCTACGTTTGCACGCACAAGTTCTGCTTGAAACATCGAAAAGTCACTTGTAAACCTCGGATTTCCTCCAAAAAACCGCTGAAATTGGCTTTCCTGTCATATGGAAGACACAAATCCAGTTTCATAGTGAAGATTTATTTTTATAAAAGATTTACGCAATGAATTTTTTAAAATCATATAAATTCACTAAATAATTAAAAAAGAGGAATTTTCCTGCAGCATTTCGCGCATTTTGCGAACCATCGTTCTGATATTCTTCGACCCAGTTCCAAATAGGGACAGGCTGCGGCCGGCCACGTTGAATGCGGTCGCGGCGATAAAAGAGGTGTTTCGGGGAGAGGCACACAAGGCTGATCCACGGCGCCATCAACAACACAACATCGTGCTTTCTGGAGAGAAACCTATGAAGAAGAGTTCCATGCTGCTGCTGGCAGCCGGCCTGACCACCGGCGGCGCAGCCTTTGCCCAGTCCTCCGTGACCATCTACGGCATCGTCGACACCAGCATTCGTTATCTGAGCAATGACAATGCCCAGGGCAGCAGCAACGTGCGCATGGACAATGGCGCCATTTCCAACAGCCGTATCGGTTTCAAGGGGACCGAGGACCTGGGTGGCGGCCTGAAGGCAGTGTTCCGTCTGGAAAACGGTTTCAGCAGCGACACCGGCGCCGCCCAACAAGGTGGCCGTCTGTTCGGTCGTCAATCGTGGGTTGGCCTGGCCGGTGATTTCGGCAAGGTCTCCGTGGGCCGCCAGAACACCGCCCTGTTCGACCTGATGGCCGATCACTTCGATCCGCTGACCGTCGGCAACTACGAAACCAACTCCTGGATGCCGGCTGCCGCCACCCGCGTGCGCAGCGACAACACCGTGCGCTATGACGGCCAGTTCGGTCCCGTGGCCGCTTCCGTGAGCTACGCCTTCGGCGAGCAAGCCGGTTCGACCCGCAGCGGCAGCCAGATCAGCACCGCCCTGCGCTACAACAACGGTGGCTTCGCCATCGGTGGCGGCTTCCAGCAAACCGTGGACACCACGCCTGCACGCAACAAGGCCACGACCTACAACCTGTCGGCTTCCTACGCCTTCGGCGCGGCCAAGGTCTTCGCCGGTTACTACCGCATGAAGGACGCGACCGGCCTGAACGGTCTGTTCATGGAAACCACCAACTACTCGCTGGCCAACACCGCAGGTGGCAACACCGTCGGCGTGGAACGCAAGGATGATGGCTACTTCTTCGGTGCCAACTACCAGGCCACCGCTGCACTGAGCCTGACCGGCGGCGTGTACTACGACAAGAGCAAGAACGTGGCCTACCAGACCCTCGGCAATGTCGGCGACGGCAAGCGTTACACCGTCGTGGGCGTGGCCGAATACGCCCTGTCCAAGCGCACCCAGCTGTACACCACCGTGGACTACAACAAGGCCAAGGACGCTGCCGTGTACGAGATCACCAACTCGGCCAACGGCAAGAGCAACCTGACCACCGTCGGCGTTGGCATTCGTCACATCTTCTGATCCGGCTTGAGGACGGCGCTTTCCTTCGGGGAAGCGTCATCATCCGACCGCGCAGCAGAAACAAAAAAACGCAGTTCCGAAAGGAACTGCGTTTTTTTTCATCCTGCTTTTTCAGCCCCTACCCGAGTGCCCCGCACAGCGGGCAGTCGGAACAGGAAACTTCATTTCAAGCCATTTCCGGCTCAACCCACCCACTTGCGGGCATTGCGGAACATGCGCATCCACGGCGAATCCTCGCCCCACGATTCAGGGTGCCAGGATTGGGTCACGGTGCGGAACACGCGTTCGGCGTGCGGCATCAGGACCGTGAAGCGGCCGTCCGGGGTGGTCACCGAGGTGATGCCCTGTGGCGAACCGTTGGGGTTGAACGGATAGGCTTCCGTGGCCGCGCCGCGATGGTCGACGTAGCGCATGGCGATGAGGGCCTTGTCGATGTCGCCGGTCTGCGAGAAGTCGGCAAAACCTTCACCGTGGGCGGTGGCGATCGGTGCCTGGGTACCGGCCATGCCCTGCATGAAGATGGACGGCGAATCGGCCACTTCCACCATCACGAAACGCGCCTCGAACTGCTCGGACTTGTTGCGGGTGAACTTGGGCCAGGCTTCCGCGCCCGGGATCATGGACTTCAGGTTGCTCATCATCTGGCAGCCGTTGCAGATGCCCAGCGAGAAGGTGTCCTGGCGCTGGAAGAAGCGCGAGAACTGCTCGGCCAGCTGCGCATTGAAGAGAATCGTCTTGGCCCAGCCTTCGCCGGCGCCCAGCACGTCACCGTAGGAGAAGCCGCCCACGGCGATGAAACCCTTGAAGTCATCCAGCTTGGCACGGTTGGCGATCAGGTCGCTCATGTGCACGTCCACGGCGGTGAAGCCGGCCTTGTGCATGGCATAGGCGGTCTCGATGTGCGAGTTCACGCCCTGCTCGCGCAGGATGGCGACCTTGGGACGCGCCGCTGCGCCCAGCGACAGGTAGGGTGCGGCGATGTCTTCCTGCGGATCGAAGGTCAGCTTGGGCGTCATGCCGGGGTCGGCTGCGTCCAGCAGGCGTTCGTATTCGGCATCGGCGCAGGCCGGGTTGTCGCGCAGGCGGGCGATGCGCCAGCTGGTCTCGCTCCAGACGCGGTGCAGCTCGGCACGCGGCTGGCTGTAGATGTTCTTGGCGTCGCGCATGAATTCGATCACGTCGCGGTCGTTGGGCTTGCCGATGATATGGCTGCACGCGCCCAGGTTGTAGCTGCGCAGCACGTTCATGACGTCCGACTTCTGCTCGGCCGGAACCTGGATCACCGCACCCAGTTCTTCGCTGAACAGTGCGCGCAGGGTCAGTTCATTGCGGCGCTCGGCCACTTGCGTGGTCCAGTTCTTGGAATCGCCCCAGTCAGCGGCATGCTCGGCTTCCATGGTCAGGATGTCGAGGTTGACCGAGATGCCGGTGTGACCCGCAAAGGCCATTTCGGCCAGGGTGGCATACAGGCCGCCATCGGAACGGTCGTGGTAGGCCAGCAGGCGGTCTTCGGTATTGAGTTGCTGAATGGCGTTGAAGAAGGCCTTCAGGTCTTCTGCGCTATCCACGTCCGGGGTCTCGTTGCCGATCTGCTGCATCACCTGCGTGAGCGCCGAGGCACCCATGCGGTTCTTGCCACGGCCCAGGTCGATCAGGATCAGGACGGTTTCGCCCTTGTCCTTGCGCAGTTGCGGGGTCAGCACGCGGCGCACGTCGGTCACCGGCGCAAAGCCGGAGACGATCAGCGAGACCGGCGAGGTCACCGATTTGGCCCCCTCTTCATCGCTCCAGGTGCTGCGCATGGACAGCGAATCCTTGCCCACCGGGATCGAGATCCCCAGTGCCGGGCACAGTTCCATGCCCACGGCCTTGACGGTGTCAAACAGCGCGGCGTCCTGGCCGGGCTGGCCGCAGGCCGCCATCCAGTTGGCCGACAGCTTGATGTCGCCGATTTCGGCGATGGGCGCGGCAGCGATGTTGGTGATGGCTTCACCGACGGCCATGCGGCCAGAAGCCGGGGCGTCGATCACGGCCAGCGGGGTACGCTCGCCCATGGCCATGGCTTCGCCGAGGTAGCCTTCCAGGCCCATGGCGGTCACGGCCACGTCAGCCACCGGAACCTGCCACGGGCCGACCATCTGGTCGCGCACGGTCATGGCACCGACGCTGCGGTCACCGATGGTGATCAGGAAGGACTTGTCGGCCACGGCCGGCAGGCGCAGCACGCGCTGGGCCACGTCCACCAGCTCCATGCCGGTCAGGTCCACCGGCGGCAATTGCTTCTCGACGTGCTGCACGTCGCGGTGCATCTTGGGCGGCTTGCCCAGCAGCACATCCATGGGCATGTCGACCGGGTTGTTGTTGTGCTCGGGGTCGATGACTTTCAGCTGGCGTTCTTCGGTGGCGGTACCGACCACGGCGAAGGGGGCGCGCTCGCGCTCGCACAGGTATTTGAACAGATCCAGGTGTTCCGGCAGGATGGCCAGCACGTAACGCTCCTGGGATTCATTGCTCCAGATCTCACGCGGAGCCAGGCCGCTTTCTTCCAGCGGCACCTTGCGCAGGTCGAAGATGGCACCGCGCTTGGCATCATTGGTGATCTCGGGGAAGGCGTTGGACAGGCCGCCCGCACCCACGTCGTGGATGGACTGGATGGGATTGTCGTCACCCAGCGCCCAGCAGGCATTGATGACTTCCTGGGCACGGCGCTCCATTTCCGGGTTGCCGCGCTGGACCGAATCGAAGTCCAGATCGGCAGTATTCACGCCGGTAGCCATCGAGGACGCAGCACCACCGCCCATGCCGATGCGCATGCCGGGGCCGCCCAGCTGGATCAGCAGGCTGCCCACCGGCAGGTCGTTCTTTTTGGTGTGCTTGGCGGAAATGTTGCCCATGCCGCCGGCGATCATGATGGGCTTGTGATAGCCCATGACCTGCCCGCCCACGTTCTGCTCGTAGGTGCGGAAGTAACCGCCCAGGTTGGGACGGCCGAATTCGTTGTTGAAGGCCGCGCCACCGAGCGGGCCGTCGATCATGATCTGCAGGGGCGAAGCGATGCGCTCCGGCTTGCCGTAGATGCCGCCCTGGGCGTGTTCATCGCGCTGGTCCACCGGCTGGGCGACGTCGCGGGCGTTTTCCCACGGCTGCACCGCATGCGTGACCATCAGGTTGGACACGGTAAAGCCGGTCAGACCGGCCTTGGGCTTGGAGCCACGGCCGGTCGCACCTTCGTCGCGGATCTCGCCGCCGGCGCCGGTGGAGGCACCCGGGAACGGGGAGATGGCGGTCGGGTGGTTGTGGGTCTCGACCTTCATCAGGATGTGGGTCAGCTCGTCCGAAGCTTCATACACGTTGCCCTTGGTGGCACCACGCTGGTAGAAGCGCGAAACGGTCGCGCCCTCGATGATGGAGGAGTTGTCCGAATAGGCCACCACGGTGCCCTTGGGCGCCAGTTGATGGGTGTTCTTGATCATGCCGAACAGCGACTTGTCCTGCTTTTCGCCGTCGATGGTCCAGTCGGCATTGAAGATTTTGTGGCGGCAGTGTTCGCTGTTGGCCTGGGCGAACATCATCAGTTCGACGTCGGTCGGATTGCGCTGGGCCTTGGTGAAGGCGTCCACCAGGTAATCGATCTCGTCATCCGACAGGGCCAGGCCCAGTTCGGTGTTGGCGCGTTCCAGCGCGGCACGGCCGCCGCCGATCACGTCCACCGATTCCAGCGGCTTGGCCTGCAGTTCCGAGAACAAGCCGGCGGCGTCCTGCGGATCGCGCAGCACGGTTTCGGTCATGCGGTCGTGCAGCAGCGCGGCCACGGCCGGGATGCTGGCTTCATTCAGTTTCTTGGTCCCCCCCAGCAGGCCGGTCTTGACCTGCACGCGGAAGATGATGCCGCGCTCGACCCGGTGGATGTGGCCCATGCCGCAGTTGCGCACGATGTCGGTGGCCTTGCTGGCCCACGGCGAGATGGTACCGAAGCGCGGGATCACCACGAAGGCATCGCCCTCGTCGCTGCCATTGAAGGGATCGCCATAGGTCAGCAGGCCGTTGAGGCGTGCCTCGTCCTCCCGCGTCAGGGCCTGGGCCTGGCCGGCGTCGACGAAGTGCAGATAGCGGCCGGATACGCCGGTGATGGCGGCATCCACTGCTTGCAATTGGGTCAGAAGGCGTTGGGTACGGAAAGCGGAAAGGGCATTGGAGCCCGGCAGGATCAGCATGGCGAGGTCGAGGCAGTTAGCTTGAATCGGGAAAACCGTCGCAGCATCGCGGCAGGGACCGGTCCACCGACACCAACCGGCCCCGGATGACGCATCGCACAAGGAAAAATCGTGCAGGTCGGGGACTGGCGGAATGATGGATCGTGCGCGCGTTTGCTGGCAGAGCCGGCATTATACAGTGGACACCGCGCCAAGTCCCGCGCAAAGCGAGCGGTGGGGCCGCGCTGCCTCCAAGCGGGCGGCAGCGCGATGCAGCAGACCGCTGTCATCCGCGCCGTGTCGCCAGACGTTGTCATTTGGAGCAGAAAATGTCCCCCCTTTCGGGCAGGACGCACGTAGCCCTGCGGCAATATCCAAACTGCAAGGAAATTTCGCGGTATCATTCGGCCCGCATCGGCGCAGGGCCAGCCCGGCGATCCATGGCCGATGCCCACGACCACAGCGGCCCTGCCGCTTCCAAGACGAACAGAGTGAACAGCACACAACGACAGATCGCCGTCATCGGCGGGGGACTTTCAGGGATTTGCAGCGCCTACTTCCTGGCCGCCAGAGGCTATGAAGTTGCCGTCATCGAGCGCCGTGCGCACGTGGCCGAAGAAGCCACCTTCGGCGATTCAGGACTGTTGGCACCGGGGGCGGCCATGCCGCTGACATTACCGGGTGCCATGGCGACCTTCGCCTGCCGCTTCCAGGACGAGCCGCGGGTCCTGCTGGCCCCCGGGACCGATTTCGGCCGCCGGCGCTGGATGCGCGCCACGCGCCAGGCCCAGCACCACGATTTTGCCGGGAACAAGCTGCGCCTGACGCGCCTGTCGGCCTACGGCCAGAGCCTGACCCTGCAATTGCAGGCCCATCACAACCTGGAGCATGAAAATGGCCAGGGCGTGTTCCACCTCTTCCGCCAACCTGCCGAAGCGGCCCGCATGGCGCAGCTGGAGGAAGCCGCCGGCCAATGCGAGTTCAAGCACCAGGCCCTGGACGCGGCCGGCATCCGCACACTGGAACCGGCCTTCTCGTCGGAAGCGAAGCTCTCCGGCGCGCTCTACTACCCGGAAGACGTGGCCGGCAACTGCGTGCTGTTTGCCAAGCAGATGCGCAATGCGGCCCAGGACCTGGGGGTGAGCTTCCATTTCGATTCCACCGTCACCTCGATCAACGCCGAATTCGGCGGCCGCCTGACGCTGCACGTCAGCTCGCCTCATCTGGCCTCGCAAATGCGGGTTGATGCCGTGGTCGTGGCAGCCGGCATGTCCAGCGCCGAACTGCTGCGTCCGCTCGATACCGACCTGCCGCTGCTGGCCCTGCAGAGCTATTCGGCACTGGTACCCGTGAAAAATCCGGATGATGCACCCAGCATGGCCCTGCATGACGACAGCTACAAGGTCAGCATGACACGCCTGGGCAGCCGCATCCGCATCAGTGGCCTGCTGGGCTTCGTGCCGCAGAGCCAGACCTTGCCGCCCAAGGCGCTGCGCAACCTGCTCAAGATTGCCGGCGACTATTACCCCAATGCCGCCAACTACAACCAGGCACATTTCTGGAGCAATACCATGGCCCTGCTGCCGCACGGCCTGCCTGTGGTGGGACCGACGCGGCAAGGCAACGTCTTCGTCAACGTCGGCCACGGTGCCACCGGCTGGGCCGCCAGCGTCGGTTCGGCGCGCCTGTTGTGCGACATGATCAGCGGCGATGACAGCGAAATCCCGGTCGAAGGCTTGCTGCCGCGTGACGTGCTCGGCTGAGCGAGCAGTTGCCGAACCACGCGGTGCAGGCCGACCGCGTGCATTCTTTTCATCGATGAAAATCGCCGAAGCGCCTGCGCTGGCAGAACAATTCACTTAAAATCAAGCACCCGCGTGACCAGCGCTTGAGCAGGTGAATTTTTCTGCACTTGGCTCCCCAGCGCCGATCTTTCGCGGGTTCCAGCGATCTGCCTGCTGCACTGACGCCCATCCACTCAACGTCCCTGCCACCCCGATCATGAGCGCGCTCCATTCCGTTGCCGAGATCCGCCAGGTTGAACAAGCGGCCCTGTCCGCCCTGCCTCCTTACACCCTCATGCAGCGCGCCGGCGCGGCCATCGCCGAGCAGGCCCAGCAGTTGCTGTGCTCGACCACGGCCTCCTCGCCCTCGGTGCTGGTCCTGGCCGGTCCCGGCAACAATGGCGGTGACGCACTGGAAGCCGCCTGCCTGCTGGAAGAAGCCGGCATCGAAGTGAGCGTGCAACTGCACGCTGATGAAAGCCGCCAGCCTGCCGATGCGCGCCGTGCCTTGGCACGGGCGCGCGAGGCCGAGCTGGAGTTCATTGAAGGAACGGGGGATGTCCCGCTGCGCGCCCGCTCCTGGGCGCTGGTGATCGACGGACTGTTCGGCATCGGCCTGACGCGCCCGCCCGGCCCGGCCATGCGGCCCATCATCGAGTACATCAACAGCCTGCGCTGCCCGGTGCTGTCCATCGATGTCCCCAGCGGACTGAATGCCGATACCGGCAGCATCGTGGGCGGCCGCGAGGGCGTGGCGGTGCAGGCCACCCATACCCTGAGCTTCATCGGCGACAAGCCCGGACTGCACACCTGTGACGGCAGCGACCACAGCGGCCAGATCGTGGTCGACGCGCTGGAGATCGACACCGCCCTGCTGCCACCGGCGCGTGCCTTCCTGAATGGTCCGCAGAGTTTTGCCACCGCGCTCAAGCCACGTGCCAACAACAGCCACAAGGGCAGCTACGGCGACGTCATCGTGGTGGGCGGTGCGCGCGGCATGGCCGGAGCGCCGGTGCTGGCGGCGCGCACCGCCGCCTTCGGCGGAGCCGGACGGGTCTATGTGGCCTTCGTCGACGATGGCCCGGCCTACGACGACAAGCATCCCGAACTGATGTTCCGCCTGGCCGACCGTGTCGAATTCGGCGCCAGCGCGGCGCTGGTGATCGGCCCCGGCCTGGGTACCTCGCGCCATGCGCATGACATCCTGGCGCGGGCGCTCGACAGCGAAGCCGACATCGTGGTCGATGCCGACGCCCTGAACCTGATCTCGGCCGAACCCACGCTGCAGCACAAGCTGCATCGCCGCAGCCAGCGCAGCAAGGAGGCCTGCAGCATCATCACGCCCCATCCGCTGGAGGCAGCACGCCTGCTCGACAGCACTACCCAGCAAATCCAGCAGGACCGCCCGCAGGCCGCACGCCTGCTGGCACGCCAGTTCAACGCCATCACCGTGCTCAAGGGCGCGGGGACCGTCATTGCCTTCCCCGATGGCGAGATCGCCATCAACCCCAGCGGCAATCCTGCGCTGTCCACGGCCGGCACCGGCGACGTGCTGTCAGGCTTGTGTGGCGCGCTGCTGGCGCAGGGCTGGCCGACCCGGGCAGCGGCACTGGCGGCCACCTGGATCCACGGCGCCGCCGCCGACCAGTTGGTGGCGGCCGGCCAGGGCCCGGTGGGGCTGACCGCCAGCGAATTCATCCCGGCCATCCGTGCCGTGTTCAACCAGATCCTCCGAGACCATGTCCAGCGCCGTCCTGCCTTACATCCGCATCGCCCACAACCATAAGCTGGGCATCATTTTCCTCATCGCGGGCCTGTGGACGCTGTCCTTGCTCGATACGGCCGGCAAGCTGCTGGCGCTGGCCGGGTATCACGTGGTGATGATTGCGTGGATGCGCTACACCATCAACCTGTTCTTCATGGCGGCCACGCTGGCACCGCTCTACCGGCGGCGTCACGGGCGCAGCATCCTGAAGTCGAACCGGCTGGGACTGCAGTTGGGGCGCGGCGCACTGCTGCTGGCCTCGACGCTGATTTTCTTCTCGGTGTTGAAGATCGTACCGCTGGCCGAAGGCACGGCCATGAACTTCTGCGCGCCCATGATCGTGCTGGCGATCTCTCCCTGGCTGCTGGGCGAGCGCAGCTATCTGTCACGCTGGATTGCGGTGCTGATCGGTTTTACGGGCATGCTGATCGTGATCCGCCCCAGCGGCGACATCCCGCCGGTGGGCGTGGCGCTGGGCCTGGTCTCGGCCTTCACCCAAGCCTTGCTATCCATCCTCAACCGCAAGGCCAGCCAGGCGGACAATCCGATGGTGACGCTGTTCTATGGCGCGCTGGTGGGCAGCATCGTCTCGACGCTGCTGGTGCCCTTCTTCTGGACCAGCCATACGCCGACGGTGGTGGAACTGGCGATCCTGGTGTCGACCGGCATCACCAGCACCATCGGCCATTTCCTGCAGAACTCGGCCTACCGGCACGCGGAAGCCTCGGTGCTCACGCCCTTCTTCTACGCCCAGATCATCTCGGCCTGCGGCATGGGCTGGCTGGTCTTCGGGCAGTTCCCGGACCAGATCACGGTACTGGGCATTGCCATCATCTGCGCCAGCGGCATCGGCATTGCCTATATCGAACACAAGCGGGCGCACCCGCTGCCGCCGGCCGATCCGATGGAATCCGTCTGATCGGTCGGATTTACTTCACCAGCCGCCCGGTCGCGATGGTCAGGGTGCGCTCGCAGCGCGCCGCGATGCCGGGGTCATGGGTCACCAGCACCAGGGTGGAGCCGCGCTCGCGGTTCAGTTCGAACATCAGCTGGATGACCGATTCTCCTGTCGCCGCATCGAGGCTGCCAGTCGGTTCATCGGCAAACAGCAACGGCGGTTCGGTCACGAAGGCGCGTGCCAGCGCCACCCGCTGCTGCTCACCGCCGGAGAGGTATTTGGGATAGTGCTTCAGCCTGCTGCCCAGGCCGACCCGGCCCAGCATCTGCTCGGCCTTGGCCCGCGCTTGGCCATCACCGCGCAGTTCCAGCGGCAGCATCACGTTTTCCAAGGCATTGAGGTGCCCGAGCAACTGGAAGGACTGGAACACGAACCCCAGCTTGCGCTTTCTCAGCAGCGCCCGGCCGTCTTCGTCGAGGGCATAGATGTCTTCGCCATCAAGCCGCACGGAACCTTCGCTGGGCGTATCCAGTCCAGCCAACAGGCCCAGCAAGGTGGACTTGCCGGAGCCGGAGGCGCCGACGATGGCCACCGTGGTCCCGGCGGCCACGGTAAAATCGATGTCGCTCAGGATGGTCAGCCGGCCGGCAGGCGCGGAGACATCGGCAACGTGTTTGGATAACTGAAGGACTTCAATGGCGGCAATGACGGCGGAACTGGCAGGAGCGGAAGCAGGCATGCAGGGCAATCGGGCAAGAGGGTCCGGAACAGGGGCGAGGCGCAAGGCGCTGTTGGGCGCGGCAGTGCGGCTGCTGGCGGGCGTCGCGCTGGTGGTTGCGGCGACGAGCGCTTATTCTGCCCCAAAAAACCTGCTCGTGCTCGGCGACAGCCTCTCGGCCGAATACGGGCTGCAGCGCGGCACCGGCTGGACCGGACTGCTGCAGCAGCGGCTGCAACAGAGCAAGGCGGATTACCGGGTGGTCAACGCCAGCATCAGCGGCGACACCACCATCGGCGGGCGCAACCGCTTGCCGGCGCTGATGACGCAGCACAAGCCGGAGGTCCTGGTGATCGAACTGGGCGCCAACGATGCCCTGCGCGGCCTGCCGCTGAAGACCAGCCAGGACAACCTGCAGGCCATGATCAACCTGGCGCGCCAGCAGAAGGCCAAGGTGCTGCTGGTGGGCATGCAGATTCCGCCCAATTACGGCCCCGACTACACGCGCCGCTTCGCAGGGATGTTCCAGGAGCTGGCCAAGAGCAACAAGGTGGCACTGGTGCCGTTCTTCTTCGAGGGGATTGCCGCCGATCTTTCGCTGTTCCAGGCCGACCGCATCCATCCTAATGAACAGGCCCAGCCCAGGCTGCTGGACAATGTGTGGCCGTATCTGAAGCCGCTGGTCGGGGTGAAGTAAGCCTCCTCAGCGCAGCAACACAAAACAAAGCCCCTGTGCCATCGCTGGTCGCAGGGGCTATTTCATTGAGCGCAGGCGCTTCAATGCCGCGCGTACAACTCCAGGAATCGCCGCAGCAATCCGGTCGATTGCGGCGTGTCACACACCTTCTCGCACAGCGCCTGGGCATCGATGCCACAGCCACGATAGATATCGGTGTAGTAATGCAGGTGCGCCCGCACGAACTCCGGCGAAAACTCGGGATGGAACTGGGTCGAATAGACGTTGTGCTTGTGCTTGATGACGTGGTGGGGATCCATCGGCGAACGCGCCATGACGATGGCATCCTTGGGCGGACGCAGCACCGACTGCATGTGCAGCATGTGGGCCGGGAACTCCGAAGGCAGCACGCCCAGCAATTCATCCTGGCGGCAGCATTCCAGCGTCTTCACGTGCATGGTGCCGGCCGCGCGGCCGGCCGGGTTGTAGCCGACTTCGCCGCCAAAGGCGTGGGTCAGCAGCTGGTGGCCGTAGCAGATGCCAAACATGGGGGTGTCGAGCTCGGCAGCGTCGCGGATCCATTCGGCGGTCCGTTCGCTCCAGTCTTCCTTGTCGGTCACCATGGCCGGTGAGCCGGTGATGAAGACTGCCCGGTAGCTGCGCGGGCAGGACGGGCGCTGGCCTTCATAAACGGTGACGACTTCGATCTCGGTGTGGCACAGGCCGGCAGCGCAGCCTATCTGGTCGGCGTAACCACCGTAGTTGGTCTTGAGGGCGGGATTGGCATCGCCGGTTTGTATGATCAGGACTGGGGCAGGCATAAAAACGTGGTCGTATTCAGGGCAAGACTCGCATCGGACGTACTCCTCGTGGAAATACCCCCTGCGATGCTTTTCGAATGTCGACTGGAGAAAGCGACAACAAGTACGGCAGCCGTTTGTTTCCGAAACGGCGCAACATGACGTGCGGATGACAGGAAATTCATCTCGACAGCACAAAAACTGCCTTTTCCCGCTAGATGGAAAGCTGACGAAACGCCAACGGCGATGGAAGAAATGAAGCGGATTCCCCGGTGCCGGCTCCCTTGTGCATCCCGCCCGAATGCAGCGCCGGTGTCCATGATGAAACAAAAAGGGCCGCTGGAAAAGCGGCACGTGTAAATTTTTTAGTAAATTGTGGCAGTCATGCCGACAATTCCCCGCCTTGGGGCGGCACTGCGCACCGATTCACGATCCCGGTGCGCCCTCTGCACGCATTGCCCCAAAGGCGGGCCATGCCCTTCACCTTACTTGGCGGCGTCATCCGCGCTGACGGCGGCGGCGCCCTTCAACAGCTTGGTCTTGGCCTTCTCGCGCAGATAGTCCAGGTAACCCAGTGCTTCCTGCTGCGACAAGGCGGCGGTGATCTGTTCCTGCTCGGCCTTGCGGCGCGCGGTGTCGACCGTCTTGGGCTGTTCCACCTTGGTGATGCGGTAGATCTGGTAGCCCATGCCCGGGGTCTCGGCGCCGACGTAGGCCGGCAGCTTGGCGGTATCGGCCTTCATGACGGCGTTGAAGGCTTCCTGGGTCCAGCCCTCGGACTTCACGCGCGAGACCACCTTGGCATCGCTGAAACCAGTCGCATCATCCTTGGCTTGCAGCTGCGCCAGACGTTCCTGGCCGGCCTTGACCGCCAGCGACTGCTCTTCGGCCAACAGAACGGCCTTCTGCACATCGGCCTTGACTTCCTCGAACGGACGCTTGGCCACCGGCTTGTAGCTGGTCATGCGGCCGGCCACCAAGGTGTTGGGGGCGGTCTGCACGGCTTCGGTATTGTGCTTGGCCTTGATCACGTCGTCGGTGAACAGGGCGGACAGGAATTTGCCGTTGTTGTACGGCGCAGCGCCGGCGGCCGGATTCGGGTTGCGGGTCACGCCCGAGGCGGTCTGGATCTTCAGCTTGAGCTTGTCGGAGACGGCCTTGAGGCTGTCGCCGTTTTCATAGACCAGGTTGTTGAACTGGTCGGCCATTTCGGAATACTTCTTGGCGGCGATCTGCTTCTTGATCTCGGCTCCGATCTCGGCCTTGACCGACTCCAGCGGCTTGACCGACGCCGGCTTGATACCGGTCACTTCGATGACGTGATAACCGAAATCGGATTCGACCGGATCGCTGATCTCACCCTGCTTCAGGCTGAAGGCGGCATCGGCGAAGGGTTTGACCATCGCACCACGGCTGAAGTAACCCAGGTCGCCGCCATTGTCGGCCGAACCCGGATCCTGCGAATTGGCCTTGGCCAGCTTGGCGAAGTCGCCCGGGTTCTTGCGCAGCTGCGCCACCAGGCCTTCGGCCTTGGTCTTGGCGGCAGCCTTGTCGGCGGCCGAGGCATCCTTCTTGACAGTGATCAGGATGTGGCTGGCGCGACGCTGTTCTTCAGTGGCGTACTGCTTCTGGTTCTGCTCGTAGTAGGCCTTGATGTCGTCATCGGTGACGCTGGCCTGGGCGGCCACGGCAGCGGCATCCAGCACCACGTATTCGATGTCGGCCTGTTCCGGAGTCTCGAAACGGGCGCCGTTCTTGTCGTAGTAGGCCTTGAGCATGTCATCGCTCACCTTGACCTGGCCGGCGTAGCTGTCCGGCTTGAAGTTGAGCATCTGGACCGTGCGCTCCTGGTCGTTCAGGCTGGACAGGTTCTCGGCCACGGTCTTGGGGGCGAAGGCGGTGGTCTGGATGGCGGCATTGAGCTGCTGCAGGGCCATCTCGCGGCGCAGGCCGGCTTCGTAGGATTTCTGGGTCATGCCCTGGGCCGCCAGCAGCACGCGATACTGCTCATTGTCAAAGCTGCCGTCCGGCTTGGTCAGGCCGGGGATCTGCAGGATGCTTTGCTGCAGCACCTGGTCCGGCACCACCAGCTTGCTGGCCACCACTTCGGCACCCAGGGCGCGCTGGGCGATCAGGTTGTCGAGGATGGCACGGCGCGCCTGCGGGCTGTCGAAGATCTTGCTGTCGAACTGATTGCCGTACACCTGGCGCATGCGGTCCAGCTGCTGGCGATGCGCGGCATCCCACTCTTCCTTGGTGATGGTCTGGCCGGCCACCTTGGCCACGCCGTTGTCGTCGGTCAGGCGGCTGTAGCCTTCCAGGCCGAAGAAAGCGAACGACGGGAAGATGAACAGCAGCAGCAGGAACTGCATCAGACGCTGGTGAGTACGAATGAAATCAAACATGTATAGCCAATCAATAAACGATCTGGTCAATGAAGGACAGCGGGGTTCAGCGCAGACTGCCGCTGGTGCGCGCCCATAAGAAAAAAGGCGAACTCGCGTTCGCCCTGATCCGGCGCAGGCCCGTCAGGCCCGGGAGACACAACGCACACCGTCGTGCTCGCGCGACATTATACACATGCCAATGCCGGGCGGCATCTTTGGCAAGGCTGCCGCTAGCGGTCCATCTGGGCCAGGGCCACGCTGCGCAACTGGAAGCGGCCGTCGTTGTTGAACAGCCAGCTCTCCGACAGTTCGATGCGGCCCTGCTTGAGCAGCGCCGGCGGCGGCTTGGGGAAGGGCGTGGCCGATTTCAGGCTGCCCAGGGCGCTGGCTTCGGCGTGCTTGTCGCGGTTGCTGCGCAGGATCTCGCTCTTGACCAGATTGCCGTCGCCATCGACCACGTACTTGATGACGATCACCGAGCGCAGCAAGGCCTGGGGGCGTTCCACGTAGACACTGGTGAAGTTGACCTGCGAAATGCGTTTGGCCAGGTCGACCTTGTAGCCATCCACGGACGTCGCTGTGGAGGTGGCGTCCTCGGTGGTCTTCTTCTGCTCGATCAGGGAGCGCGCCAGCGCATCACGCTCCTGCTGGGTGCTCTCGGGTGCGGAGCAGGCCGCCAGCATGGCAGCAATGCCCAAGCCCGACATCGCCAGGCGCACGCCCGGCCGGCGGGCGGGCCTACCGTATTTATTCATTTTCTCCTCCTGATCACTGGCCGATCTTGCTTCACTCGCCGCATGGCGTCAATGAATGATCGGACCGAATTTGGACAGCGTTGCGCCGCCCGGATTCCCTCGCCGCGAGAGCTTCCAAGATGATCCATAGCTTCAATCTATAGCAAGGATTCCGGGCTGCTATCACAGCAGGGGGTGTCATCCAGCAGTCATATTTGGCCCGTACCATCCGCTTGCCTCTGAACGGGCCAGTCCATCCGGCGAAAGTCCGCATGGGGACTGCCTTTGGGGAACATCGCGAACCAGCTGGAAACCCTCCGAAATGATGCAGACACCCTCTTCCGCCGCCGCCCTTGCGATGCCGGTTTGCCCGCCTGATGACACCGACGGCAACGCGCGTTTCCTGTCGGTGCGCGGCATCGACAAGCGTTTCGGCGCCTTCACCGCGCTGGACGGCGTTTCGCTGGAAGTGCGCCAAGGCGAGATGGTCTGCCTTCTGGGTCCCTCGGGCTGCGGCAAGACCACCCTGCTGCGCACCATCGCCGGCCTGGAGCGCCAGGATGCCGGCCAGATCTTCGCCGCTGGCCGCGACATTTCCGATCTGCCGCCGCAATCGCGCGATTACGGCATCCTGTTCCAGTCCTACGCCCTCTTCCCGAATCTGACCGTGGCCGACAACGTCGCCTACGGCCTGCGCAATATGAAGCGCCAGGCACGCCAGGAGCGCGTCACGGAAATGCTCTCCATGGTCGGCCTGGCCGGCAGCCAATCCAAGTATCCCGGCCAGCTTTCAGGCGGCCAGCAGCAACGGGTGGCCCTGGCGCGCGCGCTGGCCCCCTCGCCTTCGCTGCTGTTGCTCGACGAACCGCTCTCGGCCCTGGACGCGCAGGTGCGCGAACACCTGCAACTGGAAATCCGCCGCCTGCAGAAGCAATTCCGCATCACTACCCTGATGGTCACGCACGATCAGGAAGAAGCCATGGTCATGGCCGACCGCATCGCCGTCATGCAGCATGGCCGCATCGAACAGTTCGGCACGCCCGCCGAGATCTACCGTCGCCCGGCCACGCCCTTCGTGGCGGATTTCATCGGCCACGCCAACTGGCTGCCGTTTTCGCGCATCTCGGGTTCGCAGGTCACGGTCGGGGCCTTGCGCTTCGAAGTCCGCCCTGAAGAAGCGGAGCTGCAAACCGGCCGCCTGTTCTGCCGCCCCGAAGCCGTGGAACTGTTTGCTACCGAGTCCTGCGCCAACCGCTTCCAGGCGCGCGTGATCGATCGCATCTATCTCGGCAACCGCTATCGCCTGGCCTTGGCGGCCGATGCCCTGCCGGGCCAGACGCTGCTGGCCGATGTCAGCGGTGAATCGCACGAGCGCCTGGCCGATTTGCCGGCGCACGACGGACTGTGGGTGGCGCTGCCGCGTCAGGCCCTGCAGGTCTTTGCCTGAGCCGGACCGTTCATGACGATGCAATCTTCCTTGCCGCCCACCTCCCCCATGCCTGCCCTGGCGCGCGATCGCACCCAAGCTGGCGCCCCAGCGGCGCGGCGTTCCCCGACCGACCGCAGCCAGCGGCTGCCGGGCGCGATGAAATGGATGCTGCTGGCCCTGCTCCTGCTGGGTCTGGGCGGACCGCTGCTGTTCATCCTGGCGCAAGCCGTGCTGACGCCCGAGGGCAACTGGGCGGGCAGCCAGCCCTTCGTGACCCTGTTCTCCAACATCAATTTCCTGCCCATGCTGGGGCGCAGCCTGTGGGTCTCTACAGTGACCGCCGTGGTGACGGTACCGCTGGCCTATGTGTTCGCCTACGCCCTGCAGCGCACCTGCATTCCCTTCAAAGGCCTGTGGCGTGGCATCGGCCTGCTGCCGCTGCTGGCACCGTCGTTGTTGCCCGGTATCGCGCTGATCTACCTGTTCGGCAACCAGGGGCTGTTCAAGGAGTGGATGGATGGCAGCATCTACGGCTTCTGGGGCATCCTGCTGGGTGAAGTGTTCTACACCTTCCCGCATGCCATGATGATCCTGCTGTCGGCGCTGTCGCAGGCCGATGGCCGGCTGTACGACGCGGCGCACGCCATGGGCGCCTCGCGCTGGCGCATCTTCACTACCGTCACCCTGCCGGCCACGCGTTACGGCATCTTCGGTGCACTGTGCCTGGTGTTCACGCTCACCATCACCGACTTCGGCGTACCCAAGATCACCGGCGGCGCCTACAGCGTGCTGGCCGTGGAAGCCTACAAGGCGGTGGTCGGCCAGCAGCAGTTCGGACGCGGTGCCCTGATCGGCTTGCTGCTGCTGGTGCCGGCCCTGCTGACCTTTGCGCTGGACGCCTGGCTGCAGCGGCGCCAGCGCGCCACCATGAGCAGCCGCTCCGAAGCTTACGTTCCCCGCCCCGACTGGCGCCGTGATGGCATCAACCTGCTGGCGGTGGCCCTGATTGCGGCCGCCATCCTGATGATGATCGTGGTGGCCATGGGGGCTTCTCTGGTCAAGCTGTGGCCCTACAACCTGCAACTGACGCTGCAGCACTACGACTTCGACAACATGGATGGCGGCGGCTGGCTGGCCTACTGGAACAGCCTGAAACTGGCCTGCGGCACCAGCGTGGCCGGGACCCTGGTCATCTTCACCGGTGCCTGGCTGATGGAAAAGACGCGTGGCCAGGCCTGGCTCGCCCCCCTGCTGCGCATGCTGAGTTTCCTGCCGATGGCCGTGCCCGGGCTGGTGCTGGGTCTGGGCAGCCTGCTGTTCTTCAACCATCCGTCCAATCCGTTCAATTTCCTCTACGGGACCATGACGCTGCTGGTGCTCTGCTCCATCGTGCACTTCTACACCACGGCCCATCTCACCGCCGTCACCGCGCTCAAGCAGCTCGATCCTGAATTCGAAGCGGCCTCGCTGTCGCTGAAGGTGCCTCTGCTGCAGACCTTCCTGCGCGTGACGGTGCCGCTGTGCCTGCCGCAGATGCTGGAGATCTTCCGCTACCTGTTCGTGTCCTCGATGACCACGGTGTCGGCGGTGATCTTCCTGTATCGCCCGGATACGGTACTGGCCTCGGTGGCGGTGTTGAACATGGACGACGCCGGCGATGTCGGCCCGGCGGCCGCCATGTCCACGCTGATCCTGCTGACCTCGGCTGCAGCCTCGCTCTTCATGCACCTGGCCGGCAGCCGCTGGCTGGCGCGGGCCCAGGCCTGGCGCCGTGGACGCGCGCATTGAGCCGGACCGGCAGCCCTACGATTTCTCCACCTTGCGTCCCCGACGCGTTTTCAACCCAGCCATTCACTGACGAAGGCCATCATGAAAAAAACCAAGCTGTTTTCCCTGTTCGCATCGGTGATCGGTGCCGGCCTGCTGTTCTCGGCCCAGGCCCACGCCGCTACCACGCTGACCGTCTACACCGCCCTCGAAGCCGACCAGATCAAGGCTTACCAGGCCGCGTTCCAGAAGGCCAACCCGGACATCGAGATCAAGTGGGTGCGCGACTCCACCGGCATCGTCACCGCCAAGCTGCTGGCCGAAAAAGCCAACCCGCAGGCTGACGTGATCTGGGGCCTGGCCGCCACCAGCCTGGCCCTGCTGGACAAGGAAGGCATGCTGACCCCGTACGCCCCGCAAGGCTTGTCAGCGATCGACGCCAAGTACCGCAGCGCCGCCAATCCGCCGGCCTGGGTCGGCATGGACGTGTGGGCCTCGGCCATCTGCTTCAACACCGTGGAAGCGCAAAAGCAGGGCCTGCCCAAGCCGACCTCCTGGGCCGACCTGACCAAGCCGGTCTATGCCGGCAAGATCGTCATGCCCAATCCGGCTTCCTCCGGCACCGGCTACCTGGATGTCTCGGCCTGGCTGCAGATGATGGGTGAAGAAAAAGGCTGGGCCTACATGGACGCCCTGCACAAGAACATCGGCCAATACACCCACTCCGGCTCGAAGCCCTGCAAACAGGCGGCCACCGGTGAATTCCCGATCGGCATCGCCTTCGAGTACCGTGCCGTCAAGACCAAGAAGGAAGGCGCACCGATCGACGTGATCCTGCCGTCCGAAGGCCTGGGCTGGGATATCGAAGCCACTGCCATCGTCAAGGGCACCAAGAACCTGGAAGCCGCCAAGAAACTGGCCGACTTCTCCGCCAGCAAGGAAGCCATGGCCCTGTATGAAAAGAACTTCGCCGTGGTCGCCATTCCTGGCGTGGCCAAGCCGGACGAGCTGCTGCCGGCCGACTATGAAAAGCGCCTGATCAAGAACGACTTCACCTGGGCCAGCACCAGCCGTGACCGCATCCTGACCGAGTGGAGCAAGCGTTACGAAAGCAAGTCGGAGAAGAAGCAGTAATCCCTGCACTTGCCCGCACTACCGCGCCGTCACGGGTCCAACAGCTTCGAGCTGTAGCGTGACGGCGCACGGAGAGGACCGCAGGACGCCGTCAGAGCGTCCCCGCACAAGACGCCGCACAACATCTCGCCACTGACTCCGATGGAGCACTTCTCATGAACAATTCCCTCTCAGAACACGATCCGCAGCACTTCGACCTGGCCGTGGTCGGCTCGGGCATCCTTGGCCTCGCCCACGCCTATGCCGCCGTCAAGCGCGGCCTCAAGGTGGCCGTCTTCGAACGCACCGGCACGCCGCTGGGCGCGTCCGTACGCAACTTCGGCATGGGCCTGGTGACCGGCCAGCCCCCCGGCATCATGCTCGACCTGGCCCGCGAAAGCCGCGCCCTCTGGCTGCACCTGGCCGCGCGCGCGCATTTCAGCGCCCGTGAAGCTGGCACCCTGCTGTTTGCCCGCAGCGAGGCCGAACACGACGTGCTGCTGGAATTCATGACCGTGCGTGCACGCCAGTACGACTACCGCGCCTCCCTGCTCGAAGGCGACAAGCTGGACGCGCTCTACAACGGCCGTTTCAGCCATCACCGCTCGGCCCTGCACGGCACCGAAGACCTGCAGCTGTATTCGCGCGAAGCCATGCCGGCCCTGGTGGCCTACCTGCATTCGCAGGGCGTGCATTTCCGTTTCAACACGCTGGTGCATGGCACCGCCGACGGCCGCCTCTCGACCACCGCCGGCGAATTCCGCGCCGAGCGCGTGGTGGTGTGCTCGGGCCACGATTACCTGACGCTCTTTGCCGACCGTCTGCAGCCGATGAACCTGAAGCAGTGCCGCCTGCAGATGCTGCGCCTGAAGACTGAAGAGGCGGTGCCGCTGACCCATGCCGTGCTGACCGGCCTGTCCTGCACCCACTACGGCGCTTTCTCGGACCTGCCGACCGCCCGCGCGGTGCACGCGGAGATCGAGGCGAACGCCCCGCTGCTGAACAAGCACGGCATTCACCTGCTGGTCAGCCCGACCCCGTATCAGGAGCTCATCGTCGGCGATTCGCACCATTACGGTACCGATTCGCCCCCGTTCAACAGTGAGGAAATCGATGAACTGCTGATCGGCCTGGTCGAACATACCCTGGCTTCGCGCGTGCAGGTGATCGAGCGCTGGCAAGGCGTCTACGGCAGCAAGGGACCGGGCCCGTTCTCGGCCCTGGCCATCGACGACCACACCTCGGTGGTGCTGATGCATACCGGCATCGGCATGAGCGTCGGCCTGGGCCTGGGCGAACGCGTGGTCAAGGCGCTGCTGGAGGGCGACAGCCTGCCCACACCGACAGCGCAAGCAACCCCGGCCACTGCGCTGGCCTGATCCCCGCACCTGAGCCGTGACAGGGCGGTGATGCCGTCCTGTCACCGCCGTCCCGTCTGCCGTCCCGCCCGGGAGCACATGCCGCTGATCCGCATGCCTGGCACGATGCTTCACTTGCTCGCGCTGATTCCTGACAGAAAAATCTTTTTGACCGCGTTCCCCAAAAGGCGAGCCGCGCGCTGCGGCCGCTGCGCCGCAATATCTGTTACCACCCCGCAAGGCCTTGGCTGACGGGCTTTTTGCTGCTGCGTCGCAACCAGAAATCGACTTGCTGCGCTGTAAGCTTGTGTAAGTTTGGAGCAAGTCCTGCGTAAGTTTGGCGTCGCACACTCGCCGCATGGACAAGTGGGTCCTTACGCAAGCAATGCGAAGCCAATATCGCGGTTTGTGTCAGACGGGGAAGCGAGGGGTGTCGATGTTTCATGCTTTGCATGCTCTTCATGCTTTGTTCTCCGGTGCGTTCTTGCATAACGCCCCATTCGGCCATCTGTTGCATTGTTGCCCTGTTGCCCCGAGTACCTGGTTGCATTCCATGCAGTAGCACACTCATTAAAACCAAGGAGACAGACATGACCACAGCATCAGTCAATACGACTGCGCGCGGCATCACCCCGGAGGAGAAGAAAGTCATCTTCGCCTCTTCGCTAGGCACCGTTTTCGAATGGTATGACTTCTACCTGTACGGCTCGCTGGCGGCCATCATCGCCAAGCAGTTCTTTGCCGGCACCGACCCCAATACCGCGTTCATTTTCGCCCTGCTGGCCTTTGCTGCCGGTTTCATCGTGCGTCCCTTCGGCGCGCTGGTGTTCGGCCGCCTGGGTGACCTGGTCGGCCGCAAGTACACCTTCCTGGTGACCATCCTGATCATGGGGGCCTCGACCTTCATCGTCGGCGTGCTGCCCAACTACAACTCCATCGGCATCACTGCCCCGATCATCCTGATCATCCTGCGCATCCTGCAGGGTCTGGCGCTGGGTGGTGAATACGGCGGTGCCGCCACCTACGTGGCCGAGCACGCGCCGGAAGGCCGCCGCGGTGCCTTCACCGCGTGGATCCAGACCACGGCCACGATGGGCCTGTTCCTGTCGCTGCTGGTGATCCTGGGTGTGCGTACGGCCGTGGGTGAAGCCGCCTTCGCCGACTGGGGCTGGCGCATTCCCTTCCTGGTCTCCATCCTGCTGCTGGCCATCTCGGTGTGGATCCGCATGTCCATGAACGAGTCGCCGGCTTTCCTGAAGATGAAGGCTGAAGGCAAGACCTCCAAGGCCCCGCTGACCGAAGCCTTCGGCCAATGGAAGAACCTGAAGCTGGTGATCCTGGCGCTGGTCGGCCTGACCGCCGGTCAAGCCGTGGTGTGGTACACCGGCCAGTTCTACGCTCTGTTCTTCTTGACCCAGACCTTGAAGGTGGATGGCCCGACCGCCAACCTGCTGATCGCTGCAGCCCTGCTGCTGGCCACGCCCTTCTTCCTGTTCTTCGGATCGCTGTCGGACAAGATCGGCCGCAAGCCCATCATCCTGGGGGGCTGCCTGATCGCCGCCGTGACCTACTTCCCGATCTTCAACGGCCTGACCCACTTCGCCAACCCGGCGCTGGAAGCCGCCCTGCAAAAGTCGCCGGTGATCGTCACCGCTGACCCGGCCAGCTGCCAGTTCCAGTTCAACCCGACCGGCACCAAGAAGTTCACCTCGTCCTGCGACATCGTCAAGGCCAAGCTGTCGGCTGCCTCGGTGAACTACCAGAACGTGGCCGGCGCCCCGGGTTCGGTGGCCACCGTCAAGATCGGCGATCGCATCATCACCTCCTATGACGCGACCGGCCTGTCCAAGGAAGACGCTGCTGCCAAGGACAAGGAACTGTCCAAGGCACTTGCAGACGACATCAAGGCCGCCGGCTACCCGGCCAAGGCGGATCCGGAGCAGATCAACAAGCCCATGGTCCTGCTGCTGCTGTTCATCCTGGTGCTCTACGTGACCATGGTCTACGGCCCGATCGCCGCCTGCCTGGTCGAAATGTTCCCGACCCGCATCCGCTACACCTCCATGTCCATGCCTTACCACATCGGCAACGGCTGGTTCGGCGGCCTGCTGCCCACCACCTCCTTCGCACTGGTGGCCTTCAAGGGCGACATCTACTACGGCCTGTGGTATCCGATCGTGATCTCGCTGATCACCGTGGTGATCGGTCTGCTGTTCGTGAAGGAAACCGTGCGCAACAACATCCACGAGTAAGCTTCTCAATGACGTGCTCGCCGCCCGCCCCCCAAGGCAGGACGGCGCAGCGCAAAGCATTCCCGGACCGGGCGCAATCATGATTGCGCCCGGTTTTTTCATGGGTGAGGCGTAACAGCCAAGAACGGGCGTGCTGAACGTGAACAGAATGACCAGATCATCTTCATCAAAAATCATACTTCTGATGAATTTGCACTTATTCGCTATATTTGATTGAAATGATTAAGAAAAACCGGTAAATTCACCGCTGAGAACAGGCATCCCGAGACCGCTGCGCGTGCCCTGCGCTGTCGCCGGCACACTGAGGAGGGTTGCCACATCAACTTGCTCAGTGGGGGATCCTGAACATGAATATAGTCCTGGTGGACGACCAGATCATGATGCGCGCGGGCCTGCGTTGCCTGATCGAGAAGCTGGAAGGCCAACAAGTCATTGGCGAAGTGGAAGCCGGACCGGTGGCCTTGCATGTGATCCAGAGCGTGGCGCCGGACGCGGTCATCATCGATATCTCCACCGACACCCGCAAGGGACTGGCCCTGCTGGCCGACATCTGCAGCAAATGCCCTGCCAGCCGCGTGGTGATCGTCGGCAACCAGCCCGATGCCGAGCTGCTGGCCGAGGTGATGCGCATGGGGGTAGCGGCCTATCTGCTCAAGCAATCCAATCCCGCTGAACTCGATATCGCCTTGCAGGCCGTCGCCCGCAACGAGTGCTACCTGACCCCGGCTGTAGCCAAGTCCATGATCAGCCACTGCCTCTACACGGGGCCCGCCCGGCAGACCCAGGCCGATCCGCTTACGCCGCGCCAGCACCAGATCCTGGCCATGATCGCCCATCGCAAGACGACCAAGGAAATCGCCTACGAACTGGACCTGAGCGAAAAGACCATCGCGGCCCACCGCGCCCAGATCATGGACCGCATCGGCGTACGCGACGTGGTCGGACTGGTCTTGTGGGCCGTCAAGAACAACCTGGTGGAACGGCAGACCTGAACCTTCCTTCAGCTGCTGCTGCAGTCGTTTTTCCTGATCCATTCGCGCAACTTCCCGCGCCCTCTCTGTCCCCGTTCCTGCCACCCGGCACGCCAGTGCGGCGACTTTCCACCCCATCCTTTGTACGGAACAGCGCCCGCTGACCGCGGCACGCGTGCTTTCGCGCTTGCCTTGCGCAAAGCGCGGTCCTGCGCACATGGCCAAGGCGTCAACACGGCCCTAGGCAAGCGCAACCGGGCTGCTCGGTTTGCCTAGGACATTTCCTATGTATCTCCTAGGACCAGAACCGATTCCGCCCGGCAATATTGCCGCCTACCATTTCTCCTGCAAGACCGTCCGTTTGAGCACAACTTTTTTCCAGGAGGCGCACATGGCGCTCGTCAAGACTATCCAGAACTCCAACTATGAGGGCACAACCGACCAGCGTGCGGCCGCCTCGACGTCGCGCCAGGCCGATGCCCTGCGCAAGAAGGCACGCACCCTGGCCAAGCAGCAGCAGGCCGCCGAGCGCATCGCCGCCGCCACCGCCGAACTCAGCGCCGGCATCTCGGAGGCTTCTGCCGCCACAGAAGAACTGAAAAGCGCCTCCGACCAGATTGCGCGCGGCGCCGAGCAAGCCTCCAGCGCCGCTCAGGAGTCGCTGGCCGCCTTCCGCCAGGTCGAGCAGGCCATCGGCCGCCAGTTGCAGAATGCCGATCAAAGCCAGGCCCGCATGCTGGCCGTGCAGAACCAGGTCACCCGCACCAGCGGCGATATCGCCACCCTGGTCACCAACGTGGGCATCGCCGCCCAGCGCCAGTCCAGCTCGGTGGCCATGGTGGCCGAACTGGAAAAGCAGGCCGCCAACATCGGCGACATCGTCAAGGCCGTGGCCCGCATCGCCGACCAGACCAACCTGCTGGCCCTGAACGCGGCCATCGAAGCGGCCCGCGCCGGACAGCATGGCAAGGGCTTTGCGGTGGTGGCCGACGAGGTGCGCACCCTGGCCGAGACCTCGGAAAAAAGCGCCAAGCAGATCCAGGAACTGGTCGGCCAGATCCAGCGTGAAGTCAAGGCCGTGGTCGAAGGTATCGGCGCGGCCGCCACCACTGTCCTGGGCGAGGTCGAAAGCGGCAAGATGATCAGCGCCCAGCTGGAGAACATCCGCCGCGATGCCCAGGTGATCGTCGCCGGCGTGCAAGAGATTGCCGTAGGCGCCCAGCAGTCGGTCGCCGCGACCAAGCAGGCGCTTGATGGCGCCCAGGAAATCGCCGCTGCCGCCGAAGAACAATCGGCCGCTGCCGTCGAATCCGCCAAGACCGTGGCCGAGCAAGGCCAGGCATTGTCGGAAGCAGAAACCACCTCGCAAGCGCTCTCGGAACTGTCCGAAGACCTCAAGAACTCCACCGATGTGGCCAAGAGTGCCGAAGAAGTCGCCGCCAGTGCCGAAGAACTCTCGGCGGCCGTACAGGAAATCAGCCGCGCCAGCGCCCAGATCATGTCGGCCATCGAACAGATCCGCAAAGGTACGCAGGTGCAATCAGTGGCCACCGAAGAATCGGCCACGGCCATCGAACAGATCTCACGCGGCCTGCAGGTGGCACAAGCACGCGCCGGCACCAGCGGCGAACGCGCCACCGCGATCCGGACGCTGCTGGGCGAGAACAAGAAGGCCGTCGATTCGCTCATCGCCGGCATCGCCAATTCGGTGGACGCCTCACGCGCCTCGATCCGCCAGATCAAGGACCTGGCCCTGGTCTCGCGCCGCATCGACAAGATCGTCGATGCCATCACCACCGTCTCCATCCAGACCAACATGCTGGCCGTGAACGGCTCCATCGAAGCGGCCCGCGCCGGCGAGTTCGGCAAGGGCTTCGTGGTGGTCGCGACAGACATCCGCAACCTGGCCCACGACTCGGCCGGCAATGCCGACAACATCAAGGATCTGGTCAAAGCAGTGCAGGACCAGATCGCCGTGGTCGAACGCGACCTGGAAGAAATTGCCGACGCTGCCATCGGTGAAGCCGAAAAAGCCAAGGCCATCACCAGCGCCCTGGTCAGCATCGAAAGCGATGTGGCCGCCGTGGAGCAAGGCACGCAGGAAATCCTGTCGGCTGCCAGCGAGGTGGCTGCGGCCATCGTGCAGGTGCGCACCGGCACCGAGCAGATTGCCGCCGCCGCCCAGGAAGCCGACCGTGCCGCCACCGAAGCTGCTGCCGCCGCGCGCCAGCAGTCCCAGGGGGCCGAGCAACTGGCCGCCGCCGTCGAGGAAGTGGCCTCGCTGGCCGATGAGCTGCAAAGCACCTGACTCGCTGCTCCAGTGAACCCGTGGACCCGAGAAAGGCACACACAACATGAATGACGCATCCCTCATCGAGCGCGAGACGGCCCCGGCCGCCGTCGCGCCCGTACCTGGCGCAGCGACGCCGCCGGCCTACTCCGGCACAGCCGACGACGACCTGCCCCCGCCCACCACCGGCGACACCGAACTGCGCCAGTTCGTCACCTTCACGGTGGGCGACGAGGTCTTTGGCGTGGACATGGCACCGGTACAGGAAATCATCCGCGTGCCGGAAGTAGTGCACGTGCCGCTGGCCCCGCAGGCCCTCCTGGGCCTGGCCAACCTGCGCGGCAAGGTGCTGCCCATCGTCAGCCTGAGCCGCATCTTCGGGCTGCCGGACCGGCCGGCCGACGATGCCAGCCGTGCCGTGGTGATCGACCTGGGCCAGCCGCTGGGTTTCGTGGTGGATCACGTGGCCAGCGTGGTCGGCGTGGACCTGCGCCAGATCGAAGACGTGGCCTGCATCGCCTCCTCGGTGCGCACCGAGCTGCTGTCCGGACTGATCAAGGACGTCGGCGGCCACCCCATGATCATGGTGCTGGATTTCGCCCGGCTGGTGGCGGCCGAATTTGCCGAAGCCGCTACCGGCACGCGCGCCGGACAGACTGCCATGGATGGCGGCAGCACCGAAGACGTGCAGGCCCAGGGTGGCGACGAACTGCAACTGGTCAGCTTCATGGTGGCCGGCCAGGAATATGCGGTAGCCATCGAAGACGTACAGGAAATCGTGCAGATGCCGCAGACCATCGTGCAGGTGCCGCATGCGGAGCCGCACGTGCTGGGCATCATGACCCTGCGCAACCGGCTCTTGCCGCTGGTGTCGCTGCGCCACATGTTCGGCTTGCCGCCGCACCAGCAGGACCACAGCAGCCGCATCGCCGTGGTTGCCCCGGCGGCCGGGGACTCGGCAGGCGCCGTGGGAGTGGTCATCGATACCGTCAACGAAGTGCTGCGGGTGCCGCTCAACACCGTGGAAGCGGTCCCCACGCTGCTGGCGCGCGACCAGGGGATGGCCGACATCGCCCGCATCTGCCGGCTGGACAACGGAAAGCGGCTGGTGTCGGTGATCGATGCCGTGAGCTTGCTGCGCCAGCCGGCCATCGAAACCTTGCTGGAGGACAACGAGGTGAACCAGAACAAGCAGCCCGAAACCCGCAGCGACGATGAGGAACAGGTCGTGGTGTTCCGCTTCGGCGAGGAGGAATTCGGCGTGCCCATCGACAGCGTGCAGGAGATCGTGCGCGTGCCGGAGCAACTGACCCACGTGCCGCGCGCCCCGACATTTGTGGAAGGCGTCATCAACCTGCGCGGCGCCGTGCTGCCGGTGATCGACCTGCGCATGCGGCTGGGCCTGCCACGGGTGGAACGCAGTGACCGCCAGCGCATCATGGTGTTCCTGATCGACCAGGTGTGCACCGGCTTCATCGTCGATTCGGTGGCCGAGGTCCTCAAAATCGAACGCCGCGCCATCGGGCCCGCGCCTTCGCTGTCGAGCCAGCAGGTGCGCCTGCTCTCGCGCATGGCCAACATCGAGAAACAGAAACGCATGATCCAGCTGGTGGAACCGCGCTACCTGGTGGAAGGCGAAGAGCTGGCCCTGCTGGCCGGCATGAGACAAGCCGCGTAAGCCTACGCACGAGAAAGGACAGGAGAGAGAAGGATGAAGCTGCTCATCGTCGACGATTCAGCCCTCATGCGCAAGCAACTGGGCGAGCTCTTCGAGCAGGCCGGTGGCTTTGCGGTGGCCTTTGCCCGCAATGGCCGCGAAGCCGTCAGCATGAACCTGGAATTCGCGCCCGATGTCGTCACCCTCGACATCAACATGCCCGAACTCGATGGTCTCTCGGCGCTGGCGGAGATGATGCTGCAACGTCCGGTGCCGGTGATCATGCTTTCCTCCCTGACGGCCCAGGGGGCGCTGGCGACCTTCGAAGCCCTGGCCCTGGGGGCGGTGGATTACGTAGCCAAGCCGGGCGGCACCATCAGCCTGGGCATCGATGCGCTGCGCACCGAACTGGTGGCCAAGGTACGGGGCGCCGCCAAGGCCAAGGTGCGCGGGCCCGACGCAGCACCGCCGGCCACGTCGCCGCGCACCGCTGCCCGCCCCCGTAGCGCCGCTCGGCCAGCCGATCCTGCCGGACCAGCGACGGCGGCCCCGACTGCTACCCTCTCCGCGCCGCTGGATGCCCGCCGGCCGGGGGTGGTGGTCATCGGAGTCTCCACCGGCGGCCCGCGCACGCTGGAGCGCATCCTGCCGCAGTTGCCGGCGCACTTCCCCTGGCCGGTGGTGGTGGCGCAGCACATGCCGACCAGTTTTACCGCGCCCTTCGCCGAGCGCCTGGGCCGGCTATGCGCCCTGCGTGTGGTCGAGGCGGCGCAGCCCATGCCGCTGGAAGCGGGCACGGTGTATGTCTGCAAGGGCGGTGCCGACAGCATTTTCACCACGCGCAACGGCCGTCCCACGCTGGTCAGCCGCCCGCCCGACGCAACCCAGCTGTGGCATCCCTCGGTCCAGTTACTGGGGGCCAGCGCCCTGCAGCTGTATCCGCCCCAGGCCATCGTGGGCGTCATGCTCACCGGCATGGGCAGCGATGGTGCCGAGGCCTATACCGAGATCCGGCAAGCCGGCGGACGCACCATCGCCGAAAGCGAACAATCCGCCGTGGTCTTCGGCATGCCGGCCGAACTGATCCGCCGTGGCGGCGCCAGCAGCGTACTGCCGGCCGAACGGATTGCAGGCCAGCTGATCCAGTGGCTGTGTCCCCTCAACTGATACGAATCACACCGATACGGAACCCATCATGCCCTTGAACAAGTCCACAGGAATGTCCAGCGCCAGTATCCCGGAAGTGGCCCGCGCCACGGCCCTGGCCAGCCTGCAGGCGGCGGACCCGGCATTGCGCCGCAGTGCGGCCCAGACTCTGGCCGGACAGCCGGAGGCGGTACCGGTCATCCTCGATGCCCTGGAACGCGAATCGAGCCTGGCCGTGCGCACGGCCCTGCTCGATTCACTGGCGGCCACGCCCGGCGACGAGGCCGTGCAAGCCCTGGCCGGCTGCCTGCGCAGCGAAGACGCCTGGCTGCGCAACGCCGCCATCGACCTGCTGCGCGGCATGCCCGAGCAGGTGGCTCCCGTGATCGCGCACATGCTCATTGATCCGGAAACCGATATCCGCATCCTGGCCGTGGGCATCCTCGACACGCTGCGCCATGCGCGGGTGGAGGACTGGCTGCTGCAACTGATCGATGCCGAGACCGATGTCAACGTCTGCGGCGCTGCACTGGAAGTGCTGACCACCATCGGCACGCCAGCGGCCATCGGACCGGTGACCACGCTCATGCGCCGCTTTGCCGACGAGCCCTACATCACGTTTGCCGGGCGCCTGCTGCTGAACCGGCTTGGACGGGGCGCGTAATGAATGTTTCTGCAGAAGCCCCCACCAGCAGCATCAGCGCCGAAGACTTCGAGCGCTTCCGTGAATATTTTTACCGCCGCAGCGGCATCCACTTCGAATCGACCAAACGCTACTTCGTCGACAAGCGCCTCATCGACCGCATCCAGGCAGCAGGCTGTGCCGACTTTCGCGAGTACTTCTCGCTGCTGCGCTTCGAGACCTCGGGCCGCGAATGGCAGCGCCTGGTCAACGAGATGACGGTCAACGAGACCTACTTCATGCGCGAGCACTACCAGTTCGACTGCATGGTGCAGTCGATGCTGCCCGAGCTGGTGGCGCGCAAGCCGCGCGGCGAACCGATGCGCATCTGGATCATGCCGTCGTCTTCCGGCGAGGAAGCCTACACGGTGGCCATGTACCTGCTGGAACGCTGGCCGGAACTGGCACGCTGGGATGTGGAGATCGTCTCCTCGGATATCGACACCCGCATCCTGGCCCAGGCCGAGGCCGGCCTCTATTCGCCGCGTGCCGTGCACCAGCTGCCGGCCGCCTGGCTGCAGAAGTATTTCACCCGCGAGGGGGAAAACTGGCGCATCAACCGCAGCCTGCGCGAGGTCGTGGCCTTTACCCGCGTGAACCTGAACGAACGCGCCGAAGTGGCAGCCTACCGCAACTACGACCTGGTGTTCTGCCGCAACCTGCTGATCTACTTCGACGACGCCTCGCGCCGCCGTGCCGCCGAAGCCTTCTATGACGTATTACGCCCGGGCGGTTTCATCTGCCTGGGCCACTCGGAGTCGATGAGCCGCATCTCATCGCTGTTTGCGATCCGCAAGTTTGCACAAGCGATCGTCTACCAGAAGCCATTGGAGCAAGCATGAAACATATCCTCATCGTGGACGATGCTGCCACCGTCCGTCTGTATGAACGGGCCATCTTCGAGGACGCCGGCTATACCGTGCGCGAAGCCAGCAACGGGCTGGAGGCGCTGGAGACGGCGCTGGCCGCCTGCGCCGAAGGCCAGCAGCCCTTCGACCTGTACGTGGTCGATGTCAACATGCCGCAAATGGATGGCTACTCTTTCCTGCGCGCCCTGCGCCAGCACGACATCCCCCAGGCACCGGCCATCATGGTCAGTACCGAAGCCCAGGAATGCGATCGCCGCAAGGCCTTCGAGGCCGGCGCCAATCTCTACATCGTCAAGCCGGCGCGCCCCGTGCCGCTGCTGCGCAACGTGAAACTGATGCTGGGAGAAACGCAATGACGACCGCCTTCTCTCCCCTGCTGCTGCAATTCATGCAGGAGTCGCGCGACGGCCTGCAGGAGATCGCCAGCCGCCTGCTGGCCCTGGAACGCCAGCCGGCCGATCCTGAATTGATGGAGTCCCTGTTCCGGGTGGTGCATACGCTCAAGGGCAACTGCGGACTGTTCGAGTTTCCCGAGATGTTCCGGGTGCTGCATGCGGCCGAAGACTTGATGAGTGCGGTGCGCGACGGCCAGGTCGCCTATGACCGCGAGATGGCCGACCTGCTGCTGGAAGCCATGGATTTCGTGGCACGCCAGTTCGACGACATCGAACTGGCCGGCCAGCCGGACCCGGCCCAGGCTGCCCCGTGCGCGGAACTGGTGGCCCGCCTGCGCCAGCGCTGCGGGATGCAGCTGGCCCAGGGCGGTGGCCAGGATGCCCACCAGGCGAGCCAGCGCGCGGCTGAAGAAGCCGCCCGCAGCCGCATGGCCGAGGCCCTGGCCCGGGTGCCCGCCAGCCTGCGCATGGCTTGGGCCGATGCCGCCCGCAACGGCGAGACCTTGCTATGGGTGGAATACACGCCTGAACCGGAATGCTTCTTCAAGGGCGAGGATCCGCTGCGCCTGGCCGCGCAGATGCCGGGCGTGCTGTGGCGCCGCGTGTTGCCCGGCAGCGCCTGGCCGGCCCTGGCCGAGCTGGATGCCTATCGTGCCAACCTGGTATTCCAGGCAGTAACGACCGCCGACCGCAGCCTGCTGGATGATCATTTCCGCTACGTGCCAGGACAGTTCTGGATCACCGCCCTGCCGGCAGCGGCCATCGAAGTCAAGGACCAGACCCGGGCCAACGATGCGCTGATGATCGTGCAAACCCAGAATGATGCACTGTGGGCACTCGAAGGCGCGCCCTGGGTCCCTGGCCATCTGAAAGCGGCCGTGACGACCATCGCCAATTGCATGCGCGCCATCGGACGCCTGGATGTCTTGCCGGCACTGGAAGCCTGCGCCGAGGAAGCCCTTGCGCTGTCGAGCGTGGCGCCGGTGGTGGCCTGGATCGAGCAGCATGCGCAAGTGCAGTCGATGGCCGAGGTGAGCGCACACGCGGATGTGCAAGAAGAAATGATCGCCGCAGAGATCGCCGCACCGGCCGCGGAGGCTGCGGCCCCGGCGACGGCGGCAATGGCGCCCGCCACTGCCGAGGGAGAGGCTCCCGTCAATTTCGGACGCCGTGCCGAGGACAGCAATGGCGCGCGGGTCCTGAAGGTGGAACAGGAAAAAGTGGACCGCCTCATGAACCTGATCGGCGAGATGGTGGTGGCCCGCAACGGCCTGCCCTACCTGGCCTCCCGTGCCGAGAACCAGTACGGCGAGCGCGAGCTGGGCCGCGATATCCGGGCCCAGCATGCGGTCATCAACCGCATCGTCGAGGAAATGCAGGATGCCATCATGCAGGTGCGCATGATGCCGGTGTCATTCGTGTTCCAGCGCTTCCCGCGCCTGGTGCGCGACATCGCACGCAAGCTGGGCAAGGAGGTGCAACTGCTGCTGGAAGGCGAGACCACCGAGGCCGACAAGAACGTCATCGAGGCCTTGGCCGACCCCTTGGTTCACCTGGTGCGCAATGCGCTGGACCACGGCATGGAAACGCCCGAAGAACGCCGCGCCGCCGGCAAGCCGGCCACCGGCAAACTGGTCATGAGCGCCCGCCAGGAAGCCGATTGCGTGGTCATCGAGATCGCCGACGACGGGCGCGGCATCGACCCCGCCGTGATCCGCCGCAAGGCCTATGCGCGCGGCCTGGTGGATGAAGCGGCACTGGAACGCATGAGCGACCGCGAGGCCGTGAACCTGGTGTTCCTGCCCGGCTTCTCCACGGCCGAGGCCGTCACCGATCTCTCCGGGCGCGGCGTGGGCATGGATGCGGTCCGCACCGCCATCGAACGCCTGCACGGCAGCGTGCAGCTGGAAAGCAAAGCCGGCCAGGGCACCCGCCTGCAACTGTCGCTGCCGCTGTCGATGGCGGTGACCAACGTGATGATCGTGCAGTCCGGCGGCGTGCAGTACGGCCTGCCGATGGAAGCGGTGGTGGAAACGGTGCGCGTCCCGGCCGCCGACGTACACCGCATCAAGCAGCACAATGCCGCCGTCCTGCGCGGGCGCATCGTGCCGCTGCTTGAACTGAACAGCCTGCTCGGGCTGGACACCCCGCAGTGCTGCAACGAGCACGACGAATGGGCGACCCTGATCCTGCGCGTGCACGGGCAGTACCTGGGATTGGTGATCGATGACTTCCGGGAGGTGGTGGAAGTGATCCTCAAGCCGCTCTCCGGAGTGCTCGCCGGCCTCACGGCCTATGCCGGATCGGCCCTGCTGGGCGACGGCTCGGTACTGATGGTCATCAACCCCAAGGAGCTGCTGAAATGACGATCGAATTCAAGGACGACACCCTGCACTGTGCGGGCGTACTGGCCGTAGAGGATGCCGAGGCCCTGCTGGCCCTGGTGGCCGGCCATCCGGCGGCCGCGGTGGACCTCTCTGCCTGCGAGCATGTGCATACGGCCTGCCTGCAGGTCTTGATGGCGAGTGCCGCCAGCATCAGCGCCTGGCCGGGCGCGCCGGAACTCAGCGAATGGCTGCGCGCGGCTCTGCCGCAGCACTGAGGCCGCCTGCGCCGCCAACGACCCGGACAAACTAACACACCAGACAAACCAGACAAGCAGCATCAACCAGCAAGGAGTACCCAAATGAGCAAGACCATCCTGGTAGTGGACGATTCAGGCACCATGATCCTGAGCCTGAAAAACAATCTCGAAATTTCCGGCTTCAAGGTCATCACCGCCAACGACGGTGCGGCCGCCCTGGCCCGCTTGGGCCAGGCGCCAAAGCCGGATCTCATCATCACCGACATCAACATGCCCAACATGGGCGGCATCGAATTCATCGGCAAGGCGCGCGCCCTGCCGGGTTTCCGCTTCACGCCCATCCTGGTGCTCAGTACCGAGAGCCAGCAGGCCAAGCGCGATGAAGCCCGCAGTGCCGGGGCCAGCGGCTGGATGGTCAAGCCGGTGCCGGGCGCCGAGCTGCTCAAGATCGTCAAACAGGTGCTGCCGGGGGCCTGACATGGGAATCATCCACGCCTTGCGCACCCGGGTACGCGCCCAGCCGCACATGCCGGCAGAACCGGGACCGACCTGCCAGGCCGCCCTGGTGGCCAGCATGCAACTCGACGAAGAAATCGCCGTGCGCCTCAAGGGTGCGGTGGAGCAGACCGAGAATTCCTCGCTGGCCATCATGAGCGAAGCGCGCGCCCTGTGCGACCGCTCTGCGCAACTGCTGGAGCGCATGCAGCGTGCCAGCCAGGAAAACGAACGCGTACGTGACGAGATGCTGGAAACGGTCGATGCCCTGGTGTCCATGACCGAATTCCTCAAGAGCCTGCCCGAACGCATGCGCCGCGATGTTGAAAGCATTGCCCGCATCGCCGAGGAAATCGACAACCTCTCCGATCTGGCGCAGAACGTCCAGGCCATCAGCACGCAGTCGCACCTGCTGTCGATCAATACGGCCATCGAGGCCAGCCGCGCCGGCCAGCAGGGAGCAGCCTTCAAGGTGATCGCCTCGGAGGTACGCAACCTGGCAGCCAATTCGCATACCGCGGCGGCACGGATTCGCACCACCCTGTCGGAAGTGCGCAAGACCTTGCACGACGAACTGGGCGGCAATACGGCCCAGTCGGCGGCCGACCTGGATCGCATCGCCGCCACCGCCGAGGCCGTGGGCAGGCTGCGTAGCAGCTTCGAGCACGTGCGCGATACCAGTGACCAGCAATACACGCAGATGATGGCGCACGGCGAGGAACTGGTCGCGACCACCGGCAACATGCTGGGCCATCTGCAGTTCCAGGACGTAGTGCGGCAATGCGTGGAGCGCGTCCAGTACGCCGTGGACCGGCGCAATGCGGCCCTGGCCCAAATGGCGGGCGAGACCACGGTGATCCTGCCCGCGCATGAGGCGGCCACTGTCATCGCGCAGGTGGTCATCGATTACGTGGAACAGGAGCACCGCCACCTGGTGCGCGAGCCGGACTTGCCGGCCATGGAATTGTTCTAGGAAGCCTGTGGTTTGCGGCCGCGCCGCGCGGGGGTTGCGCTTTCAGCGCGCGCCTTGGCCTGGATCAGGTCCAGCAATCCTTGTGCGGCGATGGACAGGCTGCGCTCCTTGGGCGTGACGATCAGCAGCGGCCGCACCAGCTCCGGCGCGTCCACCGGAATGGCCACCAGATTGGGCAGGCGGAACTGGAACAGCGTCAGCTCCGGCACCACGCTCACGCCCAGGCCGCTTTCGATCAGGGCGGCCAGGGTGGCCAGGTGCTCGACCTCCAGCCCGGTGTGGATCACCGCGCCCGGCCGCAGCACGGCATCCAGATGCTGGCGCACGCTGGTGGAGCGCGCCAGGTGGATCATTTCGCACCCGGCCAGTTGGGCCACCTTGATGCGGCGCTTGCCGGCCAGCGCATGGTCCTTGCGGCAGACCAGGTAGAACGGGTCGGCGCACAGGGGCTGCGTGGTGAACTCCAGCAGATTGGGGCCCGGCGCGGTAAGGGCGATATCGGCCTTGCCCTGGCGCAGCAGGTCCAGGCATTGATCCGATATGGCATCGAACAGCTCCACCGCCACGCCCGGATGACGTTGCCGGTAAGCCGCCAGCACCGGCGGCAGCCACCCCGCCGCCAGCGATGGCAAGGCCGCGATGGCCACTCTGCCCTTGCGCCGTGCGACGTAATCGTTCATGTCCGCCAGCGCCGCCTCCATGTCTGCGACCAGCTGGCGTGCCACCTCGACAAAGACTTCACCTTCCGGCGTCAGGCTCACGTTGCGGGTATCGCGTTCGAACAGGCGCGCGCCGGTTGCCGTTTCCAGCTTCTGGATCATGGCGCTGAACGCTGACTGCGACACATGGCAGCGCTCGGCCGCGTGGCCGAAATGGCGACAGTCGGCCAGTGCGAGGAATGCGTGCAGCAGGCGCGTGGACAGGTTGGCGTGCATGGTGGAAGACGGGAGCGGATTATGCCGAAAAGCAGGTCAATCAATCGAAAAAAGCGACTTTACAACAAAATCAGCCGCCACCTACACTCGCCCTGCTCACATCCGCGCACCCTGTACGGAATCATGTACAGAAGCTGAAGCAGAAAAAAGAACGAACCGGTACCGGATGTGCTGACACGACAAGAACATCACATCAAAAAAACCGGAGACACGCATGTTGGCCCTGCTCGGCTTTGTTACGATCGTATCCTTGTTCACGGCCATCCTCACCAAGAGGATGTCGCCCCTGGTGGCGCTGATCGCCATCCCCATCATTGCCGCATTAGTGGGTGGTTTCGGCTTGCAGACCTCCAAGTTCATCGTCCAGGGCGTGACCGCCATTGCGCCGGTGGCCGGCATGTTCGTCTTTGCGATCCTGTTCTTCGGCATCGTCACCGATGCCGGTATGCTGGACCCGATCATCAGCCGCATCCTCAAGACCGTGGGCAGCCGCCCTACCCGCATCGTGCCGGGCACGGCGCTGCTGGCGCTGCTGATCCACCTGGATGGTTCGGGTGCGGTGACCTTCCTCATCACCATCCCCGCCATGCTGCCGCTGTACACGCGGCTGGGCATCGACAAGCGCATCCTGGCCTGCGTGGCCTCGATGGCGGCGGGCGTGAATTTCCTGCCGTGGACCGGGCCGATGATCCGCGCCTCGGCGGCGCTGCACATCCCGGTCTCGGACATCTTCACGCCGCTGGTGCCGGTGCAACTGGTGGGGCTGGCGTTCGTGTTCATCGCCTCGTATCTGCTGGGCCTGAAGGAAGAGCGCCGACTCGGGCTGGGCAAGGGATCGACGGTCGATTTCGTGCAGCAGCATGAGCTGAGCGAAGCGCAACTGAAGATCCGTCGCCCGCAGAATTTCTGGGCCAACATCGTGCTGACGGTCTTCGTGCTGGGCGTGATGATCAGCGGCAAGGTCGATCCGGTGGTGATGTTCATGATCGGCGTGGTGCTGGCGCTGATGATCAACTACCGTGACGTGGCCATGCAGCGCGAGCGCATCGACGCCCACGCCAAGGCGGCCCTGCTGATGGCCAGCATCCTGTTTGCGGCGGGCGTGTTCACCGGCATCATGACCAAGTCAGGCATGCTCTCGGCCATGGCCAAGACCGCGGTCGGCTTCGTGCCGCCCGAGATGGCCGGGCATATCCCGGTGGTGCTGGGCGTGCTGTCGATGCCGCTGTCGCTGCTGTTCGATCCGGATTCCTTCTACTTCGGCGTGCTGCCGGTGATCGCCGAGGTCAGCCACATGCTGGGCGTACCGACCATCCAGGTGGCCCAGGCAGCGCTGTTGGGCCAGATGACGACCGGTTTCCCGGTCAGCCCGCTCACGCCCGCGACCTTCCTGGTGTGCGGCCTGGCCGGGATCGAACTGGCGGACCACCAGAAATACACCATTCCCTTCCTCTTCGGTGCCTCCGTGGTGATGACCATCGCCTGCGTGGTACTGGGGCTGTTCCCGCTGTTCTGAGCGCGGGCCACCGGAAGTGCAACACCCTGTTTTGGAGAATCGCATGACCCAAGATCCACAGCGCACCGTGCGCATCGGCGCCGGTGCCGGCTATTCAGGCGACCGCATCGAGCCGGCCGCCGAACTGGCCGAACACGGCCAGCTGGATTACCTGATCTTCGAATGCCTGGCCGAGCGCACCATCGCCATCGGCCAGCAAGCCCGGCTAGCGGACCCGGGCAAGGGTTACGACCCGCTGCTGGCCGAGCGCATGCATGCGGTACTCAAGACCTGCGCCACCCGGGGCATCCGCATCATCACCAACATGGGCGCGGCCAATCCGCTGGCGGCGGCGCAACGCGTGCGCGAGATCGCGCGTGAACTGGGACTGAGCGGACTGAAGGTAGCAGCCGTGGCAGGAGACGACGTGCTGGAGGCCGTGCAGCAGGACGAATGGCGCATCGAGGACAATGGCCAGCCGGTCGCTTCCCTCGGTAGCCGCCTCATCTCGGCCAATGCCTATCTGGGCATCGCCCCCATCGTCGAAGCCCTGCAGGCCGGGGCCCAGGTCATCATCACCGGCCGCGTGGCCGACCCTGCGCTGGTGCTGGCGCCTCTGGTACACGAATTCGGCTGGGCCGCCGATGACTGGGACAAGCTCGGCCAGGGCACCCTCATCGGCCACCTGCTGGAGTGCGCAGGACAGATTACCGGTGGCTATTTTGCCGACCCCGGCAAGAAGGACGTAGCCGGACTGGCGCGGCTGGGGTTTCCCATTGGTGAAGTGAAAGCCGATGGCAGTGCAGTCATTACAAAAGTGGCCGGCTCCGGAGGACAAGTCACGGCGCGCACCTGCAAGGAGCAATTGCTCTATGAAATCCATGATCCGAGCGCCTACTTCACGCCGGATGTGATTGCCGATTTCTCGCAAGTCCGCATCGAAGAAGTCGGGCCGGACCGCGTCGCCGTCACCGGCGGCCGCGGCCGTGCGCGACCGCAGACGCTCAAGACCACGCTGGGCTACCGCGACAGTTTCATTGGCGAAGGCCAGATCTCGTATGCCGGGCCAGGCGCGCAAGCGCGTGCGCAACTGGCCGGCGAGATCGTGCGCGAGCGGCTGGCGATGACCGGCGTGCAGACTGAAGAACTGCGCGTGGACCTGATCGGCATCAATGCCATTGCCGGTGAACAGATGTCGGCGCAAGCGCCCGAGCCGCACGAAGTCCGCCTGCGTGTGACCGGCCGCACGGCCAGCATGAAAGAGGCGGTCCGCATCGGCAACGAAGTCGAGACGCTTTATACCAATGGCCCGGCCGGTGGCGGCGGCGCCACCAAGTCGGCCCGCGAAGTCATCGCCGTGCTGTCGCTGCTGCTTCCACGCACGCTGGTGCATCCATCCGTTTTCATCGAGGAGGCCTGAGATGCTGCTCAGAGAAATTGCTCATTCGCGCGCCGGAGACAAAGGCGACATATCGAATATCTCCGTAATCGCCTATCGGCAGGAGGACTATGCGCTGCTGGAGCGCACCCTGACGGCCGAACGGGTGCGTGCGCATTTTGCCGGTGTGGTCCATGGGGAAGTGGTGCGCCACGCGCTGCCGCATCTGGGGGCGCTCAACTTCGTGATGCAACGTGCGCTGGGCGGAGGGGTTACCCGGTCACTGGCGCTGGATGCGCATGGGAAGGCGTTGTCGGGGGTGATGCTCGATATTGACTTGCGAGTCGAGGTCGCTGAACAGGATTTTTGACAAAGCGAAGAGCATTCCCACCCAGCAAGAATGAAAAATCTTCAGCAATTTATGGGCTTTTGACGCCAGTTAGCGCGACGTTAGTCACATCAGCATCGGCATCGGAAGATATTAGTTTCCCCTTGGAAAAATAGGAAATTTTTAGCCAATTATTCCTGGCTAAACTGCGTACATTGCGTCTGTCCAAACCCTGCAAGATTTGGTATCGTCCGCCCGTGATTGATTCTCGCACTGCATCAGCGCCCCCCGCTGACACACTCCCCCCGATATGAAAAAACCAATCCGACTCGGCACTCCGCTGTCTCCTTCCGCCACCAAAGTCATGCTGCTGGGCTCCGGCGAACTCGGCAAGGAAGTCATCATCGCCCTGCAACGCCTGGGCGTTGAAGTCATTGCCGTTGACCGTTATGAGAACGCGCCTGGCCAGCAGGTCGCCCATCGTGCCCATGTGATCAACATGACCGACGGTGCCGCCCTGGCCGCACTGATCGAGCAGGAGCAGCCCGACCTGATCGTGCCCGAAATCGAGGCCATTGCCACAGAGACCCTGGTCAAGCTGGAAGAAGCCGGCCGTGCCCGCGTGATCCCGACCGCGCGCGCTGCCTGGCTGACCATGAACCGCGAAGGCATCCGCCGCCTGGCCGGTGAAACCCTGGGCCTGGCAACGTCGCCCTACCGCTTCGCCGACAGCCTGGACGAACTCAAGGCGGCCATTGACCAGATCGGCTTCCCCTGCGTGATCAAGCCGGTCATGTCGTCTTCCGGCAAGGGCCAGTCCAAGATCGACGGCCCCGATGAAATTGAAGCCGCCTGGAACTACGCCGCCGCCGGTGGCCGCGTCGACTCCGGCCGCGTGATCGTCGAAGGCTTCATCGACTTCGACTATGAAATCACCCTGCTGACGGTGCGCTCGCTGAACGAAAACGGCGACACCATCACCAGCTTCTGCGACCCCATCGGCCACGTCCAGGTCAAGGGCGACTACGTCGAGTCGTGGCAGCCGCACCCCATGCCCAACGCCGCGCTGGAAAAGGCCCGCGACATCGCCCGCAAGGTCACCGAGAACCTCGGCGGCCTGGGTCTGTTCGGCGTGGAACTGTTCGTCAAGGGCGACATGGTCTGGTTCTCCGAAGTCAGCCCGCGTCCGCATGACACCGGCATGGTCACCATGGTCAGCCAGGTGCAGAGCGAGTTCGAACTGCACGCCAAAGCCATCCTCGGCCTGCCGGTCAATACCGCCCTCAGGAGCCCCGGTGCCTCCGCCGTGATCTACGGCCAGCATGACGCCCGGGGCATCGCCTTCGATGGCGTGGCTGAAGCGCTGCGCATCCCGGGTGCCGATATTCGCCTGTTCGGCAAGCCGGAATCCTTCGCCCGCCGCCGCATGGGCGTGGCGCTGGCTTCCGGTGACAGCGTCGAAACCGCACGTATCCGCGCCAAGCAGGCTGCGGCCAAGGTCAAGCCGGTGATTCCGCAGTGATCTTGCACTCAGTCGCATGACGTGAACGGGCTCCGACGAAAATCGGGGCCCGTTTTGTTTTGGGCGGGCAAAAACATCACCCTTGTGCCAGAAACGATATAAACGATATGCCTACGGCATGCCGCTATAATCACCGTCTCCCTCCACAACAGCAGCTTTGCTCACGATCATGAAGTGTGATGTCGCCATCCTCGGCAGCGGTCTGGCCGGTCTTTCCGTGGCCCTCCATCTGGCAGAGAAGTACCAGGTGGTGGTCGTTTCCAAGGGCGAGCTGCTGGACGGGGCCAGCAACTGGGCACAAGGCGGCATTGCTGCCGTGCTCGATTCGGGCGACAGCCACGCCCAGCATATCGACGATACGCTGGTGGCCGGTGCCGGCCTGTGCGATGAAAGCGCCACCCGCTACATCGTCGAACACGGCCGCGAGGCCATCGAATGGTTGATCGCGCAGGGCGTGCCCTTCACCCGCGACGACAGCGCCGAGCTGGGCTATCACCTCACCCGCGAAGGTGGCCACAGCCAGCGCCGCATCATCCACGCCGCTGATGCCACCGGCCACGCCGTCCAGGTGACGCTGGAGCAGCGCGTGCGGGCCCACCCCAACATCACGCTGCTGGAGCATCACTGCGCCATCGACCTGATCCACGCGCGCAAGCTCGATCCCAAGGCCGAACCGCGCTGCCTGGGCGTGCATGTCCAGGACACCGCCAGCGGCCGCGTGCTGGCCATTGCGGCCGGCCGCACGGTGCTGGCCACAGGCGGGGCCGGCAAGGTGTATCTCTACACTTCCAATCCCGATTCAGCCACCGGCGACGGCATCGCCATGGCCTGGCGCGCCGGCTGCCGGGTGGCCAACATGGAATTCATCCAGTTCCATCCGACTTGCCTGTATCACCCTTACGCAAAATCCTTCCTCATCAGCGAGGCCTTGCGCGGCGAAGGGGCCTTGCTCAAGCTGCCGGCTTCGGCGGGTGCCCTGGCGGGCCAGCGTTTCATGCCGGAACACGACGAGCGTGCCGAGCTGGCGCCGCGCGACATCGTGGCGCGTGCCATCGATTTCGAGATGAAGAAACGCGGGCTGGACCATGTCGACCTGGACATCAGTCATCAAAGCCCGGCCTTCATCGCCGAGCACTTCCCGACCATCCAGGCGCGCTGCCTGGAGTTCGGCATCGACATCACGCGCCAGCCCATCCCGGTGGTGCCGGCAGCGCACTACACCTGCGGCGGCGTGGTGACCGACATGGCCGGCCGTACCGACCTGCCGGGCTTGTACGCGGTCGGCGAGACGGCCTATACCGGACTGCATGGCGCCAATCGCCTGGCCAGCAATTCGCTGCTGGAATGCCTGGTGCTGGGCCGCTCGGCCGCCGAGGATATTGAACGGGAATTGTCAGCGGGCACCTGGCGCATCGCCGAGGTACCGCAATGGGATGAAAGCCGCGTCAGCGATGCCGACGAGGAAGTGGTGATCGCCCACAACTGGGACGAGCTGCGCCGCTTCATGTGGAATTACGTCAGCATCGTGCGCACCGACAAGCGTCTCGAACGCGCCCAGCACCGCATCCGCCTGCTCAAGGAAGAGATCGACGAGTACTACGCCAACTTCCGCATCTCGCGCGATCTGCTGGAGCTGCGCAACCTGGTGGATGTGGCGCAGTTGATCGTTTCCAGCGCCCTGATGCGCAAGGAAAGCCGCGGCCTCCACTTCAGCCAGGACTATCCACGCACCCTGCCCCGCGCCACACCGACCATCCTGCCGGGACGCCCGTAAGCGGCTATTTGCGCTGGCGGTATTGTTTGCGGTAGACGTTGGGGGCGGCCAGCACGTCGGCGACGGTCTGGCTGTAGCGGGTAGCGGCCTCCCCTTCCAGGGTATCGAAGTGCAGCACGGGCCGTTCGCGCGGCACGGGCATGCATTGCGCGACCGGCATGCCTTTGGGCAGTACGCCGACAAACTCTTCATCGGTCCAGACGGCAGGGAAATTGATACCGGCGTCATGGAACTGGTCCGCATCCACCAGTCCTGAGAGCAGTCGGAACGGCAGGTCGTGGCGGTTCACCGGATGCGTCGCAAAGAGTGACCAGCCAGGTTCCAGTTCGATGGTCCAGAAGCTGTTGAACTTCAGCACCAGCGCATCGCCCTGTTCGAAGGGTGTGCCGGTGACCTGTGCGGGCGGATGAAAACTCAATGGCGCGCGCGGATGGCCCTCCACGGTGGTCGCCGGGGCTTCCCAATCCCAACTGAAGCTGCCTTTGTCCACGTGCACGTCGCAGGGCAGCAGGATCATGAAGCCATGGGCCATTGCATCGATGAAGGGCGGGCATTGCTTGACGGTACGGATATCGCGGTCATGCAGCGCGGAGAAGGCCTTGGCCGGCATGCTGCGGATCCAGTCGGGGATCAGCTCGCGGGCCAGGCGGGGGCGTGGGAGATGATCAATCAGCGCAGGATCGCATCGGAAGTGGATTTGCGGTGGGGGCATGAGGTTCAGGGGCGATATGAAGATTCAAGGCCAGGCCTTTGCCCGAAACGGCGGCGCAATGGGGCGAAGCCAATGATAGCGCGCCACGGTCGCCCTCCGGATATGAAAAAACCCGCCATTCAGCGGGTTTTTGCAAAGCCAGGTTCAGGCTGATCCGGGTTTCTAGGGAATCATTCCCACTCAATAGTCGCCGGCGGCTTCCCCGAAATGTCATACACCACCCGGTTCAAGCCACGCACCTCGTTGATGATGCGATTGGACACGCGTCCCAACAGTTCATGCGGCAGGTGCGCCCAGTGCGCCGTCATGAAGTCTTGCGTCTGCACCGCACGCAAGGCCACCACGTATTCGTAGGTACGGCCATCACCCATGACGCCCACCGACTTCACCGGCAGGAACACGGCAAAGGCCTGGCTGGTCTTCTCATACCAGCTTTGACCATCTTCATCCTTCGTATTGCGCAGTTCTTCGATGAAGATCGCATCCGCACGGCGCAGCAGGTCCGCGTACTCCTTCTTCACTTCACCCAGGATACGCACACCCAGGCCAGGACCCGGGAACGGATGGCGATACACCATCTCCGGCGGCAAGCCCAGCGCCACGCCCAGTTCGCGCACTTCATCCTTGAACAGTTCGCGCAGCGGCTCCAGCAGCTTCAGGTTCAGCGTTTCCGGCAGGCCGCCGACGTTGTGGTGGCTCTTGATGGTGTGGGCGGTCTTCTTGCCCTTGCCGGCGCTTTCGATCACGTCCGGATAAATCGTGCCCTGGGCCAGCCACTTGGCGCTGGTCAGCTTGGCCGATTCGGCCTGGAACACTTCCACGAATTCGCGGCCGATGATCTTGCGCTTGGCTTCGGGATCGGTCACGCCCGCCAGATGGCCCATGAACTGCGCAGTGGCGTCCACATGGATCACCTTCACACCCAGGTTCTTGGCAAACATCTCCATGACCATCTTGCCTTCGTCCAGGCGCAGCAGGCCGTGGTCGACGAACACACAGGTCAGCTGGTCACCGATGGCGCGATGGATCAGCGCTGCCGCCACGCTGCTGTCGACACCGCCCGACAGGCCCAGGATGACTTCATCGCTGCCCACTTGCTGGCGGATCATCTCGACGGCTTCGGCGATGTAGTCCGGCATGTTCCAGTCCGACTGGCAGCCGCAGATCTCGTGCACGAAGCGGCCCAGCATGGCCTTTCCCTGCACCGTATGAGTCACTTCCGGGTGGAATTGCACACCGTAGAAACGACGCTCTTCGTCGGCCATGCCGGCGATCGGGCAGTTGCCCGTGGAGGCCATGAGCTTGAAGCCGGCGGGCAGTTCGTTGACCTTGTCACCGTGGCTCATCCACACCTTCAGCATGCCGTGGCCTTGCGCATTGGTGAAGTCGCTGATGTTGTCCAGCAGCTTGGTGTGGCCGTGGGCGCGCACTTCGGCGTAACCGAATTCACGCAGGTGGCCGTTCTCGACCTTGCCGCCCAGTTGTTCGGCCATGGTCTGCATGCCGTAGCAGATGCCCAGCACCGGCACGCCCAGTTCGAAGACCGCTTGCGGGGCACGCGGCGTATCGCCTTCGGTGACGCTGTTGGGGCCGCCGGAGAGGATGACGCCGGCCGCGCCGTAGTTGCGCACGAACTCGTCGGTCACGTCATGCGGGAATACCTCGGAAAACACACCGGCTTCGCGCACGCGGCGAGCGATGAGCTGGGTCACCTGGGAACCGAAGTCGAGGATCAGGATTTTCGAATGCGAATGCGTGGACATGGGCAGTGAGGTCTGGCTACGTTAAAAATGGACTTCTGAAAAGATCAACAGCCCGACAGCCTGGCACAAGGCCGGTGGACTGTCGGGCTGTGGCCGCATCGAAAATTACTCGGCGCGGTAGTTCGGGGCTTCCTTGGTGATCTGCACGTCGTGGACATGCGATTCACGCATGCCGGCCGCGGTAATCTCGACAAACTCGGCGCGCTCGCGGAAGTCGTCGATGGAGGCACAACCGCAGTAACCCATGGAGGAGCGCACGCCGCCGACCAGTTGGTACAGGATTGCAACCACCGAGCCCTTGTAGGCAACGCGGCCTTCGATGCCTTCCGGCACGAACTTGTCTGCGGTGTTGTCGCCGTCCTGGAAGTAGCGGTCGGCCGAACCGTCAGCCATCGCACCCAGCGAACCCATGCCGCGATACGACTTGTAGCTGCGGCCCTGGTACAGGATCACTTCGCCCGGGGCTTCTTCGGTACCGGCGAACATGCTGCCCATCATCACGGCCGAAGCGCCGGCGGCCAGCGCCTTGGCGACGTCGCCCGAGAAACGGATACCGCCGTCGGCGATCACCGGAACGCCAGTACCCTTGAGGGCTTCAGCGACGTTGGCGATGGCCGAGATCTGCGGCACGCCGACGCCGGCGACGATACGGGTAGTGCAGATGGAGCCGGGGCCGATACCGACCTTGACAGCATCCGCGCCATGTTCCACCAGAGCCTTGGCGGCAGCGGCGGTAGCGATGTTGCCGCCGATGACTTCCACGTGCGGGTAGCGGGTCTTGACCCACTTGACGCGGTTGAGCACGCCAGCAGAGTGGCCGTGGGCGGTGTCGACCACGATCACGTCCACACCGGCGGCGACCAGCAGCTCGATGCGCTCGTCATTGTCCGGGCCGACGCCGACGGCGGCGCCCACGCGCAGCTTGCCGTGTTCGTCCTTGCAGGCGAAGGGGTGTTCGGTGGATTTTTCGATGTCCTTGACGGTGATCAGGCCGCGCAGTTCGAAGGCATCGTTGACGACCATCACGCGCTCCAGGCGGTGCTTGTTCATCAGGCGCTTGGCTTCTTCCGGATCGGCGCTGGAGCCGTTTTCCTTGACGTAGACCAGCTTGTCGCGCGGGGTCATCTTGGCGCGGACTTCTGCGTCCAGTTCTTCTTCAAAGCGCAGGTCGCGGTTGGTGATGATGCCGACCAGCGCCTTGCCTTCCACCACCGGGAAGCCGGAAATGCCATGCTGCTTGGACAGCGCGATGACGTCACGGATCTTCATGGTGGGGGGGATGGTGATCGGGTCACGGACCACGCCGGACTCGAAACGCTTGACCTTGGAAACCTCGCGCGCCTGTTCCTTGGGCGTCAGGTTCTTGTGGATGATGCCGATGCCGCCCTCTTGCGCCATGGCAATGGCCAGGCGGGCTTCAGTCACGGTATCCATTGCCGCGGAGACCAGCGGAATGTTCAGCGAGATGTTGCGCGTCAGGCGCGTGGTCAGGGAAGTGTCTTTGGGGAGGATGTCCGAGAAGGCCGGAACGAGCAGCACATCATCGAACGTGAGTGCTTTTTGGAGAAGACGCATAGTGTTTCCTATAGGCGCAAAAGCGAATTATACAGAAAAGCTGAACGCGCGTCTTGCTCTACTTGCGTTTCTCCCTCCGGGCGTCGTAAAAATGCCGGAAGGCTGGGATTCCGGGCCGGGCAGCAGCACCGTTCAAGGGCGGTCCGCTTGCTCCCGGTGCGCGGCGCGGCGGCGGCGCGACTGCTTGGGGTCCGCAATCAGCGGCCGGTAGATCTCAATGCGGTCGCGTGCGCGCAGCACCGTGTCGAGCGTCTTGATCTTGCCGAAGATGCCGACCTTGCACACCGACAGGTCGATGGCCGGCTGCTCGCGCAGCAGGCCGCTGTCCAGAATGGCCTGCTGGATGGTACTGCCGGGGGCTACCTGCAGGTCCTGCAGGATCTGCAGGCCGGGCGCGGCGTAGCAGAGCTGGACTTGCAAAAAGGCATCATCAGCCATATATCTGTTCGGCGCGTTTGCAGAAGGAATCGACGAAGCTGTTGGCGATCATGCTGAAGACCGGCCCGATCACCCCTTCCAGGATGCGGCTGGAAAATTCATATTCCATGTCGAATTCGATCTTGCAGGCATCCTCGCGCAGCGGTTTGAAGGTCCAGCGGCCTTCGAAATGCTTGAACGGGCCTTCCACCAGGCGCATGGTCATGCTGGTCGGGCGCACGTTGGTGTTCTGGGTGCTGAAGGATTGCTTGAGGCCGTGATAATTGATCTTGATCTTGGCCGTGAGGCTCTCATCACTGCGCTCGGAAACCTCGACACCGCCACACCAGGGCAGGAATTCAGGGTAATCCTCAACCTTGTCGACCAGGTTGAACATCTGCTCCGCGCTATAGTTGATCAGGACGGTTTTGTGTACGACTGCCATCGAGGGTGATCCGTTTGATAAAATCGCAAAGGCACAATTTTAACCGACGAGACGAATTTTTATTTAGATGAGCATTATTGATAACAAAAAGGCCTTTTTCGATTACTTCATCGAAGAGCGATTCGAAGCAGGCCTCGTCTTGCAAGGTTGGGAAGTCAAATCGATCCGCGCCGGCCGCGTGCAACTCAAGGAAGCCTACGTGATCGTGCGCAATGGCGAGGTCTACCTGTTCGGCTGCCACATCAGTGCACTGACCAGCACCTCCACGCACGTGCATCCGGAGACCACCCGCACCCGCAAGCTGCTCTTGAATGCCGCCGAGATCAGCAAGCTGATCGGCAAGGTGGAACGCTCCGGCTACACGCTGGTGCCACTGAACTTGCACTACAGCAAAGGCCGCGTCAAATGCGACATCGGCCTGGCCAAGGGCAAGAAACAGCACGACAAGCGCGAGACCGAAAAACAGCGCGACACCCAGCGCGAAATCCAGACGGCGATGAAGCAGCATCGCCGCTGATCCCTTCCTGCCTCTCCTTGACTGCGACCACGGCTGCCTTGTGCAGCCGTTTTCATGTCCGCTTGCAGCGCGCTTACGCCCAACCCTCAAACCGTTCACGGCAAGCGGTGACGATTTCTTGCACCACACTGCCCCACTGCCCCCGCTGCTGCTGGCGGAACAGCCTCACCGAGGGATACCAGGCAGTCTGCTCGCCCTGCACGCCCCAGCGCCACTCGCCCTCCAGCCGCTGCGGCAGGAAGCACGGCAAGCCTAACGCCCCGGCCAGGTGCACCACGGCGGTATCGACGCTGATGACCAGATCCAGCGCACAGGCCAGCGCTGCCGAATCGGCCCAGTCCGCCAGCGGGAAGGTGCAGAGCCGGCCAGACAGCTCCTGATGTACGCCCTGATCGGCCAGCGGGATCTCGACTTGCAGGCAGACCACCTCTACCGGCAACTCAAACAAAGGTAGCCACTCGGCCAGTGGCACGTCGCGACTGGGGTGCGGCGTGGCGTACTGGCGACCGGCCCAGGCCAGGCCGATGCGCGGACGGCGCGGTGAAGCCGCCGCTGTCTCGGCCAGACGCTGCTGCCATTGCTGAAGGCGGATCGGATCCACATTCAGGTAAGGCGCGGCCGGAGCCTGGCTCGGATGAGGCAGATCCAGCAAATACGGAAGACTGAGCAAGGAAGCGTGACAATCATGCGGACCGGCTTCACTGACATGCGCCACGCAGCGAACCTGCGCAAAGGACGGCGCGAGCACTGCCACCAAGCCCGCCGGCGCACACAGGGTGACCTGCGCCGCCTGCGCTGCCACCAGCGGCAGATAGCGAGCAAATTGCAGGCAATCGCCCTGCCCTTGTTCAGACCACAGCAGGATGTGTTTGCCACTGAGCGACTCACCGTGCTGCCAGGACGGGCTGGACGTGGCGATGGCGCGCCGGGCCAATTCCGGAATCCGGAAGCGCGCTTCATGTTCTCGCCAAGCTTCGGCGAAGTCCCCGCGCGTGAGCAACATATGCGCACGCCCCACCTGGGCTTGCGGAAAGTCGGCATGCCAGCGCAAGGCTTCTTCATATCCGGCTTGAGCCGCCTCGATCCGGCCCATGCGACGCAGGATGTCGGCCCGATTGAAGGCGATCAGGGCGCGCGCATCATCCTCGGCCGCGTCGTCGGGATAGCAGCGCAAGGCCTCTTCATGGCGATTCAGCCGCAGCAGGATATCGGCATGCAGGGCCTGGTCCTCCAGCGCAGGCAGCGGGAGGGCAGGCTCGATGGCGGACAAGGCCGCATGAGGCTGGTCCAGCTGGTGGTACAAGCGCGCCAGCAACACCCGCTGATCGACAGGCCTTGCGCCCTCCTGCAGCAGCCGCGCTTGGAGCGCATCGGCCCATTGCAGCAAGACGGCACGATGCGCCACACGGGCTTCGTCGTAATCGGGCAGCAGATCGAGGCAGGCTTGGTAGGCAGCGGCCGCGGCAGGAAGATCGCCGGTTTCCTGCAACAGGCTGGCACGCTGCATGAGCACGGGCAGGAAGCCGGCATCGAGTCGCAGGGCCTGATCGAGAGCGGCCAGGGCGGCGGCAGGCTGGCCTGCACCGCGCAGGGCGATGGCCTCGCACATCAGGCCCATGATGCCAGCCAGGGTGGCGGGGTCGGGAGCATTCATGGCCGGCAGCTTAGCATGGCTGCCGGCCCGGGCACGGCCCTTCCCGTCACGCCGTGGTATCGATCAGGTTGCCGGTGGTCTTGCCTGCGGCCAGCTTGCTCTGCAGGCTTTGCAGGAAGCTCGAGAGCGAGGTCGTGGATGACGACGCGCCCAAGGAACTGAGGAGGTTGCTGAACGCACTTTCCAGCGAGGAGACGGTGCCGTCTCCTGAGCCTGCATCAGTGCCGCTGCTGCTGCCGGAGAGGCTGGAAATGAGGCTCTGGAGATCCGCCTCCAGCCCTCCTCCCGGTGGCGGCGGACGGCCGCCCGGTGTGTAGGCGCGTGCGGTGGTATCAGTACTGGTTGAACTGGTGGTACTGCTCGTGCTGCTCGTGCTGCTGGTATCGCTGGTGGCCGATACGCTGCTGGTGCTGCTGTCCGAGGAAGACGTGGAGCTGGCCGGGGGCGGTCCCGGCGGCGGATTGTTCTGGCCCTTCAGAGCCGCCATCAATTCCTGCAGGAAGGCATCGAGCTTGGAATCGACGTTGGCCGACGAGATGCTGCTGCTGGAGGAAGTGGTGGTCGCCGACGTGACCGAAGTGGCGCTGGTGGCCGAGCTGTCGAGATCGACGCCCAGCGCGGACAGGATATCCTTGAGCGCCCCGATGAGGCCCCCGCCCTTGTCACCACGCGGCGGCGGCGGTGGCGGCGCATCCATGCGCGGCGTGGCGCTGGTCGAAAAACCGCTGGTTCCGGACAACGCCGACAGATCGGCAAGACTGAAATTGCTGGACGACACGCTGCTGATGGCCATGACGGACTCCTTTTATTGTGCGCGATGCCCCGTGCATCGCTCCCTTGTACATGCCAAAAGTATCGGTCATCAAGACGTGTTAAGTTGATGCCTGCTGCGTAAAGCCGAGTAAAGTCTTGTTAAGCGCGCTCGTCCGGCCTCAGCGCCCCAGCCAGGCCCGGTGCGGGTTGCCGTCAGGCACTGATGAATGGAAAGCAAGAAAAATGCGAGTTCTCGCACTTTGACAGGCGGCGGCCGGCCGCGGTAAATGAATGTAAAGATGCAATTGTAAAGAAGGCCTGAAACACTTCTGCAAAACCTTTTACGGCATATTACGGGCTGCCGACGCCCTGCGGCCTGAAGGCAGGGCAATTCGAGAATGGAATGCAGCAATGTCTAAAGTGCTTTTGATCGACGATGACGTGGAGCTCGTCGAGATGCTCAAGGAATACCTGGAGCAGGAAAAATTCGAAGTCAACGTCGCCCATGACGGCGAAGCCGGTGCCGCCGAGGCGCTCACCGGCCAGTACGCCATCGCCGTGCTGGACGTGATGATGCCGCGCCTGAACGGTGTCGACACCCTGCGCCGCATCCGCGCCAAGAGCAACATGCCGGTCGTGATGCTGACCGCCAAGGGCGATGACACCGACCGCATCATCGGTCTGGAACTCGGTGCCGACGACTACGTCCCCAAGCCCTGCACGCCGCGCGAGATCGCTGCCCGCATCCGTGCCATCCTGCGTCGCGCCTCGGCCGAAAGCAGCGAGCAGGCGCCCTATTCGCCGCTGGCCGTGGGGGCCCTGTCGATGTGGCCGGAACAGCGCCGTGCCACCTGGAACGGCCGTCCGCTGGAACTGACCAGCAGCGAATTCAACCTGCTTGAAGTGCTGGCCCGCAATGCCGGCAAGCCGGTCAGCAAGCAGACCCTGTCGGAGCAAGGCCTGGGCCGTCCGCTGGCGCGCTTCGACCGCAACATCGACGTCCACCTCTCCAGCATCCGCCAGAAGATCGCCGCGCTGGGCAGCGACAAGAGCTGCATCCAGACCGTCTACCGCCTGGGCTACCAGTTCATCAAGGAATAAAGTGGGCCGGCTTTTCTGGAAGTTCTTCTTCTTCATTGCGATCGCCCAGATCACCGCCACCTTCGGCGTGGGCGTGCTGTTCTGGATCGAGAACCTGGAACGCAGCAACCGCAATTCGGAGATCGACCTCAGTCCACCGGCCTCCTTCATGATCCGCGCGGCCGCCGCCACCCTGCAGTTCGGCGGCCCGGAAGCCTTGCGCAGCCTGATCAACGAGGGGCGCCCGCATCGCCTGCAGCTGTATGCCGTGGATGAAGACAACCAGGACCTGATGGGCCGCGAAGTCTCGCCGCATCTGGTGGAACAGGCGCGCCGCGTGCTGGCCACCGAACGCGATCGCCGGGTGGTGGAACTGGTCAAGGCCGCCAATGGCCACAGCTACCTGATGTTCATTCCCACGCCCAACGACGAGTTCGGCCCGCCCCCGGGCGGCATGCCGGGCCGCGAGCCGCGTTACATGAAGGACAGGGGCGGACCCAAGCCGCTGTTCTTCCCGACCATGCCGATTGCCGTGGCGCTGGTGGCCAGTCTGGTGTTTGCGTTGCTGCTGGCCTGGTATTTCTCGCATCCGATCCGGCACCTCAAGAATGCCTTCAACCAGGCCGCCAACGGCAATCTGGACCAGGCGCTGGAACCGGTCATGAGCGCGCGCAACGATGAACTGGCCGACCTGGGACGCGACTTCGACGCCATGACGGCCAAGTTGCGTACCCTGATGGAAAGCCAGCGCCGCCTGTTGCACGATGTCTCGCACGAGCTGCGCTCGCCGATTGCGCGCCTGCAGATGGCCATCGGCCTGGCACGCGTGCAGGACAAGGACAAGCTGGAACTGACCCTGGAACGCATCGAACGCGAAAGCGTGCGCATGGACAAGCTGGTGGGCGAATTGCTGACCTTGTCGCGGCTGGAAGCCAACGTGCCCGGTTCGATGGAAGAAGCTATCGCCATCCAGGCCATGCTGGCCGACATGACCAATGACGCCAGCTTCGAGGCCGAGGCGCTGGGCAAGCGGGTGGAAAGCCGCATCGATTGCCGGGTGCAGGTCAAGGGCAATCCGGAATTGCTCTATCGCGCCATCGAGAACGTGCTGCGCAATGCCATCAAGCACACGGCACCCGAGACGGCCGTGCAATTCGTGGCCGAGATCGACGAGGTCAACAAGCTGCTGCACCTGTCCATCCTGGATCGCGGACCGGGTGTACCGGAAGAAGAAATGGACAGCATCTTCGAGCTGTTCTTCCGCAGCAGCCGCACCAAGAGCAACAGCGCCGGCCACGGACTGGGGCTCTCGATTGCACGGCGCATCGTCGAAGCGCACCAGGGCTTCATCCGCGCCGCCAATCGCAGCGACGGTGGCTTGCGGGTGGACATCACCCTGCCCTTCATGGCCGATGAGCCGGCACGCGGAGACACTGCCGAGATCTGAGCGCCGCCTCGCGGGCGACAAGCACGATATGAACGATATTCACCAAGACCAAGCCCCGTCCGGTTTCACGCCGGGCGGGGCTTTTCAATGGGCGTTTGCTGTATGAATTATTGTGCAGCAGAAGGCACCGCGGCCGGATTGACGATGGCATTCATCAACCCGCGCTGCACCGCCACCTGGAAGGCCTGCAACTCGCTCACGCCCTGCTCGGGTGGATAAGGAATCGGCAGGCGGTTCATCAGCACTGCCCAGGTCCAGCCATCGGCGCGCGATTGCAGGTAGGCGTACGTACCGGTGGTGAGGGCGCCGCTGTGGGAGAGGATCTCCACCCCATTGCTGCGGGTCACCACCCAGCCCAGGCCATAGTTGTTCTCGGCCTGTGCGGGATTGCGCTGCTTCATCAGTGCCAGCGTCTGCGGTTGCAGCAACGCAGCAACGCCCCGTCCCTGCGTCGCATCGGCAAAGCGTACCAGGTCGGCCGCCGTGGCGATCCAGCCCGCAGTGGCATCCATGGCCTTGAAATGCAGGGCCGAATAGGATTCCGGACCGGTGGCGCCACTGCCATCGCGATCGGCCACAGCGGGCCAGCGTGGATCGTCGTAGTAGACGGTCTCGTTGGCGGCGCGCTCGATGCGGCGGTCACCGGCGATGGCGGCGTCCTCCACCGCAGCGGGCTTGAAGACCAGTGCCTGCAACGCCTCTTCATAAGACATGCCGGACTTCTGCTCCACCAGGCGTCCCAGGACGTTGTAGGCAAAATTGCTGTAGAAATACTCCGTCCCAGGCGCTGCATCCAGCAGGCGCTGCTTGAGCACGTAGGCGATCACGTCGCGCGCCGAGGCCGGTGCGGCTACCTGGCGCGCCTTGGCGATGTTGACCAGGTCGTATTGCGGATCGTAATCGCTGCCACCCCAGCCGCTGGTGTGCTGCAACAGCTCGCGCAAGGTGATCTTCAGGACACGCTGGTCCAGGGGCTGGGCAAAGTCAGGATAGGCGGCGTCCGGCAGCAATCCTTCCGGACCGAACACGGGACGATCCAGGACCTGCGGCAGCTCCTTCTCGAACAGCTTCAGCACCGCCACCGCCGTGACCGGCTTGGAGACGCTGCCGATCCGAAAACGCGTCAGCGGCGTGACCGGCGTATTCGATTCGGTCACCGCCATGCCGTAGCCACGCTGGTAAACCAGCTTGCCTTGATAGGCGATGGCGATGCTGGCACCGGGCACGGGATATTGACCGAGCAATTGCGTCATCTGCTGGTCGACGCGTTCGGCCACGGCGGCCATGTCGGGGCTTTCCTGCGCCAGCACGGAAACGGAAGCGAGCATCAGGCCCGCCGCCATCAGTGCAGCCAGCGGTTTGCATGCAAAAACGGACGTGAAACGTGAATGCATGGCTTACTTCTGCTGCTTGACGACTTGCAGGGCCGAGGCGATCAGCCCGCTCATGTCCGCCAGGTTGGCCGGCACGATGATGGAGTTATTGGTCTTGGCCAGCTTGCCGAAGGCATCCACGTACTGCTCGGCGACCTTCAGGTTGACCGCATCCGAACCACCCGGCTGCTCGATGGCGGCGGCGGTCTTGCGGATCGCCTCGGCACTGGCTTCGGCGATGGCGAGGATGGCCGCAGCCTGGCCCTCGGCACGGTTGATGGAGGCCTGCTTCTCGCCTTCGGAACGGGCAATCGCGGCTTCGCGCTCACCGGTGGCGATGTTGATCTGTTCCTGCTTGCGACCCTCGGAGGCAGCGATCAGGGCGCGCTTTTCGCGTTCGGCGGTGATCTGGGCCTGCATGGCGTGCAGGATTTCCTTGGGCGGGGTCAGGTCCTTGATTTCATAGCGCAGCACCTTCACGCCCCAGTTCTCGGCCGATTCATCGATGGCGCTGACGATGGCGGTGTTGATGTGGTCGCGTTCCTCGAAGGTCTTGTCCAGTTCCATCTTGCCGATCACCGAGCGCAGCGTGGTCTGCGCCAGCTGGGTGATCGCCGCGATGTAGTTGGAGGAGCCGTAGGACGCGCGCATCGGGTCGGTGATCTGGAAATACAGGATGCCGTCGACCTGCAATTGCGTGTTGTCCTTGGTAATGCAGACCTGGGGCGGCACGTCCAGCGGGATTTCCTTGAGGATGTGCTTGTAGGCCACGCGGTCGATGAAGGGCACCACGATGTTCAGGCCAGGGGCCAGCGTGGCGTGGTATTTGCCCAGGCGCTCGACCACCCAGGCATGCTGCTGCGGGACCACCTTGACCGTCTGCACGACGAAGACAATGGCAAGGAAGAAGATGACCAGAGTGACGCTACCCAGCATGAAATTCTCCTGAAAACGAGAGGGGGGAAGAAGTGAAGACGCCGATCAACGCGGCGCAACCAGCAAGCGGCTGCCACGGATTTCACGGATGACGAAGCTGCCGGGACTGGCATGATGGCCGGGCAGCAGCTCGACATCCCACTGCGCACCGCGATAAGGTACGCGCGCCATGAACTGGTTGCCGTGCACCTGCCAGGCCGGGACCTCGACGCTCTGGCCGATATCGAGCAAGAGATTGGGATCGTCGTTGGCGCTGCTGCGCCGCAGCCGGCCATACTGGCTGCGGCGCAGACCGAGCACCGCCGCCACGCCGACCACGGCGGCCACCAGCAACTGCCATTCCAGCATCAAGCCGCACCAGGCGGCGACCGCACCGGCCACCAGTCCCAGCGCGATCATGAGCAGGTAAAAGGTGCCTGTGAAGAGTTCTGCACCCAGCAGCGCGCCGGCCAGCACCAGCCAGATAGCCCAGTCGGTCATTGTTGATTCCCCGTGAATGAAACTGCAAACAGCGCAAGTCTACCGCAGCTTGAGAACCTAAAAATAAAGGCGCGGACATTTCTGCCCGCGCCTTTCACTTCTTTCGAAGTTGGTCGTGAGTGACGCTTAAAGCTTCATCACTTCTTGGCCAGCTGCTGCCAGGTGTCGATGACGGTATCGGGATTCAGCGAGATGGACTCGATGCCCTGCTCCATCAGCCATTCGGCGAAGTCCGGATGGTCCGAAGGACCCTGGCCGCAGATACCGACGTACTTGCCCTTTTCGCGGCAGGTAGCGATGACCTTGGTCAGCAAGGCCTGCACGGCCGGATCGCGCTCGTCGAAGTCGGCGGCCAGCAGTTCCATGCCGGAATCGCGGTCCAGGCCCAGGGTCAGCTGGGTCAGGTCGTTGGAACCGATGGAGAAGCCGTCGAAGTGTTCCAGGAACTGCTCAGCCAGGATGGCATTGGACGGGACTTCGCACATCATGATGACGCGCAGGCCGTTCTCGCCACGCTTCAGGCCATACTTGCCCAGCAGACCAATGACCTTCTCGGCCTGGCCCAGGGTACGCACGAAGGGCACCATCACCTCGACGTTGGTCAGGCCCATGTCTTCACGCACGCGCTTCATGGCCTGGCATTCCATCTGGAAGGCTTCGGCGAAGTCGTGGGCCAGGTAACGCGCGGCGCCACGGAAGCCCAGCATCGGGTTTTCTTCGTCCGGCTCGTAGCGCGAACCGCCGATCAGCTTCTTGTACTCGTTGGACTTGAAGTCCGACAGGCGCACGATCACCGGCTTGGGCCAGAAGGCCGCAGCGATGGTGGCGATGCCTTCAGCCAGCTTGTCAACGTAGAAGGCCTTGGGCGAGGCATGGCCACGGGCGACCGATTCGACGGCCTTCTTCAGGTCGGCGTCGATGTTCGGATATTCCAGAATGGCCTTGGGGTGCACGCCGATGTTGTTGTTGATGATGAATTCCAGACGCGCCAGGCCGACACCGCCGTTGGGGATCGACTGGAAGTCGAAAGCCAGCTGCGGGTTGCCCACGTTCATCATCACCTTCAGCGGGATCGGCGGCAGTTCGCCACGGGCCACTTCGGTCACTTCGGTTTCCAGCAGGCCATCATAGATCTTGCCTTCGTCGCCTTCGGCGCAGGAGACCGTCACCAGGGTGCCATCCTTGAGCACTTCGGTGGCATCGCCGCAGCCGACCACGGCCGGCACGCCCAACTCACGCGCGATGATGGCGGCGTGACAGGTACGGCCACCACGGTTGGTGACGATGGCCGAGGCACGCTTCATGACCGGTTCCCAGTTGGGGTCGGTCATGTCAGCCACCAGCACGTCGCCGGGCTGCACACGTTCCATTTCAGCCGGGTCGCTGATGACGCGCACCGGACCGGCGCCAATCTTCTGGCCGATGGCACGGCCGGTGGCCAGCACGGTGCCCGAGCTCTTGAGCTTGAAGCGCTGCTGCGCATCGGTCGCCTTCTGCTGCGACTTCACGGTTTCCGGACGGGCCTGCAGGATGTAGAGCTTGCCATCGCGGCCGTCCTTGCCCCATTCGATGTCCATCGGACGCTGGTAGTGCTTCTCGATGATGGTGGCGTACTTGGCCAGTTCCACCACTTCGGCGTCGGTCAGGGAATAGCGGTTGCGCAGTTCCACCGGTACATCCACGGTCTTGACCGAACGTCCGGCCTTGGCTTCGCCGGTGAATTCCATCTTGATCAGCTTGGAACCCAGGTTGCGGCGGATCACCGGCTGCTTGCCCAGTTCCAGCATGGGCTTGTGGACGTAGTATTCGTCCGGGTTGACGGCACCCTGCACCACGGTCTCACCCAGGCCATAGCTGGAGGTGATGAAGACCACATCCTTGAAGCCGGATTCGGTGTCGATGGTGAACATCACGCCCGCCGCGCCCACGTCCGAACGGACCATGCGCTGCACGCCGGCCGACAAGGCCACTTCGGCGTGCGTGAAACCCTTGTGGACGCGATAGGAGATCGCGCGGTCGTTGTAGAGCGAGGCGAAGACGTGCTTCATCGCTTCGAGCACGTTGTCGATGCCGACCACGTTCAGGAAGGTTTCCTGCTGGCCGGCGAAGGACGCGTCAGGCAAGTCTTCTGCGGTGGCGGAGGAACGCACGGCGAAGGACATCTCGGCGGTCGAATCGGCCACCAGCTTGTCGTAGAAGGCACGGATTTCCTGGTCCAGGCGGGGCTGGAACGGGGTCTCGATGATCCATTGACGGATCTCGGCACCGGCTTGCGCCAGCGAACGCACGTCGTCGATGTCCAGGCCTTCGAGGCGCTGGGCAATGCGGGCGGCCAGGGTCGGGCCGCCATCGGCGCTGTGCTCCAGGAAATCACGGAAAGCTTGCGCAGTCGTGGCGAAACCGCCCGGCACGCGTACACCCGCGCCGGCCAGCTGGGAAATCATTTCTCCCAGCGATGCGTTTTTGCCACCGACGGACTCGACGTCCGTCATGCGAAGAGTTTCAAAGGAGGCTACGTATACCGCCCCCTGGGTGTTTACTGCGTTGGACATGACAACCCCTAGCTTGATGATAAGAAATCTTCGCGGGCGCGGCATGGGTCGGTTTATTTTTGTTATTCTGCGACGGTTGCGGCAGCAGGTGCGGCTTCGAGGACCAGCCCAGGGACAGCATCAGGCGCGCAGCCACACCGAGGACGTTTGCCATTGCAAACATCATCAGGAATTCGGGCAAATTGCGCAGCGACATGACGGTCATCAAGATGGGCTTCTCGAAATTGTTGCCAAGCATTGTACCGCGTGAAATCATTTTTGTTCGTAGCACCCAATACTTTTTCTATTTTCCAAAAGACAACTAAATGCTCGACCCCATGCCGATCCCGCACCCTTCCCCCGTCGTGGCCGCCAACCGCACCGTGTTCTTCGTCTCCGACGGTACCGGGATCACTGCGGAGACCTTCGGGCATTCGGTGCTGAGCCAGTTCGAGCTGCGTTTCAAGCAGATCCGCCTGCCCTTCATCGATACCCTGGAAAAGGCCCACGACGCCACCCGCAAGATCAATGAAGCCTATGCGGTGGATGGCAAGCTGCCCATCGTCTTCTCCACGCTGGTGAAATCGGAACTGTCCTCGGTGATCCGGCGCGCCAAGGCCATGCACATGGACCTGTTCCAGACCTTCGTGGAGCCGCTGGAGCAGGAACTGGAGATGAAGTCCACCCACACCATCGGCCGCAGCCACAACACCACCGATTCCGAGGAATATCGCAACCGCATCGAGGCCATCAATTTCTCGCTGGCACACGATGACGGCCAGTCCAACAAGAACCTGTCGGAAGCCGACGTGATCCTGGTGGGCGTGTCGCGCTCGGGCAAGACCCCGACCAGCCTGTACCTGGCCATGCAGTTCGGCATCAAGTGCGCCAACTATCCGCTGATCCCGGAAGACTTCGAACGCGAAAAGCTGCCCAGCGGGCTGGTGCTGCACAAGAAGAAGATCTTCGGCCTGACCATCGCCGCCGAACGCCTCTCGGAAGTGCGCAATGAACGCCGTCCCGGCAGCAAGTACGCCGCGCTGGAAAATTGCCGCTATGAAATCAATGAGGCCGAGAAGATGATGCGCCGCGAAGGGATACGCTGGATGTCGTCGACCACCAAGTCCATCGAGGAAATCGCCGCCACCATCCTGCAGGAGATCAAGCTGGAGACGCGCTGACCGACTGTCGGCGTGAAAATTCAGTGCGCACGCGGGTGCGCTTCTTCGGGCCGTTGATGGTGGTTTCCATGGTGAAGGAGTCTTCACCATGGGCTGTATACACCGCGGTATAGCAGTCCGGGCCGCACAGGTGATCGGCGGCCGGTATCAGTTCCTGTCCACGCAACAGATAGTCCTGATAAGGCTGGCCGACACGCTCGCCGTCAGCGAACAGCACGCACAGGCGGTCCGGGCCGAAGCGATAGTCAAAGACGCGGGAAAACGGAATCAAGCGGCCGGGCGCGCTGGTCATGCGCAGCTGGCCATGCTCGCGGTAGACCAACTGCCCCCGCACCTCGCCTCTAGTGAAACTTAGTTCACCTGACGCCGTCGCTTGCGGGCTTTCGCTGCCTTCCCAGATAGTGCGGCTGAAGATCCATTCCCCGAGGAAGTAATCGGCCATGGCGGCCAGATCGGCGGGGACAAAGGCAGCCATGATGCGCTCCACCCTCAGCGCCCGACGGTACGCTGGCGCAGTTGTTCGAACAGGCAGACCGCCGCTGCCGCCGCCACGTTGAGCGATTCCATCTCGCCCAGGTGCGGGATCACCACTTCATGGGTGGCCGCATCCTGCAAGGCCGGCGACACGCCCTGCCCTTCATGCCCCAGCAGCCAGGCCACCGGACCGGAGAGGTCGCAATCGTAAATGGTCTGGGCCGCGTGCGAGCTGGTGGCCAGCAAGGGGATGCGGCTGGCGGCGCACAGGGCGACCAGGTCGGCACTCTCGAAGATGTCCAGCACGAAATGCGCGCCCATGCCGGCCCGCAGCACCTTGGGCGACCAGGCCGCTGCCGTGCCGGGTGAACAGAACACTTGCTTCACGCCTGCCGCAGCGGCGCTGCGCAGAATGGAGCCGAGATTGCCCGGATCCTGCAGACCATCGAGGAGCACCGCCGATTCCTTCAATTGCGCCGGGGCCACCGGCTCGGGGGTAGTCACCAGCAACAGCAAGCCCACGCCGTTCTCCACGGTACTGATGGCGTCATACAGCTTGTCAGCCAGCACCAGGCATTGCGCGTGCAAAGCTTCACATTGCGCCAGGATGGGCGCTACTTCCGGGTGATACTGGGCGCTCTCGGCCACCACGCACACCTGCGGCGCGCCGCGATGCTGCAGCCACGCCTGCGCCAGATGCACGCCATCCAGCAGGCTCTGACCGGCGCGGCGGCGGGCCTGGCTGCTGGTGGCCAGTTGCTTCAAATCCTTGAAGACCGGGTTGTCCTTGGAAGTGATCAGTTTCATGCCTGTCTCGCTCACGCCATCACCACCGTCTGGCCGGACAGCAAGGCCCTGACCGGCGCATAGGAGCGCCGATGCACCGGCGAGACGCCATGCAGGCGCAGCATCTCCAGGTGCAGCGGGGTCGGATAGCCCTTGTGGCGGTCGAAACCGTAGTGTGGATAGGTGTCATGCAAGACCAGCAGCGCCGCATCGCGCGCGGTCTTGGCGAGGATGGAGGCGGCCGAGATGGCCGGCACCTTGTCGTCGCCCTTGACGATGGCTTCGGAGCGGATGCTCATGACCGGGCAGCGGTTGCCATCGATCAGGGCCAGCGTGGGCAGCGTGGAGAGTGCCTCCACCGCGCGGCGCATGGCCAGCATGCTGGCGTGCAGGATGTTGAGCTCGTCGATCTCCTGCTCGTTGCAGGAGGCAATGGCCCAGGCCAGCGCCGATTCCTTGATCTCCAGCGCCAGGCTGTCGCGCGCGGCTTCGGAAAGCTTCTTGGAGTCGCGCAGGTCCTTGACCGGACGCGCCGGATCGAGGATCACGGCGGCTGCGAACACCGGACCCGCCAGCGGACCACGGCCGGCCTCATCGACGCCGCAGATGATCTCGCCGGTATAGTCGTCAAACAAAGCCAGGGTCTGGGGGGCCGCCTTGGGCATAGCAATTTCCTTCATCAAACTCTCACACGGATCGCCGCAGCGATCCTTCTTTCGGCCCGTCAACGACGACGCGCGCCAATGACTTCACAGACCGCATTGGCGCTCTCCCGGCTGGTATCGCGCAGCAGGGACTGGTGCATGTCGGCAAAGCGCCGCACCAGCCGCTGCTGGTGCGCATGGTCTTCCAGCTGGTGCCACATGGCATCGGCCAGGGCCTGGGGCGTGGCCTGGTGCTGCAGCAGTTCCGGCACCAGGAAGTCGCGCGCCAGGATATTGGGCAGGCCCACCCAGGGCTGGTAAGCCATGTGCCGCATGATCTGGTACGAGGCCCAGTTGACCTTGTAGGAGATCACCATCGGCTTCTTGTACAAGGCCACTTCCAGCGAGGCCGTGCCCGAGGCCACCAGCACCGCATCGGAGGCTTCCATCGCACTGTGCGACTGGCCACGGATGACGCTGATGCCAAGATCTTCATATCCGCCCTGGCGAATCTGCTCTTCAAAAAAGGCCATCTGCCGGTCACCCGCCATGGGCGTGATGAACTGCAATTGGGGGTCGCGCTGCCGCAACAGCCGTGCCGCGGCGAGGAAACCTTCGCCGTTCTGCTTCAGTTCGCTCATGCGGCTGCCCGGCAGGATGGCCACCACCCTGCCCGGCCCCGCCAGTCCGAGGCGCTGGCGTGCGCCTGCGGTATCCGGTTGCAGCGGGATCACCTCGGCCAGCGGATGGCCGACATAGGTCACCGGAACGCCCGCCTGCCGGTACAGGTTTTCCTCGAAGGGAAAGATCACCAGCATGTGCGACACCGCACGCTGGATCTTCTTGACGCGCCAGCCGCGCCAGGCCCAGATCTGCGGGCCGATGAAGTGGATGGTCGGGATGCCGGCCTTCTTGAGCTGTTCTTCCAGACCCAGGTTGAAGCCGGGATAGTCCACACCCACGAAAACATCCGGCCGGTCCGCCAGCAGCTTGTCACGCAGCGACTCCTGGATGCCCTTGATCTCGCGGTAGCGCGGAATCACCTCGAACAGGCCACGCACCGTCAGCTTGTCCATCGGCCAGTCGCTGGTAAAGCCGTGCGCCATCATGTGCTCGCCACCAATACCGTGCAGGCGCACTTCCGGCAGACGCTCGCGCACGCCGGCCAACAGGCGGCTGCCCAGCAGGTCGCCCGAGCTTTCGCCGGCCACCAGTGCGATCGACTGGCGGCGCGTGATGTCAGCGGATGATGCCACGGGCCGAAGCCTCGATGAACTCGCGCAGCAGGCGGATGTGCTCGGCGCTGTGGGCCGACTTGGCTTCCATGTCCGCCAGTTGCTGCTTGGCTTCTTCCAGCGGCAGGCCGGCGCGGTAGATCAGCTTGTAGGCGCGCTTGATCTCCATGATCTGCTCGCTGGTGAAGCCACGGCGCTTCAAGCCCTCGCTGTTGATGCCGGCCGGAACGGCACGGTTGCCGGCCGCCGTCACGAAGGGCGGCACGTCCTGGCTCACGGCCGCCGTAAAGGCCGTCATGGCATGGGCGCCGATATGGCAGAACTGGTGCACGGTGGTGAAACCGCCCAGGAACACGTGGTCGCCCAGGTGCACGTGGCCGGCCAGCGTGGCATTGTTGGCCAGGATGATGTGGCTGCCCAGCTGGCAGTCGTGCGCCAGGTGGACGTAGGCCATGATCCAGTTGTCATTGCCGATGCGGGTTGCGCCGCCATCCTGCACGGTACCCCGGTTGAAGGTGACGAATTCGCGGATGGTGTTGCGGTCGCCGATCTCCATGGTGGTGGGTTCGCCGGCGTACTTCTTGTCCTGCGGTGCGGCGCCAATGGAGGCGAACTGGAAAATCTCGTTGTCACGGCCAATGGTGGTGTGGCCTTCGATCACCACGTGGGGACCGATGCGCGTGCCCGCGCCGATGCGCACGTCAGGACCGATGACGGCATAGGCGCCGATCTCGACCGATTCGTCGATCTGCGCTCCGGGGGCAATCACTGCGCTGGGATGGATCTTGGACATGTCCTGTGCTTCGATGGGTTCACTTGTTGCACATCTTGCAATGAAGCAATCTGCACAATGAATCAGGCCCGGCGCGATCTTGCCGATCACCGCCGGGCCTGGCTTGATGCGTCAAGCCTGCAGGCAGGCCTGGGGTCAGGCGCTCTGGCTGGCGTCGGCGGCGCTGCGCATGGTGCACATCAGGTCGCCTTCCACAGCCACCTGGCCGTCCACGGTGGCCACGGCACGGTATTTCCAGATGCCACGGGCACGGCGGGTGATTTCCACTTCCATCTTGAGCTGATCGCCCGGTTCCACCGGACGCTTGAAGCGGGCATTGTCGATGCCGACGAAGTAGACCACGGTGTTCTCGTCGGGCTTGCGGCCTTCGGTCAGGAAGGACAGCAGCGCAGCGGTCTGGGCCAGCGCCTCGATCATCAGCACGCCCGGCATCACCGGCTTGTGCGGGAAGTGGCCGTTGAAGAATTCTTCATTCACGGTCACGTTCTTGATCGCGGTGATGGTCTTGCCGCTCTCCCAGTTCAGCACGCGATCAACCAGCAGCAGCGGATAACGGTGCGGCAGGTACTGTTTGATTTGATTGATGTCGAGGCTATTCATTCTCTTCTTGATTCTCTGAAAGCGGGGCTTGGCCTGCTTGTTCTTGTGTCAACGTTTTAAGCGATTTTTCCAACGCCCGGATTTTCTCACGCATCGTGCCCAGATTGCGCACCAATGCAGCTGATTTTTCCCAGTCGCGGTGTTCGGTGATGGGATAGAAGCCGGTGTATTGCCCCGGCTCAAGAATCGAACGCAGGGCCAGGGTACCGGCCGAGACGTGCACCTTGTCCACGATGGTGATGTGGCCATGGATCATGGCCGCGCCGCCGATGGAGCAGTATTTGCCGATTTTCGCGCTGCCGGCGATGCCGGCACAGGCGGCAATGGCAGTATGGGCGCCGATATGGCAGTTGTGGGCGATCTGGATCTGGTTGTCGAGCTTGACGCCCTCCTCGATCACGGTATCGGCCAAGGCACCGCGGTCGATGGTGGTATTGGCGCCGATTTCGACGTCATCGCCGATCATGACACGGCCAACTTGCGGAATTTTGATCCATTGCCCGGCTTCGTTGGCGAAACCGAAGCCATCGGCCCCGATCACCGCGCCCGAATGGACGATGCCACGCGCCCCGATCTCGCAGGCGTGATGCAGGGTGGCACGGGCGTGGAAATGGGTGTCGTCACCGACCTTGGCGTGGTGGCCGATGAAGCTGCCGGCGTCGATACGGGCGCGGGCACCGATGACGGCACCTGCTTCGATCACCACCAGCGGGCCGATGACCGCATCCGGTGCGACCTGGGCCGATGGATCGACCACGGCGCTGGCATGGATGCCGGCAGGCGCGCGCACTTCGGCCTGAGCCTGAAACAGCTGGGCCGCGCGGGCGAAATAGGCGTAAGGATTGCGGGTGACGATGCGGGCACCGGCATAGCCCTGCACCTGGGCGTCGTCCGTCTCGGACAGGATCAGCGCCGCCGCCTGGGTCTGGTCGGCTTGCGCACGGAACTTGGGATTGGAAAGGAAAGTGATGTGGCTGGCACCGGCGGCATCCAGCGGCGCGATGCCATCGACCGCGATGGTCGCATCACCCTTCAGCTGACCGCCCAGGCGCTCGACCAGTTGCTGCAGTCGAATACTCATCTTGGCTTTTCCGAATGGTAGGCGTTGCTTGGCTTACGGTAGAACAAAGGCCGCCCTGAAGGCAGCCCCTGAAGCGACATGCGGGCGCAGGACGTTGCCGCCCGGCGCCCGCATGGTGAAGGCGGCAATTACTTGGCCAGTTCCTTCAGGACCTTGTCGGTAATGTCGATGCGCTTGGAAGCATAGACGGCTTCCTGGAAGACGATGTCGTACTTCTCGGCTTCGGCGATCTGGCGGATCACCTTGTTGGTGCGCTCCAGGACCACGGCCAGTTCCTCATTGCGGCGCTGGTTCAGGTCTTCGCGGAATTCACGCTGCTTGCGCTGGAATTCCTTGTCCAGGTCGGACAGGTCACGCTGGCGCTTGGCGCGGTCGGAATCCGACAGCACGGCAGCATCCTTGTCCAGCTTGTCGGACTGGGCCTTCAGGCGCGCAGCCATGTCTTGCAGGTCACGGTCACGCTTGGCGAACTCGGCTTCCAGCTTGGTTTGTGCGGCCTTGGCAGGCGCCGCTTCGCGGAAGATGCGCTCGGTGCTCACGAAGGCGATTTTCGAGCTTTCCTGCGCGTGGGCGGGGGCAAAGCTCAACAGGCAGGCAGCCATCACGATGGTCTGCAGGGACAGGAACGATTTGGTCATGAACTTCAAGATTACTCTCCGTATTACGAATCAATGATGACCGCTTTAGAAGCCGGTACCCAGTTGGAACTGGAAGGTTTGAGACTTGTCACCCGCCTTCAGGTTCAATGGCTTGCCGAAGCTCAGCTTCAGCGGACCGATCGGCGACACCCAGCTGATACCGACACCGGCCGAATAGCGCAGGTCGTTGAGCTTGATGTTTTCGCCGTCGGCGAAGACGTTGCCGCCGTCAAAGAAGGTGAACCAGCGCAGCGTGCGGTCCTGGCCCGAACCCGGGAACGGGAACTGCAGTTCGGCATTGCCGTACAGACGCGAAGCGCCGCCCATGGAGTCACCGTACTGGTCCTTCAGGCTACCCAGCGAGGACGCTTCATAGCCGCGCACGGTGCCGATACCGCCGGCGTAGTAGTTCTTGAACACCGGGTACGGCTTGCTGCCCAGGCCGCGGCCGTAGTCGACTTCGCCATTCAGCGCCAGAGTCACGGCCTTGCTGAAGAACGGCTGGAAGTACTGCTGCTGGTAGCTGGCACGGTAGTACTTCAGGGTGCCCACATAGGAGACCTCGAAGTTGGCGCGCTGATAGCGGCCGGTGGTCGGCACCAGGGCCGAGTCACGGCCGTCACGCTGCCATGCCACGGTCAGCGGGATGCTGGTGGTACGGGCGCTGCCAATACCGCAAGTCGCGGTCGACGACACGTCAGTTACGTTACAACCGGAACCGCCCACGCCGCCGAAGTCACGCACGTACTGGCGATACAGCGTCGGGCTGGTGTTGTCGGTGCTGACGTTGGTGTTTTCCACGCCAATACCGAAGAACACGCGGTCCAGTTCCGAGAACGGCACACCGAACTTGATGCTGCCGCCCAGCGTCTTGACGCGGTAGTCACCGGTCGTATAGACCGACGGACGAATCGTGCGCAGGTAGATTTCGTAGGTGCGGCTGATGCCGTCATCCGTGAAATACGGATTGGTGGTCGACAGCGAGATCGTGCGATAGCGCGAGCTGGTGTTGATGTCGATACCGACGGTGTTGCCGCTGCCGAAGGCGTTTTCCTGCGAGATCGAGCCGGTCAGGCTCAGCTTGTCGGACTGCGAGAAGCCGGCACCGACCATGATGTTGCCGGTCGGCTTTTCCTCGACCTTCATGTTCACATCAACCTGGTCGCTGGTGCCCGGCACTTCAGGCGTATCCACGGTCACTTCCTTGAAGTAGCCCAGACGGTCGACGCGATCGCGCGAAAGCTTGATCTTCTCGCCGTCGTACCAGGAATCCTCGAACTGGCGGAATTCGCGGCGGATCACTTCATCGCGGGTCTTGGTGTTGCCGGCGATGTTGACGTGACGCACGTAGACGCGCTTGCCCGGGTCGACCATGATGGTGAAGGCAACTTCCTTCTTCTCGCGGTCCACATTGGGGTTGGCGTTGACGTTGGCGAAGGCGTAACCGAAGTTGCCCAGGCGTTCACCGATCTTCTTGGTGCTGTCGGTCAGCTTGGCGCCGGAATAGACGTCGCCCTTCTTCAGCTGCACCAGCTTGGCCAGTTCCGGCTCCATGCCGAACATCTCGCCTTCCAGCTTGATGTCGGAGACGGTGTACTTCTCACCTTCCTTGATGTTGACGGTGATGTAGATGTCTTTCTTGTCGGGCGTGATCGACACCTGGGTCGATTCGACCTGCATCTCCAGATAGCCACGGTCCAGGTAGTAGGAGCGCAGGGTTTCGATGTCGCCCTGCAGCTTTTCCTTGGAGTACTGGTCGGCCTTGGTGTACCAGGTGAACCAGCCCGGGGTGGTCAGCTTGATCTGGTCGCGCAGGGTGCTGTCGGAGAACACCTTGTTGCCGACGAAGTTGATCTGCTTGATGCGCGAAACTTCACCTTCATCCACGGCGAAGGTAATGGCGACGCGATTGCGCTCGACCGGCGTGACGGTGGTCGACACCTTGGCACCATACAGGCCGCGCGACAGGTACTGACGCTTCAGTTCCTGCTCGGCGCGATCGACCTGCGAACGGTCGAAGATGCGCGACTCGGCGACACCGATTTCCTTCAGGGCCTTGGTCAGCTGCTCCTTGTCGAATTCCTTGATGCCGGAGAAGTCGACGCTGGCAATGGCCGGGCGTTCGACCACCTGCACCACCAGCACGTCGCCTTCGGCTTCGATGCGCACGTCACGGAAGAATCCGGTGGCGTACAACGCCTTGATGGCGGCGGTGGCCTTTTCATCGTTGAAGGTATCGCCCACGCGCACCGGCAGGTAGCTGAAGACGGTACCGGCTTCGGTACGCTGAATGCCTTCGACGCGGATATCCTTGACCACGAACGGCGTGATGGCCATGGCCTGGCTGGAGCACAGGGCAAAGGCGGCAGCGGCAATCAGGCGACGGGAGAGAGTCGGAATGGGATGTTGCGCAGGGTGTAATTTCATCTATCGTTCATCAACAGTTTTTCGCTGCGGCACTGCCTGACATGATGCTGGTAAGCAATTGAAAACGGATTCCTGATCCATTGCCAATTGCTTAACAACTGCCATCGGGGTTGGCCGGCAAATGTAAAAAATCCGGTCTTTCTGGCCGCCCCGCCGATGTTGCTCGCTCGACGGGGCCGGCATCAGGCCGGATTCATCCTTGGAACATCAGTCGCACGATATCGTTGAAAGCGGCAACGAGCATCAGCGCCATCAGTAATCCCAGGCCGGCGCGCTGCGCGATTTCCCCAAACCGCTCGGAAACGGGCCGCCCTGTCAAAATCTCCAGCGCATAATACAGCAAATGACCGCCGTCTAAAACCGGGATTGGCAACAGATTCATCACTCCCAGGCTGATACTGATGAAGGCCAGGAAGCTGAGGTAGCTCACCAGGCCCACGCGGGCGGTCTGTCCGGCATAGTCGGCGATGGTGATGGGGCCGGTAATGTTCTTCAGCGAGACCTGCCCGATGATCATCTTGCCGATCATCTTGATGGTCATCACGCTGGTATCCCAGGTGCGCTGCGCGCCCTTGGCCACGGCCGTCAACGGGCCATCGCTGACGGTGGCCATCTCCGGTGCCAGCGGCACTTCGACCTTGATGCGGCCGATGCGCTTGCCGCTTTCACCCTCTTCCACCGACTCCGGCGTGACGCGCACCTCGATCGGCGCCGTGCCGCGCACGCCCTGCAGCAGCAGAGGCTTGCCGGCGGATTCGCGCACTTTTTCCACGAAGGCCAGGCCATCCTGGACCGGCACGCCATCGATGGCGGTGATGCGGTCGCCGCTTTCCAGGCCTGCCATCTTGGCCGGACCCTCCATGATCTTGCCCAGCACGGCAGGCGGACGTGCCAGCGACAGGCCGAGCTTGCCGAGGAAGTCGCCTTCCAGCTCATTGCTGTCGATGCCGCCCAGACGCAGCGTGACCGAGTTGAGCAGCTTGCCGCTGCCATTAGGGTTGGGACGTTCGACGTCGATGCGGGCATCGGCCTTTTCCAGCACCAGTTGCATCAGTTTCCAGCGTACTTCGGACCAGACCTGCACCGGCGCGCCATTGATGGCCGTGATGCGGTCACCGGCGCGCAAGCCGGCCTGGTAGGCGGCCGACTGCGCGGTCGCTGCACGCAGCACGGGCACCGGCTCCGGCACGCCGTGCATGTAGAGACCAGCAAAGAGGAGAATGGCCAGCAGGAAATTGGCGATCGGCCCGGCCGCCACGATGGCGATGCGACGCCAGACGGATTGGCGCGTGAATTCGCGCTTGAGATCGGCTTCCGGAATGTCTTCCAGCGGCTGTTCGCGCGCGTCCAGCATCTTCACATAGCCGCCCAAGGGCAGCACCGACAACGCCCATTCGGTCTGGTCGCGGCCGAAGCGGCGCGACCAGATCACCCGGCCCATGCCGACCGAGAAGCGCAATACCTTCACACCGCACCAGCGCGCCACCAGGTAATGCCCCAGCTCGTGGACTACCACCAGGGTGCCCAGGGCAACGAAGAAAGCGATCAGGGTATGCAGCAGGTTCATCGTGAAATCAGGGCCTCGGCGTGGTCACGCGCCTGCCGGTCCTGCTCCAGCAGCGCCGTGATGTCATCGGCTTGCCGGTTGGGGATGGCGGACATGACCTCTTGGATCAGGGGGGCGATCTTCCCGAAGCCGATGCGACCATCGAGGAAGGCTTGCACGGCGACTTCGTTGGCGGCGTTGAGGATCGCCGCCAGCGTACCGCCGGCCCGCAGCGCATCATACGCCAGTTTCAGGCAGGGGAAGCGCTGATAGTCAGGCGGCAAGAAGGACAATTGCGCGATCTGCGCCAGATCCAGCGCTGCCACGCCCGAGGCGATACGCTCCGGATAGGCCAGCGCATTGGCAATGGGCGTGCGCATGTCGGGGTTGCCCAACTGCGCCAGCACAGAGCCATCGGCATACGAGACCATGGAATGAATCACGCTCTGCGGGTGGATCACCACCTCGATCTTGTCCGCCGGCGCGCCGAAGAGCCAGTGCGCTTCGATCACTTCCAGGCCCTTGTTCATCATGGTGGCGGAATCCACCGAGATCTTGCGCCCCATCACCCACTTGGGATGGGCCACGGCTTCTTCCACGGTGACTTGATCCAGCGTATTCACATCCCGATGGAGGAACGGACCGCCAGAGGCCGTCAGGAGGATTTTCTCGACACCATGCGCCGTCATCGAACGGGTGTAGCCGGCGGGCAGGCACTGGAAGATGGCATTGTGTTCGCTATCGATGGGCAGCAGGCTGGCACCATGTGCCTGCACCGCATCCATCAGCAGCTGGCCGGAGATCACCAAGGCTTCCTTGTTGGCCAGCAGGATCTTCTTGCCGGCACGTGCGGCGGCCAGCGTGGAGGCCAGTCCTGCGGCACCGACGATGGCCGCCATGACCATGTCGCAGCCGTCGGCCGACGCGATGTCGCACAAGGCTTGCGGACCGTAGGCCACTTCGGTGGACAGCCCGGCTGCGCGCAACAAGGTTTGCAACTGCGCGGCCGCTTCGGCGGAACCGACCACGGCCACTTGCGGACTGAAGCGCTGGCATTGCTCGGCCAGTTCGGCAACACGGGAATGGGCGCTCAGCGCAAAGACGCGATAGCGGTCGGGATGACGGGCCACCACGTCCAGCGTGGACACGCCGATGGAACCGGTGGCACCGAGAATGCTGATGGACTGCATGAAATTTCCAGAAGGAAAGCGGCGGCTCAGGCAGCCGCCAGCCAGAGATCGACCAGCGCTGCCAGCGGCAGCACCGGGATGAGCGCATCGATGCGGTCGAGCACGCCGCCGTGGCCGGGCAGCAGGTTGCTGCTGTCCTTCATGCCGGCGCGGCGCTTCAGTTGCGACTCGAACAGGTCACCGACCACGCTGGCCACCACCATGAGGCTGAGCACGCCGACAAAGCCGCCCCAGCCCCAGCGATTGAACAGGTGATACTGGAAGGTCTCGCCACCACTCATGGACATGGCCACTGCCGCCGAAATCACCAGCACCGCCAGCCAGCCGCCGATGGCACCCTCCCAGGACTTGCCCGGGGAAATGGTGGGAGCCAGCTTGTGGCGTCCGAAGCCCTTGCCAGAGAAATAGGCACCAATGTCAGCCACCCACACCACGGCCATCACCGACAGCAGATACAGCGGCGAATGCTGGAACAGGTCCACGATGGCAACGAAGCAGCCGAGGATGGACAGCATGTAGGTGCCGTTGAGCAGCCGATTGCCGAAAGCTTCGATCCGAGGCAGGCCCAGGCCAAGCGCGGGCACGAAGCGCAAGGCCCACAACAGCACGCAGAGCACATACAGGGCGCGCACGCTGGGCAAGCCGGAGAAGAACAGGATGACGCTGAAGACCAACGTCCACACGGCAGCCCACAAGGTGGGACGCGGGCTCTTGAAGAGACGGAAGCATTCCCACGAACCGGCGGCGAAGAACACCAGCACCGCCATGGCAAAGGCCGGGAAATAACCGAAATACAGGATGGGCAACAGGATTGCCAGCAGGATCAACGCCGTGATGACACGCGTCTTGAGCATCAGGAAGCCTTTTTCTGGTCCAGTACCTGGGCACTGGTGCGCCCGAAGCGGCGCTCGCGTTGTTGGTAGGAGCCGATCGCCTGATCCAGCGCCTTGTCGTCGAAATCGGGCCAAAAGGTTTCGGTGAAGTACAGCTCGCTGTACGCCAGCTGCCACAACAGGAAATTGGAGATGCGCTGTTCACCGCCGGTACGGATGAACAGATCGGGCTCGGGGGCATACGCCATGGCCAGATACGGGGCCAGTTCTTCTTCGGTGTAGTCGGTCGCGCCCGGCTTGTCCTTGACCATTTTGGAAACGGCCTGCATGACATCCCAACGCCCGCCATAGTTGGCGCAGACGGTCAGCGTCAGGCGACTGTTGCCGGCGGTCTGTGCCTCGGCCTTGGCCGCCATCTCCTGCAATTTCGGATCGAAGCGACTCATGTCGCCGACGATGCGCAGGCGGATGCCATTGTTGGCCATCTTGCCGACTTCACGCTCCAGCACCGTCATGAACAGACGCATCAGCACCGACACTTCGTCGGCAGGGCGACGCCAGTTTTCGGAACTGAAGGCAAACAGGGTAAGGAATTCGATACCGCGCTCGGCGCAGGCCTCGACAATGGAGCGCACTGCATCCACGCCCTTGGCATGCCCCGCCACACGCGGCAGGAAACGTTTGGTCGCCCAACGACCGTTGCCGTCCATGATGATGGCAACATGGCGCGGAACCGCGGAAGTCTCCGGAACCGCCAGAGTTGAGCTTTGATGCTTCATGTAAATGATTTATTACTTTTCCGTGCGCCGGATGGTGAAGCGCAACATGGTAACGGGCACGCGCCGCTTTGACAAACCGGCCAGCCCCCTCCCCCCATTGCCGCTCTCACTTCCCGCCTGCACTTTTGCTGTCTTGGACTTGTTCGTGCAGCGCGGCCGCCATGGCAGCCGCGCGTGAGACCTGCAGGACGGCTTACACCGTCATCACTTCCTTTTCCTTGTCGGTGACCATCTTGTCGATGTCAGCCACGAACTTGTCGGTCAGCTTCTGGATCTCGTCCTGGCCGCGGCGCTCTTCATCTTCCGAGGCGATCTTGTCCTTGACCAGCTTCTTCAGGCCTTCATTGCCTTCGCGGCGGATGTTGCGCACGGCGATCTTGGCATCTTCGGCTTCACTCTTGACCAGCTTGACCATTTCCTTGCGGCGCTCTTCGGTCAGCGCAGGCATCGGCACACGGATCAGGTCGCCGTGGGTGGCCGGGTTCAGGCCCAGGTCGGCTTCACGGATGGCCTTCTCGATGACGGCGGCCATCTTCTTCTCGAACGGCTGCACACCGATGGTGCGCGCATCGATCAGGGTCAGGTTGGCGACTTGCGACAGGCCTGTCGGCGAACCATAGTATTCAACCATGACCTGGTCCAGCAGGCCGGTGTGGGCGCGGCCGGTACGGACCTTGGCCAGGTTGGCCTTCAGGGTTTCGATGGACTTGGCCATCTTCTGCTCGGTATTTTTCTTGACGTCAGCGACACTCATGCTGCTCTCCTAACTTTGGTGCAATAACTTGGCTTGTCTTGATGGCAAATGCCTGAAAGACGGGCATTGTAAACGGGAATCCCGGCCTGCGGCCGGTTTCTGCACTGCAATATCAATCAGACGTGGACCAGGGTGCCTTCATCGTCACCCATGACCACGCTCTTGAGCGCGCCCGGCTTGACGATGGAAAACACCTTGATCGGCAGCTTCTGGTCGCGGCACAGCGCAAAGGCGGTGGCATCCATCACCTGCAGGTGCTTGGCGATGGCTTCATCGAAGGAGATCGACTGGTAGCGGGTGGCGGCCGGATCCTTCTTGGGGTCGGCGGTGTAGACACCATCCACCTTGGTGGCCTTCAGCACGATCTGGGCACCGATTTCCGAGCCACGCAGGGCGGCGGCGGTATCGGTGGTGAAGAAGGGGTTGCCGGTACCGGCGGCGAACACCACGATCTTGCCTTCTTCGAGGTATTGCAGCGCCTTGGGGCGCACATAGGGCTCGACTACCTGCTCGATGCCGATGGCCGACATCACGCGGGCCGTCAGGCCGGCCTGGCGCATGGCATCAGCCAGGGCCAGCGAGTTCATGACGGTGGCCAGCATGCCCATGTAGTCGGCGGTTGCACGATCCATGCCCTGGGCGCCCGGCGCGACGCCGCGGAAGATGTTGCCGCCACCGATCACGATGGCCAGTTCCACGCCCAGTTTGCTGATTTCTGCTACATCCGCGACCATGCGTTCGATGGTCGCGCGATTGATACCGTAGGCGTCGTCGCCCATCAGTGCTTCGCCGGAGAGTTTGAGGAGTACGCGCTTGTAGGCTGGTGTTGTCATTGCAGGGCTCCGTGTTCTGTCCGAGGTTGAATTACGTATTGACGCGCCGGCACTCGCTGTCACCCGACGAAATGGCGCTTTTTCGTCATCAGGGGCAGGTCCGAACGCATGAGGGGATGTACTGCTGCGCCCTATTCTGTCTTGCCGTGTGCTGCCAGTATTGCTTTTGCTACCCATATTGCCGTTGCCAGGCGGCCTGCCCTGCGCGTCATCATTCATCCGACGGACGACCCTGACTGTAGACGCGGGCGACTCCGAAAGTTCCCGGAATCCGGCTTAAAAAAACGGGCCTCTCGGCCCGTTTTTCCTGCGACGCTTACTGAGCTTGTTTCGCTGCAGCCACTTGCGCTGCCACTTCGGCAGCGAAGTCGTCTTGCTTCTTCTCGATGCCTTCGCCGACCACGTACATGGCGAACGACTTGACGGTGGTATTGGCCGCCTTCAGCATCTGTTCGACGCTTTGCTTGTCGTTCTTCACGAAAGCCTGGTTGAACAGCGACACTTCCTTCAGGTACTTCTGCACCGAACCGTCCACCATCTTGGCGACGATGTCAGCCGGCTTGCCGGATTCGGCAGCCTTCAGGGCGGCGACCGAGCGTTCCTTCTCGATCAGGTCGGCCGGCACTTGCTCGGCCGACAGGGCGACCGGCTTCATGGCAGCGATGTGCATGGCCACGTCCTTGCCGACTTGCTCTTCAGCGCCGTCGAACTCGACGATCACGCCGATGCGGGTGCCGTGCAGGTAGGCAGCCAGCTTGCCGGCGGTTTCGAAGCGCTGGAAGCGACGGAACGACATGTTCTCGCCGATGCGGCCGATCAGTTCGGTGCGCAGTTCTTCCAGGGTCTTGCCGTCGGCCAGCTTGCAGGCGCCCAGGGCAGCCACGTCAGCCGGATTCTGTTCGACCACCAGCTTGGCAGCAGCTTCGACCAGACCGATGAACTCGTCGTTCTTGGTCACGAAGTCGGTTTCACAGTTCACTTCGACCAGCGCGCCGACGTTGCCAGCGATGTAGGCCGAGATCACGCCTTCTGCGGTGATGCGGGAAGAGGCCTTGGAAGCCTTGCTGCCCAGCTTGACGCGCAGAATCTCTTCGGCCTTGGCCATGTCGCCATCGGCTTCGGTCAGCGCCTTCTTGCATTCCATCATCGGCGCGTCGGTCTTCGCACGCAGATCGCCCACCATTGCTGCGGTAATTGCCGCCATACTTTTCTCCTGACTTGGAGGCATCCCGCGCTTGCGGCATGCCTGAAACTCGAAAATTGAATCAAAAAAAAGGGGCCACTGCGTCACTACCCGCTGTCACCCCTTTTTGGACTACCGTACTACCGGAAGAGCAGAATCAAGCCTGCTCGACCTCGACGAATTCATCGCCCTTGACTGCTTCGACGACGTCGTTGACGGCGTTGGCGCGGCCTTCCAGCACGGCGTCAGCCATGCCGCGAGCGTACAGAGCGATCGCCTTGGCGGAGTCGTCGTTACCCGGGATCACGTAGGTGACGCCTTCGGGCGAGTGGTTGGTATCGACCACGCCGATGACCGGAATGCCCAGCTTGGCGGCTTCGGTGATGGCGCCCTTGTGGTAGCCGACGTCGATGACGAAGATGGCGTCAGGAATGCCGCCCATGTCCTTGATGCCGCCGATGGCCTTTTGCAGCTTTTCCTGTTCACGGGTGAACAGCAGGGCTTCCTTCTTCGACAGCTTCTCGACCGAACCGTCTTCGATGGCAGCTTCCATGTCCTTCAGGCGCTTGATCGAGGTCTTGATGGTCTTGAAGTTGGTCAGCATGCCGCCCAGCCAGCGCTGGTCAACGTAGGGCACGCCAGCGCGTTGCGCTTCAGCGGACAGGATGTCGCGGGCTTGACGCTTGGTACCAACGAACAGGATGGTGCCACGGTTGGCCGACAGCTGGCGCACGTACTTGACGGCTTCCTGGTACATGCCCAGGGTCTTTTCCAGGTTGACGATGTGAATCTTGTTGCGATGACCGAAAATGAAGGGGGCCATCTTGGGGTTCCAGAAGCGGGTTTGGTGACCGAAGTGGACACCGGCTTCCAGCATTTCGCGCATGGTAACGGACATGAATTTCTCCAGGGTTAGGTCTGGAATCCGCTCGGTCATCCGGCTCATGCAGCCGGACACCCTTTTAGCGAACGGATTCGCGTTTCAAAAAATAATTTACGACACTTATTGCCAAACAGACATGAAGAATCATTCCGCACACCGCATTCGACAACTGACCTGTGGTTTTCAGATCAGCCCGGCATTCTACTCGACCCATCACTTTTGTTCAAGTAGCACATGAAGATAAGGAACGCAGCCAAACGCCGTCCCCGGCTTGTCGGCCGGAGCCGGCAAAACAGAAAGCACCCCCGTCGTCTATAATCCCGTCTTGACGATTTTCTAGCGAATTGCGATTCATCATGGGCAACATCACCATCAAGACCGCCGAAGACATCGAAGGCATGCGCGTGGCCGGCCGCCTGGCCGCCGAGGTACTGGACTACATCACCCCCTTCGTGAAGCCGGGCGTGACCACCGGCGAGATCGACCGCCTCTGCCACGAGTACATGACCAACGTGCAAGGCAGCATCCCGGCCCCGCTGAACTACTGCCCGCCGGGCTACACGCCCTACCCCAAGGCCATCTGCACCTCCCTGAATGACGTGATCTGCCACGGCATCCCCGGCGACAAGGTGATGAAGAACGGCGACGTGCTCAACATCGACGTCACCATCATCAAGAATGGCTACCACGGCGACACCAGCCGCATGTTCTTCCTGGGCGAGCCGTCCATCCTGGCACGCCGCCTGACCGAGATCACCTATGAATGCATGTGGCTGGGCATCTCCAAGATCAAGCCGGGCGCACATTTGGGCGACATCGGCCACGTCATCCAGCAGCACGCCGAAAAGGCCGGCTACAGCGTGGTGCGCGAGTTCTGCGGCCACGGCATCGGCAAGGTCTTCCATGAAGAACCGCAAGTCCTGCACTACGGCCGCCCCGGTACGCTGGAGAAGCTGGAAGCCGGCATGATCTTCACCGTGGAACCGATGATCAACGCCGGCCGCCGCGAGATCCGCGAAATGGGCGACGGCTGGACCATCAAGACCAAGGACCGCAGCCTGTCAGCCCAATGGGAACACACCGTGCTGGTCACCGAGACCGGCTTCGAAGTGCTGACGGTGTCGCCCGGCATGCCGGCACCGCCGGCCTTCATCCAGAACCAGGTCGCCACCCCGGCGTGACCCTGGCGGCTGGAACCATGTGCCCCTCCACCCTGCACACAGTTTCCGGCACGAAACCTGCTTCGAGCGCAAAGCCGCATGGGGATGCGGCTTTGTTCATATAGGCGCCGCCCCGCCGCCCTGCTTGCCTTAATTGCCGACCACGATGCCCACACTCGCCATCACGCTCAAGAAACAGCTCAAGGCCGCGCGCCAGCAAGCCATCGAGGTGTTCCAGTCCAACCACAAGACCGAGCAGTTGCTGGCCCAGTTGCGCCGCAACGTGGACGAAGCCCTCACCACTGCCTGGGAAGAACTGGGCATGTCCGGCAATGCCGCCCTGGTGGCCGTGGGCGGCTATGGCCGGGGCGAGCTGTTCCCGCATTCGGATGTGGATGTGCTGATCCTGCTGGACCAGGCCCCGGATGCCGCCAAGAAGGAAAAGCTGGAATCCCTGGTGCAGCTGTTCTGGGACATCGGCCTGGAAATCGGCCACAGCATCCGCACCATCGACGAATGCCTGGATGAATCGGCTGCCGACATCACGGTGCAGACCAGCCTCCTGGAAGCCCGCCTGGTGACCGGCAACCGCGCCCTCTTCAAGAAATTGCAGGAGCGCTACCATGCGGCGCTGGAGCCGCTGGCCTTCTTCCAGGCCAAGACCCTGGAAATGCGCCAGCGCCACATCAAATATGAAGATACGCCCTACAGCCTCGAACCCAACTGCAAGGAAAGCCCCGGCGGCCTGCGCGACCTGCAGGTGATCCTGTGGGTGGCCAAGGCGGCGGGCCTGGGCAACTCCTGGGGCGAGCTGGCCGAACACGGCATGCTGACCTCCACCGAGGCGCGCCAGCTGCGCCAGAAGGAACGCGCCTTCAAGGACATTCGCATCCGCCTGCACATCCTGACCGACCGCCGCGAAGACCGGCTGGTCTTCGACATCCAGACCCAGCTCGCCGAGACCTTCGGCTTCAAGACCACCGATACCCGCCGCGCCAGCGAATACCTGATGCAGCGCTATTACTGGGCAGCCAAGGCGGTCACGCAGCTCAACACCATCCTGCTGCAGAACATCGAAGCCCATCTGTTCCCGCAGCAGGCGGTTCCGCGCCCGCTCAACGAGCGCTTCAACGAGGTCAACGGCTTCGTCGACATCGCCCATGACAGGGTCTTCGAAGAGACGCCTTCGGCCATGCTGGAAGTCTTCCTGGTGCTTTCCGAGCATCCGGAACTGAAGGACATGTCGGCGCGCACCCTGCGTGCGCTATGGCATGCGCGCTTCAAGATCGACAATGCCTTCCGCGCCAATCCGGAGAATCATCGCCTGTTCATGCAGATCATCCAGAGCAAGCGCGGCATCACCCACGCCCTGCGCGGGATGAACAGCACCAGCGTGCTGGGACGCTACCTGCCGAACTTCCGCCAGATCGTCGGCCAGATGCAGCATGACCTGTTCCATGTCTACACGGTGGACCAGCACATCCTGATGGTGGTGCGCAACGTACGCCGCTTCACGATGAGCGAACATGCGCATGAATATCCCTTCTGCAGCCAGCTCATGGCCAACTTCGGCCAGCCCTGGGTGCTGTACATCGCGGCGCTGTTCCACGACATCGCCAAGGGCCGGGGCGGCGACCACTCCAAGCTGGGCATGGACGATGCGCGCGCCTTCTGCGAGCAGCACGGCATCTCGCCGGACAATACCGAGCTGATCGTGTTCCTGGTGGAGCAGCATCTGGCCATGTCGCACGTGGCACAGAAGCAGGACATGTCGGACCCCGACGTCATCACCGCCTTCGCCCAGCTGGTCAAGGACGAACGCCACCTGACCGCGCTCTACCTGCTGACGGTGGCCGACATCCGCGGCACCAGCCCCAAGGTCTGGAACGCCTGGAAGGGCAAGCTGCTGGAAGACCTGTACCGCATGACCCTGCGCGTGCTGGGCGGCGAAGCGCCCTCGGCCGACCGCGAACTGAAGAATACCCAGCAGGAAGCCATCAAGACCCTGCGCCTGTACGGCCTGCCGGCCGACGCCCACGAAGCGCTGTGGAAGCAGCTGGACGTGGCCTACTTCCTGCGCCACGACGCCTCCGACATCGCCTGGCAGACGCGCTGCTTCTACGACAAGGTCGATACCGGCGTACCGCTGGTGCGCTGCCGCCTGGCGCCCATTGGCGAAGGCGTTCAGGTGGCGGTCTACACGCCCGACCGCCCTGACCTGTTTGCGCGCATCTGCAGCTATTTCGACGAAAAAAGCTTCAGCATCTTCGACGCCAAGATCCACACGACCCGCAACGATTACGCGCTGGACGCCTTCCTGATCAATGCCCCGGTGTTCGCCAAGAACTACCGCGACATCATCAACCTGATCGAGCACGAACTGGGGGCCCTGCTGCAGTCCGACGCCCCGCTGCCGGCTCCTTCCAAGGCTCGCCTGTCGCGCCTGTCGCGCACCTTCCCGGTCAATCCGTCGGTGGATTTGCGCCCGGATGAGCGCGGCCAGTACTACCTGCTGTCGGTCTCGGCCAATGACCGCGCCGGGCTGCTGTATTCGATCTCCAACGTGCTGGCCAAGTACCGCATCAACCTGCATACCGCCAAGGTCATGACCCTGGGCGAGCGCGTGGAAGACGTCTTCCTGATCGACGGCCCCGGCCTGTCCCAGCCGCGCAACCAGATCATGCTGGAAACCGAACTGCTGCAGACCCTGCGCATCTGACCCGCATCACCCTGTCCGCGCTGCCGCCCCAGTCTGGCGCGGCGGCGCGGCTGGCCGTACAATCTCACCCTCGCCGCTGGCCGGCCTCCGTTTTTCGCAAGGCAATCCCCATGACTGAACCTGTACGACTTTCCAAACGCATGTCCGAACTCGGCCTGTGCTCGCGCCGCGAAGCCGACGAATGGATAGAAAAAGGCTGGGTGCGCGTGGATGGCCAGGTGGTGTCGGTGCTGGGCAGCAAGGTGCTGCCGCACCAGAAGGTCACCGTGGAACGCCAGGCCTGCGCCGAGCAGGCCCAGCGCGTGACCATCCTGATCAACAAGCCCATGGGCTACGTCAGCGGCCAGGCCGAGGATGGCTACAAGCCGGCCATGGTGCTGGTCAATGAACAATCGCGCTGGGCTGAAGACCAGACCGAGACGCGCTTCCACCCGCGCCAGCTGAAGAGCTTGGTGCCGGCCGGACGGCTGGACATCGATTCGGTGGGCCTGCTGGTGCTGACCCAGGATGGCCGCATCGCCAAGCAGTTGATCGGCGAGGATTCGGCGGTCGACAAGGAATACTTGGTGCGCGTGCAATACACCCGCCCCGGCAAGCTGCCCGAATCCGATCTCAAGCGCCTGAACCACGGCCTCATCATGGATGGCAAGCCGCTGCGCCCGGCCAAGGTGGTCTGGCAGAACGAGGATCAGCTGCGCTTCACCCTGCGCGAAGGCAAGAAGCGCCAGATTCGCCGCATGTGCGACATGGTCGGCCTGAAGGTGATCGGCTTGAAGCGCGTGCGTATCGGCGGCGTCAAGCTGGGCGAACTGCCGACCGGCCAGTGGCGCTACCTGCGGCCGGATGAGAAGTTCTGAGCCTCAGCCCGCTCCATACAAGAACGGCCCTGATTCATCATCAGGGCCGTTCTTTTTTGCAGCACTGAAACGGATCAGAGGAAACGATCCAGGATCTTGCGGCTGTGCTTGTCCAGTGCTTTCTGGTCGCGGATCAGGAACTGGATGCCGTGGCTATCGGCGATCAGCAGCGCCGGCGCGGCCAGGCGGCGGATGTCTTCCTCGCCCTTGAGCGTGAAGGTGGTGGTACCGCGCGTGGTCTGCACGGTCCAGTCGCTGGGCGTGGCGAAGGTCGACACGCTGACGATGCGCTGGATCTCCGGCATGAACTCGCGGCTGGCCAGTTCTTCCTCAATCAGGCGGCGCGTGGGCGCATCCACTTCCTCCAGGGTATCGATCCAGGCCAGCTCGTGGCCGTCGCTGCTGACCAGAGACAGGCCGCGATCGGGCGATGTGACCGGAAATGCACGTACCGGAATCACGTGCTCGTGCAGGCCGCCCTGGGCGTCGGTCAAGACCAGACGTCCGAAAGCATTGCGTTCCAGGGTGAAGCTTTGGGCAGAATTGTTCGTGGTGCTCATGGCTTATTCGCCCTTCTCTTCTTCGCTCACCGAGACCTCGGCATCGCCCTCAGGATTGCGCGCCTGGGCCTGGTAGAGCTTGTAGTAATGCCCTTCCCGGGCCATCAGTTCTTCGTGGTTGCCGACTTCGACCACCTGGCCGCGATCCAGTACCACCAGGCGATCAGCCTTGCGCAGGGTCGACAGACGGTGCGCGATGGCAATCGTGGTGCGGCCCTGGACCAGGTTGTCCAGCGCCTTCTGGATTTCCTTTTCGGTAGTGGTATCGACCGAGGAAGTGGCCTCATCCAGGATCAGGATGCGCGGATCGATCAGCAGCGCGCGCGCAATCGAGATGCGCTGGCGCTCACCGCCCGACAGGGCCTGGCCGCGCTCACCGACCAGCGAGTCATAGCCTTGCGGCAGGCGCAGGATGAACTCATGCGCGTGGGCCGCACGGGCCGCCGCGATGATTTCCTCGCGGGTGGCTTCCGGCTTGCCGTAGGCGATGTTCTCGGCGATGGTGCCGAAGAACAGGAAGGGCTCCTGCAGCACCAGGCCGATGTTGCGGCGGTATTCGGAGATGGGCAGCGAACGGATGTCCACGCCATCGATGCGGATCGCCCCTTCGGACACATCGTAGAAGCGGCAGATCAGGTTCACCATGGTGGACTTGCCCGAACCGCTGTGGCCGACCAGGCCGATCATCTCGCCCGGCGCAATGGACAGGCTCATGTTGCGGATCACCGCGCGGTTGCCATAGCGGAAGCCGATGTTGCGCACTTCGATGGCCCCCTTGACGTTTTCCAGGTGCACCGGGTTGGCCGGTTCCGGCACGCTGGAGACGTGGTCCAGGATGTCGAAGATGCGCTTGGCGCCGGCGGCGGCCTTTTGAGTCACCGAGACGATGCGGCTCATCGAATCCAGGCGCGTATAGAAGCGGCTGATGTAGGCCAGGAAGGCAGTCAGCACACCGACCGTGATCTGGTTGCTGGAGACCTGCCAGATCCCGAACACCCACACCACCAGCAAGCCCACTTCGGTCAGGAAGGTGACCGTGGGCGTAAAGAGCGACCAGATCTTGTTGACCCGGTCATTGACCATCAGGTTGTGACGGTTGGCTTCGCGGAAACGTGCCACTTCGCGCTTCTCCTGCGCAAACGCCTTCACCACGCGGATGCCGGGGATGGTATCGGCCAGCACATTGGTCACTTCCGACCAGATGCGGTCGATCTTCTCGAAACCGTGGCGCAGGCGATCGCGCACCACGTGAATCATCCAGGCGATGAACGGCAGCGGCAACAAGGTCACCAGCGCCAGCCAAGGGTTGATCGAAATGAGGATGGCCGCCGTCATGATGATCATCAGCACGTCGATGGCGAAATCCAGCAGGTGCAGCGACAGGAACACGCAGATGCGGTCGGTTTCCGAGCCGATGCGCGCCATCAGGTCGCCGGTGCGCTTGCCGCCGAAATACTCCTGCGACAGCCGCAGCAGGTGCGCGTAGGTGGTCGTGCGCAGGTCTGCGCCGATGCGCTCGGACACCAGCGCCAGGATGTAGGTGCGCGCCCAGCCCAGTCCCCAGGCCAGCACCGCCGCGCCCAGCAGGCCCGACAGGTAAAGCGTGGCCAGGTGGGTGTCAATGGGAGTGCCGTTCTGGAACGGGATCAGCACGTTGTCCATCAGCGGCATGGTCATGTAGGGCGGCACCAGCGTGGCGGCGGTGGAGGCCAGCGTCAGCAGGAAGCCCAGCAGCAGCGAGCCCTTGTAGGGCTTGGCAAAGCGCGACAGGCGGAACAGCGCCCAGGTCGACGGCGGCGCCTCCTTGGTTTCCGGACAGATGGCACAGGTTTCCTGTCCTTCCGGCAGCACGGCCTTGCAGGTCGGGCAGACGTCGCCCTCCTCTTCGGCCTGCACGCCCGAGGCCAGCAGGTCGCGCTGCTGCTCGAACAGCTTGATCAGGCGCAGCGCCTGCGGATTCTGGGCCAAGGTGTAACGCCAGGCGGCCAGCCGGCTGGCAGCGTCGCACAGCTCCAGGGTACCCACACCGGCGTGGTCGACATGCTTCAGTTGCAGGTCGGGCCGATAGGCCCACTCCTGCCATTGCTGGCGGTCCGGGGCCAGCGCCAGCAGGCGGCGGTCGGTGGCCAGCACCAGCGAAGCGTTGAATTGCAGCTGGGCGTCCAGGTCCAGTTCCAGCCAGGCCAGCACGGATTCACCCTGGACCAGGCGGGCAGCGGTTTCCGTTTGCCAGCGCTCGGGCAGGCTGGCGGTCGCGGAAGGTATTGAGTCAGTAGTCATGTAACGGCAGCGTTGAGGCCCGAAGTGAGCAGTTTGGCTATTGTTTTAGGAGGTGCAGGTCTCGCCGGACCTGTTGTCTTGATGCCTGCAAGGATGTGCCAGCGGGCAGCGCGCGATTATAGCGCAGCGTCCCCTGCTGCAAATCCACGAACTGCGCCGCCTCGTGGGTATCGATCGGGCAGCGGCCCTCCGATAACGCAAGAGCGCCGCAAACGGTGTACCGGCAATTTCACTTCCGACTACGCGGGGGTGATCTTTCCCGCATGATGCGAACGGCTGATCTGCCCAAAGCTTCAGGTCACGACGGCGTGCGCGTTTTTTCCGGCCGCATTGCCACGGCAACGGGACAGTCTGCGACAATATCGTTCATATCCACCCCCAGCCTGCCCGCATGATTCTCGCATTTCGCCTGCACCTTCCGGCCTGCCCTCTCACCTGCGGAGCCAGTTCTTGATTGCCACAAGGCAACACTCCATTTCATTCAGTTATTCCAGTTGGCAAATGCAGTAAACCAAAACTCGCCCTGCGCGTTAGTGAACCATGCGTTATTCTGACAGAGCGCTGACCGGCGTGCGCAGGGCGGCACGTGCGATGCAGCCAGCATCGGCATCCTGGCTTGGGCAATTACAGCGGACTATCCACCACACATGAAAAACATCGAATTCCTCCGTTTTCTGAATCTCAAGGGTCCCAACATCTGGACCTACCGCTCCGCCCTCGAAGTGTGGATCGATATCGGCGAACTGGAAGATTTTCCCTCCAATACCATTCCCGGCTTCGTCGACCGCCTCACCACCTGGTTGCCCACCCTGATCGAACACCGCTGCAGCTACGAAGAGCGCGGCGGCTTCGTGCGCCGCCTGCACGAAGGCACCTGGCCCGGCCACATCCTGGAACACGTGACCCTGGAACTGCAGAACCTGGCCGGCCTGCCTGGCGGCTTCGGCAAGGCGCGCGAGACCAACGTGCGCGGCGTCTACAAGGTCGTGGTGCGTGCCCGCCATGAAACGGTCACCCGCGCAGCGCTCTTTGCCGCCCGCGACCTGGTGATGGCCGCCATCGAAGACCGTCCGTACGACCTCGACGGCACCCTGCGCAAGCTGCGCCGCATGGTCGACCGCCTGTGCCTGGGCCCCAGCACCGCCTGCATCGTGGACGCCGCCGACGAGCGCCGCATCCCGACCATCCGCCTGTCCGAAGGCAACCTTGTGCAACTGGGTCACGGCTGCAAGTCGCGCCGCATCTGGACCGCCGAATCCGACCAGACCGGCGCGATTGCCGAAGGCATCTCGCGTGACAAGGATCTCACCAAGTCGCTGCTGGAAACCTGTGGCGTGCCGGTGCCCGAAGGCCGTCTGGTGGTCAGCCCCGCAGACGCCTGGGAGGCCGCCCAGGACATCGGCCTGCCGGTGGTGGTCAAGCCCTGCGATGCCAACCACGGCCGGGGCGTTTTCATCGACCTGAACACCCAGGAAGAAATCGAAACCGCCTACAAGGTCGCGCTGGAAGAAGGCAGCGGCGTGCTGGTCGAACGTTTCGTGCCGGGCCTGGAACACCGCCTCCTGATCGTCGGCGGCAAGCTGGCCGCTGCCGCCCGTGGTGAACCGATCTTCATCGTCGGCGATGGCAAGTCCACCGTGCAGGACCTGCTGGACGAACTCAATCGCGACCCGCGCCGCGGCCTGCTGGAAGAACACCTGCTGGACCCGGTGCTGCTGGACCGCGAACCGGCCGCCGTGCTGGAACTGCAGCGCCAGAACCTGACCACCGAATCGGTCCCCGCCGCCGGCCGCCGCATCCTGCTGCTGCGCAATGGCAATGTCTCCTCCGACATCACCGACCTGGTCCACCCCAGCGTGGCAGCTGCCGCTTCCCTGGCCGCGCGCATCGTCGGCCTGGACATCGCCGGTGTCGACATCGTGGCCGAAGACATCTCGCGCCCGCTGCAGGACCAGGGCGGCGCCATCGTCGAGGTCAATGCCGGCCCCGGCCTGCTGATGCACCTGAAGCCCTCCGACGGCAAGCCGCGTCCGGTCGGCGAAGCCATCGTCGACAACCTGTTCGGCCCGGAAGAAAACGGCCGCATTCCCGTCGTCGGCGTCACCGGCACCCATGGCAAGACCACCATTTCGCGCCTGATCGCCCGCATCGTGCACCTCTCGGGCAAGCACGTGGGCCTGGCCTGCGGTGAAGGCCTGTACTTCGGCGAACGCCAGATCGAGCGCGGCAACCGCGCCACCTGGGATGCCGCCCATCGCGTCCTGCTCAACCGCGCCGTGGAAGCTGCCGTGTTCGAGAACGGCAGCGCTGCCATCCTCGCCGAAGGCCTGGCCTATGACCGCTGCCTGGTCGGCGTGGTGGCCAACATCGATCCCACCGACAGCCTGCCCGAGTTCTACATCGAGAACGCCGAGCAGATCGCCACCAAGGTCAAGCGCACCCAGGTTGACCTGGTGCTGCCGGAAGGGGCTGCCGTGCTCAATGCCGACGACCCGCTGGTGGCCGACATGGCCCAGCTGTGCGATGGCGAAGTCATCTTCTTCAGTACCGACCCGGCGTCCGAACTGCTGGCCAGCCACCTGAAGGAAGGCGGCCGCGCCGTGTTCCTGCGCGATGGCGACCTGATCCAGGCCGAAGGCGAGCGCCAGTGCAAGGTCAGCTCGGTCGATGCCATCCCCCTGACAGAAAACGGCGCGGTAGCCTACCAGGTCGAGAACGTGCTGGCCGCCGTCGGTGCCGCCTGGGCCCTGGGCATCGGCCCGGAGGTGATCCGTGCCGGCATCGAGCTGTTCGGCACCGAGCGCGCCGAAGAGCAAGGCCTGAAGTTCAAGAGCCAGGCCGCCTGAATCGGCGCTCTGCTGCAAGACTGACTGAATCAAGATCAAGAGACATCTAGGAAAACGAGTCCATGGACGTATCCCGCATTCGCGCCCTGCGCGGCCCCAATCTCTGGAGCAGACACACTGCCATCGAGGCCATCGTTTCCTGCCCGGAAAACGAGCGCGTCATCAATGACATGCCCGGCTTCGAACTGCGCCTGCGCGCCCGCTTCCCGCAGATCGGCTTCCTCGAACCCGATGGCGGCAAGCAGGTCGTCTCCATGGCGCACGCCCTGGCCGCTGCTGCCCTGGCGCTGCAAAACCAGGCCGGCTGCCCGGTGACCTTCACCCGCACGGTCTCCACCGTCGAGACCGGCATCTACCAGGTGGTGGTGGAATACAGCGAAGAAGAAGTCGGCCGCCTGGCCTTCGACCTCGCGCTGGAACTGGTGCGCGCCGCCCAGGCCGACACCCCCTTCGACCTCACCGCTGCGCTGGCCCGCATCCGCGAACTGGATGAAGATGTGCGCCTGGGTCCCTCGACCGGCTCCATCGTCAACGCCGCCATCAAGCGCGGCATCCCGTATCGCCGCCTGACCCAGGGCAGCATGGTGCAGTTCGGCTGGGGCAGCCGCCAGAAGCGCATCCAGGCCGCCGAGACCAGCAATACCAGCGCCATCGCCGAATCGATTGCGCAAGACAAGGACCTGACCAAGATGCTGCTGCACGCCGCTGGCGTGCCGGTCCCCAACGGCCGCGTGGTCGAGACCGTAGAAGATGCTTTGAAGGCCGCCGAGGAAATCGGTTCGGCGGTGGTCATCAAGCCGCTGGACGGCAACCAGGGCAAGGGGGTGGCCGTCAACATCAGCACCCCGGAACAGATCACCCGCGCCTTCAACAACGCCGCACTGATCAGCGATGAAGTCATCGTCGAGCGCTACCTGCCCGGCCACGACTTCCGCCTGCTGGTGATCGGCAAGACCCTGGTGGCGGCCGCCCGCCGCGATCCGCCGCAAGTCATCGGCGACGGCGTGCACACCATCCGCCAGCTGATCGACCAGGTCAACGCCGACCCGCTGCGCGGCGATGGCCACGCCACGTCGCTGACCAAGATCCGCCTGGACGACATCGCCCTGTCGGTGCTGTCCGGCCAAAACCTGGACCCGGAAGCCATCCCCGCCCAGGGCGTGCGCGTGGTCCTGCGCAACAACGCCAACCTCTCCACCGGCGGCACCGCCACCGATGTCACCGACGACGTGCATCCGGATGTGGCCGCACGCGCCATCGCCGCTGCGCAAATGGTCGGGCTCGACATCTGCGGCGTGGACGTGGTCTGCAATTCGGTGCACATGTCGCTGGAAGAACAAGGCGGAGGCATCGTCGAAGTCAACGCCGCGCCCGGCCTGCGCATGCACCTCTCGCCCTCTTACGGCAAGGCTCGCGATGTGGGCGAAGCGATCATCTCAACCATGTACGACGATGGCGACGATGGCCGCATCCCGGTGGTGGCCGTGGCCGGCACCAACGGCAAGACCACTACCGTGCGCCTGATCACGCACCTGCTGGCCAAGACCGGCCTGCGCGTGGGCATGACCAATACCGATGGCGTCTACATCGATGGCCAGCGCACCGATACCGGCGACTGCAGCGGCCCACGCAGCGCCCGCAATGTGCTGTTCCACCCCGATGTCGATGCTGCCGTGCTGGAAACCGCCCGTGGCGGCGTGCTGCGCGAAGGCCTGGGCTTTGACCGCTGCGCCGTGGCCGTGGTCACCAACATCGGCATGGGCGACCACCTGGGCCTGTCCTACATCAGCACCGTGGAAGACCTGGCCGTGGTCAAGCGCGTCATCGTCGAGAACGTGGCGCCGACCGGCACTGCCGTGTTGAATGCGGCGGACCCGATGGTGTCCAAGATGGCCGCCTCCTGCCCCGGCTCGGTGACCTTCTTCGCGCTGGACCCGACCCACCCCATCATGGCCACCCACCGCGCGCAGGGCCACCGCATCGTCTATCAAGACGGCGACGCCATCGTGGCCGCGCAAGGTACGTTCGAAAAACGCCTGAAGCTGTCCGGCATTCCGCTCACCCGCAGCGGTGCCATCGGCTTCCAGGTCGAGAACGTGATGGCTTCCGTGGGTGCCGCCTGGGCGCTGAACCTGGACTGGGAACAGATCACCGGCGCCCTGGCCAGCTTCATCAGCGACAGCGGCACCGCCCCGGGCCGCTTCAACCTGTTCGACTACAAGGGCGCCACCCTGATCGCCGACTACGGCCACAATCCGGATGCCATCCAGGCCCTCATCAAGGCCGTCGACAGCCTGCCTGCCAAGCGCCGCTCGGTGGTCATCAGCGGTGCCGGTGACCGCCGCGACGTCGACATCACCCGCCAGACCGAACTGCTGGGCGATGCCTTCGATGAAGTGGTGCTGTACCAGGATCAGTGCCAGCGCGGCCGTGAAGACGGCGAAGTGATTGCGCTGCTGCGCCAGGGCCTCGAAGGGGCCAAGCGTACCAAGGATGTGAAGGAAATCAACGGCGAATTCGTCGCCATCGATACTGCCCTCGCTACCCTGCAGCCCGGCGACCTGTGCCTGATCCTGATCGACCAGGTGGAAGAGGCGTTGGCGCACATCGACCAGCGTGTGAAGGAAAACGCCTGATGGCCGATATGCGGTTTCATCGGTCCTGAAACGAACATCCCGGCCTGGTGCCGGGATGTGTTTTTTGCAGCGTCCTTGTTCAGTCGTCCTGGTTGGGATCCAGATCCGGGAACAGCACTTCCGTGAATCCGAACTGGCGGAAGTCGCGGATGCGCATCGGATACAGGATGCCCTGCAGGTGATCGCACTCATGCTGCACCACGCGGGCATGGAAGCCGTCGACGGTGCGGTCAATCTCGTTGCCGTGCAAGTCCAGGCCCTGATAGCGCAAACGGCTCCAGCGCGGCACCACGCCGCGCATGCCGGGCACCGACAGGCAGCCTTCCCAGCCCTCTTCTTCCTCGTCCGACAAGGGCGTCAGCACCGGATTGATGAGCACGGTCTCGGGCACCGCCGGTGCCTCCGGATAGCGCTGGTTATGGCCGAAGCCGAAGATCACCAGCTGCAGGTCGACCCCGATCTGGGGCGCGGCCAGCCCGGCACCGTTTACGGCACGCATGGTCTCGAACATGTCGTCCACCAGTTGCGCCAGTTCAGGCGTACCGAATTGCGTGACCGGCTGCGCCTGGCGCAGCAGGCGCGGGTCGCCCATTTTGAGGATCTCGCGTATTGCCATTGAAGCTCTCCATGAAAGACGCCCGGCAGGAACCGGGCGTCATTGTGCAAGCAGTGCGCCGCGCCAGAGGCTGGCGCTGGACCGCAGCTGCGATCAGCGTGCCTTGCTGGCCACTTCCTGCAGGTATTCCGAGAAGGCCGGACCGGTTTCCGGGTGCTTCAGGCCCATGGCCACCATGGCCTTGAGGTAACCCAGCTTGGAACCGCAATCATAACGCTGGCCCTGGTAACGGTAAGCCAGCACGGATTCGGCCTGCATCAGCTTGGCGATACCGTCGGTGAGCTGGATCTCGCCACCAGCGCCGCGCGGGATGTTTTCCAGGTAGTGGAAGATGCGGCTGTTCAACACATAGCGGCCCACCACGGCCAGCGTGGACGGGGCTTCTTCCGGGGCCGGCTTTTCGACGATGGCGTTGATGCGCTCCAGGTCCGGCTGGTAAGGGGTGGCGCTGACGATGCCGTATTGGCGGGTATCGTTCTTGGGCACTTCCTGCACGGCCAGCATGCTCATGCCTTCACGTGCATAGATGTCGGTCATCTGTGCCAGCACCGGCTTGACGCCCTCATCGGTATCCATGAAGTCATCGGCCAGCAGGATGGCGAAGGGTTCTTCACCCACCACCGGACGCGCGCACAGCACGGCGTGGCCCAGGCCCAGCGGCTCGGACTGACGGATGAAGATGCAGTTGACGTTCTTGGGCACCACGTTCTGCACGATCTCCAGCAGCTTCTTCTTGCCGGCGGCTTCCAGCTCGGATTCCAGCTCGTAGGCCTTGTCGAAGTGATCCTCGATGGCGCGCTTGTTGCGGCCGGTGATGAACACCATTTCCGTGATGCCGGCGGCGACCGCCTCTTCCACGGCATAGTGAATCAGCGGTTTGTCGACGATGGGCAGCATTTCCTTGGGCTGGGCCTTGGTGGCGGGCAGGAAGCGGCTACCGAGACCGGCGACAGGAAAAACGGCTTTCTTGATCTTCTTGATCATCATGACTCCGAGGTAAGAATGGGTCTTGCTATGTTGTTATGGCGTTATGCGGTGAATCCTGCACCGCAGTCCCGGGAACGGGACTGCTTACGGGCGGCATTCTATATGAATAAAAAGACAAGGTGATTACGTTTCTGACGCATCCTGACCGGCGCAAAGCGCCTTCAGAGCGTCCTCATCGAGGATGGCGATGCCCAGTTCCTCGGCCTTGGCCAGCTTGCTGCCGGCTTCGGCCCCGGCAACCACGTAACTGGTTTTCTTCGACACGGAACCGGAAACCTTGCCGCCGGCCGCTTCGATCAGCTGCGAGGCCTCATCGCGCGACAGGTTGGGCAAGGTGCCGGTCAACACGAAGGTCTTGCCGGCCAGATGTTTGGCACCGGCATCGACACCCTCGCTCTCGGGCCAGTGCACGCCGACCGCGCGCAACTGCTCGACCAGCTCGACATTGATCGGATCATTGAAGAAGGCACGGATCGAGGCGGCAACCACCGGACCGATATCGGCCACTTCCAGCAGTTGTTCTTCACTGGCGGCGAGCAGCTTGTCGATGCCGCCGAAATGGCGCGCCAGCTCCTTGGCCGTGGCCTCGCCCACGTGGCGGATGCCCAGCGCATAGATGAACCGTGCCAGCGAGGTGGTCTTGGACTTCTGCAGGGCGTCCAGTACGTTCTGCGCCGATTTCTCGGCCATGCGGTCCAGTTCGGCCAGCGCCGACAAGCCGAGGCGATACAGATCCGCCGGCGTGTTGACCACCTGGCGATCCACCAGTTGTTCCACCAGCTGTTCGCCCAGGCCTTCGATGTCCATGGCGCGGCGTGAAGCAAAATGCTGCAGTCCGCCCTTGCGCTGCGCTGAACATTTCAGCCAACCGCCCGAGCAGCGCGCCACTGCCTCATCTTCCGCCCGCACGATGGGCGAGCCGCACACCGGGCAGTTGGCCGGCATGACGAAGGGGCGCGCATCGGCCGGACGCTTCTCGGGCACGAAGGCCACCACTTCCGGAATCACGTCACCGGCGCGGCGCACGATGACCGTGTCGCCGATCTGGATGTCCTTGCGGCGGACTTCATCTTCGTTGTGCAGGGTGGCGTTGGTCACCGTGACTCCGCCGACGAAAACGGGATTCAAACGCGCCACCGGAGTGATGGCACCGGTGCGGCCGACTTGCACTTCGATATCCTGCACCACGGTCAGCGCTTCCTGCGCCGGGAATTTGTGGGCCAGCGCAAAGCGCGGAGCGCGCGAGACGAAGCCCAGATGCTTCTGCTGGTCCAGCCGATCCACCTTGTAGACCACGCCATCGATTTCGTAAGGCAGGCTCTCGCGCTTGGCACCGATGCTGCGGAAGAAGTCCAGCAAACCGGCAGCCCCCGTCACCACGGCGCGCTCCTTGCACACCGGCAGGCCGAGTTGCTGGTACCAGTCCAGCAGGGCCGAGTGCGAAGCCGGCATCTCGGCCCCCTCCAGCACCCCAATGCCATAGGCGAAGAAGCGCAGCGTGCGTTGCGCGGTGATGCGCGAATCCAGCTGGCGCAGACTGCCGGCGGCGGCATTGCGGGGGTTGGCGAATTCCTTCTGCCCGGCATCGCGCTGGCGCTGATTCAGGCGCGCGAAGTCGTCCTTGTACATCAGCACTTCGCCGCGCACGTCGATCACTTGCGGCAGGCTCTCGCCGTGCAGGCGCAGGGGAATGGCACGCACGGTGCGGATGTTGGCGGTCACGTTCTCGCCCGTGGTGCCATCGCCGCGCGTGGCGGCCTGCACCAGCACGCCATTCTCGTAGCGCAGGCTGATGGCCAGGCCGTCGAACTTCAGCTCGGTGGCGTAGCGCACTTCCTGCAAGGTTTCCAGGCCATCACGCACGCGCTTGTCGAAGGCTTCGATGTCTTCGTCGGCGAAACCGTTACCCAGCGAGAGCATGGGGATGTCATGGCGCACCGGCTCGAACTGCGGCAGCGGCCCGGCACCCACGCGTTGCGTCGGCGAATCGGGCGTCAACAGTTCGGGATGGGCGGTTTCCAGTGCCTGCAGTTCCTGGAACAGGCGATCGTATTCGGCGTCCGGAATGCTGGGCTGGTCGAGTACGTAATAACTGTGGTTGTGGCGATTCAGTTCGTCGCGCAGCACGCGCGCGCGCGACAGCCAGTCCGGCTCCCCTTGCGGGGGCCGTCCGGCGGAAAACAAGTCGTCTTGCATCGTAGGGGGAGTAAAAACGCGGCCTTAGCTGAACAGGCGCAAGGCACGGGTGGAACCGGCAGGGATCTCGGCCGATTCCATGGCGCTGTAGAACGCGGCCACCTGTTCGGCGATATCGGAGAGAGCTTCATCGGTCAGGGGCTGGTCGCTGTCATCCACGATGACGCCACCCAGGCGGGCCGACAGCGACTTGGCGCAGGCCACCAAAGCACCGTAGCCATCGCGCGACGGCGCCACACGGGGCACGTCCAGCAACAGGGTCAGGCGATCGGTGGTTTCATCGGTCGGCGTGGCATTGGTGGAGAGGGCGAAGAGCACTTCACCTTCGCCATCCTGCATCACCAGATAGCCTTCGGTACGGCGATCAAAGCCCTGGCGGGTCAGTGCGGCCAGCAAGGTCGCCAGGCTCCAGGGCGCGCCTTGCGAGCGCACGTTCACCGACAGTTGCGCATCATGGTCGATGATGAACTGGTGCAGCGCCTGGGCGGTGCGGATGACGTCGGGCATATCCGGCAGTTCGGGTTCGCCCGAGAGCGAATCGGTCAGGTCGCGCAGGCGCATGACCAGTTCCGAATACTCGATCTCGTTGATGGCATTGCTGCGATTGGCCAGCTGCGCACCGGCCAGCAAGGCGTTGTAGATGCTGCCGTGGGCGATGGCTTCCCAGTCGCCGTCGGTGGTGCGGCCGATGAAATGCACCGGCTTGTTGCCGACATGGCGCAGGCCTTGCAGCATCGGCAGCAGCTTTTCGCCGCGCAGCGGGTTGTCCAGGGCGATGGGGATGTTGCAGTCGATCAGTTCGTCCACCGGCAGTTCGCGCTTTGGCGCCAGGCGGGCCTGCATCTCGGGCGGCGGCGTGAAGGCGGGGACGGTATCGCCCTGCTCTTCCGCACCGGCGATGACCTGGGCCACCGTCGATTGCGGCGCCTGCGCCACCGCCTCGCCCAGTACGGCCTCCTCGGCTGCCGCAGTGGCAGAGGCTGCGGGCACCGGCGGCTCACCCAGGAAGGGTTCACGCGGCTCGAACTCGGCCTGCTCCTGGTAAGCCTTCACCGGGGCCGGTACCGGCTTGCGTTCGGGCAGATCGTAGAAGGAAGGCTCGGCGCGTCCGGCATCAGGTTCGAGCGTCGGCTCGGCCATGCGCGGCGCAGGCGCGGTGCGGTCTGCCACAGGCGGGGCGAAGACCGGCTCGGCCGTGGCCGCCGGCTCGTCCGGCGACATCAGGACATCATCATGGGACGAAGAAAAGGCGCGCTCCACGGTCTTGCGCGCCTTGTGCTCCTGCCACTTGTTGTAGGTGATGACCCCGGCGACGAAGACGCCGCCCAGGATGATCAGGCTGGTCTGGAGATCCATCATCATGCTGCACGACCTTTCAGGCTGGCGGGCTGGAGGGCGCCATCATGGGCGCCGCGTGGCATGGTCGGCTGGGAAAAGCTGCTCATCGAAGAAATCCGAATCCTATCAATCCAAGAAAGCCTGGACCGCGCGGGCCGCTCACACGGCGCTCCGTCGATGCTGCCGCAGCGCTGGCAGCCACCTGCACCGGCTCAGCGGAGCCATGCAGGAAAATCGGACGGATCGGGTACGGCAAGTGCGCGGTCAAGATATTGTTATTTTTCCATGGCCCGTGGGGGCCGAATCAGAACGGTTCCAGCTGGGGCTTGCGCCCGCTGCGGGCTGGCCGGCAAGGTTTTCAGGGTACGGTCACACCCCCTGCTTGTCAAGCCGACAAAGCCGCAGGCCATTGCCGCACAAATCATCAGGCGGCCTGCTCGGCGCTGGAGAAGTTGGCGGCCGACTCCATGTCCACCGCCACGATGCGCGACACGCCCTGCTCCTGCATGGTCACCCCGATCAACTGCTGCGCCATTTCCATGGCGATCTTGTTGTGGGAAATGAAGAGGAACTGCGTGTACTCCGACATGCGCTTGACCATGTTGGCGAAGCGTTCGGTGTTGGCATCGTCGAGCGGCGCGTCCACTTCGTCGAGCAAGCAGAACGGCGCCGGGTTCAACTGGAACATGGAGAAGACCAGGGCCGTGGCGGTCAGGGCCTTCTCGCCACCGGAGAGCAGGTGAATCGTGGCGTTCTTCTTGCCCGGCGGCTGCGCCATGACCTGCACGCCGGAATCGAGGATTTCGTCGCCGGTCATGATGAGTTTGGCCTGGCCGCCGCCGAAGAGCACCGGGAACAGTTCCGAGAAGTGGTGGTTGACCTTGTCGAAGGTGTCCTGCAGCAAATCCCGGGTTTCCATGTCGATCTTGTGGATCGCATCCTGCAGCGTGGTGATGGCTTCGTTCAGGTCGGCGTGCTGGGCATCAAGGAAGTGCTTGCGCTCGGAGGCGGTCGCCAGTTCATCCAGTGCGGCCAGGTTGACCGCCCCCAGCGCGGCGATGGCATTGGTGAGGCGCGTCACTTCGCCTTGCAGGTAGGACGGACGCATGTCGCTGGTCAGTTTTTCCGACAGCGCGGCCTCGTCGGCCTGGGTCTGTGCCAGCGCTTCGGAGAATTGCTCCTGGTTCAGGCGCGCGGCCTGTTCCTTCAGTTGCAGCTCGGTGATGCGGTCACGCTGGGGCTGCAGGCTGCGTTCAGCCTGCATGCGCGATTCTTCATGTGAACGAAGTTGCTGCGACAGCTGATCCAGCTCGTGGCGGGCATCGGCCAGCGCACGCTCCTGTTCGCTGCGGCGGTCCAGCAATTCCTGCAGGCCGGCCTGGGCGGCCTGGTCGTCCAGGCTTTCCAGTTCCAGCGAGCCTTGCTGCATGCTGGCAAACAGTTGCGCCGCCTGTTCCAAGGCGGTGGCAATGCCGCGCTTGAGTTCCTCGATCTTGTTGCGATGCGACTTCTCGGCGAACTCGGTTTCCTGGGCGGCGCGCTCCAGCTCGCGCAGGCGGGTGCGAGCGTCGTTGAGCTGCTGTTCCTTGTTCAGGTAATCGGTCTGGCCGTTCTCGTGCTGTTCCTGCAGTTCGGCCAGTTCGATGTCCAGCTCTTCGAAGCGGGCCTCGGATTCGGCCTGCACCTGCTGCTGCTCGGCTTCCTGCATCCCGATTTCTTCCAGATCAGTGGCGATCTGGGTGCTGCGCTGGTTGAAGCGCTCTTGCACTTCGGCCAGCTTCATCACCTCGATCTGCAGGCTGTGTGCCGATTGCGTGAGCGAATTGACGCGCTGGCGCAGTTCCTGCAGACGCTGCGATGCGCCCGACAGGGCTGCCTCGGCGCGCACGGCACGGCCCTTGGCCTCCTCAGCCAGCATAGCCTGGGCACGTTGCTGCTTGGTGATGTTCTCGATTTCCTGCTGGCGCGCCAGCATGCCGTCCTGCTCCGAATCGGAGGCATAGAAACGCACGCTGGCATTGCTCACCACATGGCCCTGACGGGTCACGAACAAGCCGCCCAGCGGCAGCTTGGCGCGCTCGGCAAAGGCGGTGGCCGTGTCGTCGGCGATGTAGATGTGATTGAGCCAGTCGTTCATCAGGGCGCGCAGGCCCGGATCGTTCAGCTGCAGCAGGGTCACGAAGGGCTTCAGGCCCGCCACCGGCTGGGCTTCGGGCTGGGCCAGGCCGGCATTGGGGGCGTACAGCGCCAGCTTGGCCGGCGGGGCGTCGCTGAAGAAGGCCTTGGCCCAGTCCAGGTTGGACATTTCCAGGGCCGACATGCGCTCGCGCAGCACCGCTTCCAGCGCGGTTTCCCAGCCGGATTCGATGTGCAGCTTCTGCCACAGGCGCGGCAGCTCGGCCAGGCCGTGCTTTTCCAGCCAGGGCTGGACCTTGCCCTGGGCCTGCACGCTTTCCTGCAATTGCTTCAGGGCGGTGAGGCGGGCTTCCAGCTGGGCGTTGGCCGAGGTTTCCTTGCTGACCAGTTCCTGGGCGGTGCGGCGCTCTTCTTCCAGGCGCGGCAGTTGCTCCTGCGCCTCTTCCAGATACATGCTCGCCTCTTCCAGCGAGGCCTGCTTTTCTTCCAGCTGCATGCGCAGGTTGGACAGGTGGGTCTCGTCAGGCAGGGCCATGCCGCTCTTTTCCTGCAGCAGGCGTTCGCGGCGCACGGCCAGGCCCGAGAGGATGTTGGAGGCATTGCGCTGGTGCGTGGACTGCAGTTCGATCTGCTGCTGCACCTGCATGATCTTGCCGCGCGACTCGGTGGTCTTGACCTGCGACTCGCGCCAGGCCGATTCCAGCGAGGGCAGTCGGTCGCTGGTGTCCTGCACGGCGTGCTGGGCTTGCTCCACGCGCATGCCGAATTCTTCCAGCTGGATTTCGGCTTCCGCCAGTTCTTCCTGCTGCTGCGTGCCCTGGCGCTGCCACTGGTCGCGCTGCGCGCCCAGCGAGTTCAGTTGCGCCTGCAGACGATTGCGCGATTCGATGACGAACTTGATCTGCGCTTCCAGGCTGCCGATCTCGGAATTGGTCTGGTACAGGTGGCCCTGCGCCTGGTGCAGGCGGTCGCCGGCGGCGTAGTGCGCCTGGCGCATGTGCTCCAGTTCAGTTTCGACGTGGCGCAGCTTGGCGGTCTGCTCTTCCAGGTCGATCTGGGCGCGTTCGATTTCCTTGAAGAAGCGCTCCTGCTCGGCCTTGGCTTCGTTCTTGCGCAGCAGCCAGAGCAGCTTCTGCTTTTCTTCCTGGTCGTTCTGCAGCTCGTGGAATTTCTTGGCCACGGCGGCTTGCGCTTCCAGCTTTTCCAGGTTGGCGTTCAGTTCGCGCAGGATGTCTTCCAGGCGCGTGAGGTTTTCGGTGGTGTCGTGCAGGCGGTTCTCGGTCTCGCGGCGGCGTTCCTTGTACTTCGACACGCCGGCGGCTTCTTCCAGGAAGATGCGCAGCTCTTCAGGACGCGCCTCGATGATGCGAGAGATCATGCCCTGCCCGATGATGGCGTAAGCGCGTGGGCCCAGGCCGGTACCGAGGAAGATGTCCTGGATGTCGCGGCGGCGCACGGACTGGTTGTTGATGTAGTACGAGGACGTACCGTCGCGCGTGAGCGTGCGCTTGACGGCGATTTCGGCGTACTGGCCCCACTGGCCGGCCGCCTTGCCGGCGGAGTTGTCGAACACCAGTTCGACCGAGGCGCGCCCGGCCGGCTTGCGGTGGGTGGAGCCGTTGAAGATGACGTCCTGCATCGACTCGCCACGCAGCTCGGAGGCCTTGGATTCGCCCAGGACCCAGCGCACGGCGTCGATGATGTTGGATTTGCCGCAGCCATTGGGCCCGACCACACCCACCAGCTGCCCCGGAACCTGGAAGTGCGTAGGCTCGACGAAGGACTTGAATCCAGATAATTTGATGGAAGTTAGACGCACGTTATCGACAAATTGAATCAATTAAGAGGAAGCGGGATTTTTGCTTCCGGAACGGCCGGTATCATAACATCGCACGGGCCCGGCCAGACCAAAAACCGCGCCAGGATGCCTGCTTCCGCTCTTCTGTCCCATGCGCCGGCCGCCATGAAAAACGCCGCACCGAGCGCACCCGGTACGGCGTCCATTTCTTCATTTCAATCCGAGAAAATCAGAAGGTCTCCCAATCCCCATCATCGTTTGCGGGCGATGACCTGCCCGCAGAGGCCGGTTTGGCGGGGGCTGCAGGCTTGCCTGGTGGCGCCAGCGTCGCGGCTGCCTTGACCAGGGGCTTGGCCGCAGGCTTGGGCAGTGGTTTGACCGGGATCGCTGCCTTGGCCGCAACAGGCGCAACCTTGGGGGCAGCCATCGGCGCGGGCGCTGCGGTGCCCTCCTCTCCTTCGACGCGGAAGGTCGCCACCGCGGCCTTCAGGCGTCGCGCCTGCTCTTCCAGTGAACCGGCTGCGGCAGCAGCCTCTTCGACCAGGGCCGCGTTCTGCTGGGTCACCTGATCCATCTCGCCGATGGCCAGGTTGACCTGCTCGATGCCCCGGCGCTGTTCTTCGGAGGCCGCCGAAATCTCGCTGACGATGTCGGTCAGGCGATGCACCGCCGACACCACCTCGCCCATGGTCTCGCCGGCGCGGGCCACCTGGTCCGAGCCATCGCCCACGCGCTGCACCGAATCCTCGATAAGGGCCTTGATCTCCTTGGCCGCCTGGGCACTGCGCTGGGCCAGCGAACGCACTTCCGAGGCCACCACCGCAAAGCCACGCCCCTGCTCGCCGGCGCGGGCGGCTTCCACCGCCGCATTCAGGGCCAGGATATTGGTCTGGAACGCAATGCCATCGATCACGCCGATGATGTCGGAGATCTTGCGCGAGCTTTCCGTGATGCCCTCCATGGTCTGCACCACCTGCCCCACCACCTCGCCGCCGCGCCTGGCGATTTCCGAGGCGTTGTTTGCCAACTGGCCGGCCTGGCGGGCGTTGTCGGCGTTCTGCTTGACGGTGGCGGTCAGGGTATCCATGTTGGAGGCTGTGGTCGCCAGCGAACCGGCCTGCTCTTCAGTGCGCGAAGACAGGTCCAGGTTGCCCGCTGCAATCTCGCGCGCGCCGATATCGATGGCATCGGTGCCCTGGCGGATGCCCTTGATGACGCCGCCCAGCCGCTCTCGCATGGTGGCCATCTCGAAGAGCAGACTGCGGTTGTCACCGGCACGGGTGTCGACCCGTACCGTCAGGTCGCCGTTGGCAATGCGCGTGGCGATGGCCACCGCATAGGCCGGCTCGCCACCGAGGCTACCGGTAATGCGGCGGATGATGGCCAGCATCATCAGCGAGACCAGTCCACCGACCACCACCAGGATACCGAGCAATTTGAACAGGTCGGAGCGGAACTGGGCCTGCACATCGGAGAGGAACACGCCCGTGACGATGAACCAGTCCCAGGTCTTGTTGTGCACCACATAGCTCATTTTTGGGGTGCGGTTACTGTCGTCGGTACCAGGCAGGCGGCCCATGTATTGCACGAAGCCGTGCTGTTTTTCCTGGCCGACCTTCATCATCTCGACGTAATAGGCCTTGCCTTCGGAATCCTTGCGGTCGGCCACGTTCTTGCCGATCATCGCCTTGTTGGAGGGCAGCATCAACACCACCGGGCGGGAGTCGAAGATGAAGAGATAGTTGTCGCCGTCGTAGCGCATGGCGGCGATGCGTTCCAGCGCGTTCTTCTGGGCTTCCTCTTTGGAAATTTTGCCGGCCGCGACATCGGCCACATAGCTGTTGACCACCCCGTTGGCGGCTTCCACCACGCGGCGCAGGCCATCCTTGCGTTCTTCGATCATGGTTTCACGGGCGCTGAAGGCGGACCAGGCGGCCAGCGCCAGCAAACCGATCCACATCACGACCAGCGCAGACAGTAGCTGCGCCTTGAGGCTTTTCATTCTTGTTCTCCGGGAATGGGTGGGCCGCCCTGTGAACGGTCCCGTTTTGGCGAGCGACCACAATACTCTCTGACTCTCCCTGACAATCCCCTGAATACACCGCGTAACTGTCCCTGATTTTCCGGATTGCACCTTTTCTTTGCCAGCGTGCAGGAAGGTGAACACGCGCCCGATCAGGATCACCACAGCCGTTTTCTTGTGAGCCAGACATGCCAAGGACTCAACACCGGGCCGACCGGGAGCGCGGCAATGCCCTCAAATGACGGTATAATCGCCAACTTTCCCAGCCCTTTGCCGTGGCCGGCCGAGCTCCTCGCGAGACGCTGGCCCGGAAAGCTTTACTCCAGTCCAGCGACGTGAATCCCCTACTCGACAAACTGCAGCCCTATCCCTTCGAAAAGCTCAAGAAGCTCTTCGCCGGCATCACGCCCGACCCGGCTTATCGTCCGATCAGCCTGGGCATCGGCGAGCCCAAGCACCCTACCCCTGCCTTCATCCAGCAGGCGCTGACGGACAACCTGTCCGGCCTGGCCTCGTATCCGGCCACCCTGGGCAGCGACGCCCTGCGCGGTGCGATCGCTGACTGGCTGCAGAAGCGTTACGACATCCCGCGTCCCGATCCGGCCACCGAGATCCTGCCGGTGATCGGTTCGCGCGAGGCCCTGTTCTCGCTGACCCAGACCGTGGTCGATCCGACCAGGCCCGGCGCGCTGGTGATGTGCCCCAACCCGTTCTACCAGATCTATGAAGGTTCGGCCTACCTGGCCGGCGCCGAGCCCTACTTCGTCAATTCGGACCCGGCGCGCAACTTTGCGCCCGATTTCAGCCAGGTACCGCAAGAAATATGGGAACGCGTGCAACTGCTGTTCGTCTGCTCGCCGGGCAACCCGACCGGCGCCGTGCTGACGCTGGAAGACTGGAAGGAACTGTTCGCCCTGTCGGATCGCTATGGTTTCGTGATCGCCTCCGACGAGTGCTATTCCGAGATCTACTTCAAGCAGGATCCGCCGCTGGGCGGCATGCAGGCCGCACGTCTGCTGGGCCGTGACTATCGCAACCTGGTCTCCTTCTCCAGCCTGTCCAAGCGCTCCAACGTGCCGGGCATGCGCTCGGGCTTCGTGGCCGGCGATGCAGCCATCCTCAAGAAATTCCTGCTCTACCGCACCTACCACGGCGCGGCCATGAGCCCGGTGATCCAGGCCGCCTCCGTGCTGGCCTGGCAGGACGAAACCCACGTGCAGGACAACATCGCCAAGTACGTCACCAAGTTCTCCCAGGTGACCCCGCTGCTGCAGGAAGTGATGGACGTCGCCCTGCCCGATGCCGCCTTCTACCTGTGGGCCAAGGTCGACAAGCTGGTCGACATCAGCGACACCGAATTCGCCCGCCGTCTGTACGCCGAATATAATGTCACGGTCTTGCCGGGCAGCTACCTGGCACGCGAAGCGCATGGCGTCAATCCGGGCGCGGGCCGCATCCGCATGGCGCTGGTGGCCGAAGTCGACGAATGCCTGGAAGCTGCGCAACGCATCGTCGCCTTCACGAAGAAACTGGCCGGCCAGGCTTGAGCTTGTCCGCACCGGCCCCGGTGCCAGTTTCTCTCCCGTTCACCCTAGAGTTCATCGATATCAACATGACACAGTCCATTCAGCACATCATCGATCAGGCGTGGGAAGACCGCGCCAGCCTGTCTCCCAAGAGCGCCCCGGCCGACATCCGCAATGCGGTGGCCGAAGTGATCGCAGGCCTGAATGATGGCACCCTGCGCGTGGCCAACCGTCAGGGCGTCGGCCAGTGGGAAGTCAACCAATGGGTGAAGAAGGCCATCCTGCTGTCCTTCCGCCTGGAAGACAACGTGCCGATGTCGGCCGGACCTGGCTATCCGCAGTTCTACGACAAGGTGCCGACCAAGTTCGCCAATTACACTGCGGAAGATTTCGCCAAGGGCGGCTTCCGCGTGGTGCCGCCGGCGGTGGCGCGTCATGGCTCCTTCATTGGCCGCAACGTGGTGCTGATGCCCTCCTACGTCAACATTGGCGCTTACGTCGACGAAGGCACGATGGTCGACACCTGGGCCACCGTCGGTTCGGCGGCCCAGATCGGCAAGAACGTTCACCTTTCCGGTGGCGTCGGCATCGGCGGCGTGCTGGAGCCCGTGCAGGCGGGTCCGGTCATCATTGAAGACAATTGCTTCATCGGTGCCCGTTCGGAAGTGGTCGAAGGCGTCATCATCGAAGAGAACTCGGTGCTCTCCATGGGCGTGTACATCGGCCAGTCGACCAAGATCTACGACCGCGAAACCGGCGAAGTCCACTACGGCCGCGTGCCGGCGGGCTCGGTGGTGGTGCCGGGCAACCTGCCGTCCAAGGATGGCAAGTACAGCCTGTACGCCGCGATCATCGTGAAGAAGGTCGATGCCCAGACCCGCTCCAAGACCTCCATCAACGAACTGCTGCGCGGCGAGTAATTCCGCGCTGCGGCTTTGCTGAAGGCCTGAAGCACCCACGCGCCGCGCCGGTCGTCTCGCACACCGGCGCGGCGTCGTGTTCTGGCCCCCGATAGCCAGCCCCATTGAGAAAGCGAACATGAGCGACAAGATCACCCTTTTTGGCATTCCCAACTGCGACACCGTCAAGAAAGCCCGCGTGTGGCTGGACGAGCAAGGCATCGCCTTTCACTTCCACGATTTCAAAAAGGCCGGCCTCACTGCCGAACAGGCCCGGGCCTGGCTGAAGGACGTGGAGCGCGACGTGCTGGTCAACCGCAAGGGGACCACGTGGCGCGCCCTGCCGGATGAGCGCAAGGCCGCCATCACCGATGACGCCGCTGCGGTGGCCCTGATGGTGGAAAACCCGTCGGTGGTGAAGCGCCCGGTGCTGTTCGATGGCAAGCAGTATCACGTCGGCTTCAAGGCCGATCAGTATCAACACATTTTCGAGAAATGATCATGAGCAAGACGCTGGCCCTGACCCAGGAATTGATGTCCCTTTCTTCCGTCACCCCCGAAGACAAAGGCTGCCAGGCGCGGCTGGCGGAATTGCTCGCGCCGCTGGGCTTCGTCTGCGAGACCATCCAGTCCGGCGACGTCACCAATCTGTGGGCGCGCAAGGGAACGGCGCAGCCGCTGGTGGTCTTTGCCGGCCACACCGACGTGGTGCCCACCGGCCCGCTGGAGAAGTGGCAGTCGCATCCCTTCCAGCCGACCCTGCGCGATGGCCGCCTTTATGGCCGTGGCGCGTCCGACATGAAGACATCGATTGCCGCCATGGTGGTGGCTTGCGAAGAGTTCACGGCGGCCCATCCCGATCACAAGGGTTCGATCGGCTTCCTCATCACCAGCGATGAAGAAGGCCCGGCCATCGATGGCACCGTGGTGGTCTGCAATGCCCTCAAGGCGCGTGGCGAGCAGCTGGATTACTGCATCGTCGGCGAGCCGACCTCGGCCAAGACCCTGGGCGACATGATCAAGAACGGCCGCCGCGGCACCATGTCGGGCAAGCTGACCGTCAAGGGCATCCAGGGCCATATCGCCTATCCGCAACTGGCGCGCAATCCCATCCACCAGGCTGCGCCGGCACTGGCCGAACTGGTGGCCGAGCAGTGGGATGCGGGCAATGAATACTACCTGCCGACTTCCTGGCAGATTTCCAATATCCATGGCGGCACCGGTGCCTCCAACGTGATTCCCGGCGAAGTGGTGATCGACTTCAACTTCCGCTTCTCCACCGCCAGCACCGTGGAAGGTTTGCAGCAGCGCGTGCATGCCATCCTCGACAAGCATGGCCTGGAATACGACCTGAAGTGGACCGTTGGCGGCCTGCCCTTCCTGACCCCGCGCGGCGACCTGTCGGATGCGCTGTCCAAGGCGATCAAGGACGAGACCGGACTGGACACCGAACTGTCGACCACCGGTGGCACCTCAGACGGCCGCTTCATCGCCCAGATCTGCCCGCAGGTGATCGAGTTCGGTCCGCCAAATGACAGCATCCACAAGATCGATGAGCACATCGAAGTGCGCTATATCGATCCCCTGAAGAACATCTACCGCAAGACGCTGGAAAACCTGCTGGCGTAAGCCCAAGCATTGACGAGAACATCATGACCCCCAACAATTTCTCCACCGTGCGCGACCTGCTGCGCTACGCCGTGACCCGCTTCAACACCGAGCAACTGTTCTTCGGCCACGGCAGCAGCAATGCGCTCGACGAGGCAGCCTACCTGATCCTGCATACGCTCAAATTGCCGCTGGATCAGCTCGATCCCTTCCTGGATGCGCGTCTGCTCCCCGAGGAAATCGCGTCCGTCATGCGCGTGATCGAACGCCGCAGCAAGGACCGCGTCCCGGCCGCCTACATCACCAATGAAGCCTGGCTGGGCGCATATCGCTTCTACGTGGATGAACGCGTGATCGTGCCGCGTTCCTTCATCGCCGAACTGATTCCGCAGCATTTCTCGCCCTGGATCCAGGATCCGGAAGCCATCGTCAACGCGCTGGACCTGTGTACCGGTTCCGGTTGCCTGCCGATCCTGCTGGCTGATGCCTTCCCGAACGCGCAGATCGATGCGGTCGACGTCTCTGCCGACGCGCTGGCCGTGGCGCGCAAGAATGTGGACGAATACCAGTTGCAGGAGCGCATCAAGCTGGTCGAGTCCGACCTGTACACGCAACTGCCGCTGCGCAAGTATGACTTGATCATCAGCAATCCGCCCTATGTGAATTCCGGTTCCATGAGCAAGCTGCCCCAGGAATACCTGCGCGAACCGCAACTAGCCCTGGCCGGTGGCGAGGATGGCATGGACCTGGTACGCAAGATCGTCGCCGGCGCCGCCGAGCGCCTCACGCCCGAAGGCGTGCTGGTGGTCGAGATCGGCAATGAGCGCGCCTTCGCCGAAGCGGCCTTCCCGGAACTGGAACTGACCTGGCTGACCACCAGTGCCGGTGACGACATGGTGTTCCTGGTCACGGCCGAACAACTGCAACTGGCCTGACCCTGAGCGTCAGCATCCGCGTTAGCGCGCTCCAACGATTGTGAATCACCGATGATCCGTTTCCAGCAAGTTTCCCTCCAGCGCGGCGTCAAGCCGCTCCTGGACAATGTCGACCTGACGCTCAATCCGGGCGACAAGATCGGCCTGATCGGTGCCAATGGCGCCGGCAAGTCCAGCCTGTTCGCCATGCTGCGCGGCGAGCTGCATGCCGACCAGGGCAATGTCGATTTCCCGGCGCGCTGGCGCATGGCCTACGTCGCGCAGGAAACGCCGGCGCTGGATCGTCCCGCCATCGAGTACGCCATCGATGGCGACGCTCACCTGCGTCAGCTGGAAGCCGATCTGGCCCGCGCCGAAGCGCAGCCGGACGACAAACACGACGGCAACCATATCGCCGAGCTGCATACCGCGTTGGCCGATGCCGATGCCTACACCGTGCGCTCGCGCGCCGAGCAATTGCTGCTGGGTCTGGGCTTTTCGCTGGAGCAGATGGCGCGGCCCGTGGCCAGCTTCTCCGGCGGCTGGCGCATGCGCCTGAACCTGGCGCAGGCACTGATGTGCCCGTCCGACCTGCTGCTGCTGGACGAACCGACCAACCACCTGGACCTGGATGCCATCATCTGGCTGGAAGACTGGTTGAAGCGCTACGCGGGCACCCTGCTCATCATTTCCCACGACCGCGATTTCCTGGATGGCGTGGTGAACGTGATCGTTCATATCGATGATCGAAAACTGAAGCGCTATTCCGGCAACTACAGCAGCTTCGAGCGCCAGCGCTCGGCCCAGCTGGAACTGATGGCGGGCATGATCGAGAAGCAGCAGCGCCAGCGCGCGCACCTGCAATCCTTCATCGACCGCTTCAAGGCCAAGGCCACCAAGGCCAGACAGGCGCAGAGCCGCATGAAAGCCCTGTCGAAGATGGAAGAGCTGGCACCGCTGCGGGCGGCCGCCGAATTCTCCTTCGAATTCCGTGAGCCCCTGTCGGCACCGAATCCGCTGCTGGTGATGGAAAAGGTCAACGCGGGTTATCACATCGAGGGCAAGAATGGCGCGTCCGATGAAGACAAGATCATCGTGCATGGCATCGATTTCTCGCTGCAGAGTGGGCAGCGCATTGGTCTGCTGGGCGTCAACGGCGCGGGCAAGTCCACGCTCATCAAGACCGTGGCCGGCGAGATCGATCCGCTGTCAGGAACCGCCCGCCTGGGCAAGGGACTGGTGATCGGCTACTTTGCCCAGCATCAGGTCGAGATGCTGCGCCATGACGAATCGCCCTTGTGGCACCTGACGCGTCTGGCCCCGGATGTGCGGGAGCAGGAATTGCGCAACTTCCTGGGCAGCTTCAATTTCAACGGCACCATGGCGACCTCCTCGATCGCCCCCTTCTCGGGCGGCGAAAAGGCGCGCCTGGCGCTGGCCCTGATTGTCTGGCAGCGCCCCAACCTGCTGCTGCTGGATGAACCGACCAACCACCTGGATCTGGAAACCCGCGAAGCGCTCACCATGGCGCTGGCACAGTTCGAAGGCACGCTGGTGCTGGTCTCCCACGATCGCCACCTGCTGCGCGCCACGACCGACCAGTTCCTGATCGTGGCCGAAGGCAAGCTGCAACCCTTCGATGGCGACCTCGACGACTACAAGGACTGGCTCTTCAAGACCAAGCTGGCCGCCCGCAACGATGCGGCGGCTGCCGCGCCGCTGCCCACGGCCAGCCAGCCGGTGGCCGAGGCTCCGGCCTCGCTGGTGGACCGCAAGGAACAGAAGCGTCTGGAGGCCGAGCAGCGCCAGAAGATGTCGGCCCTCAAAAAACCGATTGAGGCCCGCATCAAGCGCCTCGACGAACAGATCGCCAAGCTCAATGCGCGCAAGGGAGAGATCGATGCGCGCCTGGCCAGCCCGGATATCTACGACGCCGCCAACAAGGAAGAACTCAAGACGCTCATCACCGACCAGGCCTATTGCAGCAAGGAGCTGGACCAGCTTGAAAATGAATGGCTGGAACAGCAGGAGGCGCTGGAGCAATTGCAGGCCTGAGCTGCGGAACCGCGTCGGGCATAAGCTTTCTACATCAAAGTATTAAGCCAGCCCTTGCAGTTCGGCAAAACGAGGGCATCATTGCGCCCTGGCCGCAGTTTTTGTGGCGAAAGTTTTTATAAGGACATGAACATATGAAGAAGAATATCAAGCAATGGCTGCTGGCCGGTGTCGGCGCAACCCTGCTGGCGTCCAGCCTGAGCGTATCGGCGGCCGACCTGCTGGAATCGGTCAAGAGCAGCGGCACGCTGAAGGTGGCGCTGGAAGGCAACTACCCGCCGTTCAACTTCAAGGATGCCAAGACCGGAGAACTGACCGGTTTTGAAGTCGACGTGGCCAAACTGCTGGCGGCCAAGCTGGGCGTCAAGCCGGTCTTCACGACCACCGAATGGAGCGGCATCCTGGCCGGTCTGGGCGCAGGCAAGTACGACGTCATCATCAACCAGGTCGGCATCACCGACGAGCGCCAGAAGGCTTTCGACTTCTCCGATCCGTACACCCTCTCCAGCGCCCAGCTGATCGTGCGCAAGGATGAAAAGCGCGAATTCAAGAGCCTGGACGACCTGAAGGGCAAGAAGCTGGGCCTGGGTCAGGGCACCAACTTCGAACAGAAGGCCAAGGCCGTGGCCGGTATCGACGTGCGCACCTATCCGGGTTCGCCCGAGTATCTGGCTGACCTGGCCGCCGGTCGCATCGATGCTGCCCTGAACGACAGCCTGCTGGTCGGCTACATCCTGAAGTCGACCAACCTGCCGCTGAAGGCTGGCAGCCCGATCGGCACCGTCGACAAGATCGGCATTCCCTTCCGCAAGGGCAATCCGGAGTTCAAGGCTGCACTGAACAAGGCCTTGGCCGACATCAAGGCGGACGGCAGCTTCAAGGCCGCTTCCGAGAAGTGGTTCGGCATTGACGTGAGCCAGCCGCCGAAAGCACAATAAGGCGCGCCTGAACTGGTGCTCCCTGCCGCCCGGCACGTTCCGGGCGGACCGACTTATCCCCGCATCGCGGGGATAATTTTTTTATTCGAATGCTTATGGAAATCCTCGAACTGCTGCAGCAAGCCGCCCCGACCCTGGCCAAGGGCGTGGGCTACACCCTGCTCTTCGCGCTGGCCTCGATGGTCGGCGGCCTGGTGCTGGGCTTCGTGCTGGCGGTGGCACGCATCGTTCCCTGGCGGCCCATCCACTGGCCGGCTGCCGTGTACGTCAGCATGATGCGTGGCACGCCGCTGCTGGTGCAGATCTTCGTGGTCTATTACGGCTTGCCTGGGATCGGGATCGAATTCTCGCCGCTGACAGCGGGTGTACTGACCCTGAGCCTCAATGCCGGCGCTTACCTCTCGGAAAGCTTGCGCGGCGCCATCCTGGGCGTGACGCATGGGCAGTGGAATGCATCTTACAGCGTGGGACTGACGTATTTCCAGACGCTGCGCTACATCATCGTGCCGCAGGCAGTGCGCATAGCAGTGCCCTCGATGAGCAATACCCTGATCAGCCTGATCAAGGATACCTCGCTGGTATCAGTCATCACGGTGACCGAATTGATGCTGGCGACCAAGGAAGTCATTGCGGTGACCTTCCGCCCGCTCCCGCTGTATCTGGCGGCGGCAGCCATTTACTGGATCCTGAGCCTGTGCTTCGAAGCCTTGCAGCACCGGCTGGAGAAGCGGCTGGGCAAGGCGCACCAGCACTGATCGCCCGCCCCAAGGAAAAAAGCCCGAATGCGATGCACTCGGGCTTTTTCGTCAGCTTTTTGTTGACCGGGGCGGGAATCTTTTCATCCGCGCGGAACTCAACGCTTGACGCGGTAGATATCCTGGCCGACTTCATTGATCTGGCGGCGCAGTTCGCGGCGTTCATCGGCACTGAGCTTGCCGTTGCGGCGCTGGTCCTGGTCGCTGGCGATCTGGTTGCGGTGATCTTGCGGGTTGAAGTCACCGGCATGCTGCCTGAAGTCGCCCGGCTGCCCCGGCATCGGCCGGCCGCCCTGCGGAGGGCCAGCCAGCGCGGCCGCTCCCACACCGAGCGCCAGCATCGCTGCAAGACATAGCTTGTTGACGACTGCAATCTTCATAATGCGATTTTTTCCGGAGACAGAGAATCAGGGAAGAGAAAGCGGTATCGACGTTGCTTTCCCGACGTGATTCCAGTTTAGGCCGCAGGCCGCGATGGTATAAGATGATTAAGGTAAGGTATGTAACAGTTTGTAATGGATCAACAGCCCCGACTTGCTCAAAATCGCCAAGACGCTACCATAGGCAACATGAATACGACCAACGGCAATACTAATACGACAACATCCGCCAATCAATTCAAAGTGTTGGTGGTGGATGACGACATCCGCTTGCGCGACCTGCTGCGCCGCTATCTGACCGAGCAGGGTTTCAACGTGGTCACGGCGGAAAACGCCCAGGCCATGAACAAGCTCTGGATCCGCGAACGCTACGACCTGCTGGTGCTGGACCTGATGCTGCCCGGCGAAGATGGCCTGGCCATCTGCCGCCGCCTGCGTGGTGCCGGCGACCAGACACCCATCATCATGCTCACCGCCAAGGGCGAGGACGTGGACCGCATCATCGGTCTGGAAATGGGCGCGGACGACTACCTGCCCAAGCCCTTCAACCCGCGCGAACTGGTGGCGCGCATCAATGCGGTGCTGCGCCGCAAGGGTCCGGATGAACTGCCGGGTGCGCCTTCGGAAACCCCGGAAACCTTCGAATTCGGCGACTTCATCCTCGACCTGGGTACCCGTACCCTGAAGAAGAACGGCGAAACCATTTCCCTGACCACCGGCGAATTCTCGGTACTGAAGGTATTTGCACGCAACGCCCGCCAGCCGCTGTCGCGTGAAAAGCTGATGGAAATGGCGCGCGGCCGCGAATATGAAGTTTTTGACCGCAGCCTGGACGTGCAGATCTCGCGCCTGCGCAAGCTGATCGAACCCGATCCGGCCAATCCGCTGTACATCCAGACCGTGTGGGGCCTGGGCTATGTCTTCATCCCGGAAGGGAAACCGCGCTGATCTCCCGCTTCACCCCTGACCTGCAGGCCGTTTGCCGATGAAAACCCGCCCTCAATCCGGATGGTTCAGCAACGGCCTGTTCTGGCGCACCTTCTTCCTCCTGACCTTCCTGATCACCGCCAGCATGGTGGCCTGGGTGGCCAGCTTTCGCATGGTCGAACGCGGACCGCGTGCGGAACAGCTGGCCGCGCAGATCGTCTCGGTGGTCACCATCACCCGTGCGGCACTGACGCACTCGGCCCCCGAGATGCGCCGGGAACTGCTGTTCGACCTGGCCAGCAATGAAGGTATCCGCATCTATCCGCTGGAAAAGAGCGACCGCATCGTCCCGCCCGAGGACTCGCCCATCATCCCGGAACTGGAGTACTACGTGCGCCAGTCGCTGGATGAGAACACCATCTTCGCCTCCAGCGTGAATGAAGTGGAAGGCTTCTGGATCAGTTTCAATATCGACGATGACCAGTACTGGCTGATGCTCGACCGCGGAAGGCTGGACCGCACGTCCGGCCTGCAATGGCTGGGCTGGGGCTCGATCGCGCTGTTCCTGTCGCTGATCGGTGCGGTCTTCATCTCCACCCTCATCAACCAGCCGCTGGCGCGGCTGACGGCGGCCGCTCGCGCCATTGCCAAGGGCCGCCAGCCCGAGCCGCTGCCGGAATCCGGCCCGACCGAGATCGAGGAAGCCAACCGCAGCTTTAACCAGATGGTGGCCGACCTCAATCGCATCGAATCGGATCGCGCCCTCATCCTGGCCGGCATCTCGCACGACCTGCGCACGCCCCTGGCACGCATGCAACTGGAAGTGGAGATGGCCAACCTGTCCGATGAATCGCGCGACGGCATGCATTCGGACCTGGCACAGATGGACAGCATCATCGGCCAGTTCCTCGACTACGCGAAGCCATTCGATGCCAACAGTCTGGAAACCATCGACCTGGCCGGCGTGCTGGAAGACGTGGCCGCCAAGTCTGCGCGCCTGTCGGACGTGAAGCTCACTACCGAGATCGCGCCCGCCACCGAAGTCGCCGGCAATGGCACCGAGCTGGCGCGTGTCTTCAGCAACCTGATCGAAAATGCGCGCCGCTACGGCAAGACCCCCGGCACCGACTGCGCAGAAATTCATCTGCGCAGCCGCATCGAAGGACATCAGGTGGTGGTGGAAGTGTTCGACCATGGCTCGGGCGTGCCCGAGAGCGAGTGCGAACGCCTGCTGCGCCCCTTCACCCGGCTCGATACCGCACGCGGCCAGGCCAATGGTTCCGGCCTGGGACTGGCGATCGTCAACCGCATCGTGCTCAAGCACAATGGCAAGCTGCTGTTGAAGGGACATGAAGACACCCACGGCGGCCTGCTGATCCAGATTTCCCTGCCCTTGAAGGGCCATCGCCGCCATGCCTGAGCGGTCCCTCCACTGGCGGCACCTGCCCTGCCTGCTGGCAGCCGCCCTGCCCGTCCTGGCCATGGCCCAGACCTATGCGGATCGCAACCTGAGCATGCCCGCTGCCGGCAGTGAGGGCAGCAAGCGTCCCATCGTGATCATTTCGCCGGTCATTCCAAACGGTCCCTCACCGCTCAGCATTGCCCCGCCACAGGGCGGTCCGGCAGGGGCTTATGCTTCCGACGAGCCAGGCCCGGACATCCGCGCCCGCAACGCCGACTACATCACGCAATTCAAGGTGGTGGGACAGATACCGGCCGGCGCAATCATCCGCAAGGTCAGCTGGCGCTATACGCTGGCCAGCAAGCCGCCCGGTTTCGAGGCCAAACTGTGCTGGAAGCATGCCGGGGTATGCTGGGACGTAAGCCAGGCCAATGCCGGCAGTACCGAATTCTTCAATGGCCGCGACGCCGGCCAGCCTTTCCAGCTGCACTACAGCGTGCGCGGAACGGCCCGCACAGGTGAACCGCCCATCAAGGGCGAAATGAACCAGGTCATCGTCACTTTCGACGCGCCAGGCTGATTCAGTGATCCGGTTCAGGCAGCGTAATCGTCGATCTCGCGCGCCTTCTGCAGAGCATCGTCGATGCGCTCCACCGGAATCACCTTCAATCCCTCAATAGCCTGCTTGGGTGCATTGGCCTTGGGGATGACCGCAATCGAGAAGCCCAGCTTGGCGGCCTCGCGCAGCCGCTCCTGGCCGCGTGGCGCTGGGCGGATCTCCCCAGCCAGGCCCACTTCACCGAACACCACCAATCCGCGCGGCAAGGGCTTGTTGCGCATGGAGGAATTGATCGCCAGCAGCACCGCCAGGTCGGCCGCCGGTTCGGTAATCTTCACCCCGCCGACCGCATTGATGAAGACATCCTGATCAAAGGCCGCCACGCCCGCATGCCGGTGCAGCACCGCCAGCAGCATGGCCAGGCGGTTCTGCTCCAGGCCGACCGACAGGCGGCGCGCGTTGGGAACGTGCGAGCTGTCCACCAGGGCCTGGATTTCCACCAGCAGCGGACGCGTGCCTTCCTGAGTCACCATGACGCAGGAGCCGGGGACCTGGTTTTCGTGCTGCGAAAGGAACAGCGCCGAAGGGTTGGAGACCCCTTTCAAGCCCTTCTCGGTCATCGCAAACACGCCCAGTTCATTCACGGCTCCGAAGCGGTTCTTGAAGGCGCGCACCAGGCGGAAGCTGGAATGCGTATCGCCTTCGAAGTACAGCACCGTATCGACGATGTGCTCCAGCACGCGCGGACCGGCCAGCGCGCCTTCCTTGGTGACATGGCCGACCATGATGATGGTGATGCCGGAAGTCTTGGCCACCCGCGTCAGTTGCGCCGCGCATTCGCGCACCTGCGCCACCGAGCCGGGAGCCGAGGTCAGTGCATCGGAATAAATGGTCTGGATGGAGTCGATCACGGCCACTTCGGGCTTGTGCTCGGCCAGCGTGGCGAGGATCTTTTCCAGCTGGATCTCGGCCTGCAATTGCAGTTCACGGGCATCCACCGCCAGGCGCTTGGCGCGCAAGGCGATCTGCGAACCGGACTCTTCGCCGCTCACATAGAGTACCTTCTTGAGCCGGGAGATATTGGCCAGCGCCTGCAGCAGCAAGGTCGACTTGCCGATGCCGGGATCGCCGCCGATCAGCGCCACTCCGCCCGGCACCAGGCCACCGCCCAGCACACGGTCGAATTCCTCGATCCCAGTGCCAAAGCGCGGCACGTCGATCGCTTCGATATCGGCCAGGCTCAGTACCGGTGCGGTCTGCGCCAGGCTTTGCGGCGTCGACGAATAGCGATTCCCGCCACCGCTCTCCACCAGCGTCTCAACCAGGGTATTCCACTGGCCGCAGGCCGGACACTGGCCGGCCCATTTGTTGCTGACCCCGCCGCATTCGGTGCAGGTGTAATTGGTCTTGACCTTCGCCATCGTCGCCTTGCTGCTTTCTGCTCTACTTGGGTATGCCTGCTGAGCCTTCCCGGAAATCTGCCAGGAAGTTCATCTTTTTTCGTTCAGTCCACTTCACGTACCGCCACCCGTGGGGCCAGTGCGCACATCAGTTCATATCCGATCGTACCCGCCGCAAATGCGACCTCATCGATGGGCAATTGCTGGCCCCACAGCTCGACGCGACTGCCCACGCTGGCGCCGGGAAGTTCGGTCAGGTCCACGCACAGCATGTCCATCGAGACCCGCCCGACGGTGCCGGTCTTGATACCGTCGACCAGCACGGGCGTGCCGGTCGGTGCATGGCGCGGATAGCCGTCGGCATAGCCGCAGGCGACCACGCCGATACGCATCGGCTTGTCCGCCACGAAGCGGCTGCCGTAGCCTATGGCTTCGCCCGGGGGGATGTCCTGCACGCCGATGATCTGGCTTTCCAGCGTCATCGCCGCGCGCAGTCCGAAGTCGGCGGCACTGCCACCGCCCGGGGTACCGCCGTACAGCATGATGCCGGGGCGTACCCAGTCATGGGCCAGCTCGCCATGCATCAGGTCGGCAGCGGAATTGCAAAGGCTGCGCGGACCCGGCAGCCCTTCGGTGCCGGCCTGGAAGCGGCGTACCTGCTCGGAGAGCGGCAAAGACGGGTTGAGCGCATCGTCGGCATTGGCGAAGTGGGTCATCATGGTGATGCTGCGCACGCTGGCGATCTTGCTCACGCGCGCATGGGCGGCGTGAAAGGCCTCGGGCTTGAAACCCAGGCGGTTCATGCCGCTGTTCATCTTCAGGTGCACATGGAAGGCGGCTTCGGTGACGAATTGTTCCAAAAGCGCGATCTGCTCATCGCAATGCACGGCGAACTGGATGTCGTGGCGGGCCAGCACCGGCAGGTCCTCGGCATCGAAGAACCCTTCCAGCAACAGGATGGGCTTGGTCCAGCCCAGCTCGCGCAGGCGAACGGCATAATCCGGTTCGACCAGCGCCAGGCCGTCGGCATCGGCGAAACCGCGCATGGCGCGTTCCAGCCCGTGACCGTAGCCATTGGCCTTGAGCACGCCCCAGACGCGGGCGTTGGGCGCATGGGCGCGGGCGACGGCAAGATTGTGTTGAAGTGCAGAAATGCTGATGGAAGCGACGATCGGTCTTGGCATGATATCCAGTGGCAGTAACGAGGGCAGATGGCTCACAGAGGGCGTTCGCGGGTAGGCGAACGGCCGATCTCGGCTGGCAATGCGCACGGCGAGCGGCAAGGCCGCCATGGGCCTGCCTGTCGCGGTTCGCCCGGAAGTTTTTGTCCAGCGGGGAACAAGCGGGCATTTTACCGGACGAACATCTTTATGGTTTGACTTATGACGGAGCGTGCATGGTTTCATGGTATAAAGCTACCCGGACATCATTTGTTATACATCTTGGACAGGGATGAATCGCGGTTTCTATACCATCATGGCGGCGCAGTTCTTTTCGTCGCTCGCCGATAACGCGCTGCTGATCGCCGCCATCGCCCTACTTGCCGAAATGCATTCGCCAGCGTGGATGACCCCGCTGCTGAAGCTGTTTTTCGTGCTTTCCTATGTGCTGCTGGCGGCGTTCGTGGGCGCCTTCGCCGACGCCTTCCCCAAGGGCAAGGTCATGTTGATCACCAACATGATCAAGATCGTCGGTTGTTCCCTCATGTTCTTTACCGTGCATCCGCTGCTGGCGTATGCCGTGGTCGGATTCGGCGCGGCGGCCTATTCACCGGCCAAGTACGGGATCCTCACCGAACTGCTGCCGCCGGAAAAACTGGTCGCGGCCAACGGCTGGATCGAGGGGCTGACGGTGGGCTCCATCATCATGGGCACGGTCCTCGGCGGGGCACTGGTCAATCCCAAGATTTCAGCGGTGATCCTCAGCTTCGACTTCCCGATGGTCGACCTGCCCATTGACACCCCCACCGAAGCGGCCCTGTGCATCATCTCCTGCATCTACATCGTCGCCGCCCTCTTCAACTTCTACATTCCTGATACCGGTGCCCGCTACGAGCACCAGGAACGCAATCCCATCCGTCTCATCGTCGATTTCGCCGGCTGCTTCACCACCCTGTGGAAGGACAAGCTCGGCCAGATTTCGCTGGCCGTGACCACGCTCTTCTGGGGCGCGGGGGCGACATTGCAGTTCATCGTCCTGAAATGGGCGGAAAAGTCGCTGCACATGCCGCTGGACAAGGCCGCCATCCTGCAGGGTATCGTCGCCGTGGGTGTTGCCCTGGGTGCAGTGGCCGCCGCCCGCTTCGTGCCGCTGAAAAAATCGCTGACCGTCATGCCGCTGGGCATCATCATGGGCCTCGTGGTGATGCTGATGACCACCACCACCTCGGTGTGGGTGGCCTACCCGCTTCTGGTGATCGTGGGCGCGCTGTCGGGCTACTTCGTGGTGCCGATGAACGCCCTGCTGCAGCATCGTGGCCACGTGCTCATGAGCGCAGGCCATTCGATTGCCGTCCAGAACTTCAACGAGAACCTCTCGGTGCTGACCATGCTGGTGCTGTATGCCTTCATGGTGCGCATGAACCTGGATGTGAATACCGTCATCATCATCTTCGGCTCCTTCGTGGCCGGCATCATGTATCTCATCATGCGCCGCCATGCCGCCAACCAGCGCGAGCATGACTCGCTGGCGCTGATCGGCGAGGACAAGCATCCCCACCACTGATTTCACGATGGATTGAAGGTCTGGACCGGCGGTTCAGACCGGCACGATGGCGTGCTGCACCGTTGCGGCGGCACGCGCTTCCCACTGCGGCGGCACGACGAAGCCGCGCATCACTTCCAGCCATTCCGGTTCGGTGCCCTCCTGCAGGCGGCATTGCGCCACCATGACCGGACTGTCGTCGGCACTGAACATGTCTTCCAAGGTGCTCCGCAGCTGTGCCAGGGTCATGCCCTGCCCGGCTGGAAGGCGCGCCGGTGCCAGCCAGGACAGGCGCGGCAGGACGGCATAGCACATCGTCTCTTCTTCAATACGCGGCAGCGAGGCCGCATCACACCAGAATCCCCGGCAATGATCGGCAGCAATGCCCATGGTGGGCGGCAAGCTCAGCGCCGCATCCAGCGGGTAGAACAGCCATCCCTTGACGAGGGCGCGCGCCGCTACGACAGGAGCCGGCAGTACCGCCTGGGCCGCCGGATGTTCGGAAAGCTTCAGTTGCTGCCGCATGATCTTGCGCATCTTGCGGCCCAGCGAATCGGCCAGGTTGGGACCGACGAAGGTATCCGCCTGCGCCGTGGCGGCCAGCTCCCGCGCCTGCAAGAGATAGAACTTGGTGGCGAACTCCCAATGCACGACGCCGGCATCGCTTTCCGCCTCAGGGGAACGGATCAGGAAATCGAATTCGCCCAATGTTTCTCGCGTCGGACCCTGATTGCGGACCTGCAAATTGGCGGCGACCAGGCAGTCCTGCTGGCGCAGATAGAAACCGAGCAGCTTTTCGGCGTACCGGCCCAGGCGTCCTGAGGGCTGTTGCGCCAGGTGGGCGTGCAAGGCGGCATTCATGGCCGGATCGTATTGCAGGTCGTGCAGCCAGCCGGCCACCTCGGGTGACAGCTGGCCCAGCGTGGCGACCCGGCCCTCCCAGCAGACGGCCTCCGGTGCCAGCAGATCGGGCGCATACAACAGCCAGGCCAGTGCGCGCACGTGCGGATCCCGCAGATCGGGCCAGCGCTGGTGGAAACGCGCCTGATGCGAGCTCAGGTCCATGCCGGCCATCGCTTCAGCGGGCTTGCGCAGCGTAAGTGCTCATGGCCAGGCACAGGTCGGCCCAGGCCTTGCTCTTGTCGGTGAGCGTGCGCAGCAGATAGGCCGGGTGGTAGGTCACCACCAGCGGCAGGTCATGATAGCGATGCACCGTGCCGCGCAGACGCGAAACCGGCGTGGCCGGATCCATGCCCAGCAGCGAAATCGCCGCCGTCTTGCCCAGTGCTACCAGCACGGTCGGCTGGATCAGTTCGATCTGGCGCTGCAGATAGGGCAGGCAGGCGGCCACTTCCTGCGGCGAGGGCGGACGGTCGCGGCCGTTGTCGTCGGTGGGACGGCATTTGACGATGTTGGCGATGTAGGCATTCTCACCGCGCTTGACGCCCATGGAGAGCAGCATGTTGTCCAGCAGCTTGCCGGCAGGGCCGACGAAGGGTGCGCCCTGCTGATCCTCGTTGCGGCCCGGGCCTTCGCCGATGAAGAGCCACTTGGCCTTTTCATCGCCTACGCCGAAGACGGTATTCTTGCGGCCTTCGCACAGTCCGCAGCGGCGGCACTCAGCAACCTGCTGCTTGAGCTGCGGCCAGTCCATGGCCTTGATGCGGGCAATCATGGGGTCGACGGCAGGGACGTCTTCCTCGTCGTCGCCCTCAGGGATCAGCATGGGTTCCAGCGCAGTACCGAAGTCCATCTCGTCCAGCCAGGAAGGCGGGCCGCCCTCTTCCTCGAGCGGCGCACGCGGACGGGCGGGGGCGGCGGGAGCCGGACGAGCAGCAGGAGCAGCAGGCGTGGACGCTTGCACCACAGGAGCAGCGACGGGCGGCTTGGATTGAGCCACGACGGGTTCAGGCGCGATGACCTTGGGCGCGTCGACAGGGGCAGCGGGCGCGGCCGTTTCCTGAGCAGGTACTTCCGCCTGCGCGGCCTGCACCTCTTCCACCGCCAGCTCACGCCGCACCCAGACCGGGCCAATGCCCAGCGCATCCAGCAGGGCCAGGGAGGAGCCGAAGCCCGGATCTTGTTTCAATTCTTCATTCATAAGGGCAGACTCATGACGATAGCCCCTTCTCGGGTCTGGTTGGCGGCGGGATAGTAATTTTTGCGCCGCCCGATTTCAGTAAAGCCGTACTGGCGATAGACCTTGGCGGCATGCACGTTGGACTCACGTACTTCCAGCAACATGGTCCGCATGTGGTGCAGGCGTGCCAGCCCGGTCGCCTGGTCCAGCAGCCTGCGGCCCAGGCCCTGGTGCTGATGCAAGGCGGCCACGCTGATATTGAGCAGATGGGCTTCATCCACGGCCAGCATCACCAGGAAGTAGCCCAGCAATTCGCCGTGGGCATCCCGCAGGGTCTGCGCCTGGTAGCCGCTGTAGAGCGAATCCTGAAAATTGCCGCGCGTCCAGGGATGGGAGTAGACGGCCTCTTCGATCCTGACCACCGCATCCAGATCGCTCGCACCCATGGCCGCAAATTGCAGCCGCCCGTAGCGCGGATGCGAGACAGGCAGCGACACGGCCAGTTGCTCGCTCATGCCACACCCTTGGCCGCATCGCGCACTTCGCGCTCGGCCGTGGTCAGGGCCACCTTGTTGCGCAGATAGAGCGGCTGCGCCTGCTGCGCCGGCAAGGCCAGGCCGGCGCTGAAATGCACCTGGCCCAGCGTTGCCACCTGGCGCGCGTGCGGCATGGCCTGCGGCTGCACACTGGCGAAGGCCGCCGTGCAGAAGTTGGCGCTGAAATGCTCGGCATACACCGACAAACCATTGCCGCAGGCATGGGGGCGACCTTCGACCGGTACCTGAGCGGCAGACGACAGGGCCGGTTCGGCCAGCGTCTCCCAGCCGCCATCGGCACGAGCACGGTAGCGCGCCCAATAGACTTCACCCATGCGGGCATCGAGGACGGCCAGCACATCGCTGGCCTGCGGATTTTCATCACGGCAGGCTTGGGCCGCCGCTTCCAGAGTCACCACGGGGACCACCGGACGGTCACAGCCAAAGGCCAGCCCCTGCACCACGCCGCACGCCGTGCGCACGCCGGTGAAGGAGCCGGGGCCCACGCCAAAGGCCAGCGCATCGCATTGCGACAGCGCCAGGCCGGCATCGGCCAGCAATTGCTGGATCATGGGGAGGATGGCGTCCGAGTGCGTCTGGGTACCAGCGGACTGGCGCGCAATCAGTTCGCCCTGGTAGAGCAAGGCCGCCGAGGCCAGCTCGGTGGAGGTTTCAATGGCAAGAATCGTGGACATCCCGCTATTTTACCGTGCGGCGCGCAATTGTTCGGAGCGTTCGCATCTAACGTGAGCCTTTGTGCGGCAGCGCAAAACCCTTCGCGCCGAAGGGGGTAAAATAAGCGCGCCATGTCCTACCAGAAATTAGACCAAACCAACCGCCGCCCGCTCGCCGAGGCGCTTCGCAACGACACCTGGGTCGTGGCCTGCCTGTGCGCGAACTGGTGCGGCAGCTGCCGTGAATATGAAGCCGCCTTCCAGGCCTGGGCGGCCCGCTATCCGCAGCATCACTTCGTGTGGATCGATATCGAGGACCAGGCCGACCTGGTCGGCGATCTCGACATCGACAACTTCCCTACCCTCCTGATCGAGCGCGGTGCCACGGTCGCCTTCTTCGGCCCCATGGAACCGGACACCCGCCTGGCCGAGCGCATCCTGCTGGCCCAGGTCGACAAGAGCGACGCCGATCTGCAACGTGAAGCCGCCAGTTCCGCCGAGCGCCGCACCTGGCAGGAAGATTGCAGCCTGCTGGACAAGCTGGCTGATGTGATCGGCTGAAGTTTCCCTCAACGCGCGTCGCTTCTGGTTGCGTACTTCAGGTCAGCCAGGGATCGGTTTCCGGGTGCGGGAAGCGCGCACTGATGAAATCGGCAAAGCTGCGCACCTTGGCCGACAGCAGCCGGCGGCTCGGATACACCATCGAAATCACCACCTGCCCCATGTCAAAGCCGGGCAGCACCTGTACCAGCTTGCCGCAACGCAGGTCATCGCCCAGCGAGTAGGAGGGCCGCAGCACGATACCCATGCCAGCCAGTGCCAGGTCACGCAAAAGCACGCCGCTGTTGGAGACCACCTTGCTGACGATGGGCACATCCATCACGCCGGCCTCAGTATTGACATGCCAGTGATGGCGCAAATATTCATGCGAGAAGTTCAGGCAGCTGTGGCGCGACAGGTCTTCGGGCTGTGCGGGCGCTCCGGCGCGCTCCAGGTAGGCAGGTGAAGCACAAAGGATCACCTTGGCTACACCCAGCTGTCGCACGATCATGCTGGCATCAAACTTTTGCATGCTGCTGAAGAATCCGATATCGATGCCTTCCTCCACCAGGTCGATGGAGCGGTCGGAAAGATAGACGTCCAGCCCCACGTCAGGATAGATCCCGGCATAGGCAGCCAGCATCTCGCCCAGTTGCGACTGGCCGAAACCGGCATTGGAATAAATCGCCAGCGTCCCGGCCGGACGTTTGGTTTCCATGGATACCAGCGCTTCGGCATCATCGACCTCGGCCAGGATCATGTGAACCCGCTCCAGATAGGCCTGCCCGGCCTCCGTAAGCGAGAGGCGGCGGGTCGAGCGATTGAGCAGGCGGGTCCCCAGGTGTGCCTCCAGATCGGCGATGAAACGGGTTGCCACCGCATTGGAAATGTCCAGCAACTCGGCGGCACGGACGAAACTGCCCTGCTCCACCACCTTTGCAAACACCCGCATTGATTGCAGACGATCCATTTTTCAAGTCCCTGATTGTTCCACAAAGAGAAATAGTCAATTCCGATTAAACCTATTTTTCTTTGTCTTCGCAATATTTACACTTCAGTCATCGGTTAGCGCAACGCAACAAAGCAACAAGATCGCGCCGACCGGCTTCACCAGGTCGCCCACGAGTGGGCTTTCCCCACAAGGAGAGCATGGATCACTCCCGCGACTCGCCGGCCCTGGAGAAGAGCAACCCCACTTACCCAAACAGAGGACATTATCATGAACATCAAGAACATCATCGTTGCCGCCTCCCTGCTCGCCGCTGCTGGTGCCGCCATGGCTGAAGCTCCGTATCCGCCGGAAACCCCGTTCCACTCGACCCAGACCCGTGCTGACGTCAAGGCCGAACTGCAACGCGCCCAAGCCAATCACGAGATCGCCACGCGCAATGAATATCCCATCATCCGCCAAGCCCCCTCGCAACTGAGCCGCCAGGATGTCGCCAACCATGTGCAACAAGCCAACAGCGCAGCACAAAGCCTGTATAGCGGCGCTTGATCGGAACCGATCCGCATCCGATGTCCGGATGGACCGATTCCGCCACGGCAGTGTTCCGCACCGGCGCATGCCCCGCGTTGAACGTGAATGAACGCGAACGAATGCCGACCGCCTGCGTCCGAACCACCGTGCCAGGATGAAGCTATACCGCAGCAACGCACTACCCGCAGTACCGCAGTCCCCGTACCGCAGCACCACCTGCCATGCCGCCACGTCTTGCCGGGCGCATGACAGCTGGTGCACCAGCCTCCCTCCTCCCCACGTTTGGCTCCCCTTCTTTTTTCACTGATCGCGCCCTGGTCGCAAGCGACGTGCATTCTCACCGCATGAGCCGGCCAGATCGTGCATGACTGATGCATTCAATGCGCTTTTTTGCTGCGATGCGACATGCAAAAATCCCCGGAAAACCTTGTCAAACCGAGCTTTTCCTTGAGATTTTGGCGCACCGCATGTAAAGTCAAGGGTTTGTTCCTTCCCGCCTGGCTCAGGGTTTTCTTGTCAAAGTCGGGCCACCTTTTTTTATCCCCTATGGCTTTATACGTTCACAAATACGGCGGCACCTCGATGGGCTCAATCGAGCGCATCCAGAATGTCGCAAAGCGCGTTGCCAAATGGCACGACGCCGGCCATCAGATCGTTGTCGTGCCTTCGGCGATGTCTGGTGAAACCAACCGCCTGCTGGGCATGGCCAAGGAAATCATGGCCCAGCCCGACGGCCGCGAACTGGACATGCTGGCCTCGACCGGCGAACAGGTCTCGGTGGCACTGCTGGCCATCGCCCTGCAGGCACTGGGCAAGCAAGCCGTCTCCTACGCCGGCTGGCAAGTCCCCATCAAGACCGACTCGGCCTTCACCAAGGCGCGCATCCGCTCCATCGATGACGCCAAGGTCCGCAAGGATCTGAACGCTGGCAAGATCGTCATGATCACCGGTTTCCAGGGCGTGGACGCCGACGGCAACATCACCACCCTGGGCCGTGGCGGCTCGGACACCTCGGCCGTGGCCGTGGCCGCTGCCATCAAGGCGGCGGAATGCCTGATCTACACCGACGTGGATGGTGTCTACACCACCGACCCGCGCGTGGTGAGCGATGCCCGGCGCCTGAAGACCGTGACCTTCGAGGAGATGCTGGAAATGGCGTCCCTGGGTTCCAAGGTCCTGCAGATCCGCTCCGTGGAATTCGCCGGCAACTACAAGATGCCGACCCGCGTGCTGTCGTCGCTGACCGACCCGCTCACGCCGCTGGCCGAAGAAGCCGCCTCCGGCACCCTGATTTCGTTTGAGGAAGACAAGAACATGGAACAAGCAACCATCACCGGCATCGCCTTCAGCCGCGACGAAGCCAAGATTACCGTGCTGGGCGTCCCCGACCGTCCGGGCATCGCCTACCAGATCCTGGGCCCGGTGGCCGACGCCAACATCGAAGTGGACATGATCATCCAGAACCAGTCGGTGGAAGGCAAGACCGACTTCACCTTCACCGTGCCGCGCGCCGAATACGCCAAGGCTGTGGAAGTGCTCAACAGCAGCGTCAAGGCACACATCGGCGCAGCCGCCATCAATGGCGACACCAAGGTCTCCAAGGTCTCGGTGGTCGGCGTGGGCATGCGCAGCCACGTCGGCATCGCTTCGCAGATGTTCCGCACGCTGTCGGAAGAAGGCGTGAACATCCAGATGATCTCCACCTCGGAAATCAAGATCTCGGTGCTGATCGACGAGAAGTACATGGAACTGGCCGTGCGCGCCCTGCACAAGGCCTTTGACCTGGACAGCGCCAAGTAAATCACGCACCGCGCAAAGCGAAGACCGCACCGCTGAAAAAACAGTGATTTTTTGCAAGACCACTGTTGACCGGATGCAAATGAGAAGATATTATCTCGGTCTTCGCTGAGGCAACGCAGCAATGCGATAACAGCCTTCAGTGTGGAGACGTGGCCGAGTGGTCGAAGGCACTTCCCTGCTAAGGAAGCATACGGGCTTAAACCTGTATCGAGGGTTCGAATCCCTCCGTCTCCGCCAAAGCTTCAAATGAAAAACGGGTCCTGATGGACCCGTTTTTCATTTTCCCTTCCGGCTTTATCTCTTACTCGAAAAATCCCCGCTTGCACCGACTCGTTCAGGGCAACTTTAATTCTCGCTGCTGATTGGGTCCTGACTGAACCGGCAAATACCCCTCCATCTGAAGGTCAAGCAGCGTGACCACGGCGCGCGGATCGAACAGGAAGTGCGCCCGCTGGAACGCACTTCCTGATCCACATCCTGATGGAATGTCAGGACGAACGCTTACTGAATCACCCCGCACGCCAGTCGCACACCCCCGCCACCCAGCGGAGCCGGATGATCCGAGTGATTATCCCCGCCCACATGCACCATCAGCGCATGTCCGCGCACTTCGGCCAGCGTCTTCAGGCGCGGGGCCAGGACCGGATTCTCGGCCTTGCCATCGGCCGTCACATACAAGGCCGGCAAGTCACCCAGATGGCCTTCGCCATAGGGACCTTCATGCTTGCCGGTCTTTTGCGGATCCCAATGCCCACCGGCGGCCAGCGCCGGCTCCATCTTTCCATCCTTCTCCAGCGGCGCGCAGGAGGCATTCTGGTGCACATGGAAGCCATGCACACCCGCCGGCAAGCCCGACAAGGCCGGCTGGAACAGCAGCCCATAAGGCGTCTCGCTGATGGTCACCTCGCCCGCCGGAGACGCCACCCCTTGCGCGTTGACCAGGTTCAGCGCCACCTTGAGCGGCGCTTCGGCAGCCATGGCAGCCGAAGCCGCTGATGCGCCGGCCAGCAAGGCCAGCTGTGCAATACGTCGTTTCATGATCGTTCTCCTTCGTTGGTTGAAAGGTGAAGAATAGGCACTGACACGGCAGCAGGCCGAAAACCAGAAAAATCGCTGATGATATCTGGACAATATTCTCCCATCAGACCGAAAAACTTCGAGAGAATGCCCGAAGGGATTAAATCTCTCGCAACACGGCCTTCAGCATAGGACCGCATGCGGCGCAGGACAACAGGGAAATCTGGAAGAGAAGCAGCCAGTTGCCGGGCAGCGCAACACCACGCACCGGCGGCCAGCCTTATTGGTCGGGAAGGTCTTCAGCGGAAGCCGACGTTTCCGGCACAAAGTTGAGCTTGCGCCCCTCCAGCAGCATGGCGTGGAAATCCACCGCCGGAATCGGGCGCGAGAAGATATAGCCCTGCAATTCATTGCAACCGGCTTCGCGCAGGAAGTTCAATTGTTTCTGCGTCTCCACCCCTTCGGCGATGACCTTGTGGCGCAATTGCTTGGCGATGCCGATGATGGCGCTGGCGATGGCGCAGTCATTGGTATCGTCCGGAATGCCCATGGTAAAGGACCGGTCGATCTTGAGCGTATTGATGGGGAAGCGCTTCAGGTACGAGAGGCTGGAATAGCCAGTCCCGAAGTCATCCAGTGAAATCGTGATGCCCAGGCTGCAGATCTTTTCCATGATGGAAATGACCCGATCGGTGCTGTGCATCAGCATGCTCTCGGTGATTTCCAGCTCCAGCCAGTCGCCACTGAGCGAATGGCGGTTCAGCGCCGCACGCACGCGGTCCGGCAGCGAACGGGTGAATTCGCGCGCCGTCACGTTCAGGGCGATGCGGATCGGAGCCAGGCCGGCATCCCTCCACGAGCGCGCCTGGCGGCATACTGCGTCCAGCACCCAATCGCTCAACTGCACGATCAAGCCTGTTTCTTCAGCAATCGGGATGAACTCACCCGGCAAAAGCAATCCGCGCTCCGGATGCTGCCAGCGCACCAGGGCCTCGCCACCGGTGATCGCCAAGGTGTTCATATCCACCTTGGGCTGGTAGTACAGCAGCAATTCGTTGTATTCGAAGGCGTGCAGCAAACCGGTTTCGATGCGCAACAGATCCAGCGTGTTGCGATTCATCTCTTCACTGTAATAGACGTAGCCGTTTTCGTTGTTGTCGCCACCCTGCTTGGCCCGGTACATGGCGATGTCAGCCAGGCGCAGCAGGGTTTCGGTATCGGTCGCGTCTTCCGGATACATGCTCACGCCAATGCTGGCCCCCACGCGCAGCTCATGGCCGTCGATGAAGAACGGATCATCAAACACGGCCAGCAGCTTCTGTGCGACGAAGCCGGGATGGTAATCCTTGTCGATGTCGAACAGCGCTACCGCGAATTCATCCGCCCCCAGGCGTGCCACCACATCCTGCTCGCGCAAGGCGCGGCGCAGGCGGATCGCCACTTCCACCAGCAGCATGTCGCCGGCCACGTGGCCCAGCGTGTCGTTGATGGGCTTGAAGCGATTCAGGTCGATGAACATCACGCAGCCGTGCATGTTCTCATGCCGGGCTTCGGTCAGCGCCTGATCCACGGTGCGGGTGAGCAAGGTGCGGTTGGGCAGTCCGGTCAGGGCATCGTAGTAGGCCAGATGATGGATCAGCTTTTCGGCGTTCTTGCGTTCGGTGATGTCGTTGAGATAGCCGATCAGGCCAATCGGATGGCCGTGCTGGTCACGCATCACGGACAGCGACAGACTGGCCCAGAACACCTCGCCGGACTTCTTGCGGCGACGCACCTCCATCTCGCGGCCACCCTGCTCCAGGAACAAGTCGTGCAGCGAATCCTCTTCCTCTTCGTTCTCGTAGAGGAACAGCACGTTGCGGCCGATGGCTTCCAGCGCGCTGTAGCCGAACAGTTGCTCGGCCCCACGGTTCCAGCTGGTGATGAAACCGGCCGGGTCCATGGTGATGACCGACTCGTGCATCTGATTGAGGATCTGCGCCTGCTGCTCCAGCTTGGCTTCGATCTGGTCCAGCGAACGGGCGCGCTTGTCGGTCTCGGCGCGGCGCTGCATCAGGCGGCCGAGGAAAGCCGCCAGCATCGCCAGACGCGTGCGTTCCAGTTCGGTATAGGGGCGGGTCAGCGCCGGAAAGACGAAGTGGCCGAAGCGCGCGCCCTCATGCTCCACCACCTGGCACAGCCCGCTGGCCGACTCCGGCGGCGGGCTGACCACATAGCGGCCATCGGGACGCTTGAGGAAACCGGATGCAATCCCTCCGAGTGCCGCATGCAAGGCCATGCCTTGCAGGTTCTGCATGGCGTCCAGCAGTGCCGAACAGCATGCCAGATCGTCAGTGCCCACGGAGGAAATCATTGTCATCACGCCTCAGTGCTGACGCGCGTGGCCCAATTGAAGGCCTGGATCAGACAACGGCAATACACCTCGGCATCGAGACCGGCTGCATCAAGGTCGACATGACGCAGCGGAATGCGGCCATCTTCGGAGCGCTCGACCACGTTCAGCAGTTTGCCCAGCCGGCCGGTACGGTACACCAGCGCATTGACGATATCCACCGGCAGCTTGAGCGGCTCGATGATGTCGTTGAGCGGCATGCCCAGCAAAATATCCAGCAGCGAGAACATGCCGGTGATGAAGGCGCGGTCCAGTTCTTCCTGGGTGCAGTCCACCTTCTGCGCCATCGATTCCATCATCGCCGCGCGCGCCGCGGCACGCGGCAGCAGCGGATTGGCGGACTCGTCGCCGGGGAAGCGTGCATACAGCAGCAACTGCAGCCAGCGCTGCAGCTGGCGGCGGCCCAGCAGGTTGATGGCCTGGGTGAAATTGGTGATATGGGCCGAGAAACCGAAGGCGGCCGAGCTGACCAGCTTGAAGAGCTGATAGGACAAGGCCGGGTCCTGCTTCAGCAGGGATTCCAGTTCATTGGCATCGGCGTCGCGTGCCACCAGCTCCAGCAATTTCAGCAGGCGCGCACGGGAAATGGAATTCTTTTGCGACAGGCGGCTGTCGGGATGCAAGGCATAGTCGCCAGAGAACCAGCGGAAACCTTCCACCCGGCAGGCATCAAACTGAACGGCATCGCCCACGTTCTCGGCCAGGTGCGGGCCACGCAGGCGGTGCAGCCATTGCCCGGTTTCAGGCAGGTGCCCCACCCCGGCGTCCAGCGCCATCGATTCAACGAAGGGGAAAACGCTCGCGCCCTGCGCCGGCAAGCCATCGGCGATGATGGCGAAGCCGCGGCTGTAGAGCCAGTCCAGCGCATCGATCTTGCCCGGGTCCACGCAATGCTCTACCGGCACGCGCAATGCGAGCTGCCCTTGCGGGATTTCTTGCCGGAATTCCGGCGCGAAGACCGCAGGATCACGCACCGGGATGATGCAGCTCAGTCCGCCCAGTGCGTCGTGCAGATCAAATTCATTGAACAAGCGAGACAGCAAGGCGTTGTCGTCTTCGACCGCAGGTGAAATATGCAAGGACAGCGCGGTCCAGACGTGGTGGACGTCCGCAACGGGCTGCAAAAACACGAGTGGGAATGGAACGCTTTTATCCTGAACAGCCATATTTTTATCGTGGCGCGCCGCATTATTTGCTGAGACGCTCTGCAATGTTAAAAACATATTAACAAGTTTCCCAGCAGAATACTTAATTAAAATTAAATTTTTTCTAAATATACCCGATAAAAGCCACCTTGCAACATGGGTTTATTCTGACAAGAAAATTTCCTGCAAATCATTGAGAAAACGACGCCCAAGATCGGTCGGCCGGATCAAAGCGTGATCGCGATACAACATGCCTTTTTGCTCGGCCAGATTCAGTGATTTTTCGATCTGGTTCAGGCTCATGCCGGTCCGCTCGGCGAAGAGATTCGGTGAGAATCCTTCCGTCAGGCGCAAGGCGTTGAGCATGAATTCGAAGCCCAGGGCATCGCGGCCGATTTCCGCTTCTTCCTGGACAGGCGTGCCGGCTTTGGCATGCTCCAGATAGGACTGGGGATGCTTGTAACGCATCTGGCGCACGATGCGGTGCGGGAACGAGAGCTTGGAATGCGCCCCCGCGCCGATGCCCAGGTAGTCGCCGAATTGCCAGTAATTGAGGTTGTGGCGGGCGCGCCGCTTGGGCTGGGCATAGGCTGAGACCTCATAGTTGACGTAACCGGCAGCCGTGGTCAGCTCGGCAATCATGTCCTGCATGTCGGCGCTGGCATCGTCATCCGGCACCGGCGGCGGGTACTTGGCGAAGAGCGTATTGGGCTCCAGCGTCAGGTGATACAGCGACAGGTGCGGCGGCGCGAAGGCGATGGCCGTTTCGATGTCGGACTTGGCCTCTGCCAGCGTCTGCTGCGGCAGCGCGTACATCAGGTCGAGGTTGAAGTTGTCGAAGTTGGCCTGCGCGATCTCCACCGCCTTGCGCGCCTGGTCGCCATCATGGATGCGGCCCAGAGCATGCAGGTGCTGGCCGTTGAAGCTCTGGATACCGATCGACAGGCGGCTGATGCCGCTATCCCGGTAGGAGCGGAACTTGTCGGCTTCAAACGTTCCCGGATTGGCTTCCATGGTGATCTCGATGTCGCCATCGAAGGGCAGCAAGGTGCGCAGGTCCGACAGCAAGCGATCCAGACCGGCGGCCGACAGCAGGCTGGGCGTGCCGCCACCGATGAAGATCGTATGGATCTTGCGGCCCCAGATCAGCGGCAGCGACTGCTCCAGGTCGCTGCGCAGGGCATCCAGATAAGCTTCTTCAGGGAAACTGCCCTTGACCTCATGGGAATTGAAGTCGCAATACGGGCACTTGCGCACGCACCACGGGAAATGCACGTACAGCGACAGCGGCGGCAAAGCCGTCAGCTGCAGGCTGCCGGGCTTCAGGAAGGCCAGCGCGGCCTGAGCCGGGCCGCTGGCCGCCTGGCCAGCCGGGATATCGGCCGGGATCGGCTTGATGGGGATCATGCCAGCTTCTCGACCAAGGCACGCAAGGCCTGGCCACGGTGCGAGACGGCATTCTTCTCTGCGGCCGTCAGTTCAGCGGCCGTCTTGCCCAGAGAGGGCAGCAGGAAATAAGGGTCATAGCCGAATCCGCCCTGGCCGCGCGGCTGATCGATGATCTCGCCCTTCCATACGCCATCGGCGATGACCGGTTGCGGATCGTCGGCATGGCGCACGTAGACCAGCACGCAGTAGTAATAGGCGGACTTGTCGGCATGGGCTGCCAGATCGGCGATGAGCTTGGCGTTGTTGTTGGCATCCGACTTGGGCTCGCCGGCGTAGCGGGCGGAATAGACTCCGGGCGCACCGCCCAGGGCATTCACGCACACACCGGAATCATCGGCCAGGGCCGGCAGACCGGTCAGGCGGGCGGCGTGGCGGGCCTTGGTCAGGGCATTCTCGACGAAGGTGCCGAAGGGTTCTTCCGCTTCGGGCACGTCGAATTCGCCTTGCGGGCGCACGTCCAATCCGATGTCGCCCAGGAGACTGGCGAATTCCTTCAGTTTGCCGGCGTTGTTGGACGCCATCACGATCTTTTGCTTGGGTTGCATGTCTGGTCCTGATCTTGGCGAGGCGCACGGGATGGGCATGACAGCCGCTGCGCCCCAATGAAAAACGCCATGTCGATGGAGCACATGGCGTTTTTGTTCATATCGCTTCTAGGCGGCATTGTACGGCGATTTGCGCCGCGGCGTGGCCGGGGATTACAGGCCCAGGGCCTGCTTCTGCAAGCCGTTGAGCGTGGCGATGCCCTGCTGGGCCAGGTCCAGCAGGTTGTTGAGGGTGGCGCGGTCGAAGGCGGCGCCTTCGGCGGTGCCCTGCACTTCGACGAAATGGCCGCCGTCGGTCATGACCACATTCATGTCGGTATCGCAATCCGAGTCTTCCAGATAATCCAGATCGAGCACCGGGACGCCCTGGTAGACGCCGACCGAAATCGCGGCCACGAACTGCTTGACCGGAATGGTTTCGATCAGGCCGCGCGACTTCAGCACGTTGAAGGCGTCATAGGCGGCCACCATGGCGCCGGTGATGGCGGCGGTGCGCGTGCCGCCATCGGCTTGCAGCACGTCGCAGTCCAGCTGCAGGGTGCGTTCGCCAAAGGCTTCCAGGTCGAAGGCGGCACGCAGGGCGCGGCCGATCAGGCGCTGGATCTCCTGGGTACGGCCGGATTGCTTGCCCTTGGCGGCTTCGCGGTCCATGCGGGTATGCGTGGAGCGCGGCAGCATGCCGTATTCGGCGGTCAGCCAGCCCTGGCCCTTGCCCTTCAGGAAGCCGGGAACCTTTTCCTCGATGGAGGCGGTGCAGAGCACGCGGGTGTCACCGAACTCGACCAGCACCGAGCCTTCGGCGTGCTTGGTGTACTGGCGGGTCAGGCGCACGTCGCGCAATTGCGAAACGCTGCGGCCGCTGGGGCGATGGGAAGCTGTCATGGTGATCCTTGTCTTGGTCTGGGCGAGGCTGGGCGGATGGCGGGCGGCCAATTGGCCTCCAAAACCGCCGGTTTGATGTTTTTGATAGCGCGGCGCCGCGAAACTTCATTAAAATGCGGGCTCCGACCGGGTGGCACCCGGGCAGGCCGCACAGGCGGTGCCGGAACGTTCAAGTCCGGCATTGTAAAGGAACACGATGTCCGCCGTCGCGGCATCCTCCATTTACCTCTCTGGCCACCCTGCCCGCCCCGCCCGCAACCCTTATTCGCCGGCGCGCCCTGCTGCGCCGCCCGCCCGCTTTATGGAGTCCCGACCTTGACCATCTACAGCATGACCGGCTATGCCGTCACCACCCGTGAAACCACTGCCGGCACGGTCACCCTGGAAATGAAGAGCGTCAATTCGCGCTTCCTCGACCTGCAGTTCCGCATCAACGATGACCTGCGTGCGGTCGAACCGATGCTGCGCGAAGCCATCATGGGCCGCCTGGTGCGCGGCAAGGTGGAATGCCGCCTGTCCTTCGGCCGCAAGGTCGCCAGCGGCAACAGCCAGGCCCTGAACCACACCCTGGTCGGCCAGCTGGCCAGCCTGCAAGACCAACTGCGCGCGCAATTCCCCGATGCCGCGCCGCTGTCGATCAACGAACTGCTGCGCTGGCCGGGCGTGATGGAAGAAGCCGAGATCAGCCAGGACAGCCTGCAGGCCGATATCCTGGCCACGATGCAGCAGACCCTGGACGCCTTCGTCGAATCCCGCGCCCGTGAAGGTGCGGCCCTGCAGGCCGTGATCCTGGCCCGGGTGGATGCGATGGAAGCCATCGTGGCCCGCATCACCCCGCTGGTGCCGCAACTGGTCGAACAATTCCAGCAGAAGGCCACCGAACGCATGACCGAAGCTCTGGGCCTGGCCCTGCAGACGCAGAATGGCGCAACGCCGGTGGCCACCCGTGAGGAATCGCTGGAACGCATCCGCCAGGAAGTGACCCTCTACGGCATCCGCATCGACATCGCCGAGGAACTGGCACGCCTGTCGGCCCACCTGGGCGAAACCCGCCACATCCTCAAAAAGGGCGGCCAGGTCGGCAAGCGCCTCGATTTCATGATGCAGGAACTGAACCGCGAGGCCAACACGGTCGGCTCCAAGGCCGCCGTCAAGGAACTGGCCGATGCCTCCATGGAACTGAAGCTGCTCATCGACCAGATGCGCGAGCAGGTGCAGAATCTGGAATGACCCCAGCCGCACAGCCCCATTCCGACCGATATTGATTAGTTAAAAGACATTTTTCAGCGAGGACCCCATGCCCGTCCAAAAACCCACTTCCGGTAGCCTTTTCATGGTGGTTGCCCCGTCCGGCGCCGGCAAATCGACCCTGGTCAACGCCCTGCTCAAGCAGGAGCCGGCCATCAAGCTGTCGATCTCCTACACCACCCGCGCACCGCGTCCGGGCGAAGAACATGGCCGTGAATATTATTTCACTGACGTGGAAGATTTCCTGAAGCGCCAGGCCGAAGGGGAATTCCTCGAATGGGCCGAAGTGCACGGCAACTACTACGGCACCTCGCGCCTGATGATTGCCGACCAGATCGCCAATGGCACCGACGTGCTGCTGGAGATCGACTGGCAAGGTGCGCAGCAGGTGAAGAAACAATTTACCAATGCGATCGGCATCTTCATCCTGCCGCCCTCGATTGCCGCGCTGGAAGAGCGCCTGAAGAAGCGCGGACAGGACGAACCACACGTCATCACGCGCCGCATCCTGGCCGCCGGCGGCGAAATCGCTCACTCGCCGGAGTTCGAATATGTTATTATTAATCAAGAGTTTGCCGTCGCTTTGTCCGAATTGACGGCAATCGTCCAGGCCGCCCGCTGCCGCTTCCCGCAGCAAGCCGCCCGCAATGCCTACCTCTTCACCCAGCTGGGCATCCACGCGAGCTAAGCCGCACAAGCCAGACCAGCAACCCGGCGCCGGACCCATCAATCCACAAGCAAGACCGTCATTCAGGAGTATCACATGGCCCGCATTACCATCGAAGATTGCCTCAAGCAGATCCCCAACCGCTTCCAGTTGACCCTGTCGGCCACCTACCGTGCCCGCCAGCTGCTGCAAGGCCACACCCCGAAGGTGGAAGCCAAGGACAAGCCGACCGTGACCGCCCTGCGCGAAATCGCCGCTGGCAAAGTCGGTATCGAGATGCTCAAGAAGGTTCCGGCCTGATCCTGGTCCGTCCATGAAGCTGATAACGGACAAGTATGAGCCTCACCACTACCGACTCCACCTTATCAGCCGCTGCTAGCTCCAAACGTGCCGCCGGTTCCGGCCGCACCGCAACTCCCCTCGAAGTCGCCCCTGCCGCACATAGCGGCGTGGCGACTTTCGCGCATCTGATCCCCAAGCTCGAAGAGTACCTGACCCCTTCCGAACTGAAGAAGGTCAAGGAAGCCTATCGCTTCGCCGACGAGATGCACCTGGGCCAGATGCGCAAGTCCGGCGAGCCCTACATCTCGCATCCGCTGGCAGTGGCCGAGATCTGCGCCGAATGGAAGCTCGACGCCCAGGCCATGATGGCGGCCTTCCTGCACGATGTCATGGAAGACCAGGGCGTCAAGAAGGAAGAGCTGATCGAGCGCTTCGGCGCCTCCGTGGCCTCACTGGTGGATGGCCTCTCCAAGCTGGACAAGATCGAATTCCAGAGCCAGGTCGAGGCGCAGGCGGAAAACTTCCGCAAGATGCTGCTGGCCATGGCGCGCGACGTGCGGGTGATCCTGGTCAAGCTGGCCGACCGCCTGCACAACATGCGCACGCTGGGCTCCATGCCGCCCGAGAAGAAGCGCCGCATCTCGCGCGAGACCATGGAAGTCTACGTGCCCATCGCGCACCGCCTGGGCCTCAACAACATCTACCGCGAGCTGCAGGAGCTGTCCTTCGCGCACCTGCATCCGCTGCGCCATCGCACCCTGCTCAAGGCCGTCAAGGCCGCGCGCGGCAACCGCCGCGAAGTGGTGACCAAGATCATGGAATCGGTCACCAGCACCCTGATCGCCGCCGGCATCCCGGCCCAGGTCGATGGCCGCGAAAAGACCCTCTACGGCATCTATCGCAAGATGCGCAACAAGCACCTGAGCTTCTCGCAGGTACTGGACGTGTACGGCTTCCGCGTGGTGGTGGACAGCTTCGCCAACTGCTACGTGGCGCTGGGCACCCTGCACTCCCTGTTCAAGCCCATGCCGGGCAAGTTCAAGGATTACATTGCCATTCCCAAGTTGAATGGCTACCAGTCGCTGCACACGACCCTGATCGGCCCCTACGGCACCCCGGTGGAGTTCCAGATCCGCACCACCGACATGCACCGCGTGGCCGAATCCGGCGTGGCCGCCCACTGGCTCTACAAGGACGACGAAGGCAGCCTCACCGACCTGCAGCAGCGTACCCACGCCTGGCTGCAGTCGCTGCTGGACATCCAGAAGCAGACTGGCGATTCAGCCGAGTTCCTGGAGCACGTCAAGGTCGACCTGTTCCCGGATTCGGTCTACGTCTTCACGCCCAAATCGAAGATCATCGCCCTGCCCCGTGGTGCCACGGCGCTCGATTTCGCCTACAGCATCCACACCGACATCGGCGACCAGACCACGTCGGCCATCATCAATCACGAACCGGCCGCGCTGCGCTCAGAGCTGCACAACGGCGACATCGTCGAGATCATCACCTCGCCGACCTCGCGCCCCAGCCCCAACTGGCTGGGCTACGTGCGCACCGGCAAGGCCCGTTCGGCCATCCGCCACCGCCTGCGCACGGCCAACAAGGTCGAGTCGCAAGCCGTCGGACGCCGCTTGTTGGGCAACGCTCTTCATACGCTGGGCATCGAACCCGAACTTCCTTCCCATATCGTCGAACGCCTGCTCAACGAATCCAGCGCCAAGACCATGGATGACCTGTATGCCGAGATCGGCATCGGCACCCGCATGGCCCCGCTGGTGGCACGACACATCATGACCATGATGGATACCGGCGTGAGCGTGCCGCAGCTCGATCCGGAAGGCCACATGCTGCCCAACAAGCCGGACCCGGTGGTCATCACCGGCAGCGAAGGGGCCTCGGCGCAACTGTCGTCCTGCTGCATGCCGATCCCGGGCGATCGCCTGACCGGCTATTTGAAGCCGGACCAGACTCTGATCGTGCATACCCAGGAGTGCGAGACCGCCAAGCGGCTGCACGAGAAGGAACCGGACCGCTGGATCGACCTGGTCTGGGGCCACGATCTCAATCGCCGCTTCGATTGCCGCATCACCATCCTGATCCACAACGAGCGCGGCACGCTGGCGCGCATCGCTGCCGAGATCGGCGAGTCCGATGCCAACATCGTCTCGGTGGCCATGGATGACGAAGGCGGCAATGCTTCGATGAAGTATCTGCGCTTCACCATCCAGGTCGAAGATCGCGTGCACTTGGCGCGCCTGATGCGCGGCATCCGCAAGATCGACAGTGTCGCACGTATCCTGCGCGAACGCGGCTGATCCGGCTCGGCCCCCTCCTCAAACGCCCGCTGATGCGGGCGTTTGTCTTTTCCGGAATTCGTTTTGCAGGCAGCGCATGGCCGGGTGTCTGACAAGGCAAGTCTCGCTTCTCTGATAGGCAAGCGGCGAAGAGGCGAGGAAACTGAACATTGGGCTTCATCCGCCCAGAAGAAAAATGAATATAAATAATATAAATCGCCATGCCAAAAAAACTGCTTACGAGGACGCCTCGTCCCTCTGCACGCCAGGACATCCTGAAAACCGCCCAGAACCTCAAAATGGCCCGCTCCGCCCACGCTTACGTGCGCGGCAGCACCCTGCGCTTCTACAACTGGCTAAACGAGACCCAGGCCAGCAGCCTGCCCGAAGGTCCGGCCATCTGGATCTGCGGCGACTGCCACATCGGCAACCTGGGACCGGTGGCCAATGCCGAGGGCAAGATCGACATCCAGATCCGTGACTTCGACCAGACCGTCATCGGCAACCCATCGCACGACCTGATCCGCCTGGCACTGTCGTTGGCCATGGCCGCGCGCAGTTCGGACCTGCCGGGCGTGATCACGGCCAAGATGATGGAGGTGCTGGTGGAGGGATATGAATCTGCCTTCCGGCCCGGTGACGACCTGCGACTGGGCAAGAAACCCAAGTCCGTGCGCGTGGCTCTGAAGACTGCACATCGCCGCACCTGGAAGGAACTGGCGCGTGAACGCATGCAAGGCAAGACCGTGCGTATCCCGCTGGGAAAACGCTTTTGGTCGGCCTCGCGACAGGAAAGAAAAGAGATCACCGCGCTGGTGGAGTCAGCTCCGGCGCGCGCCTTGCTGACGTCCTTGCGGCATCGCGAGGACGACGCCGCCATCAGGATGCTCGATACCGCCTACTGGATGAAGGGATGCAGCTCGCTGGGCCTGCTGCGCTTTGCCGTGCTGCTGGATGTGAACGAACAGGCCAGCGAACGCAGCGACCTGTGCCTCTTCGATATCAAGGAAGCCGTCACCGCCGCCGCGCCCCGCTACCGCGATGCCGGCATGCCGCGCGACAACGCCGAACGCGTCGTCACCGGTGCACGCCATCTGGCGCCACATCTGGGTTCACGCATGCTGGCCATGCGGCTGCTGGAGCGCCCGGTGTTCGTGCGCGAGCTGCTGCCGCAGGACCTGAAGCTGGAAATCGATCACGTCAGCCAGGAAGAGGCCCTGCGTGCGGCGCGCTACCTGGCCCGCGTCGTCGGCCAGGCGCATGCGCGCCAGATGGATGAAGCAACCTGCCGCGCGTGGTACACCGAACTGGCGCGGCAACGGTCGAAGACGCTGGAAGTGCCATCCTGGCTGTGGCGCAGCGTGGTCGACCTGGTCGCCAACCATGAGCGCGCCTATCTGGAACATTGCCGCCGCTATGCCCTGGCCGAACAGGCGGTGGAGTTCTGAGACGGACTCAGGCCGCTTTCTGCGGTAGCGGTTGCACAGCGGCCTCCCGTTTCAGATGCTCCTGGCAGGCCTGTGCGCCTTTGTCGGCAATGCCGCGCTCCAGCTTGTCGGCGAAGAATTCGATGAGCGCACTGACCGCACTGGGCAATTGCCGCCGGTGTACGTACACGGCATAGAAGCCCATGGTGTCGCGCTGGTAATCCGGGAGGATGTTGATCAGGCTGCCATTGCGCAGGTCTTCGGAGGCCAGCATGGTCGGCAGCAGCGCAATGCCCAATCCTGCCCGCGCCGCACGCAACTGCCCTTGTGCGGTGTTGATGCACAGGCGCGGTACCACCCGCACGTTTTCCGGACCGTGCGGCCCTTCCAGTTTCCACACCGTATGCTGGGGTGCCTGCGACGTCGCCAGGCAGGCATGGCCCACCAGGTCGGCCAGGGCCTGCGGCGTGCCTGCGCGCTCCAGGTAGCGCGGACTGGCAATGAGGGCCATATGGCTCTGCACCAGCTTCCTGGCCACCAGGCTGGAGTCGGGGAGCACGCCGCCACGGAAGGCCAGGTCGATACCCTCGGCGATCAGGTCGGCGCGCCCGTCATTGAGCACGAACTCCAACTGCACCTTGGGATAGAGATGCATGAACTCATGCATCCACTCGATGGAGAAATTGTCGAAGAAGTCCACCGGTGCAGCCACGCGCAGGCTGCCGGACGGTTCGCCCTGGCTTTGGGTGAGACTGGCGCTGGCGTGCTCGATGTCTTCCAGGCCCGGCGCGCAGCGCTCGAAGAATTCCCGCCCCGCCGCCGTCATGTTGAGCTGGCGCGTGGAGCGTTGCAGCAGCCGCACCCCCATGGCCGCTTCCAGCGCCTGCAAACGGCGGCTGATGGTATTGGGCGGCATGGACAGCTTGCGCCCGGCAGCGGCGAAGCTGCCGGCCCGCACTACATGGACGAAAAGCCAGATGTCGTTGAGGTCTAGCATGGCGATGTTCGATTCCCACCAAAAATGGATCAGTGAAATGCGATTCTCGCATCTATTGGAAGAAATGAAAACTGGGTATTGTTGACCCCAATGCAAAGGCGTTCACCGAAGGCCTTGCCCACCGAACAACGAAAGGACACACCATGAGCACTCTTCTGCACATCGACTCCAGCGCCCGCAGCGGCGGTTCCATCTCCCGTCAGCTGACCGCTTCCTTCGCCCAGCAATGGCAAGCCAAGAACCCTGGCGGCAAGGTGGTGCACCGTGACCTGGCGGCCAATGCCCTGCCTCACCTGAGCGAATCGCTCCTGGGTGCCTACTTTACCCCGGCTGATGCCCGCAGCGCCGAGCAGGCTGAAGTGATCAAGCAATCCGACGCCCTGGTGGACGAACTGCTGGCCGCCGACACCATCGTCATCGGCGTGCCGATGTACAACTTCGCCCCGCCGTCGACCCTGAAGGCCTGGATCGACCACGTCTTCCGCGCCGGCCGCACCTTCAGCTACACCGAGACCGGCCCGGTCGGCCTGGTCAAGGGCAAGAAGGCCGTCATCATCCTCTCGCGCGGCGGCAAGTATTCCGAAGGCCCGATGGAAGCACTGGACTTCCAGGGCAAGTACCTCAAGAGCGCACTGGGCTTCATCGGCATCACCGATGTGGAACTGGTGGTCGCCGAGGGTGTGTCGATGGGCGAAGAAGCTGCCAAGGCCGCCGTGGCCGGCGCAGAAGCCAAGATCAACGCCACTGTCTGATCCTCGCCAGAGCAATTCCCAGCAACGGGGTGCGCCGCCAACGTGGTGCGCCCCGTTTGCTTTGGCGCGCCGTCAATGGTTGCCCAGGTCCTTGTGCATGCGGCGCAAGCCCAGCCAGACGCAGGCCGCTACCACCGGCACCACCAAGCCGGTGGCCAGGTCGGGATTGATGGGCAGGCCCGCCGCCTTGGCCGCCTTGCCGGCATAGCCCAGCAAACCGATCACGTAATACGAGATCGCCGCCACCGACAAGCCCTCCACGGCCTGCTGCAGCTTCAGTTGCTGGGCGGCGCGGGCATTCATGGATTCCAGGATCTGGCGGTTCTGGCGCTCCTGCACGATGCCGATACGCGTACGCAACAGGTCGTTGGTATGGGCGATGCGCTCGGCCAGCGCTTCCTGACGGCGGGCGATGGCCTGGCAGGTATTCATGGCGGGGGCCAGGCGGCGCTCCATGAATTCGCCGATGGTCGGTACACCCTCGATGCGCTGCTCGCGCAATTCTTCGATACGCGCCTGCACCAGGCGGAAATAGGCTTGCGAGGCCGAGAAGCGATAGCTGTTCTCCAGCGACAGCTTTTCGATGCGCGCCGCCAGTCCGGTGATCTTGCGCAGGATGCGCTCATCCTCGGCCATCTCTTCCGGCGTGCCGCTGGTGGATTGTTCGGACTGCACCATGGCTGCCGTCAGCGCGGCCAGGTCGCCTTCGATTTCATTGAGCAAAGGGCCGGACTGCTGCGCATGCGGCAAGCCCAGCAGCGCCATCATGCGATAGGTCTCGATTTCAAGAATCCGCTGCGCCAGGCGTCCGCCCTGCAATTCGCGCAGGCCGATATCGCGCACCACAAAACGCGAAAAACCATCCGACTGGATCTGGAAATCAGTCCAGATCTCGCCCCCTTGCAAGACCTTGCTGGAACTCATCAGCTTGCCTTCGAAGATGCGCTGCATCTGGCGTGCAGTGGCGGCCGTATCGTCAGCGCCCGGCTCGACCACCACGTGCGCGGCCACCATCAGCTTGCCCTTCAGGCCCAGCAACCATTGCTGCGGAATATGCGCCAGCGGCGCGCGGGCAAAGGCGTGGTCGGTGCCCAGTTCTTCCTCGTGCGCCTGGGCGAAGGTGTAGGTGGCGAACTCGGTATGACATTCCCACTTCAGGCGGAAGCGGCCGAAGTCATGATAGAAGTGCTTGGCCTCGCCGCCCGGCGCGACCACGCCGAAGTGGGCGCACAGTTCGTCCAGCAGGACGTGCTGGGCGCTGGCGTGACGGCCGCCGTTGCCGTCTTCGCGTACGTAGACGGCCAGGTGCGTCAAGGTTTCCGAGCGCGTGAGCTGCAGGAAGGGGCGCGAATGCACCTCGGCAGCCAGGACGACGCGCTGGGGGTGATTCAGGCTGGCAAAAACGATGGACATGAACGTTCTCGTGGAGGATTGAAATTCGGTTTGCCGGACGCGGCGACAGCCTGCCCGCATGCAATTTGCACGCCGGGCCGCCGTCAACAAGGGATAAGGACAAGCGCTACTGCGGTGCCGGATAGGTCACTTCGAGGATGGTCAGCTGCTCTACCCCCGACGGTGTCTGCAGCACTACTTCATCGCCCTCGCGGGCCTTGGTCAGCGCCCGCGCCACCGGCGAGATCCAGCTGATCAGTCCCTTGAGGGGATCGAGTTCATCGATGCCCACGATGGTGACGGTGTGCTCTTCGCCGCGCTGGTTTTCGTAGGTCACGGTCGCGCCGAAGAAGATCTGGTCACTGCCGTGGTGCACGGAAGGATCGACCACCTCGGCATTGTCCAGCCGCTTGGTCAGAAAGCGGATGCGGCGGTCGATCTCACGCAGGCGCTTCTTGCCGTAGAGGTAGTCGCCGTTTTCGGAACGGTCGCCGTTGGAGGCGGCCCAGGACACCACGCGCACCACTTCCGGACGCTCTTCATCGATCAGGTGCAGCAGTTCATCCTTGATGCGCTGATGCCCCTGCGGGGTCATGTAGTTCTTGCTGCCGGCGGGGATGGCCGGCAAGGCGATGTCATCATCGTCGTCGGCACCGTCGGATTCTTTAACAAAAGCCTTGTTCATGCTGGAGTGGGGTTGGTATGCAGGTTGACGCTTATTGTAGCCGCATGCGAGCGCCTGCAACGGTACAGTTGCGGCGATTAATGCGCGGGGCACCGTGCCGGGCTCGCCCTTTGGGGCGCACTCGGCGATAATCTGCACTCGCGCCTGCGCATGACGTCCATGCCAGGTTCTCCAACTCGCCTGCTCGCGCCCATGTCTTCCATCGCTCCCCGCTATCGCATCGGTCTCATTGCCAACCGCGCCCATCAGGACGCTTCGGATTCCGCCCTGGTCCAGCTGCTGACCGGTTCGCGCCATCGCATCGAAAGCCTGCAACCCGAACTGATCGTGGTCGGCCGCACGCTCGATGCCATCGGACAAATGAATCTTCTGCCTGGCTACGAGCATCTGGTGCGTTTTCCCTATGGTCGCCACGGCGGCCTGATGAAGCTGGTGTCGCGTACCGTGGACCCCGATCCCGCCCGCACCCTCGATGCGGTGATCTACCTGATCGATCCGGTCGACCCCTCGTCCACCTTCCCGGAAGCGGTGGCCCTGAAGCGCCAGTGCGTGATCCACGGCAAGCCCTTCCTCTCGACCCTGGCCGGTGCCCAGGAGTGGTTCGAGCTGGAAGCCCTGGCCAACGGAGCCGCGCCCGATAGTTTCCTGGACGACCGTTTCCATCTGAAGGACGAAGGCATCGCCCTGATCGCCCACGACGCCATGAAAACGCGCATGCTGGAGCTGGCCGAAAAGCATTTCGAGGTACTCGACCAATTTGCCTTCCGCTGTGCCACCGGCACCACCGGCGGCCTGCTCAACCAGCTGGCGGTGAAGATGAAAGGCGAAGCTGGCCGCAACTGGGTCAAGCCCTTCCTCTCCGGTCCCTTGGGCGGGGACGCCCAGATCGCCGAACTGATCCTGGAACGCCAGTGCCGCCGCGTGCTGTTCCTGGAAGACCCGCACGTGGCACGCCAGCACGAAGCCGACATCCAGTTGCTGGAGCGCGCCGCCCGCACCGTCACCGGCTATGCCTCCTGCATGAGCGACGTGAAATGGGGCGATCGCTGGCTCTCCCTCATCAAGGCGCGCGCCGTCTGATCGCTGGATGACTGACCCGACCTTGCCGCCGCGCCGGCCGCCCCGCTGGCGGCGACGGCTGCTGGCACCGCTGCTCTACACGGCAGCCCTGCTGCTGATGCTGGAAGAATGGCTGTGGGACGCCACCCAGGCGGTGCTGGCACGCATCCCCGAATGGCCCTGGCTGGTGCAATTGCAGCGCTGGGTGGAACGGCTCTCGCCCTACGCCGCCCTGCTGATCTTCCTGGCACCGACCCTGCTGCTGTTGCCGGTGAAGATTCTGGCGCTGATGTCCATCGCGCATGGCCACCCTACACTGGGCGTGATCATCGTGCTCACGGCCAAGGTGCTGGGCACGGCGCTGGTAGCGCGCATCTATGCGCTCACGCGGCGTAGCCTGCTGTCGCTGGAGTGGTTCCAGCGCTATCACACCCGGCTGCTGGACATCAAAGCCCGGCTCACCGCGCAACTGCAGGCCACGGCCGGCTGGCAGCAGGTGCAGCGTCTGCTCAAGGCGGTCAAGTCGGCCATTGGCGAGTTCAAGCGCAAGCTGGCCGCCCGCATCGTCACACGCCCCGGTGCGCCGTCCTCTCGCCTGTTGCGGCTGCTGCGCCGGCTGGTGGCCCGCATGCGGAGCAAATAGATTCATCTTGCTGATTTCAAAAATGAAAAGGGCTGCTAAAGCAGCCCTTACTTCATGAAGACACGCCCGCTCATGCGGCAGCGGCGCAATCAGTCATCGTCATCGTCGTCATCGATGTAGCCCTCCGGCGGCGGCGACATCTGCATCGTGGCCTGTTGGCCGATGTTGTTGTTGGCGATGCTGTTGCCCCATTCGAAGGCCTGCTTTTCGGCGGCAAAGAAATCGTCTGCAGACAGTTGCAGCTCTTCCAGCAGGCGCTGCATCTCCTCCTGATCGGGCGCGCGCAGCTCGGTGCACTCCACCAGGCGCAGCACGGTGCCATAGAAACCGGTGCGGCGCAGCAGCGCTTCGCGGATCTCGGTACTGACGGTGATCTGGCGCAGCACGGTTTCCATGCTCATGCCGAACAAGGCATCTACCAGAGACATGATGCCGACCGTGAAGGCCATCTCCGACATCTTGCGACGGCCGGGGCGAATCTTGGCCGTGATCAGTTCCAGCATCTTGCCGCGCGTGGCCGCCAGGATCATCAGCGGCGACATGGAATGGGCACGATCCTTGTCGGTATTGGCAAACAGGAGGATCTGCAGCCAGCGCTTGAGCTGGCGGCGGCCCAGCACGATCAGCGCCTGGCCCAGCGAATCGATGAACTTCTGGAAACCGTAGACGGGCGTGTTGACCAGCCGCAGCAGCGTGAGCGACAGAGCCACGTCGCGCTTGATGTAACGCACGATCTCGGCGTTGTCGACATTGCGCACCAGGAGCGTGAGCAGATGCATGATGATCATCTTCGAGGCTTCCAGCTTCTTGCCTTGGAGGATCATCGGCTTGGCGAAGTAATAGCCCTGGAAATAATCGAAGCCAAACGTCATGCAGTCATTGAACACCTGCAGGCTCTCGACCTTCTCGGCCAGCAGTTCCTTTTGCGCCCGCTTGAAATGCACCGACAGCTTGAGCAGCTTGCTGGGATCGACTTCCATCACGTCGATCTTGATGATCTTCACCAGCGGCAGCAGCTCTTCGATCTCCTGCGACTCAGCCACCACATCGTCCAGCGCGAATACGTAACCGGCGGCCACGAGTTCACGCACCCGCGTCACCAGTTCGGGCGTGACGCGCACGGTTTCGAGGATTTCCAGCACCACCTTGTCGGCCGGCAGGAAATAGATGAAGTCGCTCATCAGCACGGCGGCATCGACATTGATGAAGCCGTGCAGATTGCCGATCACGTTGGACAGCCCCAGCTCCGAAGCATGGGCAATCACGGCCGCCGTGGCCGTGACGTCATCCTTCACATTGGCCGGACCGAATGCGGCGCTGCGAAACAGCAGTTCATAGCCGATCAGATCCTGCTCGCGGCTCAGGATGGGCTGGCGCGCCAGGAAGAAATCCAGGGCCTGGTGCGCGGGAAGGGTCGAAGCGGTTGGGTCGGCTGACTGGTCTGACATGGTTGTTTTTCTACGGGCCCCTGGCGTTGCGATCAATCTTGACGTGCAGCAATCCGCTTATTGTATGCCGATTTGGCATTGTTTCAGCGACATCATGACTATTCCAAACGAAAAAAAACTCACGAATATTCACAAGCCCGCATTCACGCGATTCAGTTTTCGCCGGATTCGAGCACGTACTCCGCGGTGTCATCCACACCCAGCACCTCGATCAGGTAGGGCATGACTTCCTTCAACTGGGCTTCCAGCGTCCAGGGCGGATTGAGGATGAACATGCCGCTGTTGTGCAGACCAAAACCATCGGGCGCAGGGCCATGGATGGCCAGCGTGACGTTGAGCCAGCTCTTGGCGCCCAGGCGCTTGAGTCGTTCAGGCAGCTGGCGCGATTCGTTGCGCTGCAGGACCGGATACCACACCGCATACGTGCCGGTCGGGAAACGCGTGAGCGCATCGGCCAGCACCTGGGCCACGTGGGTGTAATCGCGCTTGTCTTCATAGGGCGGATCGATCAGCACCAGGCCGCGGCGCGACGGCGGCGGCAGCAAGGCCTTCAGGCCCTGGAAACCATCGCCCCGGTACACCATCACCCGCTTGCCGCGTGCAGCCGGGCGCTGGCCTTGGGCGGCGGCGTGGGCCTCGAGCTTGCGGAAATTGTCTTCCAGCACCTTCACCTCGCTGGGGTGCATTTCGAACAGGCGCAGGCGGTCCTGCTCGCGCATGGTCTTTTCGGCGCAGTAGGGAGAGCCGGGGTAGTAACGCATCTTGCCGCTGGGATTGAGCGACCTGACCAGATCGACATATTCCTTCACCATCGCCGGCAGGTCCTTGCGGTCCCACAGCTTGGCGATGCCGGTTTCATATTCGGCGTTCTTGCTGGCGTAATCTCCATCCAGCGCATAGACGCCTGCGCCGGCATGGGTGTCGATGACCATGTAGGCAGGGTCTTTCTGCCCGAGATAGCGCATCAACTGGATGATCACCATGTGCTTCAGGACATCGGCGTGGTTGCCGGCGTGGAAAGCGTGGCGATAACTCAGCATGGAAAATTCACTTCTAGGATGGGGGTTGAAATCGGGTGACGCATCGGCTCGAACGAGTTCTGCGCCACGGCCACCGTTGAGGTGGAACGTTTCGCATTTTATCAAGGATAAGTGAGCAGTTGTCGGACAGCTCCGCCATTGTTACAAACGACGGCGGCGCCAGCGGCGGCGACAAGCGAGTCTCCCGCCTTCCCTGCCCTCAGTTTCCGGCGCGATCCAGGCGGAAATAGGCATCCAGCAGCGATGTCTTGAAGACCACCCCCAACAGGCGCGGGTCTTCCGCGCTGGCGATGACGGGCAGGCGCTCCCCCTGGTGATCGAGGAACAGCTGCAGCGCCTCGCCCAGGGACATGTCGGGCGTGACTTCATGCAGGAAGTGCGGCCGCAGAAAGTCCCGGGCGACCCGGCCTGCAGGTTCCTTCTTGTCCAGCAGCCAGGAGGTGATGTCCTGCAAGGCCACCACGCCCAGGTAGCGCTCATGGGCATCGACGATGTAGACGTACTTGACCGGGTATCTGAGGAACAGCGCGCTGACCTCTTCCAGGCTGGCTGTCTCGCTGAGCACCGTATCGGCCGGGCGGATCAGGTCACTCATGTGGGTGCCGCGCAGGCGCAGCCGCTCTTCGTTGTCGCGATGGCGTTTGAGGGTGATCTCGTACATGGATCGCCCGTCCGTGCTGCGCGCCACCACATAGGCCACCACGCAGGACAGCATCAGCGGCAGCACCACCTGATAGCTCAAGGTCATCTCGAAAATCATCAGGATCGCCATCAGCGGCGCATAGGACGCAGCCGCCAGGAAGGCCCCCATGCCCACCATGGCGTAGGCGAAGGGCTGCGACATGTGGAACGGCAGCAAGGCCTGCGCGGTATCCCCGAACAGGTAACCCACCGCCGCGCCGACGAACAGCGTTGGCGTGAAGATACCGCCCACCGCCCCTGACCCGACGGTAATGGCGGTGGCCAGCACCTTGATGACCAGCACCATCAGCACCGCCTGCCACAGCCAGGTGGTATGCAGCAGCGAATTGACCAGGCTGTAGCCATTGCCCCAGACCTCGGGCACTTCGATGGAGATCAGCCCGACCAGCAGCCCGCCCACGCCCAGGCGCACCGGCAGCGGCAACTTGAACTTGCCGAAACCCTGCTTGCCCAGTTCCAGCACTCGCAGGAACTGCGGTGCCAGGATCCCGGCCAGCACCCCAAGCACCAGAAACAGCAGCACTTCCCAGCCGCCGATCTCGGGGAAATACGGCATCTCGTATGCGGCGCGATAACCCGGCAGCTCGCGCATGGTGATGTTGGCCACCACCGAGGCCACCACCACCGGACCAAAGCTCTCCATCACCAGCGAACCGAGGACAATCTCGGTAATGAAGAAAGCGCCCGCAATGGGCGCGTTGTAGGCCGACGTGATGCCGGCTGCGGCCCCGCAGGCCACCAGCAGCCGCAGGCGAGATGAAGGAAAATGCGAAAACTTGCCCACCAGCGAGGCGCACAGTGCCGAGAGCTGCACCATCGGCCCCTCGCGGCCAATGGAACCGCCCGAGGCAATCGAGGCCAGCGAAGAGATGCTGCGCAAGAGTGTATTGCGCACCGGAATGGCCCCATCGCCGATGGCCACCGCTTCCATGTAGTCGCCGCCATTGCCGGCGGGGGTGCGCTTGGCCCATACCAGGAACAGGCCGGCAATCACGCCGCCGCAGGTCGGCAGCAGTACCCGCACCGGCCAGGACAGCCCCTTGGCGATATCGACGAAGCTGCCATCATGCCCGGTCAGCCAGATCTGCAGCAGCGCGATGCATTCACGGAAAGCGATCGTGGCCAGCGCCCCGACGAAGCCGGCCAGCGCGCCCCACAGCAGCATCGAATGATTTTCGGAAACGCGGCAGGCATTGAGGACGCGCAGCCGGTACTTGATCCACAGCTCATGCATGGTCGTCTTCGCCCTCCGGCTGGACGGCGCTCATCAAGCCCTGCAGATGCCTGAGATCGGCGGCGATACTGGCCGCCGCCTTTTTCTGCATGCGTCGATAGCGCGCCAGCACTTCCTGCCCCAGCTCAGTGACGGCCGCCCCGCCCCCGCGTGCGCCGCCCGTGGCGGTCGCCACCAGCGGGCTGGCGAAGCAGCGGTTCATCTCCTCCACCAGCAGCCAGGCGCGGCGATAGGACATCTCCATCTCGCGCGCCGCACCGGAAATCGATCCGGTCCGTGCAATCGCCTGCAGCAGGTCGGCCTTCCCCGGGCCGAAGGCGATGGTCTCGCCTTGCATCACGCGCACTCGTAGGGTCTTGGAATCATTCATGCGCGTGATTGTACTAGTGGGCAGTCGGCTGCGGCCAGGCGACTGCACGCAATTGACGTTCGTTATATCCTTGCGTATATTTCGCCGACCTGCCGCGCTTGCGCTTTTTTGCCTTTTTCTTCATTTGTCACGACCAAGGACTGCACGATGCTAAAGACCGCCCGCCTGAAAGCCGCTCTGGGTGCGGCTTGTGCCGCTACGCTGCTATTGGCCACTACCAGCGCGCAGGCCACCGACCTGGTGGTGTCGGCCGCCGCCAGCCTCACCAATGCCTTCAAGGAACTGGCCCAAAGCTTCGAACAGCAGCATCCGGGTGTGAAGGTCATTACCAACTTCGGCGCCTCTGACATCCTCATGCAACAGATCGTGCGCGGTGCCCCGGCCGATGTCTTCGCCTCGGCTGACCAGACCGCCATGGATAAAGCCGCCGCCGAAAAAGCCGTCGATTCCTCTACCCGCAAGAATTTTGCCGCCAACCAGATCGTGGTGATCGTGCCGCATGACGCCAGAGTGCAACCGGCGACGCTGGCGGACCTCACCGGCGCAGGCTACCAGCGCATCGCGCTGGGCAATCCGGCCTCTGTCCCCTTCGGCCGCTACACCAAGGCCGCACTGGAGCAGGCCGGACTGTGGGCGCAAGTGCAGGCCAAGGGCGTGATGGCCGAGAACGTGCGCACCAGCCTGGATTACGTGGCACGCGGCGAAGTCGATGCCGGCTTCGTCTTTGCCACCGATGCTGCGGTGATGCCGGAGAAGGTCAAGGTTGCCCTGCGCATCCCCTCCACTACTCCGGCCACTTATCCCATCGCGGTGACTGCCGGTACCCGGCAGCCGGCACTGGCCGCGCAGTTCGTGGCGCACGTACTGTCGGCCAGCGGGCAGGCGGTGCTGGCGCGCTATGGCTTCCAGAAGCCCTGATCGCTTGACACGGCGCGCCTGATGCATCCGGTCTGGACTCCCCTGCTGCTCTCGCTCAAGGTCGCGGGACTGGCGACCTTGCTCAACCTGGTGCTGGGCGTGGCCGCCGCCTGGGGACTCTCGCGCTGGCGCTCGCCGCTGCGCGATTTCATCGATTCGATCCTGACCCTGCCACTGGTACTGCCGCCGACCGTGCTGGGCTATTACCTGCTGGTGCTGTTCGGCCGGCGCGGCACCTTCGGGGCCTGGCTGGAGAGCCTGGGCATCCAGTTGGTCTTCACCTGGCAGGGGGCAGTGCTGGCGTCCACCGTGGTGGCCTTTCCGCTGGTGCTCAAGGCGGCGCGGGCGGCCTTCGAGAGCGTGGATCATCAACTGGAAGATGCCGCCCGCGTGCTGGGCGTGTCCGAAGCCGGGGTGTTCTTCCGGGTCAGCCTGCCCCTGGCCACGCGCGGGATCACGGCCGGGGTGCTGCTGGCCTTTGCACGCGCCCTGGGCGAATTCGGTGCCACCCTGATGGTGGCCGGCAACCTGCCGGGACGCACGCAAACCCTGTCGGTGGCCATCTACGAAGCCGTGCAGGCGGGGGACGATGGGGCCGCTACCTTCCTGGTCGTGGTGACCTCGATCACCTGCATCGTGCTGTTGATGGTGGCCGGGCGCCTGATGCCGGACCGCGCACAGCTGCCGCTCCGGTAAGATTGCTTCACTTTCCCCTCCTGCCATCTGACACCTGAACGATCACGTGAGCGTCGACCTTCACCTTCAGAAAGAGCTGCGCGCTGCCGATCGCGTCTTTTCGCTCGACATCACGCTGGCCTCCGACAGCCAGCGCATCGTGCTCTATGGCCCTTCGGGTTCGGGCAAGAGCCTCACCCTCAAGGCCATCGCCGGTTTGATGCGTCCTGACAGCGGCCACATCCGCATCCAGGGCCGCACGCTCTTCGACAGCGCGCAAGGCATCGATGTGCGCGTACAGGAGCGCAACGTCGCCTACCTGTTCCAGGATTACGCCCTCTTCCCGCATCTGACGGTGGCGCAGAACATCGCCTTCGGTCTGGCACGCGGCAGCATCAACCTGCGCCGCCCCGCCGAGCATCCGGCCGTGCGCCAGTGGTTGCAGGCCTTTGAACTGGACGCCATCGCCCACAGCCGCCCGGCGCAGATTTCCGGCGGCCAGCGGCAGCGGGTGGCGCTGGCGCGCGCGCTGGTGGCCGAACCCGACATGCTCTTACTGGATGAACCCTTCTCCGCACTGGACCTGTCGCTGCGCCAGCGCATGCGCAGCGAGCTGGCCGAGTTGCAAAGCCGTCTGCAGGTGCCGATGCTGCTCATCACCCATGACCCGGCCGATGTGGAAGCGCTGGGGCAGACCGTGTTCGAACTGCGCGACGGCCGCCTGCATCATCCCTGATCCTGGCCGCCTGATTTCCGGGAGACGGTCGAAAAAAAACCGCACTCTTGTGGAGTGCGGCATCAAGTTCGGGGATCTCCCCGCCGGCCCGCGCAAGGATGCGGGCCGGCGTTACATCACACACATTCACTCAAACTTCGGCATCGTCTTGGCTCAGGCGGCCTTCTTGGCCTTGTCATCGAAGAATTGTTCATCTTCGGTCGAACCGTGCAGGGCCGTGGTCGACGACTGGCCTTGCTGGATAGCCTGGGTCACGGCGTCGAAGTAGCCGGTGCCGACTTCGCGCTGGTGCTTGACCGCCGTGAAGCCCTTGGAGGCGGCGGCGAATTCGGCTTCCTGCAGTTCCACGAAGGCCGACATCTGGTTGCGGGCATAGCCGTGCGCCAGGTTGAACATCGAGTAGTTCAGCGCATGGAAACCGGCCAGCGTGATGAACTGGAACTTGTAGCCCATGGCACCCAGTTCACGCTGGAACTTGGCGATGGTGGCGTCGTCCAGGTTCTTCTTCCAGTTGAAGGACGGCGAGCAGTTGTAGGCCAGCAGCTTGCCCGGGAACTTGGCGTGAATGGCTTCGGCGAAGGTCTTGGCAAAGGCCAGGTCGGGCTTGCCGGTTTCGCACCAGACCATGTCCGCATACTCCGCGTAGGCCAGGCCACGCGAGATCGCCTGGTCGATGCCCGGATGGGTCTTGAAGAAGCCTTCCACGGTGCGCTCGCCCGACAGGAAGGGCTTGTCGTTGGCATCCACGTCGGAAGTCAGCAGGTCGGCGGCTTCGGCATCGGTACGGGCGATCACCAGGGTCTTGGTGCCCATGACGTCGGCAGCCAGGCGAGCGGCGTTGAGCTTTTCACAGGCTTCGCGGGTCGGCACCAGCACCTTGCCACCCATGTGGCCGCACTTCTTGACCGAGGCCAGCTGGTCTTCGAAGTGAACGCCGGCCGCACCGGCTTCGATCATCGACTTCATCAGTTCGAAGGCATTCAGGACGCCACCGAAACCGGCTTCGGCATCGGCCACGATGGGCGCGAAGAAGTCGATGTCGTCACGGCCTTCGGACCACTGGATCTGGTCGGCACGGGCGAAGGTGTTGTTGATGCGCTTGACCACCATCGGCACCGAGTTGGCCGGGTACAGCGACTGGTCGGGATACATTTCACCGGCCAGGTTGGCGTCGCCGGCAACTTGCCAGCCGGACAGGTAGATCGCCTTCAGGCCGGCCTTCACCTGCTGCATGGCCTGGTTGCCGGTCAGCGCGCCCAGGGCGTTGACGAAGGGTTCGTTGTGGACCAGGTTCCAGAGCTTGTCAGCACCACGCTTGGCCAGGGTGTGCTCGATTTGCAGCGAGCCGCGCAGGCGGACCACGTCGGCGGCGCTGTAGTTGCGCTTGATGCCCTTCCAGCGGGGGTTCTCTGCCCAGTCGCGTTCCAGGGCCTGGATTTGCTGTTCACGTGTGCTCATGTGGATCTCCTTGTTGGTCAATATGAAGTGGCTTGAAACCGGATGAAATCGTTGATTCCATGACTTCATAGTAGGCCTGGCGGAGCGGAGCAACAATGTCTTATATAAGATATCTGTAAAATTTTTATACCAATATAATCATGTACTTACGCGCTCTATTTTGCGATACGAAACGAAAATCCGGAGAATGAAAAGGAATTTTGATGCAGCGCACTCGTACTTTTCACCATACGAAATGACGATTTCGTATAGTAAAAAAAGCGCGGAGATGAAACCTCTTGCACGCTCATCGTTCATATCACCGCGATCGTTGATGACGCTTTTGACCGATCCAGGCCGCACTGGCGTCCGAAGATCCGTTTTTTCCTTCATCTATCGACTCGTCAAACTGTCTTCCACGACCCAAGGCGCTCGGGTTGTCTAATTGCAAAAGAAGGCAGAGAATAAGCGCCTAACTCATTCCAAAGCGGTGATGCAACGCCGCCCCTGTCTACATGCATTACGCCCTGGACATTCGCACCTTCCTCTTCAGTCATTATTTCTATACAGGTGTGCGGATCGCGATCGGGGTAGTCGGCCTGACCCTGCTGGTGTTCAACGTGGCCGACATGCCGACCACGATGACGGTCTTCCTGGGGGCACTCTGTACCAGCCTGATGGACCTGCCCAGCCCGCTGCGCCACAAGTTCAACGAGATGCTGGCCGGGGTGCTGCTCTGTACGGTGGTGATGCTGGTCATCAGCCTCTGTGCGCCGGTGCCGTGGCTGGTGAGCGCGATGATGGTAGTGGTGAGCTTCTTCGCCAGCATGATGGTGGTCTACGGCAAGAAGACCATGCCGCTGCAGTTCGCTGCGCTCATGGTGATGACGCTGTCGATGGAGAACCAGGTCCCCATTGCCGACGCCTTCCTGCATGCGGGCCTGTTCCTGGGCGGCGGGCTGGGCTATCTGGCTTATTCGATGACGGTATCGTGGTTCCTGCGCCGCCGCATCAAGCAGCAGGTGCTGGCCGAGGCGCTGTTCGAGCTGGCACGCTACCTGCGCATCAAGGCCGACTTCTATGACGTCAGGCATGACCTGGCCAGCCAGTTCAACCAGCTGGTGCGCCAGCAGATCGTGGTGGCCGACAAGCAGCAGGCCTCGCGCGACCTGATCCTGCGCGACCTGCATACCAAGCAGGATGGCCTGCTGGTGCAGGTGCACCTGTCGATGCTGGAACTGTATGAACAGGTGCTCTCTACCCACGCCGACTATGCCCTCCTGCGCCAGCACTTCGGCGAGTCCGACGTGATGATCTTCCTGCGCGACCTGGCCACCAAGGCGGCCCAGGACATCGAATCGATCGCCTATGCGATCACCCGCAAGAAGGCCTCCGAACCCAGTGTGAACTACAAGGCCGAACTGCGCGCGGTGCAGTTCGAGATGCAGGAACTGGCCCAGCCCGGTCCGCGCCAGGCCTCGCAGGAAGCGCTCACGCTGCTGCGCGTGACCTACAACAAGATCCGCGACATCATCGAATTCATCGGCCAGGTACACCAGGCCACGCAGAACCCGGTCGATCCGCTGCCCATCTTGCCGGGTTCGGACATGACACCCTTCCTGACCCAGCAGAAATTCAAGTTCAACATGCTGCTGGTGAACCTGCGCTGGCAGTCGCCGATCTTCCGCTTCGCCATCCGGGTGGCGCTGGCCGTGACCACCGGCCTGTGGATTGCCGGGCTGCTGCCCTACATGGCGCATGGCTACTGGATCGTGCTGACCATCGTCATCATCCTCAAGCCCAATTTCAGCGCCACCAAGCAGCGCATGGCGGACCGCCTGATCGGCACCGTGATCGGCTGCCTGATCACCATGCTGATCCTGCGCTTCGTGCACAACCCGCTGGGCCAGCTTGCGGTGCTGTTCGCCGCCAGCGTGGCGGCCCCTGCCTTCACCTACATCAAGTACCGTTACACGGCCATTGCGGCTTCGGTGCAGATCCTGATGCTGCTCAACCTGCTGGTCCCGGCCGGTCACCAGGGCGTGATCGGCGAGCGGCTCATCGATACCCTCATCGGCGTGGTCATCGCCACCGTCTTCAGCTACGTGCTGCCGGCCTGGGAGTACCGCGACCTGCCCAAACTGCTGCGCAACGTGCTCAAGTCCAGCCAGCGCTATCTGACGGCCAGCCGCGATCTGCTGGAGGGCAAGGTCAAGGATGATTTCTTCTACCGGGTTTGCCGCAAGGGCTTCATGGACAGCCTGGCCGCGCTCATCTCGGCGCTGGTACGGATGATGGATGAACCGGCCACCAAGCAGCGCGCGGTGCGCGAGCTAAACCGCTTCATCGTGCAGAACTATCTGGTGGCGGCCCACATTGCTGCCCTGCGCCTGATGCTGCGGCGGCATCAGGAAAACATGCCCCAAAGCGCAGTGGCCAGGCTGATCGAGGAGACCTATCTGGAAGCCAGCCAGCACCTGGCCGAAGCCCAGCGCCTGCTGGCCCCCAAGCCAAGAAAGCGTGGCGGTGCCGTGGTGGTGTCACCCGACGCAGCCGAGGACAAGGCCCTGTCCGGCAAGATCGAACTGATCGGCCCGGTCACGCCGGAGCCGGTACCGGCCGAGGCCAGCGCCTGGTCCGGCTGGGACAATCTGCGCCGCCGGACCAGCCTGCTGAATCAGGATTTGAAGGAAATTGTCAGCCAGACCGAGGCCATCGACCGGGTACTGCGCAAAACCCCGGACTGAGCGGCTTTGCGGGCTCAAACAAAAGCCCGCACGCGGCGGGCTTGAGAGCTTGCAACAGAAGGTGAAGGAAAACGCTCAAAGCCGGGTACGCGACACCAGCACCCCATCCAAATCGGCATAGATCCAGTCGCCCGGGTGCACCGCCACGCCGGCAATGCCGACCTTGATGTCGGCATCCCCTGCCCCCTTGCGGAAGCTGCGCTGCGGATGGGTAGCAAGCGCCCGGATGCCGACCTCGCAGGCATTGAGTTCAGCCGCATCGCGCACGCAGCCATTGACCAGGATGCCGGCCCAGCCATTGTCCTGCGCCAGCTGTGCCAGATTGCCGCCGACCAGGGCGCAACGCAGGCTGCCGCCGCCGTCGACTACCAGTACGTCGCCATTGCCCGGGGTTTCCAGGGCCTTGCGCACCAGCACGTTGTCCTCGAAGACCTTGAGCGTACGCGCCGGACCGGCGAAGACCTGCTTGCGGCCGAAGGAGGCAAAGATGGGCGGCAGCACGTGCAGCGTGCCGGCGGTCAGCTTGTCTTCGTTGGCGTCGCACAGGTCACAGGTGGCAAAGCTGGCAAGGGTCATGGGATTCTCCGGGCGTTCGATGGTGGGTCTGGGGACACCTGAACGCAAATCACACTGACAAGATGCGATGCAGGCGCTTCTGGTCGAACATACGTGAATCGGCGACCCGCAGCAAGGTTTCGACATCCAGCCCGTCGTCCGGATAGAGCGACACGCCGACCGACGCATCGACCGTATAGTCCTGGCCATCCCGCCCTGCGATGGGCTTGTTGACGGCGTGCCGGATCTTGTCGGCGATGCTGCGGGCCACGTCCATCTCGGTCACGCCATGCAGGTAGACCACGAACTCGTCGCCGCCGAAGCGTGCCACCGAATCATCATGGCGCAGGCTGTGCTGCAAGCGCTCGGCGATGGCAATGAGGACCTTGTCGCCCTCGTCATGCCCGTATTCATCATTGACTGCCTTGAACCGGTCGAGATCGATGAAGAGCAAGGCAAAGTGCAGCGGCACGGCCTGCGAACTGTTGCGGCGGCGGAAATCGATCTGCGCGATCAGCGAATCGCGATTGAGGACATTGGTGAGCCGGTCGGTGCGCAGGTTGCGCTCCATCTCCACAAAGCTTTGCGCGAGCTGGCCGATTTCGTCATTGCGGTCGATGTTGAGGGCCGGGAACGGGCTGCCGTTGCCGATACTCTTGGCGGCCAGGGTCAGCTTGCGGATATCGCGCAGCACCCAGCGCAGCAGCAGGAAACCGATCACGAAGGTCAGGCAGACCGCCATCAGGCCCAGCGTCAGCGTCTGGTAGACGCCGCTGGTGACCGATCCCAAGAAGTCCGAGCGCGGTGCCGCGCTGATGGACAGCCAGGCCAGTCCGGCGGGATCACGGTAGAGGCGAAAGGCCACCTCGATCTTGCTGCCTTCGCTGCGCGATCCCAGCAGGATCAGCTTGTCCGGCTCGGGCGGGTGCGTGCCCAGATAGCGCTGCACTTCCTCGAAAGCCTGCCGCACCAGCGGCGACTTGCTCTGTCCGGCATTGAGCCGCAGCGGTTCGCCACCGTTCTCGCCGGCCTGGTAGATGGGTTCATCGAGGGAGGTGGCGACCATGTCCCCCTTCATCTCCGTGACGAAGGCCACGCCCTGGGCGCTCAGAGGCACCTGGCGCAGCAGATCGGTCAGCTGCTGCAATCCGATGCTGCTGTTGGCCACACCGAGCAGGCTGCCATCCTCGGCGAAGATCGGCTTGGACAGGTTGATGCCGACGATGGCCTTGTTGCGGTAGTCGACATAGACCGGTGACCAGGTCTCCCGGCCCTGCTGCACGGCCTGCAGGTACCAGGGCCGCTTGCGCGGTTCGTAGTCCTGTACGGCGGTCAGTTTCATCTCGGTCCCGGGACCGCGCAGGTAGTAGACGAAATTCTTCTGTCCCGGCTCGCGCACGCTGTACATGAAGACCTGCGGCTGCTCCTGCTTGATTCCCAGGAAACTGCCATCGGCACCGCCGAAATAGACGTAGCTGGGCTCATCGAAGAGCGAATTGGCCAGCCACAGCCGGTCTTCCAGCTCCTTGCGGCTTTTGGGGAAAGGCAGCGCAGCCGGTGCTTGCCCGGCCTCGGCCGGCGGCACCGGCGGCGGCGCAATGACGTTGAGGGTTTCGCGGGCCCCCATGGTCTGGCGCGTGATGGCCTGGCTGACGCGGCCCATCACTTCGGTCAGGGCATTGCGCGCCAGTACCTCGGTGGCATCGTCGCCCGCCCGGTACAGGAACCAGCCGATGGTCAGCATCAGGCAAACCATCAAGAAGATGAACGGCAAGATGAACAGCCGCTGCAAGGACGATCGCTTCAGAATCGCCCCCATACGCCCCTGCTGCTGACGTGACCCCAAATGACGGATATGACCATGAATTCCTTGCTGCCAGCATCGCAAACCGGCCCGGCCATTGCCGCGCTGGCTTGCTCCTTTTATCGATGGCGCACCGGTCTTGTCTGTTCAGGCGCGTCCCCCTTGTAGTGAAGTAAATATCACATTCCCCCTCGCTTGGGGAGGGTTTTTTTGCGATGCGGCGTAATAAAGCACGCCCGTCAACCTCGCCAAGAGCCGCACTGGGCGCGGAGAAGTGCCATTTCGCCAATTATTGTAGATGTATTACAACTTTTACGGACACCTGTGCAAGTCAGACCGGCCTGCTTGCGCTTTTGCTGACGCAAATTCATGAAAAAACGGCGGGACATGAACACATGTCCCGCCGCTTGTCAGCCCTGAATACCAGGACCTTCACTTTCATGAGGGAGCTGGTCTGCCCGGCCGCAAGACCGGGCAGACCAGGGGTCTCAGCCCTTGCTGAAGGCCAGTTGGCCGTTCTGCACCTCCACGTGGACCACGTCCTTGGGACCGAACTTGCCCGCCAGGATCTGCTTGGACAGCGGGTTTTCGATCTCCTGCTGGATGGCACGCTTGAGCGGACGCGCCCCGTAGACCGGATCGAAGCCGGCCTCGGCGATCTTCTGCAAGCCAGCCTCGCTGATCTGCAGGCCGATTTCCAGCTTGGCCAGGCGCTGTTCCAGGATGCGCAGCTGGATCTTGGCGATGGCACCGATGTTCTTGGCGTCCAGCGCGTGGAAGACCACGATCTCGTCCACCCGGTTGATGAATTCCGGGCGGAAGTGCGTGCGCACCTCGGCCATCACCGCCAGCTTCACCAAGGCCGGATCGCTGTCTTCCATGCTCTGGATCTTGTGCGAACCCAGGTTGGAAGTCATCACGATCACGGTGTTCTTGAAGTCCACGGTACGGCCCTGGCCATCGGTCATGCGGCCATCGTCGAGTACCTGCAGCAGGACGTTGAAGACATCCGGATGCGCCTTCTCGATTTCATCCAGCAGGATCACGCTGTAGGGCTTGCGGCGCACGGCTTCGGTCAGATAGCCCCCCTCTTCGTAGCCGACATAGCCCGGCGGCGCGCCGATCAGGCGGGCCACGGAGTGCTTCTCCATGAATTCACTCATGTCGATGCGGATCATGGCTTCTTCGGTATCGAAGAGATACGAGGCCAGCGCCTTGCACAGCTCGGTCTTGCCCACCCCGGTCGGGCCCAGGAACATGAACGAACCATACGGCTTGCTGGGGTCACCCAAACCGGCACGCGAACGGCGGATGGCGTCGGACACGGCCACGATGGCTTCGTCCTGGCCGACCACACGTTCATGCAGCACGTCTTCCATGTGCAGCAATTTCTCACGCTCGCCTTGCATCATGCGCGAGACCGGGATGCCGGTGGCGCGCGCCACGATCTCGGCGATTTCCTCGGCACCGACCTGGGTGCGAACCAGCTTGGGCTTCTCGGCCTTGACGCCCGCTGCATCCTTCTTGTTCTGCACTTCCAGCGCGGCCTCCAGCTCGGCCAGCTTGCCGTACTTGAGCTCGGAGACCTTCTGCCAGTCGCTCTTGCGGGTGGCCTCTTCCATCTGCAGGCGCACCTTCTCGATTTCTTCCTTCAACTGCTGGCCGCCCTGCGCAGTGGACTTCTCGGCCTTCCAGATTTCTTCCAGATCGGCGTATTCGCGCTCCAGCTTCTCGATTTCTTCCTCGATCAGCTGCAGGCGCTTCTGCGAGGCTTCATCCTTCTCGCGCTTGACGGCTTCACGTTCGATCTTCAGCTGGATCAGACGACGGTCGAGCTTGTCCATGACTTCCGGCTTGGAGTCGATCTCGATCTTGATCTTGGAAGCGGCTTCGTCGATCAGGTCGATGGCCTTGTCCGGCAGGAAGCGATCGGTGATGTAGCGATGCGACAGCTCGGCAGCCGCCACGATGGCCGGGTCGGTGATGTCCACGCCGTGGTGCACTTCATACTTTTCCTGCAGACCGCGCAGGATGGCGATGGTGGCTTCCACGCTGGGCTCATCCACCAGGATCTTCTGGAAACGGCGCTCCAGAGCGGCATCCTTCTCGATGTACTGGCGATATTCGTCCAAGGTGGTGGCGCCCACGCAGTGCAGTTCGCCGCGGGCCAGGGCCGGCTTCAACATGTTGCCGGCATCCATGGCGCCTTCGGCCTTGCCGGCGCCGACCATGGTGTGCAGCTCATCGATGAAGACGATGGTCTGGCCTTCGTCCTGGGCGATTTCCTTCAGGACAGCCTTCAGGCGTTCCTCGAATTCGCCGCGATACTTGGCACCAGCCAGCAATGCGGCCATGTCCAGCGACAGCACGCGCTTGGACTTGAGGCTGTCCGGCACTTCGCCGTTGACGATGCGCTGGGCCAGGCCCTCAACAATGGCGGTCTTGCCCACGCCGGGTTCGCCGATGAGCACCGGATTGTTCTTGCTGCGCCGTTGCAGCACCTGGATGGCGCGGCGGATTTCATCGTCGCGGCCGATGACCGGATCGAGCTTGCCGGCGCGGGCGCGCTCGGTCAGGTCCAGGGTGTACTTTTTGAGGGCTTCACGCTGGCCTTCGTCCTGCTGCGAAGACACGGAAGCGCCGCCGCGCACCGCCTTGATGGCCGCTTCCAGCGACTTGCGGGTGAGGCCGTTTTCACGGGCGGCACGGCCGGCGTCGGACTTGTCGTCCGCCAGGCCCAGCAGCACCATTTCGCTGGCGACGAACTGGTCGCCGTGCTTTTGCGCTTCCTTGTCGGCCAGGTTCAGCAGGGCCACCAGCTCGCGGCCGACCTGCACCTCGCCGCCGTTGCCGGAGACCTGCGGCAGGCGCTTGACGGCGGCCTGCAAGGCGGTGGAAAGACCGTTCACATTCACACCGGCACGCTGCAACAGCGAGCGCGCGCCGCCGTCATCCTGATTCAGCAGTGCCAGGATGAGGTGAACGGGTTCGATATATTGATTGTCGTGGCCGACTGCCTGGGATTGCGCGTCGGCCAGCGCTTCCTGCAATTTGGTGGTGAGTTTGTCGAGACGCATGGTTCGCTCCAATTTTTCAATGAGATGAAAGTTGGGCCAGCGCCTGCGATTTTCAAGCAATGATCGTGCCGTCTGTTTTGATCTGCATCATGTCGCTCAAAGTAGTCATCCAGCCAAAGCGCGATAGCTTGCAAACCCGGCAACGCAAAGCACGACAGAGCCCAGCAGATGCAGGCCCGAGTGCCCGATGGCCCACAGGTAATCGCCCCGCTGCAGCAGGATCATGGACTCGGCCGAGAAGGTCGAAAACGTGGTCAACCCGCCCAGCACGCCGGTCACGGCGAACAGCCGCCATTCCGGTGCCAATGCCGGATGCTGCTCGAAATAGGCGACCAGAAAACCGATCACGCCGGCCCCGATCCAGTTGGCCGCCAGCGTGCCCAGCGGCACGAAGTGCCCGTCCACGTTCCATACCACGGAGATGCGCCAGCGCAACCAGGCGCCCAGCGCTGCTCCCATCCCGACCGCCAGCCATCCCATCGCATTCCCCTCGATTGATCAGGCCAGCGTACCACCGCGTGCGGCCAAGCCCTGCATTTCCTCGCGCAGACTGCCCAGGCGCTCCAGCGCCTGATGATCTTCCTGCAAGGTCTTGTCTACCGTTTCGTGCATCCAGTCGACCCAGGTGCTGATCTTGGCATCCAGGTACTGACGTGAAGGATACAGCGCATACACCCCCATGTTCTGCAGCCGGTGCTGCGGCAGCACCCGCACGATGGTGCCAGCGCGCAACGCGTCCACCGCCGAATAAATGGGCAGCACGCCGATGCCCATCCCTTCTCGCACGGCGGTGAGCATGGCTTCGGCCACGTTGACCTGGAAATTGCTCCTGACGGGGATCACGGTCTGGCCTTCCGGCCCTTCCAGCGCCCATTCGATCAGCGGAGAAATGGGGCTCACCAGTTGCAGACAGGCGTGGTTCAGGAGATCGCCGGGATGCTGTGGCAGTCCGTATTTGTCGAGATAGGCGGGCGAGGCGCACAGGATGCTGAAGGTACTGCCCAGCTGCCGGTAGATCAGGCCGGAATCGGGCAGCTCGCGCGCCACCACCAGGGAGACGTCGTAACCCTCTTCCAGCATGTCGGGGATGCGCTGCGCCAGCGTCAGCTCCACCGCCACCTCCGGATAGCGCTTGTGATAGCCCGAGATCGACGGGATCACGTAGCGCTGGCCCAGGCTGGTCATGGCGTGAATGCGCAGCCGGCCGGAGGGTTTCACGTAGGCCGCGCTGGCCTCGGCCTCGGCTTCGTCCACATAGGCCATGATCTGCTGGCAACGCAGCAAATATCGCTCGCCCGCTTCAGTCAGGGCAATGCGGCGCGTGGTACGGTTCAGCAGGCGGGTGCGCAGATGCCGCTCCAGATCGGCCACGGCGCGCGAAACATGGGCAGTGGTCAGACTCATCTGCTGAGCCGCCTGAGTAAAGCTGCCAGCCTCGACCACGCGCGCGAAGACGCGCATGTTTTGCAGGGTATCCATCGTTTTCCTATCACTGTACTGAGCGCAGGGGTCCGTCTGGCCGAACTTGCCGCTGCGGACACACTGCGCCATGACAGCATTGTTACCCAGAATTGAGCAATCATTGTTGCTGCATCTGATATAAACAATTGCGAAATAGCGGATTTTTTCGAGAATAATTACAAAATAGAATACACAACTTCTGATATTTGCATTTTTTTGGGTAATTCCATGACACGTATCGCCTTCTCCAAGCTGCCCGCGCTGACCGTCATTGCGCTTTCGCTGACAATCGCCGGTTGTGCCGACCAGGGCGGCATCCAGCCGCAGGCCCAGCTGCGCGACGTCGCCGCGCTGGACGCCGGCCAGGCCATCCGCCAGGCCGCCAGCGAAGCGGGCTGGCCGCAGCGTGCCTGGTGGCAAGCCTATGGCGATGCGCAACTGAACCAGCTGGTGACCCGCGCCGTCGCCGGCAACCCCAGCATGGCCGTGGCAGCCGCTCGCGTGCGCCAGGCGCAGTCGATGGCCGTCGTCGCCCATGCCGGTGAATTGCCCAGTGCCCAGCTGGACGTGTCGGTCGGCCGCAAGGATTGGTCCGACAACGTCTATTACGGCGCGGCCTTCCGCGACAAGCTGACCTGGAACAACACCGCGACCCTGGGTCTGTCCTACAACGTCGACCTGTGGGACCGAAACAAGAACACCACCCTGCGTGCCCAGGATGAAATGCACGCCGTGGCCGCCGACGCCCGTGCTGCCCAGCTCGAGCTGGAAGGCAATGTGGTGCGCACCTACGTGCAACTGGCGCTGCAGTACGGCCTGCTGGACAACACCGAGGCCATGCTCAAGGAAGAACAGAAGATCCTCGACCTGGCCCGGCGCCGTTTCAAGGGCGGCCTCGGGACCCAGCTGGAAATCACCCAGGCCGAATCCCCCCTGCCGGAAACCCGCCGCCAGATGGAAGCCCTGCAGGAAAACATTGCCCTGATCCGCAATCAGCTGGCCGCGCTGCTCGGTGCCGGCCCCGGTGCTGCCGACGGCATCACGCGGCCGACCATGCAACTGCAGACCTCGCTCGGCCTGCCCAGTGCGCTGCCGGCCGACCTGGTCGGCCGCCGCCCTGACATCAGCGCCGCCCGCTGGCGTGTGGAAGCGGCTGCCAAGGGCATTTCGGTGGCCAAGGCAGCCTTCTATCCCAACATCAACCTGCTGGCCGGCATCGGCCCCGCCGCCGCCGGTGGCGGGCTGTTCTCGTTCCTCTCGGCCCCCAATCTGCAAACCACCTACGGTCCGGCGATCTCGCTGCCCATTTTCGAAGGCGGACGCCTGCGCGGCCAGCTGGGGGCGGCCAGTGCCGGCTATGACATCGAGGTGGAACACTACAACGCCCTGCTCTCGCAAGCCCTGAAAGGCATCTCCGACCAGGTCGTGACCCTGCAGTCGGTGGCACGCCAGCAGAAGCAGGCGCAGGAATCGGTGCAGGCGGCGCAGAAGAACGTCGACATCGCCACCCGCGCCTATCAGCGTGGCCTGACCGACTATCTCAACATCCTGCATGCGCAGACCCAATGGCTGCGCCAGCAACAGATCGTGCAGCAATTGCAGGCACAGCGCCTGGCGGCCTTTGCGGCCCTGCAGACCGCACTGGGCGGCGGCATCGAGGATGAAGCACCGGCCAAGGTGGCGGCACAATGAACACCCCCGCCCTTTCCATCAAAGCCCAGTTGCGCGAGGCGGCCACCGACTGGTGGCGCAGTGATGCGCCGATCTGGGTCTATGTATTCAAGATGGTCTTCGCCGGCTTGCTGGCGCTGGGCATCGGTTACGGCCTGGATCTGGAATCGCCGCGCTCGGCGTTGATCACGGTCTTCATCGTCATGCAGCCGCAAAGCGGCATGATCCTGGCCAAGAGCTTCTATCGCGTCATCGGTACGCTGGTCGGTTCAGCCGCCGTGGTGGTCTTCGTCGGCTTGTTTGCCCAGACCCCGGAACTGTTCCTGCTGGCCTCGGCACTGTGGATCGGCCTGTGTACCGTGGGCTCGGCCCATAACCGTAATTTTCGTTCCTATGGCTTCGTGCTCTCCGGCTATACGGTGGCACTGATCGGCTTGCCCTCGGCCCTGCACCCGGCCGTCACTTTCGATTCGGTGATGACGCGGGTCAGCGAGATCATGGTCGGCATCGTCTGCGTGGGCCTGGTCAGCGCATTGGTATTCCCGCAGGCCAGCGCCCCCGGACTGGTGCGCATCATCCGCGGCCGCTTCACCGCCTTCGTCGACATGGTCAGTGCGACCTTGGGCGGCACCGCCGACCGCAAGCAGCTCGAGGCCACCAATGCCCGCTTCGTGGGCGACATCATCGGCCTGGAAGCCATGCGCAGCTCGGCCATCTTCGAGGACCCCGAAGTGCGCCTGCGCAGTGGCCGCCTCTCCCGCATGAACAGCGAGTTCATGGCCTTGTCGACCCGCGTGCATGCGCTGCACCAGCTGATGAACCGGCTGCATGCCAACCCGGCGCCGAGTGCCCGGGTGGTGATCGAGGCCATTTCACCCTACTACCGCGAAGTGCAGCCCCTGCTCACCCGCGCCAGCGGCGAGCCGGTCATGAGCGCGCTGGACGCGGCCGATGCGGCCCTGAAGCTGGACGCATACAAGCGGGAACTGCCGCGCCGCGTGCGGGCCACGCGCCATACGCTGTCCGAGCAGTGCCAGAGCGACAGCGCCATGCTGGACTTCGATACGGCGTCCGAACTGCTTTATCGCGTCATCGAGGAACTGCACGCCTACACGCTGACCTATGCCTCGCTGACCCAGCGCCACCACGAGCGCGAGCAATGGGAGCATTCCTATGCCCCCAAGACCAGCATGACTACTGCCTTGATTGCCGGTGCCCGCGCCGCCATCGTGATGCTGGCCCTGGCCGCGTTCTGGATCGTCAGCGGCTGGCCCAGCGGCGATGTGGCCGTGCTCAATGCCGCTGCCTTCTGTGCCATCACCTCGGCCGCGCCCGATCCGGCCAAGGCGACCCGCACGGTGGCCATTGGCGTGCTGTTTGCTGCGGTAGCCGGCTACTTCTACACCTTCCATATCCTGCCGCGCCTGGATGGCTACTGGATGCTGGCCAGCGCGCTGATGCCGGTGCTGATGCTGGCCGTCTACCTGACCACCCGACCCGCTTATGCAGGTTATGGCCTGGGGATCTGCATTTTCTTCCCCTTCCTGGCGGTGCCGGACAATTTTGCGCACTTCAATGCGGCCGGTTATCTGAACGAATCCGTGGCGCTGGTGGTATCGCTGATCGTGACAGCCGTCGCCTTCATGCTGCTCTTGCCGCCGACCACCGACTGGACCGTGCGCGTGCTGGAAAAGCAGTTGCGCAAGCAGGTGGTCGATGCCTGTTTCGGCAAGCTGGCCCACCTGGCCTTGAAGTTCGAGAGCGGTACCCGCGACCTGATGCACCAGATCACCATGTTCACCAGCAGCCGTCCCCTGCTACGTCAGAAGGCGCTGGGCTGGATGTTTGCCACGCTGGAAGTGGGCCACGCCATCATCGAACTGCGCAACGAGCTGCAGGGCATCCGCTCGGAGGCCCCGGACCTGCTGCCAGCCTCTGCCCATGCGGCCCTGAACCGTCTGCGTGAAGCCATCCCGGCGCTGTTTGCACAGCCCTCGGCGGCCACCCTGTCGGCGGCGCTGGCAGCCAACGATGCCACCATCGCCGAAGTCCAGGCCGCCATCGGTCCGCATTACCGCGAACGCAGCGAACGCCATCGCCTGCAGCGCACCTTGAGTTACCTGCATTTCATCCGTACCGCCCTGCTGGACGAGCAATCACCGCTGCACACCATGCGCGCCGGGGGCCAGAACAACACAACGGGAGCCCGCCATGCCACGTGAGATTTCCTTCTTCGACGCTTATATTCCGACCGTCCTGCTGCTGGCGGTGGTAGCCGCCGTGCTGGCCATGCTGGCCGACCGCGTGCTGGTGCGCTTCGGCTTCTACGAGCTGACCTGGCACCCAGCCTTGTTCCGGGTCAGCCTGTTCGTCTGCCTGGCGTCCTTGCTGGGGCTGGCGGTGTATCGCTAGCGCACCGCACTTCCTTGCGTACCCATCCCCTACGAAAAGATAAAGAAACAATCAGGAGTAGTTCATCATGCCGGTCAAATCGATCTTCCGCGTTCTCATCACCACGGCCATCTTCCTGCTGGCCATCCTGCTGGCCTGGAGCCTGTGGCAGCACTACATGCATTCCCCCTGGACCCGTGACGGCCGCGTCCGCGCCGACGTGGTCAATATCGCCCCCGATGTCTCGGGGCAGGTAGTGGCCTTGCCGGTGCGCGACAACCAGCTGGTCAAGAAGGGCGACCTGCTGATGGAAATCGACCCGGCCCGCTACACGCTGGCGCTGCAGCAGGCGGAGGCTGCCGTCACGGCGCGCAAGGCCGATCTGGACGTGCGCAAGGCGGAAGTGGAAGCGCGCCGCGCCGACCTGAACATGCGCCGTGCGCAAGCCCGCCGCCGTGCCGACGTGGATGCGCTGGTGGTCTCGCGCGAAGCCCGTGAAGATGCCGGCAGCCAGGTCACCGCCTCGCAAGCCCAGCTGGAAGCTGCCCAGGCCCAATTCCAGGGAGCGCAGGCGCAATACCAGGCCGCGTTGTCGCAGCGGGATACGGCCAAGCTGAACCTGGAACGTACCAAGGTCTTCTCGCCCGTGGATGGCTACATCACCAACCTGAGCGTGCGCCGGGGCGACTATGCGGCCGCCGGTGCAGCCAAGATCGCGGTGATCGACAGTCACTCCTTCTGGGTCTATGCCTATTTCGAAGAAACCAAGCTGCCGCTCCTGTCGATCGGCGACCGCGCCAAGATCCAGCTGATCAACGGCGCATCCATGGAAGGCCACGTGGACAGCATCGCCCGCGGCATCTATGACCGCGACAACCCGCAGAGCCGCGAACTGACGGCCGACGTCAACCCGACCTTCAACTGGGTACGCCTGGCCCAGCGCATCCCGGTGCGCATCCACCTGGACAAGGTGCCGGAAAACGTCTTGCTGGCCTCGGGGCTGACCTGCACGGTGGTGCTGGAGCCGGGCAGCGGCAAGCAGCAGGCGATGGCAAAGAATTGATGACGTTGCAGTGAGATGAAACGATGAGGCGACCTGGCGACAGGTCGCTTTTTTTATGGACGCTTGCGCATGACGGCACCGACGCACATGCCGACCGGCTTGAGCAGCTTGTCGGCCGTGGCCAGGGTGGGACTGGACTCACCGCGTTCGATGTCCTGCAGGGTACGGGCCGATACGCCGCACACCTTGGCATATTCGGCGATGGTCAGGCGCAAGGTGGTGCGGATCTTGCGGACCACCGCCGGCACCGGCAGCGTGGGATCGGCGGCCAGTTCGTCGAAGAGTGCGCGGCGCTCTTCCATCTGCTCGATGGCGGTCAGGGGCTTGAAGCGTTTGTCCATTCAGAGCGCCTCCAGCTGTGCCCGTACCTGGTCCACGGTGGCGGCCAGCGGGTCGAGGAAGGTGCTTTCGATACCCAGGCTGCGGCCATATGGCAGCAGGTCCGCCAGCGGCGACGCCATCTCGCGCAAGGCCGATCTGACCGGTTCCTGTTCGATCTGCGCGGCTTCGCAGGCCTGCGTGATGACCCTGGCCCACTGCGGTGAGCCCCCATCGTCGCGTTCCCAGCGCATGCGCCGTGCAATGCCATCCGGATGCAGCCACATCGGGGCGAAGTCGAACAGCGGCGTCAGGCTGATCCGCCCCTGTGCATCGCGCCGGATGGCGGTATTGCGGGCGTGATTGTCCTTGTTGCGCAGGACGATGTTGGCGATGTCGCGCTTCAGATATTCGATGATCTCGGGCAGCGGATCGGTGGCGACTTCACCCAGCCTGGCGCAGACAACATTGTGCGACGGGATGGCCGCAAAGCCCGTCACGCCGCACAGGGAAGCAATGCTTTCCTGTGCGTGGCGTACGATTTCGGTCCCGCGCACTTCGCGGTCAAAACGGGGGATGAACAAGGCCTTGCCATGCAGTTGCAGCGCGCCGTGGACCTTCAGGCCCAAGTGCATCGCCAGCTGCATGTAGGGGGCCTCCAGACGCAGGATGTCGGCCAGATCCGGGTCGGGCCCGCGTCCGAACTTGACGATGTAATGGCGCTCGGCCTGCTCATCGGGCAAGGCGTGGTCGAGGTAGAACAGGCCATCGCGGGCACGGGTGAGCAGGATCTTGGGCCACTCGCCCTGTACCCCCGACGAGCCCGCCAGGAACAAGCCATGCTGGGCGAGGTATTCATTGAAGTCTTCGGAGCGTGCAGCGATGTCATCCATCGCAAAGCCGCGCAGTTGCGGTCCGCTGCGCGCCTGCGCCCACTCCCAGGCTTCCTGCACGCGCAGGTTGCCGATGGGGTTGCCCGCGCCCGCACACAGCAGCGGCCAGTCGGCGCTGGCTTCGGCGCGTTCATCCAGCCCCAGCTGGCGCAACAGCTCGCCACGGCCGTAACCTTGCGGCAGCAGATCGATCAGGCAAGCTGGCCAGCGCGCTTCGCTCAGGCTCTCCAACCCCACCGGCACGTTCACCGACAAGGCCGCAGCATCGCGCCTGCCCATGTAATCGATGGCGTGCACGGCGTCATAGCTGAAGTAAGTCGAGGCCGCCATGCCCAGCTCGACCGGCGCAGTCAACGACAACGCACCGGCCTGCCGCCAGGCCCCGTCGATATGAACTTGAAGTGTGCAGGAAGTCTTCATATACACACCATACTATCATCATTAACCTGAAAATCCAGTTCAATCATGATATTTTGATGTGCAAATGAGCTTGTACTACTCGGCAAACACCTGCCACACCAGCCACACATTGGCCGCCGAAATGGTCACGAAGAGCAGCCAGGCCAATGCACTCACCCACCAGCGGTTGACCAGGTCGCCCATCAGATCGCGGCGGCTGGTGAGGCGGATCAGCGGATACATGGCGAAGGGCAGCTGCAGCGACAGCACCACCTGGCTGGCGACCAGCAGCTTGCCTACCGAATGCGGCCCCAGCGTGAGCACGCCGATCAGCGCCGGTACCAGGGCCAGCGCGCGGGTGATGACGCGGCGCTGCCAGCAGGGAATCTTCAGTTTGAGGAAGCCTTCCATGATGACCTGTCCGGCGATGGTGCCGGTGAAGGTCGAACTCTGTCCGGAGGCGAACAAGCCTACCCCAAACAGAATGGCCGCCATGGCCGAGCCGGTAATCGGGTCCAGCAGGTGGTAGGCCTGATCGAGCTCGGCAACCTGCGTATTGCCGCTCTTGTGGAAGGCCGAAGCCGCGAGGATCAGGATGGTGGCGTTGATGACCATGGCGATCAGGAGCGACACCGTGGTATCGACCCGCGTATAGCGCACCGCCTCCAGCAGCGAAGCCGGATCGCGCTGCACGCTGCGGGTCTGGACGATGGAGGAATGCAGGTAGAGATTGTGCGGCATCACCGTGGCCCCGATGATGCCGATGGCCAGGTACAGCGGTTCGCGGCTGGAAATAGCCTGCAGCGAGGGGACGAAGCCCTGCATTACCTCGTGCCAGTCCGCCTTGACGAAGGCCAGTTGCGCCAGCAGGCAGGCGGCGATGGTGATGACCAGGCCCAGGATGATGGCTTCGACCTGGCGGAATCCCCTGCCCTTCAAGCCAAGCACGATCAGCGTATCCAGCGCGGTCAGCAGCACGCCCACCGGCAACGACACCCCCAGCAGCAGGTTGAAGGCCAGCGCGCAGCCCAGCACCTCGGCCAGGTCGCAGGCGATGATGGAGAGTTCGGCCAGCACCCACATGCCCTTGCCCACGGCGGGCGGATAGTGCTCGCGCGAATGCACCGCCAGATCCTTGCCGGTAGCGATGCCCAGCCGCGCGCACAGGCATTGCAGCACGATGGCAGCCAGGCTGGAGAGCATTACAACGAACAGCAGCTGATAACCGAACTGCGAACCCGCCTGGATGGACGTGGCCCAGTTGCCCGGATCCATATAGCCGATCGACACTAGCAGCCCGGGGCCGACGTAGATGCGCAGCTTCTGCCAAACAGAAGCACCACGCGGCACGTTGACGGTACCGGCCACTTCGGAAGGACAGAACGGTGCCGTGGCCGTCGTGGGCAAACCCGGGATGCGGGGAAAGCGGAAAGTGAATGGCAAGACGAAAATCCCCCTGTGTGCCGTTGATGGCGTCGCCGGGATCAGTGTCCCGGGCGATGCTGACTTATTGCGCCCACTTGGCCAGCGCCGTGTCGTCGCTTTCGCGGGCATCGACCCAGCGGGCACCGTCGGGTGTTTGCTCTTTCTTCCAGAACGGGGCCTGGGTCTTGAGGTAATCCATGATGAATTCGCAGGCGGCAAAGGCTTCGCCGCGATGCGGTGAAGTCACCGCCACCAGTACGATCTGTTCGCGCGGCTGCATCGGACCGACGCGATGAATCACCAGCGCATCGAAGATGGGCCAGCGTGCCTTGGCTTGTTCCACGATCTGCTCCAGGGCCCGCTCGGTCATGGCCGGATAGTGTTCCAGTTCCATCTCCGAGACCGCTGCACCATCGTTGAGATCGCGCACGGTGCCCACGAAACTGACCACCGCGCCGACGCGCGGATTGGCCAGGCGCAACTGCGCCACTTCAGTGGAGAGATCGAAATCGGCAGTCTGGACGCGGACGGGCATGGTTCAACAGGAAATGAATGCAGGCTGCGATTCTACCAGCGCCAGCCCGTCCGCGAGTGCAGCGGCATTACACCAGCAGTCCCCACAGCAGCAACGTCATGCCCAGTCCGATCACCGAAACCAGCGTCTGGATCACCGACCAGGTGGCCAGGGTCTGCTTCAGGTTCAGGCCGAAGTATTCCTTGACCATCCAGAAGCCGGCGTCATTGACGTGACAGAAGAACACCGAGCCAGCCCCGATGGCCAGCGCCATGAGGGAGTTGTGGGTGGCAGAGAGGCCCGCCACCAGCGGCGCAACGATACCGGCAGTGGCGGTCGTGGCGACAGTGGCCGAACCGGTGGCCTGGCGCAGCGCCACGGCAATGATCCAGGCCAGCAGGATCAACGGCATGTGGGTGCCATCGGCGATCTTGGTGATGGTGTCGCTGATACCGGCCGACAGCAGGGTCTGCTTCAGTCCGCCACCCGCACCGATGGTCAGCAACAGACCGGCGATGGGCGGCAAGGCGCGGCGCAGCGTGGCACCAACTTCAAAGCGGCTGCTGCCCTGCCCCCAGCCCAGCACCACCACCGCAAACAGCACCGTCACGGTCAGCGCGATGATGGGTTCGCCGAAGAAATTGAGCATTTCAAACAGCTCGGTCTTGGGCGTGACCCAGATGCGCGCCACGGTGCGGCCCAGCATCAGCACCACCGGCAGCAGGATGGTCACCAGCGCCACCAGGAAGCTGGGCTGCGACTGGCCTTCACGGGCGCTGAACAGTTTGCCGATCTGGTCCGGTTCAGCCAGGTTCAGGCGCGGCGCGATGAAGTTGCCGTACAGGGGACCGGCGATGATCACCGCAGGGATGGCCACGATGAAGCCCAGCAGCATGGTCGTGCCCAGGTCGGCGTGCAGCGCGGACACGGCGATCAGCGGGCCCGGATGCGGCGGCAGCAGCGCGTGCAATGTAGTCATGCCGGCCAGTGCGGGAATGGCCACGCGCATGATGGGCAGTTCGGAACGGCGTGCCATCACGAAGATGATCGGTGCCATCATCACCAGCCCCACTTCGAAGAACAGCGGGAGGCCAACCACCAGCGCCACCAGCGCCATCATCCAGGGAATGATGCTGCCGCGCGCATAGCGGAGCAGGGTATTGACGATGCGGTCGGCTGCGCCCGATTCGGCCATGAGCGCGCCCAGCATGGCCCCCAGGGCGATGATGATGCCGGCTTCGCCGAGCAGGCTGCCGGCCCCTTTGCTGAAGGCTTTGGCAATGTCTTCCAGCGGCAGGCCGGCACCGATGCCGGCCACGAAGGTACCGATGAGGATGGACAGGAAAGGTGCGATGGACAGGAAACTGATCAGCACCACGATGGTGACCAGTGCCGCCAGCGTCACCAGCAGCAACTGCGTGTCCTGGGCCGCCCAGGCGGCCAGATGGGTCGAAATCAAGATAGATCCTTCTACAGGTGTGGATGAATGCGCATCGCTTCATTGAACGATGTCTTTTGCACCCCTCCGCAGACCTGTTTGGCGCAGGCCTGGTCTCCTCCCAAAGAATCGGGATTCCGAATGTTCGATCTCAGCCCGCTGGATGCGGGTCTTGCGTCTTTTGCCAGACGCTGGCCAGCCACGGTTGCTGCTCGCGTGGCAAACCGTCAGGGCGGTAATAATGCCGCAATTCAATGAAACCTGCTGGCTGCAAGTAGCGACGCCAGCCTTCCAGGCTATGCCAGACACCATAACGCGGACCGCTCCAGCCTTCCAGATCATTGCCGCGAGGATTGGAACTGAAGAGGATGCCGCCCGGCTTCAGGCTGGCATGCAACTGCCCCAGCACGCGCGGCAAATGCACCGCCGGCACATGGAACAGCGAGGCATTGGCAAAGATCCCGTCGAAGCGCGCCACCGGCAGATCCAGTTGCAGGAAGTCCTGGTGCAGGACTTCGCAGCCGCTGGCCGCTCGCGCCATTTCGACGAACTCGGCAGTGCCGTCCAGGCCCACTGCCACGTGGCCGCGCCGGGTGAATTCGATCAGGTCGCGACCCGGGCCACAGCCAACATCGAGGATCGTGAACGGTCCCTGCCCGGCGGCTCCCGCCCTGGCGTGCAGTGCGTCCAGCAGGGCTGCCATGTTCTGGCTGACGTCATGATCCCAGGTCCCTTCGCGGAAGCTCTCGGCATGGCTGCTGTAATGCGCAATGGTGCCGGCTACAGGATCGCGGCGGGGGCTCACCTCAGCCTCCGGTGACGGGCGGGAAGAAGGCCACTTCGCCGCCGTCGACGACCTCGGTATCGGCCTCCGTCATTTCATGGTCGTAGGCCATGCGCAGGTTCTTTTCGGGGCCGAGCACTTCGGCCCAGATGCCGCCGCGGCCCATCAGGAAGGCACGCACGTCGCCGACGGTCTTGACGCTGTCCGGCAGCTCGATGATTTCCTGCGAGGTCTGCAGGGCTTCGCGCACGCTGGCGAAGAAACGAAGTTCGATTTTCATGGATTTCCTTGAGGGTGGCAGCAGGCCCTTAGTGGGCGATATGAATCTTGCTGCGGATATGCTTGAGATGCACCACGATGGTAAAGGTCATCATGACCAACAGCGACCAGGCGCTCCACTTGCCCAGGTGCACGGTGGACCAGGCCCCCATCTGGTTGGGGTAGCGCCAGATGCCGAAGAAGGTGCTGATGTTCTCGGCCAGCCAGATGAAGAATCCGATCAGCAGGAACGCCAGCAGCAGCGGCATCTTGCGATCGCGGTCCAGCGGACGGAACAGCACCGTGGAGCGCGCATACAGGCCCAGCGCGCAGGCTGCCAGGTACCAGCGGTAGTCACCGATGTAGTGATGGGTGAAGAAGTTGACGTAAATCAGCAAGGCGATCAGGGTCGCCATCCAGTAAGGGGGATGATGCTGGATGCGCAGGTCGAACAGCCGCCAGGCCTGGATGATGCAGCTGCCCACGGCGGCATACATGAAGCCGGAGAACAGCGGCACCCCGAACAGCTTGGTATAGGCAAAGTCAGGATAACTCCACGACTGGATCGCTCCTGAGGTCTTGAATACCTCCAGTGCAAAACCGACGACGTGGAAGACGCTGATGGCCTTGAGTTCGGCGATGGTCTCGATGCGGGTCGACACCATCCAGACCTGTACCAGCAAGGCGAAGAGCAGCAAGGCGTCATAGCGCGGAATGCCGAACAGACCGGCGCGCGGCATCAGGAACACGGCCGCAAAGAACAGCCCCGCAAAGAGGCAGCAACGCGCCTCCTTGAGGCCGAACATGAGGAACTCCAGCACGAAGCGCCGCCAGCCGGTGGCTTCGCTGGGAATGCTGCTGCTCAGGTACTGATCGATCTCCGCCAGTCTCATCGCTGTTGCGCCGCGTTCAGTTCAGCAGATGATCGAAGGCCAGGAACTGCACCGTGTCGCCGGCGGCGATGATCTGCCCCGGCGGATTGTCGATCAGGCCATCGGCCCAGGCAGTCGAGGTCAGCACTGCCGACCCTTGGCTGGGGAACAGATCCAGTCCGCCCTGCGCATTGCGGCGCACGCGCAGGAATTCCTGGCGGCGGTCGGCACGTGGCCAGTCGAAGTCGGCGCGCATGGCCACCGGTTGCGGCAACACGGCCTCGCGCGGCAGCCCTTGCAGGCGCAGGATGAAGGGCCTGACGAAGAGCAGGAAGGTGACGAAGGACGACACCGGATTGCCCGGCAACCCCAGGAAGAAAGCTTCACTTCCCTGCTCTCCCGCCCCTTGCCCGCGGCGCACCTGGCCGAAGGCCAGCGGCTTGCCAGGCTTCATGGCGATCTGCCACATGTTGATGCGGCCCTCGGCTTCGACAGCAGGCTTCACATGGTCTTCTTCCCCCACCGAGACGCCGCCGCTGGTGATGATGAGATCGTGCTCGCGCGCGGCCTCGCGCAGGGTCTGGCGGGTCGCCTCCAGACTGTCGGGCACGATGCCGAAGTCGCTGACCTGGCAGCCCAGTTTCTGCAACAGGCCGCGCAGCAGGAAGCGATTGGAGTTGTAGATGCCGCCCGGCTTGAGGGCTTGGCCGGGCATGGTCAGCTCATCGCCCGTGAAGAACACCGCCACGCGCACCGGTCGCAGCACCTGCAGCTGCGCCTGTCCGATGGAGGCCGCCAGCCCCAGTTCCTGCGGGCGCAGCCGGGTACCGGCGGCGAGGATGGTGCTGCCCTGGCGGATGTCTTCACCGATCAGGCGCACCCATTCACCGCTCTTGGGGACATGGCGGATCACCACGTGCTCACCCTCGGTCTCGCAGGCTTCCTGCATGACGACGGCGTCGGCCCCTTGCGGCATCATCGCACCGGTAAAGATGCGCGCCGCCGTCCCCGGTTCCAGCGGCTGGCCCACGTGGCCCGCCGGAATGCGCTGCGATACGCGCAGGCGCGCTTGGCCCGATGCGCAATCCGCCGCCCGCACGGCGTAGCCATCCATCTGCGAATTGTCCATGCCGGGCACGTCGATGGAAGCCGCCACCGGCGCTGCCAGCACGCGTCCGCACGCCTCCAGCGTATCGACGGTCTCGCTCTCCACCACCGGCACGGCGGCCGACAACAAGGTATCGAGCGCTTGGCTGACGCTTTGCATGGGCGGGCGGGCCGGCTTGTCGGATGAGGGGGCTGCGGAAGGAACGGGCGTGGAGGACATGGCAGGCCTGACGGAGAAGATCGAAGTTCGGGACAAGGGTGAAGCGTTGTTTTCTGGTCGATACAGCGACCCGACATTCTAATGCAATCGCCGCCCGCACGCGCTCCATGAAAAACGCCGTCCGGGCCAATGGCGCGGACGGCGTAGAGATGGTAAGGCGCGGCTTACAGACCGGTGTGCTCGGCCACGTAAGCCTTCACCCGGGCGGCATCGGCCGGCATCACCTCGAAGCGCTGCGGCAGCGCCTCGATGTTCTCGAAGCCCGCCGGACGGTCGGCGTCGCGGCCCAGGGCTTCGCGGATGGTTTCATTGAACTTGGCCGGCAAGGCCGTCTCCAGCACGATCATGGTCACGCCCGGCGTCAGATGCTCGCGCGCTACCTTGATGCCATCGGCGGTATGGGTGTCGACCGTGATGCCATAGGCCTTTTCAGCAAAGCGGATGGTCTCCAGGCGGTCTGCGTGGGTCGACTTGCCGGAGGCGAAGCCATACTGCAGGACGCTGGCGAATTCATTGCCGTCGCTGCCGGCCTGGCCGCTCAGGTCAAAGCCGCCTGCGGTCTCGACCTTGTGGAACAGCGCCTTGACCCGTGCGCTGTCGCGGCCCAGCAGGTCGTAGACGAAGCGCTCGAAGTTGGAGGCCTTGCTGATGTCCATGCTGGGGCTGCTGGTGTGGTAGGTCTCGGCGGACTTGCGCACGCGGTAGTGACCGGTGCGGAAGAATTCATCCAGCACGTCGTTCTCGTTGGTGGCCACCACCAGCTTGTCGATGGGCAGGCCCATCATGCGGGCGATGTGGCCGGCGCAGATGTTGCCGAAGTTGCCCGAGGGGACGGTGAAGGACACCTTCTGCTCGTTGCTGGTCGTGGCTGCCAGGTAGCCGCGGAAGTAATACACCACCTGCGCCACCACGCGCGCCCAGTTGATCGAGTTGACGGTGCCGATCTTCTTGGCGGCCTTGTATTCGAGGTCGTTGGAGATGGCCTTGACGATGTCCTGGCAATCATCGAAGACGCCTTCCACGGCCAGGTTGAAGATGTTCGGGTCCTGCAGGCTGAACATCTGCGCGGTCTGGAAGGCGCTCATCTTCTTGTGCGGCGACAGCATGAAGACACGGATGCCCTTCTTGCCGCGCATGGCGTATTCGGCGGCGCTGCCGGTGTCACCGGAGGTGGCGCCGACGATGTTCAATTCCGCGCCCTTCTTGGCCAGCGCATATTCGAACAGGTTGCCCAGCAATTGCATCGCCATGTCCTTGAAGGCCAGCGTGGGACCATTGGACAGGCTCTGCAGCACCAGCTTCTTGCCGCCTTCTTCCTGCAGGGTGCGCAGCGGGGTGATCTGGCTGGCATCTTCGCCGGCGCGGGTGTTGCGGTAGACGTCGGCGGTATAGGTCTTGTGGGCCAGCGCCTTCAGGTCGGCTTCGGGAATGTCGGTGGCAAATTTCTTGAGCACTTCGAAAGCCAGGTCGGCATACGACAACGTACGCCACTGGTCCAGCTCGGCACCGCTGACCTGCGGATAAGTGGCCGGCAGGTACAGGCCGCCGTCAGGGGCCAGGCCGCCCAGCAAGATGTCGGAAAAGGAAGGAGTTGCAGCGTGACCGCGGGTGGAAACGTATTGCATGTCGATTAGGATGCGCCGGCAGGCGGCGGGAGCGTGGAATGGGAGGAAAGTCCACGATTATACGGCCAGCGGGCGCTGCACAAAAGCGCGGCATGGAAGAAAGCTGCACCTGCAGACAGGGCGGTGGCGCAGGGTCTCGGGCTGACGGGCCATTTGTTGCACTGAATCATCATGGCGCCGGCGCAAGCTGAAATAAAACGTTACCACCCTTGAAAGCCGCGCATGCCCGGGCTATGCTGCGCCACTTCGTGCAGCGCCGCCGGGATGGCGGGAATGTTTGCACGCTGGCCACATCAAAGATGCACTTCAAACTCAAAAGGATGGAAAACGGCATGAACCACAAGATCAAGACCCTGCTGGCCGCGGCCGGCCTGTTCGGCACCCTGCTGGCGAGCCTGCCGGCGCACGCCGAGAACTGGCAATCGCTGGGTGGCTCGGATACGTCCGAACTGCTGGTCGATACCGACTCCATCGTCGAATCGGGCGGCATCCGCGAAGCCTGGTCGATGTGGAACTTCAAGGAAGCGCGTCCCAACAATGGCGACAAGAGCTTCCCCGCGCTGAAATCCTACAAGGACCTGCACCAGTACAACTGCAAGGCCGGCAGCATGAAGCTGGTGCGCGAAATCATCTTCGCCGAGAACGATGGCAAGGGCGACAAGCGTGACCACAGCGATGCCCTGAAGGGACAAGAGTTCATCAAGCCCAAGCCGATGTCGGTCGGCGACGCCATGCTGCAGGCAGTCTGCAATTTCGAACTGAAGAAATGATCATAGGGGGCGTTTACCACCCCCCCCTTCTTCCCGATCCAAAGAAAAACGGAGCCCGCGGGCTCCGTTTTTCCTTGATGCAATGACAGCAGATCGAATCAGCTCAGCTCTTCCAGGCGGATCTTGGTGACCTGGCCGACCACTGTCGCCAGGGCTTCGATCTTGGCAATGGCAGCCTCGATGTTCTTTTCCTGGGTCTGGTGGGTCAGCATGATGATGTCGGTCTGCTGCTCGCCTTCAGCCGGCTCCTTCTGCAGCATGGCGTCGATGGAGATGGTCGAATCCGCCAGGATACGCGTCACATCGGCCAGCACGCCAGCCTGGTCGGCCACGCGGATGCGCAGGTAGTAGCTGGTCACGACTTCGCTCATCGGCAGCACCGGGGTATCGGCCATGGCGTTGAGCTGAAAGGCCAGCGAAGGCACGTGGTGTTCGGGGTCGGCAGTCGCCAGGCGGGTGATGTCGACCAGGTCGGCGATCACGGCCGAGGCGGTCGGCTCGGAACCGGCACCCTTGCCGTAGTACAGCGCTTCACCCACGGCGTCGCCACGCACCACCACGGCATTCATCGCGCCTTCAACGTTGGCGATCAGGCGCGAGGCCGGAATCAGCGTCGGGTGCACGCGCAGTTCGATGCCCTTGGCAGTCTGGCGGGTGATGCCCAGCAGCTTGATGCGGTAGCCCAGTTTCTCGGCATAGGTGATGTCGCTTGCCTGCAGCTTGGTGATGCCTTCCACGTGGGCCTTGTCGAACTGCACCGGGATGCCGAAAGCGATCGAGGCCATGATGGTCAGCTTGTGGGCGGCATCCACGCCTTCGATGTCGAAAGTCGGATCGGCTTCGGCATAGCCCAGGCGCTGCGCTTCCTTCAATACCACGTCGAAGTCCAGACCCTTGTCGCGCATCTCGGAAAGGATGAAGTTGGTGGTGCCGTTGATGATGCCGGCCACCCACTGGATGCGGTTGGCGGTCAGGCCTTCGCGCAGGGCCTTGATGATGGGGATGCCACCGGCCACGGCCGCCTCGAAGGCCACCATGACGCCCTTTTCCTGCGCCGCCTTGAAAATTTCATTGCCATGCTTGGCGATCAGGGCCTTGTTGGCCGTGACCACGTGCTTGCCGTTGGCGATGGCCTTGAGCACCAGGTCGCGGGCGATGTCATCGCCGCCGATCAGCTCCACGACGATATCGATCTCGGGATCGTTCACCACCAGGTTGCCGTCATTGACGACCTTGACTTCTCCCTGGGTCAGTTCGGTCGCGCGGGCAGTATTGCGAGCGGCGACCATGGTAATTTCAATGCCCCGGCCTGCACGGCGCGCAATCTCCTGCTGGTTGCGCTTGAGAACATTGAAAGTACCGGAACCCACGGTGCCGATGCCGAGCAAACCTACTTTGATGGATTTCATATTGTCTTCGTGGTTGGTGAAAAATGACCGCCACGCCGCAGGCCGCGGCCGTGACGGGTACTGCAAATCGGATCAGGCCGTGCCGTGGCGGCGGCGATAGCCTTCCAGGAAGTGCGCGATGCGCCCCATGGATTCGGTCAGGTCGTCGGTGTTGGGCAGGAACACCACGCGGAAGTGGTCCGGCGTCGGGCAATTGAAGCCGGTGCCCTGCACGATCAATACCTTTTCCTCGGCCAGCAGTTCGTAGGCGAATTCCTGGTCGTCCTTGATCGGATAAACCTCCGGATCCAGGCGCGGGAACATGTAGAGCGCCGACTTGGGCTTGACGCAGGTCACGCCAGGAATGTCGGTCAGCAGTTTGTGCGCCAGGTCGCGCTGCTTGGTCAGGCGGCCATTGGGGGCGACCAGGTCATTGATGCTCTGGTAGCCGCCCAGCGCGGTCTGGATGGCGAACTGGCCGGGCGCATTGGCGCACAGGCGCATCGAGGCCAGCATGTTGAGGCCTTCGATGTAGTCGCGCGCATGCTTCTTCTCGCCCGAAACCACCATCCAGCCGGCGCGGTAGCCGCAGGAACGATAGTTCTTGGACAGGCCGTTGAAGGTGATGAACAGCACATCGTCGGCCAGCGAGGCCAGCGAGGTGTGGGTGTTGCCGTCGTAGAGCACCTTGTCGTAGATCTCGTCAGCCAGGATGATCAGTTGATGCTGGCGCGCCAGCTCAATGATCTCCTTCAGCACCTCCACCGAATACAGCGCGCCGGTCGGATTGTTGGGATTGATGACGACGATGGCCTTGGTGTTGGGGGTGATCTTCTTCTTGATGTCTGCGATGTCGGGCTGCCAGCCTTGCTGCTCGTCGCAGACGTAATGCACCGGGGTGCCGCCGGACAGGCTCACGGCGGCGGTCCACAGCGGATAGTCGGGCGACGGCACCAGCACTTCGTCGCCGGTGTTGAGCAGCGCATTGACGCTCATGACGATCAGTTCGGAGGCGCCATTGCCCAGGTAGATGTCATCGATGGTCACGCCCTCGATTTTCTTTTGCTGGGTGTAGTGCATCACCGACTTGCGAGGCGCGAACAGGCCCTTGGAATCGGTGTAGCCGGAGGCATTGCCCATGTTGCGGATCATGTCCTGCACGATCTCGTCGGGCGCATCGAAGCCGAAGGCGGCCAGGTTGCCGATGTTGAGCTTGATGATCTTGTGGCCTTCTTCCTCCATCTGGCGCGCCTTTTCCAGCACGGGACCCCGAATGTCGTAACACACATCTGCCAGCTTCTTGGATTTCTGAATCGGTCGCACAGCTCTTCCTCTAATCGTTTCGCGACAGGCGGCGTCGGCCCCTGCCCGTCCTGTCCTGCTTCATCGGCCGCGGGCACCGGACCGGAACCATTATCCTGCGGCTCCCCTCCATTACCACGCTTGCCATCATTTTCCTGCACGTTTTTGCCTGCTGCAGTGCAATGTAAAGCACCTGCAAAGCGGCCTGCGGCGCTGCCTCATGGGCTTGCCGGGAACCGGCCATTTTGCCCAAAGCTAAGCATTTTATCAATCAAATAGGCGTGCGCCGGGGTCGGAAACGGCTACAATGGCGCACTTTACGACCGCGTTGCTGCGATGCATGTCGACTTGACATCATGGCCCGGTCGTTCGCCCCGCGGGGCCGCCTGCAACCCATCCTGCCCATCTGCGATGAAGCTCCATTCGACCGAAACCAAGCAATACCAGACCGTCACCGCCTATGATGAGGACGGCGTCGAGCTCAATGCCATCCGTTTCACCAACAGCCTGCTGGTGCTGCCCGAGACCGAGCCGGTGCCCTGGCCGGCAGAGAGCTTCGAGGCGCTCACTCCCGAGCATTTCGCCCAGATCGATGCCACCGCACCGGACGTGGTCATCCTGGGCACCGGCGAGCGCCAGCGCTTCGTCCATCCCAAGCTGACCACGGTGCTGACTGCGCGCCGCATCGGCGTGGAGTGCATGGACAACCAGGCCGCCTGCCGGACCTACAACATTCTCATGGCCGAAGGGCGCAAGGTGGCGCTGGCGCTGATCATTGCGCCCCAGGCCTGACGCCGGCACCTGCCGCGACAAGAAACCCAAGAACACGCAACAAGGAACCGCTGTCAATGCGCGAACTGTATAAATCCAAGGCGTTCGTCTGGACGCTGCTCATTCTCTTCCTGCTGGTCTGGTTCTGGATGCTCGGAGCCCGTGTACTGGTGCCCACCGACGAAGGCCGCTATGCCGAGATGGCGCGCGAAATGGTGGCCACGCAGGACTGGATCACCACCCGCCTGAACGGCATCAAGTACTTCGAGAAGCCGCCCCTGCAAACCTGGATGAATGCCATCACCTTCGAGCTGTTCGGCCTCGGTGAATGGCAGGCGCGCCTGTGGACCGGCCTGTGCGGCCTGCTGGGCATCGGCCTGGCGGCTTACACCGGCACCCGCGTCTTCAGCGCCCGCGTCGGCTTCTATGCCGCCCTGGTGCTGGCCTCCAGCTTCTTCTGGGCGGGCATGGGCCACATCAATACGCTGGACATGGGCCTGTCGGGCATGATGACCATCGCCCTGTGCTCGCTGCTGATGGCGCAGCGCGACGGTGCCTCCCGTGAAGGCCAGCGCAACTGGATGCTCCTGTGCTGGGCCGGCATGGCATTGGCGGTGCTGTCCAAGGGACTGATCGGTATCGTTCTGCCCGGTGCGGTGCTGGTGCTCTATACCCTGTTTGCGCGCGACTGGGCGATCTGGAAGCGACTGCATCTGGTCAAGGGCCTGATCCTGTTCTTTGCGATCTGCACGCCCTGGTTCGTGGCGGTGTCGCTGCGCAATCCGGAATTCCCGCAGTTCTTCTTCATCCACGAGCACTTCCAGCGCTTCACCACCAAGATCCATAGCCGCACCGGTCCGTGGTATTACTTCATTCCCATCCTGGTGCTGGGCATCATTCCCTGGCTGGGCGTGTTCTTCCAGAGCCTGTGGAAAGGCACCCGCGAGCAACGCGACACCGCCGGCTACAACAGCCTCAACGGCGGGCGTTTCCAGCCCAAGCGGATGCTGCTGGTGTGGGCGGTGTTCATCTTCGTGTTCTTCAGCATCTCGGACTCGAAGCTGCCCTCCTACATCCTGCCGATCTTCCCGGCGCTGGCGCTGCTGATCGCCTGCTACCTGGACGAAGCGGACTACAAGGCGCTGGCCTGGGCCGGTTCGCTGGTGGCCCTGCCCTCGGCGGTGGCGCTGGCCTTCATCCCGCGCGTGCCCTCGCTGGCCAAGGATGCCTACTCGCTGCCGCTGGTGGAGGCCCACGTGCCCTACCTGTACGCCGCCACCCTGATCTTCTTCGTCGGCGGCATCGCCGCCATCCGCCTGGCACGCCAGCACAAGGACTGGGCCGTGACCGCGCTGGCGGCGACCGCCTTCGTGGCCGGCCAGCTGCTGATGCTGGGCCATGATCCGCAGGGCCGCTACTCGGCGGGTGTGGACTACGTGCCGGCATTGCAGGCTGAATTGAAGCCGGAAACCCCGATCTACCTGGTCGGCCGCTATGAACAGGCCCTGCCCTTCTACCTGCGCCGCACCATGACCCTGGTGCAGCATGCCGACGAAATGGAGTTCGGTCTCAAGCAGGAACCGCAGCTGTGGCTGCCGACCATTGACGCCTTCGTGGCGCAATGGGTGGCCGACAACGCGGCTGGCAAGAAGGATATCGCCATCATCGATCCGACCATCTACAAGCAGCTGGTCGAACGCAAGCTGCCGATGCGCCTGATCGGCCAGGACCCGCGCCGCGTGATCGTGGCCAATGATCCGCCCCCCGCCGCAGCGGTCGCTGGCGAGAAGAAGGCGGCGAAATGAACCTGACTACCTTTGGCTTCATCTTCGTCGGCATCTGCCTGAACGCCGTTGCACAACTGCTGCTCAAGGCCGGCACCAATGCGGTCGGTGCGATCCACCTGACGGCGGACAACTGGTTTTCCACCGGCCTCAAGCTGGCTACCCAGCTGCCCATCATCGGCGGCCTGTCCTGCTACGTGATCTCGGTGGGCGTGTGGATCATCGGCCTGTCGCGGGTGGACGTGACCATCGCCTACCCGCTGCTCTCGCTGGGCTACATCATCAACGCCATCGGTGCCTGGTACTTCCTGGGCGAGGCCATCTCCCTGCAGCGCCTGCTGGCCATCGGCGTGATCATCGTCGGCGTGGTCTTGCTGACCAGAAGCTGATTTACAATACCGGGTTGCCGCGCGCCCGGCGCGCCGGCCACTGCGCTGCCCGCTGCGGCAGCGCCCTCCCCTTGAACCTAGTCTGACCGGATTCCACCATGAGCCTGCCTTTCCTGCCGTTTTCCAAACCCACCATCGATGACGCCACCATCGCCGCCGTCGGCGAAGTGCTGCGCTCGGGCTGGATCACCAGCGGCCCCAAGGTGCAGGCGTTCGAAAAGGCCTTGTCGGACTACCTGGGCGGACGCATCGTGCGCACCTTCAACTCCGGCACCTGCACCATGGAAATCGCGCTGCGCATCGCCGGCATCGGCGCGGGCGATGAAGTCATCACCACCCCCATCTCCTGGGTCGCCACCGCCAACGTGATCCTGGAAACCGGCGCCACCCCGGTGTTCGCCGACATCGATCCGGTCACCCGCAACATCGACCTGGACCGCCTCGAAGCCGCCATTACCCCGCGCACCAAGGCCATCATCCCGGTCTACCTGGCCGGCCTGCCGCTGGACATGGACCGCCTCTACGCGATTGCCGCCAAGCACAATCTGCGCGTGGTGGAAGATGCCGCCCAGGCGCTGGGTTCGACCTGGAAAGGCAAGCGCATCGGTGCCTTCGGCGATTTCGTCTCCTTCAGCCTGCAGGCCAACAAGAACATCACCAGTTCCGAAGGCGGTTTCTTGGTGCTCAACAATGCCGAGGAAGCCCGTCTGGCCGAGAAATACCGCCTGCAGGGCGTCACCCGCAGCGGCTTCGACGGCCTGGAAGTGGATGTTCTGGGCGGCAAGTTCAACATGACCGACGTGGCCGCCGCCATCGGCCTGGGCCAGTTCGCCCACATCGATGCCGTCACCGCCCATCGCAAGGAACTGGCGCGCCACTATTTCGCCTGCTTCGGGAGCGATTTCGAAGCCAGCTTCGGTGCCCAGCTGCCAGTGGCCGACTTCGAGAACTCCAACTGGCACATGTTCCAGCTGGTCCTGCCGGAGCGCATCACCCGCGCCGCCTTCATGGAAAAGATGATGGAAAAGCAGGTCGGCATCGGCTACCACTACCCGTCCATTCACTTGCTGAAGCTCTATCGTGAACGTGGCTTCAAGGAAGGCATGTTCCCGGTGGCCGAACGCGTCGGCCAGCGCATCGTGTCGCTGCCCATGTTCAATGCAATGAGTAAAGAGGACGTGGAACGCTCGGTGGAAACGGTAAAATCGGTGCTTGGTTGATTTTTGCGGATAATGCAAAGAATTCGACGAAAAAATTCGGCATAATTCGTTTTATTTGCATTTTCGCAAGCTGGTCTCCTGCCTTGCCCCTGGCCTGAACGCCGCGATGACCCTGTTTCGTGGCGCATCGGGCCATTGATTTATTGCAGAACACGCTTTCAGTACCGCTGGATGCAGGCCGCAGGGCCAGGCATTCCAGCCTTATTTTTTTGATATTTGATGAAACCAGAACTGTCCGTCGTCATCCCGGTTTACAACGAGGAATCCGGGCTCTCCAAATTGTTCGAGCGCCTTTACCCGGCGCTGGACGCCCTGGGCTACAGCTATGAAGTCATCTTCGTCAACGATGGCAGCCGCGACCGCTCCGCCGGCATCCTGGCCGAGCAATACCGCCTGCGCCCGGACGTGACGCGGGTGGTGCTGTTCAATGGCAACTACGGCCAGCACATGGCGATCATGGCGGGCTTCGAAGCCACCCGTGGCGAAGTGGTGGTGACGCTGGATGCCGACCTGCAGAATCCGCCGGAAGAAATCGGCAACCTGGTGGCCAAGATGCGCGAGGGCTACGACTACGTCGGCTCGATTCGCCGCAAGCGCCAGGATTCGGCCTGGCGCACCTACGCCTCCAAGGCCATGAACCGCCTGCGCGAGAAGATCACGCGCATCAAGATGACCGACCAGGGCAACATGCTGCGTGCCTATGGCCGCAACGTCATCGACCTGGTCAACCAGTGCCGCGAGGTCAATACCTTCGTGCCGGCCCTGGCCTACACCTTCTCGCGCAATCCGACCGAGATCGTGGTGGAACATGAAGAGCGCTCGGCTGGCGAATCGAAGTATTCCTTCTACAGCCTGATCCGCCTGAACTTCGATCTGGTCACCGGCTTCTCGCTGGTGCCGCTGCAATTCTTTTCGCTGCTGGGTATCGGCCTGTCGTTCGCGTCGGCGGCGCTGTTCATCCTGATCGTGCTGCGCCGCATGCTGATCGGCGCGGAAGTCGGTGGCGTCTTCACGCTGTTCGCCATCACCTTCTTCCTGATGGGCGTGATCCTGTTCTCCATCGGCCTGCTGGGCGAATACATCGGCCGCATCTACATGCAGGTGCGCTCGCGCCCGCGCTATGTGGTGCAAGCCATCCTTGAGCAATCCTCTTCGGAAGACAAGCAAGCCCTATGAACGCCGTCGTCTTTGCCTACCATGATGTGGGCGTCCGCTGCCTGAAGGTCTTGCTCGCGCGTGGCGTGCAGGTGTCGCTGGTGGTGACCCACGAGGACAGCGCTACCGAGAATATCTGGTTCGGTTCCGTAGCCAGCCTGTGCCGCGAACATGGCATTGCCTGCATCACCCCAGCTGACCCGCGCTCGCCGCAGCTGCTGGCGCAGTTGCAAGCGCTGCAGCCGGACTTCCTCTTCAGTTTCTACTACCGTCATATGCTGCCGGTGGAAGTGCTGGCCTGCGCCAGGCGCGGTGCCTACAACATGCACGGCTCGTTGCTGCCGAAGTATCGTGGCCGCGTCCCCATCAACTGGGCGGTGCTGCATGGCGAGAGCGAAACCGGCGCCACCCTGCATGAGATGACGGTCAAGCCCGACGCCGGTGCCATCGTGGCGCAGACTGCCGTACCGATTCTGCCGGACGATACCGCGCATGAAGTCTTTGGCAAGGTGGTCGTGGCGGCAGAAATGACGCTCTGGAACGTATTGCCGGCCATGCTGGCGGGCAATACGCCCAACCTGCCCAATGACCTCTCGCAAGGCAGCTACTTCAGTGGCCGCAAGCCGGAAGATGGCCGTATCGACTGGCGGCGTACCGCCGGCGAGGTCCATAATCTGGTGCGCGCGGTGGCCCCGCCCTATCCGGGTGCCTTCGAGGAAATCGCGGGTGATAAAATTACGGTCACGAGAACCCGGCTGGTTCCGCCGGCGGCCCATCCTGCGCTGCAGCGGGCCCACGGTACGCAAGACAAGTTCTTCGAAGGCGGCAAGTTGTACGCACGTTGTGGCGATGGCAACTTCCTCCAGATCCTGGGCATCCTGATCAATGATCAGGATGCTTCACTCAACAATTACCTGAAATACATGGCCTCCTGAAGTCCGGCCATTCACTAGCTCTCTACATTATGAAAAAAGTCCTCATTCTCGGCGTCAACGGCTTCATCGGCCACCACCTGTCCAAGCGCATTCTGGAAACCACGGACTGGCACGTCTATGGCATGGACATGATGACCGACCGCATCACCGACATTCTGGAAAACGAGGCCTACAAGTCGCGCATGCACTTCTTCGAGGGCGACATCACGATCAACCAGGAATGGGTGGAATACCACGTCAAGAAGTGTGACGTGATCCTGCCGCTGGTGGCCATCGCGACCCCGTCGACCTACGTGAACGCCCCGCTGCGCGTGTTCGAGCTGGACTTCGAAGCCAACCTGCCGATCGTGCGTTCGGCCGCCAAGTACAAGAAGCACCTGGTCTTCCCCTCGACCTCGGAAGTCTATGGCATGTGCCATGACGAGGAATTCGATCCGGAAGAATCCGAACTGATCTGCGGCCCGATCAACAAGCCGCGCTGGATCTACTCCTGCGCCAAGCAGCTGATGGACCGCGTGATCTGGGGCTACGGCATGGAAGCCGGCCTGAACTTCACCCTGTTCCGTCCGTTCAACTGGATCGGTGCCGGCCTGGACTCGATCCACACCCCGAAGGAAGGTTCGTCGCGCGTGGTGACCCAGTTCTTCGGCCACATCGTCCGTGGCGAGAATATCTCCCTGGTCGACGGCGGCCAGCAGAAGCGCGCCTTCACCTACATCGATGACGGCATTGACGCCCTGATGAAGATCATCGCCAACGAAGGCGGCGTGGCCTCCGGCAAGATCTACAACATCGGCAATCCGGTGAACAATTATTCCATCAAGGACCTGGCCGACATGATGCTCAAGCTGGCCGCCGAGTACCCGGAATACGCCGAGACCGCCAAGCAGGTCAAGCTGGTCGAGACCACCTCCGCCGCCTACTACGGCAAGGGTTATCAGGACGTGCAGAACCGCGTGCCCAAGATCACCAACACCTGTGACGAACTGAACTGGGCCCCCAAGACCACCATGGCCGACACCCTGCGCAACATCTTCGATGCCTACCGCAGCCAGGTGGCTCAGGCACGTGCGCTGATGGATTGATTGGCCGCTGACTGTCGATCTCATGCAAACCGCGCTTCGGCGCGGTTTTGCTTTTTCCGGCCATGTCCGTCTGGCTTGCGCCGGAACAGATCGCCGTCGTGACACCGTATTGCCCCGCATGCTGCGCTGCTGCATATTGTTCTATCCGGCGCAGGATGCTAGTCTCGCAACTTGTCGTCAGCCGCCGCAGTCCAACGCCCGGCGCACTACCACGACAGTCAGCAACACCATGGCGGACCACCGCCGATCACCCTCTTTCCGGTCCAGCGAATTGCCCAAACTCACTCTCAAGATCGACGCCGATACGTACCGCGGCACCCGCGTGGGCGTCCCCAACCTGATCAACCAGCTGCGCCGCCATCGTGCCGGTGCCACCTTTCTGTTCTCGCTCGGGCCCGACCACACCGGCTGGGCGCTGAAGCAGATCTTCCGTCCGGGCTTCTTCAGCAAGGTCTCGCGCACTTCGGTGGTGGAACACTATGGCATCAAAACGCTGATGTACGGCACCCTGCTGCCCGCCCCCGACATCGGCAAGACCTGCGCCGATTTCATGCGCTCAGCCAGGGACGCGGGTTTCGAATGCGGCATCCATACCTGGGACCACCGGGTCTGGCAGGACGACGTTCGCACTGCCGACGCTCAGTGGACCGTGGAGACCATGCACAAGTCGCATGCCCGCTATCGCGAGATTTTCGGTGAGGCACCCCGTACGCACGGCGCTGCGGGCTGGCAGATGAACGATCACGCCTTCGTCCAGCTGGACCAGTTCGGCATGGCCTACTCCTCGGACGGACGCTCGCAGCTGCGGGAAAACGGCCGCCTGGCCGATGCCGATGCCGGCCCGCATCGCCTGTCGGCCTTCGGCAAGCCGCTCTCCTGCGTGCAACTGCCCACCACCCTGCCCACGCTGGATGAAATCCTGGGTCGCGAGATCGGCGGCAAGATGATCGACGCGAGCAATGCTGCTGAATTTTTGCTTCAGTTGACCAAGGAACCGCGTGACCATGTCTTCACTCTTCACGCGGAGCTTGAAGGACAGAAACTCGGCCCCATTTTCGAACAATTGCTCACTGGCTGGCGCGCCCAAGGCTACGAACTGGTCTCCATGGGCGACTACTACCAGAGCATCAAGAATGACGTCCTGCCCATCCTGCCGATCGCCTGGGGCGAACTGCCCGGCCGGTCGGGCGAGATGATCGTGCAGGCCATGTAAGGCTGCACAGGGCTTGATCATGGCTTTATCAGGGCCGGGAACCCCGGCCCGCCAACCATCCACCAACAAGACTTCACCTACGGGGCGCCACTTTGACAGACCGACCATCCCTCCTGAACAAGACCGTGCCGGACTTCTCGGCCGCCATGACCAGTGGCAAGACCTTCAACCTGGCCGACTATCGCGGCAAGAACCTGGTTCTGTATTTTTACCCCAAGGACAACACCCCCGGCTGTACCACCGAGGGCATGCAGTTCCGTGACCTGCATCCGCAATTCCAGGCCGCCAACACCGAGATCTTCGGCATCAGCCGCGACAGCCTGAAGTCCCACGAAAACTTCAAGGGCAAGCTGGGCATGCCCTTCGAGCTGATCTCCGACCCCGATGAAACCCTGTGCACCATGTTCGACGTCATGAAGATGAAAAACATGTATGGCAAGCAGGTACGTGGCGTGGAGCGCAGCACGTTTGTGATTGACGCCGCAGGCAAAGTGGTGAAAGAATGGCGTGGAGTGAAGGTTCCTGCACACGTGGATGAGGTGCTGGCCTTCATCAAAACCCTGGCCTGAATGAAGTTCGATTCCTGAGACAGGCGGTCCGGTTGCTGCAGCGCAATAGCCCACCCGGCTGCTGCGCGCAGGGTCCGGACGGCAACGATCGATTCAGGCCGCGGCGCGGAGACCTGGCAAGTAGCTGCGACGCGTTCCAACCATGCGGTCAAACGATACAAGCCATTGAATTCAAACAGAAAAACGTTTGCTGGAAGCCGTTTCAGGTTAAGGCCCGTGGCCTGCCGAAACGGCTTTTTTACTTTTTACTTTGCCACCCCTGCCGTCCCGGCCAATCAAGCCCTCGCTCATTCCCTGTCTGCCCTCCGTACGGCAACGGCTGCTACGTTGCAGCACAGGTGCAAGGATTTCATTGGCATGCCCGGCCTTGCAGCAAGATCCCTCTCTTTGCTGTCTGATGTATTGCTTCACCTGTTCGCTCTGACAAAGCGGTGTTTTCTTCATCCACTTCCGAGGTCCTGATGCCCCTGCCCAAAATGCCGAGCAAACCAGCTTCGATGCTGTCTCCCAAGGACTATCCCAAGGCCGATCGCAACAAGCCCGTCAAACCGAACATCACTCTCGTTGAAACCTCCGCTCCCGTAGTTGCTCCCCAAGCAGTTGCAGTTGCCGTTGCCGACGTCTCCGATACCAAGGTCACCGCGCCCCGCGCGCGCATCACCGGCAAGACTGCCGCCGTGGCCGAGAAACCGAAAGCCGCTCCCAAGAGCGCAGAAGCCCGACCCAAGTCGCCCACCAGCCGCGTGGCCGACAAGCTGGGCAAGTCCAAGCTGTTCGTGCTGGATACCAACGTGCTGATGCACGATCCGACCTCGCTGTTCCGCTTCGAGGAGCATGACATCTACCTGCCCATGGTCACGCTCGAAGAGCTGGACAACCACAAGAAGGGCATGTCCGAGGTGGCCCGCAATGCGCGCCAGATCTCGCGTTCGCTGGATGCGCTGGTGTCCGACGTGGCCGAGGATTCGATCGACCTGGGCATCCCGCTGGCCAAGCTGGGCAACAAGGATGCCAAGGGCCGCCTGTACTTCCAGACCAAGCTGCAGAACGCCGCCCTGCCGGAAGGCCTGCCCGAAGGCAAGGCCGACAACCAGATCCTGGGCGTGGTACGCGCGCTGGACCAGCAGTATCCGGAACGTCCGGTGGTGCTGGTCTCCAAGGACATCAACATGCGCCTCAAGGCGCGTGCCATTGGCCTGCCCGCGGAAGATTACTTCAACGACCATGTGCTGGAAGATACCGACCTGCTGTATTCGGGCATCCAGCAGCTGCCGGATGACTTCTGGAACAAGCATGGCAAGGGCATGGAGTCCTGGCAGGAAAGCCGCCACGGCAGCAGCTACACCTACTACCGTGTCACCGGCCCCTACGTGCCCTCGCTCCTGGTCAACCAGTTCGTCTTCATCGAGCCCAAGAATGGTGAACCGGCCTTCTACGGCCAGGTCAGCCAGATCAACGGCAAGACTGCCGTGCTGCAGACCCTGCGCGACTTCGGCCACGCCAAGAACAGCGTCTGGGGCATCACTGCGCGCAACCGCGAGCAGAACTTCGCGCTGAACCTGCTGATGAACCCGGAGTGTGATTTCGTCACCCTGCTGGGCCAGGCCGGTACCGGCAAGACCCTGCTGGCACTGGCCTCGGGCCTGGCGCAAGTGCTGGAGACCAAGCTCTACAACGAAATCATCGTCACCCGCGTGACGGTGCCGGTCGGTGAAGACATCGGTTTCCTGCCGGGCACGGAAGAAGAGAAGATGGGCCCCTGGATGGGCGCCTTCGATGACAACCTCGAAGTGCTCAACAAGTCCGATGGCGATGCCGGGGAATGGGGCCGTGCCGCGACCCAGGACCTGATCCGCTCGCGCATCAAGATCAAGTCGCTCAACTTCATGCGCGGACGCACGTTCGTGAACAAGTTCTTGATCATCGACGAGGCCCAGAACCTGACGCCCAAGCAGATGAAGACCCTGGTCACCCGTGCCGGTCCCGGCACCAAGATCGTGTGTCTGGGCAACATCGCCCAGATCGACACGCCCTACCTGACCGAAGGCTCCAGCGGCCTGACCTATGTGGTCGACCGCTTCAAGGGCTGGGCGCACAGCGGGCATGTCACCCTGGCGCGTGGCGAACGCTCGCGCCTGGCCGATCACGCCAGCGACGTGTTGTAAGCACTTTTCTTCAGCACCCAAGCAAAAAGCCACGTGAAAACGTGGCTTTTTGCTTTTGGACGGCCGCCGCGCTGGCAGCGACCATGAATGACGGCTTGTTACAGCACGTGCACGCCAATCCACCAGGCGATCGCCGCCACGAAGGCCGAGGCCGGAATGGTGAAGATCCAGGCCCAAACGATGTTGCTGGCCACGCCCCAACGCACGGCCGACATCTTCTGCGCCGCGCCCACGCCGACGATGGCACCGGTGATGGTGTGGGTAGTCGAGACCGGAATGCCCAGGGCGGTGGCGATGAACAAGGTGATCGCACCGCCGGTTTCGGCGCAGAAACCGCCGACGGGCTTCAACTTGGTGATCTTCTGGCCCATGGTCTTGACGATGCGCCAGCCACCGAAGAGCGTACCGAGGCTGATGGCGCAGTAGCAGGAAATGATGACCCACATCGGCGGCGCATCCGGGGAGGAATAGCCCGAAGCGATCAGCAGCATCCAGATGATGCCGATGGTCTTCTGCGCGTCATTGCCGCCGTGGCCCAGACTGTACATGGAGGCCGACAGCAGCTGAAGACGGCGGAACCAGCCATCGATCTTGCGTGGCGTGGAGCGGAAGAAGATCCACGAGACCACGAGCATCATCAGGGAGCCAAAGACCAAGCCCAGCACGGGCGAGAGCACGATGAAGAGAATCGTCTTCAGCAGGCCCGCCGAGATCAGCGCGCCGGTGCCGGCCTTGGCCACGGCCGCGCCGACCAGGCCGCCGATCAGAGCATGCGAGGACGAGGACGGGATGCCGTAATACCAGGTCACCAGGTTCCAGAAGATGGCCCCGATCAGGGCACCGAAGATGACGTACTGGTCAACAATGGCCGGTTCGATGGTGCCCTTGCCCACCGAAGCCGCCACGTGCAGTTGATGGAACACGAACACGGCCGCCAGGTTGAAGAAGGCGGCCATGGCCACGGCGGTCTGCGGACGCAGCACGCCCGTGGAGACCACGGTGGCGATCGCGTTGGCGGCGTCGTGGAAACCATTCATGAAGTCGAACAGCAGCGCCAGGACGATCAACAACGCGAGAATATGTAAGCTGATTTGGATTGTTTGCATGGGGGAAACCGTTGTGTGAAACCAGCGGCGTCCCCGTCGGAAATCGAGGGAATCGCCGCTACGCCGCGAGATCAGGCGTTTTCGACGATGATGCCTTCGATGATGTTGGCCACGTCTTCGCAGCGATCGGTGACGGTTTCCAGGATTTCGTAGATGGCCTTGAGCTTGATCAGGGTGCGCACGTCCGGTTCATCGCGGAACAGCTTGGACATGGCCGCACGCATGACGTGGTCGGCGTCGGATTCCAGGCGGTCGATTTCCTGGCAGATCGACAGGATCTGGCGCGAGTTGTCCATGTTCGACAGCAGGCCCACGGCGGCTTGCACCTTCTCCGCACAGGACAGGCACAGCTCGGCCAGGCGTTTGGCTTCCGGCGTGATGGCCTTGATGTCGTAGAGCGAGATGGTCTGGGCCGCATCTTCGAGCAGGTCCAGGATGTCATCCATGCGGGTGATCAGCTGGTGGATGTCATCGCGGTCCAGCGGCGTGATGAAGGTCTTGTGCAGCAGTTCGATGGCATTGTGCGTGACCTTGTCGGCTTCCTTCTCGACGGCTTCAATGGCGTGCACGCGAATTTCAAGGTCGTCGAAATTGGTCATCAGCGCCACCATTTCTTTCGCGCACTTGACCGCCAGCTCTGCATGCTGATTGAAAAGGTCAAAGAATTTGCCTTCAGTCGGCATCAATCGTCCAAACATTTTTCTCTCTCATCAATGGTTAGCGCTCATGTAAAGCGCCGTTTCGAACCGGCCTGCGGCTACCCCCTTGGAAGCCGGTACCCCGCCCTGCCGGTCCTGCACGAACGGCCTTGGGGGCCGTTCGCCTTGCATGACACGGGCGGCCCGACGCCGCCCGTGATCCTTGTGCAGCGACACGCCCTGGTGGCGCGCCGCCGATGGCATCAGTCGCCGCCGTAAGGCTGCGCCAGATTGCCGATATAGTTGTCGTACTTGGTATACATCCCCAGGAAGGACAGACGAATGCTGCCGATGGGGCCATTACGCTGCTTGCCGATGATGATTTCCGCCGTGCCCTTGTCGGGCGAGTCCGGATTGTAAACTTCATCACGGTAAATGAACAAAATAACGTCAGCATCCTGTTCGATAGCGCCTGATTCGCGCAAGTCGGACATCACGGGACGCTTGTTGGGACGTTGTTCCAGCGAGCGGTTCAGCTGCGACAGCGCGATCACCGGGCAGTTGAGTTCCTTGGCCAGGCCCTTCAGGCTACGCGAGATTTCCGAGATTTCGGAGGCGCGGTTTTCAGAAGAGCTGCCACCGTTGCCCGACATCAGCTGCAGGTAGTCGATGATGATCAGGCCCAGCTTGCCGCATTGGCGCGCCAGGCGGCGCGAACGTGCGCGCAATTCGATGGGCGACAGCGCCGGCGTTTCGTCGATGTAGAACTGCGCATCGTTCATCTTCTGGATGGCGTGCGTCAGGCGCGGCCAGTCTTCGTCCAGCAGGCGGCCGGTACGCAGGCGGTGCTGGTCCAGGCGTCCGACTGAACCCAGCATACGCATGGCCAGCTGCGCGCCACCCATTTCCATGGAGAACACGGCTACCGGCAGGCCCGACTCGATGGCGACATGTTCGCCGATGTTGATCGAGAAAGCGGTTTTACCCATGGAAGGACGGCCAGCGACGATGATCAGGTCGCCCGGCTGCAGGCCGGAGGTCATCTTGTCCAGATCCATGAAACCGGTCGGAACGCCGGTGATGTCGCTGGTATTGTCGCGATTGTAAAGTTCGTCGATGCGCTCGACCACTTGCGTGAGCAGCGGCTGGATTTCCATGAAGCCCTGAGAGCCGCGCGACCCTTCTTCGGCGATGGCGAAGATCTTGGATTCGGCCTCGTCCAGCATGGACTTCACATCCTTGCCCTGCGGATTGAAGGCATTGCCGGAAATCTCGTCGGCCACGGTGATGAGCTTGCGCAGAATGCCGCGATCACGGACGATCTCGGCATAGCGGCGGATGTTGGCCGCAGAAGGCGTGTTTTGCGCCAGTGCATTCAGATAAACCAGCCCGCCCACCTCTTCGGCCTTGCCGCTGGTGGACATGGCTTCATAGACGGTAATGACGTCGGCCGGCTTGGTACTGTTGATGAGCTTGACGATGTGCTCGAAGATGATGCGGTGATCGTAGCGGTAAAAGTCTTCAGCGCTGACGAAGTCGGCGATACGGTCCCAGGCTGCGTTGTCCAGCAGCAGGCCGCCCAGCACCGATTGCTCGGCCTCGATGGAGTGGGGCGGCACGCGGAGCGCATCGATCTGGGGATCGGATGACTCTCTCTGGCCACGGAAAAATTCTGGATTGCCGCGGGACGATTCTTTCATGGCGCGCATTATAACCTGCTGATGTGAAGCCGTAGGTCCGGCCGAACGTTTTTGCACGGCCAGATGCTTCATGCGAACGAATGCAATATGAAGCCATTGACAAGCCGCGCCATGACGATGACCAGTGGCGGCGTGTCTTGGTACAACTGACAATAAAAAAGCCAGGCGAACCCGGCTTTTCTATTGCAAAACGAATTGCAGCAAACAGGCGTATTACGCTTGCTCGCCCTTGACTGCGATGGTGACATCGACCACCACGTCGGTGTGCAGAGCCACCGACACGGGGTGTTCGCCAACGGTCTTCAGCGGGCCGTTGGGCAGGCGCACTTGCGACTTCTCGACAGCAAAACCCTTCTTGCCCAGGGCTTCAGCGATGTCGAAGTTGGTCACGGAACCGAACAGACGGCCGTCAACGCCGGCCTTCTGCGACACTTCCACGGTAGCGCCAGCCAGCTTTTCGCCTTGGGCTTGGGCAGCGGCCAGCTTCTCGGCGGCAGCCTTTTCCAGGTCAGCGCGCTTGGCTTCGAATTCAGCGATGGCTGCATCGGTAGCGCGGCGGGCCTTGCGTTGGGGGATCAGGAAGTTGCGTGCGAAACCGTCCTTGACGCGCACGACATCACCCAGACCGCCGAGATTCACGATTTTTTCCAACAGAATGACTTGCATGTTTTTCTCCTATTTCTCGACGCTGATTAGGCGTTGTGCAGATCGGTGTACGGCAGCAGAGCCAGGTAACGCGCGCGCTTGATGGCGGTGTCAACTTGACGCTGGTAGTGGGCCTTGGTACCGGTCAGGCGTGCCGGCATGATCTTGCCGTTTTCCTGGACGAAGTCCTTCAGGGTGTCCACGTCCTTGTAATCGACCTGTTCAACGCCAGCGGCGGTGAAACGGCAGAATTTCTTGCGCTTGAACAGCGGGTTTTGCTGTTGGCGCTTGTTTTTCAGCTTGCTTTTATCGAACTTTTTACCGAATGCCATGGTTGGCTCCTGTATCTAAAAATTGGGTAAGGTCTGTTTGGCTACCTTGCGCCGCTCAATCCGGCGCGACCGGGCCAAAATCAACGATATGAAACACGACGCTCTTGCTGTTGCGATTCCTGCGGGCCAAAAAGCCGGTGAACCGGAAGACTTCACCCAGTGCCGCCCTGTTGAGCGCACCGGAGATTTCCCCCGCTGCCAGCGCCGCGATCTCGAATTCGACCTGACGCTTCATGCCAGCCTCCGTCTGCTCCGACTGATGCTGCAACCTGGCAGTGACAATCGGGATACCGGCCGGCGTATAACGTAGGACATCACGTTCTGCCAGGCTGGCGATGACTTGAAACTGGTTCACTCTCCGCGATGTTCGCAGCGCTTAAGCTGCCGGAGCTTCGGTACGGCTCTTGGCCGCGTCTTCCTTCTGCACTGCCTTCAGGATGGGGGAAGGACCGGTTTCGGCCTTCTTCATCTTGACGGTCAGGTGGCGCAGGACGGCGTCGTTGAACTTGAAGCCGGTTTCGATTTCAGCCAGCGTTTCGCTGTCGACTTCGATGTTCAGGCAGACGTAGTGAGCCTTGGCCAGCTTCTGGATCTGGTAAGCCAGTTGGCGACGGCCCCAATCTTCGACACGGTGGACCTTGCCGCCGCGGGTGGTGACGATGCCCTTGTAACGCTCGATCATCGCCGGCACTTGCTCGCTTTGGTCCGGGTGGACGATAAATACGATTTCATAATGACGCATGTAGACTCCTTATGGACTTATTGAAGACGCCCACCCCGGCGTCAAGACGGGTGTGGGAAGAGGAAAACCCGAGATCATACTAGGTTTCCGTCCTGACAGCAATGCCAGCGTCACGCCACTGCGGCCGCAGGGCCACAACGCGGACCCTGCACATCGCCGCCAGCGGCTCAGAACCAGATTCTTCAGTTGCGGCGCGCTCTATATAAATGAGAAAGCTTGCCTTTTCCGCCCCGGAATATGCATGTTGCCGTTGACACAAGGATTGCACCTGTATAAAAATACAGACTGTTCATCCAGACAGCCTTCCCTCCGAGAAAGGCCACCCTCATGCTCAAACTGACTGCGCGCCAGGAACAGATCCTGAACCTGATCAAGAACGCCATCGAGAACACCGGCTTCCCTCCCACGCGTGCAGAGATCGCTGCCGAGTTGGGCTTCCGTTCCGCCAACGCCGCCGAAGAGCATCTGCAGGCCCTGGCCCGCAAGGGCGCCATCGAGATTTCCCCCGGCACCTCGCGCGGCATCCGCTTGCGCGAATCAGGTACCACAGGCATCAGCACTGCACGCCAGATGGCCCTGCCCCATCCCGCCCTGATGCAGCTGAGCCTGCCGCTGATCGGGCGCGTGGCGGCGGGCTCCCCCATCCTGGCCCAGGAACACGTGGAAAAGACTTACCAGGTCGACCCGGCCATGTTCCGGGCCAAGCCCGACTACCTGCTCAAGGTGCGCGGCATGTCCATGCGCGACGCCGGCATCCTGGACGGCGACCTGCTGGCCGTGCGGCGCGCCGACCAGGCGCGCAATGGCCAGATCGTGGTGGCCCGCCTGGCTGACGAGGTCACGGTCAAGCGCTACCAGAAGAGCGGCAGCGTCATCACCCTGTTCCCCGAGAATCCGGAATTCGAGCCCATCATCGTCAAGCCGGAAGACGACCAGTTTGCACTCGAAGGACTGGCCGTGGGATTGCTGCGCAGCTGGAACTGAATTCGGAGCGGCGCGCAGGCCCGACCGCCGGAAAGACGCTGCCAGCGGCGACTGATCGCTTGTTTATGCATGAACCTCCGCTTAAAACGGAGGTTTTTTGCTTTCTATTTAGCTCTTCACCTGTGACCGGTTACGCATATCATCCTTGCTGGACAGCTATGCCCGGCGCAATGGATGCGCCCAACCAAGAGGACCCTTTTCGATGTCGACGCGCAAGAGCAGCAACAAGCACGGCAAACATATTCCGGCCCCAGCGGCCGCCAAGTCCAACCTGCAGGATCTGCTGGACGTTCGCAAATGTCTGGACCTGCTCGACAATCGCAAGACCGAGGAAGCCAAGGCGATCTGTACAGCCGTATTGGCCCGCGCCCCCAATCTGGTGTTTGCCAACCACGCACGCGGACTGATCGCCATGCAGGAAGGCCAGTTCGCGCAAGCCGAGCAATACCTGCGCAAGGCCATCGAGGCCGATCCGAACAACGCCGAATACCTCAGCAACCTGGCCGGTACGGTGCTGAGCCAGGATCGCATCGACGAGTCCATCGCCATCTACGAGCGCGCCATCGCCATCGACAAGGAAAACCGGGCGGCACGCATCGGCCTGGCCAATGCCCTGCACGAAAAGAACGATCCGGAAGCCTCGATCAAATACTTCGAGGATGCGGCCCGGCGTGAACCCAACGCACCGGGCCCGCTGTCGCACCTGGGCCGCGCCCTGATCGACGCACGGCGCTTTGACGAGGCGGTCGCCACGATTCTGAAGTCGCTCGAATACCAGATCAATTTCGCTCCCTCCCACACCGCCCTGGGCGAAGCCTTTCATGCCATGGAGATGTACAAGGAGGCCGTAGAGTCCCACAAGACCGCCATCCTGCTCGATCCCCAGGACACCTACGCCCACAACAAGATCGCCGATAGTTATCTGAAAATCAACAAGATCGAAGAAGCCCACGAACACCTGCTGCGCGTCATCGAGATCGCACCCAAGGATCCGAATGGCTACGTCAAGCTCGGTTCAAGCTACTTCAACACGGGCGACCGCTTCGACGATGCCATGCGCATGTTCAAGCAGGCCCTGGCGCTGGACCCCAAGCACGCCCTCACCTACAACAACATCGGCGCGATCCAGCACGATCATGGCGATTATGACGATGCGCTTGGCAATTTCCGCACGGCATTGGCGCTGCGGCCGAATTACCCGACCGCCAAGCACAACCTGGCACTGACCCTGTTGCTGCGCGGACAGTTCGAGGAAGGCTGGGAGTGCCACGAGAGCCGCCTCACCACCAAGGAACGCGCCCACGTCTACCGCCTGATCCACAAGCTGTTCGAGGTCATTCCGAAATGGGATGGCAAGTCCTCGCTGGCGGGCAAGCGCATCCTGCTGATGCACGAGCAAGGCTTTGGCGACAGCATCCAGTTCCTGCGCTATGCCCGCTTGCTCATGGAGCAAGGTGCCAGCGTGGCGCTGCATGTGAAGAATCCTCTGTACCGCCTGTTCCAATCCTTCACACCAGCAGTGACACTGGTGCGCGAAAGCGATCCCCTGCCACCCTGCGACTGCGCCTATGTGCTCATGAGCCTGCCCTATGCCCTGCGCACCCATAGCGTCGAGGATATCCCGCGCTATGCGGAAGGCTATCTGTCTGCCGATGCGTCGCTGGCGGCGCACTGGAAGCAGAAGATTTCCACCTTGACACGATCAGCGGACAATCTGCGCGTCGGCATCGTCTGGGGCGGCAATCCGGAGCATGGCAATGACCGCCATCGTTCGATTCCACTGGACAAATTCAAGCAATTGTTTGAAGTCCCCAAGATGGAATTCTACTCATTGCAAAAAGGCAAGCCTGCCGACGGCCTGAAGGAGTTGCCAGCCGATTGGCCCGTCTTTGACCTGGGCAATGAGTGCCAGGACTTCGCCGATACCGCTGCCGCCATCAGCAATCTTGACCTGGTTATCTGCGTGGATACTTCGGTGGCCCATCTGGCCGGAGCACTAGGCCACCCCACCTGGGTACTGCTGCCGCATGTACCCGACTGGCGGTGGCTCAACGACCGCGATGATTCCCCGTGGTATCCCGGCATGCGCCTGTTCCGCCAGCCGGCAGTCAGCGATTGGGACTCGGTCCTGAAAAAGGTTGGCGAAGAATTAACGCTGCTGCAACATAAGAAAGCCCAAGGCTGAGCTGGCTAGGAGCGCCCAGCCATTGCAGGAAACCGCCCTTCCCGGGCGGTTTTTGCTTTTCGGAACATTTTTCTTGGCCGCAACAGCAATTTTCCTAAAGTTTTTGGAATTGCCGTCGAAAAAGGATTTGCTTGGAGTTTCAAAGCACGCAGTTTTAGTTCGGAAAGCCTTGAAAAAGATTTTTTGCAAAAGCCCTAAACTTTTTCCAAGACTGCCCGATAAAGCAATCAACAGAGGTTGAAACGCCTGGGGCTCATGGGTAGAAGACCAACGTTAGGCACTGAAACTCGGATCATCGGTCTCAAATCTTAGGAGAATTAACATGGCAGCAGTCATTAATACCAATATTCCGTCGCTCAATACGCAACGGAACCTGAATTCCTCGCAGTCGTCGCTCAATACCTCGATCCAACGTCTGTCGTCCGGCCTGCGCGTCAACAGCGCCAAGGACGACGCCGCCGGCCTGGCCATCGCCGACCGCATGAACTCCCAGGTCAAGGGCCTGGCAGTTGCACAACGTAACGCCAACGACGGTATCTCGATGGCGCAAACCGCTGAAGGCGCTCTGTCGACCGTCGGCGACAACCTGCAGCGTATGCGTGAACTGGCTGTGCAAGCAGCCAACGGCACCAACAGCGCACAAGACCGCAAGACCCTGAACGACGAATACACCCAGCTGTCGCAGGAAGTGTTCCGTGTTCTGAACGGCACCAGCTTCAACGGCCAGAACCTGTTCACCGGTGTTGGTCAAGGCGCATCGGCCGGTACCGGCTCGAACGCTTCGAACGTGTCGGCTTCCCTGACCCTGTCGTTCCAGGTCGGCGCCAACGTGCAAGACAACAAGCTGAACGACCAGATCACCATCACCCTGGATGACCTGTCGAACAACTCCACCATCGCTACCGTCATCGGCACCAGCGCCAAGGGCCTGATCGGTCTGGGCGACACCTCCGGCGTGAGCACCGCGCAAGCGACCTACACCTCGGCCAAGGCTGCCCTGGACAACCTGTTCGCTACCGGTTCGTCCCTGTCCTCCTCGGCACTGGCTTCGTCGGCCGTGACCCTGCAAGCTGCCGTTGACAGCGCCAAGCTGTCGCTGGATCAGGCAGTTGCCGCCCCGTCCGCTCAGAGCGACGCTCAGAAGGCCATCCAGAACCTGGACAAGGCCATCAGCCTGATCTCCTCCAAGCGTGCAGAATTCGGTGCAGTGCAGAACCGCTTCAGCGCGGTCATCAGCAACCTGCAAGTGTCGAGCGAAAACATCACCGCGTCGCGCAGCCGTATCATGGATACCGACTACGCGCAGGAAACCGCGAACCTGACCCGTGCGCAGATCCTGCAGCAAGCTGGTACCGCGATGCTGTCGCAGGCCAACTCGGCACCGCAGCAGGTTCTCTCGCTGTTGAAATAAGCCAGATAGCTAGGTAGGATGACGTGCGGGGGATAGACCTTATTCTCCGCACGTTCCTTTAAGGAAGGGAGTAGTACCATGTCGATTGCCCCACTTAATATCACTGCTGCTGGTGACTCCGGTACTGCCTATGCAGCACCGAAGACGACCGAAAAGCCCGATCCCGTGGTATCGACGGTCGCACCGGCGGCCACTCCGGAAGCACGCCGCGCAACCGAAAGTGAAGTCAACGATGCCGTTGGCAAGTTGAACGACTTTGCAGCCGCCAATGCTGCCGCACTGAATTTCTCGAAAGACCAGGACACCGGCAAGACCATCATCAAGGTTGTCGATACGGCTACTGACACCGTGATTCGCCAGATTCCCAGCGAAGAAGCGATTGCCATCGCCAAATCGATCGACAAGATGCAAGGCCTGCTGATCAAGGAAAAGGCTTGAGTATCCCCTCGAGTCTGGTACGAACTGCAGTGGCTGAACAACCGCATGCGTCAATGCCCGTTCATTGCGCATGACGGAATCGGCTACCCCAGTTCATAACGGATTCAGATAGTTATTCCGCACAGCGTCCCTCTCTGCCCTACCCGACGCCGTACTTGAGAGCCCATCTCCTCTTGACCGCGCTGGACAACCGCACAGCGCTGTGCCTCACGCAAAGTTTCAGGAGTTGAACCGTGGCGACTTCCACCGGCACCATTTCCACATCGGCAGGCCCGCTCGATGTTTCCACACTGGTCAGTCAACTGATCTCGGCCGAAAGCCAGACACAGCTGACGCCGCTGACCACCCAGGCGAGCAGCTACAACACCCTCATTTCCGCCTATGGCAGCCTCAAGAGCGCCTTGTCGAGCTATCAGTCGGCCATCAAGTCGCTGACCTCGGCCAGCTTCAGCTCGCAGAAGAGTTCGGTAAGCAACGCCGGCACCGGCACCACGCTGACCACCGACCCGTTCACCGCCGATGTCAACAGCGACGATTCGACCAAGATCCTGGCGCAGAAACTGCAGTCGGCCGGCGTAAGCAGCGGCACGACCTACAACGCCGGCGATTCGATCGCCATCAAGATCGGCACCAATTCGCCCACCTTCATCACCCTGCAAGCCAACTCGACCCTGGCTGGCGTACGTGATGCGATCAATGCCTCCAAGGCAGGCGTCACCGCCTCCATCACCACCGATGGCAGTGGCGACCACCTGGTCCTGGAATCGCCCACCGGCGGCACTGCCAACACCATCAAGGTCACGGCCAACAACAGCCTGTCCGCATTTGCCTATGATCCGTCGAGCTCGACACCGAGCACCATGACGCAGATCCAGGCCCCGCGCGACGCCACCAAAGCCGCTTCCGGCACCTATTCGGTGGCCGTGTCGCAACTGGCGCAAACGGCCAAGCTGAGTTCGGCCAGCATCACGCCGGGCACGACCTTTGACAACGGCATTCTGGCCATCAAGACCGGCACCGGCTCCACCACCATCATCAAGCCTGCCACCAACACCCTGGCTGGCGTGCGCGATGCCATCAACAGCAGCGATGCCGGCGTGAACGCCACCATCGTCAGCGACGGCACCAACGACCACCTGGTGATTACTGCCAAGGACAGCGGCGCGGCCAATACCATCAAGATCACCGGCACCGGCAATTATTCCGTCTTCAGCGCCGATCCCAGCGGGACCGTGATCTCGCCCAACGTCAGCACCAGCCAGACTTACAGCTCCGGCACGCTGAGCCTGAAGGTAGGCGACACCACGGTGGCCATCAACCCGACCGCCAATGGCAGCGGCAACATTGACCTGAACCAGGTCATGAGTGCCATCAACAGCGCCAGCGCAGGCGTGACCGCCTCCATCAGCAACGACGGCACCAACAACCACCTGGTACTGACTCCGACCGGCAGCAGTGCGACGGCGGCAGTCTCGCTGACCGGCAGCGGCGATTATTCGGGCCTGACCATGAGCGGCATGGGCCAGTTGCTCAAGGCGCAGGACGCCAAGCTGTCCATCGATGGCGTGGCGGTGACCAGCACCAGCAACAAGGTCGAGAACGCGATCTCCGGCGTGACGCTCAATCTGGCCAAGGTCACCACCTCTTCTGACAACTTCACCCTGAACATCAGCAACGACACCTCCGGCATCACCACCGCCGCCAACAGCTTCGTGACGGCCTACAACACGCTGGCCAAGGCAGTGGCCGGGATGACTGCGCAGACGCCCTCCACCACCCTGGGCCAGGCCAACAACTCGGCTCCGCTGGCCAGCGAGTCGTCGGTGCAGACCATCATGAACCAGCTGCGCAATACCCTGTTCGCCACAGTGGACGGCGGCAATGGAATCAGCAGCCTGTCCGACATCGGCATCAGCTTCCAGAAGGATGGCACCCTGGCGCTGGACTCCACCAAGCTGGCCACGGCGGCTACCAACAATTTCGCCGGCATTGCCAATCTCTTCACTGGCACCGATCCTGATACGACCAACACTACGTCGTCCAAAAATGGTATCGTCACCAAGTTGCAGACCTTGATGACCAGTCTGTTGAGTGACAGCGGCATCATCGCCTCCAAGACGAATGGCCTGCAGGCCAGCCTGAAGATCAATCAGGATCGCCAGACCACGGTGCAGACCCGCCTGTCGAATCTGAAGGACGACTACACCAATCAGTTCAACCGCCTCAACGTCACGCTGGCCAGCATGCAGTCCACGCAAAGCTACCTGACCCAGCAATTGGCCAGCTTGGCCAAGAGCAGTTGAAGCGACACCGCGAACATAGGAGAACGTCATGTTCGGAAGCATGAAGCGCGGGGCCAATGCCTACGCCAACATCGGGGTGGAAACCGGCGTGATCGCCGCCAGCCCGCACAAGCTGATCACCATGCTCTTCGACGGTGCACTGGTGGCCATCGCCCTGGGCAAGAAGTCCATGGGCGAAGGCAATATCAAGGACAAGGGCGAATCCATCACCAAGGCCATCCTGATCATCGACAATGGCCTGCGCGCCAGCCTGAACAAGCAAGTCGGCGGCGAACTGGCGCTGAATCTGGATTCGCTGTATGAATACATGAGCCGCCGCCTGTTCGAGGCCAATGCCACGAACAATCCGGCCATCCTCGACGAAATCCACGGTTTGCTCGACGACATCCGCTCCGCCTGGGAACAGATCGGACCGAATGCAGTGCAGTCTGCTGCCCCGCCGATGGCCATGACCCAGGATGTTTCTCTTTCCAGCTTTGCAAAGGCATGACTGACATGAACGGTGACGACGTCATCGCCCTCTATGAGTCGATCTCGCAATTGACCAACGAGATGCTGTCGGCCGCCCGTGCCGGCGACTGGGATCTGCTGGCAGCATTGGAAGCCCAGTGCGGCAAGCACATCGCCAGCCTGCGCGACAGCGAGGAAAACATCACCCTGCCTGAGCCGCTGCGCCATCGCAAGGTCGACATCATCAAGAAAATCCTGGAAGACGACCGCGACATCCGCAATCTCACCGAACCGGGACTGCGCAAGCTGTCGGCGCTGATCCAGAGCAACCAGACCGAACAGAAGCTCCTCAATACCTACGGCATGGGTAGTTGACCATGTTGCCGCGGGCCGATATCGCCAGCGCCGTCCAGCCCGTCAATCCTGTCGAAGCGGCCACGGCCGTCGTTTCGGTTGCTGATGCCCGGCAGGAAGCCTTCAGCCGCCTGGCCCAGATTGCGATCGGCCAGCAGATGTCGGGCCGCATCCTCTCCAACTTCAACGACGGTACCTTCCTGGTGCGCATCGCCAATACGGCGGCGCGCATGGTGCTGCCCAACAGCGCCCAGGTCGGCGACACCCTGACCCTGACGCTGGTCTCCAAGGATCCGCGTCCGACCTTCTCGGTCAATGAAGGCAGCATCCGTCCCGACGAGGAAAGTGCATCGGTCGCCTTGAGCACCGCCGGCCGCGCGATGCAGAAGGACCTCAAGTCGCTGCAGTTCGTCACCCGTGACGAAAGCGGTGCCGGACAGATCGCCCAGAACGAGGACATCGCCGATGCCCAGGCCAAGGGTGCGCGCCAGGGGCAGTCCGGCCCGCCCGCCAGCAGCACTACCACCCTCAGCAACGCCGGCCGTCTCATCGACACGCTGCTGCACGCGTCGCAACAAGGCGACGTCACCGATCACATCAATGCGGCCACACCCTTGCTGCCCAAGGCCGGCGTCCCTGTCGACCAGATGGCCTCGGCCCTGAAGGATGCCATTGCCCACAGCGGAGTCTTCTATGAATCGCACGTCGCTGCCTGGGCCGCCGGCCAGCGCCCTGCCGACGAACTGATGAAGGAACCGCAAGCCCAGGTCGCGGCGCGCCAGGGCGGCAACATCAACCTGCTCAGCGACAGCGATCCCGCCCAGAACCAGTTGGGGCAGATCATCAATCTCCAGCTCAATGCGCTGGAACAGCAGCGTGTGGTCTGGCACGGCGAAGTCTGGCCGGGCCAGAAGATGGAATGGGAAATCAACCAGGAACATGGCCAGGACTCCCCGAAACAGGGTGCCACCGACGACGAAAACGCCCCCACCTGGCACAGCGTGGTGCGCTTCAACTTCGCCCACCTGGGCAGCGTCTCGGCTTCGATCCGCCTGATCGGCCAGCAGATCCACGTGCAGGTCAAGGCGGACAATGACGCTGCCACCGCAGCCCTGCGCGGCAACACTGGCCTGTTTGCCAATGCCATGGCGGCAGCCGGCACCTCTCTCGACTCCCTGATCGTCAAGCAAGCCGATGGAGAAACCTAATATTCCGCTGCAAAATGCCGTGGCCCTGGCCTACAACGCCAGCCAGGCAGCCCCCCAGGTAGTGGCCAAGGGCCGCGGCCTGGTGGCCGAAGCCATCATCGCGCGGGCGCGTGATGCCGGCGTCTACGTTCATGAATCGAAGGAACTGGTCTCGCTGCTGATGCAGGTCGAACTGGACCAGCAAATCCCCCCCGCCCTGTACCGCACCGTCGCCGAATTGCTGGCCTGGCTATATCGTATTGAAAATATGCAATTAAGCGGGTCAGTGATGTATGATACAGGGTCAAACTATTCCAATAATTCCTCTGGGGAAAGCGATCCTACTCGCTGAATTCCGACGTACACGACGCACAGATGGCTAACAACGACGAGATCGACGACGACAGCCCATACCGGGTTCATTCACGGCGGGAGATCATTGCCCTGCTGACCAGCATGATGGAGAAAAACCAGCTCCTGAGCCTGCTGATCAAGGGCGGATCCGAGTCCGTGATCACGTCCATTCTGGAAGTCGATGCCGATGACGACTCGCTCATCATCGACGCGGCTCCCAGCGCCATGCTCAACGAGAGCATCGTGGCCAGCAAGCGCATCGGCTTCGAAGCCTTGTACAACAGCATCCGCATCACCTTCAACGTGGACGGCGCACGGCAGGTGGAGTATCAGAGCCGCCCGGCGCTGAAGGTCGGCATTCCGGAAAGCCTGGTGCGCCTGCAGCGCCGTGAGTATTTCCGCATCCCGACTCCGATCGCCAAGCCTCTGCGCTGCACCTTCCGCATCACGCAAGCAGACGGCTCCTTCGTCACGGTGGTCACGCTGCTCAACAACATCAGCGCCGGCGGCGTGGGCATCACCGACGAGAAGAAGCTGCTGCCCACTACCCCGGGCGCCATGTATGAAGACTGCCAGCTCGAACTGGGAGATAACACCCTGGTCTCGGTCAAGCTGCAGGTGCGCGACTGCAAGGAGTTCAAGATGACCAACGGCAAGGTCGTCAATCGCTTCGGCTGCCAGTTCATCGACATCCCGCGCACCGTCCTGGCCGCCATCCAACGCTTCATCACCAAGCTGGAACGCGAACAGAACGCCAAGGCCTCGGGCATGATGTAATTCAGCGCCGCTTCCCGGCGGCGCCCATGAAAAAACACCCCAGCAACCGGAAACCGGTTCTGGGGTGTTTTTTTCATGGAAGGACGAGCAACAATCCAGCCCGCCCCACAGCAGAAAACTTCACACCTGCATGGTCATGATGTCACGGTAGGCCGAAACCAGCTTGTTGCGCACCTGGATGCTGGTCTGGAAGGAGATGCTGGCCTTCTGGGAAGCGATCATCACATCCGACAGATTCACGCTGTCATCCCCCATGGCAAAGGCCTGCGACATCTTGGCGGCTTTTGCCTGGGAATCATTGACCTGGTCAATCGCGCCCTTGAGCACGTCGGCGAAGTCCACGCGCTGCGCCGGCTTCTCCGCCGCGACGCCGCTCTGGACCGGGTCCACGCCACCCTGGGCGCGGGCTGCCGCAGCCTTCAGCTGGGCCACCATTGCCTCGATCTTGCTGGTATCAATCACACTGTCGATTGCCATCTGCCACCTCTTGAGTTCATTTTGCCGCTTGGCAAAAGCACAATACGCACCTTCGCCATCTACAGCAGCACCTTAACACTGCTGCATTGACAAATCGCACCAATAAGCGGGGAATTTGCCATTCTGTTCGGGCGATCAAATTCTTCCTGCCAACGGACAATCCACACTGAGCAAAAAACCTCACAAAGGTAGGCAGTGATCAAAGTCTTTATCAAGCTGGCAATCGAGGGAACGCCAGAGGGGAAATCATGGCGGTAGCAGCCGACGGCACGATGACCGGCGAACCCAACAATCCGGGCGAACTCGGCAATATTGAGGGTATGCCCCAAGGGCAGGCCGCCCAAGGCGGCGTGATGGGCTACGCCCGTTCGCCGCAGGGCAAGCGCATTCTGCTCATCATTGCCGCCGCCGCCACGCTGGCGCTGATGGCGGGCATCTGGCTGTGGAGCCAGAAGGTCGAGTACCGCGTCCTGTTCGCCAATTTCAACGACCGCGATGGCGGAGCCATCGTGGCCTCGCTGCAGCAGATGAACGTGCCCTACAAGTATTCGGACGGCGGCACGGCCATCCTGGTCCCGGAGAACATGGTGCATGACGCTCGCCTGAAGCTGGCCTCGCAAGGCCTGCCCAAGGGCGGCAACGTCGGTTTCGAACTGATGGAAAACCAGAAGCTGGGCATTTCCCAGTTCCTGGAGCAGGTCAACTTCCAGCGCGCGCTGGAAGGCGAACTGGCACGCTCGGTACAATCGCTGGCTTCGGTGCAGACCGCCCGTGTTCACCTGGCCCTGCCCAAGGCCTCGGTGTTCGTCCGCGACCAGCAGAAGCCGACCGCCTCGGTGATCCTCAGCCTCTACCCAGGCCGCTTCCTGGACCAGCAGCAAGTCAGCGCCATCGTCCATCTGGTGGCCAGCAGCGTGCCTGAGCTCTCGCCCAAGGCCGTGACCATCGTCGACCAGAACGGCAATCTGCTCTCCGACACCACCAAGCAAGCCCAGACCAACACGCTCGACCCGACCCAGCTGAAGTATGTCCAGGACATGCAGCAGGACATCGTCAAGCGCGTCGAGTCCATCATCGCCCCCATCGTCGGCAACGGCAACGTCCGCGCCGAAGCCACGGCTGATGTCGATTTCTCCCGCAGCGAGCAGGCCTCGGAGGCCTACAAGCCCAACCAGACGCGCGACACCGCTGCCGTGCGCAGCAAGCAGAGCAGCGAGGCCAACAGCGCGACCTCGGGTACCTCGGGCATTCCGGGTGCATTGACCAACCAGCCCCCTGCCCCTGCCACCGCGCCGATCGTCAACCCGGCAGTGGCCAATGGTGCTGCCAACCAGAACGGTACGGCGGCCACGCCCAACGGCGCAGCACCGACCCCGGCGGCCAGCGGCAATTCGCGCAAGGACGAGACCATCAACTACGAGGTCGACAAGACCGTGCGCTACACCCAGCAACCCATGGGTGGCGTGCGCCGCCTGACGGTGGCCGTGGTGGTGAACTACAAGCGTACCCTGGACAATACCGGCAAGATCGTGATGCGCCCGCTGACCGAGGCCGAGCGCAACCAGATCACCGACCTGGTCAAGGAAGCGATGGGTTACAACAAGGATCGCGGCGACTCGCTCAACGTGGTCAATACCCAGTTCAGCACCGACATGGAACCGGAAGTGCCGCTGTGGAAGCAGCCAGGCATGATCGAACTGGCCAAGGAAATCGGCAAATACGTGCTGGTGGCCGCGGTCCTGCTGTTCCTCTACTTCCGCGTGCTGCGCCCGATCGTCTGGAAGCTGTCGGGCCGCGAAGAGCGCGAGCGCCTGGCCAAGGAAAAGGCCGAGGCCGAGGCCGCCGCCGCTGCAGCAGCGGTTGCCGCCGGCTTCGATCCGGACGATCCGGACGCCATCGTCAACCTCTCCGGCGAGCCGGCAGTCGACGAACGTGCACAGTACAAGGCCAACCTGGAAACCGCCAAGCAGTGGGCCAAGAATGATCCGAAGCTGGTGGCAAGCATCATCAAGTCATGGGTGAACAATGAGTAACGACGGCGTTCAGAAAGGTGCCATCCTCATGCTCGCCTTGGGCGAGGATGAGGCCGCCGAAGTCATGAAATACCTGGGCCCGAAAGAGGTCCAGAAGTTGGGCGCGGCCATGTCGGCCCTGCGCAACGTCAGCTTCGAGGAAATCAACGAAGTGCTGGAAGCCTTCGTCGCCGAAACCGGCCAGGCCTCCTCGCTGGGCCTGGATTCGGATGAATACATCCGCAGCGTGCTGACCAAGGCGCTGGGCGACGACAAGGCCACTTCCCTGCTCAACCGCATCCTGGGCGGGCGCGATGCCTCCGGTATCGAAAGCCTCAAGTGGATGGACGCGCAGTCGGTGGCCGAGCTCATCCGCAACGAACACCCGCAGATCATCGCCACCATCCTGGTCCACCTGGAGCGCGACCATGCCTGCGGCATCATCAACAATTTCACGGAACGTTTGCGCAACGACGTCATCCTTCGTATTGCAACCCTGGACGGCGTGCAGCCGGCCGCGTTGCGCGAACTCAACGACGTGTTGACCAAGCTGCTGACCGGCAACGAAAGCCTCAAGAAACAACAGATGGGCGGTATCCGCACCGCGGCCGAGATCCTCAACTTCATGTCGGGCGAGAACGAGACCGCAGTGATGAACAACCTGCGCTCCTACGACGAGGACATGGCGCAGAAGATCATGGACGAAATGTTCGTCTTCGAGAACATCATCGACATCGACGGCCGCGGCATCCAGCTGCTGCTGCGCGAAGTCCAGTCCGAATCGCTGATCGTGGCGCTGAAGGGTGCCTCGCAAGGCCTGCGCGACAAGATCTTCGCCAACATGTCGCAGCGTGCGGCCGAGATGATGAAGGAAGACCTGGAATCCAAGGGACCGGTGCGCCTGTCCGAAGTCGATGCGCAACAGAAGGCCATCCTGCAGATCGTGCGCCGCCTGGCCGACGAAGGCCAGATCGTGCTGGGTGCCAAGGGCGAGGACGCGTTCGTCTGATGCGTTTGAGGCAGATGCAGGGTGCCGTCGGCATGCCGGCCTGAGGAGTCAAAGAAGCCATGCGTGCAAAGATCATTCCCAAGGAAGAGATGACGCCCTACCAGCGATGGGAGCTGGCGTCCTTCAACGAAGAACCCGAACCGGAGCCGCAGCCCGAAATGCTGCCCGAGGAAGAAGAATTCCTCGAAGAGCCGCCACCGGTCCCGCAACTGACAGCCGAACAGCTTGATGCCATCCGCGAGGCCGCCCGCCAGGAAGGTTTTGCCGAGGGCCGCGAACACGGCCTGCAGGCTGGCCGCTCCGAAGGCTACGTCGCCGGGCTCCAGCAAGGCCAGCAGGAAGTCAACGAAATCATCCAGCACTTCCGCCAGATCGCAGTCAATTTCAGCACCGAAGTCTCACAGTGCAGTGAAAAGATGGCCCCCGAACTGCTGGACCTGGCGCTGGACCTGGCCAAATCCATGCTCAAGACGGCCCTGAACGTGCGTCCCGAACTGATTCTGCCGACCGTCAGCGCGGCCATCCACGCCTTGCCGGTGCTGCAGCTGCCGGCCAGCCTGACGCTGCATCCCGAAGATGCCGCCCTGGTGCGCAAACACCTGGGCGAGGAACTGGCCCAGCAAGGCTGGAAGATCGAGGAAGACGCCCATCTCGACCGCGGCGGCTGCCGTGTCGAAACCCGCACCAACCAGATCGATGCCACCACCCCGACGCGCTGGCAGCGCCTGGGTGAGTCGCTGTCCAAGCAGCTCGACTGGCTGGAATGATTCATCCGAAGTGATAGTTACCTGAACGGGAGACCCGCATGAACTCCCCGATGCCTTCCCATAGCAGCCTGTGGCAAGCCTACCTGCACAACTGTCGCAGCCTGGTCGCCATGGCCGAGCCTACCCGCACGGCCGGGCGCATCACGCGCGTAGCCGGCCTGGTGATGGAAGCGGTCGGACTGAAGCTTCCTGTGGGCAGCCCCTGCAACGTCCCGCTGCCCAACGGCACGATGATCGAAGCGGAAGTCGTCGGCTTCCAGGATGAACGTTTGTTCCTGATGCCGCAGAGCGATGTCGAAGGCATCGTCCCTGGCACCCGCGTCTATCCGGTCGAACCGGTGCGCCCTCCTCCGCGCACCGGCCCCATCAGCTTCACTCCGCGCCGCGTCGACGAGCACAGCCGTCGCCTGCCGGTCGGCGACGAGCTGCTGGGCCGCGTGCTCGACGGAGCCGGCCGCCCGCTCGACAATCTCGGCCCCCTGCATACCGAACGCTCGGCCCCGCTGGCCGTGCGTGCGGCCAACCCGCTGGGACGCGCGCCCATCCGCGACATTCTGGATACCGGCATTCGTGCGATCAACACCATGCTCACCGTCGGCCGTGGCCAGCGCATGGGCCTGTTCGCCGGTTCCGGCGTGGGCAAGAGCGTGCTGCTGGGCATGATGGCGCGCTATACCAGCGCCGATGTGATCGTGGTCGGACTGATCGGCGAACGCGGCCGCGAAGTGAAGGAATTCATCGAACAGATTCTGGGTGCCGAAGGGCTGGCGCGCTCGGTCGTGGTGGCGGCGCCCGCCGACACGCCGCCGCTGATGCGCCTGCAGGGCGCTGCGTACTGCACCTCCATTGCCGAGTATTTCCGCGATCAGGGCAAGGATGTGCTGCTGATCATGGATTCGCTGACCCGTTACGCCATGGCCCAGCGCGAAATCGCCCTGGCCATCGGCGAACCGCCTGCCACCAAGGGCTACCCGCCTTCCGTGTTCGCCAAGCTGCCGGCCCTGGTGGAACGCGCCGGCAATGGCGATGAAGGCGGCGGCTCCATCACCGCCTTCTACACCGTGCTGACCGAAGGCGACGACCAGCAGGACCCGATCGCCGACGCCGCCCGCGCCATCCTGGACGGCCACATCGTGCTGAACCGCCAGTTGGCCGAGGCTGGCCACTATCCTGCCATCGATATCGAACAATCCATCAGCCGTGCCATGCACAGCATCACGGATGCCGACCATCAGCGGCGTTCGCGGCATCTGAAGCAATTGTATTCACGTTTCCAGCGCAACCGCGACCTCATCAGCGTCGGCGCGTACGCCGCCGGCAGCGACCCCGTGCTGGATGAAGCTATTGCCTTGTTGCCAAGAATGGAGTCCTTTTTGCAGCAGGGCATCCATGAGCAGGCCGATGTATCAGAGAGCTTGAGGCAACTTACCGCTCTATTCGGGTGATTGAGCGCGCATCCTCAAAAATATAATCAGAGTGATCATGGCTACTCCCTCCGCACTTGATACGCTGATTGAATTGGCGACCAAAGAAACCGACGAAGCGACCAAACGCCTCGGCCGGGCTATTCGCGTGAGTGAAGAAGCACAACAGAAGCTGGGTATCCTGCAGCAATACCGCGACGATTACGCCGCGCGCTTCCAGGAAACCCTGACCAATGGCCTGACCGCGCTGGCGTATCGCAACTTCCAGCTGTTCCTGGAAAAGATCGACAATGCCATCGATGGCCAGGTCAACGTGGTGCAAAGCAGCCAGCAGCGCGTGGCCGAAGCCCGTACCGCATGGCAGGCCTGCGAGCGCAAGCGCATGTCCTACGACACACTGGCCACGCGGGCGCGCGACCAGGAAATGCGCAAGGAAAACAAGCGCGACCAGAAGTCCATGGACGAGCATGCCGCCCGCATCAGCTTCTACAAGCGCTGACCGCTGAAGCAGCCAGCCAGGCAAGACCGAACCGAACGCGCGCAAGTACAGAATCGCAACCAGCATCCAGAGCAGCAGACCGCATTTACCGACAGGCCACCATCATGAACACTTCCCTGCCGCTGTTGAACGTGATCACCGGCTCCCAGGCCGCCACGGGTTCGCGCTCGGGCAATCCTGCCGACAGCTTCTCGGCCGATGTGCCTTTCAACCAGGTCCTCAACAGCCAGGTCAGCACGCGCGTACAGGACAACCAGGCGCAGGCGCGCCAGGCCCAGCAGAATGCCGACACCCAGGCGGCCAATGCCCAGGCTGCCGCCAAGCAGGCCGCTGCCAATCAGCAATCCCAGACTGCCGCCAACAATGCCAGCAAGAGCGCCGCCAACGATGGCAGCGACCAGAGCAGTCAGGTCAGCGACAAGGATGAAGACGAGGACAGCAGCGACACCGCCACCCAGGCCTCGGCTGAATTGCTGGCTCTGGTCGCCAACATCGCCCAGAACGCCGTCAAGCCGGCCGCCGATGGCAAGGCCAAGGGTGACGGCAGCGCAGCCGACCTGCTGGCCCAGGGCAAGCGCGGCAGCGGCAAGCTGTCCCTGAGCGACCAGCAGCAAGCCCTGGCGGACGACAAGCAAGGCAAGGTCGACCCGGCCGCCCTGCAGGATGCCCTGGCCGCCGCCAAGGGCAAGCAGGATGCCGCCGCCAGCGAACTGGCCCGCAAGAGCAATGCCGAGGCCAACCCGGCTCCGCAGGCGAGCAATACGAAGGACGCCAAGCCCGCCATCGACCTGGGCGCTGCCGCCAAGGCCGAACCCAAGGACGATGCCAGCGCCCTCACCGCCCGCGCCCAACTGAACAAGGCCACGCCCGAGCTCGCCGCTCCGGCCGCCAGGCAGGATGCCGCCTCGGCCGCGCCGACCCCGGTGGTGCTGCCAGCCATGCAGCAAGCCGCTGTCGCCAGCCAGCCGCAGGCCGTGTTCACCCCGGCCTACAGCGACAAGATCCAGTCCAACGTCGGCAGTGCCGGCTGGAATCAGGCCCTGGGCACCAAGATCACCTGGATGGCCACGGCGGGCATGCAAAGCGCCTCGCTAAGCCTGAATCCGCCCGACCTCGGCCCGATGCAGGTGGTGCTGAACGTGCACAACCAGCAAGCCGACGCTACCTTCATCACCGCCCAGCCCGAAGTGAAGCAGGCGCTGGAAGCGGCCATGCCCAAGCTGCGTGAAATGATGGACCAGGCCGGCATCCAGCTCGGCCAGGCCAATGTCCAGACCGGCATGCCCAATCAGCAGCAAGGTGCCGGCAACGGTCAGCAGCAGGCGCGCAGTGGTTCTTCCGGCAGCTTCGGCAAGGAGCAGGAGGCCGATGTGGCCGTCAACGGCACGGCCACCGCGACGGCGACCACCAGCGGACTCGGCCTGGTCGACACCTTCGCATAAGCGGCCGGCCCCGGAAACCTTAAAAAACAAGCAATTTTCGTCTGCGCAAGACTCAACAATGTGATTTGCCTGCCGATAAGCAGATAACCTCGCATACCGCGCTGACGAACTGAAAGGAACAGTAGATGGCAACAAAAGGAAAAGCCCCGGCCAAGGGAGCTGAAGCAGATGCAGCACCGGCAAAATCCAGCAAGAAGATGCTGTTCATCATCGTGGGCGCAGTGCTGGTGCTGGTCATCGGCGGTGCTGCAGCGTTCTTCATGATGGGTGGCAAGGGCAAGAAGGGTGATGATCACGCTGAAGAGAAGGTTGAAGCCAAGGCACCGACCTTCGTGGTGATCGAACCCTTCGTGGTGAACCTGCAGCAGGAAACCGGCGACCAGTACCTGCAAGTGGCAATGACCCTGCAAGTGCCGGACGGCCAGACCGCTGAAGCCCTCAAACTGTACATGCCGCAAGTGCGCAGCCGCCTGCTGATGGTGCTGTCCAGCAAGAAGGCCTCGGAGCTGCTGACCAGCGAAGGCAAGCGCCGCCTGACCGACGAGATCATCGACCAACTGGGCGAACCGTTCTCGGGCAAGGGCAAGGGACCGCAGATCACCGACGTGTTCTACACCTCGTTCGTGATCCAACAGCAGTAACACCGTATCGAAGTCAGAGATCGTCGACCATGGCCGAGCATTTTCTATCACAGGAAGAAGTCGATGCCCTTTTGAAGGGCGTGACGGGAGATGAAGACGAAGAAAAAATCGTCGAAGAAGCTCCTGGTACGGTACGTACCTACAACCTGGCCACGCAGGAACGCATCGTGCGCGGGCGCATGCCCACGCTGGAAATCATCAACGAGCGTTTCGCGCGTCTGTTCCGCATCGGCTTGTTCAACTTCATTCACCGTACCGCCGAAATCTCGGTCGGTCCGGTGAAGGTGTCCAAGTACAGTGAATTCATCCGCAACCTGGTGGTGCCAACCAACCTGAACCTGGTGCACATCAAGCCCTTCCGTGGCATCGGGCTGGTGGTGTTCGACCCGCAGTTCGTGTTCATGCTGGTGGACAACATGTTCGGCGGCGATGGCCGCTTCCACACCCGCATCGAAGGCCGCGAATTCACGCCCACCGAGCAGCGCATCATCATGCGCGTGCTGGAGATCACCTTCGAGACCTACGCCAAGTCGTGGGAACCGATCTATCCGATCGAATTCGAGTTCATTCGCTCGGAAATGAATACGCAGTTCGCCAACATCGCCACGCCCAACGAAGTGGTGGTTTCGACCACCTTCACCGTCGAGCTGGGACCGGTGTCGGGCGAGATTCACATCTGCACGCCCTATTCGATGATCGAACCGGTGCGTGACCGCCTCACCAGCAGCATGCAGGGCGAGGCGCTGGAAGTGGACAAGCGCTGGATCCGCCTGATGAAGCAGCAGATCCAGACGGCCGAGGTCGAACTGATCGTCAATTTCGGCACCGCCCGAGTCAATTTCACCGATCTGCTGCACATGCAGGTCGGCGACGTCATTCCGCTGCAGACCAATACGACCGTCGAGGCACAGGTTGACGGCGTACCGGTGATGGAATGCAGCTACGGCCAGTCCAATGGCCAATACGCCTTGCGCGTTGAAAAACTGCTGTCCATCACCCATCAAGAAACACCGGAAAGCTTTCAAGGAGATTAGTAATGGCTGATGAGAACGTAGCAGGCGCAGGCGCAGCGGAAGACGATCCGTGGGGCGCGGCCATGGCCGAGCAAACCGAGGCTGAAGAGGCGCAGAAAAAAGGCGAGATGGAAGACGAGAAAGGCATCACCGCAGCCCCTGCGATGGCCACCGTCTTCAAGGACCTGAGCGCCGCCGATATCAAGACCAACACTCCCAACGATATCGACTTCATCCTCGACATCCCGGTGCAGCTGACCGTGGAACTGGGCCGCACCAAGATCGCCATCAAGAACCTGCTGCAACTGGCACAGGGCTCGGTGGTGGAACTGGACGGCATGGCCGGTGAACCGATGGACGTGCTGGTCAACGGCTGTCTGATCGCACAAGGCGAAGTGGTGGTGGTCAATGACAAGTTCGGTATCCGCCTGACCGACATCATCACGCCGGCAGAACGCATCCGCAAGCTCAACCGCTGAGCGGGATGGCTTGAGTTTGATGAGACGTTTTTACGCAGCATCGATGTGGCAGGGCCTGCGCCGGATCCGTCCGGCGTCGATGTCGGCCCTGGTCTTCCTGGGGGGCAGCCTGGTGGCTGCCGCCCACGCCTGGGCCGACAATGCCCCCGCCGCAGCTCCGGCTGCAGCCGCGCCAGTGGCCGCCGGCGCTTCCCTTCCCTCTTCCTCCGGCAGTGTGTTCACCATGCTCTTCGGACTGGTGGCGGTGCTGGCCGTCATGGCCGCCGTCGCCTGGCTGTTCAAGCGCATGGGCCTGGCCAACAGCCTGGGCGGCAATGCCGTGGCCAAGGTGGTCGGGGGCGTGTCGGTCGGCACGCGCGAACGGGTGATGGTGGTCGAAGTGGGCGACCAGTGGATCGTGGTCGGCGTCGCTCCCGGCCGGGTCAATGCCCTGGCCACCCTGCCGCGCCAGGAAGGCGTCGCCGCCCAACCCGCCAGCGCCGGACCGGCCTTCGCCAGCTGGCTCAAGCACACCATGGACAAACGAAATGGCGGTGCCGGCAACGGCGACCGTCCGGGTAATGATGGCAGCACATCCTAAGCCGCAAGGCATTCTCTCTTTCCTGCTCCGCCGGAGCGGCGCGCTGCTGCGCAGCCGCTACTGGTGGATGGCGCTGCTGTGCCTGCCGCTGGCCGCTTCGGCCCAGCAAGGCCTGCCCGCGCTCAACAGCATGCCCGCCCCGGGCGGCGGTACGAATTATTCGCTGCCGATCCAGACCATGCTGTTCCTCACCTCGCTGTCGTTCATACCGGCGGCGTTGCTGATGATGACCTGTTTCACCCGCATCGTGATCGTGCTGTCGCTGCTGCGCCAGGCGCTGGGCACGCAGTCCACGCCGCCCACTCAGGTGCTGGTCGGCCTGTCGCTGTTTTTGACCTTCTTCGTCATGAGTCCGGTGTTCGACCGCATCTATACCGAGGCCTATCAGCCCTTCGCGGAAAACAAGATCCAGATGATGGAAGCCCTGGACAAGGGAGCCGCGCCGCTCAAGGAATTCATGCTCAAGCAGACCCGCCAGTCCGACCTGGCGCTGTATGTGAAGCTGTCGCGCGGTCCGGCCCTGCAAGGTCCGGAGGATGTGCCGCTGCGCCTGCTGGTCCCGGCCTTCGTCACCAGTGAACTGAAGACTTCTTTCCAGATCGGCTTCGCCATCTTCATCCCCTTCCTGATCATCGACATGGTGGTGGCCAGTATCCTGATGTCGATGGGCATGATGATGATGTCTCCGGCCATCGTCTCGCTGCCCTTCAAGCTGATGCTGTTCGTGCTGGTGGATGGCTGGCAGCTGCTGATCGGCTCCCTGGCCCAGAGTTTCTACTAGCCCAAGGCAAGGATACGTATGACACCCGAAAGCGTCATGACCATGGGCCGCCAGGCCATGGAAGTCACTCTCCTGATCGCCGCCCCGATGCTGATCACGGCCCTGCTCATCGGGCTGCTGGTGAGCATCTTCCAGGCCGCGACCCAGATCAACGAACAGACCCTGGCCTTCATTCCCAAGCTGGTGGGCGTGTTCCTGGCACTGATCATCGCCGGCCCGTGGATGCTGACCATCATCCTCGACTACATGCACACCATGTTCAGCGGGATTCCCGCCATGGTCCAGTAGGCCGGTCCGCCGGGCAGGCCCGGCGGCTCCTGATCCATGCTCACCTTCACCAGCCAGCAACTCTACGCCTGGGTCGCCATGTTCATCTGGCCGACCACGCGCATCCTCGGGCTGCTGTCCATCGCCCCGCCCTTCGGCAGCGCCAGCGTGCCGATGCTGGTCAAGATCCTGCTGGGCATCGCCATCGGCGCGGTGCTGGCGCCGGATGTGCCGATTCCCCCGGCCATCGATCCGATGTCGATGACCGGACTGCTGATCCTGCTGCAGCAATTGCTGATCGGCCTGTCCATGGGCTTTGCCATGCGCGTGGTATTTGCCGCCGTGGAAGCGGCGGGTGAACTGACCAGCTCGACCATGGGCCTGTCCTTCGCGGCCTTCTTCGATCCCCAGACACAGGGCCGTACGGCCGTCATCAGCCAGGTGTTCTCGCTGCTGGCCACCATGGTGTTCATCAACCTGAACGGCCACCTGCTGCTGTTGCAGGTGATGGCAGAGAGCTTCCACACCCTGCCCATCACGGGCGTGCCGATCACCACCGAGGGCTTCCATCAGCTCGGCCTGTGGGGGGCCAAGGTCTTCAGCATGGGACTGCAATTGTCGCTGCCGCTGCTGATCGCACTGCTCATCACCAACTTCGCCCTGGGCATCCTCACCCGCGCCGCGCCGCAGCTCAATCTCTTCGGGATCGGTTTTTCGATTACCATGCTGGCGGGATTCATCCTGATCGCCTTCGCCCTTCCCTATATGCTCACCCCGCTGCAGCGCTTCCTGTCCGATGGCGTGGAGATGGTCCGCCTGCTGGGCAGCGTGCCGCCGGTCAATGCGCTGCCCAAACCGTAAGCGGCAAGCTTTGCTTGCACAACATTTACGTCTGCTGACACACGCAAGGCAGCGACGGCCTCACAATGACGCCTTTGCCTGCAGCACCGCTGTGCGTCCGGCCGACCCTGTGGCCGCCCCTCATTTTCTCGCATGAATATCGCCTACTTCCGCCGCCCCAAGATCCTGCTCCTGAGTCTCGCCGTCCTGCTGGCCGGGGGCTACCTCGTGCATCGCGCACTCACGCCGCCAGCGCCGCCCAGCTACCTGACCGCCACCGCGTCCGTGGCCGATATCCAGGACGTGGTCCTGGCCAGCGGCACCGTCAAGGCCTACAAGCAGGTCAGCGTGGGCGCGCAGGTGTCGGGCCAGATCAAATCGCTCAAGGTGGCGCTGGGCGAGCGCGTCAAGAAGGGCCAACTGGTGGCCGAGATCGATTCCCTGACCCAGGCCAATGCCCTGGCCAGCGCCGAATATTCGCTGCAGAACCTGCAGGCCCAGCTGCGTGCCAAGGAAGCCACGCTGAAACAGGCGCAACTGGCCTATGCGCGCCAGCAGATGATGCTGGCCGGCGACGCCAGCTCGCGCGAGAACTTCGAGACGGCCGAAGCCACCCTCAACTCCACCCGTGCCGACATCGCCGCCCTGCAGGCGCAGATCAAGGACGGTGCCATCAAGGTTGACACCGCCCGCCTGAACCTGGGCTACACCCGCATCACCGCTCCCATCGATGGCGAAGTGGTCGCCATCGTGGCCCAGGAAGGCCAGACCGTGAACGCCAACCAGTCCACCCCGACCATCATCAAGGTGGCACGCATGGATACGGTCACCATCAAGGCGCAGATCTCGGAAGCCGACGTGGTACGCGTCAAGCCCGGCCTGCCGGTGTACTTCACCATCCTCGGCGATCCCGAGCATCGCTACCGCACCACCCTGCGCGCCATCGAACCGGCACCGGACTCGATCCTGCAGGACGACACCACCACCAGCACCACCAGCACTACCACCAGCAGTTCCAGCTCGACGGCGATCTACTACAACGGCCTGCTGGACCTGCCCAATCCCGATGGCAAGCTGCGCATTTCGATGACCACCCAGGTCAACATCGTGCTCTCCGAGGCCAAGGACGCGCTGGTGGTGCCCTCCACGGCGCTGGGTGCGAAGGATGCTCAGGGCCGCTACACCGTGCGCGTACTGGATGCGCAAGGCCAGGCCCAGGAGCGCCAGGTGCGCACCGGCATCAATACCAATGCGCAGGTGCAGATCATCGAAGGACTGAAGGCCGGCGAGCGCGTCGTCACCGGCACCGCCGTACCGGGCACGGCGGACAGCAGCAGCGAACATCGCGGTCCGCCGCCGCGCATGTAAGGTGGCCATGACGACGCCATTGCTGCAACTGCGCGCACTGCGCCGCGACTTCCCGGCCGGGGATGACACCATCACCGTGCTCAACGACGTCAACCTCGACATCGCCGCCGGAGAAATGGTCGCCATCGTCGGGGCCTCCGGTTCGGGCAAGTCGACGCTGATGAACATCCTTGGCTGCCTCGACAAGCCCAGCGCCGGCAGCTACCTGGTCGCCGGACGCGAGACCGGCAAGCTGGCCCCGGACGAACTGGCACAGCTGCGGCGCGAGCATTTCGGTTTCATCTTCCAGCGCTATCACCTGCTGTCGGACCTGGACGCCACCGCCAACGTGGAAGTGCCCGCCGTCTATGCCGGCCAGGAAGCGGCGCAGCGCCGCCAGCGCGCCGCCCAGTTGCTGGCGCGGCTCGGTCTGGCCGACCGTGGCCACCACAAGCCCGGCCAGCTCTCGGGCGGCCAGCAGCAGCGTGTGTCGATTGCGCGCGCGCTGATGAACGGCGGCGACGTGATCCTGGCCGACGAACCCACCGGCGCGCTGGACAGCCACAGCGGCCACGAGGTGATGAACATCCTCAAGGAATTGCACGCCGAAGGCCACACCATCATCATCGTCACCCACGACATGCAGGTGGCCAGCAATGCCCAGCGCATCATCGAGATCAAGGATGGCTTGATCATCGCGGATCGCCGCAACAACGCGCCCGAGGCGGCAGCGGTGAGCGGCATCATCAAGCAGGAGCGCCAGCAACACCGGCAAGCCAGCGCCTGGCGCGCCGCGCTGGACCGCTTCAAGGAAGCGCTGCGCATGTCGCTGCTGGCAATGAACGCACATCGCCTGCGCAGCTTCCTGACCATGCTGGGGATCATCATCGGCATCGCCTCGGTGGTCTCGGTCGTGGCCTTGGGCAGTGGCTCGCGCGAACAGATCCTGTCCGATATCAGCTCCATGGGTACCAATACCATCGACATCTTCCCCGGCACCGATTTCGGCGACATGAAGTCCGCCGCCATCCGCACCCTCACGCCAGCCGATGCCGCCGCCCTGGCTGAACAGAATTACGTGGACAGCGTCACGCCCAGCGTGTCCACAGCCTCCTCGGCGCGCTACGGCAACATCTCGGTCACGGCCACCATCAATGGCGTAGGTGAACAGTATTTCCGCGTGCGCGGACTGAAGATGGCACAGGGCATGAGCTTCGACAACGACAGCATCCGCCGCCAGGCGCAGGAAGTGGTGATCGATGCCAATACCTACAAGAAGCTCTTTCCCAACGGCGGCAATGCGCTGGGTGAAGTGATCTTCCTCGGCAGCGTGCCGTGCCGGGTGATCGGCGTCACGCAGAAGCGCGAGAACGGTTTCGGCAACAACAGCTCGCTCAATGTCTGGGTGCCCTATACCACCGCCATGACGCGCGTGATCGGCCAGCGCTACCTGAGCGGCATCACGGTGCGGGTCAGCGACAAGGTCCCCGGCGCGGCAGCGGAGCAAGGCATCACCCAGCTGATGACGCTGCGCCATCGTACCAAGGACTTCTACATCTTCAACACCGACAGCATCCGCCAGACCATCGAAAAGGCCACGGCCACGCTGACCCTGCTGGTGTCGATGATTGCGCTGATCTCGCTGGTGGTCGGGGGCATCGGCGTGATGAACATCATGCTGGTCTCGGTCACCGAGCGCACCCGCGAGATCGGGGTGCGCATGGCGGTAGGTGCGCGCCAGGGCGACATCATGCAGCAGTTCCTGATCGAAGCGGTACTGGTCTGCCTGGCCGGCGGCTTGCTGGGCGTGCTGCTGGCGCTGTCCTTCGGGGCGGTGTTTGCGCACTTCGTCAGCAGCTTCCACCTGATCTATTCCACTGCCTCCATCGTCAGTGCCTTCGCCTGCTCTACCCTGATCGGCGTGGTGTTCGGCTTCCTGCCGGCGCGCAATGCTGCGCGCCTCAATCCGGTGGATGCCCTCGCCCGCGAATGAAATTGCCCGTCATGTCCAAGTTCCTGTCCTTCCCTCCTCCTTCCCGCTTCGCGCTGTTGCTGGCGCTGGCCCTGCTGGGCGGCTGCAGTTCGCTGGTGCGCACGCCCTACACCGCGCCAGTGACCCAGACCCCGGCCGCCTGGCAACAACGCGACCCGGCCGCTGCCGTCAACGCCAGCCGCTGGTGGCAAGGCTTCGGCGATGAGACCCTCAGCGCCCTGATCGATGAGGTCCTGCGCAAGAACAACAACCTGGCGCTGGCGACCATCAAGGTCCGGCGCGCCCAGTTGCAGGCCGGGATCGCCAATGATGCCTTCGTCCCGGCGCTCAGCGGACAAGTGGGCAGCACCGCCAGCAAGGCGCTCGATGGCAATCGCCAGACTGCCCGCAGCAGCCAGAACTCGCTGAGCCTGTCCTATGAAGTCGACCTGTGGGGCCGGCTGGGTACCAACTACGACGTGGCCCGCTGGGAAGTCCTGGCCACCGAGCAAGACCGCGTGGCCACGGCGCTCTCGCTGGTCGGCACCACCGCCAACCTGTACTGGACCGGTGCCTACCTGAACCAGCGGCTGCGCACTGCCGAACAAAGCATCGCCTACGCGCAGAAGACCCTGGACCTGATCAATACCCAGTACCGCGCAGGGGCGGTGTCGTCAGTGGATGTGCTGACCGCACAGCAGAACCTGCTGAGCCAGCAAGCCAGCTATACCGAACTGGTGCAGCAGCAGGTGGAAAATGACAATGCCCTGGCCATCCTGTTCGACAGTCCGCCCGGCCAGCGCCGCAGCCTGCCACCGGCGCTGCCGGAGCAGCCCCTGCCGGTGCTGGAGGCGGGACTGCCGGCCGAACTGCTGGCGCGGCGTCCGGATCTGCGGGCGGCTGAATTGCGGTTGCGCGAGTCGCTGGCCAACGTCGACCTGACGCGCGCCAGTTTCTATCCGAAGCTGAGCCTGACCGGATCGCTGGGGACCAGCAGCGACGCCTTGCTGCGCCTGGTGCAGAATCCGGTGGCCTCGCTGGCGGCGCAGTTGAGCCTGCCGTTTTTGCAGCAGACCCAGATGAAGCTGCAGATCAAGGTCTCGCAGGCCGACTATGAGAGCGCCGTCACCCAGTTCCGCCAGACTCTGTACGCCGCCTTCAGCGACGTCGAGAACGCCCTTTCGGCGCGCACGCAATACGCTCGGCAGCAGGCGCTGCTGGCGCGCAACGTCGAGGTGGCACGGGCAGCCGAACAGCTCTACGAACTGCGTTACCGGGCCGGCTCGGTGACCTTGCAATCCTGGCTGGATCAGCAGGACAAACGCCGCAGCGCCGAGAACACGCTGGCACAGGTCCGCCTGAACCAGCTGAAAAACCAGATGACGCTGTACCAGGCCCTGGGCGGCGATGCCCGTGCGACTCCGCCGCAATGAGCGGCGGCAGTTTGTGTCCGCAGCAAATGAAAAGGCGAACCCGCGGGTTCGCCTTTTTTGCATTTTCCTTCACGGCGATCGGCCTGGAACGCCGTCGCTGTGAAAGTAAATTCATTATTTCAGGTAATTCAGCAAAGTCAGGCCACTGGTGGTGACGAACACCTTCTGCGCCGCCGACAGATAGGTCTGCTTGAGCGTCAGGTCGCTGATCAGCTCGCTGGTATCGGACAGGTTGCGGCCCAGCAGGTTGTTGATGGTCTGCGTGTAGTTTTCCTTGTTGACTTCACCGGCGGCGTCGAGGTTGTCCAGCTCGTTCTGGCGCGCGCCGATGGATGCCTTGACGGTGGACACGCTGCTGGAGATCGAGTCGATCTGGGTGTTGAACTGCGCCAGGTTGCGTGCCAGTGCCGCCTGGCTGCCGACCACCGGGGTACGTGCCGCATTGGCCGCATCCGACTGCAGCTTGAGTGCGGCGGTCGAGGTGAACTGCGCCTGGTAGCCCGGATCGTCCGGCTTCATGGCATCCAGGGTAGCCTGGGCCGCCTTGTAGGCGGCGATCGGGGTCTGGCCGCTGCCAGCGGGATAGACGTAGTTGTTGGCGGCCGTGTCATCGGCCTTGTTGGCGGCTTCGGTCACCGGCACCGACAAGACGTTGATCAGGTTGGTCATGGTCTTGAAGATGTCCTGACCATTGCCCTGGAACACCGTCTGGCCCGAGGCGCTGACATCCATCTGGCGGGTCGAGTCCACCTGCAGCGTCATGGCCCCCTGGTCGCCGTTGTAGACCACGCCGCCGGTACCATCCAGCGTGAAGGGTTGCGTCGTGCTCTTGAAGCCGGAGAAGATGTAGTTGCCCTGCCCGTCCTGGGCATTGGCATAGCCCAGCACTTCGTTGAGGTTGCCCTTGATCTCGGACGCCATGTTGATACGCTCGGCGTTCGAGTAGGAGGCATTGCCGGCCGTGATGACGTTGGATTTCAGCTTGGTCAGCATGTTGGTCAGGCTGTCCAGGGTTCCCTGCACGGTCGACAGCGCGCTGTTGGCGTTCTGGCGATTGGTCTTGTACTGGTCGTTGAGGGCCGAGGTCTGGGTCATGTCCAGGGCGCGGGCGGCAGCCACCGGATCATCCGAGGGCAGCAACACCTTCTGCTGCGCCGTCACCTGCTGCGTCAGCTTCAGGATCTGGCTCTGCATGCTGGTCAGGTCATTGTTGCTCGACTGATAGAGCATCTGGGTGCTAATACGCATGGTCGTCTTCCTTTAACTGATTAACCGCCCAGGGTGAGCAGGACATTGATCATGTCGCTGGCGGCCTGGATGATCTTGGCCGCGGCCTGGTACTGCTGCTGGTTCTTGATCATCTGCGCCAGTTCCTCGTCCTGGTTGACCCCGGACTCGGACTGCTGCTGGGCCTGGATCGCCGTCAGGCGCGTCTTCTCGGCCGTGTTGGTGACGTTGATCTCGTTGGTCTTGTTGCCGATGGTGGCCACCAGCTGCGAGTAGGAACCCTGGAAGCTGGTGCCATTGATGGTGTTGGCCGTCTGCAGGTTGGCCATGGCCAGCGCGTTGCGGTTGTCCGACGCGGCGCTGGTGTTGGCGGCAATGGTGAACTGGTCGCCATTGGACGGCTGGCCCGAAATCTTGAACTTGACGCCGCTGATCTCGTAGGTGTCGCCAGCGGTATAGGCCAGGCTGGTGGCACCGCCTGCGATGGCGGTGGTGGTGCCATCCTGGTGGGTGATGGTGCCGCCACCAGCAGGCACGGCCGGCGAAATGGTGAACGCCGGCGGCGTGGCCGCGGTGTTGTAGGTCAGCGTGGTCGGCTTGGTCAGCGGCGTGGTGGTGGTCAGGTACGCCGCCGTGACCGAACCGGTGTTGATCGTCGCCGTGCCCTTGTTGGCCGCCACCGGCGCGAAGTTGAACTTGTCGCCGGCCGACGGTGTGCCGGTCAGGGAGTAAGTCACGCCTCCGCTGCTGATGGTCATGCCCGGCGTGTAGTTGAACGCCGTGCCGGCTGCCACCGAACCGGTGGTGCCGTCCGGATTGGTATAGGTCACCGCAGGTGCCGGCGTTGCTCCGGTCCAGGCCGCCGTCAGTTGCACCTGGGTGCCGCTCAGCGAAGCCGTGAAGGCGACCGAGGAGCCCTGCTTGAAGGTGGTCGGATCCAGCGAGGTGTTGGAGATGATCGCATTGCCGGTATTGGTGCCCGGCGTGCTGGCATTGACGTTGTTGGTGGCGTTGATCGCGGTGGTGATCGGCGCGGCCGTGGCCAGCAACTGGGTATTGTTGAGCGCCAGCGAGAAGGCAGCTGCGCCATTGGCGGTCGGCTGGATCTTGTAGGTGTTGCCGCTGGCCATGGTCGGCGCGCCGCCCGGGGTCGCACCGTTGGAGTAGGTCACGCCATCGAGCGTGACCGGGAAATCACCCGCGACCTTGACGGTCTTGGTGTTGTCCGACAGCCGGGTGAAGGTGTAGTTGGTGCCGTCATAGCTCAGCGTGTAGTCGCTGGTGCTCAGCGCCGAGGGATCGCTGATGGTCGACGTCAGGTTGGTCGTCCCGGTATTGCCGGGGAAACCGATCAGGTTGGGCGAGCTGACGTTGAACATGGCCGTGCCGGCATCGCCGTTCTGGTCCAGGCCCAGCTTCTGTTGCTGGTTGAAGGCCGTGCCCATGGCGATGGCGATGCGCCCCAAAGCGTTCTGGGTCGGATCCAGCGTTTCCGTGCGGTACTTGAGCAGACCGCCCAGGCTGCCGCCGTCATAGAAGAAGCTGTCGGGAATCGTGACCGTGCCGCCGCCCGCAGTGACCTGGCCGATCTGCAGACGCGAGACATCGGTAGGCGAATTGGTCACCACCATCTGGGTGACCTGGTCGCCCGTCACCAGCGCCTGGCCGGTGCCGATGAACACGCTCACCGCGCCGGTATCCTGCGGCACGGTGGTGATCTTGACGTACTTGTTCAGCTCGGACACCAGCTGGTCGCGCTGGTCCAGCAGATCGTTGGGCGGCTGGCCGCCACCGGTACCGTTGGCATTGACGATGGCCTGGTTCAGCTTGGCGATCTGCTGGGCATAGGAATTGATGCTGGTCACCGTGGAGGTGATCTGGCTGTTGACGCTGGCGCTGCTCTGGGCCAGCTGGTCATTGATGCTGGAGACGCGCGCTACCAGGGTCGACGCCTGCGACAGCACCGACTGGCGCGAAGCCTGGGTATTCGGGTTGGAGGCCAGGTTCTGGACTGCCGCAAAGAAATCCTGCAGCGCGGGCGACAGGCCGGCCTTGGTATCGGCCACCATGTTGTTGATCTGCGAGATCTGGGAGTAGTACGAATCCAGCGAACTGGCCGAACTCTGCGAGGCCAGCGCCTGCTTGGTCAGGAAGTCGTTGTAGATGCGCTTGATCTCGGTGACCTGGGTGCCCTGGCCGACGAAACCGTAACCGTAGTTGATGCCGCCGGCCGAGCTTTGCACGACTTCCTGGCGGTTGTAGCCGGGAGTGGTGGCGTTGGAGATGTTGTGGCTGGTGGTGGCCTGCGCCGCCATGGCCGCCTGCAACGCGCTTTGCCCGATACTGAAGATGTTAGTTGCCATGCTAGGTTGTCGTCCCTGAAAGCTTTTAGCGGAATAACCAAGTCAACGGCAGGATTGACCAAAACTTTAGAGGGTCCGGTCCAAATTTGTTTCCGGCCGGAACCGATGAGCTTGCCGCCCGGACACGCCCTGCGGCGCTGAAAAATCAGGCCGAGAGCGACTGGCGGATGATGCGCGAAAGCTTCTCCGCATAATGCGGATCGGTCGCATAGCCGGCGCGCTGCAGCCCATAGGCGAAGCCGTGGGCATCCTGGGCGCTGGCCAGTACCTTCTCGTAGCGCGGATTGCTGCGCAGCAAGTTGGCGTAATCCTTGAAGGCATCCGCATAGGAATCATAGGCGCGGAATTTCTCCACGCGCTTCTGCGGTTTGCCGTTGATGTATTCGATGGTGGTGGCCTCGACCACCTTGCCGGTCCAGTTGCCGGTGGCCTTGATGCCGAACAGGTTGTGCGCCGAGCGGCCATCGCGCGTGACGATTTCCTTCTTGCCCCAGCCGGTTTCCAGCGCGGCCTGCGCCAGCATGAACTTGGCCGGAATGCCGGTCATCTTGCTGGCCATTTCGGCGTCGGCCTGCAGGCGGTTCTGGAAGGCTTCGACGTGGGCCGGCTTGTTGGAATTGCGGCGCTGCTTGTTGCGGCCATCCTGGTCCGTACTCTCCGCCGCCTGCTGGCTGGCGAAGCTCTGGATGAACTTGGCGCGGTCGGCATCGCTCATGTCCTTGACCAGCGGAATACCCATCGGCAAGCCCTCTTCGCCCGGCAAGGGATTGCCTTCCAGGTCCTGCGCGTCCGGCAGTTTCTTGGGCAGCGAGGCCGAGAGCTGGCGCGTCAGCACGTCAGCCAGGCCCACGCCGCGCTGGGCCAGGCTCTGGCTCAGCTGCTGGTCCAGCATGGAGGTAAACATCTTGGTCTGTTCGTTGTCGAACGGGCCGTTCTGCGGGGTGGCATCCCGCATGCTCTTCATCACCATGTTCAGGAACAGCGCCTCAAATTGCTTGGCTGCGCCCTTGACGGACTCCGGCGTGTTCTGCTTGGCAGCCTCACGCAGGCCGTTCAGCCCATTCGCATCGACGGCAAGTCCCTCGGTCGGATTGGATGGGTTGATCTTGTTGAGCATGGATTACCTTGGAGGAAAGCGTTGGGTGTCGGATCAGTCCGGAGCGTCAGATCACTTCGAGTTCTGCGCGCAGCGAACCGGCCGCCTTCATGGCCTGCAGGATGGCCAGCAAGTCCTGCGGCGTGGCACCGATGGCATTGAGCGCCTTGACCACATCGGACAGCGAGGCCCCGCCCTTCAACAGCATGACCTTGCCCGGCTCCTTGTTGATCGAGACCTGGGCATTCTGCACGCCCGCGGTCTGGCCACCGGCCAGGGCATTGGGCTGGCTGACCGCATTGTCGGCCTGGATCACCACCGACAGGTTGCCGTGCGAGACCGCGCAGGTATCGAGCATCACGCTCTGGTTCATCACCACCGAGCCGGTACGTGCATTCAGGATCACCTTGGCGGCCAGCTTGCCGGGGGTGACATCGACGTTTTCGAGCGCGCCGAGGAAGGCCACGCGGTCGCCGCTGGAGATCGGTGCGCGCACCCGGATCACGCGGCCATCCTGGGCCACGGCGGTATCACTGCCAAAACGCTTGTTCAGTGCATCGACCACCCGGCTGGCGGTCGAGAAATCATTGTCGTTCAGTTCCAGCATCACCATGTCGCCGCCACCGAGGGAACTGGGCACCGCCCGTTCCACGGTCGCACCGCCCGAGATGCGGCCTGCCGACAGCTGGTTGATGACGGTGCTGCTGCCGGCAGCCGAACCGCCGGCACCACCGACCACGATGTTGCCCTGGGCGATGGCATAGATCTGGCCGTCCGCACCCTTCAGGGGAGCCATCAGCAGCGTGCCGCCGCGAATGCTCTTGGCGTTGCCGATGGAAGAAACCGTCACGTCGATCAGCTGGCCCGGCTGCGCGAAGGCCGGCAAGGTAGCCGTCACCATCGCTGCCGCCACGTTCTTCAGCTGCATGTTGCTGCTGGTGCCGCTGGGCACGTTCACGCCCAGTTGCTGCAGCATGCTCACCACGCTCTGCACCGTAAAGGGTGTCTGTGTGGTCTGGTCACCGCTGCCGTCAAGACCTACCACCAGCCCGTAACCTACCAGCTGGTTCTGACGCACGCCCTGGATGCTGGCCAGGTCCTTGAGGCGCTCGGCGTGGGCCGGCGCGGCAGCGGCCACGCACAGTGCGGCCACGGCAGCAGCCGACAGGAGCTTGCTGCCCATCCTGATCATGTCCATGGCGAAAAATCCTTTCCGGGTCATTGCACTACTCCACATCAGAAAGGAGAAACGCTGAAGAAGAAACGGCCCAGCGAGGACATGAAGTCAGCCATGTCGACGCGGGTATTGGTACGGTATTCGACCTTGGCGTCAGCCACCAGGGTAGACGAAACGGTGTTGCCGGTCTGGATGTTGTCGGGGCTGACGGTGCCGGAGAAGCGGACATATTCCACGCCCTTGTCCAGCGCCACCTGCTTTTCACCCGAGACCACCAGGTTGCCGTTGGGGAGCACTTCCACCACGGTCACGCCGATGGTGCCGGTGAAGGTGTTGCTGGAGCTGGTGGCGCCCTTGTCCTCGAATTTGGAGGACGAGGTACCGGAGGCGGACAACTCCTTGATGGATGTGCCGAAGATGGTCGGTGCCGGCGAGGCTACCGTGCCTGTCTTGCTGGCCGAACTCCCGGCTGACTTGACGGCACTGGTCTTTTCGTTGATGACGATGGTGATGGTGTCACCCACCAGGCGCGCGCGGCGGTCTTCCAGCAAGGGGCGGTAGACCGCCGACTGGAAGATCGCGCCGGAGGTCGGCGGTGCGTAGGATGCCGGTTGCGGACGCGCCGTCTTGGGCCCGGTCACGATACTGTCCGGCACGGTGGTGCAGGCGCTCACGCCCAACACGCCCGCGATGGTGGCCAATTTCAGCATGCTTTTCATCATTGCCTCGTCCTTCTTCTGCTACCGACTGCCTTGTTCAAAAACCACTGCACGACTGCATTACAGCTGCGAAATCTTGGCCAGCATCTGGTCGGAAGTGGTGATGGCCTTGCTGTTGATTTCGTAGGCGCGCTGGGTCTGGATCATGTTGACCAGTTCTTCCACCACGTTCACGTTGGAGGTTTCCACGTAACCCTGCCACAGGGCACCGGCACCGTTGGTGCCCGGGGTGTTCGGGTTCGGGGTACCGGAAGCGGCGGTTTCCACGTACAGGTTCTCGCCACGGCTTTCCAGACCGGCCGGGTTGATGAAGGTGGCGACCTGGATGGTGCCGATCTGGGTGGTGGCGGTCGAACCGGCCTGCATGATCGAGACGGTACCGTCACGGCCCACGGTCAGCTTGGTGGTGTTGAGCGGAATGGTGATCGGCGGCTGCAGCGTATAGCCGCTGGAGGTCACCATCTGGCCCTGGCTGTCGGTCTGGAAGGAACCGTCGCGGGTATAGGCGGTGGTGCCGTCCGGCAGCAGGATCTGGAAGAAGCCGTTGCCCTGAATCGCCAGATCCTTGTCATTGTTGGTCTGGTTGACGTTGCCTTGGGTGAAGATACGTTCGGTGGCGACCGGACGCACGCCGGTACCGATCTGCAGGCCCGAGGGCAATTGCGTCTGCTGCGAGGACTGGGCACCGGGCTGGCGCACGGTCTGGTACAGCAGGTCTTCGAACACGGCGCGCGAACGCTTGAAACCGTTGGTGCTGACGTTGGCCAGGTTGTTGGAGATCACGTCCAGTTGCGTCTGTTGCGCATCCAGGCCGGTCTTGGAAATCCACAGGGAACGAATCATTTGTTTCTCCGGTAATCAGCGCTTGCGCTGCGGGTGCATCGGTGAGGTCAGGTGCGTAGGCAGCATCAAGACAGCGACAGGATCGTGGTCGCCTTGGTGGAATCACTTTCGGCGGTCTGGATCACTTTCATGTTCATTTCGAACTGGCGCGACAGGTTGATCATGTTGACCATCGCTTCCACCACGTTCACGTTGCTGCCTTCGACCGCACCGCTGGCCAGGCGCACGTTGGCGTCGGGCTGGGCGGCACCGGTGATGGTGCGGAACAGGCCGTCGTCGCCGCGTTTCAGGTTCTTCTCGTCCGGGTTGACCAGCTTGATGCGGCCCAGCACGTTGACCGCATTGGGAATGCCGTTGGTCGGGATCGACGACACCGTGCCGTCAGCCGCGATGGCCACGGTGGTATCGGGCGGAATCGTGATCGGACCGCCGTCACCCTGCACGGACTGGCCGTTCTGGGTCTGCAGGATGCCGTTCTCGTTGATCTTGAAGCTGCCGTTGCGGGTGTAGGCTTCGCCGCCATCGGCAGTCTGCACCGCGATCCAGCCACGGCCCTGAATGGCCACATCCAACGCACGGCCGGTGTCCTGGATCGGACCCTGCGAAAAATCATTGCCTGCGGTGGAGTCCACCACGAAAGCACGCGTCGGCAAGCCCTGCCCCACCACCGGTGCCGAACGGAAGGTATTCAATTGGGCACGAAAGCCCGTGGTCGTGGCATTGGCCAGGTTGTTGCTGGCGCTGGCTTGCTGCTCAAGCGTGTGCTTGGCGCCCGACATCGCTGTATAGACCAGACGATCCATATCACCCCTTAGTGGTGGCACCCATCCCTGGCACCACCGGTTGAAACCGGCCACCGGCGACGCCGGCAGCCTTGAAGCAGGCGCGCCGCAAGGCGCGCCGGATCACCCTGTTAACGCAGGCTGACCAGCGTCTGCAACACGGTATCCTGCACCTTGATGGTCTGCGAGTTGGCCTGGTAGACCCGCTGCGCCACGATCATGTTGACCAGCTCGGCGGTCAGGTCGACGTTGGAGTCTTCCACCGCACGGGCCTGCAGGGTACCGAAGGTACCGGTGGTCGGCTTGCCCACCAGCGGGCTGCCGGCGGCGGCCGTGGCGGAGTACAGGTTGTTGCCCAGCGGCTGCAGGCCGTTGGGGTTGGCGAAATTGACCAGCACCACGCTGCCCAGATTCTTGGTCTGCTGGTTGCTGTAGGAACCGACGATGGTGCCGTCCTTGTCAATCGAGAAGCTCGACAGGGTGCCCGGCGGCATGCCGTTCTGGCTCTGCGCCAGGTTGACGAAGGCCGAACCGGTCTGGGTCGAGCCGGTGTAGCTCAGCGCAATGGTGCTGGCGAAGTTGCCGCCCGCCTTGGCCACCCCGGGGTTGGTACCGGTCGTAGTCAGGTCGATGGTCATGGCACCGCCCGAGGTCAGGGTACCGGTCGAATCGAACACCATCGAACCCAGCTTCAGGGGGACCGTGCCGCCCGAGGTGGTGGTCAGGGTCTTGCCGTCAACGGTGGCGTAGACGTCCCAGGTAGTGGTCGGCGGCGTGCCGGTCGGCGTGTTCTTCACATAGAAAGTCTGGACGCTGTACGGATTGCCCAAGCTGTCATAGATGGTCACGCCGGTCGAGTTGTTGTACGAGGTCGGGTCGGTGGCGCTGAAGGTGGTCGTGGTCGGCACGGTCACGCGCGAATCCAGGTTGACCTTGGTATTGATGGTGGTGGTGGTGGTCGCCGGGATCGAGGACGTATCAATCTGCAGGCGCACCGGGTCGCCACCGGTCACGCCGGCTGCATAACCCATCAGGAAGGCCCCGTTCATGCTGGGGTTGACGATGTAGCCGTTCTTGTCGAGCTGGAACTGGCCATTGCGGCCGTACATCGGCGACAGGTCGCTGGAGCTGGCGGCCAACTGGAAGAAACCGTCACCATTGATGGCGATATCCAGCGGGTTGTTGGACGACGTGATATTGCCCTGGGTGAACTGTTGCGCCACATTGGCGACCGTCACACCGATACCCACCGGCGAATTGCCGGAACGGTTCATGGAATTGGCGTACATGTCGGCAAACTGCGTCTGCGACTGCTTGAAACCCACCGTGCTGGCGTTGGCCACGTTATTACCGATGACGTCCAGGCTCTTGGCTGCGCCGTTCAGTCCGCTCAGACCTTGCTGAAAACTCATGAGATATCCCCTTGTTCCGAATGTTGTCGGTAATGACGATTAAAGAATTTGCACGACGTCGGTCGGCTTGATGGTGCCGACATTGGTGACGTTGAGCTTGACGCCGTCCGACGCAGTCGAGACGCTGGAAACGGTACCGAACGACAGGGTCGAAGCGGTGACTGCAGTGCCATTGTTGGAGGCACTGACGGTGAAGGTGTAATTGCCGTCGGCCACCTTGCCGCCGGTATCGTTGGAGCCGTCCCAGATCACCGGCACCACGCCGGCGGCCTGGGTGCCCAGGTCGGTGGTGTGCACCACGGCGCCCGAGGAATCCTTGATGGTGACCACTACGGAGGAGGCGGTACCGGACAGGTTCACGCCGAACACCGCCTTCTGGCTGGTGGTTTCCGTACCGCTGGCATCCTTGGTGGTATCGCTGGTCAGCTGGATGCTGTTGCCCGGGGCCAGCACGCTGTGCCCGATCATGTTGGCGGTCGACAGCGCCTGCGAGGAATTGAGGTTGCTCATCAGCGTGGACAGCGAATTGTTCAGCTGGCTGATGCCCGTGACCGTCGACAACTGTGCCATCTGGGTGGTCAGCTGCGAGTTGTCCATCGGGTTGCTGGGATCCTGGTTCTTCATCTGCGCAATCAAGAGCGTCAGGAAGCGGTTCTGGATCGCGTCCGGGCTGTTGTTGTCCAGGCTGGAAGAGCTGGTGGTAGTGGACGAGCTGCTGCTCGTGCCATTCATTGCGGTGAGCAGGTCACTGGAGACGATTGCCATGGTTCAGGTCCTGGTTATTGGCCGATGGTGAGGGTCTTGACGAGCATGGCCTTGGCCGTGTTCATCGTTTCCACATTGGTCTGGTAAGAGCGGGAGGCCGAGATCATGTTGACCATTTCCTCGACCGGATTGACGTTGGGCATGGCGACGTAGCCATTGCCATCGGCCATGGGATGCTTGGGGTCGTAGACCAGCTTGGGCGGGGCTTGATTCTCGACCACGGCCGCCACTTTCACGCCGCTGTCCTTGACGCTGCCCACCGGAATGGCTTCGAACACCACCTGCTTGGCCTTGTAGGGCGTGCCATCGGGGCTGGTCGCGCTGTCGGCGTTGGCGATGTTGCTGGCCGTGGCGTTGAGGCGCTGTGCCTGGGCGCTCATGGCCGAGCCGGCGACGTTGAAGATGTTGGAAAGAGACATGTTTATCAGCCCGGTTGGATAGCGTTCAGCATGGCCTTGATCTGGCCGTTCACGGAGGTGACTCCGGCTTCGTAGCGGATGCCGTTGTCCAGGAATTCATTGCGCTCCACATCCATATCGACCGTATTGCCGTCCACGCTGCCCTGGGCCGGCGTGCGGTACTGCAAGGCGGTGCCGCCGATGCTGCCCGGACCGTTGTCGGGCGCGGTGCCGGCCACGTGCGTGGCAGCAGTGCGCTCCAGCTGCAGCGGCGGGATCGTGTTGGACTTGTTGTCCAGCGCATTCTTGAGCGCGTCGGCAAAGTTGACGTCACGCGCCTTGTAGTTGGGCGTGTCCGCGTTGGCGATGTTGGACGCCAGCACCTGCTGGCGCTGGGACCGCAGGTTCAGCGCCATCTCGTTGAAACGGAAATAATCGTCGAGCTTAGAGACCATCAGGTCCTCCGGAAGTACCAGCGCCCCCTGTCCTGCCCGGCCTGTTGCCGGGCCGCTTGCGGACTGCGCCGATGATGGAATTACGTAGGCTTGATCATACGTTCGCACCCCGAACTCTAAGGGGCGATAAAGAGAGAAAAGCCTCCCCTGTTTGCCCTTTTGACCTCGCGCGCGCGACGTACCATGAGTGCCAAGATTCGCCTATGCCCTGCGGGCAAGTTGCACAAAATGAAACACGCTTTCCGCGCCCTGCGCCGCACTTTCGCCGTCCTGTCCTTGCTGGCAGCCGGCCTGGGGGCGACTGCGCCTGCGCTCGCCCAGAACGACCCCAACTCCCCCCAAAAGCAGGACTTGCAAGCCTTGCAACAAGTGGCGGAGCAATTCCTGAAAAGCCAGACCTCGGGCTTGCCCGGCAGCGTCACGGTCACCATCGATCCCGCCGATGCACGCCTGACGCTGGCGGCCTGCCTTGAACCGCAAGCCTTCATGCCCAATGGTGGCCGCCTGTTCGGCCGCACCACGGTCGGCATCAAGTGCGTGGCCCCCTCCCCCTGGACCATCTACCTGCGCGCCAACGTGCAGGTGATCTCGGATTACCTGGTCGCCGCGGTCCCGCTGGCCCAGGGCCAGACCATCAGCGCCAGCGACATCACACGCATTCGCGGCGACATGTCGGCGCTGCCCAGCGGCGTGATCACCGAAGAATCACAGGTCATCGGCCGCGTCGCCAACATGTCGCTGCGCGCCGGTACGCCGCTGCGCCTCGACACCATCCGCAACCAGCGCGTGGTGCAGCAAGGCCAGGCGGTACGGGTCGTATCGATCGGCCCGGGCTTCCAGATTTCCACCGAAGCGCGCGCCCTGACCAATGCCAACGAAGGCCAGATGGCCCAGGCCCGGACGGCGGCCGGCCAGGTGGTGAGCGGTATTGCCAAAGCGGGCGGGATTCTGGAAATCAACTACTGAGCCGGCGACCCCGGCTTCTGTATTGATATGAAGCAATTTCCCGCAGGGCAAGTGCCGCGCGGAACGCAGCGGATCGCCCGAACAGGAATGTGAAGAAAAGTACCCGAATTCAGCTTAATTCAGGTGCGGGAATGTTAAAGTTTGCCCAGAACTGGTCGATAATCCATACGACAGGCGGGTGCGAAGCGCCCCCACCCTACAAGGAATACTGCCGTGAACGTTAACGACGCCCTCAAATCTGCTGCCCTCAACACCGAGCAGACGCAAACGCAGACCCGCAACACGACTGCCGCCAATCCTGCGGGCACTGACCCGGCCGCCACCAAAGCGGCTTCGGACAGCGTGCGCTTGTCCAGCACCTATCAGGCGCTGGAAACCAAGGACACCAAAAACGGCGGTTTCAATGCCGAAAAAGTGGAAAAGCTGAAAGCGGCCATCGCCAACGGCACTTTCCAGATCGATGCCGACAAGATCGCCGACGGCGTGATCGATACCGTCAAGAATCTCATCAGCGCCCGCCCGGCCTGATTACCGTTTTACCGCTCAGAGGATCTTTCGCATGAATCCGGCCAGCAACCTGTCCCTGGAACACGCCGCGCTGTCGCGCCTGGTGGAAAAACTGAGCCAGGAACAGGCACTGCTGGCGGAAGCCACCGCCGAAGGCCTGACCGACATCATTACCGAAAAGGCCGCGATAGTTGCTGAAATGTCCACGCTGGCCGGCAATCGCCATGCGCTGCTGGGCAGCCTCGGCTACAGTGCAGATGAAAGCGGCATGCAACAGTGGATGAATGAGCAAGCCGGCGACGCTGACCGCGAGATCTGGGCCAGCCTGTTCGAACTGGCGCAGGACGCCAAGGAACTGAACCGCGTCAATGGCCTGCTGATCGGCAAGAAGCTGTCCATCAATCAGAGCGCCCTGACCATCCTGCAGGGCAAGACCGGCACCGGCAATTTCTATGGCCCGGACGGCCAGAACAGCATCCGGTCCTCGGGACGCCGTCTGGGCGTGGTATAAGTTTCAGCCGCTTCCCGCTCACGGAAGCACAGCAAGATCGCATCAACAAAAAGCCCGGCATTTGCCGGGCTTTGTCGTTAACGCGTCCTGCGACCTCTCTCGGATCTGCGCCCTGAAGGCAGGCAGCCTCAGGCCACCCCGCTCCAGGAATGCTCGCGCAGATACGAACGCATGCGCGAGATCGCCTGGCTGTGCAACTGGCACACGCGCGATTCGGAAACGCCCATGACGGCGCCGATTTCCTTGAGGTTCATTTCCTGCTCGTAGTACAGCGCCATCAGGATCTGCTCACGCTCGGGCAAGGCCTTGATGGAATCCACCACGGCTTCACGGAAACCGCCATTGATCAGGCTCTGCAGCGGATCATCATCGCCGTCGCCGGTCTGGTAGCGGTCCAGGAAGTGTTCGTGGCCGCCATCGTCGTCGTGAAAATCTTCGTAATAGATCAACTGGTGGCCGCCGCAGTCGGTCAGCAGCGACTGATACTCGGCCAGGCTAATTTTCATGTGCTGCGCCACTTCCGCTTCTTGCGGCTGGCGGCCCAGTTGCTGCAGCAGGGACTGCATGGCTTCTTCCACCTTGCGCGCATTCTGGCGGATGCTGCGCGGCAGCCAGTCGCTGCTGCGCAGCTCATCCAGCATGGCACCGCGGATACGCTGCACGGCGTAGGTCTCGAACTGCGCGCCATGGGTTTCCTCGTAGCGGTTGACGGCGTCGAGCAAGCCCATCATGCCGGCCTGGATCAGGTCGTCCACCTCTACGCTGGGGGGCAGCTTGGCCTTGAGCTGATGCGCCAGTTTCTTGACCAGCGGCGCATGCTGCTCCAGCACGTCGTTCTTGCCCTTTTTTCCCTTGACGTTATACATGCACGTCACACTCCCAGACTGGCGCCGTCGGTGGCCATCCCGTAGCTGCTGCGGGCTGCATCCGGACCGGCCGTGAAGCGCTTGGACAGGCGCTGGAAGGCCAGCGCGGCACCGGCGAAGGGAAACACGTCCATCACCGCCCGCCCCTGTCCGGTGGCGCGGCGAATATGGTCATCCGCCGGAATCGCGCCGATGAAATTGAGCTGCGCCGCCAGGTAGCGGCTGGCCGCCTGGGCCATGTTGGCATAGACGGTACGGGCTTCGGCTTCGGTGGCATCGTTGACGATGAGACTGAAGGGACGGCGGCCGATGCGGTCGCTCAGGCTCTTCAGCAGCACATAGGCCGCCTTGATGGAAGACGCCGTGGTCGAGACCTGGATCACGATCTCGCCCATTTCCATGGTCGGCACCGGCAGCGACAGGTCGCGCGCCAGCACGCCATTGACGAGCGTAATCTCGGCCTGCTCGATGAGGCTGTCGAAGATCTCCGCCAGACGGCCGGCATGCGGATCGGTCGCCGAGGGCACGCTGCGGCGGGCGATGCGCGCCATCGAAAAACCTTCCGGCAGGAGCCGTGTGGCTTCCGCCATGGGACGCTCCATCCGCGCCACTTCCTGCAGCGTCGCCACGTCGTGACGCAGGCCGATGCGGGTCAGCAGACCGGTCGTGGCAACGTCGCCATCCACCACCAGCACGCTGTGCTTGGCCTGCGACAGGGACGCCGCCAGATTGATGAGCATGGCACTCTTCTCTTCCTCACCCAGCACCGAGAAGAAGGTGAACAGCCTGGGCACCGGACGCTCCAGCATCCGGCGCAGCCCTGCTGCCTGGTCGATATCGTAACTAGCCAAAGCTCACCTCACGCAGTCCCCGGTCATTCATGGACATGGCAGTAGGACCGATCACGCCCGGCAACTCACCTTCCTGGAATTCGAAAGGGGCGGTTTCACGCTTCTGCTTGAAGGCACGGTCGGCCAGGTAGAGCTTGTTGGCCACATGCAGGTCTTCGGGCACGCGCTGGCCATTGGCCACGTAATGCAGGTTGAGCTTGTGGCGGATCACCACATCCAGCACGTTGCCGATGGTGGCGGCTTCGTCCAGCTTGGTGATGATGCAGCCGGCCAGCCCGGAGCTGGAATAGGCATGCACCACTTCATTGAGCGTACCGCCGGTGGCGGTGGCATTCAGGCACAGCAGGCGCTTGATGTCCACGCCGGCACCGGCCAGCATGGCGTCCTGCTCGGCCACCATCTGGTCGCGCTGGCCGACACCGGCGGTATCGATCAGTACGGTGTGCTTGCCCTTGAGCTCTTCCAGGGCGATGCGCAGGTCGGTCTCATCCTTGACCGAGTGCACCATCACACCCAGGATCTTGCCGTAGATGCGCAGTTGTTCGTAACCACCGATACGGTAGCCGTCGGTCGTGATCAGGGCCAGCTTGCCGGAGCCGTGGCGCATCACGCAGCGCGCCGCCAGCTTGGCGGTGGTGGTGGTCTTGCCAACGCCGGTGGGGCCGACCAGCGCGAAGACGCCGCCGTTTTCCAGCAGTTCGTTTTCGTTGGCCAGGGTATTGAGATTGCGCGCCAGCACCGACTTGACCCAGAACATGATGTCCTGCGACTTGGAGTTGGCAGGCAGGTTTTCGGTGATCAGGCGCGACAGGCTGGCCGAGAAGCCGGCCGCCAGCATTTCCTTCAGTACCACGCCCTTGAGCGGATCGCGTTTCTGCGTACCGCCCCAGGAAATCTCCGCCAGCTGGGTTTCCAGCACGCCGCGCATGGAGCGGATCTCGCTCATGACTTCGGAGAGGATTTCGTCGTAGTCCTTGCCATCGAATTCAGGCAGGGCCGAACGTGGACGCTGGTCATGTTCCCCGGATTCCTGCGCCTGCTGGGCCGAGGCCGGACGGCCACCGGCCGCCTGCTCCGCGCGGCGGCTGCGCCAGACGCGGGCATCGCTGGCCGGAGCGGCTTCCACCGGGCGCGCAGGCGCGCGGCCGTGGGCCGGCTGGTCCAGCAATGGCGCATGCTCGGGACGCGCGGCGCGGGGCGGCTGCTGGGCCAGCGGCGACGACAGCAGCGCCGGACGCTTGGCCTGCTGTGCGTTCGGCGCACCGGACTGCTGCTGCAGCGAGGCCGCCTGCGGGCGAGCATTGGGGTCGCGCGCGCCGGTCGGGGCCACCAGGGTGGTCATGTCCTCGTTGGCCATGGCCAGGATCTCCACCCCGTCAGGAATATTGCGGTTGGAGAGAATGACGGCATCCGGGCCAAGCGCCTCGCGCACCTGACGCCAGGCCTCGCGAGAAGAATTGGCGATAAATTTCTTGACGTTCATGCTTGCCCTCCAACTAGGCTGGTAACTTTAATCGTTTTCGACTCGGGTACTTCAGCGTGCGACAGCACGCGCAACTGCGGCATGGCGCGGCGCAGGAAGCGCGCCAGCAAGGTCCGCAGCGGTGCGCCGACCAGCAGCACGGGCGACAGGCCCATCTGCTCCTGGCGCTGCGCCGCCATTTCGGTCTGCTGCACCAGCGAATCGGCCAGGCCCGGCTCGATGCCGCCGGTGTCGCCACTGGCCTGCAGTGCCTGCATGAGCAGGCGTTCGAGCTTGGAATCGAGGGCCATGACGGCCAGCTCGCTCTCGCCCGGGAAAATCTGTTGCACGATGGCGCGTCCCAGCGCAATCCGTACAATCGCCGTCAGGTCGGTCGGATCCTGAATGCGGGCGGCGTGTTCGGCCAATGTTTCGATGATAGTGCGCATATCGCGGATATGCACGCCTTCCAGCAAGAGGTTCTGCAAGACCTTCTGCAGCGTGCCCAGCGGCAGCATCTTGGGCACCAGGTCTTCCACCAGCTTGGGGGCTTCCTTGGCCAGGTGATCCAGCAGGCTCTGCACTTCCTGGCGGCCCAGCAGTTCGGCCGCGTGCGTGGTGATGAGGTGATTCAGGTGCGTCGCCACCACGGTACCGGCATCGACCACGGTGTAACCCATGGTGGAAGCCTGTTCGCGCAGGCTGCTGTCGATCCACACGGCCGGCAGGCCGAAAGCGGGATCGGAGGTCATCATCCCTGGCAGCGGACCAGTCACCATGCCCGGATTGATGGCCAGGTACTGGCCGGCATGCGCCTCGCCGTTGCCCACTTCCACACCCTTCAGGGTGATGCGGTAGGCCGACGGCTTCAGTTCCAGGTTGTCGCGGATGTGAATCGGCGGCGACAGGAAACCGACTTCCTGGGCGAATTTCTTGCGGATGCCCTTGATGCGCTTGAGCAGTTCGCCACCCTGCCCCTTGTCCACCAGCGGGATGAGGCGATAGCCGACTTCCAGGCCCAGGGTATCGACCGGCATGACGTCGTTCCAGGTCGCCTCTTCCGCTTCCGAGGGCGCAGCTGCGGCGGCAGCGGCCTGCGGAGTGGCCGCGGCGGCTTCGGCCTTGGCCGTTTGTACCCGCTTGCTGATGGCGTAGGCACCGCCGGCCATGGCCGCAGCCAGCAGCAGGAAGGCGATGTGCGGCATGCCCGGGATCAGGCCCATGCCGCCGATGATGACGGCGGTAATGTAGAGCACTTCCGGCTTGGCGAAGAGCTGGTTGATCAGTTGCCCGCCGACGTCCTGGTCGTTGGCCACGCGCGAGACCACCACACCGGCGGCGGTCGAGATGATCAGCGAAGGGATCTGCGCCACCAGGCCGTCACCGATGGCCAGCAGCGTATAGTTCTTCAACGCGGCGTCGAAGGCCAGGTCGTGCTGCACCATGCCCACCACCAGGCCGCCGACGATGTTGACCACCGTCACGATGATGCCGGCCACGGCATCGCCGCGCACGTACTTGGAGGCACCGTCCATGGCCCCGTAGAACTCGGATTCCTGCGCCACTTCCTTGCGGCGGGCGCGGGCTTCGGGTTCACCGATCATGCCGGCGTTGAGGTCGGCGTCGATCGCCATCTGCTTGCCGGGCATGGCGTCCAGGGTGAAGCGCGCGCCCACTTCGGCAATACGGCCGGCACCCTTGGTCACCACCATGAAGTTGATGATGGTCAGGATCACGAACACCACGATACCAACGGTGTAGTTGCCGCCGATCAGGAAGTGGCCGAAGGCTTCGATCACCTTGCCGGCCGCATCCGGACCGGTGTGGCCTTCGGTCAGCACCACCCGGGTGGAGGCCACGTTCAGTGACAGGCGCAGCATGGTCGACACCAGCAGCACCGCCGGGAAGGCGATGAAGTCCAGCGGCTTGACGGTGTACAGCGCAGTCATCAGCACGATCACCGACAGCGAGATGTTGAAGCTGAACAGCAGATCCAGCATGAAAGCCGGCAGCGGCAACACCATCATCGCCAGCATCATGACGATCAGGATCGGGGCCGCCAGCGCCCGGCCGCTCTTGAGCGGGACCCAGGCCGGGATTTTCATGGTATTGAGTTTGGTTGCCATCGTTACTGCCTGTTTCTATTCTTGGGGCCGCGAGGTTTCTTGGGCGCAGTGGCCGGATCAAGGTCCTTGGGCACGTTCAGTTCGGTCGGTTCCACCGGACGGTTGCCGCCGAACTGACCGAAGGTACGCAACTGGAACACGTAGGCCAGCACTTCGGCCACGGCGGTGTAGAGCGCTTCGGGAATCTCGTCGCCGATCTCGGTATGGGCGTGCAGCGCACGTGCCAGCGGCGGCGCTTCCAGCAGCGGCACCTTGTGCTCGCGCGCCAGTTCGCGAATCTTGGCGGCGACGTCGTCGGCGCCCTTGGCCACCACCTTGGGCGCGCCCATCTTGCCTTCGGTGTACTTCAGGGCGACCGCGAAGTGGGTCGGGTTGGTCACCACCACATCGGCGGTCGGCACTTCGGCCATCATGCGGCGGCGGGCCATGGCGCGCTGCATCGCGCGAATCTTGCCCTTGATGTGCGGATCGCCTTCGGATTCCTTGTGTTCCTGCTTGACCTCTTCGCGCGTCATGCGCAGCTTGCGGCCGTAATTCCAGATCTGGTAAGGCACGTCCAGCGCCGCGATCAGGATCAGCGCCGAGACCATGGTGATGAAGCTGATCCACAGCAGCTGCGCGGCATGTGAACCGGCGGTCTTGAGCGATTCCACGCCCAGGCCCATGACGGCATCCAGCTGGCTGCGGATGGCGATCCAGGCCACGGTACCGACCAGCAGCGTCTTGAGCACCGCCTTGCCCAGTTCGACCAGAGAATTGATCGAGAACATGTTGGCAAAGCCGCTGATGGGATTGAGCTTGCTGAATTTGGGCGCCAGCGAATCGACGTTGAACAGCCAGCCGCCCAGCATCAGCGGCGCGGCCATGGCGGCCAGGGTCATCAGGAAGGCCAGCGGGATCATGGAAACGGCCACATCCAGCATATGGGCACTGAGCATGTCGAACAGCAGCGCCGGGTCGAAGGCGGCCGCCCGTTCGAAGGTCAGGGTCGCCACCATGATGCGATCCAGGGCGGTCACTACGGGGCCGCTGAAAAGCCAGACACAGCTGCCGCCGACCAGCAGCATCAAGGTCGTGGCCAATTCGCGCGAACGCGGCACATCCCCCTGCTCACGGGCACGCTCAATGCGTTTGCCCGTGGCGGGTTCGGTCCGCTCCATGTCGCTGTCTTCGGCCATCCGCCGTATCCCCCTGCTAAACCGCTTTTCCGCCAGCGCCGGCGCTGGACGGATTTGTAGAACAATAGGCTAGGATTATTGGCGAGCGGCCGCCCGGATCATCAGGGGAATAGGGGCGAAAAGGTCCCCCATTTCGGACTAGGCAAAACCGCAAGGGTCTGCCTTGGACAAAACGCTACGTATCGGGCCGTCAAAATGTGAAGAAAGTCAAGCTGGACGGGCACTTGCGGCCACCTGCCCGGCCTGAAAAGCCCGCCCGGCGTGGCGTAGCGGCCACATCAAGACAAAACGCTCCGGACTTGCCTGATTGGCAAGTGCCGAAGCGTCTATCCGGGTCGGGAGATGCGGAGAAACCGGCTTCAGAAGCCCAGACTCTCCAACAGGTCGTCCACCTGCCCCTGGTTGGCGATGACATCCTTGCCGGCAGGATCGATCTGGGGACCGTTGAGCAGTCCCGTATCCTCGCGCTTGGTCTCGGTGGGCGCGTAGTCCACCAGCAGCTGCACCAGTTGCGATTCCAGGTCGTGCGCCAGCTTGGTGACGCGCTTGATGACCTGGCCGGTCAGATCCTGGAAGTCCTGCGCCATCATGATGTCCAGCAGTTGCTGCTTGGTGACGCTGCTGTCTTCGCTGGTTTGGGCCAGGAAGGCGGAGGTCTTCGCCGCCAGCGCGCGGACATCGGCTTCGGCAAAACTGCCGGTAGCAGCCGCATCCCATTGCGCCTTGAGCTCGCTGGCACCTTCATTGATGCGCTCCTGCAGCGGGCTCGCCAGTTCGGTAGCGTTGAGCACGCGCTGGGCGGCCTGTTCGGTCATGCGGGCCACGTATTCCAGGCGGTCACGCGCGTCCGGCATGTCGCTGGCGGCTTTTTCCAGCAGCCGGTCGAAGCCCAGGCCGCGCAAGCTGTCGTGCAGGTTGCGCGTCATGTGGCCGATACGGACCAGCACCTCGTCGTTGACCCCGGTGCCCTCGGCGGAGGGCGTGCGAGCAGGATGAGCGGCGTTGTCCACCTCAGCCACCTGCGGCCATTTTTTCGAAGATCTTGCCCAGCTTTTCATCCAGCGTCGCCGCGGTGAAAGGCTTGACCACGTAGCCATTGGCACCGGCCTGGGCGGCGGCGACGATATTTTCCTTCTTGGCTTCGGCCGTCACCATCAGCACGGGCAGCTTGGACAGGGCCGGATCCTTGCGGATTTCCTGCAGCATGGTCAGGCCATCCATGTTGGGCATGTTCCAGTCGGAGACGACGAAGTCGAACTGGTCGCTGCGCAGTTTCTGCAGCGCCTGCACGCCGTCTTCGGCCTCGTCCACGTTGGTGTAGCCCAATTCCTTGAGCAGGTTGCGCACGATGCGGCGCATGGTCGAAAAGTCATCGACGACTAAGAACTTGGTATTGGGACCCGACATGCTAAGACTCCATCTGAACAATTGAATTCTTGATTATCGGCAAGTTGCGCAGCGAACTTGAACCGACCTCTCTTTTTTACCTCAGCACGGGCGGGAGAGCCCATGCTGCCTCTTATCTGCAACGCATTGTAGTGCAGCAAAACAAAATTGGCAGAACAATAAGCGCTGAAAAATGCTTCATACGCGCAATGCGCGGCTTCCGTGTTCTGCCAGCCACGCCAGCACCCGGCCCGGCATGGATTGCAGCGCCAGCACTTCGTGCGCGGCCCCGATGGCTATCGCTTCGCGCGGCATGCCGAAGACCACGCAGGATGCTTCATCCTGGGCAAAGTTGTAGGCCCCGGCATTGCGCATCTCCAGCATGCCCTGGGCACCATCCTTGCCCATGCCGGTCAGGATCACGCCGACCGCGTTCTTGCCGGCACAGGTGGCGGCCGACTGGAACAGGACATCCACCGAAGGACGATGCCGGTTCACCGGCGGGCCCTGGTCGAGCTGGGTCATGTAGTTGGCACCGCTGCGCACCAGTTTCAGGTGCGAGTGTCCCGGCGCGATGTAGGCATGGCCCGGCAGCACGCGTTCGTTGCCGGCCGACTCCACCACCGAGATCTTGCACAGGTTGTTGAGGCGCTGGGCGAAGGAGCGCGTAAAGCCCTCCGGCATGTGCTGGGTGATCAGGATGCCCGGGCAGTCCGAGGGCATGCGGATCAGGAATTCCTTGATGGCTTCGGTGCCGCCGGTGGAGGCCCCGATGATGATCAGTTTTTCGCTACTGGTGAGCGGATTGCGGATCTGCGGCAAGACCTCGCCGGGCGTGGTCGCCTGCTCGGCGGCGCGCGACGGACGGGCGCGCACGCGCGCCTTGGCGGCGGCGCGGATCTTGTCGGCGATCATGTCGGCATATTCCTGCATGCCGCTCTGGATCGAGATCTTGGGCTTGGTCACGAAGTCGATCGCGCCCAGTTCCAGCGCACGCAGGGTGATTTCGGAGCCGCGCTCGGTCAGCGAGGACACCATCACCACCGGCATGGGGCGCAGGCGCATCAGCTTTTCCAGGAAATCCAGGCCATCCATGCGCGGCATTTCCACGTCCAGCGTCAGCACGTCCGGATTGGTCTGCTTGATCAGCTCGCGGGCAATGATCGGGTCCGGCGCCACGCCGACCACTTCCATGTCCGGCTGGCTGCCGATGATCTCGCGCATCACGCTGCGGATCAGTGCCGAATCGTCGACGATAAGAACTTTAATTTTCATCACTCAATCACTCAATCACTCAAACTCAATGTTGCAGGTTGCCCTGAGATGCCTCGGGTGTCGTTGTCCACCCTGCCCCATCAGAACAGATCCACCTCGCCGCCGACCGGCTTGGTGACCAGCTTGCTGGCGTAGGCTTTTTCGCGGTTCACCAGGGTGTCGTTGTGCATCTGTTTCAGCTTCTTGACCAGCACCTTGCCGGTACGCGGGAAGAAGTACACCTTGCGCGGATAAATGTCATTGAGGTCTTCGGCAACCACGCGGATGCCTTCGGCCTTCAGATAGCGCCGCACGAATTCGGCATTGCGCTCGCCCACGTTGATGGCCGAGAAGCCGCGCAGCACGTTGCCGCCGCCGAACACCTTGGCCTCCAGGTTCTCGCGCCGCGCGCCGGACTTGAGCACTTCGTTGATCAGCACTTCCATGGCATAGGTGCCGTAGCGCGCCGAGGCCGACACCGGGCTGCCATCGTCGCCGCCGCCATCGGGCAGCATGAAGTGATTCATGCCGCCGATGCCGGAGACGCGGTCACGGATGCAGGCCGAGACGCAGGAGCCCAGCACGGTGACGATCATCATGTCCTTGCTGGTGAAGTAGAACTCGCCCGGCAGGATCTTGGCCGCATCGCAATCGAAAGTGCGGTCGTAGTAGAGATTGGTGGCAATCTGCTCCGAGGCGTGGCTCATGGCTTGGCCCTCGCGACGCGCTGGTTGGCATTGAGCTCATAGACCGTCTTGCCCTTGAGCTTGAGGGCGTCGGAGACATACAGGAAGTTCTCCGAGTGGCCGGCGAACAGCAAGGCGTGAGGCTTCATCAAGGGTACGAATCGGGACAGGATCTTGCTCTGGGTAGGTTTGTCGAAATAGATCATCACGTTGCGGCAGAAGATCACGTCGAACTGGCCGCTGAGAGGCCAGCCATCGCCCAGCAGGTTCAGTTGCTTGAAGGTGATCAGCTTGCGCAATTCGGGACGCACGCGCACGTAGCCTTCATGGCTGCCCTTGCCGCGCAGGAAGAACTTCTTGACGCGCTCGGGCGACATCTTCTCGATGCGCTCCATGGGATAGACGCCATTGGCACCGGTAGCGAGCACGTTGGTATCGATGTCGGTGGCCACGATCTGTACGGGCGGCGTCATCGAGCCATAGGCTTCACAGGCGGTCATGGCGATGGTGTAGGGTTCTTCTCCCGTGGAGGCAGCCGAACACCAGATGGTCGCGGGTTCCTTCAGGGTCTTGAGGAAGTCGGCGAGGATGGGGAAATGGTGCGCCTCGCGGAAGAACGAGGTGAGGTTGGTGGTCAGCGCATTGGTGAAGGCTTCCCACTCTTCGGAGTCGTGGGTGCGCTCCAGCATGTCCAGGTATTGCTGGAAGGAAGTGATGCCGGTGGCGCGCAGGCGTCGCGCGAGGCGACTGTAAACCATTTCCTGCTTGCTGTCGGCCAATGCGATGCCGGCCCGCTGGTAGATCAGGCCACGCACTCGCTCGAAATCACGGCTGTTGAAATCGAACTCCTTGCCGGATGATTCGCCCTTGCCTGGTACCGTCGGCTTCACTGTCTTCCCTTCCCTGGCGCAGCGCACGTCGCGGCGCTGCTTGCTATCTGTCGCCCGCCCCATCTGGGCGGACATCCCCTTGGCGCATAATCTATCAGCCGCCTGGCGGGGTCAAGCGAATCAGCCTTGGAAATGAAACGGTTTTACCCCCCTATTGCGACAAGTCAATCGGGGGCAGCCGTGCATAGACTTCTCAATCCTTGGAAATCCTCACGGGAAGCGTGGGACGGAGCGGGCGGGATCGGTCCCGCCCCGGTATGGCATCAGGCCGGAACACCTTCCGGCAAGACACTCATGCGGCGCTTGCCGGGCAGGCGGCGAATCAGCCAGGAACGGATCGCGTTCCACTCGCCGGTCTCCGGTACTTCGCGCGACTGGAACAGGAAGTAACGCCACAGCAGCAAGGCACTGTTGCGGGTGTCGGCGATCTTGCGGAAACGCAGTTCACGCTCGACCTCCGGCGATCCCTCGAACCCGCCACGTACGCTGGCTGCCATGCGTTCGAATTCCGCCGAGAAATCGCTGCGCCCTTCCAGCTCGAACAGGATCCCGCCATGATTGCAGAAAGGCGCGGGATCGAAATAAGGCTGCTGCTTCATCTGCGCAAAAGCGCGGGACAGATACCGCGAGATCTGCAGCGAGACTTTCATTTGATCATCGAAGCGACGCGCACTGACGTTGTTACCGTGCCAACGATATTTGATCAGCTTGTGCGGCACGTTGTTGCACTTGCCCTGCACGGCCAACTGCCCGAACAAGAAGTAATCTTCCGCCAGGTTCTTGACGACCATCTGCTGTTCGGGCGCGAACACGCCCATGAAATCGCTGCCGTAACGGATGCCGGCCTTCTGCACCTGGGCGAAATCCAGCATCGCCGTGGGGTGTGCAATCGGATTGCGGAACAGGCTGGCGGCACCGACGCGCAAGCGGCCGATGGGCATCGACATGTCGCCGATCGGCGCGCCGGCGGCATTGATCACGTCGGCCTGGCCACCGATGGCCACGCACTGGCGGTCCTGCTCGAAGGCTGCCAGCGATAGCGCCATGCGTTCCGGGTAGCAGACATCATCGGCATCATGCCGCATGACATAGCGGCAATCGCTGATCTCCAGGCCCTTGTTGAGCAGGCCGGACAAGCCATCCGCCTCGGGGAAGGAATGCAGTTCGATACGCGGATCGGCCTCGTGATAGCGCGCGGCCATTTCGGCGCTGCCGTCATCCGAGCCGTGATCCAGCACCAGGACACGCCAGTCCTTGAAACTCTGTGCCTTGAGGCTGTCCAGGGACTCTGCCAGGAAATCCACGCCATTCTTCACCGGCAACAAGACGTCGATGGTGGCCATCGTCACACTCCATAATCAAATGATTGAGATCCATCCGCGCACAAGACCTGGCGCGGGACAGTCGGCGCATTGCCCCGCCAGTCATCCTTGCAATGAGAGGCTTGGACGAGCCACCTGGCCAACAGTTCAGGGATGGGCTGACCAGCGCAAGCCATCATGCGGCAACCGGAGGCATCGCCGTCATCACCCCGCTGGAGCGAAGCGCGCTGCACCTCGGCCCCGAGGCTGAACAGCAGGCCGCAGACGCAAAAAGACAGCCACGTTGACCTCATTGCGATGGTGCAACAAGCAACGCGGCCTTCTGGCGGGCGGTTTATGCTGCACTGCAAATACTTGTCGAATAGTCTATCAAGCTCTACGGAGTGTCAAGCAAATCTGACGGGGTGAGGCATGGCCCCGCCAGGTCCCGCCCTCAGCGCCGCAGCGCGCGCGTGCCCGCGGACGCCAGCCGGGGTGCGGCTGCGGCAGGCACCGGCGTTTCGGCCGGCACCGTGTCGCCGGAGGCCGGTGCGTGGCTGGAGCGATACCCCACCCGGAAGCCGCCCCAGTGCTTGCCGTTCACGTAGATCGGCACCGACAGGTCGTGCATGACCTCGCCAGTGTCGCGCTTGTAGGTCTGCAGGAGGAAGGGCCTGGTATTGGCTCCGCAGCGCTTGCCGGTGCGGTCGCTGAAGATGCGTTTGGTGCGGTTGTTGACCAGATCGGTGTCGTAGTCGCCGGTCAGGGGCTGGGAGAACTTCTTGTTGTGGGTCGGGAAGTAGCCGTTGTTGTCCACTGCACCCGCGTAGGCCAGTTGCGGCATGCTAGCCAGCAGCGCTTCCTGGATCGCTGGCAGCACCCGATCGGTAAAGCCGTCGAACTGGCTGGAATGCTTCTGCGGCGAGGTGTTGGGGATAGGCTTGTAAGTACGGTCGAACAGGGCCGCCTCACTGATCTGGCCGGAACGGATCGCGGTCTCGAACAGCTTGCCTACGGCATGCGCCGCACCCGTGGCGGCGACACGGATATCGTCGTGTCCGCTGCGGGCGCCGCCATCGATGATGGCTTCGAACACCGCTTCGGCACGCTCTGACAACAACATGGCGGACGCCGCCACGCGCGGCAGTTCCTGATCGGTGTGCAGCATGCCGTTGCGGATGTCGGTGATGGCCTCGGCGATCTCCTGCGTGGTCTGCACGTGTTCGCGCGAGGCCACCGCGATCTCCTCGATCTGTTCCTGCGACTGGCTGGAAGAGCGTTCGATGCTGTTGAGCAGGCCGTGTACCTTCTCCACGTTCTGGGCTGCCTCCAGCACCCGGCTGCTGAGCGAATTCATGCCGGTCGCCGCGCGCTCGGCTTCTTCGGTGATGGCCCGCACCATCACGCCGATATCATCCGTGGCTTCCTTGGTCCGCTGGGCCAGCTGGCGCACTTCGCCCGCCACCACGGCAAACCCGCGCCCCTGCTCACCAGCGCGCGCCGCCTCGATGGCGGCGTTCAGGGCCAGCAGGTTGGTGCGGGCCGCGATCTCGCTGATGACTTCGGTGATGCCGTGGATGCGGCGCGACTTTTCCTGCAGCTGCGCCATCATCGAAGAGGCTGACAAGGCATCCGTGCGGGCCTGCCCGATCTGCTGCAGTCCGCGATCCACTTCAGAGCGGCCGCTGACACTCTCGGTACGCACCTCCGCCGCGATGGCCGAGGCGCGCTCGGCATTGGCGGCAATCTGTTCAGTGGTAGCGGCGTTCTGCTCGGCACTGGCCGCGATGCGGTCGGCGGCGACGACGTCCTTGCTGATCTTGGTCTTGATGGTATCGACAAAGAAGGAGGTCTCCGCCGCCCCGATCATGATGTGATCGATCTCGCCGCTGATCTTGTCGACCAGTTGTCCTTCTCCGGGCTGTGCACGCCGCTGCGCCAGGGCAAACCCGGCCAGCCCCAGCACCACGGCCACACCGCTGCAGCCTGGCGCACTCAGCCATTGCGCGGCACCGGCCGCATGCAAGGCCAAGGCCCCTGCCCCGCCCAGCACCAAGCCCGCCACCCAGGGCAATCCACCAGTCCATGCCCGGGCGGATGCACCGGCTCCCTTGTTCTTCCCCATCCTTGTCTCCTCGCGGATTTTCCGCTTTTCTTCACCTGATCCACTACAGGTTTGATTGCGGACGAAACACACCGCATTGTCCAGAGGCTATAGCGGCCAGCTTACGCGTAACTGAATGAACAAAGCTTCATATAGCCATATTGCCACAGCACAAGAGCGCCGGTACCCCTGCTCCAAGGCCAATTGCACTTGTCCAGCGCAATGACGCTATAATCCCCTCCTTTAATAGGATAGGGGGGTATGGTATATGGCCCATCTCACACAACAGACGGATGCCCTGCTCAAGCGCGTGCGTCGCATCGGCGGCCAGGTGCAGGCACTGGAACGCGCACTGGAAGGCGAAGCCGACTGTGCCAAGACCTTGCATCTGGCGGCAGCCATCCGTGGCGCCGTGCATGGCCTGATGGACGAGCTGATCGAGGCGCATGCGCGGGAACACGTGGCCGCCCCCGGCCTGACCGATGAACAACGCCAACAGGGACTGGAAGAAGTCCTGGAGGCAATTCGGCGCTATGCCAAATGAAGTCGAAGGAGACGCCATGACCAGTCCCGCCACTTACCGCCACGAGCACATGTATCTGGGTGCCAACCATGACCGCAACACCCGACGCACGCTGTGGGTGGTGGCCTTGACCGCCGTGATGATGGTGGCCGAGATCGCCGCCGGCTACTTTACGGGGTCCATGGCCTTGCTGGCCGACGGTTTCCACATGGCCACCCATACCGGCGCGCTGGCCATTGCTGCCGGCGCTTACGTGTTTGCACGCCGCCACGCGCATGATGGCCGTTTCAGCTTCGGCACCGGCAAGGTCGGCGACCTGGCCGGTTTTGCATCGGCGCTGGTGCTGGCGGTGATCGCCATCGGCATTGGCGGCGAATCAGTGTGGCGGCTGGCCAGTCCGAGCACGGTGGATTTTGGCGAGGCGATCCCGATTGCCATCGTCGGTCTGATCGTCAACATCGTCAGTGCCTTGCTGCTCATGGAGGGACATCATGGACACGAGCATTCCCACGATCATCCGCACGGTCGTGCGCATCACGGGCATGAGACGCACGGGCAAGTGCACCAAGAACACCATGACCATCACGGCCATCACGGCACCCACCATGACGGCCACGACAACAATCTGCGCTCTGCCTACCTGCACGTGGTGGCCGACGCACTCACCTCGGTGCTGGCCATTGCCGCCCTGCTGGCCGGCCTCTACCTGGGCTGGACCTGGCTGGATCCGCTGATGGGCGTGGTGGGTGCGGCGGTGATTGCGCGCTGGTCGTGGAGCCTGTTGCAAAGCAGCGCTGCGGTGCTGCTGGATGTGACCGATGCACAGGTCGCGGCACGCATCGAGCAGGCGCTGGCGGACGAAGCGGTGCACATCGAGGACCTGCACGTCTGGCGCATCGGTCCTGCGGCGCGCGCGGCGATCGTGAGCGTGTCCGGCGGCCAGTCCGTCACGGAAGCTCGCTTGCGGGAAAAACTGGCGGCGGTGAGCGAGCTGCGCCATCTGACGCTGGAACTGCATCAGGCCGGATGAGTGAGCGGCAGGCTGGCGTGAAACGATGAACAAAAAGACAGCGGCCGAGGCCGCTGTCTTTACATCTGCCGGGTGCAGCGTGCTGGCTCAACGCCAGCCGCGATGCCAGCCGTAGTGCGGGTGATGCCAGCCCCAGCCATAGTAGGAGTGGTATTCCCAGACCCAGCCCGGACCGGGCGAAGCATAGGTGGGCTGCACGTACACCACCCCCGGCGGCGCAACGTAGGCCGGCTGGGCCACATAGGCCGGGCGTACCGTCGGCGGGGTCACCACACAGCCGCTCAGGCCGAAGGCCGCGGCCAGTGCCGGGATCAATAGTAGGGATTTCATGGTCTTGCTCCTGATCTTGTTTGGCGGAATGTGACGGCGTGAGCAGACGCCGTTGACCACGATGGTGGTGAACAGATAACGAGCCAAATCAGAAGCGGGCGGACCTGAAATTGTGTGTTTATGTAACCTGCCGGGAGGCGGGATGTATTTCTGCACGCCACCATCTTTCCGCGAGACGCCGCGATCTGGCGCGCAATGGAGTTTCCACGAAACGCTGGACCAGGGCGGAAATGACCAGCACGATCGCGATCAGCAGCCCCCACGCAATGATCACTTCCACGACCGACAGTTGCGGCGTGCTTCGTTCGCCGATCATGGCTTCCGGTTTTTTCAGCACCACCCGCATGACCTGGCTCAGTACCCAGATCACTGCCACGTGCGACATGTAAACAGCGTAGGAGACTGCACCCAGCCAGGTCAGCGCCTTGAGGTTGAGCAGGCGATTCAGGTAGCCATCCTTGACGGCGACCACGCTGGCGATGAGCAAGGCACTGAGCAGGTAGATCACCGCATCGTATCGCTCCGACGTCTTCCAGTGAAGAAACGCGACGATGGCGGCAAAGAGGATCAGGGAAAGCGCCCGCGGGAAAGCCAGCGGCAACCGTTGAACGGTAAAGGCTGTCAGGCAGCCGATGAAGAAACCCGCCAGACACTTCAGCAGATCACCAAACCCGAACGTGGCGTTGGTCACCAGCATCAGCAAGGAAGCCATGGCAAGCAGGGAAAACAGCAGGTTCTTGATCCGTGGCAGGCACAGCACGATCGCGCCGAAGATCAGATAGGTATAGAACTCCACGCTGATGGACCAGGCCGGCGTGTTGAAACTGGTGGGATGGCCAGCCGGCCCGATGGCCTGGACCAGGAAGATCTGCTGCACCAGGGCCGTCAAACTGTTTTCGCGGAACGGCTGGGAGTTGGGACTGACGATTCCCAGCCTGGCCTGGCCGACGTACTTGGCGACCTCGAACAGCACATAGACCAGCAGGAAGAGCAGGTGCACCGGATACAGCCGACCGAAGCGCAGAAACTGGAAGCGCATCAGATCCTGCGCACTGCCGATCCTGGCAGCATAAGCGTTGTAGATCACGAAGCCCGACAGCACGAAAAACAGGTGAACCATCAGGTAGCCGCTGCGGACGATGCCGATGTCAAACAGCGGGTTCCAGTTGGGGATGTGGTAGAACACCACCAATAAGGCGGCCATGCCGCGGATGCTTTCCAGCTCTTCGATCTTTGCCTGCCCCTGATACAGCGTCTGGACTGCCTTGTTCATGACTCCCCCCGGGGTGAAGTCCAGCTTGCACCCGTGGGTGCCGGCTGGAATTACGTGTATGAACTTCTCTGGCCAACGTTGCACTACGGTGTTCAGACTGCTTTGCTCATCCCCCCGATATCCCTGCCGCCAGCCGGACAAGCGCTGTCGGAAACGGATACATGAAGCTTTTTGCAGATCTTGTGACTAAGCCTCCGGCTTGTTTTATGGTCCCCTCTCTGGTCCGACTGATTCAATGCTCCTCACTGCATTTCCACCTGACCCGGACGCATGTCCTCGCGCGCTCGCAGACATGGCATCCAGACCGGCATGCTCACTGCCCGCTACGCAAATGCTCCGCCATCCGCAAGGCCATCGCCACGATGCTCAGGGTCGGATTGGCATGCCCGTTGGTGGGGAATACCGAGGAACTGAGCACCAGCAGGTTGTCCACGCCATGCAGGCGGCAATCGGTATCGACCACGCTGTCACGCACCGACGTTCCCATGCGCGTGCTGCCGATGTGATGCCCGCCCACGGGCAAGGCGCGCGTCACCTGCTCCCGGAGCTCACCCTGATCAAAGTCCAGGCGGCAGTGCCGGGTCTTGGCCAGCAGCGACTGCATGGTCGTGAAGGATTGGATACCGGACTCGATATCCTGCGCGGTCAGCCGCCAGTGGACATCCACCCGCCGCATGCCGTAGCGGTCGGTCGCATCGAGCAGGCGGATGCAGTTGCCGGCATCGCCCACCTGCTCGCTGTTGAATTCCAGCGGATAGGTGCCGTTGCGGTTGGGGATCAGCGTGTAAGGCAGCTTGCGCTTGGCCAGCTTGCGCTTGACCACCATGTCGTAGGCAAAGCCGAACACCGAACCCGCATCGAATATCACGTTGCGCAGATGCGCCAGCCGACGTGGATCAGCGGCTGCGCTCTGGCTGCCGTGATTGAGAATGTCCTGATGTTCGGAAGGCAGAACCGACTTGGCGAGATAAATCGCCGACAGCACGCCACTGCCATGGCCCGGATCGCCATAGGATGGAAAATGCAGCCGCAAGGTCGAATTGAGCAAACCCAGCTGGTTTTGCCATTGCGGCGTGAACTGCAGCTTGCGGCGCGCATAGACGCCATCCTGCGTCTTCTGGAAACTGAAACGCGGCTTCTCGCCGGTGAGACGCATCTCGCCGAAGATCAGGTCGAAGTGGCAGGCGTAATAACGACCCAGGCTGCCGTCGAAGCGCTGCCATGCAGGCAGCTCCTCGCGCGTACACAGCAGCAGGCGGGTCGCCTCGATGGCACCGCCCGCCAGCACGAACTGTCCTGCCCGCACCGGGACCTGCTGCTGGCCATCGTGCAGCACGATGGACTCGATGTGCGAACCGTCGGCGCTGGCCACCAGCCGCGTGCAGCGGGCGCGCAGTACCACGGTCACCCGATCGGAGGCTTTCAGTTCCTCGGCGAACTTCGCCGCAAAATCGGTCGGCAGACTGTAGCGCTCGATGTATTCGGTGAGAGCCTCCTGCAGCTGGGGCAGCTCGGAAAACATCGGACCATTGCCCCCGACCAGGCTGGCCGGCGTAAAGTCAGCCGCGCCCGCATCGCAGTACTGCATCGCTTCCGGAAGATAGCGTGCGTATTCTTCATAGGAAATCGGCCAGCCGCTGAGCGGGACGTGCGGGCGCGCCGCAAAGTCCGCCGGATCCAGCGGCACGCAGCGGCCACCCCACAAATGCGTGGTGCCGCCAAAACGCTGACGGCGGTATTCGGTGGTCGCCGGGTGTGGCGCAGCGGCGCTGCCCTGGTAGGCGTCGTCGTCGACCTGCTCTTCACGCCAGTCGCCGCCATCGACCAGCAACACCCGCTGGCCCTGGCGCGACAAGGCCACCGCCAGGCTGAGGCCACCGGGGCCGCTGCCGACCACACAGACCGGGTAATCCTGCAGGCTTGCGCTGTCGCAATCGGAGAGATATCGGATCAAGCTGCCTCTCCCTTCAGGCCTGCGGGCGACCGTGCGCGGCAAACAGCTGTTCCAGCTTGCCCACTTCGGTACCCAGATGATGCTTCTGGCGGACTGCCCGGGCACCGTGCTGGCCCATCGCTTGCAGCTGCTCCACCGATGCCGAGGTCACCTCGTCGATGGCCGTGACCAGCGCATCGACCGAGCCGGGTGCCACCACCCAGCCATTGACGCCGTCTTCAACCAGTTCGGGAATACCGGCGATGCGCGTGCTGATGACCGGGCGCGACAAGGCCAGCGCCTCCATCACCACCACCGGCAGGCCTTCAGCAAAACTGGGCAAGACCAGCGCCCGGCTGCGCTCGATTTCGGCACGCACTTCGGCACTGCTCTTCCAGCCAAGAATACGGATCACATTGCCCAGCGGACCGCCCGCCATGGCTTTCTCGATGAAGGGCCGCAGCGGGCCGTCACCGACCAGCACCAGCTCGCAGGGCTTGCCGGCCTTGACGTGCCGGGTGACCGCTTCAATCAGCAGCGGCACGCCCTTCTCTGCACACAGGCGGCCGACGAAGACCAGCCGCGGCACTTCCGGAATCGGCAAGGCCGGCGCATCCTCAAACGCGGGGCCGACGCCACAGCGCACCACGTTCAGACGCGGCCAGGCCTCGACCTCGGAAAACAGCATGCACTGGCTCTTGCAGAAATGCGTGATGGTGGCCGTGAAGGCCGAGCGCTGCACCTTCTCGCCCAGCGCCCAGGCCACCGGATGAAAGAAGATGCCCGGTCCGTGCACCGTCATGCTGTAGGGAATGCCGGAGAGCATGGAGGCATACATCGCCACCGTGGCCGAATTCTCGGCGATGTGATTGTGCAGGATCTCGATCTTCTGCTCGCGCAGTCGCCGTGCCAGGTAGCAGGCTTCGATCAGGTACAGCACGTGCAGCAAGGCAGGACGCAGACCGGCTGCGCGCGTGCGGCGGGCCAGCTTCAATACCTCCAGCACGCGGCCCGGCGATTGCAGCAAGGTCGACAGGGCTGCACCGAGCAGACGCGGCAGGCCGTTTTCCAGGATGTAGTCGGTGCTGGCCTGCTCGCTCTTGACGTCGGCACTCACGGCGGCGTCACCGGCTTCACGGCGGATCGAGAAGGTATGCACCTCGTGACCGCGGCGGCGCAGTTCCAGAACTTCGTTGCGGATGAAAGTGTCGCTGGCGCGCGCGTAGATGCTGGTCAGGTAGGCTATTCTCATTTTTCAGTGTTGCAGGCAGGTTGAGGGGGCATCAGGGGACGCAAACGAGCGTTGCATGCATGGATCATCCGGGCGCCCGTGCGGTTCCAATTCCTTCACTCCGCGCCCATTGCGCCGACTCCGCCAACCCTTGGGCATAGGGACGCGGGGCAAACCCGAGGTCGGAGCGCGCACGCTGGCCATCAAGGCGCAACTGCTGCTGCCACAAGCGCAGGAAGGACGGCGACAGCGCCACCGGCAGGCCCCGGCCGGACTTTCCCGCCGCGCGCGCGAGCCGCTGCAGCACACGGATGAAGAGCGTACCGAGCCTGGCATCGAGCTTGAGGCGAAGCGGCGAAATCCTGGCTGCTGCGCCAACACCCAGGGCCTGGGCCAGATCGACGAAATAACGGTTCCAGCGCGGACTGTCATCGCCGGTGAGGTTGAAGACGGGTGCCGGCACCGGGCTTGTATCAGGAGACCGGGATGTGTATTGCAGCGACAGCAGCACGGCCGCGCAGACGTCATCGACGTGGACCAGATTGGACCAGCCCTCGCCGCTCCCCCCCAGATCACCCAGCCTGCCGGCGGCCACCAGACGGGCCATCTGCTCCACCCACATGTCGCTGCCGGGCCCGTACACGCAGCCAGGGCGCAACATGACCAACGGATGCCCCGCCGCTGCATAAACCTTCATATGTTCTTCGGCCTCGCATTTGGCCTGGGCGTACCAGCTGGCTGCGGGGTCCAGCTGGCTGTCTTCGTTCAGACACCCTTCCTGATTGCCATAGACCGCCATGGAACTCATGTGCACGATGCGCGGGCGAGAGGTCTGCAAGGCGGCCTCGACCAGCAACTGTGCGCCACGGCCAATGGCATCGCCGTGGCCGGCCACGCAATTGACGACTGCGTCGATATCGCCCAGCGCCTGGCGCAGGCTGGCGGCATCGAGGGTATCAACCTGGCGAAACACCAGACCATCGGCGCGCGCGGCAGGCGCGCGACGCCCCGCCAATACCGGCGTGGCCCAGCCACTGTCGCGCAGGCGCGTAACCAGCCGCTGTCCGATGAATCCGGTTGCTCCGAGCACTAGCACTTTCACATGGGCTCCCGTTGACTTTTTCAAAAATGAATGAGGGGTTGTTGCGTTGTAGTTGCCTGCATAGTCAGCGTATTCAGGCCAGCCTGTTGCTGCAGGTGCCGCCAGGCCCGATGACGCCGAGGCACGCGGTCGAGGCCATGACGCTTGTTCTTGATTCTTTCCGACAGCCATGATGCGGCCATGGGCCGCTACCGGCCTGCAGCCCTCCGTATGAGACGCACCAACGGACAAGGTTTTTTGCGCCGCATCATTTTGAGTTGCCAATATTACACGGCTGACAATCTGTGAGCAATATTGGACACGAGGCAAACTGATCTACCGCATGCGGCCTGCCTTCAGTACTCAAGCTCCGCAGGATGCAGAATTTTATATTGCGCCGCCTCATTTAAAATTCCTCGCATCAATATTTCCATAAGTCCATACCCATAAAGACTTTCCGCTTGACAATGCGATTGACAAAAGCCCTGACTTCGAGAGTTTTTATTGCAGACGCACAAAGCGAATGTTAGAGTTTCGACATCTTCTGCTCGGTGCAGTGGCAATGCGAACAGAAGGCGCTTGATGAAGGACCTGGCAGGTCCCGCGAGGGGTCGGCCGCCGTATCCGACGACCCGGGGGGGGGGCAGATGGAGAAAACACAAGCGGGCGCGAGAGCGCTCAAATATGCAGGTTTGGCCACCTTGCTTGGACTGGCGTGCCTGACGATGCTGGCCCTGGGCATCCAATCGGCCCTGAGCCAGAACCAGCTGTTCAACCTGGCGGTGAAGATCAAGCGCCATTTCGTGCCGCCGCAGACCTTGTCCTTCGGCTATACCCACACCCAGAGCAATGCGCTGGACCAATTGGTCAGCGACTCCTCCAAAGTGCCCGTCCCTGCGCCTGTTCTCACTGACAGGAGCATGGTCGCGTTCGCCTTTGGCCAGAGCAATTCGGCCAACAGCATCGGCGAGCGCCAGCAGGCTGCTACCGGCAAGGTGTTCAACTATTTCGAAGGCCGCTATTACAAGGCCGCCGATCCGCTGCTGGGCGCGACTGGCAGAGGCGGCAGCCTGTGGACCACCCTGGCCAACAAGCTCATCAGCCAGGAGATGGCCGACCAGGTCGTCCTGATGTCAGCGGGGGTCGGCGGCAGTTCGGTGGCACAGTGGCGCAAAGGCGGCAACCTCAATGGCATGTTGGAAGCGCGGCTGCAGGACGCGCAGAAACAGGGGCTGAACGTGACCCACTTCTTCTGGCATCAGGGCGAGATCGACAACAACAATGCTTATCGGGACTACGAGGCAGGACTGACCGAGATCATCCAGCTGACCCAGCGCTACTTCCCGAATGCCCGTTTCTTCGTGGCGCAGGCATCGGCATTCTGCCCGCTGCCCTCCTCGCGCGAGATCCTGGACAGCCAGCGCGCGGTGACACGACTCAAGAATGTGTATCTGGGCCCCAATACGGACCTCATCGGGCCGGAAGACAGGTCGGATGGCTGCCACCTTTCCGGCCGCGGGGCGGAGAAGGCGGCGGCGGAATGGGTGGAGCTGATTCGTCATCCGCAGAAGGCGGTGGGAAGTGCGACGCAAAGCTAGACAGCCGATCGCCGCAGACCCCGTCGGTTTGCCTCACGCCCCCGCACCGGGCAATGGGGCTTTAGCCACAGATCCCGCCCGCAAAACAGGCTTATCGATCCGGGCGAATGCACGCGCTCGCAGATAAAGGGGCTTGATCACGGAAGATAGCGCTGGCTCCGCGTAGCGGGCGATCAACCACCCCAGGCCGACGACCGCACAGATCGGCAGCACGGGAAGCAGCCCCGGCGGAATCCAATGAGCCACGTTGGCAAGCTTGAGCGTCAACTGGACCATGATATTTTCATGCACGAGATACAAGGGATAGCTGATGTAACCGATGAACAGCAGCAGGCGGCTCCTCAAGATTGGCCTGAGCCATTCTCCGTACACCGAAATCGCAAAGAAAGCGGCGATCAGAAGTGCGGCCAGGACCGTCGGAATGCTCAGCGACATGCTCACCTGATGCGTAGTCAGCGCGGCAGGAACAACAAGCATTGACGCGGCGAGGAAAAGCGACATGGCGCGCGTCTGGAAAAACCGGTAATACAGCGCGCCCGCGGCGAACCATCCGAAATATTCCGCAGAAGTCCAGCTACGGAAGATCTCAAGCAAATGCAGGGAAATCCCCGGTGCCACCAGCGGGAACAGCTCATAGGAAACCGCGATGAAGAACATCAAGGTAATGCCGGCGATAGCAGCGATTTCACCAAAGGCAAAGAACAGGAGTCCGGCAAACGCGTAGAAGCGAACTTCGACGTAAAGGGACCAGAAAGAGCCCTCCAGGACAGGCTGCGCCGAGCCCAACAGTTTCGACCAGGTTTTAGGTTCAATGAAGGTCAGGCCGGGAAGCATCGCCCGCAAAGAAACCTCCCGGACTCCCGGCATGAGAAAGGTAAAGGTCACATAGACGATCACGCTGCAGATCAGCATTGCGGGAAAGAGTCGCAACCAACGACGGAGCATGAAATCCACAAAGCCCCTGCACTTCTCCAAGGTCATGAAAATGACAAACCCCGAGATCAGGAAGAAAAGCTGAACCCCCAGCCACCCATACTGAAAAACGGGGACCGTCGCAAAATGATCCCCGAATGGCATCACATCCGGATACCGCGCATAGGCGTGGAATCCGATTACCAGCAGGATTGCCAGCCCGCGCATGCCATCGAGGAAATCGATTCTCGAATGGTTTGACATTGCCGTGTTTTCCATGGTCGACCCCGCTTTGAAGCGCGCTGATGAAGGTCGGGCTTTGAGAAAACGGAACAGCTAAAGTTCTGCTTTTCTTCTTGTTTGCTGAAGGCGCGAGTGCGGCAATACGGGAGAGGAGAAGGAAGAGGGAGGCGCGCCTGGCGGCCGAGCCACACCGCAGACGCCGAAAAATCAGCGAAGAACAATACATGCGCGAATGCAGAGCTGCCCTTATCCAAGGCCCCAAAGCAAAACGGCAGTGATATCAGAAATCCGATATCACTGCCGTTGTTCATGCAGCTTTCGCCGCAACTGCTTGATTCTATTGGTCGGGACGGTGTGATTCGAACACACGACCCCTTGCACCCCATGCAAGTACGCTACCAGGCTGCGCTACGCCCCGACTGAAGACAAAGATTATAGAGCGCTTATGTTATTAAATCAACTGTTTCTGCAAAACATTTTTAATCATTTAGGGGAGCGCAGCTGTATGCCCTCTTCCCCGACAATTCGCCGACCATCGCTGCAGCGACGACACGCCCCATCACTGCCGACCAAAGAATTCATTAAGCAGGAAATTCTGCAGCCCCTTGGTATCTTCAAGTCGTGCCGACAAGATCACCACCCGGCCAAGCTTGTCCGACTCGAAATTGAAATCGCCCTGATAGTAGCGGCGGAGCAGCGTAATCATGCTGTTGACGACAGCCAGTTGCACATCGCCGCCAAAGCCGGCATCGACCTCGATCAGTTGGCTCTGGCTGCGGCGCTGGTCATTCGTCCAGCCACGGAAGCTGTACTGCGCCACGCGCGGACCCATGCTGATGATCTGAAACATGCCACTGATGGCACGGCCACGCCGTTCCTGAAAGGCGATATTGGCGCGGGCAATGTCGTTGGCAGAGGGATTTTCCGCGGCACGTGCCGCGGCATTTTCCTGGGCCGCAGCCTGCTCGGCATCTTCTCGCTTCTGTTGATTGCGCTTCAACGACGCCATGAAATCTTCCGCAGGAGCGGCCGGTGCAGCGGCCGCAGCATTGCGGCTGGGTGCCTCGTTCACCGGCAACGGGGTCCGCTGGGGAACCGAAGGACGCGCCACCGGGGCGCTATGGCGAGGTGCCGGCTTGGCAACCGGCTTCTTCTGGACCGGCTCCGGTTTCTTGGGCTCCGGGGCGGGCTTGGGCGGTTCCGGTTGCACCACGGGTGCCGCAGGACGGATGAAGCTGACCTGCAAGGGCGCATCGGGACGGCCGGGAGACTCCAGCCTCGGAGGCGTTTCGTTCAGTTTTGCGCGCACGAACATGAACAACACCGCATGCACCAGTATGGACGAAGCAATACCCAGCGCAGTTCTGCGCCGGGAGCGGGCAAGGATGTCTGTTCGGGTCGACGAAACGATAAAACTCATACGGTGTGAAGACAGCGGCGAATAAGCGACTACGGTCCATGCCCGCGCGCTCCGGATCAGGCCGCTCATGCGCCCCGTCCGCTCCAGCCCTGCCATGCTAACCCATCAACAAAGGCGACATTTTAGCCGGTTTTGAACTGCTCACCGGCCTGATAGCGCCCAGTTTCTCTGCATAACTCTCAGCGCCAGCGCCCGCGGCCACCCCATCCGCTGCTGTATCCGAAATAGAAGGACGACGACGGATAGCTATAAGCCGGATAGGCGGGATACGCCGGATAAGCAGGATAGGCGTAATACGGTGAATACACCGGCTGCGCCGGGTAGACCGCCGCGCCATTGTAGGGACTGGCAGGGACGGCCACACAGCCGCCCAGCAGCAATGCGGCGGGCAGCACGGCCATCAGCAAGGCAGAACGCGGTAAGGGCTTCATCATGAACTCCAGCGGCGCAACGGCACCAACATGACACTATGGCCCGGCGTCGCCGTGCCCGCCAATCTCCTTACCATTTGTTACTCGCTTCATTCATGTCGACGCGAGGATGCAGCAATCTTCACCAAGCGTTATTACTGCCTATACCAGTGTGGCCATAATGAAGCGCAGCGCTGCTTATATAATGTCGCGGCAACAAGCCGAGCCGGGCCACCCTCCGGCACCACAATCAAAACGAGACCCTCCGGCGCGCCCTGCCCTGCAGCGCGCCTGCATCAGGACAAGCCGATCATCATGACCACCCCTGCCTCCCGTCGTGCCCCCATCGTCGTCATCGCTCCCGACTCCTTCAAAGGTTCACTCTCCGCCGAGGAAGTGGCTGCGGCCATCGGTGCCGGGATCCAGGCAGCACTTCCCGAAGCTCAGGTCCGGCTGTGCCCGATTGCCGATGGCGGCGAAGGCACGCTCGACGCCCTCATGCACGCCGGCGGCGAGCGTCTGACCGTCGACTGCCGCAATGCCGCCGGCCAGCCAGCCTCGGCTCCGGTGGGCATCCTCAAGGACGGCAGCGCCGTCGTGGAATCAGCCGCCATCGTCGGCATCACTGATGCCGCCGGCATGGCCGTCGCGGTCAACCAGCGCACCACGCTGGGCGTCGGCGATGCCATCGGCCAACTGCTGGACCGTGGTGCCCGTCATTTCCTGGTGGCGCTTGGCGGCAGCAGCACCAACGATGGTGGCGCCGGGCTGCTGGCAGCGCTGGGCGTGAAGTTTCTTGACGCCTCCGGCGCGATCGTGCCGCCGGTGCCGGCACAACTGCAGCGCGTGACGCAGGTGGATGCCTCGGGGCTGGATGCACGGGTCAAGGAGGCCCATTTCGTGGCGATGTCGGACGTCGACAATCCCTTGTGCGGCGAAGAAGGAGCGACCGCCGTGTTTGGTCCGCAGAAAGGCGTGCGGCCCGAGCAGGTGGCCTTGCTGGACGGCGCACTGGCACACTTCGCTGGCGTGCTGGAACAGGCGCTCGGCCGCCATGCCGCCGGCCAGCCCGGCGCAGGTGCCGCCGGCGGACTCGGCTACGCACTGCTGATGCTGGGCGCGCAATTCCGCTCGGGTGCCGAGACCGTGGCCGACCATATCGGACTCGATGAGGCGCTGGCGGGCGCGGACTGGCTCATTACCGGCGAAGGCCGCAGCGATGCACAAACCCTGCACGGCAAGGCCCCCTTCATCGCCAGCCAGCGCGCGCGTCGCGCCGGGGTGCCGACCACCCTGCTCTCGGGCGGAATCGATCGCAAGTCGCTGGAAAAGCTGCAGACCAGCTTCTCCGGGTGCTTCTCCATCACCTTCGGACCGATGAGCCTGCAGGACGCCATCGCTCAGGCACCGGGCTTGCTCAAGGACAGCGGCGAACAGCTGGCACGCTTGTGGCAGGCCGCGGCCCCGCGTTGAGCGGGGGCTGACGCATCAGCGGGCCACACTCAGACCGGGGCCGCATTCTCGCCGGAGGCAACCGTCCGCGCCCCGCCGAAGCGGGCCATCAGGCGGCGTGTCAGGGGCTTTTCCAGCAGCAGATAAGACAGGCAACCTACGGCCGTGGCCGTGAGCACGGCGGCCAGGCAGATCAGGCCGTAGGCATGCGGCATCCATTTCAGGCCGACGATCACGACGGCGGGCATGATGAAGCCGTGGGCGAGATAGGTGGAATAGGAGGCATCGCCCAGCAAGGCCAGGCGGCCGGCCTGCCGGCGCACCCATTCAAAACGCTCCATCCAGGCCAGGCCCAGTACCAGCATGGCGGACGGCACACCCAGAGCGATGAAGCGGTCCACCTGCAGCCGATGGACAAACAGCGCAAATACTGCCACCGCAATCAGCGCGGCAGGCACCCACACTGGCGGCTGCCTGAACTGCATCCACACGCGTGCCACCGCCATGCCCAGCAGGAATTCGAAGAGGACCGAGCGTCCGAAGAACTGCGCCAGGACGCCGGCACCCCAGGCGTGGGCCACGATGAAGAGCAAGCCGAGGATCACGGTCGCCGTCTTCAGGCGTGGCAGCCGCAATGCGATCACGCCGGCCAGCACGGCGTAAAACAGCATCTCGAAACTGAGGGTCCAGCCGGACTCCACCAGTGGCAGGAGCTCGCCACTGGCCGGTGAGACCATCGGGTAAAACAGCAAGGAGCCCAACAGATACAGGAACGGCAATCCCTCCGCAAAGGCCCTGGACCCGATGGTCAGCACGATGGCCGCCTTGGACAAGGTATAGAACCAGTACATCGGCACAATACGGATCAGCCGCCGGCGAAAGAACATGCTGGCCGTAGCAACCGCATCCGCTGGCGCTGGCCTGCGGCGGGTAGACAGGTACATGACCAGCCCGCTGATGACGAAAAAGATGTCTACCCCCACCCCGCCAAACTCGTGCCAGTAGGACAGCAAGTCGCCCTGCCCGCTGCGCGCCCGCAGTTCCAGCGCCGCGTGCTGCGCCACCACCAGTGCGGCGGCCACACAGCGCAGGAATTGCACCGTCAACAGATGATTGCCCGATGTTGTCAGCATGTTTTTCCCCGATTGAAGTCAAGCCGTCAACGTTCACGCCCCGGTTGCATGATCTGAACCGGCTGCGTGAACGCCCCCTGATGCCTTCCCGCAGCAAGCGGCCGCCCGGATGCGGTTGCCGTAACACCCCCACCGCTCGCCAGCCCCGCACCCGATTCAGCGTGGAGGGACGAGCGAGGTCTGCAAGGGCCTGTCGGGCAGATCCTTGCGACGATGCGTTTCAGGGGTTTCCAGAGGTAGTGGCTCGCACTTTGAATGTCCGCCACTCCTCCCCAGGGGTGTCGGGCCAGCGTGCGCTACCAGTCAACAACGGCGATCAGGCAGACTTTGCTGCGGTGTAATGCATTCCTTTATTTTTCGAAAATGTAGATAAGCGGCAATTATTAACCATCAACAACGCGCAAAACACCTTCTTCGTCTGTCTACTATATTGCGCAGAGCAGCATTTGTCGATTTCATTTTATGCAATACAGCATAATTATTTTACAACAACATAAAACCGCCGTTCCGAACGGTGGCGGGTGAATGCCGATAGCTGCCCGGCATCAATATCTCATCCCAACTTCCCCTTCAACCTGATCCGCAAGCAAGCAACGCAGCCTCCTGAACTCAGTATCGAGCTCCGCATGTGATTTTTTACGACAGTTTTGCAATGAACTCTGACCCATGCCAAATCTGAACGAAAAAGATTGCAAATAAGTAATTAAATTCTATCAGGAAAATGTAAGCATCATTTCCCCACCCCGTGAAAATTCACGAACAAACAGCGCTAAATCATTGATTTTTAAACAATAAAATTGGTCATTTTTTGTTATTCAAAAGATAATTTTATTGCCGTACGGATCAGTTCATTTCCGCAGTGCACTACTCATCAGTAGTGCGCTGCGGAAACAGTGGAAATCCTTTACTGGCGCGGCTTTCCGGCCGATTAAAAAAACCGGGAAGTTTGTGTTTTTTGTCGTTTTTTTATTGCTTGCGCGAGAAAGCAAATGTTATAGTTCCGACATCAACGCATGTTTTGTTACAAGTGTCAGAGGTTGTCAGCAGAAATTGCATATCTGACAATTAGAAGATTGACTGCGACACAAGAGTCACGGGCAATCCAGCATCAAGTGAGTTGATTTGTTTGAATGGAAAGCGCCACGCGCAATCCTCTTCATTAATTGCCGCATCCCTAAGGATTGATCCCATGAAAAAACTTCTCGCTGCCTCGGCCATCGCAATGGCCCTGAGCTTTGCCGGTACCGCCGCGCAAGCTGCCCCCCTGACTTTCTCGTCCAATGGCGTAGCCACGTTCAGCAACGTCATCACGACCGGTGCTGGCTCGACCTTCAGCGACAACTACACCTTCTCGCTGCCGGGCAACAGCAGCGCATCGGGCTCGCTGACCACCATCACCCTGGGTCAACTGCTGGGTCTGGCCATCAACAGCGTCACCCTGACCAACACCACGACCAATACCGTGTTCAACGCCGTGCTCAATTCGAGCAGCTCGTCGACCGGCACCAACTACTCGATTCCCGTCACGCTGCTGACCGGTGGTTCGTACAAGCTCAACATCGCTGGTAGCGTGTCCGGCATCAGCGGTGGCTTCTACGCTGGCGGCCTGAACGTTGCAGCCGTGCCGGAAGCCTCGACCACCGCCATGATGCTGGGTGGCCTGGCACTGGTGGGCTTCGTGGCCCTGCGTCGCCGTCGCAACGAAGACAGCAAGTCCTTCGCAGCCTCGCAGATGACCGCTGCCTGACCTGCAAGACTGGCCTGCCAGAACTGCCAAAAGAAAACGCCCGATTCATATCGGGCGTTTTTTTGTTTGGAGCAACGCTGCCTGAAGACAGCGCCGGGAAGGACGCTGCCTCCCCGCTTCCTACTCTTCCGTAGCCAGCTTCTTGGCCAATGACTGCCAGCGCCAGGTATCGGCACACATGGCATCCACGTCACGCACGGCACGCCACCCGAGCTCACGCTCGGCGCGATCGGTGGCCGCATAGCACATGGCGATGTCACCGGGACGGCGTGCGGTCAGCTGATGGGGCAGTTTCTTGCCACAGGCCTTCTCGAAGGCGGCCAGCATTTCCAGCACGCTGTTGCCGCGTCCGGTACCGAGATTGTAGATGCGCACGCCCGGGCCCTCGCCCAGCTTGACCAGTGTCTTGAGATGGCCCAGCGCCAGGTCCACGACGTGGATGTAGTCGCGCACGCCGGTGCCGTCCACCGTGGGATAGTCGCTGCCATAGACAGCCAGGCTGGCGCGGCGGCCATCGGCCACCTGCGCGATGAAAGGCAGCAGGTTGTTGGGAATGCCGCTCGGATCCTCGCCGATCAGCCCGCTCTCATGCGCGCCGACCGGATTGAAATAACGCAGCAAGGCAATGTGCCAATCGGGGTCCGAGACATGAATATCGCCCAGAATCTGCTCCACCATCAGCTTGCTGCGGCCATAGGGGTTGGTGGCCGACAGGGGAAAATCTTCCGTGATCGGCACCGAGGCAGGATCACCATAGACCGTGGCCGACGAACTGAACACCAGCTTCTTGACGCCGTGCCGTGCCATCGCGGCAAACAGCAGGTTGCTGCCGTTGACGTTGTTGTCGTAATAGCGCACCGGCTGCTGCACCGATTCGCCGACTGCCTTGAGACCGGCGAAGTGAATCACCGCATCGATGGCATGCGTGCTGAAGACCTGGTCCAGCAGGGCCGCATCGCGGATATCGCCTTCGATGAATACCGGCGCCCTGCCCGAGATCTGCGCCACCCGATCGATGACGCTGCGGCGGCTGTTGCAGAGGTTGTCCAGCACCACCACGTCGTAGCCCGCATGCAGCAGCTCCACGCAGGTATGAGAGCCGATGTAGCCGGCACCGCCGGTCACCAGGATCGTTTGCTTGGCCATCTTGTTCCTTGTAGTTCAGTGAAGAAGTCTGTGAAGCATCCATGACCGGGCACATCCACACCCGGCAGCGGTGCCTGAAACGCAGCGGCAGGTCAAGCCGCCGGCTCGCGCGCAACGACCTTCGCGGGCGCGCCCACGACGGTGGCACCGGCCGGCACGTCATGCAGCACCACCGACATGGCACCGATCTTGCTGCCATCGCCGACGTGAACGCCGCCGAAGACCTGCGCATAGGCACCAAACTCGACGTTGTCGCCGATGACCGGAACCGGACCATCTTCCCTGCGGTTGCCGATGGTCACGCCCTGGCGCAACGTGCAGCCCGCGCCAAGCACCACGTCGGCGTGCAGGAAGATGTTGCCAAAGTGCCAGATGCGCAGTCCTGGTCCGATGCGGGCAGTGCGGGGCAGGCTGATACCAAAGGCGGTTTCCACGAAACGGAAGGCCGCCCAGTAGAACACATTGCTGAGCTTTCTCTTGAGCCCGGGCGGGGCGGCTTCGATGCGGCGGCCCCAGCGGTAGACCCAGATTGCCCAGATCGATTGCTCTTTCAGGAAAGGACGGCGCATGTTGTAGCGACGAAGGTCGGCATCCCAGTCAGGATCCTTGCTCATCGGAAAATCCTTTCATATAGCGCTTGGCAAAGCTGCATGTTGTTTTGTCTGCTGCACCGAGCCTTCAAATGAAAGAAAGTTCTCTTTCAGTGCAGCAATTTTTTAAAATAATCTGGTTGAAATCAGCGCCATTTACACATCACAATATTATCTGTGCGCCGCAACAATATGATAAATTCGACGCGCTGGCTAGGGGCAGGACACAGGCCACACGTGCGTTTCCGGGCGGAAAGCTCATCCGGACAACGTGAAAATATAACGGAGGGCATGAACCCTCTTCACCGGTAACTCCCCCGACGCAATGTCCAAGAACAGCGTGCTGTGCGCGCTGCTCTTGTATTTGCGACCAGACCATTACAACTCGTCCAGACCGATGTCCTTCAAAGAGATAGTCAAATCCTCAGGCAAAACACTCCTCACCACGGTCGGCGTCACCGCGATCGGCTTCATCATCTCCGTACTGACGGCACGCATCCTTGGCCCTGAAGGCCGCGGCCTGCTCTCCGGTGCCCTGCTCATCATCAGCCTGTCCAGCTCCATCGCCACTTGCGGACTGGCTTATACCTACATCTACCATCGCGGTGCCGGGCAACAATTCGCCCAGAAACGTTTCGTGTTCCTGTCGGCGCTGTTCATCGGCCTGCTGGCCGCGCTGCTGGCCCTCGTCGGACTGATGTTCAACCACAACGTCGAACTGCGCGAGCACCTGCCGCTGATCATCGGCTTCGCCCTCATCACGGCGCTGCAGAATTACCTGATCAACCTGACGCAGATGCAACCGAGCCTGAGTTTCCTCAACGTCACCCGCATCGCCGGTGTGCTGCTCAACGTGACGGCGCTGGGCTTGCTGTACCTGCTGCTGCGCCCGGTCGATTTCGTCCAGATCCTGATCGGGCAACTGGTATGCGCCCTGCTGCTGATCGGCCTGTGCCTGAACTGGGCACGCAGCAACGTGTTCAGCACTGCTGCGCCGAACCCGCAGCAAGCGGCCGCGCCGCAGGCAAAGACCAGCCAGATGCTCAAGTACGCCTTCAACCAGCACGGCACGGTGCTGGTCGGGCTGGCGCTGACCAATTTCGACAAGGTCTATCTGCTCAAGGTGGCGACCATCGTCGAGTTCGGCTACTACTCGCTGGCCTTTACCACCTCGCGTCTGATCGGGGTGCTCTACGACGCCATGAACACCGCACTTTATTCGCGCTATGCCGGCAAGGAAGAAGGAGAACTCAGCCGCAGCATCAACATGGCCTTCCGCTTCACGCTGCTGCCCATGCTGCTGCTGGCCGCGTTCGGTGCGGTACTGGCACCGTGGCTGATCCACCTGGTCTATGGCCCCAAGTTCGCCTCGGTGACGCCGACCTTCATCATCCTGATGTTCGAATGCGTGATCTCGGGTGCCGGCTGGACGCTGGCCCAGCGCTTCAATGCGGCAGGCCGGCCCGGACTGGTGCTGGTGCGCCAGCTCATCTCGATCGTTCCGGTAGTCGCCCTGCTGCCCTTCCTGCCGAGCGAAAACATCGCGGTCTACCTGGCGTTGCTGATGTTGCTGGGCGCGTCGCTGCGCATGGCCATCACCCTGGTGATCTATCCCTACGTCCTGCGCGAACCCATTCCACGCCTGTTCCCCTCGGCCGATGAAGTCCGCAAGGTCATCGCCATGGCACGCGCACAATGGCAACGCCGTATGCATAAAGGAGAATCCGCATGAACCGCTCATTCCCCCTCTCGATCCCGTCACAAGAAAGTCAAGTAATGAACAAGCATTCTGAAGTCATGGAAGGCCTCAAGGCACATCACGCAATCATCGCCGGGATGCTCAAGGGGAAGCGATTCCATTTCGTAGACATTCCTGATTACGACAACATCGGCGACCTGCTTATCATGCTGGGCACGCTTCGATTTTTTCAAATTCATGGATTAACACCCAGCACGATCGCGACACTCCCCTATTTCGATCACACGCGCGTTCGTGCCGATGACGTTTTAGTGCTTCAAGGCGGGGGGAACTTTGGCGATCTTTACACCAGCATTCACGGACGCCGAGAAGCGTTGATTGCAGCCTTTCCCAATAACAGGATCATTCAGCTTCCGCAAACGCTCTTTTTCTCGTCCGAAGATGCTCTAGCAAAATCAGTAGCAACCATGTGTTCGCATCAAGATCTGCATATCTTTGTGCGCGATATTGTCTCTGAAAAGCTGGCGCACGAATTTACGGACAAGGTATATCTGGCTCCCGATATGGCTCACCAACTGTATCCAGTCAAATCCACGGATAGAGGTGCCAAAGGGGTTCTCCGAATTCAACGGGTTGACAAGGAGAAACCCTATACACCAGAAGTGATCAAGCAGTTGTCAATACGGACGACAACCGATTGGGTGGAGCTTATTGGTGACGAACGCAAATTGATCACCGTGTTCGAGAAGCTGGAGTGGCGTCTCAAACATTACGGCATGCCTGGTGCATTAACGGCTTTGTCCAAGTGGTTTTGGGTACCTGTATGCCGTAGGTTCATGAACAAGGCTGTCGACTTATTCGCTGATCATGAAAGTGTCGTTACCGATCGATTGCACGGACACATCCTTGCCTGCCTTATGGACAAGAAACACATCGTCATCGACAACAACTATGGCAAGAACTCCAGCTACATGAACCAGTGGACGATAGAAAGCCCGTTGACGACGCTGGCACGGGAGAAGACGTGAAAATCGCCTACCTCATCCTCGCGCACAACAACCCCAGGCTGCTGGAACGGCTGATTGCCGAACTCTCCAGCGAGCGTGCCACTTTCGTTCTGCACATCGACAGCAAGGCCGATATCACGCAGTTCGAACGGCTGCGCGCGATGCCGCGGGTGCTGTTCTGCGACAAGCGCATCAACGGGGCATGGGGTGATTTTTCGCTGGTGCAGGCCACGCTGAACATGATGGAACTGGCCCTGCAGCACGAGCCGCAAACCGGCCGCGTAGTGCTGCTCAGCGGCAGCACGCTGCCGGTCCAGCCAAGGTCGTATATCGAAGACTTCTTCCAGCGCCAGGCGGATGTGAACTTCATGGAAGCCTACCCGATGCCCAATGAAGAATACGGCAAGCGCATCGGCCGGCTGGCCCATTACTGGGTGCGCCGGGCCAGACCGCTCATGCGTTACCGCTGGAAGTTGCAGGACCTGATCATCCGCTACGCGCCGCTGCGCGATTACCGCAAGGCGCTGGGCGAACTGCAGCCCATGGCCGGCTCCCAATGGTGGGCAGTGACGGGCGAGGCTTGCCGCTACATGCTGGACTACCACCGGCAGCACCCCCGGCTGGCGTCGTTCTGTAAGCATGTCGACTGCCCTGATGAATTCTTTTTCCAGACCATCCTGGGCAATTCGGAGCATGGCAAGGATCTGCAGCCAAGCATCACCTATACCGACTGGCAGCCGAAACGGGATAGCCCGGAAACCTTGACGCAATCCTACCTGGCGCATTTCGCGCAGCCCGTCGTGATGGCTTCGGAGCGGCACAACTGTCCGTTGCCGGGTGGCGAAGTGCTGTTTGCACGCAAGTTCAACGAAGAGCCATGGCAGGTCGTCGAAACCCTGCTGGAGAACAACCAGCGCAAGGCGCAGACTACCCTCTCCCCGCACTGAACACCAGACAGCCGATCTCAGCCCTCCGCCACTGCGCCGAGGGCTGTTTTTTCATGTCCGCCAGTTGCAGTGAGTCTCCTGGGACAGGCACGCAACCCGCCCGGGAACTGACTCAGGCAGACTCATTGCCGCCCAGGCGGCGACGCTCCCATCGGGCCTTGATCATGCCGAACAGCTTGCGAATCTCGGCCATGGTCGGGACCAGGCGCGGAACCGGTTGCTTGAGCACGTAGGGATACATCGCCAGCGTGATGATCATCCGCAGCACCGCGCCCAGCAGCATCAGCAGGGCCAGATAGACGGAGATGTTCTCCTTCGGCAGGAAGGGTAGCATCAGGACCAGCGGGATGAGCGACAGCACATGGCGTCGCAAAATCAGGCCAGGCTTGCCGCCGGCATTGAAACGCTGGGCCAGGGTCCAGGCAGCTCCCGACAGCACGCATTCAAACATCAGGATGATGAAGCTCGGCGTCACCGAGTCGAACTTGGGGCCGTAAGCCAGGCGAATCAGCCACGGGGCCAGCACCGAGCCAATCCCTGCCAGCACCAGCATGGGCACGAGCGTGAAGCGGAAAGCCGTGTTGATGCTGGAATTCAATTCCCCCTCCTCCTTGCCGGCATAGCGCGAATAGAGGGCCGTATTCATCGCCTCGTGGATCGCACCGATCAGGCGCGAGGTGGTGAAGGCCAGCGTGTAGTAGCCGAACTCCTCGATGGTACCGACCTTGAGCAGGTAGACCTTGTCGAAATAGGTCATGGCCAGCGCCACCAGCCCGGTGCCGTGCTGGTTCAAGGCGTATTTAACCATGTCGGAGGTGCGCGCCCGCGGCAGGCTGGCCAGCTCGGCCGGTGCCGGGCGGGCGCTGAACAGGTAGAGGCGGCACCACTGCAGGCACATGGCGATGAGCACCAGCGCACACACCATTTGCCCGATCAGGATGTATTCGAATTGCACTGGTCGGCACAGCCAATACAGCACACCCAGCGCAGCCAGGTTGAAGATCGCTCCGGAAATGCGCGTCAGGTTCAGGAAGGCCAGCGAGGTTTCCAGCTGCGACAGGTTGAACAGGTAATTCTGCAGGCCCGTGACCACTGCAAAGGCGGTAATGAGCGCGATGTGCTGGTGCAAGATGGCGTTGTCGTTGATTCGGACACCTACTGCGGCCAGCAGCAGTGTCCCGACGCCGATCACCAGCGCCGACAGATACACGAAGCGCCGCTGATGGAAGTACAGCCCGGTACCGCGGAAGTAGATGTAGCTGTACGCCAGATCCCAGCGCCCCAGCGCCGTCGACAGGCCGATGATGAGCAATGAGCCCGACAGCAGTCCGCGCCCCTCCGGACCCAGCATGCGCGTGGTCAACACAGAAATGGCAAAACCGAGCACCGTCACGCCGACCGTGGTCAGCAGGGTTCTTCCGGAAGACTTGACTATCTCTTTGAAGGACATCGGGTATGGATTTGATGGGATCGAAGACCACGTGCAGCGGCGTCAGAAACAAGCAGAAGCCTTCAGCTGCTGCGCAAGGTCGGCAACGAAGCCGGCAGAGCCACGAAGCGCGTGGCACGCAACGGACATCGACGCCAGGAGTCCTGTGAACGGCGGCAGCTCATCTGTAAAGAGCGGTAAGGAATTTACCATAATGCTGCGGCGCACAGTAAAGAATTCGTGGTCATAAAAACAAACTTGACGCATTGTTATGCTCGCATAAAAAACGGTCCAGAAACAAATAAAAAATCACTTGGATCGGTTTTTATACGCACTGTTACCTCTTGAAACACCCTTCCTGACAAAGCACTGACAGCGCACTGACGTGCCACTGACGCCGCAGCCAGTAACGCGCAAATTAATAAAACTCGCGTTTTCCAAGTACGTATTTGCTGACAAAATACTGACAAACCCTCATTTACATATTGCAGTGCAACATGTAAGGATATGCGCAAGCGGTGATCGCCACCAATCTGGCGGCTGTGGGGGCGTCAAGCAGAAGAAAGTTGGCGGGAGCACAAAAGAAAACGCCCGATGGCAGCCATCGGGCGTGATGCAGTTTCCTGATGCCACTGCCGGAGAAGCCGGCTGCAAGGCAAAAGAATCAGGGCCTGTTCACCTTGAATCTGCGAGATTCAAGGTGAACAGGCCCTGGTAACGGTCCGGCGACCTCAGGCGCGCTTGTAGACGTCGTCGAAACGGACGATGTCGTCTTCGCCCAGGTAACTGCCCGATTGCACCTCAATGAGGTGCAGCGGCAGCTTGCCCGGATTTTCCAGGCGATGGGTCACGCCGATAGGCAGGTAGATGGACTCGTTCTCGCTGAGCAGGGTGACTTCCTCGCCGCGTGTGACGAGGGCCGAGCCGCTGACCACGACCCAGTGTTCGGCGCGATGGTAATGCATCTGCAGCGACAGCTTCTCGCCCGGTTTGACGATGATGCGCTTGACCTGGAAGCGCTCGCCGGAATCGACGCTCTCGTAGCTGCCCCAAGGACGGAAGACGCGCTTGTGATGGACGTGCTCGGTGCGCTTGGCATTCTTGAGCTTGTCGACGAAGGCCTTCACTTCCTGCACCTTCTCACGATTGGCGACCAGCACGGCATCGTCGGTTTCCACCACGATCAGGTCTTCCACGCCGAGCACCGCCACCATGCGGCTTTCCGCGCGCACCAGGGTATTTTTGACCTGGTTGAGGTGAACGTCTCCGCGCACCACGTTGCCCTCGGCATCCGCCGGCAGCACTTCGTGCAGCGCACTCCAGGAACCGACATCGCTCCAGCCTATGCTGGCGGGCACCACGACCGCGCGCGAGGTGTTTTCCATCACGGCGTAGTCGATCGACTCGGAGGGGGACGCGGCGAAGGCGGCCTCATCCAGGCGACAGAAATCGAGGTCGTTGTAGGCTTTGCTCACCGCCTCCTTGACGGCCGCACCGATCAGCGGACGATGGGCTTCCAGTTCGGCGAGGAAATCGCGCGCCTTGAACAGGAACATGCCGCTGTTCCAGTAATAGCCGCCCTGCTTCAGGAAACCGGTGGCGGTCTCCAGATCCGGCTTCTCGACGAAGCGATCCACCAGGAAGTTGCCGGTATCGGCACCGTGGGCGCCACCGCGCAGGATGTATCCGTAGCCGGTTTCCGGCTGCGTGGGCTCGATACCGAAGGTGGCCAGCGCACCCTGCTGCACCGAAGCCATGGCGCGGCGGACTGCCTCATGGAAGGACAGCACGTCCTTGATCACGTGGTCGGCCGGCAGCACCAGCATCACCGCCTCCGGATCGAGGCGCTGCAGGTGCAAGGCGGCGGCGGCGACGGCCGGCGCGGTATTGCGGCCCTGCGGCTCGAGCATGATGCCCAGCGGGCGCACGCCGATTTCACGCATCTGCTCGGCGATCATGAAACGGTGCTCATTGCCGCAGACGATCAGCGGGGCCTGGACTTCCGGCCAGGAACCGACACGCGAGACCGTCTCCTGCAGCATGGTCTGTTCGCTCACGAGCGGCAGGAACTGCTTCGGATAGGCGGCACGCGAGAGCGGCCACAGGCGGGTTCCCGAACCGCCGGACAAGATGACGGGATAGATTTTGGTGATTGACATTAGGTGCTCCTGTTATCCACGCCAGTCCGTGGTTTGAGACGGCGGTCGCGCGCGTCGTTCCACTGCTCGTCCGGCTGATCGGACGTATGCTTCATTGCGCCATCATGGGTGACGCTGTAGGCACCATAGACCACGCTGTCTTCAAAGGTGGTGCCACTGGCTACGCGAGTATACTCGAACAGCACGCTGCGAATGACCTTCGCGCCGCTGCAGATATGGCTGCCATGGCCGATCCAGGCCGGTCCGATGATGGTCGAGCCGGCTGCGATATGAGAACCGGCTCCGATGTAGACCGGCCCTTCGATGGTGGTGCCTTCCCACTCGATGCGGGTGTTGAGTCCGACCCACACACCTTCCTGGATCTGGGTACCGGGCACGTACATCTGCGCCACTTCCCCCTTCAGCACGCTCTGCAGCACCGACCAGAAATCGGTGACGTTGCCGATGTCGATCCAGTTGAAGAAGCGCTTCTGGGCATAGAACGGCAACTGCTTTTCCACCAGCAGCGGGAACAGGTCGGAGCCGATGTCGAAGAACTTGTCCTTGGGGATGAGCTCCAGGGCTTCCGGCTCCATGATGTAGATACCGGTGCTGGCCAGATTGGACAGGGCTTCTTCCTGCTTCGGCTTTTCCTGGAAGGACTTGACCTTGCCGTCGGGCTCGGTCACCACGATGCCGTAGCTGGAGACCTGCTCCATCGGCACCTCCTTGGTGATCACGCTGACCAGCGCGCCCTTGCGGCGGTGCTCGAACAGGGCCGAATGGATGTCCAGATCGATCAGCGCATCGCCGCAGATGACCAGCGTGGTTTCATCAAAGAAGCCACCGAACTCCTGAATCTTCTTCATGCCGCCTGCCGAACCGATGGGATCCGGGAAGACCTGGCCGTCGTCATCCACATAGCCTTCGAAGGAATAGCCGATGCGCGCGCCGAAACGCTGGCCTTCGCCAAAATAATTCTCGATGCGGTCATGCAGGTAGCTGACGTTGACCATGATGTCCTGGATGCCGAATTTCACCAGGTGCTCGATCAGATACTCCATCACGGGCTTGCCCAGAATGGGAATCATCGGTTTGGGCAGCGCGTAGGTCAGCGGCCGAACGCGGGTCCCCTTGCCCGCTGCGAGAATCATCGCTTTCATGTTTGCCTTTCTTGCTCTATGGAGTTGAATCGAAAAACGGTTGCCCGGCACAGGTCGCGGCACGAAGATCGCTCATGCCGCAGTCCCTCTGTCCAGGACAGGAATAAGGACAGCGGGGACGGCGTCACCGCAAGGGCTCAAGCAAATACTGTGCGCACATCAGCTCGAACTGCCGCCGCAGCGACGCCGACGGGTTGATGATCGCCCAGGGACGCTTGGCAGCCATGCAGGCTGCATACAGCAGGATCAGGGAACCGACGGCGGCGCTGTCGATCCAGGTCAGTTGCGCGCAATCCAGCACCACCGGCCCCTGCCCTTGCGCAGCCTGGGCCAGCAGCAAGCGCCAGCGCCCGATGTTGGGCTGGCCGATGGCACCGCTCAGCAGCAATTCACTGGTGCCATGATCCAGCTTCAGTTCCATGCCGGCCGCATCAAATTGCGCGACGGCAGGCGCCGGACGGCGCGCCGCCCGCGCGGCCGGGATCACGACGCTCCACAGCAGCTTCAGCAGGGTGCGGCCATCATTCCAGTAGCGCCGCCACAGCGCCGGCTCTTCCTTGATGCGCCAGGCCCATTCCAGTCCGGTCTTCTGGACCCAGACCGGAGCACGCGACACGGTTCCGGCCACGAAATTGATCACGGCCCCCAGGTGGCCCATCAGCGGCACCTGCAGGGCATCGCGATTGCGTTGCACCCATTGCTGGCCCTTGCGGGCGGCCAGTGCCACAACGAGGAAATCGGCACCGCTCTGGTTGATCGCCGCGATGGTCTCGGGGCTGCTCATTTCCTCGACCGTGCCGAAGCCGGGGGTTTCATAGCCGACCGCCTGCATGCCGCTGCGGTCGGCGTTGATCTTCTCGCAGGCCAGCTTGGCAACGCCGGGCAAGCCGCCGAAGAAATAGATGCGCATGGGATCGACGCCATTGCGGCCAGCCGTGCTGCGCAGGGCGTCGAACAAGGTCGAGCCGGAGACGCGTTCGGTGAAGGGCAATCCCAGGGCGCGGGCGATCCACACGATGGGCATGCCGTCGATCACCGACAGGTTGCTCTGCAGGACGGTTTCGCGGAACTGCAGGTCTTGCAGGCAGGCGATCACGAAGTTCAGATTGGGCGTGGACAAGAAGCAGCGGCGGCGTTCCTTGCTGGCCAGATGCATGCGCGCGCAGGCTTGCTGCACATCGACCAGGTCGAACGGCAAACCGAGGATGCAATACACCTCGCGCGAGAAATCCGGCCCCGGATCGATCACTGCACCGGGCTGCGCAGCCACTGGCGCGGACGCCACTGCAATAGGCTCATTCAGAGTCACGTTTGGACCTCACCCACTCTACCTGACGATTGAAAAGAAACTTCACATACAACGGCACCTTGCGTGCTACATAGCCCACGGCGCTGAGCAACTGGCGCAGATTGATCACATCGCGCGCAAACCCGGACCAGGCCAGCAGCACCGACGACACCAGCGCGGCCAGCATCAGGCTGGCCAGCCCAAGGGCCGCCGTACCGCCCAGGACCAGCGCGGCCAGCAAGGCCAGCAGCCACGCCACGCCGGTGAGCATGACCAGCAAGGCCAGCGGCGGTACGCTCAGGTCCAGCGCCAGCGCCGCCAGCGCACCATTGCGCAGGCGCAGCGACTGCCGCAGCAGCTTGGGCACATAGGTCTGGATCACGCTCAGATGGCCGTGCTCCCAGCGCGTGCGCTGGGTGCTGACACCGCTTTCGCTGACCGGGAAGTAGCTGTAGACCAGCGCGTCCGGACAGAACAGCGGCGGCTGTCCCACGGTGGCCAGGTCGACACCCAGCTTCATGTCTTCGACGATGTGACCGGTGGCCAGATCGACCCGTCCGATCTGCTGCCAGCCAAATGCCATCCCGGTGCCCATCAGCTGGCAGGGTTGGCCGAGGCGCTGGAAACCCAGGGGCCGCACATGATTCTTCACCACCCACGCAAACTCGGCGATCTTGCGCATCGGGCCGGATTCCTGCGGCACATGCATCAGGTACAAGGCCTGCACCGGACGGCCCGACTGCACCGCGGCGCGGCTGACCGTGTCCAGCGCATCGGGACCCAGGAAGCAGTCCGCATCCACGATGATCACCACGTCGGGCGGATCCTGCGACAGCTGCCGGATGCCATGGTCGAGCGCATAACCCTTGCCGCGCAAGACATCATGAAAGCGTTCCGTGACCTCGGCACCGCTCGCGCGGGCAATGGCAGCGGTGTCATCGGAGCAGTTGTCCGCCACCACCAGCACACGGTCGCCTTGCACCAGCTGGGCACGGATGCCGGCGATGACCTCGGCAATCCCTCCCGCCTCATTGTGGGCCGGCACCAGCACCGCGATGCGCGGACGCAGCGGACTCAGCACCGTCGACCGGGGGCGCGCGAACCGCGCCGCCAGCACCTGCACCAGCAATACCGTCACCGGAATGGCCAGCAGCACCAGGAACAGCAGCAGTATCGTTTGCAATAGTCCTATCAACATCGTCTCTTTCCGTCTCTTCCGATTCAAAATCCTTCATGCGCCCTGCGCCACCAGCGTGCCGCCGGGCGCTGTCCGAAGGCTTCGCCGCAACCACCCGGCTCGCATTTTCACCTGCAGCAGAAGCCACTGGCCCTGGCGCCGCGCTCTCCTGATGAGTTTGGCCAGTGGCACGCAACCGGCAGTCAACGACTTGGTCAGAATGTGCATTTCCACATGGCACCAAACCGGTCTCATCAAGAGTGAAAGCTCACCTTATCTTTCACATTATGCGGCATCCTCCGCACAAATTTGCTGCACTTGCACACATTTTGTTGCTGCGCTTCGAGAGCCCATCAAATGAAAAGTTCGCATTCAACCTGGCCTGAGCTTTCAGCTTTTTTTACGCCATGAACAGCGACAGGCTCGCTATACTTTTCAGGGGCACCGAACCGTTGGGCGCTTTGTGCGTCAGACTGATTCCCAAGGCAGCATCTTGCCCTGCGGCACCCCCACTACTTCATAGGAAATGCTCATGCAACGAAAATTCAGCAAGCTACGCCAAGCCCAGTTATGTCTGGCGCTTGGATGCACAGCCCTGGCCAGTGCACCGGTCTGGGCTCAGGAATGGGGCAGCTACCTCAAACCCTTCGCTGCGGATTCACTGTGGAACAGCCGGCCGGTCAATCCCACTTTTTCCAACGACGTCATCCCTACATCGACCTATTCGCCGCTGATCACCAACGGCGATTACTCGACCGGCGTGTTCCTCGCCAGCCCGAATGATCCGGCGGTCACCGTGACCGGGCCAACCGGCAGCAACAGCCTCAAGATCGCTGACGAAGAGGTCTTCCGCGACATCACCATTCCCCACTGGCCGGCCGCGACCAAGCCGGGCCCGGGCGGCGATGCTCACGCCGATATCGCGGACCCGTCCACCGGCATCATCCATTCCTTCTGGGGCCTGAAACAGCAGGACGGCAAATGGACTGCACGACTCTACGCATGGACCAAGATGAACGGCACCGGCTGGCCTGATCCTGCGCATTACTACCAGGGCGCGCGTGCGGCGGGCGTTCCTGCTTCGGCCGGGCTGATCCGCATCCACGAAGCTGCCGCCAAGCCGGAGTACTATCCGCACGCGCTGGCCATGACGATGACCTACAACGGCCTGAGCGCCAAGCCTACCTACGTTTTCCCGGCCACCTCGGCCGACGTCAATGCGGCGAAGGTCAACAGCGGTCCATTCCCGGAAGGCGCGCTGATGATGCTGCCGCCTTCCTTTGACACATCCAAGATCACCAACGAAGAAGTGCGCCGCATCGCTGAAACGCTCAAGCGCTACGGTGCCTACGTCATCGACGCCAACGACGGCACGCCCTTCGCCATCTTTGCCGAGATCGGATCGAGCGCCAATCCTTCCCCGGGCGGCTGGAATGCCACCGTCTCCAACGAACTGCAAACCATCCGTGCCGCCCTGCGCCGCGTGACCGGGGCCAGCGGCTGGATCGATGGCAACGGCAAGGCCTTCACGCCCAACCAGAATCTCAACCTGCTCTCCATGCGCGGTGCCTGGACCCTGCAAGCCGGCAGCGGCCAGGCCACCTTCGACTCGTGGCAGCAATCGGTGGTGATCTCCGGCGCCAGTGCTTCCACGATTGCCGTCAATTACTCCAATCGCGGCATGCAGCCGGTCGATTGGGCCAAGCCGGTCATGGGTGCCAAGTACAAACTGACAGCGCGTGCCACAGGTGGCGGCAAGCTGCGCTTGACCATCTATGACAAGCTGGTCGGCAAGGTGGTCACCGACTCCGGTTACCTGGCCAATGGCCAGAGCACGACCTTCGTCTGGAATGCCAACACCCCGCAACTGATCATTTACGCGCAGAGCGGCGGCGCTTCTTCGACCGTCGGAGCGGAGCTGATCAAGGCCGAATAACGGCCAGGCCCGCTGCGGTGGGCTGCACCTGCACGGCGCAGCCCACCCATCATGGCCCCTCAGGCAGCAGGGGCTGCGGGCAGGCGCGACGCTTGCCCCGCCCTTTCCTTATCAGCCGGCTGTCCATTCAGATAGAGCGACCAGCCCATGCCCATCGCCATCCAGAAATACCAGTTGAACGCCAGATAGCTGAGCATGTTGTCGGAGGCCGACACGACCAGATATTGAACCAGTGCGCAAATCAGGATGCCCGCACCCAGCCGATCCCTGGGATAGAGCCGCAGCAGCGCCCGGAAGGCCTGATAGAACAGCACCAGGTAGGCGACCAGCCCGATGACGCCAATATCGAAAATCAGCTGGACGAACACATTGTGTGCCTTCCACTCGAAGTTGCCTGACAGCGGGAAGAACACGTTCGAGTAGTAACCGAAGGCTTCCACGCCATAGCCCGTCAGGTAGCGGCTGGGCGACATCCAGTTCAGCGCACTCTCCCACAGCAGCACGCGCCAGGCGAACGAATTGAGCTTGGCGTAGTTGCCTACCACCGTACCGCCTCCGTCCAGATCCATGATCCGCTGTTGCACGCTGGGGATCAGCAAGGACAGGCAGCACAGCACCAGCAGGTAGATCAGGTAGCGCCGTTCGAACATCAGCCCGTACAGAACGAACAGCACCAGAACCGCCGCCCATGCACTGCGCGTCTGAGTCAGCAGCAGCAAGACCATCAGCACGCCCAGATAGCCCGTGAAGGCAAAGCGCTGCAGCTGGCTCAGCTTGAAGGTCGGGCTTTTCAGGACGTACAGACCCAGAGAAATGATCAGGGTCAGGTAGAAGGCCAGGATGTTCGGGTGCGTAAAAGTACTCTGCAGGCGGAAGCCGCCGGACACGCCACCGGCCATCGCCACGCTGACCAGCCCGTAGATGGCGGGAATGACCGACGAGCCGATCATCAGGCGCACCATGAAGCGGAAGTCATCCTCGGTGCGCACGATATAAAACGCGCAGACGAACACGGCAAAGTAGGAGCACAGCGAGAGCGCGGTTTTCAGGCCAACGGCAGCATTGGGCGAGACCACTACGCACACCGCCTCCCATGCCAGGAAGATCAGCCAGGCCACGGCCGCCTTGCGCGGCAGCAGGCGCGGCCGCTCGATGAAGAAGAGCAGCGCGATCAAAATGATCAGAGCATTGATGGCCCCGCCGAGGCCGGCACCGCCGCCGCCGGCCCCTACCCGCGTGGACTCCAGCACGACGTCGCCGGAGGCGCGCAGCAGCAGGATCAGCAACAGCAGCAAGCGCTTGTTGAAGACGAAGATGGCGCCCAGCAGGAACAGCGCCGGCACTGCCGCCAGACGTCCGACGCTGTCGCCCAGCAAGGTTGCCGCCACCGGCAGCACCATGCCGACCAGCACGGCCACCATGACGCCGGCTGCCAGGATGAGCAGCTGGGTCAAGTCCAGATTGATTTTTCTCATTTCATTGTCCTTCGCTGCAAGCCGAGCCTGCCTGTTGCGCGACTGCTGAACATTCCACGCCGGCCATCACGCAGGCGCTCACGCCGGTACCAGCAGGCCGGGGTTGCCCGCACCCACGGCTGACTGCAGGTCTTCCAGGAAACGCTGTTGCAAGGCGAACTCGTCGGCCTGCGATGCCCCCTCTTGCACCAGGGTGGAGGCGCGCACCAGGATGCCATCGGAGATCCGGCCGGCCATGCCGTCTTCAAATATCTTCAGTCGTGCGGCCAGGCCACCGTTGGGGAATCCATCGCCGATGCGCACCCAGTAGGTGACCGCCTCGACCCGGTTCTGGCGGGATGCAACGAAGCGCGAACCCATGACGGGCTGGCTGCCCGCCCGCACCGGGATGGCGACCCGCTCCTTGCCGCTCAACACGAATCCTTGTGCCACATAACAGACTTCGGGCAGGTGGATCTTCACGTCCTGGGTCTGCTCCTTGGCGTAGGCCAGCGCCAGCATGACCATCTGTCCCTGGCTGTTGACGTAGGTGCGTCCAAGCACGTCGTCGTAGGGCTGGTCGGTGCTGCGGTCAGTCCCATCCTCCAGACCCACGTTGACTTGCAGGAACGGCGACGGCACTTCCTTCCACTGCCCGAACTGGGTGGGAATGACGGTAGCAAAGTTGCCCTTCTTGACGACGTTGACCTCACGCGGCACCAGCAACTGCACCAGGCCCACCGAGACCACCATGGCGATCACCACGGCAATGGAGAGCCGCAGGTTCATGGAAAACTGCGTGGTGTCCTGCGCGGCCGCAGCGGCGCGCTGGCGCGGCACGGCCTCGGGCGCCGGCAGCCCGCGCCAGGCCGCATGGCGCACGGCAATCCAGCGCAAGAGGCTATCCAGCGCGATGATCAGGCCCAGTGCCACGAAGAACAGCAGCATCCCGGCGAACCCGTGCAGGAAGCCCTGGCCGGCGGCATCGCCAAGGTAATAGGTGATCAGGGCCAGCACCATGACGCGCACCGTATTGGCCGTGAAGGAAATCGGAACGATCAGGACCGCCAGCACCAGATTGCGGAACAGCGACTGGTGACGCACCAGGTTCATGTACAGCAAGCCGAGCGCTTCCAGGGTGAACAGCGAGTTCAGCCCGGCGCAGGCATCGGCGACCAGCAACTGGTAGGGGCCGATGTAGAGAATCACGCCGCTGCGCGCGATCGGATAACCGAACTGACGCAGGATCAGTTCGGAGGCGTAGGAGACGCCGATCTTGAGCGGCTGGGTGAGCAGGTCCACGACCGAGGCCGGTAGCGGCACCATGAACAACATGAAGAAAAAGGCAAACCACAGGCGGCGGCAGGTACGGATCCCGAACTGCAGCAACACGATGCCGATCAGGATCGGGATCAGCGATCCCGCTTCCATGAAGAGCACGGTCTGCGAGCGGCCCAGCACGAAACACAGCAAGCCCAGCAACAGGAACACCATGCCGGCGATGGGTGCCGGACGGCGCTCGATGAGCCCGTCCTGATGCAGCTGGCGCACCCGCACGAACAGATAGCAACACGCGACGGCCAGCACGATCGGGCCGTGCGCATTGCGCTCGGTGCCCCACACGCCATGGAACAGGTCAATGAAACTGGGGACGTACATGGCCGCCAGGCCCGCCGCCACCACCAGCCAGGGCAGGCCGGAGAATGGCTGTTGACGCATGGGGCGCAGGGTCTGGGCAGTCATCTTGCAGTTCTCGTCAGGAGGGTCGGGAGATCAGAACTCGTTGACGACGCTGCCGACGACGGCCACGTGTGCGCTGGTCAGGTTGTCGGTGAGCGTACGGACGGCCGAGATGTGGGTCATGTTGGTGCGCACTACCACCAGGCTGGCACCGGTGCGTGCCGAGATCATGTTGCCGTCGGCATACTGGCCGCCAGACGGGGTATCGACCAGAATCACATCGAAGTCCTGTACCAGGTCGCCCAGCAACTGCGTGAAGTTGGGACGGCCCAGCAATTCCTGCGGGTTCGGTGGGGTCGGACCGGCGGGCAAGACCGACAGGTCCAGCAGATCCGGCACGCGCTGGAGCGCATCGGCCGCGCTGCAGCGGCCGGCGATCACGCCCGACAGGCCGTTGCGGTTATCCAGGCCAAACAGCTCGTGCTGGCAGGGCTGACGCATGTCGGCATCGATGAGGAGAGTACGCTCGCCCAGCTGCGAGAACACCACGGCCAGGTTGGAGGCGATGAAGCTGCGCCCTTCCCCGCTGGCCGGGCTGACGATGGACAGCGCCTTGTGCTTGCCGTCGATGTCGAACCAGCGGACCATGAGCTGGCTGCGCAAGGCGCGCAGGGCTTCCACCTGTTTGCTGAACGGATTGTAGGCCGCCACCACCTTCTCGCTGACCTTGCTTTCGCCTTTGAGAAGATAGGGATAGTCGAACTGGCGCGACAAGGCCTGATCGATATCGGACTGCGTCAGCAAGCCGAGCTGGATGGCGGCGTCACCGAAGCGCATGCCGCGCTCGCGCTGCAGACGCAGAATGCGTTCCGCATTCTCGGGAGTCAGCTTGCCGCTGTCGACCAGGATGGCGCCGATGGAGCGGTTCGGCAGCGAGGTGCCTTCAGTGAATGTCAACGTTGCTGTAGTCATGTTATTCCCGCGGTATCTGTTTTTATTGGCGATGAAAACGGGCCCGGATCAGGCGGGCTTGCCGCGTCCGAATCCGAAGCGGCGGCGAGACGAGCTTGTCACCGGGCGAGTGATCGAACCCAGCACCGGCAGCCCCAGCTCTTCCACCAGGTCCTGCTCGGAACGTACCCGGCGATTGGTCAGCTCCAGGCCCAGCGCAGTCATCACGCCGAGGATGCCGCCGACGAACACGGCCAGGATCAGGTTGATGAGGATGCGCGGGCTCGACGGATTGACCGGCGGGACGGCGGCCGACAACAACGAGATATCCGACTGGTTGGACTGCCCTTCCAGGCTGGTCTGGGCGAAGCGCTGCGAGGTCATCTCGTAGGCGCGCTGGGCGCTTTCCAGTTCGCGGCTGAGCACGGCGAGTTCGTCACGGGTGCGGTTCATCTCCAGCACCTTGCGCTTTTGCGCTTCGAAATCGGCACGAATCTCGGCTTCACGCTTGGCCAGGATGGTGGCATTGCCGCCCACCGAGGCGGAGATGGCGGCGCTCGCATTGGCCAGCTGCGCGCGCAGGCCATCACGCTCGGCCTTGGCCGCCAGGTAGTCCGGGTGGTTCACGCCCAGGCGCTTGGAGGCCTGCTCGAAGCGGGCTTCGGAGATGGCCAGGTTGGACTTCAGGGTCTGGATCAGGCCACTGGCATTGACGTCCGGCGATTCGGCAGCGCCACCGGCCTTGGCCTGGCGGCTGCGAGACTGCGCCTCGGCCAAGGCCGACTGGGCCATCACCAGCTGGGTCGACAGGTCGTTGAGGCGGTTGTTTTCGACATCGGTACGGGTGTCCAGATTGGTGATGCCATGCTCTTCCTGGTACTTCGACAGCTTGGCCTGCGCCTGCTCATAGGCATCGCGCAACAGCTTGGTCTGGTCGTTGAAGTAGGACGACGCCTTGCGGGTCGGGTCCAGCTTCAGCTGCATGCTGACCTGCTGGTAGGCCGCCGCGAAGGCATTGGCCACCAGTGCCGCAAACTGCGGATCATCAGCGCGGAAGGTGATGTCGATCACGCTGCTTTCCTTGGAGGCCACCGCATCCAGTTTTGCCAGCAGCACGCCGGCCAGCCAGTTGCGGATATCCATATCGCCATGATTCTGGGCGTCGAAGGCAGCCTTGACCGCAGGCTGTTGCGCCAGTTTCAGGTTGTCCACGACAGCCAGTGCCACCGACGGGCTGTTGATGATGGCTACCTGGGTCGGCATGAAGCCGGGCAAGGCCTGGGGCGCGACCACCAGGCCGGTCACCGGATCGGAGGCCTTGTAGTTCAGCACCACCGACGAGGTCGCCTTGTATTGCTTGGACTGGGTCAGGCTGATACCGAGCGCCACCAGAACGGTGATCGACAGGATCAGCAGGATCACCCGCAGGTGGGCCTGCAGGATCAGAACAAATTGAGAAAGATTCATGGGATCACGCCTCCTGGTTGGCGTTTGCGATAGCAAAATGGGAAATCATGTGCGTTGCAGCCGGGTGCCGGATCAGAACCAGCTTTCCTTGACATAGACGACGTCGTCGGCCTGCAGCGGGTCGTCCTTGTTCAAGTGCAGCTCCTCCAGCTTGCCATCCACCTGGCGCTTGACCACCAGCCCGCGTTCGGTACCGCGCTGGGTCAGGCCGCCCCCCACGGAGAGCGCCTGCAGCAGCGTGGTGCCGCGTTCCAGCTTGTACATGCCCGGACGCTGCACTTCACCGTAAATGTAGAAACGCAGCGAACGCTCCACATAGATCACGTCATTGGCTTGCACCTCCGGCAGTTCCGAGGTGTCGCCGCTGTGCGTGATGCTGTAGATGTCCACCAGCTGCTTGCTGACCGCACCGCCGTTCTTGCGCACGATGGTCACGGCGTCGCCGCCATCAGGCGTCACGCCACCGGCCAGCGCGATGACGTCCGCCACGTTGCGCTTGCCATCCAGCGGGTAGCGCCCCGGCTTGGACACCTGTCCCAGCACAGACACCATCTGGCTCTGGGGAACGGTGACCAGAATGTTCACCTGCGGGTTGACCAGATAGCCACCCTTCTTGAGCAGACCGGCGATCTTGGTCTCGGCCTGGGCGGTGGACAGGCCACCAATCTTCACTTCGCCCACCAGCGGGAAGCTGATCACGCCGGCTTCGCTGATGCGGGTCTCCAGGCTGAGGTCATCGCTGCCATAGACCTTGACGCGAATCACGTCGCCCGGCCCGAGCAGGATATCGTCGGCCTGCGCAAGCAGGCTCACGCTGGACAGCATCAGACCGATCAGCAGGAATACTATTTTTCTCATCATCGTCATTACTCCGCAATACATCAGGTTCTTGAGGTTCTTGATTCAGGCGCTGCACGCCCGTTGTTGATCCATGCTTACTTGAAACCGGCGACGCCGCGCTTGATCGCCTCGCTGTCCGCTGAAGCAGCATCCTTGCCAGGGCTACCCTGCGCGGCTGCGCCATCCTTGTCCGCCGGGGCCGCCGCGCTCAGATCCTTGAACGACTTGGCCTGCTCGGTGAGCTCGATCTTGGCGTCCTTCTTCAATCGTTCCACCAACTGCTCGGATGCCTGATTCTGCTGCAGGGTCACCAGATACTGGGCGATCTGGGGCGAGGCCACCGCCAGCGTCATGGGCACATTCTTGACGTCCTGCAAGGAGGTCAGGATGGCCGTCGGTCCTTCGATCACCACGAACATGGTGCCGCGCTCCATGGTCTTGAGGCTGGCATTCATCTGCTGCGGCAGATCCGCCGAAGTCTTGACCACCTGCTGGCGCGCATACTGCACCCGGTGCGAATCCAGCCAGCCGACCACATCGTCCAGGCGCTTGCCGGGCTGGTCCATCAGGGCGTTGAGTTCGGGGGTGAGGCTGGTCCCCGCGATGATCAACTGGGCAAATTCATATTGTTTGCGCTGGGCAAACCAATCGGGATTCTTGCGATAGAAATCCTCGATCTCCTGATCCGACGGGCGAACCGGGGCTTTCAGCTTGCCGGCCACGTAGCTCTGCGCCAGCACCAGGTTGCGTGCCCGCTCCATGTCGGCCACCACGGCCGGATCGTTGTCGAGCTTGTCCTTCCTGGCGGCGTTGATCATCAGCTGACGCGCCACCAGTCCGTCAAGCAGCTGCTTGGTGACCTGCGTGCCGCCGGTCTTGGCCAACTCATTGTTGACCTGGTGAATGGTGATTTCCTGACCGTCCACAATGGCCACCACCTGGCTGGAACCTGACGCGGCCTTCTTCTCGCCGCAGGCGGCCAATGCCACCAGAAGCATCGCGGAGACCAGCGCCTTCGCCGCGACATTGTGCTGCCATGAAACTGTTGCCTTCCCGATTTTCATTTGACCAAGCTCTCTTCTTTTCTGTGTCACTTGTTGCCGGCCACCGCGGCCGGTGCTTGCTGCCCCTCCCCTGCGAGAAGGCCTTGTCCATCAATAAGCGTTATCGCGCTTGATCACCATGCGCACGGTCTGGAAGATGATCCACAGGTCAAACATCAGCGACCAGCGGCGCAGGTATTCCAGGTCGAATTCAATACGCGCTTTCATCTTGTCCAGCGTCTCGGTCTCGCCGCGCAGGCCGTTGACCTGGGCCCAGCCGGTGATGCCCGGCTTGACCTTGTGGCGCAGCATGTAACCCTTGATCTGCTTGCGGTACAACTCGTTGTGGGCCACTGCGTGCGGGCGCGGACCGACGATGCTCATGCGTCCCTGCAGCACGTTGAAGAACTGCGGCAATTCATCCAGCGAACTGGAGCGAAGGAAGCCGCCGATCTTGGTCAGGCGCATGTCGCCCTTGGTGGCCTGGGTGACCTTGCCGCCGTCCTCCATGACCGTCATGGAGCGGAATTTGTAGACCACGATCTCTTCCCCATCCAGCCCGTAGCGGCGTTGCTTGAAGATGATGGGGCCAGGCGAGGTCAGCTTGACGCACAGGGCAATGACCATCATCACCGGCAGCAGCATGAGCAGGATGCCTGAGGCCAGCACCAGGTCGCTGATGCGCTTGACGATGTTGTTGGTACCGGTAAAGGGCGTCTCGCAGATGGCCATCACCGCCATCCCGCCGACATAATCGAAGCGCGCCTGGATCAGGTTGAAGATGTAGATGTCGGGAATGAAGTAGATCGAGGCCGTGGTGTCCTGCAACTCGTCGATCATCTGCAGCACGCGCGGCTGCGCCGAGATCGGCATGCTGATGTAGACCATGTTGATGTTGTTCTCGCGCACGTACGCAGCCACGTCCGACATCTTGCCGTGCAGCGGCGTGAAGGTACCTGCCGGCTGGCGATTGAGCTCGCGGTCGTCGAAGAATCCCATCAGCTTGATCATCAGCGAAGGATATTTCTCGACGCGATCCGCCAGCTTCAGCGCGGCCGGATTGACACCGATGATGATGGCCTTGCGCACTTCTCCCTTGCTGTGCAAGTCGCGCATCACGCGCGACTGCAATTGCTGGGAGATGATCAGGCCCACCGGCGTGGTGACCACCCAGAAGAAAATCGCGCGCAGCGAAAACTGCTGATAGAACTCACAGATATACGCCACCACGACCAGCACCGCTGCCACCGCCAGCCAGTCCAGGACGGGCGAAATGATCGACGGCCCCTTGGGGTTGCGGCGCAGACGCCGCTCGTGGAATTCGGTGAAGAAATAGGAGGAGAGGAAAAACGCCATGATGGCCAGCACCCAATAATCCCCGTTGAATGCATGACCGTGCAGGCGCACCAGCACCCACAGGTAAGCCACGATCAGGGCTGGTTCGACAAAGCGCTTGAATACCATCGTGATGGTATTGGCCTTGACATTGGCCAACGGCAGACCGTCATGCAGGTCACTCATTTTTGGAGCCTCAGAATTCATAGCGCGAAGTCAGTGATACGCCGTTGGACACGTAGCCAAAGTTGCTGATGTTCGATTGCAAGTTCTCACGATAGACCGCCAACAAGATCGACAAGGAGGTCGTCGGCGCATACGTCAAGCTCAAACTGGCCTTCTCGTAGCTGTCCCGGCGGCTCGATGGCGTCACGCCGGTGACGATGGAGGCACCGTTGTAGTTGCGCCGTTCGACATCCACCAGACCTTCCACCCGCAGTTTGGCCGTCGGCAGATAGGTCGCACCGAGGCTGGCACCGGTGGTCAGTGCGAAATTCGCATCGACGTCGTTGACGCCGCCAATTTCACGCCACAGGTTGGCCACGAAACCGGTCTTGCCAGTGACGGCCCAGTCGCCGACCAGACGCGCATTGAAACCGCGGTAACCGCCGCCACCCGTGGGCGACTTGCGATCCCGCTGGGTCAGGCCGCCCAGGAACTGCAGCTTGGTCTTGGCGCTGTACAGCCAGATCACCTTGAGCTTGTAGTCTTCCTGAGTAAATGAGTTGTTGATGGACTCGGTACCCACCAGCACGTCATTCGGATACCGCCCGTCGGTCTTGCGCACCTGCACGCCGACCACGCTGCCGCTGCGCGGGTTGTAATCCAGACCCAGTTCAGCCAGGTTCTGACTGAAGTTGTTGGCCTGCTGCGTATTCAGGTCGTAGCCCAGCGCGAAATGCGAGACCTGGCTGCGCACTGTCCAGTCCGGGTGCAATTGCCATGCCAGCGTTGCATATTTGGTCTGCATGGTGCGAATGTTCAGACCCAATATCCGGAAGTTCTGGAAGGGCGTGAGCGACTTGGAATACACATAGCCGATGTCGCCCGAAAAGCGTTCCCCCAAAAACCAGCTCCAGTTGGTTTTCAGATCGCGCGCATCATTGTCAAACTGCGAGAAATAATCGTACGTATTCTTTGTCGCGCTGGCGTCCAGCGTCACGTGCTGGCGACTCAGCTCACGGTCCAGCTTCAGGCCGGCAGTCCGGCTCTGCACCGAATCGGACAACTTTGGCGCACCGAGCGCCGACACGGCGGCGTCGGGTCCGCTCAGGCGCAGCACGTTGTCATCATGCAAGTAGCTGTACTGCACATACGGCACGACCACTTGGCCCGGGTCGGCTGCGTACGCCAGCGGGCATGTCACGGACACCAGCAGAGCGCACATCTGCACTTGAGTCCTGCGCCCGCTGCTAATGCGAAACTGCCATGGCTTCACGAATCAGAGCCCTTTCTTTTTCTAGTTTTACTTTTAAAACAATGGCAATATTTGGAGTCCGTATTGTTGCAGTGCAACACGAAAAAAATTAGAAGTAATCATGCATCATTTTCGAAATTTAGGCAAAAATTTATGCAAAACATTGCCGGTCAGAAAGCAGACCAACAAGGATACGCGCCCATCCAAAAGCGGCAATCAGACAAGGTAGCGTGACTTTGTAGGAGAAACGGTAAATGTAAAGATTGGCAACAAACTCATGAAAATTCGTAAACGATATATATCGCACCGCAACAAAAACTGAACGTTTATAGGAGAACAATAGTCCTAGCGCTTTCTCCGCACCGCGCAAGCGAGTAAGATCGCTGACGCAATCGCTCCGCTGATCCCCTTTTCATGAACTGGCACACCATCACTTTTCTTGGCGACAGCGCCATCACCGTTCCCGGTGCATGCATCCTGGCACTCTGGCTGGCCGTCAACCGACTGTGGCGGCCGATGCTGGCCTGGCTCATTTCATTTGGTGGCGCGATGTTGATCGTGGTGATCAGCAAGCTGCTCTTCATGGGCTGGGATATCCGGCCACCTTTGCTCAATTTCACCGGTTTCAGCGGTCATACTGCTTCCTCCTGCGCACTCTATCTGTCCGTCGCTCTGTTGCTGACCCGACGCAGCACGCTGGCTTGGCGCACCACCATCCTGGCCATCACCGCGCTCCTCGTGACGGCAGTCGGGCTGTCCCGGCTGATGATCAAGGTGCATTCGGAATCGGAAGTGCTGCTGGGACTACTGGTCGGCGCCAGCGCGGCCTGGACCTTTGGCCTGTCGCTGCGCGAGCCGGCACCGGCTTTGCGCCATTTTCTGCTTCCATTCGCCCTCGCTGCAGGCCTCCTGATGACCGGCTTCGACAAGCCGGCACCGACACAAAGTTTCCTGCAGGAACTGGCCAAGAATCTCTCTGGCCGCACCGAGGTCTATGTCCGCCACGCCCCCCTCTGACGTTTTGAACAGCTCTACAAGAAAAAGGCCGCTCAGTCCATACTGAACGGCCTTTCCGCTGATACGCCCCCCGGGCCGCGATCAGGCGAGCCGCAGGCCGGGCAACGCCACGCGCCGACGCCGCAGCGCCGCCACACCGATCACGATGGCCAGGCCGCCCAGCATCATCAAATATTGCTCAGGCTCGGGGACCGGGGCCACTGCCGCCAGGTTGCCGGTGAAGGATTGCAGGTGCAGCTCGGCGTTCTGCGTCAAGCTGTTGACGAACACTCCGCCTTCGATGTTCTGGTTGTTGGTCAGGCTGGCGTGAGTAGCCAGGATCGATCCGCCGAACTGATTGTTGATGATCAGGCTGGTCGCATTGTAGAAGTTCCAGACGATGGACTTGCCCAACGACTGCGCTTGTCCACCCAGGAAGTTGGCACCGATGACCGCCGAGCTCACGCTGGAATTGATGATGATGGTGCTGGCACCATTGGCGGCGAAGGAAAATTCACCTACCGAGAACACCGACGCGCTGGTGGTGTTATCCAGATTGAAGACCGCGACACCCTGGTTGTTGGCCACGGCATTGAAGGTGGCCTTGTTGTTCGCGACGGAGACCGTGCTGTTGGCGGTGGCTGTCTTGAGGCTATTGGACAGGCTGGTCAGCGTGTTGCTGAAATTGGTCGAGCCGGCAGCATCGGCATTGGTCTGCATCAGCGTGCTCGGCGACGACGAGCGGCCGCCATTGAAGTTGACCCCGCTGGTGCTGCCCGCCACATAGGCAGGGCCATTCAGATTGCTGCCGCTCGCCGAACCGGCAATATAGCTGGAACCGCTGTTGACGGTGGAGCCGACGAAGGAGCCTCCTATATAGGAGCCCAGTCCGTTGACATGCAGACCGCTCGCCGTCCCCATCACGGTCAGACCGGCATAGTTCGATGCGGGCGTGCTGCCGGAGTGCTGCACGTAGTCACCGCCCGTCACCGAACCGCCAATCCAGGCCCGGCCATCGACGTGCGAATTGGAGGTGGCATTACCCAGCACCACCAGGTTGAACTGCTGCAGCGCTTCAGCGCCAGTCAGCGGGACTACGGCGGCCTGCGCAGCGGCACTCACACCAAGGGAAAGGAAAGGCAAGACAGCAACACCGGCCAGCACCGACCTGGAAAGACGCGACATGGAACGTTACCCCTTATAACGGATGCCGCCTTCGCTTGTCAGATCAGGTGGCGGAAGTGAATTGAACGCGCTTGGAAGACGCAAATCCAAGCAAACTGTTGTAAATTTTTCATTAATTTTAAGACAACAGTTGTCGATCAATCAAGTGAAAAACTCGTTAACGCGTGAGCGTTAACTTTTTGCCACATTGACAACAATCAATCTTCCGCCAAAGCAAGCACCGGCACTAGCGTAACCGCCTGGACATGTAGAGCGCGCCCTCGCCATAGCTGGCCAGACTCCCGCCCTTCCCTGCCAGCGCCTGCCCATCCTCGGCAAATCCCGCTGCCCGCCAGTAGGCACTTGATGCATGCACCGCCACCAAGGTCGCCATCGGCAGCCCCGCCTGCTCAGCCACCCGGCACAGATCGTCCACCAACTCCCGCCCGAGCCCGGAGCAGCGTGCCGCCGGCAAGAGCGCGACATCATGCAGATGCAGGCAATCGGCCGCAGTATCCAGTCCGTTCAGCAAGCTGTTGAGGGATGGCGGCACACCGAGGCGAGCGGGATGCATGAAGGCGTAACCGATGACCTGCTCGGTGCCGTCCGCTTGCCCGCTGTGCACGGCGATCCGGCAGCCAGGCGCAAACAAGGCCAGACGTTCTGCGAAGACTTCTTCTGCTTCGAAATAGCCGGCGTGAACCAAGTCAGCGATCGCCATCACGTGCGGCAGGTCAGCCGCCCGCATCGGACGCCATTGATAAGGACTCATGGTGAGATCTCCGTCTGTTGGCCGGGAGCACCCCGGAAATGAACACGCCACACGGTGGCCGATGAGGACCAGCGTGTGGCGCGTAAAAATAAAAACCTAGAAGCGAGAAAGCTTATGTTGGTCGGCAAGATCTCCGGCGCAACAACCCTGGCATGTAAATCAGGCTGCAGCCCCGGGCTTCAGGGTTTCCAGCACGGCTTGCAACTCCGTCCGCAAGGCATCGATGGCCGCCTCGTCCAGGCTGATGACGGGACGCTGCGGCTCTTGCGGCTGCTCGGCCTCGTGCGTGCCATCGAGCTTGTTGCGGGCACCGCTGATGGTGAAGCCTTGTTCATACAGCAGTTCACGGATGCGGCGGATCAACAGCACTTCGTGGTGCTGGTAATAACGCCGGTTGCCGCGGCGCTTCACCGGTTTCAGCTGGGTGAATTCCTGTTCCCAGTAGCGCAACACGTGCGGCTTCACACCGCACAGTTCGCTGACCTCGCCTATCGTGAAATAACGCTTGGCCGGGATGGGCGGCAAGACGATGGCCGCCGGTTTGTTGACACGATCGTTCATAGATTAGACGGACATTTCAACGGCATCGCCGCTGGAGAGTTCCACCATTTCCTTCAATTTCTGGCTGGCGTGGAAGGTCACGACGCGGCGCGCAGTGATGGGGATTTCCTCGCCAGTCTTGGGGTTGCGGCCAGGCCGTTGCGGCTTGTCGCGCAGCTGGAAATTACCGAAGCCGGACAGCTTGACGGCCTCGCCACGTTCGAGAGCGTTGCGGATCTCGTCGAAGAAGGTTTCCACCATGTCCTTGGCTTCGCGCTTGTTCAGACCGACCTGCTCGAACAAAAGTTCGGCCAGCTCGGCCTTGGTCAGCGTCGGCAGGTTCTTGTCGGCCTGCGAACGTGCCTGGGATTCCAGTACGGCACGATGCAGGTCGGCGTCCAGCACGGATTGAAATTCGTTCGAATTCACGTTGTTCATGGCGATGAATGACTGGGCCTCAACCGATTCCGGTCTGTAATTATTTTCGCTCTCGGACATCACATCAGGCACGCAACCTGGCACCGAGCTTGGCGCTCGCCGCGGCCACCAGTGCATTCACCGCAAGGTCAACCTTGTCATCCTGAAGGGTGTTTTGAGTATCTTGCAAGGTGCAGCGGAACGCAAGGCTTTTTTCGTCCGCTTCGAGACCCTTGCCTTGATATTCATCAAATAAAACAAGGGCTTGCAAGATGCTGCAATCCGGATTGGCCTGCTTTTCAGCGGCAAAAACGTCCAGCAATTGCTGCGCACCGACCGAGTGTTTGACCACCAGAGCGATGTCGCGGCTGACCGCCGGGAACTTGGAAATTTCCGAGTAAGACGGCAGGTCACGCTCCTGCAGCGCCTCGGCATCCACCTCGAAGACCACGGGGGCCAGCGGCAGGTCGTACTTCTGCTGCCACTTGGGATGCAGTTCGCCGATGACGCCGACCACCTTGTCGCCCAGCAGTACGTGCGCAGTGCGTCCCGGATGCAGCGCCGGATGTTCGGCCTTGACGAAACGCAGTGCACGCGGCGCGAACAGCGCTTCCAGGTCGGCCTTGACGTCGAAGTAATCGACGTTGCGGGTCGGCTGGCCCCACTGCTCCTCGGCCACCGGACCATAGGCCAATGCGGCCACGCGCTTGGGTTGCTCGAAACCGGCGACAGCCAGCGGACCATCGGTGATGGCGCCGTTCTTGTGGAACACGGCACCCGCTTCGAAGACGCGGATACGCGCTGCCTTGCGGTTGACGTTGTAGCGTGCATTGGCCACCAGTCCGGCGATGAGCGAAGAACGCATCACGCTCATCTGGCTGGCGATCGGGTTCAACAGCTTGATGGGATCGGTGTTGCCGGCGAAGTCGGCTTCCCAGGCGCTTTCCACGAAGCTGAAGTTGACCACTTCCTGATAGTCCTGATCGGCCAGCAGGCGACGGATGGCAAACAGCGAACGGGTGTTCTCGGGCGCGATGCGCATGGCATTGGCGGCCACCGGCGGCAGCGCCGGGATGTTCTCGAAACCGTAGACGCGGGCGACTTCCTCGATCAGGTCTTCCTCGATCTCGATGTCGAAGCGATAGGACGGCGGTGTCACCGAGAACAGGCCAGGCTGGTAGTCGAAGGACAGGCCGAGACGCTTGAAGATATCCGACACCATCTCGTCAGTGATCTCCACGCCGATCACCTTGGCCGCACGCGCGGTGCGCAGCGCGACCGGTTCACGCTTGGGCAGATTGACGATCTGGTCGTCGACCGGGCCGACGCGGGTCTCGGGCGTACCGCAGATTTCCAGCAGCAACGCCGTGATGCGCTCGATGTGATCGACCACGGTGGCGAAGTCCACGCCACGCTCGAAGCGATGCGCGGCATCGGTCGAGAAGTTGTAGCGGCGCGCACGGCCCTGGATCGCCTGCGGGAACCAGAATGCGGCTTCCAGGTAGATATTGGTGGTGTCCAGCGAAACCGCAGTGGCATCGCCCCCCATGATGCCGGCCAGGGATTCGATTTCCTTGTCGTCGGAGATCACGCCGACCCACTCATCGACTTCCACGGTATTGCCGTTGAGGAGCTTCAGGGATTCGCCCTTGCGGCCCCAGCGCACGTCCAGGCCACCATGGATCTTGTCGAGGTCGAACACGTGCGAGGGACGGCCCAGCTCCAGCATCACGTAATTGGAGATGTCCACCAGCGCCGAGATCGGCCGCTGGCCGCTGCGCTCCAGGCGCTGCTTCATCCACTGCGGGGTGGCGGCCTTGGCGTTGAGGCCACGGATCACGCGGCCGGCAAAACGGCCGCACAGGTCGGGCGCGGAAATGCGCACCGGCAGCTTCTCGTCCAGGTTGACGGCGGCGGCCTGATAGGCCGGGGCCTTCAGGGGCGTACCGGTCAGGGCCGAAACTTCACGTGCCACACCCAGCACCGACAGGCAATCCGCCTTGTTGGGGGTCAGCTTGATGGTGAACTTCAGATCGTTCAGTTGCAGGTAGTCGCGGAAATTCTGGCCGACCGGCGCATCGTCGGGCAGCTCCAGCAGGCCGCCGTGATCTTCCGACAGCTTCAGTTCGCGGGCCGAGCACAGCATGCCTTGCGACTCCACGCCGCGCAGCTTGCCGACCTTGATCTCGAAGGGCTTGCCATCGGCACCCGGCGGCAACACGGCACCGACCATGGCACAAGGCACCTTCAGACCGGCGCGCACGTTGGGCGCGCCACAGACGATGTTGAGGATGGTGCCGGTATGAACATTCACGCGGCACACGTTCAGGCGATCCGCATCGGGGTGCTTGGAGACTTCCAGCACTTCACCCACCACCACATTGGTGAAGGGAGGCGCAACCGGTTCGACTTCCTCAACTTCCAGACCGGACATGGTCAGCAGGTGCGACAGTTCATCCGAGGTCATGGTCGGATTGACCATGGTACGCAGCCAGTTTTCAGAGAATTGCATGATTCAGACTTTCAGCTATCGGCTATGAGCCGGAGGCACGCCGCGACAGCGCGGCGTCCTGCGTGATCGAATTAATTGAATTGCTTCAGGAAGCGCAGGTCGCCTTCGTAGAACAGGCGCAGGTCGTTGATCCCGTAACGCAGCATGGTCAGGCGCTCCAGGCCCGAGCCGAACGCGAAACCGATGTACTGTTCAGGATCCAGCCCCATGTTGCGCACCACCGTCGGGTGCACCTGGCCAGCGCCGGAGACTTCCAGCCAGCGGCCCTTCAGGGGACCGCTGCCGAAGGCGATGTCGATCTCGGCCGAAGGCTCGGTGAAGGGGAAATATGAGGGGCGGAAGCGCACCTGCAGGTCGTCGGTCTCGAAGAAGGCCTTGACGAAGTTGAGGTACACGCCCTTGAGGTCGGCGAAGCTGATGTCCTCGGCGATCCACAGGCCTTCGACCTGGTGGAACATCGGCGAGTGGGTGGCATCGCTGTCGACGCGATAGGTGCGGCCCGGTGCGATGACCTTGATGGGCGGCTTGTTCATGCGGGCGTAGCGCACCTGCATCGGGCTGGTGTGGGTACGCAGCAGCAGCGGCTTGCCCTGGGTGTCGTTGCCTTCGATGTAGAAGGTGTCCTGCATCGAGCGCGCCGGGTGGTTCTCGGGGCTGTTCAATGCGGTGAAATTGGTCCAGTCGGTCTCGATCTCGGGACCGTCGGCGACATCAAAACCGATGGAGCGGAAGATTTCCTCGACGCGCTGCCAGGAGCGCATCACGGGGTGGATGCCGCCCACGCCACGGCCACGGCCCGGCAAGGTGACATCGATGGCTTCCGCATTCAGGCGCGCCTGCATCTGGGCATTGGCCAGTGCATCGCGGCGTGCGGTCAGCGCGGTTTCGATCTGTTCCTTGGCGACGTTGATGATCGCCCCTTGTACCTTGCGCTCTTCCGGCGCCAGCTTGCCCAGTCCCTTCATCTGCTCGGTGATCTGGCCGGTCTTGCCGAGGTACTTGGCCTTGGCGTTTTCCAGTGCGGCGGCGTCGGGCGCGGCGGCGAAATCAGCCTGCGCCTGCGTGACCAGTTGGCCCAGGAGTTGGTCTAGGGGATTCATGCGGTAAGTCTCGCTCCAATCGAAAATCCGACGACGAAGTCGAAAAGAAGGGATTCACGGAAGGTGAATCAAAAAAATCCACGAAACCGTGGATCAAAAACATACGGGGCATCGGTGTATCACCTCTGCCCCGCAGGATTTTGCAGCGCCGGCTGCTCGTCTGACTTGCGTCCGATGTTGCGGCCGGCTACCGCAAACACGCTGTCGATTTAGGCGGCAGCGATGTTGGCCTTCACCTGGTTGACGATGGCAGCGAAAGCAGCCTTGTCGGTGACAGCCATATCGGCCAGGACCTTACGATCCAGTTCGATCGCAGCCTTCTTCAGGCCGTTCATGAACACGCTGTAGGTCACGCCGTGCGAACGCGCAGCGGCGTTGATACGGGCGATCCACAGTGCGCGGAACACGCGCTTCTTGTTACGACGGTCACGGTACGCGTACTGACCAGCGCGCATGACTGCTTGCTTGGCGATACGGTAGACGTTTTTGCGACGGCCGCGGTAACCCTTGGCGAGTGCGAGGACTTTCTTGTGGCGGGCACGTGCTGTTACCCCACGTTTGACTCTAGGCATAGTAGCTCCTTAGTGTATGGTGAGGTTAAGCGAACGGCAGCATCGCGCGAACGGAATTCAGGTTCGTCTCATGGACGCCCTCGGTACCGCGCAGTTGACGCTTGTTCTTGGTGGTCTTCTTGGTCAGGATGTGACGCTTGAAGGCTTGACCGCGCTTGACGGTACCGCCCGGGCGGACGCGAAAACGCTTCTTCGCGCTGCTCTTCGATTTCATCTTAGGCATAGCAACTCTGTCCTTTCGGACAGCTCCATTTTTTGATGATTGCAGGTGGCAGCACGCTCGCTGCTCTTGGATGCCTGCTCTCACTTATTTGACAGCGGGTGAACCCGCTGCTTTTGCCTGACGCAGTTGCCTGCGCCCAGCAAATCCTTTGTCGGCCCTACACTGCCGCCACCGCCTGGATTGGCCTGGCTGCTGCGGCATGGACGACACCGGAGGGATGTCGTCCTGATACGGCTAGACTGAAACTGCGACGTACAACCTGGAAAAACGAAAAATATATAAACGTTATAAACGATTTATTTCTTTTTCTTGGGCGCCAGCACCATGATCATCTGGCGGCCTTCCATCTTGGGAAACTGCTCGACCTGGCCATACGGCTCCAGATCAGCCTTCAGACGCTCCAGCACGCGCATGCCGATTTCCTGGTGAGCCATTTCACGGCCGCGGAAACGCAGCGTGATCTTGGTCTTGTCACCCTCTTCCAGGAACTTGGTCAGGTTGCGCAGCTTGATGTTGTAATCGCCATCATCGGTACCCGGGCGGAACTTGACTTCCTTGACCTGGATGACCTTCTGCTTGAGCTTGGCCTCGTGTGCCTTCTTCTGCTCCTGGTACTTGAACTTGCCGTAGTCCATCAGACGGCAGACCGGAGGTTGCGCAGTGGGCGCAATCTCGACCAGATCGACTTCAGCCTCTTCGGAAAGCCGTAAGGCTTCGGCCAGGCTGACGATGCCCAGAGGCTCGTTGTCGACACCCGAAAGGCGCACTTCCGGTGCAGTGATCTCGCGGTTGAGGCGATGCGACTTGTCAGTAGCTATTGCAGTTTCCTTTTAAAATCCAATGAATTAAGCCGTGCTCTTGCGCTGGGAGGAAGCCCTAGGCTTCCCCGTCTCAGGCTTTGGCGGCCACCTCATCCTTGAGGCGCTCCACCAAGGTGTCGATGGACATCACGCCCAGATCGACATTGCCCCGCGCTCGCACGGCCACAGTGTTTGCATCCCGTTCTTTATCGCCGACAACCAGGATATAGGGCGGCTTCTGAATGGAATGCTGCCGTATTTTATAGGTAATCTTCTCGTTGCGCAAATCGGTCTCGACCCTAAACCCTTGTTTTTTCAGCGTTTGTGCAACGTTCTGCACATAATCCGCCTGCGCATCGGAAATATTCAGGATGACAACCTGCGTTGGCGCCAGCCACAAGGGCATGGCACCGGCGTGGTTTTCGATCAGGATGGCGATGAAGCGCTCCAGCGAGCCAACGATGGCCCGGTGCAACATCACGGGCACCTTGCGGTTGTTGTCTTCGGTGACATATTCCGCCCCCAGGCGCGCCGGCATGGAGAAGTCCACCTGCATGGTGCCGCACTGCCAGGAACGGCCGATCGAATCCTTCAGGTGGTACTCGATCTTGGGACCATAGAAAGCCCCTTCGCCCGGCAGCTCTTCCCACTCCGAACCGGAGGCACGGATGGCTTCACGCAGGGCGTTCTCGGCCTTGTCCCAGACTTCTTCCGCGCCGATGCGCTTTTCCGGACGCAGGGCCAGCTTCACGGCCACTTCCTTGAAACCGAAGCAGTCGTAAACTTCACGCACCACGCGGTTGAAGGCAGCCACTTCTTCCTGGATCTGGTCTTCGGTACAGAAGATGTGACCGTCATCCTGGGTAAAGCCGCGCACGCGCATCATGCCGTGCAGCGCGCCGGAAGGCTCGTTGCGGTGGCACTGGCCGAATTCGCCGTAGCGCAGCGGCAGGTCGCGGTAGCTGTGCAGACCCGAATTGAAAATCTGGATGTGACCCGGGCAGTTCATGGGCTTCAGGGCATAGGCGCGGTTTTCCGACTCGGTCGTGAACATGTTTTCACGATAGTTCTCCCAGTGGCCGGTCTTTTCCCACAGCGAGCGGTCCAGGATCTGCGGCGCCTTCACTTCCTGATAGCCGTTGTCCTGGTAGACGCGGCGCATGTACTGCTCCACTTGCTGCCAGATGGTCCAACCCTTGGGATGCCAGAAAATCAGGCCCGGAGCCTCATCCTGGAAGTGGAACAGGTCCAGCGCGCGGCCCAGCTTGCGGTGGTCGCGCTTTTCCGCCTCTTCCAGCATGTGCAGGTAGGCTTCCTGGTCTTCCTTCTTGGCCCAGGCGGTGCCGTAGACACGCTGCAGCATCTCGTTGTTGGAATCGCCACGCCAGTAAGCACCAGCCAGCTTCATCAGCTTGAACACCTTCAGCTTGCCGGTGGAGGGCACGTGCGGGCCGCGGCACAGGTCGGTGAAGCTGCCTTCGGTGTACAGCGACACGTCTTCATTCTGCGGAATCGAAGCAATGATCTCGGCCTTGTAAGCTTCGCCGATGGACTTGAAGTAAGCCACGGCCTCATCACGCGGCAACACCTTGCGGGTGACCGGCTCATCCTTCTTGGCCAGCTCGGCCATTTTCTTTTCGATGGCTTGCAGATCTTCCGGCGTGAAGGGACGCTTGTGCGAGAAGTCGTAATAGAAACCGTTGTCGATGACCGGACCAATGGTCACTTGCGCCTCAGGGAACAGCTCCTTGACCGCATAAGCCAGCAAGTGAGCGGTGGAGTGGCGAATCACCTCCAGACCGTCCGGATCCTTGTCGGTGATGATGGCCAGGTCGGCATCCTTGTCGATCAGATAAGACGTATCGACCAGCTTGCCATCGACGCGGCCAGCCAGGGCCGCCTTGGCCAGGCCAGTGCCGATGTTGGCGGCGACCTGCGCCACGGTGACCGGATTGTCGAACTGGCGTTGCGAACCATCGGGAAGACGAACTGAAACCATTGTGCACTCCATGTCGGCAGCCTTGCTGCCTTGCCTGTTGAGGGTAATGTCGGAAAGAAGGACGAAAAAAAACGCGGACCAGCCGCGCTTTTTCAAAGGACGAAAAAGAACCCGACTAGCGTCGCGTGAAAACCTCGGTGGTAGTTCGCGGTGTCATAACCGGTTTGCCTTTCTCGCTCTTACAGATGAGGGGATGAATTCTGGAGGCCGCTGCCGAAAAGGGCAGATCAGACCGTGGCCGCGCATTATAGCAAACTTTGCACGGGCATCGTCACCACTCCCGCATGGCACCGCCGGGAACCGCCGTCGCCACGGTCTTGCAGGCCGATGCGACCTCCCGGAAACAGCAATGATTAGCAAGCCCCTTCACTTTCACCAACTCACAAGCGAAGTTTGATCCCCAATGTAAAAACGGCATCCGAGGATGCCGTTTTTACATTGGGGCCCAGTTGCACCCAAATCCGGACTCAAGCGCCGATTACGCGTTGGCCATCGTAGCGCGCCGCGCCAGGATCTTCTCGATCTTTTCCTTCAAGGTTGCCGCCGTAAAGGGCTTGACGATATAGCCATCCGCGCCGGACTGCGCCGCCATGACGATGTTTTCCTTCTTGGCTTCGGCCGTGATCATGAGCACCGGCAAGTGCGCCAGAGAAGGCGTTGCGCGGATCTTCTTGAGCAGCGTCAGGCCATCCATGCCCGGCATGTTCCAGTCGGTCAGCACGAAGGTCACCGGCAAGGCACCCGCCTCCAGGATCTTCAGTGCGGAAGAGCCATCATCGGCCTCCACCATCTTGGTGTATTCGAGCTCCTTCAGCAGGCCGCTGACAATGCGACGCATCGTCGAAAAGTCATCAACCACGAGGAAATACTGATCATCTGCTGCCATAGGAAAATTCGCTGAACCGTGAAAATGAGGATTGGAGATGTTGTTGCCGAAAAAATTCGACGCAAGTGTAAAGCATTTTTAGATGCTTCCGCGAAACATCTGGCACATTCCTTCATGCGATGCGCTTTTTTACACCTGCGATTGACCCTTCGCAAAGCCAGGCGCGCAGCCGGAGCGAGATCAGCGTCAGCTGCAGTCAGAACACAGGAAAGGCGGAATGAAGTGAAAGAAAAGGGAGGCAGAAAAACAAAAAGGAAGCCGCCAATGCGCTTCCTTTTGTTGATTTCTGCAGCTTTCTTCAACCAACCCCTTTACCCCATCAGGAAGCAAAAGAATTGGTAGGCACGATTGGACTCGAACCAACGACCCCTACCATGTCAAGGTAGTGCTCTAACCAGCTGAGCTACGCGCCTATCGAAGACTGCAAGAACTTGATAAAACAAAAAAGGAAGCCGAGAACGCGCCTCCTTTTGTTTGCTTCGCCCCAACTCACCCGCTCCGAATGGAACCAGAAGAATTGGTAGGCACGATTGGACTCGAACCAACGACCCCTACCATGTCAAGGTAGTGCTCTAACCAGCTGAGCTACGCGCCTAACGAAGAAGCGAGAGTATAGGAGGCTTTTCAAAATTTGCCAAGGGGTAAATGATGAAAAATTAAAAATAGTTAGCGTATTTCGCCAAGTCTCCAGCCTCCCCGCCCTCTCCCACCTGTACCACCAAACAACTGGGCATTACTGTCGCTTGGCCTCGATCACGCCCTTGACCTCGCGAATCACCGTAAGCGCTTTCTGCAGCTGCTCGGTCGAGCCGATCTCGGCGGTGAAGGCCATGCGCGCATGCCCCTTCACGCTTTGCGTGCTCACCCCGATCACGTTGATCTTGTCGCGCAGGAAGATATCGGAGATATCGCGCAGCAAACCCTGGCGATCGCTGGCCAGCACGAAGATGTCGACCGGATACACGGTATCGCGGGCCGGTGCGCCCCAAGTGGTCTGGATCACCCGTTCCGGCGCATGCAAGCTCATCTCGGCGAAGTTCTTGCAGTTGACCCGATGGATGGACACCCCCTTGCCGCGCGTGACAAAGCCGGCGATCACATCCGGCGGTGCCGGCTTGCAGCAGCGCGCCAGCTGGGTCAGCAGGCCATCGGTACCGACCACCAGCACGCCCGACTTGGCGCCCTGCACGATGCTCGATGCACGGCTTTTGCGCGTGATGAGGGCTTCGTCATCGATCTCGGGCTTCTTTTCCTCGCCCTGATGCAGCGCCTGCTCCACGTGCCGCAGGCTGAATTCTTCCTTGGCCAGCGCCAGGCACAGGTCATCGACCTTGGCGAAGCCCAGCTTCTGGGCCAGCTCTTCGAGGTTGACGGCGGTCTTGCCTTCGCGCTGCAAGGTCTTTTCCAGCAAGCCGCGCCCGACGGAAAGCGTCTCCTGCTGCTCAATGGCATTGAACCAGGCGCGGATCTTGGAGCGCGTACGCGAACTGGCGGTGTAATCGGCACTGAGCCAGTCGCGCGACGGCCCCACACCGGGACCGCTCTTGGCCGTGATGATCTCGACTGTCTGGCCGTTCTTGAGCGTGGTGTTCAGCGGCACCATCACACCATCCACCCGCGCCCCGCGGCAGCGGTGGCCGACATCGCTGTGCAGGTGATAGGCAAAGTCGATCGGCGTGGCGCCGCTGGGCAATTCGATCACGCGCGCCTGCGGTGTCAGTACATAAATGCGCTCGTCCAGCGTGGCCGACTTGAGCTTCTGCACCCAATCGCGGCGTACTTCTTCCTGGTCCACCACGGCATCGGTGACTTCGTTCTTCCAGGCCAGCAGCTGACGCAGCCAGGCGATCTTCTCGTCATATTTCTGCGCCGAGAAATTGGAGCCGCCGCTTTCCTTGTAGCGCCAGTGCGCCGCCACGCCGTATTCGGCGAAGTGGTGCATTTCGTGCGTACGGATCTGCACTTCCAGCGCCCGGCCATCTTCGGCCATGACCACCGTGTGCAGGGACTGGTAACCGTTCTGTTTGGGACGCGAGATGTAGTCGTCGAACTCTTCGGGAATCGGCGTCCAGATGTTGTGCACGATGCCCAGCACTGAATAACAAGTCTTCACATCATCAACGATGACGCGGAAGGCTCGCACATCGTAGAGCTCGGAGAAATCGATGGACTTGCCACGCATCTTGTTCCAGATGCTGTAGATGTGCTTGGGCCGGCCGCTGACCTCGGCGCGGATATCCTGCGCCGCCATCTCGGTGCGCAGGCGCGTGATCGCGTTGGCCACGAAGGCTTCGCGCTCCAGCCGCTTTTCTTCCAGCATCTTGGCGATGCGCTTGTAGGTCACCGGCTCCAGGAAACGGAAGGACAGGTCTTCCAGTTCCCACTTCAGTTGCCAGATGCCCAGCCGGTTGGCCAGCGGCGCGTAGAGATCGAAGGTCTGGCGCGCATACTGGGCGCTGGCTTCGTTCTCCTGCTTGGTCTCGGCGAAGTAGCGCAGCGTGGCCACGCGCGAGGCCAGCCGCACCAGCACCGCGCGCATGTCGGTGGCCATGGCCAGCAGCATCTTGCGCAGGGTTTCCACCTGGGCGGCGGCCTGCTGGGCAGCGTTCTTGCCGCGCAAAACTTCCTGGTTCTGCGGCTGGAAGCTCAGGCTGTGAAAGCGCATCAGCTGGCGCACATTGCCCACCAGCTCGGCGATTTCCTTGCCGAAGCGTTCTTCCAGCTTTTCTTCCAGCTCGGGATGCAGCATCTGGGCTTCGAAGGCCAGCCCGGCGATGCGGGTGGCGGCATCGACATTGAGCGCCGTCAGCACGGTGGCCACCGAGACCGCGAATTGCAGTGCATTCTGCCCGGACAGGATCTGCCTGTCGGCATACAGCGGCTCGAGTTCGGCCAGCGCCTGCTCGACCCGTGCGACATCGTCAGGACCGAGGCCGGCGGTAATGGCCGCCAGGCCTTCGCCCTGGGTACTTGCAACCGAAACCATAAATTACTTCTGTGCAGCGACGATGATGATTTCCACCAGCAGTTCGGGACGGGCCAGCTTGGCTTCGACGGTGGCGCGCGGGGGCGCATTGCCGGGGGCGACCCACTCGTCCCAGACGGCGTTCATGCCAGCAAAATCCTTCACATCAGAGAGGAAAATCTGGCACGACAGGATCTTGGTCTTGTCGCTGCCGGCTTCAGCCAGCAGGCGGTCGATGTGACCCAGCACTTCGCGGGTCTGGCCTTCGATGTTCTGGGTGGCGTCTTCGGCGATCTGGCCGGCCAGGTAGACGGTACCGTTGTGAATGGCGACTTCGGAGAGACGCTTGCCGACGTGCAGACGTTGTACGGACATGAAATTTCCTTCCTAGTAAAACCCGGCGGCAATGCGCGCCGGTGATGAAAAACGTAATCGGATCGGGAGCCGCTCAGCCCAGCAGGAACTGGCGCGCCACCTCGATCTGCGGGGCATGCATGAAGGTGGGAGCGTGCCCCACGTCGGGCAGTTCCACCAGTTTGGCCTTGGGGCCGCGACGGGTCATCTCCTGTGCCACTTCCGGCAGCAGCAGGTCGGACTGGGCGCCGCGTACCACCAGGGTCGGACAGCGGATGGCGTCATAAGCTGCCCACAGCATCTGTTCGGCCGCGCTGGCGGCTTCCGGCGTGGTCAGCTTGAAGGGGACCGCCAGGTCCAGGTCGTAATGGCGCACCCACTTGCCCTCTTCATTCTGGCGCAGCACATCCTTGGCCAGCTTGTGCCATTCTTCATCGCTGTGCTGACCGAAACTGACGGAAATGGTACGGATGAACTGGGCGGCCTCCTCGAAGGTATCGAAGCGCACGTCCTGGCCGATGTAGTCGCCGATGCGCGCCAGGGCGGCACCGTTGATCGAAGGGCCGATGTCGTTGAGTACCAGGCGGCGGATGGGATTGCCCTTCAGCGAGGCCAGCCCCATGCCGATCAGGCCACCCATGGAGGTACCGAACCAGTCGACGATCTCGGCATCGGCGCGTGCCAGCAGGGTCACCATGTCGCTCACGTATTGCGGGACCGTGTAAAACTGCGGATTGGCCAGTCGTCCGGAACGGCCGCGTCCGACCACATCCGGGCAGATCACGCGATAGGTATCGCAGAGCTCGCGGGCCATGCGGTCGAAATCGTCGGAGACCCGGGTGACGCCGTGCACGCACACCAGCACATTGGGATTGCGCGCATCGCCCCACTCCTTGTAGGCCATGGTATGCAGGCCGGCGGGCGAAATGCACTGCACTGTCTTGACTACCGCTTCAGTCATGGTGAGGGCCTTCCAGATGAAAGAAGTCGTCATTCTACTCTTTCAAGACAGCTTGTCGGCCGGAAATGGCACCCTGGAACAGGAGGGAATGCTGTCTGCCGAAGGTAAACGAGGCAACGGACGCGCCGGCCTCCGTCGCAAGAAAAATTCAGAAATTTCCACAGGAAAAAACAAATGATGCGGCGCAAGTCGCTGCTATAATGCGTCCCTTTTCCGGCGGCCCTCGCCGGCATCGCGGCAGCACAGGCGATGACCAAGACAGTTCAGCCAGCCCACCTGCGTGCGGCATGGCGACGACTGCAAGACCGGGGGTATGGTGAAATTGGTAGACACAAGGGACTTAAAATCCCTCGGCCGCAAGGCCGTGTCGGTTCGATTCCGACTACCCCCACCACCAGTGTTCTCAGCAACACAAAACAGCCAGCTCTGGCGATTGGCGCCATCGAATTCGGCGCAATCCTTTCCGTCAACGCGCTAACAAATGAATCAGTTTCCCTCCGGAAATTTCGGTACTATAGGCAGTAATGTTCCATTGTCGCGCTCAGCCGAAAAGAAAATGCGCGCGATGGCATGACGTTTCTCCGCAATATGACTGCCCAGCCATGATGACCACCCAAGATTCCACCCGATCGGTCAGTACGCCCGTTCCCGATGAGAACCTGCTGAACCCCGATGGTGCTCAAGCGCCGGTTCCGGCGCACCAGCCCATCAGGGAACGCCCTGCCGTGGTCGCCATCTTCGCTTACACGATGCTGATAAGTGCCGGCACGCTCTCGTGCTTGCTGGTGGTCTACGGCAAAAGTTACCAGGTCGCCTTGGCGCAGCCGGAGGTCCTTTTTTATCTGAAGGTGTTTTGGGCGAGTTGCTGGTATTACGTGCTCATCTCTCCCTTGGAAGCGTATGCCTTGCTCAAGGCGAAGCGATGGGCCCGCCCTTTGCTCTGCATACGTGTCATTCCCTCTCTGGCGATCTGGTTTTCCACCCCGCCTTCCTTGAGAATTGCGGGTAGCGCACATCTGCTGAACATCGCCGTCTGGGTCTACGGGCTCTACCTGTTGACGCGCGCACCATCCAATCAGTATTTTCGCGAAGGCTTGCCGGTACCGGAGACACTACCGTGGACCGTGCGTCTGCGACGCAAGAGTCGCAGCATCCTCTATGTCCTGGTTGCCATCTATCTGGTCTGGACCTTCAACGCACTGATACTGGATCTGCCCCGCATCTACCCGGCGACCTACCAGCGTGACAAGCTGGGGTTCATCGCTCTGCCCATCCTGCTGCTGGCCGAGGTACTGGGTGGACCGTGCGGTGCCATCAAGCGGCTGTTCAACCTGTGCAGCAGCTTCGCGTGGCTGCTCGTGCCCACGGCGTTTGCCGTTTTCATGAGCTCCCCTGGCCGGCTGACGCAGACCCACTCGCAATTGGTCAATTGGGCCTTTGGACTGAGCATCGCAACAGCAGCCCTGTTCTACCTGAAGCGACGCACCGAAAAAGGCAAGAAAAGTTAGGAAAACACAGGAAACGCGGCAGCAGAAGCGCTGCGTTCAGACCCGATGAAGCAGGCGAGAGGCCTGCCTTTGAGGGCGCAGGCATGGCGCATGCGCGCAAGGCGCTCAACGCTTGAGCAACTCCAGCGCATCCTCCGCCACGCTGCGCAGATTGGTGATGGTGGCATTGAGGTCGGCCAGCTCGGCCGGGGTGGGCGGCTGGTCCATGCCGTTCTTGACCAGTGAGGCCTTGATGATCGTTGCGGCCATCTGCCACGCAGCCTTATTGTGTGCGTCCACCAGCTCCTTCTGGATGCGCTCCAATTCCGCTTTTTGATTTTTATCCATGTTCCTTGACGAGGCCGTTTGCGAATGTGCACGGCTTGCCGCGCAGATTCATGATCGTCCCGATGGAAGACCACTCCCTAGAATTTCCTAACATTACTTTCAGTCAGGCAATTCGACAAGTGATTTTACCTTCATGGCGCCGCCCTGCGCGCGTCTTCATGGACTGTTCTCATCAGGTGATACTTCATCTGTTACGGATCTTTACCATCCGCCCAAACTCTGTACCAGCTGAATCCTTTACAATTCACGCCACCCCTCACTGTTGCTGGAGATCCGCTGCATGCCGCGCCCGCGTTTTTCTGTCCCGTTTTTCGTCATCACTGCCGCCACGCTGGGCCTGACCGCCTGCACCACCGGCAAGACCGCCTTCTATCATCAGGAGGAATTCAACGATACCAGCGCCTTCTCGCGCAGCTTCCCCGGCAGTGAAAAAGCCGTCTGCGAAGCCGCCCGCCGCGCCTTGCTGGGCCAGGGCTACGTCATCAGCAAGTCCACCGACAACACCCTGGATGGCAACAAGAGCTTCCAACCCGCCAGCGACAAACACATGGAAATCGCCTTCCACGTGGTCTGCGCGTCCAATGGCAACGGCAAAAGCTCGACCATGTTCGCCAGTGCCACCCAGGATGGCTACGGCATCAAGAAGAGCAACAGCTCGGCCAGCCTGGGCGTGAGCGTGTTGGGGTCGGTGTCGATGCCCTTTGCCGCCAGCGATGATTCAATGGTGCGCGTCTCCAGCGAAACCATCCGCTCGCCGGACTTCTACGATCGCTTTTTCGGCGCGGCCGAGCGCTATCTCCTGGTGGATGTCGATGACGACACCGCACCGGCGAAGAAATGAGGGATGCCTGATTTCAGCAATGCACGATGGCACAGCGTTGAATGAACGCGTTGTAGGAACGAAAAAATGGCGGCCTTCAAGCCGCCATTTTTCTTGCCTGCTGCCTGGAGATCAACGCCCCCAGTAGCCGTAGCCCGGAGGCGGCGGCGGCGGACGGTGCCAGTGACGATGATGGCCGCGATGGTAATACTCGCGCTCCACATACACCGGGGCCGGTGCGTAATAGACCGGTGCCGGGCGCACATACACCGGCGGCGGCGGGGCATAGACCGGGGCCGGCTGCACGTACACAGGCTGCGGAGCCACGTAGGCCGGGACGCCGATATTGACGCCGATGGAGACATGCCCGGCCATGGCCGGTGCTGCGGACAGACCGGCGACGGCGGCAAAGACAGCCATGCCGGCAATCAGGGAAATCGACTTTTTCACGATAGCTCCTCGTTGTTCTGAATGACGTAGCGTGACTATATCCCCCGAATCCTGACAACTCTAGGCGAAAGCCGTAAGGGTTGTAAGCAAATGCTTCACAAATGTTAATCACAATGTGAAGCAAAATTTGCCCACCTCCGCGCCTGGCGGGCGTTACCGACGGATCGCCCGAAATCGCTGCTTCAGCCGCCTGCATCAGAAGCGCAGACGGCCGGGGCCGGGCCTCAGGCCGCGTTCAGGCTGCGCTGCGCAGCATCGGCTGCGCGGACTTCCGCCAGCTTGGCGACCGTGGTGGCGCAAGCGTGCGCGGCTTCACGTCCCTTGACCAGGAAATGCTGGTGGAAGTAATCGTGATGCTCGCTGTGCGAGTGGAAGTGATGCGGGGTCAGCACGGCCGAGAAGACCGGCACTTCGGTCTCCAGCTGCACCTGCATCAGCGCCGAGATGACCGATTGCGCCACGAAGTCATGACGGTAGATGCCGCCATCGACCACCAGGCCGCTGGCGACGATGCCGGCATACTTGCCGGTCTTGGCCAGCACCTTGGCGTGCAGGGGGATTTCGAAGGCACCGGGCAGTTCGAAGAAATCGATGCTGGAGGTGGGCCAGCCCAGCTTGGCCATTTCCTCGGTGAAGGCGATGCGGCACTGGTCGACGATGTCCTTGTGCCAGCTGGCCTGGACGAAGGCGATACGTTGACCGTGGTGGGAAGGGACGGCAGACAGATGCGATTGATGCGATTGCGACATGGTTCAGGACTCCTGTTCGATGAATAAACAGGGCGTGGGAATGCGCGGCCGCGCGCACCGCAAAAAAGCGGCACGACACCGGACATCCCGTTCTCTTTCATCCGGACTATGACCGTCGGCCCCGGAATCACACCGGGTCTGCTGACCCCGGCTCGTCGTGGCGACAGGCCGGGCGCTCGCGGGCTACACGCAACACCGCCAGGTGCCGCCTGATTACCGCCGGTGGGGAGTTTCACCCCGCCCCGAGAACTTGTTGCCGCGCAGCGGACAAAGAGTTCGCCGCAACAGCAGCCGCGACTTTAGCACGTGAACAAAAATGCTGCAGGCGCGCAGCGCAAATCCGCTCGGCCGGCGTCAGGCACCCTGCCCCACCGACTCCAGCATGCCGCGCGCAATCTCGCGCTCGCCCATGATGACGCGCTGGGCACCATGCTTTTCCAGGTGCTCGATCTCGGCATCGGAATGGGCGCGTGCCACTACCTTCAAGCCGGCATTGAGCTCCAGCGCATTTTCGATCACCTGCCCGGCCTCGAACACTTCCGGTATCGCCACCAGCAGCCAACGTGCGCGCTCCACAGCGGCGGCCTTGAGCAGCTCGCTCTGGGCGGCATTGCCGTATAGCGCCGGCACACCATCCTGGCGCAATGCATCCAGATGTTCGCGCTGCGCCTCGATCACCACGAAAGGCTTGCCCTGCGCACGCAACTGCTCGCCGATGCCCCGGCCGACCCGGCCGTAGCCGACCAGCACCACGTGATCCTGCAGGTCGACCGTGGGCGGTACATCCTGCACGTCGGCAGGTTCGGCGTGACGCGCTTCGTAGCGATCGAGCAGCGAGAACAGCAAGGGATTGATCAGGATCGACAGGATGGCACCGCCCAGGATCAGGTCGCGCGCCATCGGCGAGAGCAGGTCCAGCGACAGGCCGAGTGTGGCGAGGATGAAAGAAAATTCACCAATCTGCGCCAGGCTGGCGGAAATGGTCAGCGCCGTCGAATTCGGGTGACCGAATGCGCGCACGATCAGCCAGGCGGCCAGCGACTTGCCGACCACGATGATGAGCACGGTGGCCACCACCAGCAGCGGTTCGCGTACCAGGATCGACGGATCGAACAGCATGCCCACGGAGACGAAGAACAGCACGGAGAAGGCATCGCGCAGCGGCAGCGATTCTTCGGCGGCACGGTGGCTCAGTTCGGATTCGGACAGGATCATGCCGGCGAAGAAGGCCCCCAGCGCGAAGGACACCCCGAACACATAAGCCGACCCCAGCGCAAAGCCCAGCGCGATGGCCAGCACGGCCAGGCGGAACAGTTCACGCGAGCCGGTATCGGCGATGCGCTCCAGGATCCACGGAATGACGCGGCGCCCGACGATGAGCATCACGGCCACGAAGGCCACCACCTTGCCCAGCGTCAGCCCCAGGGTCAGCAGCACGGCATTGCCGGAGAGCGCCTCGCCCTTGCCACCCAGGATGCCGGAGAGCGCCGGAATGAGCACCAGCGCCAGCACCATGGCGATATCCTCGACGATGAGCCAGCCCACGGCGATGCGCCCGCGCTGGGTTTCCACCAGACGGCGTTCCTGCAGCGCCTTCAACAGCACCACGGTACTGGCCACCGACAGCGCCAGGCCGAACAGGAAGCCCTCGCCGAATGGCCAGCCCAGCAGCCAGCCCAGGCCCATGCCGAGCAAGGTGGCAATGGCGATCTGGGCCACGGCGCCGGGGATGGCGATGTTCTTGACCGACAGCAGGTCCTTCAGGGAGAAGTGCAGACCGACACCGAACATCAGCAGGATCACCCCGATCTCGGCCAGTTCCTGGGCCAGGTCGGCATCGCCGACGAAGCCGGGCGTGAACGGGCCGATGGCGATACCAGCCACCAGGTAGCCGATCAGCGGCGGCATTTTCAGGCGATGGGCCAGGGTCCCGAAGATGAAGGCCAGGACCAGGCCTCCGACAATGGTGGCGATCAGGGGAGTGTGATGGGGCATCAGTCAGGGTTCCTTTCTAAGGTGGATGAATTTGTTGGAGATGACTGTGTCACTGGCTGTCGGCCGGCTGCATGCCTGCGCGCAAACGCAGGCACGAACCTTCACAAAGACTAACACGCGCATGAATACGCGGGCATGACAGCCACGCAGGCGCCGTCGATGGCGGGCCGCACTTGGCGCGGTACGGCCCGCCACCCGGGCATCAGCGTGCGGCCTGCAGGGCGGCGATGCGCGACTCCAGCGGCGGGTGGCTGGAGAACAGGCCCAGCCAGGATTCACGGCCGGAGATGCCGGAAGCCTGCAGATTCTGCGGCAGGCCGTCGGACTGCAAGCCGCCCAGGCGGCGCAGCGCATTCATCATCGGCACCTTGGAACCCATCAGGGCTGCGGCACCGGCGTCGGCGCGGTATTCGCGCTGGCGCGAGAAGTACATGACGATGATGCTGGCCAGGATGCCGAAGACAATTTCACAGACGAACACGGTCACCATGTAGCCGATGCCGGGACCGCTGTTTTCTTCGTTGTTCCTGCGCAGGAAAGAGTCGACGAAGTAGCCGACGATGCGCGCGAAGAACATCACGAAGGTGTTGACCACGCCCTGGATCAGGGTCAGCGTGACCATGTCGCCGTTGGCGATGTGGGCCACTTCGTGGGCCAGCACGGCCTCCACTTCTTCCTTGGTCATGCCTTGCAGCAGGCCGGTGGAGACCGCCACCAGCGAATTGCTCTTGCTGGCACCGGTGGCAAAGGCGTTGGGCGGGCCGTCATAGACCGCCACTTCCGGCATGGGCAGCTGGGCACGGGTGGCCAGGGTCTGGACGGTTTGCAACAGCCACAGTTCGGTGGAATTCTGCGGCTGCTCGATCACGCGCGCCCCCGTGGACCACTTGGCGATGGCCTTGGACATGAACAGCGAAATGAAGGAGCCGCCAAACCCCATCAGGCCGCAGAACACCAGCAGCATGCCGAAGTTGAGGCCGTTGGCAGTGAGGTAACGGTTCACGCCGAGCAGGCTGGCGGTGAAGCTCAAGACCAGCATCACGGCCAGGTTGGTGACGAGGAACAGAACGATGCGTTTCATGGTTTTTCCTGATGGACAAAAGTGTGCCGTGCGCACAGCGCCACGGCGGGTCAAACGATGGGTTCAGTACAGAGCAGCGCGCTGGCGCACGAAGCGGCCACCGCGCTTGCGCCCTGCCCCGCGGCAGGTGCGCATTTGGCGGGGCTTATGCCAACGGAGGAGGACGCAGCTGGTCGCGCAGGTAGGACGACCAGCTCAGGCTTGCCGGAAAGGCGTGGGGAAACGGAAACCAGTGCAGTCCGGGCGTGGCGATGGCCGCCGGCAAGGCCGGATCTTCCAACTCGCCCTGGGCGCTGGGCTGGTCATCGTCATCGATGCCAGCGGGTTGGTCATCGCCGGACAGGCTGCCCGATGCGAGAAGGTCGGCAGGCAGATGCAGGGCTGCAGAAACAGCTGCAGAAGCCGCGCAATGATGCGCAGCCGCCGGGTCCTGCGCATGCGCATGCAGCTGCATCGGCGCGGCGACCTGCAACTGCTCGCGCAACTGTTCACGCAGCTGTACCTCTCCCGTGGCTGCCAGCAATTGCAGCGGGATCAGCAGAGTCAGCAGCAGGAGCAGCAGTCGGCGCATCAAACCCTTGATGAATGAAAAAGTGGAGAAAACCCGTGTGTGCCACGGAAATCAGGCTGCGGCCTTTTGTCAGGCCATTGTCAGCATGAACGGATGCGCATTATACGCAAAATTGCCAGCCCGCCCTGCCCGCTTGTTCCCCCCGGAAAACCAAGCCCTCCGGCAAGTTATCCACAAAAACTGTGAACAAGCCTGTTGATAAGCACACTGACCATTTCTGACATGCTTGCTCAGCAAGGGTTTCCTATAAATTGCCCTTGTTTTACACAAAAGTGAAGAAATTTCCACAAGGCATGCCCACACGCCGAATCAGTCGGTCGCCACCACCTTGTTGCGCCCGCCCAGCTTGGCGCGGTACAGCGCGGCGTCGGCCGCCGACATGAGCAGACGTCCATCCATCCCCTCCGGCACTGCACGTGTGCACACCCCGACACTGATGGTCACGCGGTGTGCCACCAGCGACTTGGCATGGGGCTCGGCGAGGCCGTACACGGTCTCGCGCAGGGCTTCGGCGACCTCGGCGGCCTGACGAGGCGACAGGCCTTCCATCAGCAGGATGAATTCTTCACCGCCATAGCGCGCCAGCAGATCACCGGGCCGCTGCAACTGCCCCTGCAGGGCCGCTGCCACACGCTTGAGGACCTGGTCGCCAGGTCCATGGCCATAGTGGTCGTTGTACTGCTTGAAGAAATCGACGTCGACCATGAACAGCGACAGCGTCCCGCCCGACTGTCCCACGCGGTGCAAGGTCTGGGCGTAATGTTCATCGAAATGCCGGCGATTGTGAATGCCGGTGAGGCCATCGGTGCCGACCTGGCGCTTGAGCACATCGGAATGCGACTGCAGCATCTTCTCGCGGCGTACCGAGTTGCTGGCATCGCTGATCTGGATCAGGCACAGGCGCTCGCCCTCGGGGCTGTCGAGGGGCGTGAGCACCACCGACTGCACCATGCGGGCCGGTGCGGCCAGCGGGCCTGCCGCCGGGGCTGCCCCATGATCCGGATAAAGCGGCAACGGGGCCCGGTGCAGCGCGCTGGAGAGAACGGCCGGCAAGCCGTAGCCCAGGGTGTTGTCGATGGCCCGCAGCAGCGCCGGCGAGACGCGCTCGTCAAACACTTGTTCGAAGCGTGCGCCCAGCGCCTGGCCCGTCGGCACGCGGCTGTAACGCGCCACCCAGGCATTCCAGAGCAGAATGTGCAGTCCGGCGTCCAGCAGGATGAGCCCGCCATGCAGCTGGTCCAGCACGTCCTCGGCGCGAAAGCGGGGTACCACGGCAGTGCTCATGCCAGACCGATCTTGCCCAGGTAACGCTGCACGTGCTCCACCAGCGCATGCAGCGAGGAGGAACTGAGCAGGAAAATAAGATGGCCGTCAGTCTGATGCTTCTCGATCACCAGGTCGATGTGCAGCACCAGCACATAGCTCTCATCGCCCTGCGCGCTCGCCAGCCGCGCCGAGATATCGTCGGGCGACGACACCAGATACTGCGGGAGCGAACTGTTGAGGGTGATTTCCAGCATGTCGGCCATGGCCGAGAGGCAGGCATTGAGGATGATGTTGCCCAATTCGCACATGGCTTCGCGCTCGAACTCGGCGAGCTCGTCCAGGCTCATCTGCGAGCCCATCATGTCACGCACGATGGACAGCGCACGATCCTCGGTGAACAGCAGCACCGCTTCCGCATCGAACGGGCCATCGAAATTCTGGCTCACCGTGGCAAAGCGCCCGCGCGTGCGCGGCAGCACCTGTTCGTCAATGGCACCCGAACGCAGCACTTCCACTGAGGGCACCGACAGTCTTACCTCGTCGCCCACGATCTCGGACAGGCTCTGCGCTGCACGTCCGGCACCCACGTTGAAGATTTCAGTGAGGGCGTCGCGTTCGATCTCGTTGAGGATGCTCACAGCGGGCCCCGGAAATGCAGCAGGGCCTGCCCGATCGATTTTTCCGTGACCGGCTTGGCGACGAACAGTGCCCCCAGTTGCTGCGCGCGGGTCTGCACGGCTTCCTGGATGTTGGCCGAGAAGATGGCGATGCGTACCGACGGATGCGCCTGCAGAATCTGCGCGGCGGCATCGGTGCCCAGCATGCCGGGCATGTTGATGTCCATCGTGCAGTAGTCGGGCACGGATTGCCCGACCAGGGCAATGGCCTCTTCGCCGGTGCCGGCTTCCATCACTTGCCAGTCCGGGTGGACGGCCAGCACGTTGGCCTTGATCACCATGCGCGAGACCTTGCTGTCGTCGACAATGAGAAGGGTCTTGCCGCTATCGTTGCTTGCCATCTTGAATCACCTTGAACATCAAAAAACTGAAGAATGCTGACGTCTTGTCATGCGTTCAAAAATGATAAGTCAAAAGCAACATCCTTCGTATGAGGGAATTCCTGATAAGAAATAACCTGCGTCATGGAAACGCCATAAAAAAAGAGACCCGAAGATCTCTTTCTCATTGGCCTCGGTGGCAGTTCTGGCCAGCGGGAAAACGGCGTATTTCAACAGCACCGCCCCACCCGCCCCTTGCCGCCATAGCGCGCTTCCTGCCGCTCGCGGAAGAACTCTTCATAGGTCATCACGCAGTGATCCGGGTGAGCCGCTTTCATGTGCGCCACATAGGTGTCGTATTCGGGCATGCCAACCATCAGGTTCAGCGTGCGGCCGACCTGGCGCCGCCAGGCCATCAGTTGCGCCAGGGCGCCAGGTTTGCTCATGCTGTTCTCCTTGCTGCAAAAAGCTTCATTGCGGAGCTACGGCACTGGAGGGCAATGCTTCGTAGGCCGATTCCTTGACGCTGGGCTGGTGCGCCGCACGTGCCTTGAGCACGGTACGGATGCCGAACACCAGCACGCTCACCACCACCAGCATGAACATTGCAGCCAGACCGGCATCGACGTAGTCGTTGAAGATCACCTGGCGCATCTGCTCGATGGACTTGGCCGGGGCCAGCAGCTTGCCTTCATCCAGCGCTGCCTGGTACTTCTGCGCATGCGCCAGGAAGCCCACGCGCGGATTGGCATCGAACACCTTCTGCCAGCCGGCGGTCAGGGTGCAGATCAGCAGCCAGGTGGTGGGCACCACGGTGACCCAGGCGAAGCGGTCGCGCTTCATCTTGAACAGCACGCAGGTCGCCAGGATCAGGGCGATACCGGCCAGCATCTGGTTGGAGATGCCGAACAGCGGCCACAGGGTATTGATGCCACCCAGCGGATCGACCACGCCCTGGTACAGGAAGTAGCCCCAGCCGGTCACGCACAGGCCGGTGGCGATCAGGCTGGCCGCCCAGGAATCGGTACGCTTCATCGGCGGGATGAACGCGCCCAGCAGGTCCTGCAGCATGAAGCGGCCGGCACGGGTACCGGCATCCACGGCCGTCAGGATGAACAGTGCTTCGAACAGGATGGCGAAGTGGTACCAGAAGGCCATCATCGCTTCTCCCGTCACGCCGGAGAGAATCTGGGCCATGCCCACGGCCAGGGTAGGCGCGCCGCCGGCGCGCGAGATGATGGTATGTTCACCCACGGCCTGGGCGGTGTGGGTCAGCATCTCGGGGGTGATGTGGAAGCCCCATTGCGAGATCACCTGGGCCACGTTCTCGGGCGTGGTGCCGATCAGCGCAGCGGGACTGTTCATGGCGAAGTAGATGCCCGGCTCGATGCAGGACGCCGCAATCAGCGCCATGATGGCCACGAAGGATTCCATCAGCATCGCGCCATAGCCGATGAAGCGGGCGTGCTTCTCGTTTTCCAGCAGCTTGGGGGTAGTGCCAGACGAAATCAGCGCATGGAAGCCCGAGACCGCACCGCAGGCGATGGTGATGAACAGGAACGGGAACAGCGACCCCGACCACACCGGACCACTGCCGTCGATGAAGCGGGTCACCGCATGCATCTTCAGGTGCGGGGCGATGAAGATGATGCCCAGCGCCAGCGCCACGATGGTGCCGATCTTCAGGAAGGTGGACAGGTAATCGCGCGGCGCCAGCAGCAGCCACACGGGCAGCACCGAGGCGACAAAGCCGTAGCCGATCAGCATCCAGGTCAGCTGCTTGCCGTTGAAGGTGAACATCTGCCCCAGCACGGCATGTTCCTGCACATACTGGCCACCGACGATGGCCAGCATCAGCAGCACGAAGCCGATCCACGAGACTTCGCCGATGCGGCCCGGGCGGATGTAGCGTGAATACACGCCCATGAAGAGCGCAATGGGAATGGTCGCGGCCACGGTGAAGGTGCCCCACGGCGACTCGGCCAGGGCCTTGACCACGATCAGCGCCAGCACCGCCAGGATGATGACCATGATCATGAAGGCACCGAAGAGCGCAATCACGCCCGGCACCTGGCCCAGTTCGGACTTGATCAGGTCGCCCAGCGAGCGGCCGTCGCGGCGGGTGGAGATGAACAGCACCATGAAGTCCTGCACGGCACCGGCAAAGACCACGCCGGCCAGGATCCACAGCATGCCCGGCAGATAACCCATCTGCGCGGCCAGCACCGGGCCCACCAGCGGACCGGCGCCGGCGATGGCGGCGAAGTGGTGGCCGAACAGCACGTACTTGTTGGTGGGCACGTAGTCCAGGCCATCGTTGAACTTGTAGGCCGGCGTCATGCGTGCGCCATCCAGGCCCAGCACGCGCTCGGCGATGAATTTGCTGTAGAAGCGATAGGCGATCAGGTAGACGCACACCGAGGCCACGACCAGCCAGACGGCATTGATCGATTCGCCGCGCTGCAATGCGACGTAGGCGCAGGCCCCGGCGCCGCCCAGGGCGACAGCCAGCCAGCCCAGTCTGGAAACCAAGCGGTTCATTGTTCTCCTCCTTGCGGATATGAATTGTTGTGGGAAATCTTGTTGTCGTCAGTGCGTCCCCGTCCGGGTCCACGTGAATGAAACCGATTGAACGGACGCACTGCGCAGGATGCCCGCCAGTATCGGCATGCCCCTCCTGCCCCACAAGCGCAGCACTACGCAGAGCCGCTACGTAGAATTACGCAGGGTGAAGGGATTTTCTTTCGGGGTGATAAGCGGCGGGAAAACGATATGAAGATTTACGCGGGCACCCAGAGGCTTTGGGTAGAATCGCGGGCATGAAACTGCGCCAGAAAATCATCTTCCTCGCCATCGTCCCGCTGTGCCTGGCCTTTGCGGCCATCGCGCTGGTGGTGCGTTACCAGGCGGTGGAACTGGCGCGCCAGCAGCGTTCCACCATCGAGGCCGCCTACCTGGCCAGCAAGAATACCGAGCTGCGCCACTATGTGGATCTGGCCCAGCATGCGCTGGCCCATCTCTACGACACCGGACGCACCGATGACGCCATCAAGGAAGAAGCCCGGCGCATCCTGTCCGACCTGGCCTTCGGGGATGATGGCTATTTCTTCGTCTACGACGACCAGGGCCGCAGCATCATGCATCCGCGCCAGCCGGAACTGGTGGGACGCGAGATGTGGGACTGGCGCGATGACTCCGGCAGCCCGACCATCCGGCATCTGATCGAACGCGCCCATCAGGGTGGTGGTTTCGAACGCTATCTGTGGCGCAAGCCTTCCAGCAAGACGGTGGCACCCAAATTGGGCTACGTGATCGCCCTGCCGCGCTGGGGCTGGGTGATCGGTACCGGCATCTATCTGGATGATGTGGAAGCGGCACTGGCCCAGGTCGATCACCAGAATTCCGGCTACCTGCACCAGACCATGCTGCTCATTGCAATCATCGCGTTGTCCAGCGCGCTGGCGGTGGGACTGGCCGGCCTGCTGCTGAACCTGAGCGAGCATCGCGTGGCCGATGCCAAGCTGCGCCAGCTGGCCCAGCGCGTGGTGCGTTCGCAGGAAGAAGAACGCGCGCGCCTCTCGCGCGACCTGCACGACGGCATCAGCCAGTGGCTGGTCTCCATCAAACTGCAGATCGAAGCCGCGCTGGAACGCCTGCGCGGTACGCCCGAACAGGCGGCGGCAGCCCGCGCCGGCTTTGAAAAGACCGCCACCCAGATCAACGGCGTGCTGGCCGAAGTGCGCCGCATCTCGCATGATTTGCGGCCGGCCATCCTCGATGATCTCGGACTGGCGGCGGCACTGGAACACCTGTGCGGTGAGTGGCGCGAAAGCAGCCCGCAGACACAGATCGTCTTCGAGCACGAGCGCCAGCGTGAGGACGGCGCTGCGCTCCCGGACGTGGTCAACACCGTGCTGTTCCGCGTGGCGCAAGAAGCGCTGACCAACATCGCGCGCCATGCCAACGCCAGCCAGATCAGCATGCGTCTCTATGACGGCCACAACCTGCTGATGCTGCAGGTGCAGGACAACGGCAGCGGCTTCGATCCCGGCCAAGTCGACGATCATTCGCGCCATGGTATCGGCCTGCGCAACATGCGCGAGCGCATGGAAGCCGTAGGTGGCGAACTGGGTATCGATTCATCGGCTGCCGGCACCAGCATCAGCGCCATCATTCCCCGCTCTTCTCTTTTGCCTTCACCCCATGTCTGATACCGCCCCGCCCATCGCCCCTGCCACGACGCGCATCATGCTCATCGACGATCATCCGCTGGTGCGCGACGGCTTGCGCGCACGACTGGAAACCGTGCCCGGACTGGAAGTGGTGGCCGAGGCCGGCAATGCGGAGGAAGCATTGGCCGCCGCTGCCCGCCATCCAATCGATCTCACGCTGATGGACATCAACATGCGCGGCATCAACGGCATCGAGCTGACGGCGCGCTTTCATGCGCTGCATCCGGAGATTGCGGTGCTGATCCTGAGCATGCATGACAAGGCCGAATACGTGATGCAATCGATCCAGGCCGGTGCGCGCGGCTATGTGCTCAAGGACGCACCCAGCCAGGACATCGTGCATGCCATCGAAACGGTGCGTTCGGGCGGGATCTACTACAGCGCCGCACTGGCGCGCCAGCTGACCCAGCCGCTGCCGGTGCGCGAGTTGCTCACGCAGCGTGAACGCGAAGTGCTGCAGCACATCGCCAATGGCGAATCCAACAAGCAGATTGCCCGCGAACTGGACCTGAGCGTACGCACGGTGGAAACCCATCGGCTCAACATCAAGCGCAAGCTCAATATCGATGGCCAGGCTGAACTGATCAAATTTGCGGTGGAGTCGCGCGGGGCAGGCTAGCGCTTCGGACTGACGGAGACGTCCAGTGCGAGCAGGCGGGCATGGGGGATCTCGGCGCGATGGGCTGCGGCACGCAGGGCGATGTCACTGAGGGCTGCGGCATCGGGCCGGGCAGTCTCCCCCTGCCCTGCACGCCATGCGGCGCAGGCGTGCAGCATGCGGATGGTGCCGGCATGACAAATCACGATGGCGCCTTCGGCGGACGTGGCCAGCAGGTCGTTGAAGGCTTGCCACATGCGGCTTGCCACCTCGGTCAATGTCTCGCCGCCGCCGGGTGCGTAATGCGCAAGATCGGCATTCCAAGCCTCGACTTCGGCCCAGGGAATGTCATCCCAGGGGCGCAGCTCCCACTTTCCGAAATCCATTTCCTGCAGCCGCGGATCCACGTCCGGTGCGGGTCGATGCATGGCCTGCGCAAGGGACTGCGCCAGCTGCGCGCAGCGCTGCAGCGGACTGCTTACCAGCGGCCATTCAGGTGGCAGCGCCTGCAACTGGGGCAATAGTTGCGCCACACTCTGCGCCAGCATCTCGGGCGCGACCGCGATATCGCTGCGTCCGTAACAGGTGCTCTTGTCCACCAGCGGCTGGGGATGGCGAATCAGATTCAGCAGCATGGCTCAGGGATTCCACCAGGACGGCAGCGAGGCAAGCGCACCGAGATAAAAGGCGGTCTCGCTCAACTGTTGAACCGCGCCCAGGCAATCCCCGGTATAGCCGCCGAGGCGACGCCGGAAACGCGCGGCCAGCCAGAGCGTCGCCACGGCTGCCAGCACCACGCCGGCGGCAATGCGCTGCCAGGACATCATGCCCAGCGCGATCACCCCGATCACCGGCAGCACCGCAAACAAGGTCGCCAGCAGGAATTCGCCCTGCCCCATCTGCTGCGCCAGCGGCTTGACCTTGCCCTCTTCGCGCACGTATTCCATGCGCCAGATGAGACAAGTGGCCAGCCAGCGCGACAGCGGATGGGCCATCCCCAGCACGGCCAGCACCTGCAACGGCAGCAACGCCTGCAAGGCCGCCAGTTTGGCCAGCAACAGCGCGACGATACCGATCACGCCATAACTGCCCAGGCGCGAATCCCGCATGATCTCCAGCGCACGTTCACGGCTGACTGCACCACCGAGGCCATCGCAGACGTCGGCAAAACCATCCTCGTGGAAGGCGCCGGTGAGCCAGATCCCGGCTACAGTGGACAGCAGCACCGCCACCATCTGCGGCCAGAACTGCACGGCCAGCAGGTAGACCAGGGCGCAGGCCCAAGCCACGATCCAGCCGACCAGCGGGAAATAGCGCGTGGCATGTTGCAGCCAGTGCGGCTGGAAGCCCACCCAGCGCGGGATAGGAAGCCGTGTGAAGAATTGCAGCGCCGTGAAGAACAGGCGCACCTGGTACAGCGGGCCGTCGCTGCGGGGCGGTGGCGGTGATGTGAAGTCTTTTTCAGACATGCTTTTCGCTGACGCTGGCCGAGGAGAAGGTCGCCATGCGTTCCAGGAAATTGACCGCCGCACGCAGCAGCGGCAAGGCCAGTGCGGCGCCGGTGCCCTCGCCCAGGCGCAGGTCCAGCTGCATCAGGGGCGTGGCACCCAAGTACTGCAGCATGCGGCGATGGCCGGCCTCATCCGAGCAATGCGAGAACACGCAGTACTCCAGCACGGCCGGCTGCAAGGCGGCTGCCACCAGCAGCGCCGAGGTGACGATGAAGCCATCGATCAGTATTACCTTGCGGCGCTGTGCCGCACCGAGCATGGCCCCCGTCATGAAGGCGATCTCGAAGCCGCCCAGGGCCGCCAGTCGCTCCAGCGGTGCGCTCGCTTGCGCATGCAGGCGCAGCGCACGCGTCACCGCATCGGCCTTGCGGGCGACGCCTTGGGCATCGAGGCCGGTGCCGGCCCCGACGCACTCTTGCACCGGCACGCCCGTAAAGGCGGCCATCAATGCGGCGGCGGCAGTGGTATTGCCGATCCCCATTTCACCAAAGCCCAGTACATCGGCCTGCAACGATTCAGCGAACTGGAACCCGGCCTGCAGCGCAGCCTGGCATTGCTGCGCCGTCATCGCCGGGCCTTGGCAGAAGTTGGCGGTACCGGGGGCGATCTTGCGGTCCAGCAGGCCATCGCGCGGGCCGAAATCGTGATTGACGCCGGTATCGACGATATACAGCGCACATTCATTCTGGCGCGCGAAGATGTTGATCGCGGCACCTCCGGCCAGGAAGTTCTCCACCATCTGCCAGGTCACGCTTTGCGGGTAGGCCGAGACGCCTTCTGCGGTGACGCCATGGTCCCCGGCACAGACCACGATGGCACTCTGGCGCAGCACCGGATGGTCGCTGCCCTGGATCAGGCCGATCTGGCGCGCCAGGCGTTCCAGTGCACCCAGGCTGCCGAGAGGCTTGGTCTTGTCATTGATGCGCGCTTCCAGCCGGGCGGCCAGGCTGGCATCGAACGGGGAGGCAATGGCGGGAATCTGCATGAGAAAAGGCTCTGCGCCGCTGGCTGCGGCAGGATCAAGGGAGCGCCAGTATACGAGATCGCCGCTGGCTGCGGCAGGACAGATAACGGCGAGAACAAAAAGAAAGGGAGCCCGGAGGCTCCCTTGATGATGAGTGCAGCGTGTGTATACCTCAGGCCTTGGCTGCAGCGCGGTCGAGCACGCCGAAGATGGTCGAGGCCAGTTCATTGGCTTCGAACTTGGCAACGTAGGCATCACCGCCCACGCTCTTGACGTGGTCCTCGTTGGCCGAGCCGGACAGCGAGGAGTGGATGATGACCGGGATGTTCTTCAGGAAATCCTCGCGCTTGATGTTGCGGGTGAGCGTAAAACCATCCATTTCCGGCATTTCGAGGTCGGTCAGCACGAAGGAGATCTTGTCGGAAATCGGCTTGCCCTCGGCGCGTGCTTCCTTGGCCAGTTTCTGGATCTTGTCCCAGGCATCCTTGCCGGTGACATGCATCTCGAAGGGAATCTCCATGGCGCGCAAGCCCTGCTCGATGAGCGAACGGGCCACCTTGGAATCGTCGGCGGCAATGGCCACCGCACCGGGGCGCATGCCATGGCCGGCGCTCTTTTCCAGGTTTTCCATTTTCATGTTGCGGTCGCTGGGCATGATCTCGTGCAGGATCTGCTCCACGTCCAGCACCTGGGCCAGGCGGCTGGTGTCCTTGTCCTGGTCGAGGCGCGCGATGCTGGTGACGAAGGCGCCACCACTGCTGGTTTCCGCCGACAGGACCTGGCTCCATTCCAGGCGCACGATCTCGTCCACCGACTCGACCGCAAAGGCCTGCGTGCTGCGCGCGTATTCGGTGACCAGCAGGATGTTGAGGCCGGTCTTGGGCACACAGCCCACCACGGCCGGCAAGTCGATCACCGAAATGATCTGGCCGCGGATGTTGACCATGCCCAGCATCGGCGATTGCGTACCGGCCGCCTTGGTCACAGGCGGCATGGGCACGATTTCGCGGATCTTGAAGACGTTGATGCCAAACAGCTCGGAGCGCTCGCCATGTGGATCCGCCCCCAGACGGAACAACAGCAGCTCGAACTTGTTGGATGCGGTGAGATTGGTTCTTTCGTCAATCTCTTTCTGAAAATTGTCCATGCCCCCTCCCCCGGATGCAAATGATGGTGACAGGCGAAAAGCCTGACTCAGCAATGTAGTGGGGAAACATGGCCGTGGCAATCAGGCAATCGCCTATAGCCGACATTTTTGATTTTTGCCAATGCTGCGTATACCGAAATACCACGCTGGCCGCGCCAGGAGAGACGCACCGTCCCGCCTGGGCCGAAACGGCGGCACGGTGAGACTAAAAACAGGCGCGTAAACAATATGCAGCAGACGGGAGGAATGGCCGACGTGCCTGCAAGAAAAGCAGGAAATGCGGCGCAGAAATGAAAAGAGGAAGCCCGAAGGCTTCCTCTTTCAATTTGGAGCGGGAGAAGAGTCTCGAACTCTCGACCTATACCTTGGCAAGGTATCGCTCTACCAACTGAGCTACTCCCGCATGGGACTTTTACATCTACTGCCACAGGCTGCCGAAGCTGCCTGGTTTGAAACTGGAGCGGGAGAAGAGTCTCGAACTCTCGACCTATACCTTGGCAAGGTATCGCTCTACCAACTGAGCTACTCCCGCATGGGAACCACCACTTTACTGCTACAGGAAGCCGAAGCTGCCTGCCTTGAATCTGGAGCGGGAGAAGAGTCTCGAACTCTCGACCTATACCTTGGCAAGGTATCGCTCTACCAACTGAGCTACTCCCGCATGGAGCGTTTTGGAGGCGGGGGTCGGGATCGAACCGGCGTAGACGGCTTTGCAGGCCGCTGCATAACCACTTTGCTACCCCGCCTTGGGGACACGCATACTACCTAAAACACGTGTTGTTTGCAAACATCTTTTTTGACTTTTTTCGACTTGCGCCGCAGCCAAACTTTCAATGCTCGCTCACCTATCACAATAAAAAAAGGAAGCTTGTTCAGGCTTCCTTTTTTCCAAGTAACTTGGAGCGGGAGAAGAGTCTCGAACTCTCGACCTATACCTTGGCAAGGTATCGCTCTACCAACTGAGCTACTCCCGCATCGAAAACAGAACGCTATTATAAGGCAGCGTTGGCATTTGTCAACTATCGATCTTAATTATTTAATTATTTTTTTCTGTTCCCAGCATCGGCTTCCCTGATCATCGGCATCGCGCGGCGCAGGTAGTACAGCATCGACCATACCGTCAGCACCGCTGCCACCAGCAGCAGCAGGCTGCCCCACAGTCGCGTATCGATGAAGCCGAACAGGCTGTCGTAGTACAGCAGCATGGGGATGGCGATCATCTGTGCGGTGGTCTTGATCTTGCCCAGCGAACTGACCGCCACCGACTTGGAGGCACCGATCTGGGCCATCCATTCGCGCAGCGCCGAGATGGCGATCTCGCGGCCGATGATGATGAAGGCGATCACCGGATGCACGCGGTCCAGATGCACCAGCACCAGCAAGGCACCGGTGACCATGAGCTTGTCGGCCACCGGGTCGAGGAAGGCACCAAAGGCGGAGGTCTGGTTCCAGCGGCGCGCCAGGAAGCCATCGAACCAGTCGGTGGCGGCCGCGACGATGAACACGGCCGTGGCGGCGATGCCTTGCTCGTAGCGGTTCAGGCCAATCTCAGGGAGGTAGTAGACCCCGACGACCAGAGGAATGAGCGCCACCCGCAACCAGGTCAGCAGAATCGGAATATTGAAAGGCATACGTCTTGGAGGGTTGGAGCGGCGTACACGAAAAAAAATTTACCGAATAGTAGCAGAGTCGTCCCCTGCTGCGCCCGCCTTTACGTCAGCGCGCGCAGCAACGGGTCAGCCGAGTGAACGAACTCAGTGCAACTGGCGGTAGATTTCTTCGGCCAGCTGGCGCGAGATGCCTTCGACGGAAGCCAGGTCATCCACGCTGGCATCGACCACCCCGCGCAGGCCACCGAAGCGCACCAGCAGGCGCTGGCGGCGCTTGGCACCGATGCCCTCGATCTCTTCCAGGCGCGAGGTCTGGCGTGCCTTGGCGCGCTTGGCGCGCATGCCGGTGATGGCGAAGCGGTGCGCTTCGTCGCGGATCTGGGCGATCAGCATCAGTGCAGCCGATTCCTTGCCCAGTTCCTTGGGGGCGCGGCCATCGGCGAAGACCAGGGTTTCCAGGCCGACCTTGCGCCCTTCCCCCTTGGCTACGCCGACGATGAGACTGATGTCCAGACCCAGTTCGGTCAGCACCTGACGCGCCATCTCGACCTGGCCTTTGCCGCCGTCGATGAGGACGATATCCGGCATCACGCCTTCGCCATTGGCCACCTTTTCGTAGCGGCGCGTAAGTACCTGGCGCATGGCGGCATAGTCATCGCCGGGCGTGATGTCGTTGATGTTGTAGCGGCGATATTCACCGTTCTGCATCGCATGGTGATGGAACACGACGCACGAGGCTTGCGTGGCTTCACCTTGCGTGTGGCTGATGTCGAAGCATTCGGCGCGCAGTTCGTCCAGATCTTCACGTTCCAGCTCCAGCACTTCAGCCAGTGCACGCGTGCGGGCCTGTTGCGAGCCCTGCTCGGACAGCAGGCGCGCCAGTGCGATCTCGGCCCCCTTCGCGGCCATCTCAAGCCACTGGCGGCGCTGGCCCTGCGGCTGGAAGGTCAGCGTGATGCGGTGACCGCACTGCTCCATCAAGGCCATCATCAGCGCCGGATCATCGAACTCGGTACCCACGATGAGCGAGCCGGGAATGAACTTGTCGATGTAGTGCTGGGCCAGGAAGGCCTTGAGCACTTCAACCTCGATGCTCTCCTCGGCGGTATCCATCGCATCATCCACGTGCGTAGGGAAATAGGCGCGATCCCCGAGATGGCGGCCGCCGCGCACCATCGCCAGATTCACGCAGGCACGTCCGCCCTGCACCGTCACGGCGATGATGTCGATGTCGGCATCGCTGACCGTCTCCATGCTCTGCTGGTGCAGCACGCTGGAGAGTGAACCGATCTGGTCGCGCACGGCAGCGGCCTGCTCGAACTTCAGGTCGGCGGCGAAGGCGTGCATCTTCTGCTCCAGCGCTTCCATCACTTCGCTCTGGCGGCCGCGCAGGAATTTGGAGGCATTCTCCACGTCGAGCGCGTAATCCTCGCGACTGACCAGGTTCACGCAGGGACCGCTGCAGCGGTGGATCTGGTGCAGCAGGCAGGGCCGCGTGCGGTTGGTGAAGACGGTGTCTTCGCAGGTCCTCAGCAGGAACACCTTCTGCAGGATCTGTATCGATTCCTTCACGGCCCCGGCATTGGGGAACGGGCCGAAATACTGGCTGCGTTTGTCCACCGCGCCGCGATAGTAGGCCATGCGCGGGAAGGCGTGGCCGGTGATCTTCAGGTAGGGATAGGACTTGTCGTCGCGAAAGAGAATGTTGAAGCGCGGACGCAACGTCTTGATGAGATTGTTTTCCAGCAGCAGCGCTTCGGCCTCGCTGCGGGTGACCGTGGTTTCCAGACGCGCGATGCGCTCGACCATCATGGCGATGCGCGGGCTGGTCAGGGTCTTCTGGAAATAGCTGGAGACGCGCTTCTTGAGGTCGCGCGCCTTGCCCACGTAGAGCACGTTGTCTTCAGCGTCGAAGTAGCGATAGACACCCGGCAGGTGCGGCAGCCGGGCAACCGTCTCCAGCACGACTTCACGCGGGTCGGGGAGCGGAGATGCAGGAATTTCGGACATGAGCGAAAGCGAAGAACTTACAGCGACTGCACCAGCGCGCGGGCGGCCAGGTAGCGCGGATCGGCTTGCAGCGCATCCCAGGCCAGCGCCTCGCCACAGGGCAGCAAGGTCGCGCGGCGCGCGGCAGAGGCAGCGTCGGTGCCACCATGCAGACCGGCGAGAATGGCATCGGCCTTGTCCGGCGAATTGCAGATCAGCGCCACATCGCAGCCTGCATCCAGTGCCGCCTGTGCCGCCTGCAGCGGACCACCGGCGACACTGGCACCGTGCATGCTGAGGTCGTCACTGAAGATCACCCCCTGGAAGCCGAAGCGCTCGCGCAGCATCGACAGCCAGACCTTGGAGAAACCGGCCGGTTGCGCATCCACCTTGGGGTAGATGACGTGCGCCGGCATCACGGCGGCCAGGCTCATGCCCAGCCAATCATAAGGGGTGGCATCGTCGCCGAGGATCTCATCGAGGCCGCGTTCATCGACCGGAATGGCCACGTGAGAGTCGGCCGTGACGAAACCATGGCCGGGGAAATGCTTGCCGCAATTGGCCATGCCTGCCAGCGCCAGGCCGTGATTGAGGCTCTTGGCCATGAGCGTGACCACGCGCGGATCGCGATGAAACGAACGGTCGCCGATGACGCTGGAGACGCCGTAATCCAGATCGAGCACCGGGGTGAACGACAGGTCGATGCCACAGGCGCGCAGTTCGGCGGCCAGCACGAAGCCGGTGGCCGTGGCCACCTTGGTGGCTTGCAGCACGTCGCGATCCCAGAGCTGGCCGAGCTGGCCCATGGCCGGCAGACGCGTAAAACCATCGGTGCGGAAACGCTGCACGCGGCCGCCTTCGTGGTCCACGGCGATCAGGATGCCGGGACGCGCCTGGCGAATGGCATCGGTCAGCGCAACCAGCTGCGCACGGTTTTCATAGTTGCGGGCAAACAGGATGACCCCGCCCGTCAGCGGGTGCTGGAGGCGCGCGATATCGGCGGCGTCCAGCGTGGTGCCGACCACGTCCAGCATCACCGGACCGAGCGGCTTGACGGCTTGATTCATGACTTCTCCACGATGACAAAGGCGACGGCGTATTCCACTTCGTCGGTGACGGAAACCTGGGCGCTCAGCCCCTGCTCTTCCATCCATTCTTGCAAGGCGCCGCTGCAGACCACCACCGGCTTGCCGCTGGGCGCGTTCAATACCTGCATGGCGCGCCAGGTCATGGGCATGCGCATGCCCATGCCGATGGCCTTGGAAAAGGCTTCCTTGGCGGCGAAGCGGGTGGCCAGGAAACGCACACCGCGCGCTTCCACCTTGGCTTTGCGGCGCAGATATTTTTCCATTTCCTGCGGGCCCAGGATCTTGGCGGCGAAGCGGTCGCCGTGACGTCCCAGGGTCGCCTCCAGGCGCGAGATCTGGAGGATGTCGGTACCGATGCCGTAGATCATGCGGCGCGCCTCAAACCTTGGCCTTCAGGACGTCCAGGCGGGCCTTGACCATGATGGCCTTCATCTCGGAGACCGCATTGCGCCAGCCGGCAAAGACCGCATGGGCGACCACGGCGTGGCCGATGTTGAGTTCAGCGATCTCGGGGATGGCGGCGATGGCCTGGACGTTGGTGTAATGCAGCCCGTGGCCGGCATTGACCTTCAGGCCGAGCTTGACGCCAGCCTGCACGGCGATGCGGATGCGCTCCAGCTCTTCCTGCTGTTCACGCTCGCTGGTGGCATCGGCATAACGGCCGGTATGAAGTTCGATGACGGGGGCGCCCGATTCTGCGGCGGCCTGGATCTGCTCCACATCCGGATCAATGAACAAAGAGACGCGAATGCTCTCCTGCTGCAACTGGCGGATCGCCGCCTGCACGTCGGCAAAATGGCCGCGCACGTCCAGGCCGCCTTCGGTGGTGACTTCGGTGCGCTTCTCCGGCACCAGGCAGACATCCTGCGGCTGGATGCCACAGGCGAAATCGATCATCTCTTTCGTGACAGCGGCTTCGAGGTTCATGCGCGTCTGCAGCAGCGGACGAATGGCCTTGACGTCTTCATCGCGGATGTGGCGACGGTCTTCACGCAGGTGCAGGGTGATCGCATCGGCACCAGCCTCCTCGGCTTCCAGCGCGGCGCGGATGGGATCGGGGTAACGAGTGCCGCGCGCATTGCGCAAGGTGGCGACGTGATCGATGTTGATGCCCAGGTCGATGACCGGGCCGGCAGGCTGCAGGAAACTCATGGTGTCAGGAAGCTTCGTTGGAATGATGTCGGGATGTGCTCAAGGCTGCACGTGAAGAACCGTGCAGCCAGTTCCGGATTGTAGCGGCTCGGGATCGCACGCGGGAACAGACGGGATCAATTGGCAGCATGTTCTGGCCCGCGGCAGAGGAGCCGCCGCGCATCACAGCTGCATCAGGTCGATCAGGATCTGGCGCGTGTTCAGCTGCGCACCGCCCAGGTGATGCGACAGCAGGTAGCGCATCAGGAACTTGCTCTGCAATTGCGTGGTGGGGTCGCTGTAGTCTTCGCGCTCCATGTCCAGCAGCGTCTTGCCGGAGACCTTGGGGGCACGATCGGAAATGCGTTCAGGACGCGTGCCCTGCTCCGGATCGACGACGTAGATGCCATCGGGCTGCACGGTCTTGCCGCTGGTCACGCAATGGCTCCAGTTGCCGGCCACGCCGGTCTGCTTCAACAGGATGCGTTCGAACTGGCGCAGCACGATGGGAGCATTTTCGCCATGGGCCAGCTTGTTGAGGGTGGCCACGTAATGGTCGAACAGCGCCGGGTGCGCATCTTCGCGCGCCAGCAGCTTGACCAGCAATTCATTGAGGTAGAAACCGCACAGCAGCGCTGATTTTTCCAGCGGCAGCAGACCGCCTACCCATTCGGCATCGGTCAGCGTGCGCACTTCGGACTTGCCGCTCCACGACAGCGACAGCGGCTGGAAGGTCTGCAAGGCTCCACGCAGTTTGGAATGCGGACGCTTGGCCCCCTTGGCCACCAAGGCGATACGGCCGTGATCCCGGGAGAACACGTCGATGATCAGGCTGGTTTCCTTGTAGGGATAGCTGTGCAGCACGAAGCCCGGCTGCGCCAGGACCTTGTGCTCCTTCTCCGGCACCGTGCGGCTGCGCGCACGGGGCACAGCCGGCTTGCGCGCCGGGGCCTTGGCCGGTGCCTGGGGCGCGACCGGCGCGGCCGGATCAGCTACCTGGCCGTCGAGCTGGGGTTCGTTGAGCATGGTGGTCATGGATATCCGTCCTGAATGCGTGAAGCCACGTCGTTGGGGCGCGGCGTAATGCCATGATTATGCAGGGATTGCGCGCAGCCCGCAGAAGGCCGCACGCGGGCTCACTCGTAGCCGTAGGCGCGCAGGCCGGCTTCGTTGTCGGCCCAGCCCGATTTGACCTTGACCCAGATCTCCAGATAGACCGGACCACCGAAGAGGCGCTCCATGTCCAGGCGCGCCTGCGTGGAAATTTCCTTCAGGCGGGCGCCCTTCTGGCCGATCACCATGGCCTTGTGGGTGTCGCGCTCGACCAGGATGGCCGCGAAGATGCGGCGCAGGTTGCCTTCCTGCTCGAACTTCTCGATCAGGACCGTGCTGGTGTAGGGCAATTCTTCACCGACGAAGCGGAACACCTTCTCCCGCACGATTTCGGAGGCCAGGAATTTCTCGCTGCGGTCGGTGATGTCGTCTTCGTCGAACATCGGCGGATTCTGCGGCAGCAGCTTGCGCACTTCTTCCTGCAGGCGATCAAGCTGGAAGCGCTGCTTGGCCGAGACCGGCACCACAGCCGCAAAATCATGGTGCGAAGCCACTTCGCGGGCGAAGGGCATGAGCGTGGTTTTGTCCTTGTTGCGATCCGCCTTGTTCAGCACCAGGATGCAGGGCACGTTGGCCGGCAGGAGATCGAGCACCTGCTTGTCAGCCGGGCCGAAGGTACCGGCTTCGATCACGAACAGGATCACGTCCGACGCCGTCAGGGTATTGGTGACGGTGCGGTTCAGGGTCTTGTTCAGGGCATTGCTGTGACGCGTCTGGAAGCCCGGCGTGTCGACGTAGACATACTGGGTATTCTCGATGGTCTGGATGCCGGTGATGCGGTGGCGCGTGGTCTGGGCCTTGCGCGAAGTGATGCTGACCTTGGCGCCGACCAGCACGTTCATGAGGGTCGACTTGCCAACGTTGGGACGACCGACGATGGCGATGTAGCCGCAACGGTAATCGCTCTCGGGGGTCTGCGCCGATGCGTCATCGGCCATGGGGGAATCTGTCATGCTGTTCTGGATTGCGAGGCGGATGAAGCCGCCGAAATGGGTTCTGCTGCGGCCGTTTCAGTGCGGTCGCCGGTGGTCTTGCCTTCGTTGCGCGCCGCAACCGGCGCACCCTTCTGTTCCTTGGGTTCCTTCTGCTCCTTGGCTGGCTTGGCAGGCTTGCTGCCATTGGCCGTCGAGGCGTCGGGACGATTGCCCTTGCCCGCATCGTGTTCGGGGGCATCCGGCTGGATGGTGGCAATGCCGGCCAGTTTCAGCTGGGTGGTGCGAGCACGCGGCTTGCGGCCGGCAGACGGCGTTTTGGCCAGTGCCAGTTGCACCGCTTCCAGGGCCAGCTTGGCGGCGGCCTGTTCGCCGGCGCGGCGGCTGCCGCCGGTACCGAAGACCTGGATGTCCAGCTTGGGTACCAGGCATTCGATCTCGAATTCCTGGCTGTGGGCCGCACCATGGGTGGCGATGACGTTGTACTGCGGCAGCGGGATCTTCTTGCCCTGCAAAAACTCCTGCAGCAGGGTCTTGGCATCCTTGCCCAGGGTCTTGGGATCGACGTGTTCCAGTACCGGGACATAGAGCGAGCGAATCACCGCACGCGCTGCCTCGAAACCGGAATCCAGGAAGATCGCGCCAAAGAGCGCCTCCAGCGTATCGGCCAGGATCGAGGGACGGCGGAAGCCGCCGGATTTGAGTTCGCCTTCACCCAGGCGCAGGAACTGCGAGAGCTCCAGCCGCTGGGCGATTTCATACAGGGATTGCTGCTTGACCAGGTTGGCGCGCAGGCGCGAGAGGTCGCCTTCGTCGATCTTGTCGTAGCGTTCGAAGAGCAGCGAGGCCACCACGCAGTTCAGCACCGAATCGCCGAGGAATTCCAGCCGCTCGTTATGCAAGGCGCTATGGCTACGGTGGGTCAAGGCCTGCTGCAGGAGCGAAGCATCCTTGAATGGGTGGCCTAGCCGTTGTTGCAAGAGTTGAGGATCCATTTTTTCATCCGTCATTCAGTCTGCCGCCCCGATACGCGCAGTGGCGCGTGGATCGGGGATTACCAGCCTGACCAGTCAGCGGGATCGGTTCAAAGCAAAGCTGAAAACTGCTCCGGGTCTGCCTCCACAATGCAAAGTTGCCAATTGGAAACTGCAGAAACTGCGCAAGCTGCTGGACCAGGATGCGGCGCGCTCTCAGTGGAAGCTGCCGATCCGCTTGATATCGCCCAGGTTCATCCAGACAAAGAAGGCCTTGCCGACGATGTTCTGGTCCGGCACGAAGCCCCAGTAGCGACTGTCGAGGCTGTTGTCCCGGTTGTCGCCCATCATGAAATATTCACCCGGCGGCACCGTGCAGGCGAAACCTTCGGCGTTGTAGGTGCACAGCTCATGATGCGGGAAGGCATCGGGATTGGGCACGAAGTTGGGAGCACGCTCATCAGTGAGAATCTTGTGCTCCACGCCGGTCAGGTTTTCCTGCCATTGCTTATAGTACGTCAGATTTTCGTCATCCAGATAATCCGGCAGCGCTTTGTAAGAAATTTGTTCACCATTAACCGTTAAGCGCTTGTTTTTATAGACTATTTTATCACCAGGCACGCCCACCACGCGCTTGATGTAGTCCACCGACATGTCCTTCGGGTACTTGAAGACCATGACGTCGCCGCGCTGCGGCTGGTTCACTTCGATGATCTTCTTGTTGATGATGGGCAGGCGGATACCGTAGGTGAATTTGTTCACCAGGATCAGGTCGCCCACCAGCAGCGTCGGCACCATCGAGCTGGACGGGATCTTGAACGGTTCATACAGGAAGGAGCGCAGGCAGAACACCAGCGCGATCACCGGGAAGAAGCTGCCGGAATATTCGATCCAGGCCGGCTGCTTCAGGTGGCGCGCCTGCAGGTCGGCACGGGCGGTGGCGACGGTACCGTCACGCTTGACGCCTTGCGCCTGGTCGCGCGCGACAGCGGCGTCGAACTCGGCCAGGGCGGCGTCGGCGCGGGCGCGGCGCTGCTTGGAGAGGAAGAAGGTGTCGGCGAACCAGATCACGCCGGTCACCAGCATCAGCACGAACAGAATGAGTGCGAAGTTGCCCAACAAAGCCTGCATGTTATTTATCGTCCACTTGTAAGATTGCCAGGAATGCTTCCTGCGGAATTTCGACCGAGCCCACCTGCTTCATGCGCTTCTTGCCGGCCTTCTGCTTTTCCAGCAGCTTGCGCTTGCGGGAGATGTCGCCGCCGTAGCACTTGGCCAGCACGTTCTTGCGCATGGCCTTGACGTTTTCGCGCGAGATGATGGTCGCACCAATGGCCGCCTGGATCGCCACATCGAACATCTGGCGCGGGATCAACTCACGCATCTTGGCCGCCACCTGGCGACCGCGGATCTGGGCTGCGGCACGGTGCACGATGATGGCCAGCGCATCGACCTTTTCGCTGTTGATCAGCATGTCGACCTTGACCACGTCTGCCGCACGGTATTCCTTGAACTCGTAGTCCATGGAGGCATAGCCGCGCGAGGTGGACTTCAGGCGATCGAAGAAGTCCAGCACGATCTCGGCCATCGGCATTTCATAGGTCAGTTGCACCTGCTTGCCGTGATAGCTCATGTTCATCTGGATGCCGCGCTTCTGCGTGCACAGGGTGATGACCGAGCCTACGTATTCCTGCGGCATGTACAGGTTGACGGTGACGATGGGTTCGCGGATTTCCTCAATCTTGGACACTTCCGGCATCTTGGACGGATTGTCCACCATCAGCATGGTGCCGTCGCGCTGCTGCACTTCGTACACCACCGTCGGCGCGGTGGTGATGAGGTCCATGTCGAACTCGCGCTCCAGCCGTTCCTGCACGATTTCCATGTGCAGCAGGCCCAGGAAGCCGCAGCGGAAGCCGAAGCCCAGCGCCTGCGAGACTTCCGGCTCATACATCAGGGCGGCGTCATTGAGCTTCAATTTTTCCAGCGAATCGCGCAGGGCGTCGTACTGGTTGGCTTCTACCGGGAACAGGCCCGCAAACACCTGCGGCTGCACTTCCTTGAAGCCGGGCAGCGGTGCCGGGGCCGGCTTGCCAGCCAAGGTGATAGTGTCGCCCACGCGCGCGGACTTCAGTTCCTTGATGCCGGCGATGACGAAACCGACCTGCCCTGCCGTCAGGGAGTCGCGTGATTGCGACTTGGGCGTGAACACGCCAATGCTTTCGGTCAGGTACTGGGTCTCGGTGGCCATCAGCAGGATCTTGTCCTTGGGACGCAAGGTGCCATTGACGATGCGCACCAGCATGACCACGCCGACGTAGTTGTCGAACCAGGAATCGATGATCAGCGCCTGCAGCGGTGCATCCGGGTCACCCTTGGGGGCCGGCACCTTGGCCACGATGGCTTCGAGCACGTCTTCCACGCCCAGGCCGGTCTTGGCCGAGCAGGGAGTGGCGTCGGAGGCGTCGATGCCGATCACGTCTTCGATCTCGCTCTTGGCGTTGTCAGGATCAGCGGAGGGCAGGTCGATCTTGTTCAAGACCGGCACCACTTCCACGCCCAGGTCCAGGGCGGTGTAGCAGTTGGCCACCGTCTGCGCTTCCACGCCTTGGGAGGCGTCGACCACCAGCAGCGCGCCTTCGCAGGCCGACAGCGAGCGCGAGACTTCATAGCTGAAGTCGACGTGACCCGGGGTGTCGATCAGGTTGAGGTTGTAGATCTGGCCATCCTTGGCCTTGTAGGCCAGGGCTGCGGTCTGGGCCTTGATGGTGATGCCGCGCTCGCGCTCGATATCCATCGAATCCAGCACCTGGGCTTCCATCTCGCGGTTGGACAAGCCCCCGCACAACTGGATGATGCGGTCGGCGAGCGTGGACTTGCCGTGATCGATGTGGGCGATGATCGAGAAATTACGGATATTGTTCATTAACAGACTGGAAACGATGAAAAAAGGCGCTCTGTAGCGGGCTTTGCCCAGCCGAGCGCCTTTGCAACAGCTTATTCGACCCGGCATTTTACCGGAATTCACAGGGACAAGCCCGACTTTCCGGTGCCAGGCCGCGCAGCCGGACCTGGCTGCGACAACACAACTTATTTCATTTCAACAACAAACGTCTGCAGGCGCGCCTTATCCAGATGGTAATGACACAACTCCTGCCATTGGCCATCGCGCCCCTGCCCCATCAACACCGGCACCAGCTCGTCGTAACGCGCCACCAGCGCCTCATCGGCGTCCACATCGACCATCTCGATGTCGGCCGGGATCTCGCCCAGTGCTTGGCGCAAGGCGTCACGCAGGTCTTCGCACAGGTGGCAGTAGCTGCGCGAATAGATGATGAAGTGCAAGGCTTGCCCTGCGGCTGAGGGCGAAGAAGGGGTGGTCATAGGCTCATATGAAAGTTTCTTCCCTCAGCCCGACGCGAACCAAGGAAAAAGGCTGCGGCCCCAGAGAGCCGCAGCCTTCATGTTGAAGTATCAGGCAATTTTACGGAAAAATGGCCCGGCCTCAGTTGCCGCCGTTCGGACGCAGCGGCACGAACTGCGAAGAGTCGCCACGGCGCACCAGCACCGCTGCCCGCTTCTTGGCATCGAGCTTGGCCACCAGCTGGCCGAACTGCTTGCTGTCGTTGACATCGACCTCGTTGAGGCGCTGGATGACATCGCCCGGACGGATGCCAGCGGCGGCAGCGGCACCGCTGACGTTTTCCACCAGCACGCCGTTGTCGACCTTCAGCTCCTTCTTCTGCGCATCACTCAGGTCGCTCACCACCAGTCCCAGGGAGTTGGGGGTGTTGTCGGGCTTGGCCTTCTTTTCCTCGGCCTGCTTGGGCTTGTCGGCTTCCAGCTCGACCACGGTCACGCTGACGTCGCGGGCGCTGCCCTTGCGCCAGATATTGACGGTGGCCTTGGCACCCGGCCTGGTGGCACCGACCATGCGCGGCAGGTCGCTGGGGCGCTCGATGGCCGCACCGTTGTATTTCAGGATGATGTCGCCTGCCTCTAGGCCCGCCTTGTCAGCCGGGCCACCGGCTTCCACGCGTTGCACCAGCGCGCCTTGCGCGCGGGCCAGGCCCAGCGATTCGGCCACATCCTTGGTCACTTCACCGATCTGTACGCCGATACGGCCGCGCGTGACGCGTCCGCTGGCCTTGAGCTGGTCGGCTACCCGCAGCGCCTCATCAATGGGTACCGCAAAGGAGATCCCCATGAAGCCGCCGGAACGGCTGTAGATCTGCGAGTTGATGCCGACCACTTCACCCTTGAGGTTGATCAGCGGACCACCCGAGTTGCCCGGGTTGACCGCCACGTCGGTCTGGATCAGAGGCAGGTAGTCACCGGTGTCGCGCGCCTTGGCCGAGACGATGCCGGCGGTCACGGTATTTTCCAGGCCGAAGGGCGAGCCGATGGCCAGCACCCACTCACCGACACGGATCTTGTCGGAGTCGCCCATGTTCAGGCGCGGCAGGTTGCTGCCATCGATCTTGAGCACGGCCACGTCGGTGCGGGTATCCGAACCCACGATCCTGGCCTTGAATTCACGTTTGTCGGTCAGGGTCACGTAGACCTCGCTGGCCCCATCCACCACGTGCGCATTGGTCATGATGAAACCATCGGCCGAGATGATGAAGCCCGAGCCCACGCCACGCGGCACTTCTTCCTGCTGGCCCTGGCCACCCTGCTTGCCATTGCCGCGCGGGGTACCCGGCTGCTGCTGACGCGGGATGGGAATACCGAAGAAGCGGCGGAAGAATTCCTGCATTTCCGGATCATCCATGCCGCCACCCTGCCCCTGGGCATTCTGGCGTACGCGCTCGGTAGTACGAATATTCACCACCGCCGGACCGGTGCGCTCGACGATGTCAGCGAAGTCAGGCAGGGCCGCCACCGCGGGCGAAGCCACGGGAGGCGCGGCCTGCACGGCCGGTGCTGCAGCGAAGACGGAAGCGGCCAGCAAGGCGCCGGCAAGGGTGTTCTTCATGGGAGTCATTGCAACGGTCTCTTTTATTTGGATTTCAGTTCAATGGAATTGGCTACCTGACGGATTGCAGCGGCGGGCACTTCTCCAACGACGGTCAGCCAGTAATCGCCCTGGCGTCGGCCCAGGATGTTCATGGCACCCTGTTGTATCGTACCCTCTTCCCGGCCCTGGCTGCCCGGCTCGATGAAGACCGAAATGGCCGCCAGCCCGTCAGAAAACACGATCTGCGAGACTTCGCGCTCAGCCGGACGGTTCTGTGCCGGTGCCGCACCCGCTTCACCACTATCGGAAATCACGCGCCGCACCTGCTGGATCTTCCGGAAACCCGGTGGCGGCGTGATTTGCCAGGCCGACAGGTCGGCCGGCACCAGGGCCGCCTTCTCGACGCGCCAACCGCGCGTGTCCTTGTAAGTGGGGTTGACCCGGGCACGATCAATCCCCCCGATGTCGATCTGGGTAAAGGCGATCTGTTCGATCACCTCGCCGCGGCCATCCAGCGTCTGCGCGCGCAAGAGCAGGCCGGTGGCCTGGTCGGCGCAGAAACGGTAGCCGTAGCGCAGCTTGTCGCGCGGTGCCAGCACGATGGCCTGGCAGCTGCGGCCGGCGACACGTTCATCGCCATCGGACTGCAACCGGTAGAAGCGCGCCAGGTCCTCCGGGCGCGCATCGACGATGGCCGGGAAGGTGTCGCGCGTGACCCGTTTTTCCCGGCGCACGATGCGCTGGTCGGGGTCATAGCTGGCCACATCCTCGTTGTCGCGCACGAATTCGCGCGGCTTGCCATCGAGCAGCTCCAGCTTTTCCAGCTCGCTCTTGCCGGCTACCACATGGGTGACCCGCGAGCTGCGCATCTGCGCCGCCTGCTGATAGACGAAACTGCCTGAGTAATTGAGACGCTGGGCAGCAGATTGCATTTTTTGCAATTGCACCAGCAATGCGGAAGAAGTGGTGGCTTCACTGGCCGCAGTTGTAGAAACGCCATCCGCCGCTTGAGCGGATGGCGTCAAGGAGAACCCTAACAACGTGGCCAGCAAGCACAGTACGCCGTACAGACGCCCCGTCAGATGCATCTTACTTGTCTGCGTCCGAGGAGAAGGCTGCGGAACGGGCGTATTGCGCCGAACTGTAGGAAGGCGAGAAGCGCTGGTGAGCGAACAGGTAGTCGTCGATGCGCGGATCGCGCTTGACTTCACCCTGCTGGGCCAGCGAGCTCAGTTGATTCACGTTCTGCGGATTGCCGTTGGTGTCAGCCACGGTAGCAATGGCCGAAGGCACATTGACCGGAGCCGACGCCACCTGGGCCACCGGTGCAGCCACTTTGGCGTCCGCCGTCACCACCGCTTGCTGCGGCATGGCCACGAACACGGCGGCCACGGCAGCAGCAGCCGCTGCGGCGCTAGGCATCAGGAAACGCACCAGGCGGCCAGGACGGCTCGCGCGATGGTCGCCATTGGCAGCCGCCACAGCTTGCACCACCGGAGCAGCCGCGGCTGCCTTGACCGGCTCGGCCACTGCGGCCTGCGGGGCAACGATGGTCGGTTCGGCATCGAGCAGCGCGCTCATCTTGGCCGAGAAGCCGGCACTCAGGGAGACATCCATCTCCTCTGAACGCAGCACCTCGCCGATGCGATGGTAATCCTCCCAAGCGTCCTGGGCGTCCTTGGAAGAACGCAGGGCCGCGAAGGCAAGGGTCATTTCTTCAGTGCTCAGCTCACCATCGGCGAGGGCTGAGATCTGTTCTTTGGTCGTTACTTTGGTATCCATGTGCAGTCACCCGGCAAATATCTTAGTTCCATACCCGCTTTATTATTTTCTTTTTGACAACAGGCTTGTGGCCTCATTACCAGCGCTTGTCCGCTGCCGTATCCAGCAATGGGCGCAGCTTCTCGGCAATAGCTTCCCGGGCGCGGAAAATGCGGCTGCGCACGGTGCCGATCGGACAATTCATCGCATCTGCAATCTCGTCGTAGCTCAACCCCTCGATCTCGCGCAACGTGATGGCAGTACGTAATTCTTCCGGCAATGCCTCCATCGCCACGTTGACCGTCTGAGCAATCTGCTTGGTGGCCAACATCGACTCTGGAGTGTTGATGTCCCTCAGATGGTCTGCATCGTCAAAAGTTTCAGCTTCTTCTGCATCTGCTTCTGTCGAAGTTGGCGCCCTGCGCCCCATGGTGACCAAATAGTTCTTGGCAGTGTTGATGCCGATGCGGTAAAGCCAGGTATAGAAGGCCGAATCGCCGCGGAATTGCGGCAGCGCGCGATAAGCCTTGATGAAGGCTTCCTGCACCACGTCTTCGGCTTCGGCCTGGTCACGCACCAGGCGTGACACCAGGCGCATCAGCTTGCGTTGATACTTGACTACCAATAGCTCGAACGCCTTCTTGTCGCCACGCTGGACGCGCTCAACAAGCTGTTGGTCTATTTCGCGTTCTGTCGTCAAACCGGATTCCTTGTTTTTTATGGCCGTATTGTTTTATCGTCATTGCCTTTGGCAGATGCTTCCAGCTCGGCAATTTTCAAGCCCGACGGCCTCATTTTTCCAGCAGTCTTGCCTTGGCCGTATTGTGACTGATCAGCCAGCGGCACGCCACGGAAAGTGCACGGAATGTATCTTCAGAGACGGAATCCGTGAGGATGGGGATGGTACGTATCTTGCCGTTTTCCAGCCGCAGGCGCAGGAACAGCATGCCCGGCCAGATGGTGCTGCCGGCCAGCAGCTGGGCCAGTCCGGCCTTCATCACCTGGGGCTTGGCGCGCGCCGAGGGCAGCAAGTGTTCCACCACGCGGATCTGCCCGGTGCCGGAAATGTGCAACCAAATGACTTTGCGATCACGCAACACCAGCACCAGGGCCAGTGCGGCAGCGAGGACGCAGGCCATGGCCAGCGCGATGCGCGCCACCCAGGACAGCGAACCCGGCATCCCGAACGCCAGCACCACGCCCGTCAGGGCCACGCACAGGCAAGCGAAAGCCGTCACCAGCAGCAACAAGCGGGAAGGTTTGATATCTGCGGAAACGGCGATCGACATGAGATACCCGGAAGCAAGGCGCACCCGCAACAACGGGCAGCATAAAAACGACAAACCCGGCTTCGGTAAGGAAGCCGGGTCTTGCATTTTACATCTTGCCGATGACCAGGGTACCGTTGGTGCCGCCGAACCCGAAGGAGTTCTTGACGGCAATATCGATCTTCATGTCCCGCGCCTGGTTGGCGCAGTAATCCAGATCGCACTCCGGATCCTGGTTGAAGATGTTCATCGTCGGCGGCGACACCTGATTGTGCACTGCCAGCACGGTCAACACCGTTTCCAGGCCACCGGCACCACCCAGAAGGTGACCCGTCATGGATTTGGTCGAATTGACAACCATCTTGTAAGCATGGTCGCCGAATGCGGCCTTGATCGCGTCGGATTCGTTCTTGTCGCCCAAGGGGGTCGACGTACCGTGCGCGTTCAGGTACTGCACTTCATCCGGATTGACGCCGGCATCGCGCAGTGCATTGAGCACGCAGCGGCGCGGACCATCCAGGTTGGGCGCAGTCATGTGGTAAGCATCGCCGCTCATGCCGAAGCCGAGCAGTTCTGCATAGATCTTGGCGCCACGGGCCTTGGCGTGTTCGTACTCTTCGAGCACCATCACGCCGGCACCCTCGCCCAGCACGAAGCCGTCGCGATCCTTGTCCCAGGGGCGGGACGCAGTCGCGGGATCGTCGTTGCGGGTCGACAGTGCGCGCGCCGAAGCGAAGCCACCGATACCCAGCGGCGAAACGCTGGATTCAGCGCCGCCGGCCACCATCACATCCGCATCGCCGTACATGATCATGCGTGCGGCAGAGCCGATGCAATGCAGGCCGGTGGTGCAGGCGGTGACGATCGCCAGGTTGGGGCCCTTCAGACCGAACTTGATGGACAAGTTGCCCGAGATCATGTTGATGATCGAGGCCGGAATGAAGAAGGGGCTGATGCGGCGCGGACCACGGTTGGTCAGTTCGGCGTGGGTTTCTTCGATCAGCGGCAAGCCGCCGATGCCCGAACCGATCATGACGCCAATGCGCTCGGCATTCTCATCGGTCACCGTCAATCCACTGTCCTGGATGGCCTGGATACCGGCGGCCATGCCGAAGTGGATGAAGGTATCCATATGACGCGCTTCCTTGGCGGGGATGTAATCCTCGATATTGAAGCCCTTGACTTCACCGGCGAAGTGCGTGGTGAAGGGGGTTGCGTCGAACTTGGTGACGGTAGCGATGCCGGACTTGCCTTCCTTGATGGCACTCCACGTATCGGCGACGTTGTTGCCGACAGGCGAGATGCATCCCAGGCCGGTAATGACTACACGACGTTCACGAGTGCGGCTCAAGCAATTCTCCTGAAACTTTGACCAAAGCCCTTATCAGGCCTTGACTTGCGACTTTGCGTAGTCGATCGCCTGTTGCACGGTGGTGATCTTTTCAGCTTGTTCGTCGGGGATTTCCATTTCGAACTCATCTTCCAGTGCCATGACCAGCTCGACGGTGTCCAGCGAGTCGGCGCCCAGGTCGTCCACGAACGACGATTCGTTCTTGATGTCGGCTTCGGCGACGCCCAGTTGCTCAGCGACGATCTTCTTCACGCGTTGTTCGATATCGGACATAGTGTTCCTCCAGAGGGATGATAGGTTACAAAAGTGCGCGCATTTTAGCAGGTTTGCGCGCGGAAAATTTACTTTTAACTATTCCTGGCAAGATTGTGCCAAGTCCAGCTTAACTGCAAACAAAAGTCGTCAAAAGGACTTGAATCAAGCCCCCAAGACTTACTTAACCCATGTACATGCCGCCATTGACATTGAGCGTCGTGCCGGTGATGTAGGCCGCTTGCGGCGAGGCCAGGAAGGCCACCGCATAGGCGATCTCCTCAGCCGCACCCAGGCGTCCCAGCGGAATCTGCTGCAGGATGGCGGCGGACTGCTGCTCGTTCAGCGCCTTGGTCATGTCGGTATCGATGAAGCCGGGCGCCACGCAATTGACGGTGATGTTGCGGCTGCCGATCTCACGCGCCAGCGCGCGGCTCATGCCGGCCACGCCGGCCTTGGCAGCGGCATAGTTCATCTGGCCGGGATTGCCGGCCTCGCCCACCACCGAGGTGATGTTGATGATGCGGCCGGTGCGGGCCTTCATCATGCCACGCAGCACGGCGCGCGAAAGGCGGCCGACGGCGGTCAGGTTGGTGGCGATCACGCTGTCCCACTCCTCGTCCTTCATGCGCATGGCCAGTTGGTCCTGGGTGATGCCGGCGTTGTTGACCAGGATGGAGAGCGCGCCGAATTCCTTCTGCACCTGCTCCACCAGCGCCACGCTGGCTTCGGCATCATTGACATTGAGCACCGCACCACGGCCGGCTTCCGGACCCAGCGCCGCCAGGTATTCGGTGATGGCGGCAGCGCCCGACTCCGAGGTCGCCGTACCGACCACCTTGGCACCCTGTCGGGCCAGTTCGGTGGCGATGGCACGGCCGATGCCGCGCGAAGCGCCGGTCACCAGGGCGACCTGGCCTTGCAGATTCAATGCACTCATTTCAGCAACTCCAATACTTTGTTCAGGGATTCCTGGTCGACGATCGCTTCACCCACCAGGTCACCATTGATGCGCTTGGTCAGGCCGGTCAGCACCTTGCCCGGACCGCATTCGATCAGGTGCGTGACGCCGTCGGCGCCCATCTTCTGCACCGTCTCGACCCAGCGTACCGGCGCAGCCGCCTGGCGCACCAGGGCATCCTTGATGGCAGCCGGATCGTTGACCACGGCCACATCGACGTTGTTGATCAGCGGAATCTGCGGCGCGGCGAAGGCGACGTTGGCCAGATAGGCTTGCAGGCGGTCCGAAGCCGGCTTGAGCAGCGAGGAGTGGAACGGCGCCGACACCGGCAGCGGCAGCGCGCGCTTGGCACCCTTGGCCTTGGCGATGTCGCAGGCACGGCCGACAGCGGCCTTGTGGCCGGCGATCACGACTTGTGCGGGGGCATTGAAGTTGACGGCCTCGACCACTTCACCTTGCGCCGCTTCGGCGCAGGCAGCACGCACGTCTTCATCAGACAGACCGAGAATGGCGGCCATACCACCCTGCCCGACCGGCACCGCTTCCTGCATGGCTTGCGCGCGGAAGCGCACCAGCGGTACCGCATCCTTGAAGGCGATCACGCCGGCGGCGACCAGTGCCGAATATTCGCCCAGGCTGTGGCCGGCGACGAGCGCCGGTGCCTTGCCGCCTGCAGCCAGCCAGGCGCGATAGAAGGCCACGGCAGCCGTCAGCATGACGGGCTGGGTGTTGGTGGTCAGGTCCAGGTCTTCCTTGGGACCTTCAGCGATGAGCTTACCCAGGTCGAACTGCAGGGCATCGGAAGCTTCTGCGACGGTCTGGCGGACGACTTCATTGTCGGCGAAACCATTGAGCATCCCGATGGCCTGCGAACCCTGGCCCGGGAAGACGAAAGCGAATGTTGTCATGCTTGGAAGTAGATAATTTGGATGAAAATGCAGGAAATCGAAGAGATCAGTGAACGAAAGGACTGCCGCAGCAGCCCCCTGCCCGCTTTACATGCGCGCCAGCACGGCGCCCCAGGTGAAGCCACCGCCGACGCCTTCCATCATGACGGTATGCCCCGGCCGGATGCGGCCATCGCGCACCGCCTGGTCCAGCGCCAAGGGAATCGAGGCTGCGGAAGTATTGCCATGCTCGGCCACCGTGACGACCATCTTTTCCAGCGGCAGCCCCATCTTCTTGGCCGTGCCCTGCATGATGCGGATATTGGCCTGGTGCGGCACCAGCCAATCCACCTCGGTGGATTGCATCTTGGCCGCTTCCAGCGCTTCGCGCGCCACCTTGTCCAGCAAGGAAACGGCCAGCTTGAAGACCGCCGGGCCATCCATGTACAGGTAGGCGCTGCCAGCGACGGCGCCGTTGTTGACGCTGCCCGGCACGCACAGGATGTGACCGTGGCTGCCATCGGCGTGCAGCTTGGTCGCCAGCACGCCCGGCTCCTGCGAGGCGCTCATGACGACGGCACCGGCACCATCGCCGAAGAGCACGCAGGTGGTGCGATCCTTGAAATCCAGAATGCGCGAGAACACTTCGGCACCAATGACCAGAACGTTCTTGTGGGCACCGGATTTGATGAAGCTGTCCGCCACCGACATGGCGTAGACAAAGCCGCTGCAGACGGCCTGCACATCCATGGCCGGCGCACCATTGGTGATGCCCAGCTTGCGCTGGACCACACAGGCGGTGCTCGGGAAACCACCCAGGTGATCCGGAGTGGAGGTGGCCATGATGATCAGATCGATGTCATTGGCCTGCATGCCCGCCGCTTCCAGGGCGCGCTGCGCCGCTTGCAGGGCGAGATCACTGGAAAGCTGACCCGGCTCGGCATAGTGGCGCGCGGAGATGCCGCTGCGTGTGACGATCCATTCGTCCGAGGTCTCGATGCCCTGCTCGGCCAGCTGTGCGGCCAGCTCATGGTTGGTGACGCGCTTGGCCGGCAGGTAGCTGCCGGTGCCAACGATTTTGCTGTAAGTGGTCATGCCGTCTTCTTGCTCTGTTAGTTCGGTTGATCCAGCGAGACCGGCGCCGGCTCGAAAGCCTTGGCAGCGGCCTCGGCCGTGCGCCCCTGCTCCTGGGGCATCAGCTCCGCCATGCTGGCGGCAATACGGGCGAGCACATCATACTTGGCCGCATCATACGCGCGGCGGATGGCCCATTCGAAAGCGTACACATCGGCACCGCCGTGGCTCTTGAAGACCAGGCCCTTCAGGCCCAGCAAGCTGGCGCCATTGTAGCGGGAAGGATTGAGGCGGCGCGACAGCGCCTTGATGGCACCATAGGCGATCAGGGCACCAAGCTTGTTGATGATGCCCTTCTTGAATTCGCTGGTGAGCACCTGCTTGACGAAGCGCCCCAGGCCTTCTGAAGCCTTCAGGGTGACGTTGCCCACGAAACCGTCGCACACCACCAGGTCGGTCGTGCCTTCGAAGATGTCGTTGCCCTCCACGTTGCCGTAGAAGTTGAGGATACCCTTCTCATGATCGGCCCGCAGCAGGGCGGCAGTCGCCTTGACCAGCTCGTTGCCCTTCATGTCTTCCTCACCCACGTTCAACAGGCCCACGGTCGGCTTGGCCTTGCCTTCCATGACCGCGACCAGGGCCGAGCCCATGAGTGCAAATTGATGTAAATGCTGTGGCTCGCAGTCGACGTTGGCGCCGAGGTCGAGCATGTAGGTGGGACCATCCTTCTGATTGGGGAGGATGGTGCAGATGGCCGGACGATCCACGCCCGGCAGGGTCTTCAACACATAGCGCGAGACCGCCATGAGGGCACCGGTATTGCCGGCCGAGACGGCGGCGTGGGCCTGCCCCTCCTTGACCAGGGTCACGGCCACGCGCAGCGAAGAATCCTTCTTGCGACGCAGGGCGACCTCGATCGGGTCGTCCATGGTCACCACTTCGGAGGCATTGTGGATGCGGATGCGGGCTTCGCCGGCCAGCTTGTATTTCTTCAGCAGCGGCTGCAGCACGGCTTCCTGGCCGACCAGGATCAGCTCTGCATCAGGTTGGCGCTTGAGGAAGGAGGCAGCGGCCGGGAGCGTGACTGACGGGCCATGATCGCCACCCATGCAGTCGATTGAAATTTTGATGGTCATCGATTTGATTCAAAGCCTTGCCAGCCCACATTATGAGGCAGATTGCAAAGCCTTCAAAATGGCACACTCGGACAGCGCGCCAGATGAAGCTTCACGCAAGCAGGCAGGCAGGTCCGCTGACGGATGTCGCGGACATAAAAAAGCGGCGCAAAATGAACCTCCTGAAACAGAAGCTCATTGCGCCGCTTTTCTCCAAAAACAGCAAGCTCAATGAATGAGATTACTCGTCGTTCTTGGTCTTCAGCACCTTGCGACCACGGTAGAAACCGTTGGGGCTGATGTGGTGACGCAGGTGGGTTTCACCAGTCGTCGGCTCCACAGCCAGCGGGGGTGCAGTCAGAAAGTCGTGTGCACGATGCATACCGCGCTTGGACGGGGTCTTTTTGTTCTGTTGAACGGCCATGATTACTCCTAAACCTTACTTAAGATTGAAAATTTTAACACATCGGATCGGTGTTTCTCCAACCCCGCTGTGCCGCTGCCCGGCCTTTGCCAGACATTCCCCAACAATACTTGTTACTGCTTCAACTTCTTCAGTACCTCAAACGGGGAAGCCCGTTCAGCACCTTTGGCCTCGGCCGCCACGCTACCGTCAGGACAGACGTCATGCTTGGGTGCCACCGGCAGGGCCAGCAGCGCATCGTCCTCGATCAGGTAGTTCACGTCGAAGGCTGCCGAACCGACGATGACATCGATCTCGTCATCATCCAGCAGTTCTTCGATGGTGTCGGCTTGCGCCTCATCTTTTGCCAATACCAGCAGCGACTTCGAATCAATCTCGAAATTCAATGCCGTCAGGCAACGCTGACAGATCAGATTAACTGCACCCGACACTGCCAGACTGAGTTGAGCATGTCCCAGCTTGTCGATATCGCCGGACAGAGCCCAGTGAATCGTGCCGGAACGGTCAACCGTCTCTTGCGCCAGACGACCTAATTCAGCAACCGGAATCTCACCCTGCGCCTGCTGTTTCAGCCTGCAGAATTCGAACGCGTCGATAACAAATGCATTCATAGCCAAAGCAGAATCCGGAAAACCTGCGATCATAACAGAAAATTTCCTTACCAGTCAAAGCCTTAGCGCCTTGCTTGCGAAATTCTCGCGAAAAATGGCTTCATCGGAGGAAGCACTCTCACTTTTGTGGCGAATTTCCGCCAAAATCCGGGTTTTATTGTTTCAGCACGGCGCGTGGCGCGCCTTCACCATGACACAACACCGCACCGATTCCACCCTGCCCCGCCTGATCCTCGGCTCCAGTTCCGTCTATCGCAAGGAATTACTGGGCCGCCTCGGCCTGCCCTTCGAGACCATGGCCCCGGACATCGACGAAACCCCGCAACCCGGCGAAACCCCGGAAGCCACGGCCTTGCGACTGGCGCGCGAGAAGGCCGCCGCCATTGCCGTCCGGGTCGGCCCTGCCCTGGTGATCGGCTCGGACCAGGTCGCCACGCTGGACGGCCTGCAGATCGGCAAACCCGGCAATCACGCCAATGCCTTGAAGCAATTGCAGCTGATGCGCGGGCGCGAAGTGATCTTCCATACGGCGCTGTGCCTGTGGGATGGCCGCCAAAGCAATGCCGCCGCCGCTGCGCAGGTCCGCAATGTACAGACCGTGGTGCGCTTCCGCGACCTGGAAGATGCCGAACTCGATGCCTACCTGCGTATCGAGCAACCCTATGACTGTGCCGGCAGCGCCAAGAACGAGGGCCTGGGCATCGCCATCCTGGAGAGCATTCGCAGCGACGATCCCACCGCTCTCACCGGCCTGCCGCTGATCGCCTTGACCGGCATGCTGCGCCGGGCCGGCGTTCCATTTTTCAGCGCCGGCCGCGCGGCTCAGTAATTACGGCGCGGATAGCCTTCGGCCAGGATGCGCTGCCACACCACTTCGCGCTGATCCTTGTCCATGAAGACCCATTGCGCCACTTCATCGACGGTTCGGCCGCAGCCGCGGCAGACATCGTCAAAGGTGGTGGAGCACACGGCCACGCAAGGCGTGTCGGGGCGCTCGGGTGCGGACGGAACGGCGGACTGCGAAGAAGAGCTGGAAGACATTGAGTGAATCTGAATGAGGAAGATGAAGCATTGCGCAAGCGGCCCGCCCGGATCCCAACGGAATACGGACAAAAACCTTCACTTGGCCAACAACGCGATACTTCGCATCTTACCAAGAACCGAAGGCAAGCTCTCCCTGCTGATAGAAGGGATATGAAGAGTTCATCACCCCCGAACCAAACCGACAGGCAAAAAAAAGCCCGCGACCAAGAGGTGCGGGCTTGAATCCAATTTCTTAAGGAGATTGGAGGAGACAGGCGCAACTATAGCGATGCACCCCGGCCGAGTCTGCTTTATTGTGGCAATAGCAGATATTCACATTCTTCATATCTGCCGTCAGAACCGCCCCACAACAAGCATCCGCCGCACCATCCGGCGTTCACCCCATCCGCAAATCACCCTGCACCGCCGACGTCATCGGCTTGGGCGGATTGCCGCCCTTGCGGTCACAGGCTTGCAATGACAATAACAGAGCGATCCCCAGCAAAATCAGCGCATTCGTTCTCATCACAGTCTCCCGGAATGAATTCCCTTGCAAAGAATGCCACCTTCCGCCCGCCCTGCCCGTCTGTCAAGCCGATCAGGCGGCGCTACGCAGGCTGCTCACCGCGCCGGCTACCGGTAGCGCGCGGGTAGCCGCCAGGTTTTTCTCATAGAGGGCCGCGATCATATCCGACTGCGTCAGCATGCCGGCCAGCTTGCCATCGGCCTGCACCACCGGAATCTGGTGCAAGCCATCGGCCATGCGCGGCACCAGTTCCAGCACCGGCGTATCGACCTGGGCGGTAATGACCGGGCGGCTCATGATCTGGCCGACCACTTCCGGCTTGTCCGAATGCGTGAACGGCACCCGATGCAGCAGGCGGCGCAACTGCGCGGCCAGGCCCGTATGCACTTCCACGCCGGCATGCTCCAGAAAATCCGTACGACTGACGATCCCGATGACATGCCGCCCGCGATCGAGCACCGGCAAGGCCCGCAACCGGTGCTGCCGCAACAGATGCCAGGCCTCGTCCAGGCCAGTGGCGAATTCCACCGCGACCACATCGCGCGACATCACCGCGGCGCACAGAGTCTGGCCGAAGCGGCGGTGATAGGCCCGTATTTCGGTTTGCAGGAAGATTTCTTCAAGATCGTCGCGGCCGATGTCGAGCACCTGATTGAAATCCTTCAGGACTGCGTCCAGATCTTCATGCGAGAACCCCAGCCGCGTGATCGGCAATTCATCCCGGGTCTGGTGCGGATGCGGTGCGGCGCTGTGCTGGGCATGCGGGTAGCGGCGTCCGGTGGCGTTGTTGTAGAACAGCGCGGCCGCCAGCAGCAGCGCCGAGTTGAGCAGCACCGGCGAAAGCACGAAGGCATAGCCCATGTCATGCACCACCGGCCCGCCCAGCACCGCCGTCAAGGCCACCGCCCCGCTGGGCGGATGAATGCAGCGCAGCAGGAACATGCCGCCAATGGCCAGCGCGATGGCCAGCGCCGCCGCCAGGGCCGGCTCCTGCACCAGCTTCGCGCAGGTCACACCGATGAGCGCCGCGCAGAGGTTGCCGCCCAGGATGGACCAGGGCTGGGCCAGCGGACTGGACGGCACCGCAAACAGCAACACGGCAGACGCCCCCATGGGCGCGATCAGCCAGATGGTGCGCGCCTCATGCGGCAGCAGCGCATAGCTGGTCAGGCCGACCAGCAGGATGCCGAACAGACTGCCAGCGCAAGCACGCATGCGCTCGAAGCGATCGACATTGGTCTTGGCAGGAATAAAACTTTTCAACCACAGCAAGATAGAATCGGGCATATCCCTTCCGTGACGACGGGTCTTCAACACGGCACGCGGCGTGACAGCGCCCGCGCCAAAGCCACAATTACATCACAAGATGATATATATGTCCCGTTTGCCCCCCCCTCCCTTTTACTTCACAGCGAAGGTGCATTCCGATGAATGCCACGCCCCGCCTGCAAAAAGACGATTTCGAAGCCCTGTCGGAATTTCGCTACCAGCTGCGCCGTTTCCTGCGCTTCTCGGAGGATGCCGCCCAGAGCGAAGGCCTGACGCCCCTGCAATACCTGCTCATGCTGCACATCAAGGGCTATCCCGGCCGCGAATGGGCCAGCATCAGCGAACTGGCCGAGCGCCTGCAGGCCCAGCACCACGGCGTCGTGGCCCTGGTCACGCGCTGCGTGAAAGCCGGCCTGGTCACGCGCACCCCGGACGACCGCGACAAGCGCCTGGTCCAGGTGCGCCTGACCGAACTGGGCGAGCAATACCTGCATCGCCTGGCGCAATTGCATCGCAATGAGTTGCACTCACTGTCGGGCGTATTCCAGGTATCGCACATCTCGGCCTTCAACGACCGCGACTGAACGCGGCCACCCATCTTGCAGCAACGGTCTTGTGGATGTCCGCAAGACCGGCCGGGGCCAGCTGCTGTTATGCTTGCGACAACTTCTCTCCAGCCTTTCCCATGACCCGCAAAACCGATCCTGCCGCAGCACCTACCCGCGCCATCACCAAGGAAGACGTGGCGCGTGCTGCGGGGGTATCGCATATCACGGTCTCGCGGGTCATCAATACGCCGGAAAAGGTGTCCCCCGCCACGCGCGAACGGGTCGAATCCTTCATCAGCAGCATGGGCTATATCCCCAACATGCTGGCCGGCGGCCTGGCGTCGCGGCGCACGCGCATCGTGGCGGCCATCGTGCCGACCATCAGCCATTCGATCTTTGCCGAGACCGTGCGCGGACTGTCCGAGCAACTGAGCCTGCAGGGCTACCAGTTGCTGCTGGGGCAAACCAATTATTCGGAAGACGCGGAAACCGGCCTGGTGGAAGCCTTCATCGGCCGCCGGGTGGATGGCCTGGTGCTGACCGGCGTACAACATTCGGCGCGCACGCGCCAGCGCCTCAAGGCGGCCGGCATTCCGGTAGTGGAAACCTGGGACATGAGCCCGCAGCCCATCGACATGCTGGTCGGCTTCGACAACCATGCGGCCGGGCAGGCCATGGGGGAGTATCTGGTGCGCAAGGGCTATCGCCGCATGGCCTTCGTGGGCGGGGATGATCCGCGCGGCCTGGCGCGCTTTGCCGGGATGCGGGAGGCGCTGCTGGCGCAGGGCGCGCCGGAGCCGGTGCATCTGGTGGTGCCGGTAGGCAGCTTCCTGCAGGCCGGACGCGAGACGATCTGCCGCCTGTTGGCGCTGCAGCCGGACATCGAGGCCGCCTTCTTCAGCAATGACGTCATGGCCGCCGGAGCAGCCCTGGAATGCGCACGGCGCGGCATCGCGGTGCCAAAGCGCATCGCCCTGGCCGGATTCGCCAATCTGGAGATCGCCACGGAAGTCCTGCCCGCCCTTACCACGGTGCAGATCAGCGCACACCAGATCGGCGTCACGGCAGCGGAGATGCTGCTCACCCGCTTCGACAGCCAGCCGGTCGCGCAAGCGGTGTGCGATCTGGGCTATTCCATCCTGGAACGCGACAGCGCCTGATCAGGGCTCTTCCAGCTCATCCCCGGCCAGCTCGACCCGATTGCGCCCCAGCCGCTTGGCGCGGTAGAGCGCGATGTCGGCGCGCTTGGTCAGCTTGTCCAGCGCCTCTCCTCCGGCCAGCGTAGCCACGCCGAAACTGGCCGTCACATTGATACGGCGATCCCCTTCGGTCTCGAACACGCGCTCTTCCAGCGCCGCCCGCAGCTTGTCAGCCACGGCGGCGGCCTGCGCCAGATCGGATTCGGGCAGCAGGATGATGAATTCTTCGCCGCCATAGCGCGCCAGCACATCCACCTTGCGCAGCAGCTGCGCCACACACTGGCTCACGCCGATCAGGATGGCGTCGCCGGCCTGGTGACCGTAGCTGTCGTTGATGCGCTTGAAATGATCGATGTCGAACAGCACCACCGACACCGCCCGCCCATAGCGTTGCGCCACACCCAGCTGCTGATCGGCATGGGCGTAGAAGGCGCGGCGGTTCAATACGCCGGTCAGGAAATCGGTATTGGATGAGGTCTGCAATTGCGTGATCAGCGCCTCGCGCTCCTTGGCCAGACTGTTGCGCTCGCGCATGCGCTGCTTGAGCACGCGCAGCGCACGCATCATCGCGCCGATCTCATCCTGATGGCGGGCCTCGGGGATTTCCTGCTCCAGCTTGCCGTCCACCAGACCCGACACCAGATCGGTCGCCTGCACCAGCGGACGCACCACACGCCGCCCGATCAGCACCACCAGCATCTGGAAGAACAGGCAAGCCACCAGCGTCAGGCTCACCACCAGAATCAACAGGTTGCGGGCCCGCGTATTGTGGCGCTCCGCCTGCTCCAGCAGATCATCGAGCAGCAGATCGCGCAGATCGGTGACGGAGGCCATCGAGGGCACATAGAACTTGAAGAGATCGGAGGGCGTGACCCCGAAGTCACCGGATTTCAGGCCAATCTGGAGCAGGAAATCGAGGAACTGGAAGCCACTGTCGAAATATTCCTTCTCCACCCGCTCCAGGGCCGCGGCGAATTCCGGGGCGCGACTGTAACTGCCCAACTGGCCGGCGATGAAGTTGCGCAACAACTCGATGCGGCCATAGAGGCGTCCGATTTCGATGACTTCATCCTGGGTCAGCTGACGATGCGCAATCAGTGGGGCGACGAAACGCGACCCGACCTGCCCGGCATACTCTCGCAGGCTGGCAACCGCGCGCACGGCCGAGAGGCCATCACGCAGCAAGGGATCGGCGCGGTCAGCCTCATTGCTCAGATCACTCACCACGCGCACCATCAACGGCATCAGATCGACCATGCTGCTGACGGCCGAGACCACCAGCACGTCGCTGCGATCCTGCGGCGCCAGGCGCGCCACCCGGTCAACATTGGCCCGCGCCGGACCCAGGCCTTGCTGGACCAGCCGCACCTTGTCCATGGCCCACGACTGCCGCAGCCTGGCATCCGCCTCCAGCGCAGCGCGCAATTGGCTCAGGGCGGCATCGCTCTGGGCGCGGGCATTGGCCAGCCTGGCCTGCAGCTCCGGCGGCAGCGAGGCACCGGCCCCCATGACGGCGTTGGCCGGACCACGTTCGGCGGAAATCTTTTCCATCGCCAGCAGCGCCAGGCGCAGCTTGCGCAAGGCCGGCACGCTGTTGGCACCGCTGCGGTAGGTGCTCCACTCCGTCCAGACCAGGGCCACCGCAAACGCCAGGAACAGCGCCAGCAAGGCGACCGAGATCAGCCGGAACAGACGATTCAGGGACATGATGAGCCCGCCATGGAAAGCAAACGCAGATGCATGAGACGAATATATCAAGCCGCAGCCAAGGGTGGCGCGGCGACTTCGCGAGCGGGAAGAAATTTGTCCGGACTATCGCGGCGATGCCACGAAACCGGCAGGAACCCTCCCAGTACATGGGACGGCTCTGGCGCAACGCCGATGTTCTCCCCCTCGAAAAACATCCGGTGACCAGTCAATGATTTGCCGCCGACCGCACTCCCTCCAGCGCGGAACCGACGGACAAAAAAAATAAGGCCCTGACAAAATCAGAGCCTTATCTCTACAGCTTCACAACACTTGAGCCAACTGGCGGAGAGGGTGGGATTCGAACCCACGGTACGGGAAACCGTACGCCTGATTTCGAGTCAGGTACATTCGACCACTCTGCCACCTCTCCGGTCAACTTCGGTCGTTTCACTGCGTGGTGCAGCGAAGACAGCGACTATAGCAGAACTATTTTCAGAGTGGAACTATTTTTTAAAAAATATTCAAAAAACTTATCTCCTCGTCATTGCATCTCCCGCCGGACAGACTAGCAGAAGCAAAGTTCATACATAAAACCATCAAGCTGAATTGCTTATCATCATCTTGTCATAAATCACTTCTAGGATCCGTAAACTATTTTGCGATGCATTGCCGTTCTTTGACTCTCTCGAATCCGGATTCAGCCAGATGGCTCCCCTCTCCAATCCAATCTTTCCGCTCGGCGCCGAAGTCGTCGATCTGATCGCCCGCGCCTCCGGTGCGGCCCTGCGCGGCGCCGACGATCCGATGTTGTCATTGCTGCATGAGATCATTGCTCAACGCAAGTTGTCGGCGCTGTTCCAGCCCATCGTGCGCATGCGCAACGGCGAGATCCTGGGATATGAAGGTTTGATCCGCGGCCCCTCCAATACCCCGCTGCATTCGCCGCTGGCGCTGTTCAAGGTGGCACGCGCGCACAACCTGTCGGTACAGATGGAATATCTGTGCCGCCACATCGTGATGACCCGCTTCGCGCAACTGGGCTTGCCGGGCAATCTGTTCCTGAACGTGTCGCCGGGGGCACTGATGCAGCCGGAGGCGATCCAGGGCGAGACCCTGCGCTATCTGGAAAAGCTGGGCGTCAATCCGCAGCGCATCATCATCGAACTGACCGAGAACGAGCCGACCTACGACTATGCCCTGCTGCGCAATGCGGCCATGCATTACCGCGACATGGGCTTCCAGATCGCCATCGACGATCTGGGTGAAGGTTTCTCCAGCCTGCGCCTGTGGTCGGAGCTGCAGCCGGAATACGTCAAGGTGGACATGCACTTCGTGCAAGGGATCAACCATGATCCGATGAAGCTGCAGTTCGTGCGCTCGATCCAGGAGATTGCCGAAAAGTCCGGCTCCATCGTCATCGCCGAAGGCATCGAATCCCAGGCCGAACTGCTGACTATCCGCGACCTCGGCATTGCCTGCGGCCAGGGCTATCACATCTCGCGTCCGCTACCGGAGCCGCCGGTCTCGATCTCGGACGATGTCACCAAAACCCTGCGGCGCGACAAGGTCCCGCTGGCCGCCAACAAGTATGGCCCCGGCAAGCGCAGCGCCACCGTCGCCAAGCTGCTGCGCGAGACCCAGTACGTCAGCCCGGAAGTGACCAATGATGCGGCCTACGACATGTTCGTCAACGATCCGCAGCTGCAGGCCTTGCCGGTGGTCAGCAATGGCTTGCCGATCGGGCTCATCAACCGCTACAGCATGGTGGAGCGCTTTGCCCGCCTGTACGGCCGCGAACTGTATGGCAAGAAGTCCTGCGCCTTCTTCATGGACCCCAATCCCATCCTGACCGAGCAGGACACCAGCCTGCAGGACCTCTCCAACCTGCTGGTGCATGCCGAATCGCACCATCTCTCCAACGGCTTCATCATCACCGACCGCGGCCAGTACGTCGGGCTGGGCACCGGCCACGACCTGCTGCGCGAGATCACGCAGATGCAGATAGACGCTGCCCGCCATGCCAATCCGCTGACGCAGTTGCCGGGCAACGTGCCCATCAACGATCACATCGAATACCTGCTGCAAAGCGGGGTGGAATTCTGCATCTGCTACTGCGACCTCGATCAGTTCAAGCCCTTCAACGATGTCTACGGCTATCGCAAGGGCGATGACATGATCCAGGCCACCGGCCGCGTGCTGCAGCAGGCCTGCGACCCCAACCTGGACTTCATCGGCCACATCGGCGGGGACGATTTCCTCATCCTGTTCCAGAGCGAGGATTGGGAAAAGCGCTGCCGCACCATCCTCGATACCTTCGAAGCCGAGACCCGCGCCTTCTACTACGACGAAGACGTGCAGCGCAATGGCTACTACACCGAGGATCGCCAGGGCAACCGGGTGTTCCACCCGCTGGTCTCGCTGTCGCTGGGCTCGGTGAAGATCGAACCTTCGCAATACTCCTCACCGCACCAGATCGCCTCGGCCGCCACCCGCGCCAAGAAGGAAGCCAAGAAGATCCAGGGCAACAGCCTCTTCATCGAGCGCCGCATCCCGACGACCTTCTCCTGGGCGCTCAAGGACGCTTAGCAAGGCTCCTCACGAAAACGTTTTCTCGCCCGGTGCGACGATAAAAAAACGGCTGCCTCTTGCAAGGCAGCCGTCTTCATTTGGCACTCTGGAAAACTGAATCAGACGCCCGGCACCAGCTTGGTCACGCCGCCCATGTAGGGCTGCAGCACCTCGGGGATTTCCACGCTGCCATCGGCCTGCTGGTAGTTTTCCAGCACGGCCACCAGGGTGCGTCCCACAGCCAGGCCGGAACCGTTCAGGGTATGCAGCAGTTCAGGCTTGCCCTGGGCATTGCGGAAGCGGGCCTGCATGCGGCGCGCCTGGAAGGCTTCACAGTTGGAGACCGAGGAGATCTCGCGATAGGTGTTCTGCGCCGGCAGCCAGACTTCGATGTCATAGGTCTTGGCCGCACCAAAGCCCATGTCGCCGGTGCACAGGGTGATGACGCGATATGGCAGGCCGAGCTTTTTGAGGATGGTCTCGGCGTGGCCCAGCATCTCGTCCAGGGCTTCGTAGGATTTCTCGGGATGGACGATCTGCACCATTTCCACCTTGTCGAACTGGTGCTGGCGGATCATGCCGCGCGTATCGCGGCCGTAGGAACCGGCTTCCGAGCGGAAGCAAGGCGAGTGCGCCGTAAACTTCAGCGGCAGCGTGTCGCCGGCGACGATTTCATCGCGCACGAAGTTGGTCAGCGGCACTTCAGCCGTCGGGATCAGATAGAGTGCGGCGTTTTCGGCTTCACCTTCCTGGCCGCCCTTCTTGGCCGCGAACAGGTCCGCCTCGAACTTGGGCAACTGGCCGGTGCCGCGCAGGCTGTCGGCGTTGACGATGTAGGGGGTGTAGCACTCGGTGTAGCCATGCTCCATGGTGTGGGTGTTGAGCATGAACTGCGCCAGCGCGCGATGCAGGCGGGCGATGCCGCCCTTGAGTACGGCGAAGCGCGAACCGGTCAGCTTGGTGGCGGTATCGAAGTCCAGGCCCAGGGGCGCGCCGACGTCGACGTGATCCTTGATCTCGAAGTCGAAGCTGCGGGGCGTGCCGACCTTGCGCAGCTCGACGTTGCCGCTTTCGTCATTGCCGGCCGGCACGGATTCGTGCGGCAGGTTGGGCACAGCCTGCAGGAACAGGGTCATCTGCTGCTGCACTTCTTCCAGGCGGGTGGCGGAGGCCTTCAACTCGTCGCCGATGCCATTGACTTCGGCCATGACGGCGGAAGCGTCTTCACCTTTGCCCTTGAGCATGCCGATCTGCTTGGACAGCGAATTGCGCTTGCCCTGCAGTTCTTCGGTACGGGTCTGGATCTGCTTGCGCTCGGCTTCCAGCGCATTGAAGCCGGCCACGTCCAGGACGAACTTGCGGGCCGCCAGGCGGGCTGCGACGTTCTCGATGTCTTTACGGAGGAGTTGAATGTCGATCATGGGAAGAAATTACGATAGGGTTGATGCTCGAAACCGCGATTGTACCAAGTCGCGCGCCCGCCACGGGCCTCCCGTGCGCCGTGCCCGCAATAAAATCCGGCCGCAGCGGTAGCCGCCACCGCCCATGCGGGTTACCATGCGGCCCATTGCATCCCTCATGAGACCCGTTTGCCCATGTCCGTCCAGCCCGAATCCCGCCCGCCGCGCGAAGTCCCCGTCCTGTTTTCCCTGCTGGGCCTGGTCGCCGCCCTGGCCGTGGGCTTGTGGGCCGGCATCCACTACATGTCCAACGAGGCCAGCCTGTTCTACGGGCTGATCGCCGGGCTTTCCTTCGGTGCCACCTTCGCCTTCGGCCAGCAGATCAAGAACCGCCTGGTGCCGCCCAAGGTCCGCAAGACTGACTGGAAAGTGCAGGCACCGGGCGCTGCCGAGCTGTCGCCCACGCGGGTGGCGGCCCAGCAGGCACGCAAGATCAGCGTGGAATTCGATGATGAAGAAATCCGCACCATGGTGCGCGGGGCCAAGCGCGAAGGCATCGCCTGGAGTGCAATCGATGACGTCACCATCCGTATCAGCGACGATGCCCTGCCGCAACCGCAATGGATCCTGGCCGGCAAGGACGCCGAGGGCATCAAGGGCGTGCTGGTCCCGAATGACGCCGATGGTCTGGAAGCCTTGATGGAAGCCATGAAGACGCGCCTGCCCGGCTACGACGATGACAAGAACTATGAAACCGTGATCGCCGCCATGTCCGCCATGGAAGGCAGCTTCCACATCTGGCACCGCCCTGCGGCCTGATCCCTTCAGCGCACCGGCTTGGCGCCCGGTGCCAGGGCCGGCTCCTGCGCCAGCCGCTGCGCAAGAAACTGCACAAAGGCGCTCAGGCGCGGCGGTAGATGGCGCGTAGCCGGATACAGTGCCCACAGCTCACCGCAATAACGCGTTTTGAAACTCCACTGGGGCAGCACCTGCACCAGCCTCCCCTCCTCCAATGCCGGCCTGGCGATGAAATACGGCAGGCTGGCCATGCCCAGATGCCGCAGCGTGGCATCGAGTCGCACCCCGGTATGGTTGGCCGCATACCTTCCCCGCACTTCGACATTGACGGTCTTGCCCTGCCGGCGAAAGCGCCAGCGTGCGTCCGCCGGTGATTCACCCAAGTAAATGCAGCTGTGCTCCTTCAAGGCCTGCGGGTGCGCAGGTGCCCCGTGCTGCTGCAGGTAGTGCGGCGTGGCGCACAGCAGATGGTCGATGCGCATCAGGCGCCGGCCCATCAGGCCTGGCGGCGGCTGGTCGGTGATACGGATGGCCAGGTCGACCTGATCGTCGATGAGGTCCATGTAGCGGTCCTCCAGCCGCAACAGCACGTCCACCTTGGGATGGGCGGCCAGGAAATCCGGCATATGCGGATGCACCAGCGCATGGCCGACCGCCTTGGGCACGCTCACCCTCACCTGCCCTTGCGGCTCGGCATCGAAGGCAGCGGAGACGGCCAGCACGGCTTGCGCGGCATTGAGCATATCGCGGCAGCGGGCGTGGATTTCCTCGCCACTCGCGCTCAGGCGCAGCTTGCGGGTGGTCCGCTGGAGGAGTTGCGTACCCAGCGCCTTTTCCAGGCGGGCGATGGCGCGGCTGGTGGCCGAGGGCGTGGCGCCCAGCTGGCGTGCGGCTTCGGAGAAACTGCCGGTCTCCACCACCTTGGCGAAGACGGCCATTTCGTTCAGGAGGGCAATGCTTTGATTTGTGCTCATGATGCAAAGATCCTTTGCGTCGATGCCGGATTATCGCAACTTCGTGCGGCCGCTACAATGCACGACACTCGCAGCAAGCCACATTGAAAGCCTCGCCATGACTGAACGCCTCTACCTGACCGACCGCGCCTTGCGCGCCGACATCCACGTGCTGAACTGCACCCCGCAGGACGATGGCCGCTACGCCGTGCGCCTGTCGGCCACGCCCTTTCATCCTCAGGGCGGCGGCCAACCCAGCGATACCGGCCGCATCGGCGACGTGGAAGTGCTGCGCGTGGTCAGCGAAAGTGAAGGCATCGTTCATTACACCGCAGCCCCTGTTGCAGCGGGCCCGGCCGTGGCGGCCGTCGACGCCGAGCCGCGCCGGTTGCATGCCCGCTTGCATTCGGCAGGCCATGTGATCGGGCAAGTGATGGCGGAACTGGGATGGAAGCCGACCAAAGCCCATCACTGGCCGGGAGAAGCGCGCGTGGTGGGCGTGGGTGCTGCAGCTGATGGCACGGCGCAGGAACTGGTGCCAGCAGAACTGGAGCGCCGCTGCAATGAATTGCTGGCGCAGGATCTGCCCTGTGTGATGGCCATGGAAAATGGCTTGCGTCAGATCGGCTTTGGCGAATTGCCCGCCTATCCTTGTGGCGGGACGCACGTGGCGGCGCTGGGGGAGATCGGACAGGTTCGGATTGAATCGGTGCGGATCAAGAAGGGGGAGGCGTTGGTCCGGTATGACGTCATCGGCTGAGTGCAAATCTGACTCGACCGAATATGGAGTCAAATTCGTTTTGGAATGACTGAAATAAATCGGGCATTTCTCTCCGTCGAGTCCAATGCCGCACCTATGGACGATTTCTAACGCAAGTCCACGCACGTACCGTCTGAGCTTTTTGACCATGCTCAGGGGTGACGATGGCAAAGGCAAGACGGCTTCCTTACTACACGATTGAAAAAACCTTGTTCGGCGGCGCGCAGTGGAAGAAGCATGCTGGCGCAGTCGCTATCAACACCCCGCAACAGATTTCCTTTGATCGCCCCGCCCCGGGGGCAGCACCACCAGAGAAGATCAAGCCACGAAAGCCCTCGCGCGAGCAGGCGCGCCAACAAAAGCTGGAAGCGGCAAGACAGCTGAAACTTGCAGAGCAAGCTCAAAAGCGGAAACAGCAGGAATCTCCTCAAACTCAACCACGAGAGCCGGGGGCGCAGATTCTGGACGCTGAAACACACGAGAAAATTCCCGAATTTGACCTGCAAGACGTTCCTGAAGCGATGGACAAAATGGGCTGGCCTGTTGCCGCACACCTTGCAAGGAAATGGTTCGCAGGCCCTAGCCATATCTTCAATAACAAGCCGGATTCAGAGCAGCCATGGGACGACAAAATAGTTACCCTCCAATGGGCTCTCAGAAACGAAGGTGTTCAGACGAAGCTTAGAGATCTGCTTGTCGACGACATTTATTCGGACAAGGCTGTAGCGCTACTGAAGAATAAAATTCTCAGACAAGTGAGCGAAGAATTTCGGAGCACTAGGAGCGCGCGGCCGACTTCCAGCTTTACAACCCGAATTATCAATTCGGACATAAGGCAATTTCACCTCGATTGGCAATTCCAGAGAAAAAAGGTCAATACCTTCCATGGATCCAGCTGGCTAACTCCAACAGAAGTGACGGCGGCGTTAGGAAATTTCGCTTTATATGCCGCAGTGGGAAGATTTGAAATCCAAGGAGAACGCTATTTCAATTACAAAAAAACTCCCTATGAATATTGCATGGACGCAGAGGCAATCCTGACGCATGTTTACATCTATTTAAAAGACAATTACTCATTCAATGATGAAGACCCCTCCAAAAGCCAATATCTTGGGCACTGGAACGAGGCTGGAATGATCACCAGCTATTTAATGAATGCCAATGAGTTCCTCGGCCTTGTCAACTCTCAATGGAAGACGACTATCAAGGCTGATAATGAAGAGCGCCTGCATATTGACTGGGATTACCTTTCTTTTGGCGATGAAATTAAATATCCAATTGATACAAGAACCAGTTTCTGGAAAAAGCTTCTGAAGAAGGATGTGTACTGGCCCGTCTACAATAGTTCGTTTAACGAATGGAGAAAAAAGAAGGAGCGTGGTCAGGATTTCATGATCTACAGCCAGCCTGAGCTTTACGCACTCAACAAACCCATCACGCTCCGTCTTGGAACAATATGCCGTCCATACGAAAATACTTTATCTGGTCAATAAAGAATATCGCCATCATCCTGATTTTTATTTTTATCGTGACTTCGGGATTATTGGCACTTTCGCAAATTGGCAAATTCCAACTAGCAGGAAAAATATTATTCCTTCTTTTGTATTTCAAAGAATATACCGCCCTTGGTATCATATTTTTGATTCTGATTTTCTTTGGAAACAAAGCTTTTGGCCTCAATGCAAAAGGAAATGACTTAAGAAAAGAATTTCCAAAAATGATACCGGCCATCATTTTCTGGCTGGCATTTTCTCTTGTTTTTATATTTTTAATTACTAACTACCTTGCTGCAAACAGCAGAAAATTCGATTGCAGCAGGTATGACTACACCAATGAATTAAATGGCGGCATCAAGGAATTTCAGAATCAAAGGTACGCGATCAAGATTTGTGGAAGCGGGACAAGTCACGGAGGAATTCTTTCTGATGATGCACCGGACCTGGTTGAACTGACGATTACAAATGAACAGGGAGAGCTACTAGTAAAAAGGCGTTATGTCATCGTATGGGATGGCAAACCCGGACATGAGCCACTGGCAATCGGAAATGACCACATCACCTATCAGGACGATGAAGAGCAGGAGGACCACGTAATTGCGATGCCGCCATCCCTCATTGATAGATTGAAAGCCAAATATTTATTTTAAAAGTTAAGCAACTTGGCTCAAAAAAGAGCTATCAATGATGCGTAGTGAATTTCAACCCGATCCACTCCTTCATTAAAGGAAAAAAATGACAAGTTACGCAGATCTCCAAGCGCAAATCAAGAAGCTGCAAGACCAAGCTGAAAAGCAGAAGGCAAAAGAACTGGAAAGCGTTATCGCCGGTATCAAGCAGCAAATCGCTGAATACGGCCTGACAGCGGAACAGCTTGGATTGGCGCCTGCCAGAAAGAAAACCGTCAAGAAAGCTGCCGCCAAAACGGCGGTGGTGATGTACCGAAATGGCGATCTCACCTGGTCAGGCGCTGCCCGTGGCCGCAAGCCGGGCTGGGTCAAGGAGATCATGGATGCGGGCGGCGATATCGAGAAATATCGCGTGAAGGGAAAATCTCATCGATGAAAAGCGGCCGCGCTTTGTTGAAAAAGCACCTGATCAGGTGCTTTTTTTCTTAATTCTGCCCCGCCTCTTCATCCCACTTCTTCAGCAGGGTCAGCTTCTCACCAATCTTGATTTCCAACCCCCGCGGCACAGGCTGATACCACCCCGGCTCGGCAATACCGTCCGGCAGATAAGTCTCCCCCGCCGCATAAGCATTGGGCTCATCATGGGCATACCGATATTCATGCCCATACCCCAATTCCTTCATCAGCCTGGTCGGCGCATTGCGCAGATGCACCGGCACTTCGCGGCTCTTGTCCTGCTTCACGAAAGCGCGCGCGGCGTTGTAGGCGTTATAGCCGGCATTGCTCTTGGCCGCCACCGCCAGGTAGATCACCGCCTGCCCCAGCGCCAGTTCACCCTCGGGGCTGCCCAGCCGCTCATAGGTCAGCGCAGCATCGTTGGCGATCTGCATGGCGCGCGGGTCGGCCAGGCCGATGTCTTCCCACGCCATGCGCACGATGCGCCGCGACAGGTAGCGCGGATCGGCACCGCCGTCGAGCATGCGCGTCAACCAGTACAACGCAGCATCCGGATGCGAACCGCGCACCGACTTGTGCAGCGCTGAAATCTGATCGTAGAAATTGTCACCGCCCTTGTCGAAACGGCGGCTGTTGAGCGTCAACGCGTTCTGCAGGAATTCCGCCGTGACCACCTGGGTGCCGGTCGTGTGCGCAGCAGTCTGGGTCTGCTCCAGCAGGTTCAGGAAACGCCGCGCATCGCCATCGGCGTATCCGATGATGGTCTCCGTGGCCTGGTCGTCGAACTGCAGGTCGCCCAGCGCCTTGTCCTGCGCACGCTTGAGCAGCTGCTTGAGCTCCTCATCGGTGAGCGACTTCAGCACGTAGACCTGCGCACGCGACAGCAGCGCCGAATTGACCTCGAAGGAAGGATTCTCGGTAGTGGCCCCGATGAAGGTCACCAGCCCGCTTTCTGCATAGGGCAGCAGCGCATCCTGCTGCGACTTGTTGAAGCGATGGATTTCATCGACGAACAGGATGGTGTGCTTGCCCAGCGCCAGATTCTGCTCGGCCTGCTCCATGGCCGCGCGGATATCCTTCACGCCCGAAAACACCGCCGAGAGCGCGATGAATTCGCAGTCGAAGGCGGTGGCCGTGAGCCGCGCCAGCGTGGTCTTGCCCACGCCCGGCGGGCCCCAGAAGATCATCGAATGCGGCTTGCCGGACTGGAAGGCCAGGCGCAGCGGCTTGCCTTCACCCAGCAGGTGCGACTGCCCGATCACCTCGTCCAGCGTCTTGGGCCGCAGGGCCTCCGCCAGCGGCGCAGCCGGCTCTTGCGCGAACAGGTCAGCCATGGGCAGCCTCCTGCAGGCAGCGGGAATCAACAGGCAAAGAAGACGGCCACAGGGCGGCCAGGGAAATAAAGTTCATAGTCATCAGGATGCGGGCGCAGCGCCGGATTGCAAGGCGCGTTCACCAAAGGCCGTAGTCTAACGCAGCAGGCCGCTGCGAGGGCAATGGCGCGATGACGGGCTGCGCCTGCAGCCATCGGGCGCAGCGGTTAAAATGCGGCCTGCGCGTTTTACTTCACATCGCCCTTTTACCTGCCCTTTCCCCTGCTTTCCATGCCCTTCGTCGTCACCGATTCCTGTATCCAGTGCAAGTACACCGATTGCGTCAGCGTCTGCCCCATGGACTGCTTCGTGGAAGGCCCTAATTTTTTGGCCATCGATCCGGACGGCTGCATCGACTGCTCCATGTGCGTGCCGGAATGCCCGGTCGGCGCCATCTACAACGCCACCGACCTGCCCGCCGCCCTGTCGCACTTCGAGGACCTCAACGCCCGCCTCGCCAAGCTGCCCGGCTGGAAACCCATCACCAAGGCCCAGCCGCCCCTGCCCGATCACGCGCAGTGGAAGGACGTTACCGGCAAGCTGCCACTGCTGAAGATGCCCGAGCCCTGAGGCGCATCACCTCACATGAAAACAGCCCCGCAAGCGCAAGCCTGCGGGGCTGTTTGACGTAAAGGGGAAGCCGGTCAGTTCTCGAACACGTCCGCACCCTTCGGCACGGTGAAGTTGAAGCTGTTGCCCTTGAGCGGGGGATTCTTCTCGAAGCTGTCGAAGCTCAGCACCGACACCTGGCCAAAGGAATCATGCAGTTCCATGGCCACCGGCGTGCCGTTCTTCAGGCCGATGCCGATGTTGTCGAAGGTCGTGTCCTTGCTCTTGGGCACGGCTTGCAGCCATTCCAGGCCATCCTTGGTGCCGGCTTCCTTCAGGGTGAAGTTTTTTTCAAGATCATTGCTGCCGAAAAGGATGGCAGCCGGCGAAGAACCCAGCGCATTGCCCAGTTTCTTGGTCGTGACCTGGTTGAGGTCCTTGTCGTAGATGAAGAGTTTTTCTCCATCAGCCTGGATCACCTGCTCATAGGGCTTCTGGTAGGTCCAGATGAATTTGCCCGGACGCGAAAACACGAAGCTGCCGCTGGACGTATTGACCACCTTGGAGCTGCCGTTCTCGACCCGCACCATGCGCTGGGTGAAGGCACCTTTGGCCGATTGCGTGCTGCTGACGAACTGCTTGAACTGGTCCAGGGCGGCGGCCGAAGCGCGGCCCGGGGTCAGCGCGGTGATGGCGATGGCACCGGCCACCGCCAGTGCCGACAGACCGGCCGCCATGACCAGGCGGCGCAGGTTGAACGTGCGGGCTTGCGCAGTGCGCGAGCGGAAAGCGTTTCTGGAATTGTCCATGTTATTCGATTCCTTCTTGACGGATGCCACCTGCAAGGTGGCGGCCGGCGCGACAGTGGCCGGCCTTCAGGGCGTGCTGTTGATGACGGGATGCAATCTGGCGCGCAACTGGATCGGAACCCGGCTTATTCAGCCGCATCGCCGGCACCTGCCGGCACCAGGATTTCACGGTTGCCATTGGATTGCATGGTGGAGACCAGGCCGCTTTGCTCCATCTGCTCCAGCAAGCGCGCCGCGCGGTTGTAGCCGATGCGCAGGTGACGCTGCACCAGCGAGATCGAGGCCCGGCGATGTTTCAGGACCACGGCCACGGCCTGGTCGTACATCTCGTCGCCTTCGCCGCCACCGGCACCGGCCGCAGCACCGCTGCCACCGCCACCGTCAGCGTCAGCGTCCTCCAGCACGCCTCCCTCTAGGATGCCCTCGATGTAATTCGGTTCCCCCTGGGCTTTCAGGTGCTCCACCACGCGATGCACTTCATCATCCGAGACGAAGGCGCCGTGCACCCGCACCGGCAAGGCCGTACCCGGGGCGTTGTAGAGCATGTCACCCATGCCCAGCAGGGCTTCGGCGCCCATCTGGTCAAGGATGGTGCGGGAGTCGATCTTGGACGAGACCTGGAAGGCAATGCGCGTAGGCACGTTGGCCTTGATCAGGCCGGTGATGACGTCCACCGACGGGCGCTGCGTGGCCAGGATCAGGTGGATGCCGGCCGCGCGCGCCTTCTGGGCGATGCGGGCGATCAGTTCTTCCACCTTCTTGCCCACCACCATCATCAGGTCGGCCAGCTCGTCGATGATGATGACGATGGTTTCCAGCTGCTCCAGCGGTTCCGGCGCATCCGGGGTGAGGCTGAAAGGATTGGGGATCTTCTCGCCGCGCTTCTCGGCATCGATGATCTTCTGGTTGTAACCGGCCAGGTTGCGCACGCCCAGCTTGGACATCTTCTTGTAGCGGCGCTCCATCTCTTCCACCGCCCAGTTCAGGGCATGGCCGGCCTGGCGCATGTCGGTCACCACCGGCGCCAGCAGGTGCGGAATGCCTTCGTAGATCGACAGTTCCAGCATCTTGGGATCGATCAGGATCAGGCGCACCTGGCGCGGCGAAGATTTGTACAGCAGCGAAAGAATGGTGGCGTTGATCCCCACCGACTTGCCCGAACCGGTGGTACCGGCCACCAGCAAGTGCGGCATCTTGGCCAGGTCGGCCACCACCGGGTTGCCGGCAATGTCCTTGCCCAGCGCCACGGTCAGGCTGGAATGGCTGTCGTTGTAGACCTTGGAGCCGAGGATCTCGGTCAGGCGCACGATCTGGCGCTTGGGATTGGGCAGCTCCAGGCCCATGAAATTCTTGCCCTGGATGACTTCCACCACGCGAATCGACGTCAGCGACAGCGAGCGCGCCAGGTCGCGCGCCAGGTTGACGATCTGGCTGCCCTTGACGCCCGTGGCCGGTTCGATTTCATAGCGGGTGATCACCGGGCCGGGATAGGCCGCCACCACCTTGACCTCGACACCGAAGTCGGCCAGCTTCTTTTCGATCAGGCGGCTGGTGAATTCCAGGGTTTCCACCGAGACCGTCTGTTGCGCCGGCGGTGCTTCATCCAGCAGCGACAACGGCGGCAATTCGCTGTTGAGGTCATCGAAGAGGCTGGTCTGCTTCTCCTTCTGGACGCGGTCGGATTTCTGCACTTCGACGATTTGGGGCTCGATGCGGATCGGCGGCGCCTCGACGATCTTGGCGCGTTCCTGCACCACGGTTTCCTCGCGCTTGACGGCGGCTTCCTGGCCGGCACGGCGATCGGCCCGGGCGGCGAAGAAGTCGCGCACCCAGAACAGGCCATCCTCGATCATGCCGCCGATGCGCTCCACCGCCGCCAGCCAGGAGACCTGGAACAGCAGAGAGAAGCCCAGCCCGAACAGCAGCAGCAGCAACAAGGTGGAGCCCGTGAAGCCGAAGGTCGGCTGCATGGCCGAACCGATCATCTCGCCCAGCACGCCACCGGACGAATGCGGCAACTTGGGCGCAAAGCGCTGCATGCGGGTGAATTCGATGCCCATGCTGCCGGTCAGCATGAAGACGAAGCCGACTGCACGGATCAGCGGCTCCTGGTGATGCTCCGGCTCCACCGGCTGGGCCACCAGGAAGCGATTCGACAGGCGCCGGTAGCCGGTCCACACCGAGCGCCCCAGCAAGACGCACCACCACCAGGCGGAGAGCCCGAAGATGTAGAGCAGCAAGTCGGCCATCCAGGCACCGACGCGGCCGCCCCAGTTGCCCACGCGCGGCACCGAGCTGGCCACCGACCAGCCGGGGTCGGTCTTGGCATAGCTCAGCAGGATCAGCGCCAGATAGGCCAGCAAGGCCGCCAGCGCCAGCCAGCGCGCCTCCGATAACAGCCGTACCAGACGGTTGGGCATGGGAGGTGCCGGCGTCTTGTTGGTGCGGATGTGGGCTTGACTCGTCTTGGACATAACTTCCGTACAAAAAAAACTAGCCGTCATTGTAACGGCATTGACTTGGCGCTTCGCGGTTTTGCGCTGGGCGGCGGGAAACCCGCTGCACTGACCTTGATTGACCGCTATCGTTCTGGGGGTGCTGTCATTTTGTTCATATTTTCGACAGCGTTGCTGCTACTGTCTGCCACGCCGGCGGCTATCACCGGCATAGCGTAATTCCATGAGCCCCGTTGAGGGCATGGACTATAATCTTACCCGTTTTGCAGCGCGGCAAACCGCAAACTTGTGCGCTGGCAACCGCCCCGCTTGTGCCGGCCGGTCTGGCTGAACTGCCTGACCGGCCGGGAATTGAAATCCCCGGGAGTCGCCTCATTTGCAGAAGCGATCCCACAACATTTGATGAGTAGCTTATGAGCACGCCCAAACATGCCAAGGTCCTGATTCTCGGCTCCGGCCCCGCCGGCTATAGCGCCGCCGTCTATGCCGCGCGCGCCAACCTGAACCCGGTGCTGATCACCGGCGTGGAGCAAGGCGGCCAGCTGATGACCACCACCGACGTCGAGAACTGGCCCGGCGACCCGCTGGGCGTGCAAGGCCCGGAACTGATGCAGCGCCTGCTGCAGCACGCCGAGCGTTTCAATACCGAGATCATCTTCGATCACATCCACACCACCAAGCTCTCCGAGCGCCCGTTCCGCCTGATCGGCGACAGCGGCGAGTACACGGCCGATGCCCTGATCATCGCCACCGGCGCCTCGGCCCAATACCTGGGCCTGCCCTCGGAACAGGCCTTCATGGGCCGTGGCGTGTCGGCTTGCGCCACCTGTGACGGTTTCTTCTACCGCGGCAAGGAAGTGGCCGTGGTCGGCGGCGGCAACACCGCCGTGGAAGAAGCGCTGTACCTCTCCAACATCGCCAGCAAGGTCACCATCGTGCACCGCCGCGACAAGTTCCGCGCCGAGCCCATCCTGATCGACCGCCTGCTGCACAAGGTCACCGAAGGCAAGATCGCCATCCAGTGGCATTCCACCCTGGATGAAGTGGTCGGCGACGACAGCGGCGTGACCGGCATCAAGATCAAGTCGACCCAGGACGGCGCCATCACCGAGATCCCGGTGCACGGCCTGTTCATCGCCATCGGCCACAAGCCCAACACCAGCATCTTCGACGGCCAGCTGGAGATGCAGAACGGCTACCTCAAGACCCGCACCGGCACCGAAGGCTTTGCCACCGCCACCAGCATCGACGGCGTCTTCGCCGCCGGCGACGTGCAGGATCACATCTACCGCCAGGCCATCACCAGCGCCGGTACGGGTTGCATGGCAGCACTGGATGCACAACGCTATCTGGAAGGCCTCGAATAAGCAGGTAAAGAGATGTAAAATGCTGCGCTGCGAGAACTCGCAACGCAACGGGCACTCCAAAAGCCGGTGACGAGTTGTCGTCCCGGCTTTTTTGTTTCACTCGAGCAATCCCATATCAGAATCATCAAGACCGAGGAAAGCATCGTGCCCTATTACTCATCCCCTTCCCGCGACGGTCGCCGCTCGCCGGTGCTCAAGGCCGTGCTGGCCACCATGAGCCTGGGTGCCGTGCTGGTCGCCTGCAGTGCTTCCCGCGAAACCCCGGTGGCCGACGCCACGGCCGGCCAATGCGATGCCTCGCGTGCCGATCACCTGATCGGCGAAAACTACAGCGGCTACGTGGAGCGCCAGGCACTGGCCGAATCCGGTGCCACCGACATCCGCGTGCTCAAGCCGGACGACGCCGCCACCATGGACTTCAACCCGCGCCGCCTCAATCTGCACGTCGATCCGGGCCTGGTGATCATCAAGGTGGCCTGCGGCTGAAGAGCTCGCCTGCTTCTGCTAAAGTAGTCACTTAGGGAACAAACCGCTACAGGGTTGGGTGGCTGTCATGGCGACAATGAAGGATTTCTCGGCGCTCCAGGGATTGCGCCGCGATCTGCAGGAACAGGAAAAAGCGCGCGCACTGGCCTTGGCCGAGCGCCAGCGCCAGGAAGCGGCAGCCCGCGAGGAAGCCAACATCTTCCGCAACAGCATAGGCCAGGTGGCGCCCTTGCGCCCGGAAGTGGTCGACAAGGCCCATTACCTGCCGGAACCTCCCCTCCCCATTCCCCGCCAGCACCTGGCCGATGAACAGGCCGCGCTGCTGGAGTCGCTCTCCGACGAGTTCACCGTCGACACGCTCATGGACAGCGACGAAAACCTCAGTTTCGCCCGCCCCGGCGTGGGCATGGATGTCTTGAGCAAGCTGCGGCGCGGCAACTGGGTGATCCAGGCCCAGCTGGACCTGCACGGCTATCGCCGCGACCAGGCGCGTGAGGCCTTGGGTGAATTCTTGCGCCAGTCACGCCGCCGCGGCCTGCGCTGCGTGCGGGTGATCCACGGCAAGGGACTCGGTTCGGTGAACAAGGAGCCCGTGCTCAAGCACAAGGTCCGCAACTGGCTGGCGCAGAAGGATGAAGTGATGGCCTTCTGCCAGGCGCGCGCAGCCGATGGCGGTGCGGGCGCGCTGGTGGTGCTGCTGCGTTCGAGCGAACGGGTCTGAACGCCGCTTCAGTCCGCAGTCAGATTGTCCAGCATGGCCACGATGGCCTCGAAATGCGGCCGGGCGGCAGCATCGGCGCTCAGGCAAGCCTGGCGCACCCCGGCCAGGGCCGCACGCTGCTTCTTGCCGGATTCATCTTCCGGCTGGGCATGCGCCAGCAACTCTTCCAGCAGACAGCCATAGGCCCGCACTTCCATGGCCTGCACGCCCCAGGCATGCGGCTGTTGGACATCGTAGAACCAGGCCGCGCCGAAATCGCCGAGCAGGGCTTCGCCATCCCGATGCAGGATGTTGTGACCGTAGAGGTCGCCATGCACGATGCCCTGCGCATGCAGGTGGGCGGCTGCCGAGGCGATATCGCGTGCGATGGCGATCACTTGACGCCAGGCGAGCGTGAAGCCTTGCGCATACACATCGCGCGTACAGGATTGCAGGCTGGGCGGACCGGCCAGTACCTTGAAATCGGGATCGATCAGCGGCATCACCAGTCCTTGCACCGCTTGCGGATGACCTTGCAAGCGCCCCAGCACGGGAATGAGACCGCGATGGCTACCGGCCATGATGCAGGCCGCCATCTCGCGCTCGGGCAGGCCATCGCTGGTGACCGCGCCCTTGAAGAGCTTCACCGCCACAGGCTGCGACCTGTCTTCCACGGTCCAGCGGGCAGCGTGGATCACACCGGAGGCGCCTTCCCCCAGCTTTTCGCCCAAGGCCAGATCATCCCAGTCGATGGCCGCGACTTGCGCATTGCAATCCGCAGATTCTTCCACCGCTTCACACCAGGGATTGCCCGCCATGGCCAGCCAGCTCAGGCGCGGCAGCGTCAGCAGCCAATGCGGAAACGCCTCCAGCGCATTGGCCGACAGGCGCAGCAGTTCCAGGTTGCGGCAGGCCGCCAGTTCCGGCGGCAGCGCGCGCAGGCGGTTGCCAGCCAGCATCAGCTTCTGCAGGCGCAGGCACTGCCCGATGCTCGATGGCAGCTGTTCGATGCAGTTGTCGGTCAGCACCAGCCAGCGCAGCGTGGGTGGCAGCGATTCGGCAGGTACATGCTCGATCCGGTTGGCCTTGAAACCGATCATCTCCAGCGACGGGCAGCGGCCCAGTACGGCGGGCAATTCGGTGAAGGGATTGTCGGAACAGAAGACGATGCGCAGCCGGTGCAAACGCGGCAGGTCGTCGGGCAAGGCGGTCAGTTCGTTGCCGCTGAGGTCCAGAATCTCAAGGGTTTCAGCCAGGGTGAAGATTTCTGGCGGGAATTCGCGCAGGCCGCACGAGAGAGACAGGCGGGTAATGCCTTCCAGCGCGCCGCTGCGCAGTTGTTCCAGAGTGTGCATGCAAAGAAGTGAAGAAACGGACTAAAACGCGGATCTTACCAGCCGCCGGCCGTCTGCCTCAGAACAAATCCAGCTGGGCATCGCCCGCCGGGCGCCCCTGCCCCGCCGGCACCACCATGGGCCGCTTGAAGCGGCTGGCATCCAGGGTGGCAAAAGCCCGATTGCGATGATCGATGCCCAGGCGCCGGCTGGCCTTCTCGAAGCGCTGGTGCAGCAAATCGGCCCAGACGCCGGTGCCGCGCATGCGGGTGGCGAAATCGGCGTCGTAATCCTTGCCGCCACGCATGTCCTGGATGCGGTTCATCACCCGTGCCGCACGGTCGGGGAAATGCGCCTGCAGCCATTGGCGAAACAGCGGGCTGACTTCCCAGGGCAGCCGCAGCACGATGTAGCCCGCCTGGCGCGCCCCGGCCTCCACGGCCGCTTCCATGACGCGTTCCAGGTCCGGTTCGGTGACGAAGGGAATCACCGGCGCAATCGACACGCTCACCGGAATGCCCGCCTCGGCCAGCGTGCGGATCACCCGCAATCGCCGCGCCGGGCTGGCCGCGCGTGGTTCCAGCGTGCGCGCGATGGCCGCATCCAGCGTGGTGATCGTCACCGCAACAATGGCCTGCCCCTTGGCCGCCATCGGGGCCAGCAAATCGATATCGCGCTCGACCAGCGAGGACTTGGTGATGAGCGCCACCGGATTCTCGCAATCGTGCAGGATCTGCAGGATGCGCCGGGTCAGCTGGCGTTCGCGCTCGATGGGCTGGTAGGCGTCGGTATTGATGCCCACCGTGATGGTGTCGGGTTCATAGGACGGCTTGGCCAGTTCGCGCAGCAGCACCTCGGGGGCATTGCGCTTGGCCACCAGCCGGCTTTCGAAATCCAGCCCCGGGGACAGGCCCAAATAGCTGTGAGAAGGCCGCGCGAAGCAGTAAATGCAGCCGTGCTCGCAGCCCCGGTAGGGATTGAGCGAAAGCGAAAACGGCAAATCCGGCGAGCTGTTGCGGGTGATGATGGATCGGGCGTCTTCCTCGGTGACGATGGTCTTCAGGCGGGGTGGCTCATCCTCCTCGGTACTCTCTGCCGCCTGCGGCCCGGCCTCGGCAAAATGGACGGCCTGCCAGCCATCGTCGAACTCTTCCCGCGCCACCGATTCATAGCGCCCACGCAGGTTGGTCACCGCGCCCCGGCCCTTCTGGGCGGTCTGATCGCGATGGATGAAGGTTTCTGGCGTCAGGGTCGCGTCGTCCTCGCCGGAGGCGGCCGACCGGGTCGGCTGCTCTGGAAAAGGCCGGGCAATGCCCTGCGGAAATTTAGGGAAGGAAGCCACGTAAAGCTCATCAATACTGTATTTATATACAGTATTTTGCCTTCACTTCGGATGCGCTGCAAATGCTGTTTCAATTTGTCCGGCTGCCACATTAATCGGTTATGCTTGTTCACCCTCAGCTTCCCATCAGAGAAGAAAGCCGACACAAGGGGGAACAAGGACCGCCAGAGGTCCCAAGGAGACAAGGATGCAATACCAGGCAAACCGGCCCGGTGCCGGTGCATTGCTGGGCGCTTCGCCCCTGGTGCAGGCCAGCGCCGATGGCGTGCCGGATCTGCAGGCCATCGAACGCTCGCACCAGCGCAGCTCGTCCTACGGCATCACGCGCGGCCAGCGGCCCGACCTGGATTCACTCTCGCGCGCCGACCTGGCCCAGACGCTGGAAGCCAACCAGGCCCTCTCCGGCCATGCCCGCCCGGTCATGGAAACCCTCTACGACCAGATCCGCAATACCCACAGCATGGTCATCCTCTCGGACGCCGAAGGCACCATCCTGCATACGCTGGGCGACAGCGATTTCCTGGCCAAGGCCGACCGTGTGTCCCTCGGGCCCGGTGGACGCTGGTCCGAACAATTGCGCGGCACCAATGCCATCGGCACGGCCCTCTTCGAGCAGAAGCCCACTACCGTGCACGCCCAGCAGCACTATCTGGATGCCAACCGCTTTCTGACCTGTTCGGCAGCCCCCATCTTCGACCATCGCGGCCAGGTGCTGGGAGTGCTGGATGTCTCGGGCGAATGCGGCAGCTTCCACAAGCACACCATGGCGCTGGTCCGCATGTCGGCGCAGATGATTGAAAACCACCTGCTGGCCGGCAGCTTCCCCGATTGCATCACCCTGCACTTCCACAGCCGCGCCGAATTCGTGGGTACGCTGGTCGAAGGCATCGTCAGCTTCACGCCCGGCGGGCGTTTCCTGGCGGCCAACCGCAGTGCGCAGTTCCAGCTGGGGCTGACACTCGCGGCGCTGCAGTCGCATACCTTTGCGTCGCTCTTCGGGGTGCCGCTGTCGCTGCTGTTCGAACACCATCGCAAGGCCGCCTCGGGCTTGCTGGAGCTGTGCCTGCACAACGGCATCCGCATCCATGGCCGCGCCGAACTGCGGCTGCGCGACCAGCATTTCCAGAATGCGCGGGAAGCCGTGACCGAGGCACCGGAAGTACTGCCCGCCAGCCCATCTGCTCGTCCGGCCCCACCTGTGCGCCCCCATCCGGGCCAGCCGCGCGGCGGACTGCAAGCCCTCGATACCGGGGACGCCCGCATGAGCGCCATCATCGCCAAGTTGCGCAAGGTGATCGACCGCGACATCCCGGTCCTCATCACCGGCGAAACCGGCACCGGCAAGGAGTGGCTGGCCCAGGCCATCCACCGCGAAAGCGCGCGCTTCCACACCACGCAAACCCGGGGCGGCGCCGCGCCCTTCGTGGCCGTGAATTGCTCGGCCATTCCCGAGAACCTGATCGAGGCCGAACTCTTCGGTTATGAAGACGGCGCCTTCACCGGCGCCCGCCGCAAAGGCGCACTGGGCAAGATCGCGCAAGCCCAGGGCGGCACTCTCTTCCTCGATGAAATCGGCGACATGCCGCTGGCCCTGCAGGGCCGCCTGCTGCGCGTGCTGCAGGAACGCGCGGTGACGCCGCTGGGCAGCCAGCGCGTGATTCCGGTGGACTTCGCTCTGGTATGCGCCACCAACCAGCCGTTGCGAGAAATGGCGGCGCGCCATGCCTTCCGTGAAGACCTGTACTACCGCATCAATGGCTTGCCGGTAAAACTGCCCGCCTTGCGCGAGCGCAGCGACCTGGGCGCCCTGATCGACCGCATCCTGGAACAGGAAGGCGGCCGTCACGCGCCGCGCTTCGATGCCCAGGCCCTGGCGTTGCTGCAATCCAGCCGCTGGCCGGGCAACCTGCGGCAACTGTCCAACCTGATCCGCACCGCCCTGGCCATGGCCGATGGCGAGGCCTGGATAGGGGTGGAACACCTGCCAGATGACTTTCTGGACGAGGCAGCGCCGCTGCAGGCGGCTTGCGGCATGCCGGCCCCGGCAGCGCATGAAGAAACGGACGAAAAGCCGCTCTCCATGCACGACAGCGAATGGGCCGCCATCGAACGCGCCCTGCGCACCCATGACGGCAACGTCAGCGCCGCCGCCAAGGCGCTGGGGGTGTCGCGCAATACGCTCTATCGCCGCTTCAAGTCACGCGGGCACTGAGCGGGGCAAGCGCGTCGTATTCCTCATCGGTAAAGAGCCGCGAGCGCGTCAGGAAGCGCTTGCCGCTGCCGTTCTCCAGCGAGAACATGCCGCCGTTGCCGCTGACCACGTCGATGATCAGTTGCGTGTGTTTCCAGTATTCGAACTGGTCGGCGCCGATGTAGAACGGCACGCCATCGATCTCCCCGAGATGCACGTCGGTATCGCCCAGCGTGAAGTCGCCGGCGGGATAGCACATCGGCGCACTGCCATCGCAGCAGCCACCGGATTGAAAAAAGATCAGCTCGCCATGCCGCGCCTTCAACTGGCGCAGCAACTCCACCGTGGCCTCGGTGGCCGTCACCCTGGGCAATGCATTCATTCGCCGCTCTCCTGTTGAGTCTGGATCTGCCAATAAAAGCGGCACCGGCCGCGCGAGTTGCGGACCGGTGCCGAAGCTGCCTTGCTGCAAGGAGTCAAACGAAATTACGTGATCAGAAGAAGCCCAGCGCCTTGGGGCTGTAGCTGACCAGCAGGTTCTTGGTCTGCTGGTAGTGATCCAGCATCATCTTGTGGTTCTCGCGGCCGATGCCGGATTGCTTGTAGCCACCGAAGGCCGCATGCGCCGGATACAGGTGATAGCAGTTGGTCCACACGCGGCCGGCCTGGATTTCGCGGCCCATGCGGAAGGCACGGGTGCCATCGCGGGTCCACAGGCCAGCACCCAGGCCGTACAAGGTGTCATTGGCGATGGCCAGGGCTTCTTCCTCATCCTTGAAGGTGGTCACCGACACCACGGGGCCGAAGATTTCTTCCTGGAAGATGCGCATCTTGTTGTTGCCCTGGAAGACGGTCGGCTTGACGTAGTAACCGGTGGCCAGGTCGCCGCCGAGTTCTTCACGTCCGCCGCCGGCCAGCACCTTGGCGCCTTCCTGCTTGCCGATGTCGATGTAGGAGAGGATTTTTTCCAACTGCTCCTGCGAGGCCTGCGCGCCGATCATGGTGCTCTTGTCCAGCGGGTTGCCCTGTTTGATGGCGGCCACGCGCTTCAAGGCACGTTCGATGAAACGCTCATAGATCGATTCCTGCACCAGCACGCGCGAGGGGCAGGTGCAGACCTCGCCCTGGTTCAGCGCAAACATGGCGAAGCCTTCCAGGGCCTTGTCGAAGAATTCGTCGTCCTTGTCCAGCACGTCGGCGAAGAAGATGTTGGGCGACTTGCCGCCCAGCTCCAGGGTCACCGGGATCAGGTTCTGCGAGGCGTACTGCATGATCAGGCGGCCGGTAGTGGTCTCGCCGGTGAAGGCGATCTTGGCGATGCGCTTGTTGGAGGCCAGCGGCTTGCCGGCTTCCACACCGAAGCCCTGCACGATGTTGACCACGCCCGGCGGGATCAGGTCGGCGATCAGTTCGATCAGGACCATGATGGAAGCCGGCGTCTGCTCGGCCGGTTTCAGGACCACGCAGTTGCCGGCGGCCAGCGCCGGAGCGAGCTTCCACACCGCCATCAGGATGGGGAAGTTCCACGGGATGATCTGGCCGACCACGCCCAGCGGTTCATGGAAGTGATAGGCGTAGGTGTCGCTGTCGATGGTGCAGATGCTGCCTTCCTGAGTGCGCACGGCGGCGGCGAAATAGCGGAAGTGGTCGATGGCCAACGGGATGTCGGCGGCCATGGTTTCGCGGATGGGCTTGCCGTTGTCCAGGGTTTCGGCGGTGGCCAGCAATTCCAGGTTGGCTTCCATGCGGTCGGCGATCTTGAGCAGCACGTTGGCGCGCTCGGCGGGGGAAGTCTTGCCCCAGCTCTTCTTGGCGGCGTGGGCGGCGTCCAGCGCCAGTTCCACGTCTTCGGCGCTGGAACGCGCCACTTCACAGAAGGCGCGGCCGATCACCGGGCTGATGTTCTCGAAGTATTCGCCCTTGACCGGCGGCACGAATTTGCCACCGATGAAGTTGTCGTAACGTTGCTTGAAGGGATCGCGTACGCCGAGTTTGCTGATGTCTGCCAGGTTCATGTCGTCTCCGTTCGGGTTATGGTTGAAATCCCGCCGCGATCATGGCCGCAGCGGACGTTCACCCCTCAAGATGGCAAATCGCATGCCAGCCTGCAAACCCGCTCTGCAAGCGGCTCTTGCGCCAGCGCCAGTGTCACGCTGTGTCAATCTGGCGCAGCCTGGGACAGCGTGCAGCAACAGCCTGCCACACCCTGAGCGCTTTTCTGAGGACGTAAAAAAACCGGCCAGTGGCCGGTTTTTCGCAATGCGCGGAGATCTGTGGATCAGACGGCATCCGGGCCGGTTTCGCCGGTACGGATACGGATCACCTGCTCCACTTCCTGCACGAAGATCTTGCCGTCGCCGATCTTGCCGGTGCGGGCGGCCTTGATGATGGCGTCCACGGCCTGCTCGACCACCTTGTCGTCCACCACGACCTCGATCTTGACCTTGGGCAGGAAGTCGACCACGTATTCGGCACCGCGATAGAGTTCGGTGTGGCCCTTCTGCCGTCCGAAGCCCTTCACTTCGGTGACCGTCAGGCCCGTGACGCCGACTTCGGCGAGGGATTCACGCACCTCGTCCAGCTTGAACGGTTTGATGATGGCGGTCACTTGTTTCATGGCAATTCCTCTCTTGGTATGTCGTAAAGAAACGATCTCAACGATCTATTGAATAGCGGATACAACCTTTGTTCTTATTTTACTGGCAAGACCGTGGCGTCCTGCCCACTTGCACATTGTCAATCAGGCGTGCCCGGCTTTCAACCTTCTTGAGCCAGCCGGGCCATAAAAAGCCGTTTTTCAGGTCTCCAGATCGGGAATGCGCTCCAGATCCTGCAGCCAGACGGTGGCCTCGCCATCGCTGGGTGCGCGCCAGTCGCCACGCGGCGAGAGCGAGCCGCCCGAACCGACCTTGGGGGCATTGGGCACGCAGGAGCGCTTGAACTGGCTGGTCTTGAAGAACCGATAGACGAAAATGCCCAGGTTTTTCTTGATCTGCGGCAAGGTGTACTGGTTGCGCGCCCCGTGCAGGCCATCGGGCCAGTGGCCGATGCTGCGGTCCTGCCAGGCGCTGTGCGCCAGGAAGGCCACCTTCGCCGGCGTGAAGCCATAGCGCAAGATGTAGTAGAGATTGAAATCCTGCAGCTCGTAAGGGCCGATGAAATCCTGCGTGCGCTGGCCCGGTTCGCCGTCGGAGGCGCCCGGCACCAGTTCCGGACTGATTTCGGTTTCGAGGATGTGGATCAGCACTTCCGGCTGCTTCAGTTCCAGCGAACCGGATTCCGCCACCCAGCGCACCAGGTGGGTGATGAGGGTCTTGGGTACGCTGGCGTTGACGTTGTAATGCGACATGTGGTCGCCCACGCCGTAGGTGCACCAGCCCAGCGCCAGTTCGGACAGGTCGCCGGTCCCGATGACGATGGCACCGTGATGATTGGCCAGGCGGAACAGGTGATTGGTGCGCTCGCCGGCCTGCACGTTCTCGAAGGTGATGTCATAGACCGGCTCGCCGCGTGAATACGGGTGATCCAGATCCTTCAGCATCTGTTCGCAGCTGGGACGGATATCGATCTCCTGCGCCGAACACCCCACTTGCGCCATCAGCTGATGCGCCTGCACCAGCGTGCGGCTGCTGGTGGCGAAGCCCGGCATGGTATAGGCCAGGATGTTGGCGCGCGGCAGGCCCAGCTTGTCCATGGCCTTGGCGCAGACCAGCAGCGCATGGGTCGAATCGAGACCGCCGGAGACACCGATGACGACCTTCTTGATGTTGGAGGACGACAGGCGCTGCACCAGGGCCTGCACCTGGATGTTATAGACCTCGCGGCAGCGCAGTTCGCGCTGTTCGGCGTTGGCCGGCACATAGGGGAAGCGCGCGACCCGGCGCTGCAGCGGCAAATCCTGGTCCAGCGGCACCTGCACGTCGAAGCGCACCACTTCAAAGCGGCGCACTTCCTCCGCATGGCGGCGCACGGACTGCCCAAACGTGGTCTGGTGGAAGCGTTCACGCGAGAGGCGCTCCAGGTCGATGTCGGCATAGATGACGTGACCGCCTTCGGCGAAGCGCTCGGACTCGGCCAGCAGTTCACCGTTCTCGCAGATCAGGGCCTGGCCATCCCAGGCCAGGTCGGTGGTGGATTCACCATTGCCCGCCGACGAATACAGATAGGCCGCCAGGCAGCGCGCCGATTGCTGCGACACCAGCTGATGGCGGTAGCCCGACTTGCCGACCACGATGTTGGAGGCCGACAGGTTCACCAGCACGGTGGCACCGGCCAGCGCGGCGAAGGAAGACGGCGGGATCGGCACCCAGACGTCTTCGCAGATCTCGATATGGAAACGGAAGTCAGGGATATTGCCGATCTCGAACAGCAGATGGCTGCCGAAGTCCACGTCCTGGCCCAGCAGGCGGGTGCGGCGGGTGACGGCGCAATCGGCGCTGCTGAACTGGCGCGCTTCGTAGAATTCGCTGTAGTTGGGCAGGTAGCTCTTGGGCACCACGCCCAGGATGCGGCCGGCATGCACGACCACCGCGCAGTTGTAGAGCTGGTGATCGACCTTCAGCGGCAGGCCGACGATGAGTGCCGGGGCGATGCGCAGGGAAGCTTGCAGCACCGATTGCAGGGCCTGCAGGGAAGCCTCCAGCAAGGCGCGCTGCTGGAACAGGTCTTCGCAGCTGTAGGCCGACAGGCCCAGTTCGGGGAAGGACACCAGGGCCGCGCCACGGGCGGCGGCCTGTTCGGCCAGGGCGATGGTGCGCTCGGCGTTGAAGCCGGGATCGGCCACCTTGCAGTCCGGCACCGCTACGGCGACGCGGGCGAAACCGTGGTTGTAGAGATTGAAGAAGGGGCTAGGCATAGCGTGTGTTGGACTCCGTGCTCTTCGCCATGGCGGCGACGCGTTCTGTTCATTTTGCGTAGAATGCCTGTTCCAGCGGGGCCGAGGGCCGCGCCAACTTTCGCAGGTCACTCGCAGTCCATGGATTATCGCACGCGAATCGTTTCTTCTCTGGCCGAGATCGGCCCGGCCCGCTGGGATGCGCTGGTGGCCGCCCAGGCCGAGGGCAATCCCTTCCTTTCTTATGCCTTCCTGCATGCGCTGCATGAGAGCGGCAGCGCCAGTCCCGAGTCCGGCTGGGAGCCGCATTACCTGACGCTGTGGCAGGGCGAGGGCCAGCAGGAGCAACTGGTGGCCGCCCTGCCCCTGTACCGCAAGTTTCACTCGTATGGCGAATACGTCTTCGACTGGGCCTGGGCCGAGGCTTACCAGCGGCATGGCGTGGAGTACTACCCCAAGCTGCTCTCGGCCATCCCCTTCACGCCGGTGCGCGGTGCGCGCCTGATGGCTGTCGATGAGACAGCACGCGGCGCGCTGGTGGCCGCACTACGGGCGCTGCAGGAGCGAAATGAAGTTTCCTCCACGCATATCCTCTATCCCCCGCCGGAACAGGCGCAGCAGCTGGCTGACGCGGGATACCTGCTGCGCAGCGGCGTGCAGTTCCATTGGCACAATGAAGGGTATGGCAATTTTTCGGAATTCGTCGATACGCTGGACCGCAAGAAGCGCAAGAACATCCTGGCCGAACGGCGCAAGGTGGCCGAGCAAGGCGTGCGCTTCGTCTGGCTGCGCGGGGCCGAGATCACGGAGGCGCACTGGCGCTTCTTCAACCGCTGCTATCGGCATACCTATGCGGCGCACTATTCCACGCCTTACCTGAACCTGGATTTCTTCCGCCGCATCGGTGAAACCATGCCGCAGCACCTGCTGCTGACGGTGGCGCTGCGGGGGGATGAGCCGATCGCTTCCTCGCTGACGGTGTATGACGCCGACACGCTCTACGGCCGCTACTGGGGCGCGCTGGAACACTTGCCCTGCCTGCATTTCGAGACCGCGTATTACCAGCCGCTGGAATTCTGCATCGCCGAGAAGATCACCTGGTTCGAAGGCGGCGCCCAGGGCGAGCACAAGATGGCGCGCGGCTTCCTGCCGCAGAAGACCTGGTCGGCGCACTGGCTGGCGCATCCGGGGTTCTATGATGCGGTGGAACATTTCCTGTCGCGTGAAAGCAATGGCATCGATGGCTATATCTCGGAGCTGAATGAGCACAATCCTTTCCGGGATGCGCCGCGCTGATTCGCCCTCCTCTCGCAGACATAAAAAAACCGGCCCGCGCATCACACGGACCGGCCTCATCAAAAAATATAAACGATTTAAATCGTTTAAATCCTTTTAATTATTTATAGCCCACGCGATCCAGCATCTGCAACACCTTCTGCTGGTTGGCACCGACCGCACCCACATTGATGACTTCGGCCTTGAACGGGCCCATCTTCACCAGTGCCGGGTTCTCGGTCTTTACGCTCTTGACGGCCGGCCATTCATTGTTGCCTTCAGCAAAATAGCGCTGCGCCGAATCGCTGGCCAGGTACTCCAGGAACTGCACAGCTTCAGCCTTGTGCGGCGCGTTCTTGGCCACACCGCCCCCGGCGATGTTGACGTGCGCACCGTAGCTCTTCTGGTTGGGCCAGACAATGCCAACCTTTTCCATCAGCGCCACATCTTCCGGCTTGGTGGAACGCAGCAGGCGCGCCACGTAATAGGAATTGGAAATGGCCACGCCGCACTCACCCGAACCGACCGCCTTGATCTGGTCGGTATCGCCACCGACCGGCTGGCGCGCCTGGTTGGCGACCATGCCCTTCAGAATGGCTTCGGTCTTGGCCGCGCCGTCATGTTCCAGCAATGCGCCGAACAGCGACACGTTGTAAGGGTGCGAACCGCTGCGGGTACACAGCTTGCCCTTGTTCTTCGGGTCGCCCAGGGCTTCATAGGTATCCACGTCTTCCGGCTTCACGCTGGCCTTGTTGTAGACGATCACGCGGGCACGGGTGGAGAAACCGAACCACTGCGTACCGTCGCTGCCTTCCTTGCTGTGCAGGTTGGCAGGGATGCGCTCATCGAGCAGCTTGGACTTGACCGGCTGGAACAGACCCTCGCTCTGCGCCTTCCACAGGCGGGCCGCATCCACCAGCAGGATCACGTCGGCCGGGCTGGAAGCGCCTTCACTCTTCAAGCGCGCGAGAATGCCTGCATCGTCACCGTCGACCCGGTTGATCTTGATGCCGGTGGCCTTGGTGAAATCGGCGTAGAGCGCTTCGTCAGTCTGGTAGTGGCGCGCCGAATAGAGATTGATGACCTTCTCCTGCGCGAAGCTGGAAGCGGCAATGGCAGCCAGCACGGCGCCGACGGCGAGTTGACGGTGGAACATGGACCATCCTTTTCAAAAAGAGTGAACGACCGCCGTCGTGGAAACGGCGTTTTCTTTTGGCGCGGAAGGCGGTCCCGGGATATCGGACTTGGCTGTCGCAGTGGGCGATCTCGGGATCACCTCGTTGTGGGCGCATGGCGCTAACGCCATGGCAGTGCGGTTCATAGACCGCTGGCGACTATATCACAAACAAGAAGCATTATCATCTGCGCGTATGCACATCGCGCAGGCCGCCATGAAAAACGCCCTTGCCGGCAGCCGCTCGGCAAGGGCGTTTCGGAGACGAAGTGAAGAAATCAGATGACCTTGACCGCAAAGTCCACACCGATGCCGGCCCACCATTCCTGCTCCTTCTGGAACCAGAAGGAAATGCTCGGATGCTCCTTGATGTAATCGCGGCGGATCTCCAGGTCGATGCGGCTCTTGAGCTTGACCCGCACCTTCTCCAGGTCCAGCGTGATGTGCGCATGGCGGAACATCACCGCCAGCCGCAAGGCCAACACTGCCTTGGCGAAATCGACATCGGCCAGCATCTCGCTGATCTTCTTGAGGTTGCCCTTTTGCCCGAGGATGAGCGTGCTCATCAGGCGCTGCTCGCGCGTGGTGAAACCGGGCAAGTCGGCATTGGCGATCATGTAGGCCGAATGCTTGTGATATCCGGTCGGCGAGACCACCAGGCCGGTCTCGTGCAGCAACGCGCTCCAGTAGAGATAGCGCACATACGAATCAGTGGCCGGTTTCAAACTCTCGAAAAAGCCCAGCGCCGTATCGGCCACGCCATGGGCGCGTGCCGCATCGACGTGGAAGCGGCGAGCAAATTCTTCCACCGAACGGTCGCGGCGATCGGCCTTGGTGGCGCGCAACTGCAGGTCCCACATCACACCCATGCGCAGGCCGGCTTCCACCGGCGTGATCACCTCGATGCCGAACTCCTGCATGAAACCGATCAGCACGGCGAGCCCACCCATGATGACGCCGGCACGGTCCGGCTTCATGCCATCGAGTGAAATCTGGCTGACGTGACCGAAATCGATCAGGCGCTGCATCAGGTCGGCCAGGCTGGGCAGCGTGACGCGGCCATCGCCCATGTTGTTGCGGCGGATGGTATCGGCGATGGCCCGCATGGTGCCGGACGATCCATAGACATTGACGGCGGCCGCGTCGAAGCTGAACAGGTGCACCGCATCTTCCACATGCGAACGCGCAGAGATGATGGCCCGCTCGAAGGCCGCTGCCGTGATCGCCCCATCGGGGAAGAAGGCCAGGCTCTGGTTGACGGTACCGATGCCGAAGGATTCAACGTGGCGGATATGTTCGCCCAAGCCACGGATGACTTCGGTGGAACCACCGCCGATGTCGATGACCATGCGTTCTTCGCCCGCATCAGCGAGTACGCCGGCCACCCCCATGTAGATCAGGCGCCCTTCTTCCTCGCCGGAAATGATCTCGACCGGATAACCGATGGCGCGCTCCAGTTCCGGCAACAACTCGGCGGCATTCCTGGCCACGCGCAAGGTATTGGTGGCCACCACCCGCACGGCGGTCAGCGGATAGTCGCGCAGGACGGAGCGAAAACGGGTCAGCGAATCGATGGCGCTCTGACAGGCCTGCGGCGTGAGGTTGCCGCTCTTGTCGATGCCCGCCGCCAGGCGGATGGGGTCACGCGCGCTCTTGATGACGCGTATGCTGTCGTCCTCGTACTTGCCGATGTGCAAGCGAAAACTGTTGGAACCGAGATCTACCGCAGCAAACATGCATTTCCTTTCGCAAAGGCTCCGGGCCGGGCGGCACGCAGCAATTGCTAAATAATTTAAACCGCATCCTGTCTCCCAGCCGACAAGATAATGGCCGCGCATTACACTTTGATGACAGCTTGCACCCTGTAGAATGGCGGCTCAGCGAAGTCGTGCTGCGTTGCACATATTATTTTATACAATTTATCCCATTTTCCCTTCCATGCCCGGCATTCTTTACCTGGTTCCCAACACGCTGGGAACGACCGAGCTTCCCGCCGACACTGACGCATTGCATCCGCTGGAGTCCATCATCCCGCGCCAGGTGCAGGCCATCGCGGCGCGCCTGGATTATTTCGTGGCCGAGAACGCCAAGACCACACGCGCCTTCCTCAAGCTTCTGGGCAGCAGCACCGCACTGGCCAAGCCCATCCAGGAAATCCAGATCAGCGAACTGAACGTCAACACGCCTTCCGCCGCCCTGCCCGCCTTGCTGGCACCGCTGCTGGAAGGCCGCGACGGTGGTCTGATCTCGGAAGCCGGTGTGCCGGCCGTAGCCGACCCCGGTGCCAACCTGGTGCGCCTGGCGCATCAGCACGGCATCCAGGTGCGGCCGCTGGTCGGGCCGTCGTCCCTGTTGCTGGCGGTGATGGCCAGCGGCCTGAACGGCCAGAGCTTCGCCTTCAACGGCTACCTGCCCACCGACGCCGAGGCGCGCAGCAAGCGCATCCGCCAGCTGGAGGATCGTTCCCGCAAGGAGAAGCAGACCCAGCTGCTGATCGAAACGCCCTATCGCAACGGTGCCATGCTGGAAGCGCTGGCGCAGTCCTGCCAGCCGGGCACGCTGATCTGTGTGGCGACCGATCTTTCGCTGCCCACCGAAACGGTACGCACGCAGACCGCCACGCAATGGAAGGCGGCGCTGGCTGCCAACAAGGCGCCGGACTTCCACAAGAAGCCGACGGTGTTCCTGCTGCTGGCGGAATAGGCATCACAAAAAAACAAAGGCCGGTTGCATCAGCAACCGGCCTTTTGCTTGGATGCTGCGGAGTCGCTCAGCGCAACTGCGACAATGGTGCCGACATCAGGGTCTTGGCAAAGCCCGCACCGAAGGCCACACCGAATTTCTTGAGCACGCGTTCGGAGAGATTCTCTGTCTGGGTGTAATCGACTACATCTTCGGCCTTGATCACATCGCGCGCCACGCTGTCGACCGTGCCATAGCCATCGGCCAGACCCAGTTCGACGGCCTTGGAGCCGGTCCACACCAGGCCCGAGAAGGTATCCGGCGTTTCCTTCAGGCGCGTGCCACGACCCTGGCGCACCACTTCGATGAACTGCTGGTGGATCTCCTGCAGCATCGATTGCGCATATTCACGCTGCTTGGGGCTTTGCGGGCTGAAGGGGTCGAGGAAGCTCTTGTTCTCGCCCGCCGTCAGCAGGCGGCGCTCCACGCCCAGCTTGTCCATCAGGCCGGTGAAGCCGAAACCATCCATCAGCACGCCCACCGAACCGATCAGGCTGGCCTTGTTGACGTAGATCTTGTCGGCCGCCACCGCGATGTAATAGCCGCCGGAAGCGCACATCTCTTCCACCACCACATAGATCGGCTTCTTGGGATAGGCCTTGCGCAGGCGGGTGATCTCGTCGTTGATCATGCCGGCCTGCACGGGGCTGCCGCCGGGGCTGTTGATCTTCAGGATCACGCCCACCGAGTCGCTGGCCGCAAAGGCTTTGTCGAGCGCCGGAATGACCACGCCGGCCGAGCCCTGCCCTTCGGATTCGATGGTGCCGCGAATCTCGACCAGGGCAGTATGGGTGCCCAGCGGCTCGCTCTCGATCTTGTTGTAGGTGAAGGCCATCCAGCCGCCCAGCACGATCACCACCAGGATGGCGATGCGGAAGAAGATGCCCCAGCGGCGGCGGGCGCGCTGCTCCTTGACGGCGAACAGGGCCAGCTTTTCCAGGACGTCGCGCTCCCACCCGCTCTTCTTGTCCTCGCGCACGCTGGCGGGGATGGAAGAAGACGGTGCAGCAGGCGGCGGGGAGGCCGGGGAAGACGAAGAAGACTGAGGGGGGCGGTCTTGCGGGTTGTCAGATTCGTTGTTGCTCATAGGCTCACTCTGGGCAGCGCCATCGCGCTGCACTGGTTTTTTCCGCGAAGCTCATGCCTCGACGGGCTGGACGATGTCATCCGGACGCCAGAACACCTGGCCGTCGCGTTCCACCGCCATGATCTTACGCAAATGCGCACCGGTACAAGGTCCGCCTGCGCATTTTCCGGTATCGGGCGCATAAACCGCGCCATGTGTTGCGCACATGAGATACAGGCCGCTGGATTCAAAGAATTCGCCCTCGGCCCAATCCAGTTCGACGGGCACATGGGCGCAACGATTCAGGTAGCCATACACCACGCCGCCGTAGCGCACCACGAAGCCGGTGGTCTCATCCCCGTGTACCTGCACCGGGAAGCGCTTGCCCAGGCCGCCTTCCTGGAGGGCGCTTGAGGGGCAAATGAAGATTTCTTCAGGCGTCGTCATGGCAAGCCGCTTCAGGCGTGGTCATTGAGCCATTGATGCAGCTCGCGGATGGAGCGGGCTGAATAAAGAGGCGCCAAAGTCTGCAGCTGCTGCGGCGGATGCGCGCCGAACTCCACCGCCACCCCCTTGGCTCCGGCGTTGATGGCCATCTGCAGGTCGTGGGTGGTGTCGCCGATCATGACGGTACGGTGCATGTCCTGGCCCAGTTCGCGGGTCAGTTCCTGCAGCATGGCCGGATGCGGCTTGGAGAAGGTTTCATCGGCGCAGCGCGTGGCATCGAACTTGGAGAGCAGGCCGGTACTGTTCATGGCCCGGTTCAGCCCCACCCGGCTCTTGCCGGTGGCCACGGCCAGGAAATAGCCCTGCTGCGACAGGTCGGCCAGCATCTCGGGCACGCCCTCGAAGAGCGTGAGGTCCTTGTCCTGCCCGAGATAGTGATGGCGATAGCGCTCCACGATGCGTGGATAGTACTTCGGGTCCACATCCGGAATGGCGGCCTGCATCGCGTCCTGCAAGCCCAGGCCGATCACGTAGGAGGCCGCGCTCTTGTCGGGAATGGGCAGCCCCAGGTCGCGCGCGGCCGCCTGGATGCAGCGCACGATGGTCGAGGTGCTGTCCATCAGGGTGCCGTCCCAGTCGAAGACGATCAGGTCGAATTGCTTTCTTGCCATGTGCTGAGCTCTTTCCGCTGGCATGCTTCCGACTCGGTTGCCATTGTGGCAATTGCCAGATGAGCATGCGTTTCTGTTAATGCCGGGCAGAAAGTATCACATCCCGGCCGTCTGCGCGCATCCCTTCACTCTTCGGTTCCGGCCAGCATGTTGTGGGGCAGCAGGTCGCCCTCGGCGCCGCCTTCGAGGCTGCGCAGGAAGCGCGCGCATTCCTCGGGCAGGCCGGCCTTGAGGGTGACTGTCTCGCCGCTTTCCGGATGGCGAAAACTGATGCGCCAGGCATGCAGGAACATGCGCTTGAAGGCCACGCGATTGCCATCGGCCTTCTGCAGCGACTTGTTGAGGGTGAAATCGCCGTACTTGTCATCGCCCACGATGGGGAAACCGCTGGACGACAGGTGCACCCGGATCTGATGGGTGCGGCCGGTTTTCAGTTCAGCTTCCAGCAGGGCAAATTCACCGAAGCGGCGCAAGAGCGAAAAGATGGTGTGCGAAGGCTGGCCATCGGCCTGCACCCGCACGCGGCGCTCGCCGTCCGGGGTGCTGTACTTGAAGAGCGGCAACTTCACGTGCTGGCGGGCATTCTTCCAGTCGCCCTGCACCAGGGTGAAATACCGCTTGTCGGTGGTGCCTTCGCGCATCTGGTCGTGCAGGTTGGTCAGGGCCGAACGCTTCTTGGCGATCAGCAGCACGCCCGAGGTATCGCGGTCCAGGCGGTGCACCAGTTCCAGGAACTTGGCCTGCGGCCGCGCCGCACGCAGCTGTTCGATCACGCCATAACTCACGCCCGAGCCGCCGTGCACGGCCACGCCGGCCGGCTTGTCGATGACCAGCATGTGGCTGTCTTCCAGCAGGATGCGGAATTCCGCGCCCGGGACCACCTGTTCTTGTTTCTCGGCAACTCGTATTGGCGGCACGCGCACCACGTCCCCTTCGGCCAGTCGATAGGTCTGGTCGATGCGGCCCTTGTTGACGCGCACCTCGCCCGAACGCAGGACACGGTAGATATGGCTCTTGGGAACACCCTTGCAGATACGCAGCAGGAAATTGTCAATCCGCTGCCCGGCTTCTTCGTCGGAAATGGTCAGCAACTGCACCTGGGGAAGGTTCTGCGAGGCGGCTTCGCTCCGGGAGGCAGGCGCGGTTGCGGCGCTTTCAGAAGCCCCCCTAGAAAATCTCGCTAAGTCCTTCATTTTGAATATATAATCGTTCGACGCTGAACAAAAAATCAGCGTCAGTAGAATAAAAAGGAACATTCTACACAAGAGGAGACTTCGTCAGCCTCGCTCATTTGCAAAATAGACGGAGGGGGCCCCGAAAACCACGACGCGCGGCATCGCAGACGCAATAAAAGCGCTGCAACGGTTGACAATACAGCCGATCATGCCGCTTGCCTGGTCCACGTAAAGGCCTCGAAACGAGTACGCACCTTCCCTGCGCGATTCCAGTTTGCACCGCAGTTGCAATCGGACAGCGCGCCTGGAAGTGGAACAGAATTGTTTGGATCATCAGGATAAAAGTCTGGCAAGACTCGCATCCGGTGTTCCGGTTCAGGTCCGCAGCGCACAGCCCCCGGCAAAGCAGTATCTTGCAGCGCATCCGGCGGCAGGCTCATCCGCCCGCCCCTCATGCAGCGCATTGCCCGGGCCATGCCGCAGTCCTGGCCGAAGCATCGCGAAGCTTGCCGGTTGATGCAACAGAACCCGATCGCCGTCGCCAACCCATCACCATGTTACGTTTGGCTCCACAGACCAGCTTACCGTCCGCAGTTGCCTGCGCGACCGCCTATGGCGGAGCGCGCGGCGCGGATACGGTGCTGCCCGGCGTTCCCGTCTGCCGCATCCGCGCCCCCTTGTGCTGGAGCGCCCGCTAAGGCGCACTCACACAATCAAGGCAATTCCCTCCCCAATCACTTCGTTCTCGCGTACATCCCCTGTACTTTTGGCCCGCTACCACATACGGACGGGCCATTTGAAGGATCTTCGGATCCCGGAGTGAAAACATGAAACGTATGTTGTTCAACGCCACGCAGCAGGAAGAACTGCGCGTAGCGATCGTTGACGGTCAGAAACTGATCGACATCGACATCGAAACCACCGGACGCGAGCAGCGCAAGTCCAACATCTACAAGGGCGTCATCACCCGCATCGAGCCCTCGCTGGAAGCCTGCTTCGTCAACTACGGCGAAGAACGCCACGGCTTCCTGCCCTTCAAGGAAGTGGCCCGCACCTATTTCAAGGAAGGCATTGACGTCCGCAACGCCAGCATCAAGGAAGCGCTGCGCGAAGGCCAGGAAATCATCGTCCAGGTCGAGAAGGAAGAACGCGGCAACAAGGGCGCTGCCCTGACCTCGTTCATCTCCCTGGCCGGCCGCTACCTGGTGCTCATGCCCAACAACCCGCGCGGTGGCGGCGTGTCGCGCCGTGTCGAAGGCGAAGACCGCCAGGAACTGCGCGAAACCATGGACAAGCTGGACCTGCCCAACGGCATGTCCGTCATCGCCCGCACCGCCGGCATCGGCCGCAACGTCGATGAACTGCAGTGGGACCTGAACTACCTGATGCAACTCTGGCGCGCCATCGAAGGCGCCGGTCAGTCCGGCTCGGGCGCCTTCCTGATCTACCAGGAATCGTCACTGGTCATCCGCGCCATCCGCGACTACTTCCAGCCCGACATCGGCGAAATCCTGATCGATACCGACGACATCCACGACCAGGCCCAGCAGTTCATGGCCCACGTGATGCCGGACATGGTTCACCGCGTCAAGCGCTACCGCGACGACGTGCCGCTGTTCTCGCGCTTCCAGATCGAACACCAGATCGAGACCGCCTACTCGCGTACGGTCCCGCTGCCTTCCGGCGGCGCCATCGTCATCGACCACACCGAAGCCCTGGTGTCGGTGGACGTGAACTCGGCGCGCGCCACCCGTGGCAGCGACATCGAGACCACCGCCTTCAACACCAACCTCGAAGCCGCCGATGAAGTGGCCCGCCAGTTGCGCCTGCGCGACCTGGGCGGCCTGATCGTGATCGACTTCATCGACATGGAGAACTCCAAGAACCAGCGCGAAGTGGAAGGCCGTCTGAAGGACGCCCTGCACCACGACCGCGCCCGCGTTCAGATGGGCAAGATCTCCCGCTTCGGCCTGATGGAACTGTCGCGCCAGCGCCTGCGTCCGTCGCTCTCCGAAGGCAGCCACGTGACCTGCCCGCGTTGCAACGGCACCGGCCACATCCGCGATACCGAATCCTCCGCCCTGCAGGTGCTGCGCATCATCCAGGAAGAGGCGATGAAGGAAAATTCAGCCGCCATCCACGTGCAAGCGCCGGTGGACGTGGCCGCCTTCCTGCTCAATGAAAAACGGGGCGAAATCCTGAAGATCGAGACGCGCCATCGCGTCACCGTCATCATGATCCCCAACAAGCACCTGGAAACCCCGCACTACAAGATGGAACGGATCAAGCACGACGATCCGCGCCTGGACGACGCCCAAGCCAGCTACACCATGGCCGAGCAGGCCGATACCGACATCGGCTACAGCAAGCGCCAGAAGGAAGAAGAACGTCCGCGCCAGGAAGCCGTGGTCAAGGGCATCACCCCCGACCAACCGGCCCCGATCGTCGAACGCAAGGCACCGGAACCGGTGGCTGCCCCCGTGCCGCCGCCGACCCTGGCGCCGGAATCGGGTCTGCTGGGCAAGATCTTCGCCTTCTTCCGCAAGAAGCCGGTTGCTCCGGTGGAAGTGCCGGCCCCGGTCGAAGCCAAGGCGCCGGCCAAGCGCGAAGGTGATCGCAATGGCCGTGGCGGCGACCGCAATGGCCGCAACCGCAACCGTGGTGAACGCGGTGAGCGTGGCGATCGCGCCGAACGTGGCGAGCGCAATGCAGAGCAGCGCGCACCCCGCGGCCCGGCCGCCGTCGAACTGAAGACCGGCGATGCTGCGGAAGCCAAGCAGGCTCGCCCGCCTCGTGGTCCGCGCGAACCCAAGGAAGGTCGCGAACCGCGTGAAGGCCGTGAGGTGCGCGAGGGCCGTGAGCCGCGCGAAGCCCGCGAAGGCCAGGAACCGAAGGAAGCCCGCCGCAACGAACCGCGTGAAGCCCGTGAGCCCCGCGAACCGCGCGAAGGCCGCGAGCCGCGCGAGGGTCGTGAAGGCCGTGAACCGCGCCAGCCGCGTGAACCGCGCGCCCCGCGTGGTGAACGCAAGGACCCCAAGGCCGAGGAAGGCCTGCCGCTGGAAGCCGCTCTGGCTGCCGGTGCAGCCACCGCAGGCGTAGCGGTTGCTGCTGGTGCCGTGGCCCTGTCCAATGACGAGCAAGCCGCCAAGGTGGAAGCTGCTCAAGTCGAAGGTTCCGAAGGCGCTGATGGCGTCGACGGTGCGGAAGCTGCCGAAGGCGGCACCGAGCCGCGTCGTCGTCGTCGCCGTGGTGGCCGCAACCGTCATCGTCGCGAACGTGATGAAAACGGTAACGTGATCGACAACGGCGAAGGTGAAGGATCGGAGCAATCCGAAGCCGCCGAAGGCGTCGACACCGTAGTCGTGGCCAGCGCCGCTGCTACCGGCGTGAACGTCGAGACCGTTGCTGCCGAGACTTCGGCGGCTCCGGTGGAAGTGGCCCAAGCCGCTGTGGCGCAAGCTTCGTTCGCCGCCTCCCCGGTCCCGGAACAAGCCCCGGCTGAAGCTGCCGTGCACGTGGAAAGCGGTGTGAACTCGGTGGAAGCCGTCGCCGCTGCCGCTGCCGAAGCGACCCAGGCCGTGTTCTCGAACCAGCCGGCCATCGAACCGGCGGCCCCGTCGATCGATGCCAGCTTCGCCCCGACCCCGGCCTTCGAGCCGGTGCAGGCCCCCGTTGCTGCTCCGGCCGCATCGGAAGCCCCGGTCGAGGTGGTGCACGCTGCGCCCGCAGCCCCGGCCGTGCCGCAACAGATCAGCCTGCTGGACGCCGTCGAAGCCAGCCCGGCACCGGTAGCCGTCGAACTGGCTCCGGTGGTGGCTGAGGCCGCACCGGCTTCCCCTGCTGCCCCTGCCCCCGCAGTGGCGGCCAGCACCGGCAACGCTGCCCGTTCGGAGTCGCTGGAGCAGATGCTGTCGCAAGCCGGCCTGACCCTGGCCACCACGGACCCGGTCAAGCTGCGCGCGGCCCAGGAAGCCGCTGCTGCCTTCGTCCCGGCACCGCACGTGCCGCGCGAGCGCAAGCCGCTGCCGCCGCAGTCGACCGAACCGCTGGTGCAGGTCGAAACCCGCCGTTAAGTAGGGTTCCGGCCACCCTGCCGCAGGGTGGCCCGGAGGCAGTAAAAATCGGCAATGAACAAGGGAGCTTCGGCTCCCTTTTTCATGTCTATCGGTTTCCAAATGAAGCCTTTGCCTTCACCGCCCATCGGCAAACGACCTCCTATTTGGTGACAGTTGCCCGCTCGCCGTCACGATACAGTCACGGCAGCATGCGATGACGCTGCAAGCCTGATGCCAGCAGTCCCGCACGGCGGGCGGCGGCAGGCGCGAGATGCAGTTGCGCGCATACACTATATGCATGATTGTGCATCTGCGCGGCGGCCTCAGGCGTGCTATCGTTACACACCTTTTATCGTCAGATCGTATGAACAAGCGCGTCATCCCCATCGTCGATGTCCGGCAAGCCCCGATCGCCAGTGCGGCCGGCCTGCTGACGCCGGTTGCGGTCGAGCCGACCGGCTGGCTGGGCGACAGTCTGGGACGTCCGCTGCACGACCTGCGCATTTCGGTGACTGACCGCTGCAATTTCCGCTGTGTCTATTGCATGCCCAAGGATGTCTTCGACAAGCAATACCAGTTCCTTCCGCACTCGGACCTGCTGACCTTCGAGGAGCTGACCCGCGTGGCAGCCCAGTTCGTGGCGCATGGCGTGCGCAAGATCCGCCTGACCGGCGGCGAGCCGCTGCTGCGCAAGAACATCGAGACCCTGATCGCCATGCTGGCCGCCCTGCGCACCCCGGAGGGCGAAGAAATCGACCTGACCCTCACCACCAACGGCACGCTGCTGAAGCAAAAGGCCCAGGCGCTCAAGGCGGCCGGGCTCAGGCGCGTGACGGTATCGCTGGATTCGCTGGATGACGAGAGCTTCCGCCGCATGAACGACGTCGATTTCCCGGTGGCGCGCGTGCTGGAAGGCATCGAAGCGGCACACGCCGCCGGACTCGGTCCGATCAAGATCAACATGGTGGTCAAGAAGGGCGTCAACGACGACCAGATCCTGCCGATGGCGCGCTACTTCAAGGGCAGCCCGGCCATCCTGCGCTTCATCGAATACATGGACGTGGGCTCTTCCAACGGCTGGCGCATGGACGAAGTGCTGCCCTCGCGCGAAGTGGTCCGCCGCATCGCTGACGAGATGCCATTGGAAGTGGCCGACCCCAACTACACCGGCGAGACCGCCGAGCGCTGGCGCTATGTGGATGGCAGCGGCGAGATCGGCGTGATCTCCAGCGTGACCCAGGCCTTCTGCCAGGACTGTTCACGCGCGCGCCTCTCTACCGAAGGCAAGGTCTACACCTGCCTCTTCGCCAGCGAAGGCCACGACCTGCGCAGCCTGGTGCGCAATGGCAGCAGCGATGCCGAGATTGCCGGTGCCATCGCCGCCCTCTGGGGCCAGCGCGGCGACCGTTATTCCGAGCTGCGCAGCGCCATGCAGGCGACTCCGGCGCGCAAGGTCGAGATGTCCTACATCGGCGGCTGATCCGGTACGCCTGCCCTGCTCCTTACTTTTCCGTACCATGTCTTCCCCCGCCACCGCCGCCAGTCACATCACCGGCCTGGTCCTCTCCGGTGGCCGTGGCACGCGCATGGGCGGCGTGGACAAAGGCCTGCAAGTCCTGCACGGCAAGCCGCTGGTGCAGCATGTGCTGGAACGCCTGGCACCGCAGGTCGGTACGCTGGCGATCAACGCCAACCGCTCCCAGCTGGAGTACGCCCGTTTCGGCTACCCGGTCTGGCATGACCTGCAGGGGGATTTCCCCGGCCCGCTGGCGGGTCTGCAATGCGGCCTGGCCCATTGCCACACGCCGCTGCTGGCCACTGCCCCGTGCGACTCGCCGCTGATCCCCTATGACCTGGTAGCGCACCTGTACGATGCCCTCACCGCCAGCGGTGCACAGGCCGCCATCGCGGTCACCGAGGGCGTACACGGGCGCCAGCGGCATCCTGTATGCTCGCTGCTGCAGACCAGCACTCGCGCCTCGCTGGACGCCTTCCTGGCGGCGGGCGAACGCAAGATGGACCACTGGTTTGCCAGCCTTGATTGCGTCGAAGTGGATTTCCCTGACGAGCGCGCCTTCAGCAACATCAACACCGGGCTGGATTTGCAACAGCTCGAAGCAGAACAATGACCGAGACCCACACCGCCACACTCCACGACATCGTCAGCTGCATCAGCGGCTATGACCCCAACGCCATGACGGTGGCACGCGCGCAAGCCGTGATCCAGGAATTCATCACGCCCATCGAGGCCGTCGAAAAGCTGGCCATCCGCAGCGCCCTCTCGCGCGTGCTGGCGCGCGACATCATTTCCCGCATCGACGTCCCGGCGCACGACAACTCGGCCATGGACGGCTATGCCCTGCGTGGCGAGGACGTGGCCGAGGGCCAGCAAGTGCGCCTGCAGATCATCGGCGCGGTACACGCGGGTGAACAATTTGCCGGCAGCATCGGCCCCGGCCAGTGCGTGCGCATCATGACCGGCGCACCCATGCCCGAGGGCTGCGACACCGTGATCCCGCAGGAACTGACCGCCGACGCCGACGCGCACGGCGTGACCCTGCCTGCCGGCCGCGTGCGTCCCGGCGACAATCGCCGCCTGCGTGGCGAAGACCTGGCCCTGGGCAGCGTGGCCCTGCCGCGCGGCCGCGTGTTGCGGCCCTCCGACATCGGCCTGCTGGCCTCGCTGGGCATTGCCGAAGTACCGGTGCAGCGCCGTCTGCGTGTGGCCTTCTTCTCCACCGGCGACGAGTTGCGTTCGGTCGGCGAACCGCTCGATGCCGGCTGCGTCTATGACTCCAATCGCTACACCCTGCACGGCATGCTCACGCGCCTCGGTTGCGAAGTGCTGGACATGGGCGTGGTACCGGACGATCCGGCCGCCCTGGACGCGGCGTTCCGCAGTGCCTGCGAAGAGGCCGATGCGGTCATCACCTCGGGAGGCGTGTCGGTCGGTGCGGCCGATTACACCAAGCAGATCATGGCCAGCCTGGGCGAGATGACGTTCTGGAAGATCGCCATGCGCCCCGGCCGCCCGCTGGCCTTCGGCCGCATCCGCTCGCGCGGACGGGAGGCTTATCTGTTCGGTTTGCCGGGCAATCCGGTGGCGGTGCAGGTGAGTTTTTCCTTCTTCGTGCGCGATGCGCTGCTGCGCCTGGCCGGAGCCGAAGCCAATCCGCTACCGCGCCTGCGCGTGAAGACAGCCACCGCCATTCGCAAGAAGGCCGGCCGCACTGAATACCAGCGCGGCATCCTGTCCCCGGACGTGAACGGTCAGTGGCAAGTGCGGCTGACCGGCATGCAGGGTTCCGGCATCCTGCGCTCGATGTCAGACGCCAACTGCATCATCGAACTGGAACACGAACGCGGTGAGGTCGCTGCAGGTGAAGAGGTGACGGTGGTGCTGTTCGACGGCTTGGTATGACGGCTTTCAGGCGCAGATGAAGAAAAAGGGACGGCAAGCCGTCCCTTCTGTTTTCCAGCCGCTTGAGCCACCTCTGCAGGTGAAGGAAGAAGCAAATCAGACGCCCTCGGCATCCTCGCCCAAATCCAGCTCCCCGGTCCCCAGCAGCTTCTGCGCATTCTCCACCGGCAGTGCCTCCACCGACTTGAGCTTGCGCGTCATCTGGCGGGTGCGGGTCTCGGCCTGGTCGATGTTCTTGGCCGCGCGCTCCAGCGCCGTCTTGGTGGCGGCCAGCACTTCGCCGAACTTGCCGAACTCGGTCTTGACCGCGCCCAGCACCTGCCACACCTCCGACGAACGCTTTTCCAGTGCCAGCGTACGGAAGCCCATCTGCAGGCTGTTGAGCAGCGCCGACAAGGTCGACGGCCCCGCAATGGTGACCCGGCAGGTGCGCTGCAATTCATCCGACAAGCCGGGCCGGCGCATCACTTCCGCATACAGTCCTTCGGTGGGCAGGAAGAGGATGGCGAAGTCGGTCGTCAGCGGTGGCGACAGGTATTTCTCGGCAATCGTCTTGGCCTCGCCGCGCACTGCCCGCTCCAGCTCGCGGCCGGCCGTGGCCACACCGTCGGCATCGGCGCGCTCGGCGGCATCGACCAGGCGTTCGTACTGTTCCTTGGGGAATTTGGCGTCGATGGGCATCCAGACCTGGCCCGCGTCTTCCTTGGCGCCCGGCAGGCGGATGGCGAATTCCACCCGCTCGCCGCTGGCCGGGACGGTCTCCACGTTCTTGGCGTACTGGTCGGGGGTGAGCATCTGCTCCAGCAGGATTTCCAGCTGCACTTCGCCCCAGGTGCCGCGCGTCTTGACGTTGGTCAGCACGCGCTTCAGGTCGCCCACGCCGGTGGCCAGCTGCTGCATTTCGCCCAGGCCCTGGTGCACCTTGTCCAGCCGGTCCGAGACCAGCTTGAAGGATTCACCGAGCCGCTGCTCCAGCGTGGCATGCAGTTTTTCGTCCACGGTCTTGCGCATCTCTTCCAGCTTTTGCGCATTGTCGTTCTGCAGGTCCTTGATCTTGGCTTCCAGCGTGGCGCGCACTTCGGCCATGCGTTGGGCGTTGGATTCGGTCAGCGCCGACAATTGCTGATTCAGCGTATCGCCGAAGCGCTTGAGCGAAACCGCCTGCTCTTCGCGGTTCACCTGGGCCTGCAGCGTGATGGACTGGCGCATGCTTTCCAGCTGCTGCGTATTGCTTTCGTTGAGCTTGACCAGTTGCTGCGCGAAGCCATCGATCTGCTGGTTCTGCAAACCCGCCACGCTCGTCAGCTGCGTGGCCAGCGTCTGCTGCAGATGGGCAAAGTTCGCGCCCAGTTCCTGGCGCGTGCTCTGGGCACTGGCCTGCACCTGGCTACGCAGCTCGCGCTCGATGCGCTCGCCGGTCTCCTGCTGATGGCGTTGCAGGTCCTGCTTGACCTGCAGCAGCGCGTCTTCGATCACCAGCGCAGTGTCGTCCTCCTGCCGCTGGCTACCGCGCAGCAGGATCAGCACTTGCAGCACGACGCCGACCACGACCAGGCCGGTAAGGATCATTTCAAAAAGGGACATGGGACCAATCCAGTGCGTGTTACTCGGGCTTGTTGCGCATCCAGTCGGCGGTCTGGTAGAGCGCCGCCAGCAGGCGCTTCATCAGGTCTTCCGGCAGGCCGACGTCCTGCATGGCCCAGGTCATGCAGCGCAGCCACTGGTCGCGCTCGGAGATGCCGATGGGGAAAGGCAGGTGGCGCGCCCGCAGGCGCGGATGGCCGAATTTTTCCATGTACAGGCTGGGACCGCCGGTCCAGCCGGAAAGGAACATGTAAGTCTTCTCGCGCGAACCGTCCAGCGAAGGCGGATGCAGCGCGCGAATGCCGGCGAACTCCGGCTCCAGGTCCATCAGGTCATAGAAACGGTCGACCATCTCGCGCAGCTTCTCTGCGCCGCCAATGAGTTCGAACGTGGTCGGTTGGTTGGGATCTTCGATTTGCATAAGACCGCCATGATACCGCAGCCGGACGGCCGCGTCGGGCCGCCCGGCTGTGATTGCCAGCGTTGTTTGACCTGTATCGGATCAGGCCTCGCGCAAGGTCTGCAGCGGCGGACGGCGCAGCACGTGACGCAATCCGGCCCAGCCGCCCAGCGCCGAGCAAGCCGCGCCCAGCCCCATGCCGGCCACCCACACCAGCGGGCTGAAACTCCAGTCGAAATTGAAGACGTAATGCGCCAGCGCCCAGCCAATGCCGGCCGCGCCGCTGGCGGCCAGCAGCCCTGCCAGCGAACCCACCAGCAGCACCTCGATGCGCTGGGCGCGGGAGAGCTCCTGCCGGGTCGCACCGAGCGCACGCAACAGGCCAGCTTCCCGTACACGTTCATCCTGGGACCCTGCCAGTGCAGCGTACAGTACCAGTACACCTGAACACAAAGTGAACAGGAACAGGAACTCTACAGCTGCAATCACTTGACCGACCACTTCCTGAATCTGTGCCAGTACACTTCCTATGTCCACAACGGTGAGATTGGGGAAGTCACGCGCCAGCGTGTTGCCCAAGGCCTCCTGCTGCGGCGTCAGGTGTACCGCCGTGATCCAGCTTTGCGGCGTATCGCGCATGAGCGTCGGGTTGAGGATGACGAAGAAATTCACCCGCAGTGATCCCCACTCCAGCTTGCGCAGGCTGGTTACGGGGGCTTCCACCAGTTGGCCGGCGATGTCGAATTGCAGCTTGTCCCCCAGCTTGATGCCCAGGGTCTGCGCCAGCCCGCGTTCCACCGAGGCTTCCGGGTGGCTGTCGTCGTACCAGCGGCCGCCCACGATGCCATTGCCGGGCGGGATGTCGCGCATGGTCGAGAGATTGAATTCGCGGTCCACCAGGCGCTTGGCGCGGTCTTCCTGATAGTCCGAGGGATTGACCGCGCGCCCGTTGATCTGCACCAGCCGCCCGCGAATCATCGGATACAGCGCCGCATCCTGCACCCCGCCCTGGCGCAGCGCCTGCTGCACGGCCTCACGCTGATCCGGCTGGATGTTGATGATGAAGCGGTTGGGCGCATCCGCCGGCGTGGCTTGCCGCCACGCACCGACCAGATCGCCACGGATCACGGTCAGCAGCAGCAGCGCCATCAGCCCCAGGCCCAGCGCCACCACCTGCATCACGGCCGCCGCCGGACGACGCTGCAAGCCGTCGATGGCGAAGCGCCAGCTCTGGCGATCCACCAGCCCGCGCAGCGAACGCAGCGCGCGCAGGCACAGCCAGGCCACCAGTGCGAAGAGACCGAAGCCGCCGAGGAAACCGGCGATGGTCAGCAGCCCCAGCTTGAGATCGCCCGCCTGCCACAGCAGCAAGCCGGAAAACACCAGCGTGCCCAGCACATAGGTCCCGACCGTCAGCGCCTGCGGTGCGCCCTGGTCGCGCCGGATCACGCGGTTGTGCGGCACGTTGCGCAATTGCAGGATGGGCGGCAAGGCAAACCCGACCAGCAGCAACAAACCGGTGGCCACGCCCTGCAGCGCCGGTGCCCAACCCGGTGGCGGCAAGGCGGTCGGCAGGAAATTGCCCAGCCATTGCAGCAGCGCGAAGTGGGCGGCAAAGCCGACCAGCATGCCGATGAAGCTGGCTGCCAGCCCGATGAGAATGAATTCGGTGAGATAGAGCGTGGTCACCTGCGCCTGCGTCATGCCGAAACAGCGCAGCATGGCGCAGGCATCCAGATGGCGCAGCATGAAGCGGCGCGCCACCATAGCCACGGCGAGCGCGGCCAGCATGGCCGACAGCAGCCCGACCAGCGACAGGAATTGCTCGGCGCGGTCCAGCGTGGCGCGCATTTCCGGGCGGCCGTTTTCCAGCGATTCGAGGCGCACGCCGCGCAGCCTGTCGGCCTCGATCTGGCGTTCGATCTGCTGCTGGTAGCGCTGCACGGCCTCGGGCGGTCCGGCGATCAACAGGCGATAGGTCACGCGCGACCCGACCTGCACCAGGTGCGTGGCGGCCAGGTCGGCCTCATTGAGCATCACGCGCGGCGCGAAGTTGACGAAAGCGCTGCCGCGATCCGGTTCGATCGCGATCACGGCGGCGATCTTCAGCGCCAGATCACCCAGCCTGAGGGTATCGCCGACCTTCACGTCGAGCTGGGACAGGATCTGCGGATCCACCCAGATGGTCCCCGGCTGCGGAATCCCGTCGGCAGGCCGGTCGCGGCCATCGCTGCCCTGCAGCCGCAACTGGCCGCGCAAGGGATAGCCCGCCGTGACGGCCTTGATGGATGAGAGTACCGAGCGGGCCGCATCCCCCTCCCCGGCTTGCGCCATGCTGGGGAAGACCTGGGTCTGCGCCTGCTGCAAGCCTTGCGTGGCGGCCTGCTGCAGCCATTGCGGTGACAGTGGCTGATCGGCCGCCACCAGCAGATCGGCCCCCAGCAACTGGTGCGCATCGCGCGTCATGCCGGCGCGTATGCGGTCGACGAAGAAACCGACCGAGGACAGTGCCGCCACCGCCACGATCAAGGCGATCAGCAGGAAACGGAGTTCACCGGTGCGCCAGTCGCGCAGGGTCATGCGCAATGCTTGTTGGAACATGCAGGGCCAGTCGTCAAGGAATCAGGGTTCAGAAAAATGCAAGAAAGCGTCAGCGCAGCCACACCGCCACCACGCCCACCGCCAGCAGCACGCAGAAAGCGCCCAGCATGCGCAGGCGGCGGCGCATGGCATCCATGGTGGCGACCAGTTGCGCATTCTGCTCGGCCAGGGTGTTGATCAACTGACTGGCTTCGAGCTGCTCGGCTTCCAGCTGGACGATACGCTGGGCCAGCTGGCCGACGTCGCCGGTGACCGGCGCGGGCGGCGCGGCATCGACTGCGGTCTTGGCCTTGCGGGTGCGCGACCACAGGTCACGCGCGCCCTTGACGATGCCGGGGGTGGCCTGGACCACGTCGCCCCAGGGAATCAGTTTGATGGCGGACAGCCAGCTCAATCCCATCTGCGCTACTCCTGAAAAAGATTTGGATAAGGTAAATCAGATACGGCTTGTTGCAATTTCGTTGCAGAAACGGGCGAACCGGCCTGCTCTGTCTTCTTCTAAGACAGGCAAAATGTCATTTTATCCCGACAAGCTGCAAGCCTTCCCAAGGTCGCCAGAACGACCTTGCCCACCGGAGGCCATGCAGCCTCGTCCCCTGAGAAACAGGAGTCCAGTCCCATGAAAGCCCCCTTGTCCCTGCTGGCAGCCGCCCTGCTGCTGTGTGCCGGCAGTGCCTTCGCTGCCGATTGCACCAAGGCCGCCACCCAGGCCGAGATGAATGCCTGCGCTTCGCAGACCCTGACCCAGAACGATGCCGATCTCAACGCCACCTACATGGCCTATCGCGACAAGCTCAACAAGGCGCAACAGAACCAGTTGCGCGAGGTGCAGCTGGCCTGGCTGAAGTATCGCGACCTGTCCTGCCGCTTTGAGAGCTCGGCCAGCGCCGGCGGGTCTGCAGCTTCACTTGCGCTGCAAACCTGCCTGGCCGACAAGACCCGCCAGCGTGCGGACGAACTGAAGAATCTGGCAGGCTGCCAGGAAGGCGATCTCAACTGCGTGCGCTAGTCAGAACATTATCTTTCATGCTGTAATGCTCGCGTCTGAAGAATCAGACGCGATCAGACCCACGAATCCACCTTGCCCCAGGGAGTCTCTCATGAAAAAAATGCTCTTCGCCATGACCTCGTTCGCACTGGCCGCCCCGCTGCTGCTGGGTTCCCCCGCCATGGCGCAGAATGCCCAGCAGGACAAGATGAAGCAATGCAACGCCGACGCCGCCGGCAAGAAAGGCGATGAACGCAAGGCCTTCATGTCCTCCTGCCTGAAGAAGGAACAGCCCAAGCCGGCCACCCAGCAGGACAAGATGAAGCAATGTAACGCCGATGCCGCCGGCAAGAAGGGCGATGAGCGCAAAGCCTTCATGTCGTCCTGCCTGAAGAAGGACAAGTAATTTTCCTTCACGTCCCCGCCAACCCGGCCGGGACGCCCAACAAAAAACCCGCAAGCTGCCTTGCGGGTTTTTTGTTGTCTGGGCGGTGCTGCAATCAGTGCTGCGTGCGCTTGAAGAAGAACAGCCCGGCGCCCACCAGCATCAGCACGCCACCGAAGAAACGGTTCTGCGCCTTGATCGCCTTCTGGCTGCGGAAGAAGCGTTGCAGGCGGCTGGCCGCAAAGGCGTAGCCGTGCATCACCACCAGGTCCACCGCCACCATGGTCACGGCCAGCACCAGCAGCTGCAGCCACAGCGGCCGTTCGTGATCGATGAATTGCGGCAGCACCGCCACCATGAAGACGATGCCCTTGGGGTTGGTGGCATTGGTGAGGAAGCCCGTCATGCAACGCTGCCACCAGTGCTGGCCACGCTGCGCGCGTGCCACGGCATTGGCGTTGTCGAGGGCTTCGCCTTCCTGCTCCGAGGGCACGCGGGCGCGCCACTGCGAGAAGCCCAGGTAGATCAGGTACAGGGCACCGGCGATCTTGACCACATTGAAGGCGGTTTCGGAGGCCACCAGCAGCGAACCCACACCGGCTCCGGCGATGATGAGAACCACCACCAGCGCGATTTCCAGGCCAAGGATGGTGGCCGTGGTACGGCGCAGGCCGTAATTGAGGCCGTGGCTCATGGAGAGCACCGCGCCCGATCCGGGCGAGATGGCGATGACACAGGCGGCGAGGAAAAATGCAAACCAGGTTTGATAGGCCATGAGAAAACTCGATGAGGCAACAGGAAAGAAGAAACGGCAAGACCACCGGCAAGGCACGCAGTGCAGCGGCGAAGCCCGGAAACAGCGCTGAAACAAGGCTGCACCAACGTGTTGACCATTATAAGCAAAGCAGCAACGAATGCTTACAAATACACGATGAATTGAAACACTTTCACGTCGTCTTTCACGTCGGCGGCTCGTTATAGGAAGCAAGGCGACACGACATGATGAAGCGATTACGCAAAATCAAGCGCCGAGCGTAACAACCACTTTCTAAAGGAAATTGCCATGAAAACCAAATCCGTCATCGTCGCTTCCCTGCTGACCGCACTGGCCCTGCCGGTGTTCGCACAGACCGGCAGCGCTGCGCCGGCCGCGCCAGCAGCAGCCACGGCCAAGGCGGAAGCCGGCAAGACCGACACCGCGCCCAAGGCCAAGACCACCCATCACGCCAAGCACAAGAAGTCCGAAAAGTCGGAAAAGGCGGAAAAGGCAGAGAAGAAGGCTGACGCCAAGAGCGAAGCCAAGGCCGACACCAAGGCCGCTACCGATACAGCGACCAAGACCAAGTAAGACCGTACCGGGCCAGTCCCGGTACAGATAGCAGATACAAAGCAGTAACGTAGCAGACACGCAGCACACACCGTACGCACCGTACTACTGACGCAAACAGACACTTGTCTCTGAAAGGACATCACCATGAATACCAAGACCATCATCGTTGCCTCCCTGCTGTCGGCCCTGACCCTGCCGGTGTTCGCCCAGACCGGTGCAGCCGCCGCTCCTGCCGCCCCGGCTGCCACCACCGCCGCCCCGGCCAAGGCGGAAGCCGCCAAGACCGAGACCGCACCGAAGGCCAAGGCCACGCATCACGCCAAGCACAAGAAGTCCGAAAAATCGGAGAAGAAGGCCGATACCAAGACTGAAGCCAAGGCTGAAAAGAAGGATGCCGGCACTGCGGACACCAAGACGGCCGCCACCGACACCGCTGCCAAGACCAAGTAATCCAGGCAAGACCGTACCGGGCCAGCGCCCGGTACACGTAGCAAACACATAGCAGACACACAGCACACACCGTGCACACAGTACTACTGACACTGACCAGACACTAGTCGTTGAAAGGACATCACCATGAAGACCAAGACCATCATCGTTGCTTCCCTGCTGTCGGCCCTGACCCTGCCGGTGTTCGCCCAGACCGGCGCCGCTGCCGCCCCGGCTGCTCCGGCCAAGGCTGAAGCCGCCAAGACCGAGACCGCGCCGAAGGCCAAGGCGGAACATCACGCCAAGCACAAGAAGTCGGAAAAGAAGGCGGAAGGCAAGAGCGAGAAGAAGGCCGCTGCCGGTACTGAAGCCAAGCCGGCCGCTGACGCCGCCGCCAAGTAAGGCGTCCGCAAGGAGCAGCACCCCGGGCATCGGATCCGTCTGAAGCCCGGACATGTCAGGGATGACAGGGATATCGCCCCCGCACCGTCAGGTCCGGGGGCGATATTTTTTATATCATTTAAATGGTTTGCTTAGCTTCGGCTGTCCACTCACGCCGACACGCCCGATGCAGATCAATCCTGCTGCCACCGCAGGGCAATGCGTTCCCCCGCCGCCGCAAAATGCGCGCAGTCCATGCCTACGCCCGCCGCGAACAGCAGATCCTCACCCGCCCACACCAGCGGCAGATAAGGCCGCTCCCACGCAGGGACATCGGCGCTCTGGTACTGCTGCTTGAGGCTGCGCGCCGGACGATTCTGCGCCAGCTTGATACGCTCTCCCCCGCTGCGTCCACACACCAGCAGCGATTGCGCACGCAGCCAAGCGGCATCGAAGCCCGGCCGCGCATCGCCAGCGGGAATGGGCTCGAACTGCAGGGTGCCGTGGAAGACCGGCACATGGACCTGCGCCTGCCCGCTCCAGCGCAGCGACAGTGAGGCGCCCTCATCGGGCAGGCGGCGGCGCGGCGCCAGGAAGACGCGCTCGCGGTAACGATGGACTTCGCCGTCAGGGTGAGAGACGCACAGCTGCGCTTCCACATCGGCCTCCAGCAGTTGGGCGCGCATCTCCTGCATCCACGCCGATGACGGCATGCGCATGCCGCGCAGTCCGAACCAGTGACGCATCAGGTTCAGGAAGCGCTGTTCGCTCAGGGCACGCAGCGCAGGCATGCGCAGGTGATCGCCTTCACCGCATTGCGCCAGATCCTGTTCGGCCACTTCGTGCAGCAAATCCTGCGCACCCTGCGCATGCCCGGCCGCACGCGCCAGACGCTGCTGGTAGCCGGGGAAAACCTGGCCCAATGCCGGCATCACCTGATGGCGCAAAGCGTTGCGCGTGTAGCGCGGATCGCTGTTGGATTCATCCTCGATCCAGGCGAGCGACCAGGCGCGTGCGCCCTCTTCCAGCTGCGCACGCGGGATGGCCAGGAAAGGCCGTGCGATCAGCGTGTCCGCATCGCCCAGCAAACCAGGCGCGGCATTGCATTGATCCATGCCGGACAGGCCCGCCAGCCCGCTGCCACGCAGCAGTTGCAGCAGCACCGTTTCGGCCTGGTCGTCGAGATGATGGGCCGTCAGCAGCAGGCGCGCACCATGGGCGCGGCACAGCCGCCCCAGTGCGGCATAACGCGCCAGCCGTGCCGCTTCTTCCACACCGCTGTCGGCCACCCGTTCCAGTTGCACGCGCTCGTGCGCGCAGGTAATGCCGCGCTGCGCGCACTCCTGCTCGGCATGGGCCAGCCAAGCATCCGCATTGGGCGAGAGTCCATGATGCACATGCAGGGCCACCACGCGCCCGCCGGTTTCACGCTGCCACTGCGCGGCCGCTTCCAGCAGCATCGTGGAATCGAGCCCACCGCTGAAGGCCACAGCCAGCGTGTCCTGCGCGGGATCGAAAGCAGTCGCGGCCAGCGTGGCGTGCAATGCCTGCAACAGCTTGCCGGTGATCTTGCCGGAGGAAGGAGAAGAAGAGGAATGATCGGACATGGGAAACCGGCACCAGAAAAGACAAACGCCAGCGAAGCAATCGCTGGCGTCCGGGAAGAAGAAAATGCGAACCGAAAATTATTCGGCCGAATTCAGTTCCTTGAACTTGCCATAAGCCATCAGCTTTTCGTGACGCGCAGCCAGCAGGTCCTTGGTCTTCATGCCTTGGAACTGGCGCAGCGAATCCGACAGTGCGCGCTTGAGCAAACCGGCCATCTGCTTGGGATCGCGATGGGCACCGCCCAGCGGTTCGTTGACGATCTTGTCGATCAGGCCGATGGCCTTGAGGCGATGAGCGGTCAGGCCCAGCGCTTCAGCCGCATCCGCGGCGCGGTCGGCGGTCTTCCACAGGATGGAAGCGCAGCCTTCCGGCGAGATCACCGAGTAGGTCGCATATTGCAGCATCAGCACCGAATCACCCACGGCGATCGCCAGCGCGCCGCCGGAACCGCCTTCACCGATGATGGTGGCGATCAGCGGCACCTTCAGTTCGGCCATCACGTACAGGTTGTGGCCGATGGCTTCGGACTGGCCGCGCTCTTCGGCATCGATGCCGGGGAATGCGCCCGGGGTATCGACAAAGGTAAAAATCGGCAAACCAAACTTCTCGGCCACCTTCATCAGGCGCATCGCCTTGCGATAGCCTTCCGGCTTGGGCATGCCGAAGTTGCGCATGGCGCGTTCCTTGGTGTCGCGCCCCTTCTGGTGGCCGATCACCATGCACGCCTGGCCGTTGAAACGGGCCAGGCCGCCGACGATGGACTGGTCGTCCGCGAAGGTGCGGTCGCCATGCAGTTCGTGGAAATCGGTGAAGATCTCGCGCACGTAGTCCATGGTGTAGGGACGCTGCGGATGGCGCGCAATCTGCGAGACCTGCCAGGGCGTGAGCTTGGCGTAGATGTCCTTGGTCAGCTGCTGGCTCTTCTTGACCAGGCGCTCGATCTCTTCGGAGATGTCGACGGCCGAGTCATCCTGTACAAAACGCAACTCTTCAATCTTGGCATCCAGCTCGGCGATGGCCTGCTCGAAGCCCAGAAAAGTCGTTGTCGATTTACTCATTGTGTTCCTTTTTCAACAAGTCCGATGATGTGGCGAGAATCGCTGACAATGCCGGCCCGGTGCGGGTTGCGGCGCGATGATCCCCGGTTGCATCGGTTTGCCTTCAAATCTTGGGAGGTGCGGAGTATACACCAGCACGGCCCCGGCGCAGCAGCGCCGGGCGCACCCTCTTCCTCTTGGATCAATAATCGGACGGCAGCGGATCCAGGCTGCGCCACAGGTACCAGGTCGCCACGGTGCGCCACGGTTCCCAATTCGCGGCGACTTCCCGCGCATCACTGCGCGAGACGGGCTCGCCCGAGAAATAGCTGATGCTGATGCCCTTGAGCAATCCCAGGTCATCCAGCGGCAGCACGTTCGGGCGCAGCAGATTAAATATCAAAAACATCTCGGCTGTCCAGCGGCCAATCCCGCGGATCTGGATCATCTCCGCAATGACGGCTTCGTCTTCCATCTCCGCCCATTTGTCGGGATGTACCGTCTTGGCCTTGAAGTGGGCCGCCAGATCGAGGATGTATTCGGCCTTGCGCTTGGACAGGCCGCACGCCGCCAGCCCTTCCGGACCGGTGCGCATCACCTGGCCCGGCGTGCAGCGCGGACAGGCTTCCAGGAAGCGCTGCCAGACCGCATTGGCGGCCTTGGTCGAGATTTGCTGGCCGATCACCGAACGCGCCAGCGTGGTGAAGGCGTCGCCGCGCACCGTCAGCTGCAGATCCCCGAAATGCGGGATGATCTTGCGCATGATGCGGTCACGCTTCATCAGCTCGGCCTTGGCCTCTTCCCAGTAGGCCGGCACGATCAGGCTGGGATCGGCTTCGCTGGCTTTTCGGTTGGTATTCAAATCAAGCTCTCCGCCACTCGGTCAGGCCGCCCGGTTTGTCTTCCAGAATGATGCCGGCTGCGGTCAGCTCGGCACGGACCCGGTCGGCTTCGGCGAAGTTCTTGCCCGCCTTGGCCGCCTTGCGTGCTTCAATCAGGGCTTCGATCTCGGCTTCGCCCAGACCGTCTGCTGCTGCCACGCCGCCCTTGAGGTACTCCGCCGGCTCGCGCTGCAGCAGGCCGAGGATGCCGGCCAGCGCCTTCAACTGGCGCGCCTGTGCCGGCGAACGGTCACGGTTGACCTCATTGGCCAGTTCGAACAGCACCGAGATCGCGACCGGCGTGTTGAAGTCGTCGTTCAGGGCCTCTGTGAACCTTTGTGCATGCGCTTCATCGGCCACCAGAGCGCCGGCTTCCGGCGGCACATCCTTCAAGGCCGTGTACAGGCGGGTGAGCGCCTGCCGGGCATCGTCCAGATGGGCATCCGAGTAGTTCAGCGGGCTGCGGTAGTGGGCGCGCAAGATGAAGAAACGCAACACTTCCGGGTCGTACTTCTTGAGCACGTCGCGAATCGTAAAGAAGTTGCCCAGAGACTTGGACATCTTCTCGTTGTCGATGCGCACGAAACCGTTGTGCATCCAGTAATTCACGAAGGTGTGCTGGTGCGCGCCTTCGGACTGGGCGATTTCATTTTCATGGTGCGGGAACTGAAGATCCTGGCCACCGCCGTGAATATCGAAATGGTCGCCCAGCAGGTCGCTGGACATGGCCGAGCACTCGATGTGCCAGCCCGGACGGCCACAGCCCCAGGGCGAGTCCCACTTGGCTTCGTCCGGCTCGCTGGGCTTGGCCGCCTTCCAGAGCACGAAGTCCAGCGGATCGCGCTTGCCGGTGTTCACATCCACCCGCTCGCCGGCGCGCAGGTCGTCCAGCGACTTGCCGGAGAGCTTGCCGTAGCCGGGGAAATCGCGCACGGAGTAATTGACGTCGCCATCGCTGGCCTTGTAGGCCAGGCCGTGCTTTTCCAGCTTGCCGATCAGGTCCAGCATCTTCGGCACGTACTTGGTCGCACGCGGTTCATGATCGGGACGCTGCACGCCCAGGGCGGCGGCATCCTCGTTCATGGCATCGATGAAGCGATTGGTCAGCTGGGCGATGGTCTCGCCGTTCTCGGCGGCGCGATGGATGATCTTGTCGTCGATGTCGGTGATGTTGCGCACATAGGTCACGGCGTAGCCGGAGGCGCGCAGCCAGCGCTGCACCATGTCGAACACCACCAGCACGCGCGCATGGCCGATATGGCAGTAGTCATACACGGTCATGCCGCACACGTACAAGCGCACCTTGCCGGGTTCGATCGGGGTAAAGGTCTGCTTGTCACGCGCCAGCGTGTTGTAAATCTTGAGCTCGCTCATGGGATGGGAATTCTGGGGTTGGCGTTGCCGCTGCGGGCGACGGGTTCATGCACTACCTGGGGCCGGCACCGTGAACAAGCGTGGCGCTGGCAGGCCCCTGCCGGGTTTCATTGTTCTAGCAGCAGTTGCAACATGAACGGGTCACGGTAGCCAAACCTCTTTTTGTCTTACTTGTTTGATATAAAATGCCAGCTTTCTTCGAATTTCTTCGAGTATAGCATCGATAAAACCATGGCCCCAGAATCACAAGAACAGACATCCATTCATGGTTTGCGCGGTTTGATCAGCAAGACTGCCCACAAGACGGCAGTGTTGTCCAGCCTGGTGGCTGCCCTGTTCGGGGTGCCCGCCACGCTTGCGCATGCCAGCGAAATGTCTGACATCAACAAGCTGATGCGGGCCGGACAGTATGCCGATGCACTGACCAAGACCGATGCCGTGCTGGCGAAACACCCGCGCGATGCGCAACTGCGTTTCACGAAGGGGCTGATCTTAGCAGAACAAAACCGTTCTGCCGAGGCCATCGCGGTGTTCAGCAAGCTGACCGAAGACTTCCCCGACCTGCCCGAGCCGTACAACAACCTGGCCGTGCTGTATGCAGCCGACGGCCAGTACGACAAGGCGCGCGCGGCGCTGGACATGGCCATGCGCACCAACCCGACCTATGCCACGGCACTGGAAAACCTGGGCGACGTCTATGCCAAGCTGGCCAGCCAGGCCTATGACAAGGCGCTGCAGATCGATCCGGGTGCCAACGTGCCGCAGCCCAAGCTGACCTTGCTGCGCTCGCTCAACGGCAACACTACCGGTGGCACGGTGCCGCGCCTGGCGTCGGCCGCATCGGCCCAGCGCGACGCCAGGGCCAAGGCCGAAGCGGCAGCGGCCGAACAGCAGGAACGCAATCGTGCCCTGGCGGCCGAGAAACTGGCGCAGCAGGCAGCCGCCGACAAGGCCGAAGCGGAGAAGACCGCCATCTCCAAGGCCACCAGCGAGAAGGAAAAAGCCGCAGCCGAGAAAGCCGCTGCCGACAAGGCCGCCGCAGACAAGGCCGCAGCAGAGAAGGCAGCAGCAGACCGGGCCGCCGCCGAACGTGCCAAGGCCGAGAAGGCACGCGCCGAGCAACTGGCCGCCGAACAGGCGCGCGCCCAGAAGGCCGCAGCCGACAAGGCTGCCGCCGAGCAGAAGCAGAAGGAACTGCAGGCGCAGAGGGACAAGGAGCAAGCCGACAAACTGGCCCGCGAACAAGCCGCCCGCGCCGAGAAGGACAAGGCCGCCCAGGCTGCCGCCGAGAAGGCGCAAGCCGAGAAGCTGGCTGCGGCCGAGAAGGCCAAGGCGGAGAAACTGGCCGCCGCAGAAAAGGCCAAGGCCGAGAAACTGGCCGCGGCCGAGAAGGCCCGTGCCGACAAGGCCCGTGCCGACAAGGAAAAGGCCAAGGCCGAGGCCAGCGCCGAACAGGACAAGGCGGTCGTGCTGGCAGCATTGAATGGCTGGGCCAAGGCCTGGAGCGACAAGGACGTGCGCAGCTACCTCGGCCATTACGCCAGCGACTTCGAGACGCCCCGTGGCGCCTCCCGCAAGGAATGGGCCGAAGAGCGCCGCGCCCGCATCGAGGACAAGGGCCGCATCAGTGTCAAGGTCAGCAATGCCACGGTGAGCATCAATGGCAACATCGCGACCGTGCGCTATCGCCAGATATATAATTCGGATCGGCTGACGGTGGACAGCCGCAAGACCCTGATCTTCGTCAAACAGGGCAATCGATGGCTGATCAAACAGGAACGATCGGGAGGGTAATTGGTGGCTAGCGCTTTGCAAGGGCGTCCCGCGCGCATGCTGGGACGCCTGCTGATGTTGTGCCTGGCGGGCCTGCCTGCGATGGGCAGCGAGGCATCCTCTTCTTCCATTCCGCCGCAAGGCAATACGGCCGGCGCACCCGCTGCCAAGCCGGATCCGGAAGCCCTGCTCATTGATATCTACAAGGACCTAGGTGCCAACCGCCTGCGCGAAGCCCAGGCCAAGGCCGACGCCCTGGTCGCGGCCTATCCGACCTTCCGCCTCGGCCATCTGGTGCGCGGCGACCTGCTGCTGATGCATGCCCGCCCGGTGCGCAACTTCGGCGCGATGGCCGACGGACCCGGCGACAAGCTCAAGGAATTGCGCGACGAAGCCATGGTGCGCATCCGTTCCCTGCAGGAAAAACCGGATCCCAAGCTGATCCCCAAGGCCGTGCTGCAAGTCGGCGAGGACCAGAAGAACGTGCTGGTGGTCGATACCACGCGCTCGCGCCTGTACGTCTACGAGAACCAGGGCGGCGAGCTGAAATACATGACCGACTACTACGTCTCGCAAGGCCGCTTCGGTGCCAACAAGACCAAGTCGGGCGACCAGCGCACGCCCATCGGCGTGTATTACGTCAACAACCGCATCCCCGGCCCCAAGCTGCCCGATTTCTATGGCACAGGCGCGCTGCCGCTGTCCTATCCCAATGAGTGGGACAAGCGCAATGGCCGCAGTGGCTACGGTATCTGGCTGCACGGCACGCCCTCGGACAACTTCAGCCGCCCGCCCCTGTCCTCGGATGGCTGCGTGGTGCTGGCCAATCCGGACCTGCAGAGCCTGTATTCCACCGCCGAAGTCGGCAAGACCGTGGTGGTGATCAGCCAGCACGTGCAGTTCGTCGACAAGAGCGAATGGGCCAAACAGCGCGACGCCGCCTCGGCCATGCTGGAGCAATGGGGCCAGTCGCTGGAGAATGCGGATGCCGACAAGATGCTGGCGTATTACTCGCCGGAATTCCGCTCGGCCCAAGGCGAGAACCTGGCCACCTGGTTCGGCCGCCAGCAGAAGAGCCTGAACGGCGCGCGCTATACCAGTGTCAAACTGCGCGATGTCAGCCTGTTCCGCTATCCCGGCACACCGGAAGACATGATCGTCAGCACTTTCACCCAGGAAAGTGCGGTCGGCAAAAGCAAGAACGCGATCCGCAAGCGCCAGTACTGGGTGCGTGAAGGATCGCAATGGAAAATCATTTACGAAGGCAACGCATGATCCTCTCCCGTCGTCATCTGCTGCGCATGGCCGCAGCATTCTCTCTCTCGGCCACGCTGGCTGCACCCGTCCTGGCGGCCGATGCACCGCGCGTGCTGCTCAAGACCAGCATGGGTGACATCACCCTGGAACTCAATCCCGAAAAGGCTCCGGTCTCGGTCGACAATTTCCTGAAATACGTCAAGAAGGGCCAGTACAACGGCACCGTCTTCCACCGCGTCATCAACGGCTTCATGATCCAGGGCGGCGGCTACGACCAGAACATGCGCGAGAAGACCACCGACGCGCCCATCAAGAACGAGGCCAATAACGGTTTGAAGAACGAGGTTTATACTGTGGCGATGGCGCGCACGTCGGCACCGCATTCGGCAACGGCCCAGTTCTTCATCAACGTGGCGGACAACCGCTTCCTGAACTACCCCGGCCAGGACGGCTGGGGCTATGCCGTCTTCGGCCGGGTCATCGCCGGTGCTGACGTGGTCGACAAGATCAAGCAAGTGCGCACCGGTGCCGGCGACGTGCCGGCCACGCCGGTGGTGATCGAATCGGCCACCCTGGTCAAGTAAGGCCGGCCTGCCGTCACGCAGCCAAGGCGGGCCCAAGTCGCCCGCCGGTTTTTTTCATTCCCCCACAAGCAAAGGATTCATCATGGCAGTTCTGCTCACCACCAACCACGGCGCCATCAAGATCGAACTGGATGCCGAGAAGGCCCCCAAGACCGTTGAGAACTTCCTGGCCTACGTCAACGCCGGCCATTACAACGGCACCATCTTCCACCGCGTCATCGACGGTTTCATGATCCAGGGCGGCGGCTTCGAACCCGGCATGAAGCAGAAGGAAACCCGCGAGCCGATCGAGAACGAAGCCAAGAACGGCCTCAAGAACGAGCCCTACACCCTGGCCATGGCCCGCACCGCCGCTCCGCACTCGGCCTCGGCGCAGTTCTTCATCAACGTCAAGAACAACAGCTTCCTGGACTACCCGGGCCAGGACGGCTGGGGCTACTGTGTCTTCGGCAAGGTCGTCGAAGGCACTGAAGTGGTCGACAAGATCAAGGGCGTCAAGACCACCCGCGCCGGCATGTTCGCCGACGTGCCTGCGGAAGATGTGGTGATCGAGAAGGCAGAAGTGGTCTGAGCCTGATCTGGACCGCTGACTTCACCGACCATGACTGATTTCCAGTTCATGCAGAAAGCGCAACCGACGGTTGCGCTTTTTGTTTCCGACCTCCATTTGCAGGCCGCCCTGCCCCGTACCACCGAGGCTTTTCTGTCCTTCCTGCAGAGCCATGCAGTACAGACGCAGCAACTGTACTTGCTGGGTGACGTGTTCGAGTACTGGGCCGGTGACGACGACCGTACTGCTCCCTACAACCAACTGATTGCTGACGCACTGCGAACTGTACAGGGGCAAGGTGTGCAACTGTACTGGATGGCAGGCAACCGCGATTTCCTGGTGGGCCAAGAGTTTGCCGATGCCGCCGGGCTGACGCTGCTCGACGACCCGCACGTCATCACCGCTGCCGGCCGCACGCTGGCACTGGCCCATGGCGATGCGCAATGCACCGATGACCAGGCCTACATGGCCTTCCGCGCCCAGGTGCGGCAACCGGCTTACCAGCAGCAGTTCCTGGCCATGCCGCTGGCCCAGCGCAAGGCCATCATCGAAGGCATCCGCAAGAACAGCCAGGACGCCAACCAGAGCAAGGACATGGCGATCATGGACGTCAATGCCGGCGCCATCGATGCGCTCTTTGCGCAGACCGGCACCGATGTCCTCATCCACGGGCATACGCACCGCCCTGCCCTGCATCGCCTGGACGGCGGCAAGTTGCGCTATGTGCTGCCGGATTGGGAATACGACGTAGAAACGCCGCGCGGCGGCTGGATCAGCCTGACGGCCGACGGTGCGCTGCACCGGCATGATGTGAACGGTGACGAGATCGCCTGATCTCGCCCAGTACACTGCTTCATCGCTTCATCGCTTCATCGCTGCGGCACAGGCCGTGGCGAACTACGCAGCCGGCCTGAACCCGGCTGCGCCCCTTCTCCTCAATCGACCAGCCGGTTCAGTTGCGCGGCGTCGAAGTGCCCGGCCTCTTCAAGGCGTCGACACCCTATCCCCGCACCCTGCAAGGCGGCCAGCACGGCTTCCAGTTGCTGCTCCTGGGTGGCCACCTGGTTGATCAGTCCGTGCAGCGCCTTGGACAGCGGATCATCGCCATTGGGCATGACGCCGTAGGCCGCAAACAGGCGCGCCGCCGCCTGGTCACGCCCGGACGTCACGGCATTGCGCTCGACGATGCGCGCCGGGTTGCCCACGGCGGTGGCGCCGGCCGGCACTTCCTTGGTGACCACCGCATTGGAACCGACCTTGGCCCCGTCCCCGACCGTAAAGCCGCCCAGCACCTTGGCCCCGGCACCGATGATGACGCCGCGCCCCAGTGTCGGATGGCGCTTGGCTCCCTTGGCCAGCGAAGTGCCGCCCAAGGTCACGCCCTGGTAGATGGTGGAATCGTCGCCGACGATGGCGGTCTCGCCGATCACCACGCCCATGCCGTGATCAATGAAGACACGGCGGCCGATGGTGGCACCGGGATGAATCTCGATGCCGGTGAGGGTACGGCCCAGCTGCGAGATGAAGCGTCCCAGCCACTTCATCTCGGCCTTCCAGCAAGCCTGGGCCCAGCGATGCAGGATCACCGCATGCAGGCCCGGGTAACAGGTCAGCACCTCCCAGCTGTTGCGCGCGGCGGGGTCGCGCTCACGGATGCTGGCGATGTCTTCTCTGAGTCGGCTGAACATGGTGTGTTTCCTGAAACGTTGAATGAAAACGGCTACTGAAGTGAAATTGAAGTGATCCAAGAATGGAACGGCAAAAAAAATCGCCGGACGCGAAGTCCGGCGATGGTGTCATGCGGGATGACCGGACTTACTTGGGCAAGCGCTGGCGTCGCGCCTCGTACAGACAGACGCCGGAAGCCACGGAGACGTTGAGGCTCTCGACCGAACCGAACATGGGGATGTTGACCAGCACGTCGCAGGTCTCGCGGGTGAGACGGCGCATGCCTTCGCCTTCGGAGCCCATCACCAGTGCGGTGGGGCCAGTGAAGTCGCCTTCGTAGAGGCCCTTCTCGGCATCATCGGAGGTGCCGATGATCCACACGCCGCGCTCCTTCAGGTCGCGCATGGTGCGGGCCAGGTTGGTGACGGTGATGTAGGGCACGGTGTCGGACGCACCGCTGGAGACCTTCATGGCCGTGGCATTCAAGCCCACGGCGCGATCCTTGGGGGCGATCACGGCATGCGCGCCGGCACCATCGGCCACACGCAGGCAGGCGCCGAGGTTGTGCGGATCGGTGATGCCGTCGAGGATCAGCAGCAGCGGCGGACCGACCACGGCATCCAGCAGTTCATCGAGGGTGCGCGCCAGCGACAGCGCCGCGGCCTTGGCCACCACACCCTGGTGACGGCGCGTGCCGACCATGGCGGCCAGGCGCTGGTCGTCGGCCTGGATGATGCGCACATTGGCTTCCTTGGCGGCATGCAGCAAATCCAGCATGCGGCGGTCGCGGCGCTCGGCATCCACGTAAATCTCTTCCACCGAGGAAGCCTCGTGGCGGATGCGGGAGGTCACGGCATGGAAGCCGAAAATCATTTTGCTCTTCATAGATCCTGCTTGTGTCTTTCGTCTTGCTCGGGGCAACTGCCCCGCGTTCCATCAAACCCGGCCTGCGCATTGCGCAGGTCCGGGGACATGCTCATCGCTTCTTCTTGCCCTTGGTGTAGCCCTTGGATGCAGTGCGCTTGCGGTCAGCTTCGCCGGGGCGTGCCGTGGCGGTGCGCGCGGCACCGGCCTTGGCCTTGGCGCCACCCTTGGGCTTGCTGCCCGCTGCAGCGGCAGCTGGCTTGGCCGCACCCCTCTTGCCACGGGCTGCCGGCTGAGCTTCATCGGCACTCTGCCTGCCGCCACCGGACTTGCCGCGCGCGGCGTTTTCAGCGCGCTTGGCTTCGTTCTTGATGAGGGTACGGATGCCCGGCTCGTTGACCAGTGCCAGGTCGATCTTGCGTGCATCCAGGTCCACGCGGCTGACCTGCACGGTGACGCGGTCGGTCAGCTGGTAGCGGATGCCGGTACGTTCGCCGCGCAGTTCGTGGCGCGCTTCGTCGTACTGGAAGTAATCCGCACCCAGCTCGGTGACGTGCACCAGGCCTTCGATGTAGAGCGCATCCAGTTGGACGAAGATGCCGAAGGTGGCCACGCCGGCGATGGTGCCGGTGAATTCCTCGCCCAGCTTGTCGCGGATGAAGTAGCACTTGAGCCAGGCTTCCACATCGCGCGAGGCCTCATCGGCACGGCGCTCATTGGCCGAACAGTGCAGACCCAGCGCTTCCCAGATCGCCAGTGCGCTCTCGCCGCGCGGCTTCTTGCCGGCCGCCTTGTCGGTGGCGCGCTGCAACGCCTGCGCCTTGCGGGCGGCGGGCGAGATCGAGGTATTGAGCGCAGTGCTGTCGATACCCTTGGGCTCGTAGCGCTTGCCTTGCAGCACGGCCTTGATGGCACGGTGCGTCAGCAGGTCGGGATAGCGGCGGATCGGGCTGGTGAAGTGCGCATAGGATTCATAGGACAGGCCGAAGTGACCGATGTTGTCCGGGCTGTAGACCGCCTGCTGCATCGAGCGCAGCAGCATGGTCTGGATCAGCACCGCATCCGGACGTGCCTTGACCTTGGGCATGAGCTCGGCGTAATCGGAGGCGCTGGGGGTGTCGCCACCGCCCAGGGTCAGGCCGATCTGTTTGAGGAAGGTGCGCAGCTGCGTCAGCTTTTCCTTGGTCGGACCGGCGTGGATGCGGTAGAGCGCCGGGTGATCGTGGCGCTTCAACAGGTCGGCCGCGCAGACGTTGGCGGCCAGCATGCATTCCTCGATCAGGCGGTGCGCATCGTTGCGGGTGCGCGGCAGGATTTTCTCGATCTTGCCGGCGGCGTTGCAGACGATGTAGGTCTCGGTGGTCTCGAAGTCGATGGCACCGCGTGCCTGGCGGGCCGTCAGCAGCGCCTGGAAGACTTCGTAGAGGTGCGTCAGGTGCGGCACCAGGCCGATGCGGCGCGCTGCTTCCGGGCCCTTGGTATTGGCCAGGATCGAAGCCACTTCGGTATAGGTCAGGCGAGCTGCGGAGTGGATCACGGCCGGATAGAACTGGTAGGCCTTGATCTCGCCCTTGGCGGTGATGACGGCATCGCACACCAGGGTCAGGCGGTCCACGTCCGGGTTCAGCGAGCACAGGCCGTTGGAGAGCTTTTCCGGCAGCATCGGGATCACGCGGCGCGGGAAATACACCGAGGTGCTGCGCTCCAGCGCGTCCACGTCCAAGGCGTCGTTGGGCTTGACGTAGTGGCTCACGTCGGCAATCGCGACGATCAGGCGATAGCCCTTGGTGCGGCCGATCTTGACCGGTTCGCAGTAGACCGCGTCATCGAAGTCGCGCGCGTCTTCACCATCGATGGTGACCAGCGGCACGTCACGCAGGTCGACGCGGTCCTTGAGGTCGGCCGCCTTGACTTCGCTGGGCAGCTTGGAAGCCAGCTTCTTGGCGGCTTCCGAGAATTCGTGCGGCACGCCGTACTTGCGCACGGCGATTTCGATTTCCATGCCGGGGTCGTCGATATCGCCCAGGATCTCGACGATCTTGCCCACGGGTTGCGTGTAGCGGGAAGGATGTTCGGTCAGTTCCACGCTGACCACCTGCCCGGCCTTGGCCTTGCCCGGGGGGCCGGCCAGCAGCACGTCGTGGCCGATGCGCTTGTCTTCGGGGGCGACCACCCAGACGCCGTTCTCATTGAGCAGACGGCCGATCACGTGGGTGTTGGCGCGTTCCACCACTTCGACGATGGTGCCTTCCGGACGGCCACGGCGGTCGGTGCCGGTGATGCGGGCCTGCACGCGGTCGCCGTGCATGACCTTCTGCATTTCCTTCTCGGGCAGGAACAGGTCATCAGCCCCTTCATCGGGCAGCAGGAAACCGAAGCCATCGCGATGGGCGGAGACGCGGCCCAGGATGAAGTCGGGCGAGTGGGTCAGCTTGTAGTTGCCGGCGCGATCCGGCTTGATCTGGCCGTCGCGTTCCATGGCGTTGAGGCGGCGCGTCAGGCCGTCCATTTCTTCCGGCTTGACGCCGAGCGCGGCGGCCAGGGCGGCAGCGTTTTGCGCGCCCGAGGAAGTACGCAGGATGCCGAGGATCTCTTCCCGGCTGGGAATGGAATAGGGGAATTGGCTCAAAAGTTTCGTTTCGCGCAATTGTTATAAATGCCAAGGCGAAGCTCGCCCAGGCGGACGGATGTGCCTAGTGTAACGGAGTTGCGGCCATTTACCTAACCGCAATACGGGGGTAAAACAGGGGTGAAGCATCGTATTGCAACGAAAATGATGCCATGGAAGCGAAAAAGTTGTTGACAGCGCTTTTAGACCGTCTATAATCACGGTCTTCGCTTTACAGCGCAGCCCACGTGGCGGAATTGGTAGACGCGCATGGTTCAGGTCCATGTGCCGCGAGGTGTGGGGGTTCGAGTCCCTCCGTGGGCACCAAAATAGAAAAGGTCGATTGACGAAAGTCAGTCGGCCTTTTGTATTTTGGGGTCCACGAGCAAAGCGCCTGCGCGCTTTGCGGGAGGGACGAGAAAGTCCGGCCTTGCAAGGCCGGACGGGGTCGCGGGACGTGACCGAGGTCCTCCGTGGGCACCAAAATAGAAAAGGTCGATTGACGAAAGTCAGTCGGCCTTTTGTATTTTGGGGTCCACGAGCAAAGCGCCTGCGCGCTTTGC